>JNJK01000010.1 GCA_000701625.1 Lachnospiraceae bacterium MC2017
ACTTTTTCTTCAATTTCCTGATGTATCTATAAAGAGCGGTTTGACTGATTCCATTAGCAGCACACCAATCTTTATCAGTCATACCGCTAGTACGACATCTTTGGATTGCTTCAAACAATTCATCATCAGACTTAAAAAGAGCTTTGGGCATCGAATCTCCTTCCTTGGCACATTGGAAGTAAATTTTTCCAACGTTTAGACAATATGAAAGTAAATTTTTCCAACCTGCCAATGTGGCAGATCGGATTTCGACACCATTATGAAGAAAAATCAGCTGCATGGGAATCCGGGGGCATATATGACGCTTACCTCTCTCCTATCTGATTCTATGGCAAAAACTTTTTTAAGACAAGCTACTGTACGAACTGTTTAAACGCAAAAAGGGCAGCCGCCCAATAAGGATTAATTTCCTACCGGCAGATGCCCTTAAAATGCATTAACCACAGAACCTCGTATTCTTTGCCACTGAGAACCGTGGTTCACAGCCTATTTTTTTACTCATTAGAATCTTCTCTTTTTCCAAAATCCCGCCGAAGCATCAACTATACATCTCACAGACTGTGTGAGCGATATGTAAAGATTTATTCTTCATAAAATACAACGTCTCCAATGTCTCTGCCATGTAACCAATGTAGCGGTCAGAGCGGCTTGAAGCATTTGTTATCTCCTCAGTACGTTGGAGGATTGGGAAGAGCCAGGAACAATAATCACGTAACACAGACTTTTTCGCAAGGATTACATTGTAATTGTAAAGCCACTGTTGAGATAATACGGTATCAAAGCAACTACTGTACTCCGGTTCCAACTCCTCTAATGCTGTCAATAACCCCTCCCAATCAGAATCATTTATATACCTCTCATGATGAGCGTGGATATTCGGATCATACGGTAGCGGATATGGAAGGACGGCATCAACATCATTGAGCGTTAACCTGAGCAGATCATCGTCAGTAAAAGTCAACATTCGCCTGTATTGACCGAAACCGTAATAAATAGATTCTTGTTCTAAATTATCTTTGCCAGGACTACTATCGGTTTGTGACTCACACAATTTGTTTTTCCAAAGCCAATATAATCCAGTCAACTCTGAATAGTTCCCGTTCCTATTTGATATGTTATCGCCGGTATTATCGACAATATCAGCAATTCTCCTGTCAGTATTTGCCCTTCCAACCTGGATAGGGAATATGTAATCCGGAAGAATTGGCGGATGGCGTAATGCTCTGTCTACGTGACTCTTAGCAGAGTACATTCTGATAAATGGGCGATCACATCCTACCGGCAAAGAACTTAATGGCTGAAACGAAGTCTTGCTATGGTAACCCTTCATCAGTTCTCCCCAACGTGATGAAGTCAACCTTGAATAATGATGAAAACCGTAAAGTTCCAGTATCTCTTCAATCTCAGGCTGAACATTCACAGGGGTTGCTATGAGGATATTTGTATTCTGCTTATCAGCAATGCTTAATTCTGCTGATACACTTTTTATATCCCTTACCGGTATACCGTCCAATATCCTCTCATTGTAGTCAATATCACTAACGAGGAAATATGGCATTAGCCGTCCGGAATCCAGTTCTTTAATCGCTTTATATGTGCCTAACGCATAGCCCTGGGCACCGAAAATAATAAGATTCATACTTCAATTGTCATCGAATTGGACACATGGATCTCTTCACAAGTTCAACAGCCCATTCGTTCCCTGTGTTTTTCAAATAGTTCCTCAAAGTATCGTATTACAATCTTTACTATAAATATCTAGCATCCATTCATTCCTGACAAAACAAACATCATCACATGATCGAGCATCATGTGAACATCCTCCACAATCTGCATATTATTTATCTTCACGTGAATGCTGTAGTCAGAAAGTTCTTTTACCTTACCACCGTCATAACCCACAATTCCAATGGTCGTAGCGCCTATACTATTGGCATACTCTACAGCCTTAACAACATTCTTTGAATTGCCGCTGCCCGATATCGCCAACAAAACATCTTCTTTTCGCATTTTATTCTTTAACGGTTCTGAAAATATGTCCTCATAGCTTATATCATTCGCAATTGCCATCATCATCGGGACATTATCATTCAGACACTCGAAATTATACTTTATTTCCTGGCTATAGCTCACGCCTTTATTAAAGTCACAGGTGAAGTGCGATGCCGTTGCTGCACTTCCTCCATTCCCGCAGATGAACACCCTATTACCTGACATTCTTGTATTTTCAAGGATATTCATGACATTACTAATTTCATTCTCATCGAGTTGTGAAAGAATTTCCCTCTCTTGCTCTATATAAGCCCTGATATCTTTTGTGTAATCCAACGTCAATCCTCCTCTTGCAATATTTTTAGTATCGCATCAAGCAATGTATCCGCTTTAATATTAGGCTCTGCATCATACTTTCCATCATTTCCCGCTTCACCGGTTTTTAGTAAAACAGTCGGCATTCCTGCATTTATACCTGTCTGAATATCTACAGTCGTATCCCCCACCATATACGAAGATGATAAATCAATGTTGTACTTATACTCCATATTCTTTATCATTCCTATAGCCGGCTTGCGGCAATTACACTTTATCTTGTAATCTGGATTTTCCTCTGGGTATCCTTTGTCCGGATGATGTGGACAAAACACAATATCATCAAGATACGCTCCGTTCTCCCCAAGAAGTACTTCAACTCTCGCATTTATATTCCTTACATCATCTTCCGAGCAAAGACCTCTGGCTACAACGGGCTGATTGGTAACAACAATGGCCAGGTATCCCGATGAATTGATAAGTTTTATTGCTTGAACAACATCAGGATATAACTCAATCTGATCTGGATTATCAACCAAACCTACATGCTTATTTATGGTTCCGTCACGGTCAAGGAATATACATTTCTGCTTTCTTGACAAGTTTCGTTTTTCCCATAATCCCTCAGCCTGCTCTTTAGAAGCAATCCTGTACCTCTCCGGCGTTCCGGCATCCTTGATATACTCTGATGTTCTGTATGCGAATACTTTACCCTCATCTATATGCCCTTTTACAACATTACGCTCCCAATCCGTTTTTACTGCTTCATCCAAATCTTCCAAAACACTTCTTGAAAATACAGATATACCGGAATTAACCAAATTCTGGTAGCATTCGCCCCGCACCTCTTTCTTTCCTATAATGCCTATTACTTTTTCACTTTTATCTACTACTAACAAATCGGAATCATATGGATGTGAATTCGGATGAGAAACAAGAGTAATATCAGATTGCTTATCCCGATGGAATTTCATTAGTCTGTCGATATCAATATCAAACATAACGTCCCCAAAGATAAGTAAATAATCATTTGCCAGATGTTCATTTAGGTAATATAAAGAACCAGCCGAGCCAAGTGGCTCTATCTCTTCAATATAGCTTATCCTGATTCCCCACTTCGCACCATCTCCAAAGTACTCTTTTATCTGCTCCCCCAAATGACCGATGATAAGTACAAAGTCCTTAATTCCATATCTTGCAACTGCCTCGATCTGCCACTCTATCATTGGTTTTCCATTGAGCCGCAACATAGGCTTAGGAATCTTATCATCGGTCAGTTCACGCATCCTGGTGCCAAGTCCACCTGCCTGTACAACAGCTATCAAGGAATTCATTAATTTCCCCCTTCCAAGACCGCTCTTACAGTCATCCGTACCGCTTCATCAGACGAATACTTCGCACTCCACCCAGCATTATGTATCTTATCAATACAATACTGAAATCTAGGAACATCGCCCTTCCAACCGCCTTCACCACCGGTATAGTTATACTTTACATCTGTTAATCCCATCTCTTCACAAATAATATCTGCTATGCTTGTGACGCTTGTGACCCCCTCAACTCCAACATTATAAAGTGTAACGCCACTATCAACTTCCATAAATTGCGCTATAGCGTCTATAAGATCTGTAACAAATATATATGGTTTCGTTTGCCTTCCATCTCCCAAAATTTTAAGCTGTGTATCATCCTCTTTAAGCCTTTTAATAAAATCATGTATAACCCCATGTGTCAGTCTAGGTCCTATCACATTTGGAAAACGGAATATCAACGAACTGATTCCATTCATATAAGAAAAGGCGCTTATCAGCGCTTCGCTTCCAAGCTTTGCCGCGCCATAGTACGATATTGGAGAAAGATTTGGAGTATTTTCATCCAATATCTCATCTCTCTTATCCCCATATACTGCGGATGTAGATGAGAAAAACAATTTCCGTACTTCATATTTCCTCATTGCTTCCAAGATTTGAAATGTAGTGGTATAAGTATTCCTGTATTCCACTTCCGGATTTTTTGCGCTTGCCTGAATATCAGAATTAGCAGCAAGGTGAAACACATAATCCGGCTTGAAAGATGAAAAAACACCATCCATAGCTTTCTCATCTGTAGCGTCAATTTCACGAAGCTGAAAAGAGACGGTCTCATCCATCAACCCTGCGACCTGACCTTCATTACCAAGAGAGAAATTATCCACACAGAAAACCTCATGACCATCATGAACTAATCTCTCGCACAGATGACTTCCAATAAAACCTGCTCCACCTACTACCAATGCCTTCATAAATACCTCACCAATACTTATCACCTATGTAAACAACCGACGTTCCATCATGCTCAAATCTCACAGGAAAACGTTTGAGTCCCAAAGCATCATCCAAACGCTTCTGCTTGTATTTTTCGCAATAAAAAAGCAGGAAGCCTCCACCTCCTGCACCTAGTAACTTCCCTCCGGAAGCTCCATTTTTCATTGCCTTTTCGTACATACCATCTATTCTGGCATCAGTAATTCCACTCGCAAGTTCTCGCTTTTTCTGCCATCCCTCATCGAGGATTTTCCCAAAATCAGATAACTCGTTATCTTCCAGCGACTTCTTCATACTTTTCGCCAAGTCACACATCCCAATCAAATTTGCCGTTTTATCTGCCTGGCTTATGTTACTCTTTTGCTCTGCCAGAATTTTATTTGCGTCATGCGTAATTCCGGTATAGTAAATAACAATATTATCTTGAAGTTCCTGAAGTGTCTCCTGATTAATAATAATCGGCTCAACTGTAACAGAATCATCCTTATGAAAAGTGATAAAATTCAATCCTCCACAAGCTGCCGCGTACTGATCCTGCTTGCCAATAGGATTACCAAGTCGATTAATCTCAACATCACAAGCCTCTTCAGCAATTTTTGTCTTTGGAACAAATCTTTCTTTATAACAATATATCGAATGTAAAAGGCCTACTGTAAAAGAACTGGAAGAGCCTAGTCCCGTACCGCTCGGAACATCTGCTGTGCTGGTAATCTCTACACCACTTATATCCATATCAGTTAAAACGCGCTTAAATATAGAATGTTGGATATCTGATAACCTATCAACAGTTTCTGTTCTTGAATACTTAAGCGAAGTCTTTTTCTCATCAAAAAAAGGGTGTATAGAGATGTACATATACCGGTTAATGGAGGTACTTATAACACATCCACCATGTTCTCTATAAAACAACGGAATATCGCTTCCACCACCACAAAATGAAACACGAAATGGAGTTTTTGTTATTATCATAATATAAATACTCTCTAGAATATCTTATATTCCCAAAGCTTCTAAAACTCTTCTTGAATTCTGATCATCATCATAATCATGGAACAATTCATTTAACTTTCTTCTTTTATCACACGTTTTATCTATTCCATTAGCTACTTCTTTGATGAACTTTACCATATCATCATATTTTTCTATCTCAGCCCCAGGTAACCAAGAACGAATATCCTCCCAAAGAAATCCTCTGTCTTTAGTATATGATTCCTGATCATCTAACGTAAATGCTATTGGCCTATCCAGCAAACAAAAATCTATAGCTACTGACGAATAATCACTTATAAGGGCTGAAGCATGTCCTAATATGTCGCTAATCTGAATATCCTCTTTGACCAAATCATTATTCTCTATCAAAACTATATTCGACAAATCCCATTGCACTATAGTATCCCTGTTTTGCCAAGGGTGTAGCTTTATCACCATAATGACTTTTAAGCTGCTCAAAATCTTATTAAGCTTTACCATATCCTCGATGTTTTCCAATATTGGCATCCCAGTCGCTTGGTTTTTAAGACTTCCCTGCACTTCACCCTTTAGCTGTGTAGTCCTCCATGTAGGTAGCCAGAAAATATACTTATCAGCCTTAGGTACCCCAAGTCTCTCATTCCACCCATCAATCGGATTGTATAGCAAATCGTCTTTAGGATAACCAGTGACCAAGAGTTGTTCTTCCCTCAACCCAAAATCATCCATGTGAAGCTTTGCATATAGTCGGCTTACAACCGTCGTATACTCATACTTGTATTCATCTCTTCCAATGCGTGATTTCCTAAGACTTTTAAGTCCACAGCCATGCCAGAGTTGAATTCTGATCTGATCTTTTCTTGCATTCCTGCAAAATACGCATGAATTAGTAAAGAATATATACTTCGCAAGACACAAGGCATGATAATATTTGTCACGTAAATTGATATCCTCGGAAGTAGCAGCGTCATATTGGAAAAATACGACATTTCTACTACGATATTTTTCCTCATACGCATGAGGTTCTTTAACAAGCCACACAAGTTGGTATTTTTCATCATAATGATTCGACAACATATACTCAAACAATGCTCTGGCATTGTCGCCAAAATCACTGCCAGGAATAAAACGCGAAGCCCCTGCGCCGCTTCGAAAAAGGATGATGTTTTCTAGCGGAGCATCCTTAAATCTGTCCCTATACTCAAGATCATACTCCATTTCCATATCAGCATAATAGTATATAGAATTGAAACGCTCAGAAATGCCCGATATTTCCATCAACATTTTGAAACGCCCTTGCGGATAACTGTCCAATATTAAAATAATAGAGTTTGCCGGAATATCATCTGTATTGCTGTAATCAGTCACTTTTATTTCATGTCCCCCAAAAACATGAGTTCCTTGTCTATATGGTACATCGTCTTTACAACCCACTATACGATCTAGTATATTGCATCGCTCACACAAATCCCCCAAATAATATTCCGAAAAATTTATAAGAAATATTGGATTTTCATTATTGACAGCATTCTTTTCTAAATCAAATTTCTGCAACCGCATAGACAAATCCTTTCAGCAGTTCCACTCTATCTCATCCTCAGAGATTCGTTCAGCTATTTCCCTCGTTAGATATACAGGAATTTTATATTTGTCTTCTATTGCTGCTTTCACTTTCTCTTCATGGTTCACAAGAGAAATGATAACAGCATCAATCTCCACAAACGGCGAAGCATTGAGATTGTATACAGAAATATCTTCTTTTAGATAATCCGCATTTCGATCAATAAAAAATTCAACTTTAATTCCTTTACGTGATAGAATGGATTTTATCCTTTCTCCAAGTAATGAAGCTCCATATATGGCAACAGATCTAATTCCATCCCTTTTCAATATTTCCGCAAGTCCGTTATCTGTCTCATCATACCTCAGAAGCCTTTCCAAAACTGACAGTATTATCTGCCTTCGTTTTTGGACATTATATTTTCTATTGAACTGCTCTTCTGGAAATTTTGAAAGTTTAGTAGCATCATCACCTTTATATATTCCCGCATTTATCAGTAGATCAACCATTTCCTGATCGGATTTTCGACACTTATATAAATCGTCAGATGCATTAACCCCTGTGTAAACATGGCGATATAAGTACTCCTCATTTCTAACGAAAGACCTTCCCTCAGCAAACATACACAGCCATAGCATATAGTCATCGGCACCGTTAAATTCCAGGGTATGGCTTTTCCAGAATTCAGAAATGCTATCTCTTCTAATCAATGCTTGACCTGGCGATCCCATTGGTGGCCTTGATAAAATACCGCATTTAGAAAAAGATTCCTCAAATTTACGTTCATCATCATAAATTGGTCTTCTGTCAAAATAACCACGACAGTAAACAACGTCATTATTCCCTATAAGCTTCAATTGACTGCAATAAAATAAAGGCGAAATCTCATCATCTTGATCCAAAAAATGAATAAACTCGCCCTTAGCAATATCTAGTCCTCTTATACGTGTTCTCTGAATTCCCCTATTATGATCCGAATTATCAACTCTTATAGTGATTGCATCAGATGACAACTCCTCATCAATTGGATTTTCCGGATCATCACTTACTAGCAAAAGTTCTATGCCTATATCTCTATTCTTCTTTGCAGCTGCTTCAATCTGCTTAATTTGCTTGTTAATATACCGATTTCCCTGAAATAATGGAATTATGACGGAAACCATAATCTTTTTACTATCAGCCAAAATCTTTTATCCTCTTTCATTGTCATATATCAGAAAATTCCTGAACAATTAAGGCAATACATTCTCTTAATATGATTCTCACCACTCTCTTTCAAAACTTCGTTTTGATTTTTTTCATTCATTGCAAGAACTAAGATATCATTCTCTTTTATATTAAATGAGGAATATTCCCTTACAATATACTGGCCCATGTTAGATTTTTCTTTTTTTGTGACTACAACTCCCTCTACTTTCCTTTTCATACGACTTACAAGCTCTATAAAATATGTAGCCACTAAACCTGAACCATATACCCATATATTTATATCTGGTGGAATTGATTCAATGAGCTGTTCCCAAGGCACATACCATTCCCACAATACTTTATCAGAATTCAAGTATGTTTTCATTTCTCGATATATAGCTTCATTTTTCTCTGACACTTTCCAAGTCTGAGAAAGCAATTTTAATAAGTATTGACGGTCTCTCTGTACATTAGAAAAGTTATCATTTACTGAGTCATCGCGAAGAAACGAGCGTTCTCGTAAATCGTCTCTTAGGCATACCATATATCTATCATATAAGACATCAATAGTCTTATTGTCGAAGCAAAAATCCGACTCAGTAATTTCCCTAAAAACTTTAACTGATTTATTCGAAAATAACTTCAAAGAATTTGTTGAACTATTAGGATTCATTACATAATGATAAAAAGGGTTCGGGATGAAAAATACATTCCTAGCCTCTCGAAATAAATACCAGTTTGCGTACAAATCTTCACAAACCGTAATGCCTTCATCATGTATAATATTTTTGAAAAGCTCTCGCCTGTACACCTTTCCACACAGTTCCCAACGATAATAATTCCAATTAAATAATTCTTGGACAGCTTCATGCGAATTTATGATTCTTTCATTCGTCATACTTGTAATATGTTTCGTATTTCCCTGATCATCATCTGAAACCATTCCAAGTACAACTATGTCAACATTAATTGATTCGCTTTTGTTGAATATATCAATTGCAGCTTTGCAATAATTAACGTCTATCCAATCATCAGCGTCTAAAAAAGTCAAAAATCTACCATGAGAATTATCAATAGCTACATTTCTTGCACGAACTACGCCGCTATGATCAATATGTTTCACAACCACATTATCATATTTATCAGAATACTCATCACAAACAAAACCTGTACCATCATCGGAGCCATCATCAACAACAACTACTTCAATGGTATCTCCTTGATTTAATGCCGAGTCAATAGCACGGCCTATTGTTAAACTATTATTGTATGTTGGAATGCATACTGTTAAATCATATTCATTCATTTTTTCACACAAAAAAATAGAAATTAATAATCCTGTTCAATGACGCTAGCCCATAATTTCCTTAAATCTATTTTTGCAAAGTCCTCTATGCTTTCCCTTGCATCTATCGAAAGCCTTCTTCGAAAATCCCTATCATTTAATACTCTTATGATTGCTTTTGACATTGCTTTGTAATCTCCCTGTGGAACGGATATATATCCACGTCCATCCTGAAACAACTCTACTCCTACCAAATCATATACAACAGCAGGCAAACCAAAGCTTCTGCTTTCAGCAATACTCATAGGAAATCCTTCATATGGTGACGTGAATATTAAAACTGCAGCTTCCTTATAATATTCATCCACATCATCATTATATCCACAAAAAACAACATTATTAGCCAAATTATTAATTCTTACTTTTTCAATATAATTATCGTAAACCTCCGATGAATCCGCTGCCCCGACTATTTTCAACACCACATTTGGTATCGATTTCTTAACTTCATTAAGAACTCTTATTGTTTCAGATATTCTTTTTTCTACTTCATCAATTCTTCCGACCCACAGTATCGTTCTTTCGTCATAATTGCCATAGTTCTTATCAATTATATAGTTGCTTAGAATGACTGGATTTGGTATATATCTTGTCTTAATTCCCACACTACTCCAGTAATGCATATCTGTTTTAGAAAGTACAACAAGTATATCTGCCAATGAATAAATATTTTTATAAAAATCCTCGTCTTTATTTTTAACACTGGCAATACATGTATGACTCTCAACAATGTATTTAATCCCTAAGCTCTTAGCACATAGTCCCAAATAAAATGATCGGTAAGCAGCATGTGCATGATTAATCAAAACATCGATTTTACGATTTATCAATTCCTCATTAAAATTATAAAGCCACTCATATGGCAAAAAGGGATCAAAAGGTATCACACATCTCTCTACATCGTCTGGTAAATGGTAATCATTATTTGAAATCATATGTGTAAACAAAACAACGTGATATCCCATATGTATATATATCGGAATTAATATGCTGATTACTCTCTCAACGCCACCGTTATATATACGACTATAATATATGCCTATTACTTTCTTGTGCTTGTTGAATCTTTTCCCCTTACTGATATCATTTATATAGAACCGCTCTTCAACCCCTTTAAACTGCTCGTTGAACTCTCCCATCAAAGCACACAAATCGTGAATAGACCCATCTAAGCTGATGTCATTTCTTATCTTTAGTCTTGCCTTGTTTCTCAAAATCACGGGCTCGCAAGATTCGATGTAATATTCACTAAATGATGAAATATAATCTGACGCAACTCTTTCCCTAAGCAATATATCACGAGCTGTGACATAATGATCAAATGATATTCTTTGCAAATAATCAATTGCATCCTTATTATCTGCCATAGATACAATAAGTGTTACATCTTCATTAACACTGTTCAAATAAGATACAGGATATACATTAATACCATCAATTTTCTTTTTTTGTTTCGCTTCATCAGTGTCAATATATCCTTCGATTTTAAATTCAAAATAATCAAAGCATCTATTCAATTGATTTAGATATACTAGTATCTTTCCTGCATAATATCCAGTTCCCCAGATAATATACTTATATTCTTTTTTTTTCACAATTTTATAAATATCGGAATGTTGCATTTTCCCAAAGTCAGTATTAAATGCTAATACAAGTTTCTCCGCTCCAAATTATTTTGCTCTTTTCAACGCCCATCTCAATAAGGTCGTTAATAACATCATTCACTATACTCTCATTTGCAATCGAAACTATAACCCAATCATAATCTAGTGTTTTTATATAATCTATGTTTTTAACTCGATTATCAGAATACTTATGATAATATTTATCAACCCATCCACAAATATTTGAATAATTGAGCGCAGTTATTTGCCTATAGTAATCACTTCCAACTTCACCTGCTCCATACAAAACTACATTATCATTTTTTTTCACTTTATCAAATGGAAATAAATAGTACTTATGTCTTAGTTTTTTCCCATATTTTAATAGGCAATTCTGCATTTCATTTGCATACCAGAAGTCTAACTGTCTTAAAAAAGAACTATTACCATCTAATTCATTTTTCAAATAATCATAAAGAATATATACTTCCTTATAAAAAAATGGATTTTCATAGTAAATAGAAACATCTCTGCCGAGTCGTTGCCTATGATAATAGCCATAAATTTTTGAAAAAGCTAAAGAATCCACACTCGAAATCAAAGGATATACAATGGCACAATCATCACCATATAAGATATTTAAGTCTTTAGCTTTTTCCGAATAGTAAAGAATCTTCTCTCTTTTAAATAGTTTGTTCCAAACAGCCGGATCAACCCCCATCCTGTTTTTATTTGTCCATATCATTTCTGGAAATACGTATTTTTCAATATCTTCTTTATCATATACTCCTTCATGAAACATCTCTGAATCATATATTTTTTTTTCGTTTGTAAAAAAACGTATTATCGAGAACGATATAACATCTATATCCATATCAAGAAAGCAACTTAGATTATTATAAATTCCTTTCATTAACCAGTCGTCAGAATCGACGTAAGTAATATAGTCTCCAGAAGAAGATTTTGCTCCGATATATCTCGAAAATGTTTTGCCCTTATTTTCTTGATGTATCACAATCACATTATTGTATTTTCTACTATATAAATCGCAAATCTTACCACTACCATCCGTTGATCCATCATCTACAATAACAATCTCCAATTTCTCATAATCTTGGTTTACTATACTATCTAAACACTGTCTTAAATATTTTTCCGTATTGTATACCGTAATAACTACAGATAATCTCTTCATTTTATTATTACCAAAGTCCCCGCTCTATCAGCAAGAGAAATCTTTTTCATCTTCATTTTAAGTTCTGCCTCATACCGGTTAACCGCTTCTCTAACTCCACTTAAAAAATATGTTGTATAATCATGTAAAAAGATCATTCCACCATCAGAAAGCCTAGGATAAAAGAATTTAAGTCCCTGATATGTTGATTCTTCAAAATCGACATCTAAAGATACGAATGCAAATTGCTCATTCCTATCCATCTCTTCTATAGTGTTGGGGAAAAAACCTTTTCTAATATATATGTGTTCCTTATTATGAATCTTATCCATAGTATCTATTAAGGAACCATCTATATGCGATTTGACAAAGTTTTCTGTAGCTCTCCCTTTTGCAATTTCATCGTTTGCTTCTTTTTCATTAAAACCTGTAAAAGTATCGTACAGATAGAGTTTTCTATCTGGGAATAATTTATTTATATATCTTGAAAAATTGCCTTTATATACACCTAATTCAGCCACTGCTCCATCAACATCTTTCAAATGTCTAGCTGTAAGTTCAAATGTACGGTACCTAAAATAGTCAGACTGATAATCATAGTCAATCCCTTTTAAGTCCAAGAGAAAGCAATTATCATCAAAATAGTCTGATTCGTTTAGCGAAACAAGCCCAACAGGATATTTTTTTTCATTTTCATACAATTTGGGGAAGACGTGCTTTAATAGCATCGTATTTCTTTCAAAGGATTTCGACGCAATAACACGACCTATAATTACCTTATCTAAATCAATATTCAAACTAAAGCATTCACACATAATTTCAATAAAGTAATATGTCGATATTAATATATAATCATATTTTATCTTGCAACTTTTAAGATAATCAGGTGTATGAACTGTTATATTTTCAATTTCTCTTTTCGAACTGTCATTATCTATATAGAATAATACTTCTTCTTTTTCAACCAAGCCATCATTTATTATTTTCTTCCCTCTATTACCTGCTCCCCAAATAATAATCCTATCCATTTACCACCAGCTCCTTCCCCTTCTATAACCCATTATACAATTTGGACTTCTCTAACTCATCCTGCAATCTATTTAAATATTCAAAATCTTTAAGTGTTGGAAGCGCTAAATCACGCTGACTACATATTGCCTCACTTATGTCTATTGGCCAATCAATCTTGATATCCGGGTCATTAAATATTATTCCAGTATCAGTCTTCTCATTATATTTACCATCACATTGATATAAAATCACACTGTTATCACTTAAACTAAGAAATCCATGTGCAAAGCCCCTTGGCACATAAAAGCTTAAATGATTTTCTTCGCTAAGTTCCACGCCTATCCATTGCTTAAATGTAGAACTATTCAAACGCAAATCTACAACAACATCCCACACTTTTCCTGCTATAACAGACACTAATTTTGCTTGCGGGTTGTCAAACTGAAAATGCAATCCTCTAATAACATTTTTCCTCGATTTCGAAGAGAATGTCTCATTCAACTCAAAATCTATGCCCGCATTTTTAAATATATCTTTTTCAAAATACTTAGTAAATCCTCCACGATTGTCATCAGCAAAGAAACTACTAATTACAAATACCCCTTTTAAATCCAATTCCTTAAACTCAAATTTCATCTATATTGTACCCCTCAACCACTTAATAGTATTATTGATACCTTCTTTGAACCCCACAATAGGAGCAAAACCAGTATCATCTTTAACAGCATATATATCAAATTCCTTATATGTCAGCGATACACCATTAAAAGGCAGTTCACCAAGACCAATCTCAATGCTCGGATCTACAAGATCACGCATTTTTATAAGGAACTCTTTCAGCGGTCTTGGGTTCAAGCTTCCAATATAATATGTTTTATTTGCTTTACCCTTTTTCCCAATTTCAATAAATGACTTAGCTGCATCATCAATGTATATGAAGTCATACAGCTGTTCTCCCGCAGAAAAAGAGCAATGTTCTCCATTAAGCATTTTTCGTAGACTTGTACTTACTAACCTTGGATTTGATTCACCAGGTCCATAAACGTTTGATATTACTGCTCTAATATAATCAATTCCTAAATTTCCAGCAACGGCTCTCGCCATGTAATCCGCTGCTATCTTAGCCGAAGAATATAATGTGTTAATCTCAGGAACAGCTTCAGTTTCCATAATAGCTTCAATCTCATATTCCATAATACTTGAAGCAAATACAAATCTTTTACACCCCAATGCAGCACAAGCTTTTACAGTGTCACATGTGTACTTCACATTATTTATCTGAACCTCTGCATCACAACGCCGATAACCAGCACTTCCAATCCAGGCAAGATGATATATAACATCGATATCTCGATCCGGGATCAAATCTGCTAGAAGATGAAAATCTCTTAAATCACTATAGACAATCCTTATTCCTTTATTGCCTGCGATTTCCGATATTTTTTCATCCTGATTTCGAACAATGGCTATTACTTCAACACCAATTTTACACAATTCTTTGCATAAAGTACTACCAACGAACCCATTAGCTCCTGTTACAATTACTTTTTTCATATTTCGTCACCATTTCAATAATAGCAAGACATCCAAAAATCACCAAAAAATGGGGGTATGACAGACGAAATCTACTTCCTGATCTTCATCAGAGCCAAGATTTCGTCCGCACCCCCCTTTTTAAGGAAAAAGTACTTGCAAAAAGCATCCTCATTAATCCCAAATCTTCCAAGGTGCCTTGCCAGAATCCCATAAATTCTCAATCTGTAGTTTTTCTCGAAGAGTATCCATACACTGCCAATACCCTTTGTGAATATATCCAACAAGTTCTTTTTTTTCGACCAACTTGCTCATTGGTTCTTTTTCAAAGGGAATTTCGTCACCATCAATAAAGTCAAAAATTGTGGGCTCCATCACCATGAAGCCAATATTGATTAAATCGCCATCGGTATCAGATTTTTCCCTAAACGCATCAATAAGACCATTCTTTCCTACTTCTACAACACCTTTATTCTGCCCAAAATTGTACATAGACATTGTAACAATTTTCCCATGAACTTTATGGAATTCAAGAAGTTCTAATAAATTAATATCACCAATAGCATCTCCGTAAGTTAACATAAATGTATCATTATCAACATAGTTTCTAATTCGTTTAATCCTTCCACCAGTCTGCGTATATAAACCAGTATCTACTATTGTCACTTTCCACGGCTCTATGTGCCTGTTGTGAACAATCATTTCGCAACTTCCAGATGTATAGTCAAAGGTAATGTCTGACTTATACAGATAATAGTCTGCAAACCACTCCTTTATGATCTGCTGCTTATATCCTGCACAAATAATAAACTCATTAAACCCTTGAAATGAATATATCTTCATAATATGCCATAAAATTGGCATACCACCTATTTCAATCATTGGTTTAGGTTTATACATGGACTCTTCGGAAATACGAGTGCCAAATCCTCCTGCCAAAATAACAACTTTCATAGTTTTCTAGGATTTTGCTAATGCTCAATTTTAGAATCAATCAATCTATCATTAATAATTCCATTTTTAATTAGCAAGTAATCCTATTCCTTTCTTCACTAACATGAAACAACACACCTAATATGATTTATTAATACTATCGATAATATAGTACAAAATAGTATTATCTATAGTCGCTACATTATTAATTCCTCTTGCTTTGCAATTTAAAATAAGCTCTCGCTGTAATGTAGGATTGACAGATAAAATAAAGAGGCTATCTGGAGTCATCATTTTATTTAAGAACTCATCCTCATCTATTGCATAAACCCGAAAGCCATCTATCTCGTCTAAATCCTTATTACTTACAACAAAACACTTTACTTTATGTGATAATCCATTAATCTTTAACCACGATAAAACAAGATTCCCTATTTTACCACAACCATATAATATAATTTCCTTAGCAGCATAAATTCTGTTCTGGAATCCATAGACATGAATATCTATATCCACATCCATCATGCCATACCTACCTATTGACAATGCAGCAAATAGCGCATCCGTCTCTGCATCTGAATGTTTCAAATCATATTCCCATTTATCTTCAGAAGCTATTTTTTGATTAATTTTTCTGATTTCAATACCCATTTTTTTCGCTATAATATAAATTTGTTCCGATATTAAAGGATCATTGTTCTCCCTAGCAATATACATCAACCCAATAAATAGTCGGACAAAGCTATATAATCCAAGGCATGAATATTTTTTTCCCTTTAAAGAATCATTTCTTAGTCTATATCTATATAAAGTTACAGGGATATACATTGCCCTATCAGCAAATAGATAGCAACGAAGCGTATATAGGTTATCCTCTGCTATGCATCCACTTTCAAATTTAATGTCATTATCAAAAACATACTGCCTCTTTAATGCCATTAGCCATATCGGAACTTGGTAAACTCCTTTTTCTACCATTTTAAGCCACAATTCTTTCCCGGATAACACCTCTGATTTCACTTCTCTATTGCGCTTAAAATATGTTTCTTTTTCTATAATCTCTTCTTTTGATACTTCGTCACGATCATATATTAACGTAGTATCAAAACACAAAAAATCCAAATTCCCATTGTACATCGTATAGTAAATTTGTATTAAAGCATCATTTGACAATATGTCATCACTATCAAGAAAACAAATAAATTGACCTGTACAAATTGCTATCCCCTCATTTCTTGCATCAGAAAGTCCCCTTCCCTCCTGGAGCAAAATCTTAAAACGGGGGTCTTTTACTTGAAATTTACGTAAGATATCTAAAGATCCGTCTGTAGACCCTCCCTCAACACATATTACCTCGTAATCTTGAAATTCTTGATTCATAATCGAATTCAAGCACTCTTCTAAATATTTAGCCACATTATATACCGGAACTATTACAGATATCTTTACCATTTTATTTCCCTGCTAACAATTGTTTATTCCTCTGTTCCTGATAGATATTTTTTTCAGTAAACAATGCAATTTCAATTTCTTGAGCCATAGTGTCATATGCGTATGAATTGTAATATTGTGGTTCGGCAGTATATAATATCTTCTCCATATCCGTATATACAAGTTCTTTTGGAAGTATAAATGATCTGATTTTTCCAATCTTACTCTCAAAATAATCGTACATCTTGCATAAAAGTTGGTTTTTCTCTTTTATATCACCAATATAGCTAAAAATCTTATCCTCCTTAACAAAAGTCATTGCATATTCATTTTTTACGAGAATAATCTGATCTAAAGACAAGTTTTCCTTGAGTAACTTAATAAAACAATCACATTTCTTTTTCCATAATTCGAAAAAACCTTGATCCAAATAGTTTAACTTTCTTCCCAAACTTACCCAATTTGACTCATATAAAGGTTCTGATTTCGTAATATAGCAATCATCGGATAATTCTTCAACACTTTCTATTTCATTCATAAAGTCAATCAATATAAAATCGGGTAATTCAATTTTATTCTGCAACATATTTGATAATTTCTTCTTAAAATCATAATATATACATGATTGTCTAAAACTGTTATTATGCTCAGGAATATTTCCATCAAATTCTGTGCTAAATTGTGAGATTATTCCTGAAAAAGCAAAATGCCGTCGAAGTCCCCTTACTCCATTTTCTAATCGATGAGTTATCCATCGTAAAGCGAACCCCCCAAACACCCAATATGTCATGTCATTTATATGACTATACGGATAAAGATATTGATTAACCTGGCCATGTACTAGTTCTTCTTTAAAATTCTTATCACAATTTTGAGATTGCATACTCATCTCATATGTTCTTTTAAATTTCTTATACATGGCAAATCTACAAAGTGATCTATTTTCTTCCCATAATTCATTTTTTTTTAATAAATTCTCACTCCATTCTATAACATCTCCAAATCTCTTAAAAGCATGATTGTCTGAAAACAAGCTATCTGATCTATTTGTCAAATAATACATCACAGCCCCTGAACAAAATGCTATTTTCCTTGACCCCAAAACAAGTGCAGGATATATTCCTAAATCTTCAAATGGCAAATTGGGCTGCAAAAGAACATATCTCTCAAACATACTTTTTCTAATCAATTTTCCCCACACTGAATTGTTTCCATATACCAAAAATCTTTTTTTATTTATGGTATCAGAATATATACCATCTTTCCAACTACTTTTAGCAAGATTTTCTTCACCCGTATCATTTGAATGTATTATAAAATCAGACATAACGAAGTCTACATTTTCATCCAGCATCGCATAGTGGATAGCTTTCTCAACATAATCATTTTTTAACCAATCGTCTCCATCCAAAAAAACAATATATTCGCCTTTTGCAATTTGCAGTGCATAATTTCTAGCCGGACCTAACCCCCCGTCTTTACGAACAGTAATTTCAATCCTTTCATCTCTTTGAGACCATTTCAGGATTTTAGATATAGTGCTATCTTTGGATCTTCCATCCATTATTAGTATCTGAATTTTTTTATATGTCTGAGATATAACAGATGCAATACATCTATCTATATATTGTTCAACATTATAAGTAGCTATTATAATACTAACGAGTCCAATTTCTTTTTCCATGCAGTCATACACTCAATTCTTAAATATATCGATAAAGTGAAAAATGCATTATCCATCTTTATTCTGTTTTTCTTATTCCAACACTCAGAGTGTCGCCAATTGGCATAAATGTGCACTTCTTAGCAAAACAAAACTCTTTTACTGCGTCCCTCACCCCATGAAATGTCAACGAAAAAAAATCATGTACAAGTATAATTCCGCCGACAACCATTCGAGGATAAAAATAATTTAATCCTGCAATAGTTGGCGCATATAAGTCAGCATCAATGTTAACAAAGCAGAACGTATCCTCTACTCCCAAAGTACTGTCTGGAAAAAAACCTTTTTTTATTACGCATTTTTCCGGATAAGCCATTAATGACATCACATACTCTTCTGATGTATTAGCAAAATAACCCGATTTATCCTGCTTTGTGTAATTCTTTTCTATCTCAACCGACACATCTTTTTCGGAAAATCCTTCAAAAGTATCAAATAAATATAGTGTTCTATCAGGAAAAATCATATTAATCTCACGTGCAAATTCACCTCTAAACACACCTAACTCTGCAACATTACCTGTTAATAATTCTTCGTCTATAATACTTCGTATATTACGTAAGCATTCAATTCTAGCAAATGTAGGAATGTTAACATATAATTCGTTAATTTTATTCCTTTGAACCCCCATCTCAAGAAGGTTCTTAAGTACCTCCATATGGTAAGTTAATACTCCAATGTATACTTCATCATATTCCATATCTTGTATTGATTTTGGGTTTTGTATTCTTATTCCATCTATTGACTTTCCCCATTTTGATGAATCATCATCCAAAAAAGATATCACATTCATAGACTCTTTAATTGCATTATAAATACGTAATCCTGTATCTGTCGATCCATATATAATGACGTCCATATAGAATTATCTCCTCCTAAATAGAGTGTATATCGTATTTTCCACACCATCTCTACAATTAAATTTTGGAATTATACGCACATTGTATATACTTGTCGAGATTAACTTTCATATTATTTAAGAATATTATCCTTTATCATATGATTCATTACTTCATTCGACAACCATTCATTACCCTCATCACTATAATGACAATGATCATAATACATATTGTTTTTATGTAAAAACAGGGAATTTAAATTTATATAAAAATCATCATCTCTAGACTCTATTGCAAAAGATTTAGCTCCTTCTGTATTTTCATCGATTTGGAAAAAGATTTTATCTTCCAAACTCATCTTATCCATATACATATTCATTGGTTGGGCAAATCCATAATATTTTGCATCTAATTCATTTTCGACAAAGTATTTTATTAAGCGTTCCAAACGAATCCAAAAAGAATATCCTGATTCATCAACAGGAAAACCCGAATAATAATCAAATTTATTTATTCCCTCATTTATAATCCTATCTACCATACATTTCAAATTTGTCCTGTTATTTGAAAATGCCATAACATTATTAACAGAACTCATGCTTATAACAATACTGGGTTTAATATATATCCCATCTCTTAGCAAACTAAGATACTCTGAAAGAACATCATATCCTTCTTGTGCGCCAATGAATGTCTGCACACTATATCCCTTGTTTATTAGTTTTCTATGTAACTTATGCCCCCAACTTTCAATTGCAAATACTCCCTCTGCGCTAGTTGAACCACCCAAAATAATGATTCGATTATGAGTTTTTTTATCCCCAAATATTTTCCACATAATTGGTTCACTTTTTGAATAACGCATACTGTACCCAACTAAAGTATCTGTTACATAGCAGCTTTTTCCGGTTTGTACCTCCTTAGACTTCATGTAATTTTGAATTCCAGTAAGATTTAATTTTTCAAAATGATATCCAAATGAATATAATTGTTCTAATATAAATGATCTAATTTCACCGTTTTTCTCACTAACGATTACACTCGTTGCTTCTGGATCAAACGATAGGATATCAAACACAAACTCAGAGAATATTTTATGTGATAATCTAATATTATATTTATCAAGAGCACTTTCAATTAAATCAGCAAATAAATCATCACTTCCACACAATACAAGATTTCTATTTTCAGTCAGTGTTTTATCGATAACGGTTGCAATATTTCCTCCAGCAATTGCGGCTACATCAAAAAAAGCCTCAATGTAGACATCAGCCCTACAACCTCTTAATTCGTCTATAATATCATTTAGATAATCCGTTCTTAAAACTGCTACGACAATTGCATCTGATTCCGTGTATTTATCGTCATTATATATGCACAAGGCCTCATCGCTTATATTATTTTGATAATTATTGCTAACACAATACCCACACACATCTATACCATTTTTATGTAGTATCTTTCTGTATCTTTTTGCTCCTTCACCATTCCCAAACAAATACACATTCCGATTAAATAATTCTTTATCAATAGACAATAGTTGTGAATATTTTACAAACTTTTTTTCTAAGTGAATATTCTCATCATTTAAAACTATGGCACCTTCGGATACCACAATAATCGCTTCTTCATCTTCTGTAACGTCAAACAACCCTAATATCGGCCTATTATATATTAACCTTGTTCCTTTCCATTCATCGTCAATAAATCCTTTTATATCAATAAGTCTTGTTGCTAGTTCCCAAAAAATCCTCATTGAACTTCTATTTGTATTCCAGATATATAATGATTTACTTATGTATTCTTGTTTAATATTATATAAAAGTTTCAACATAAATAATCTTCACCTCATAATATCCACTATGATGTATATGAATAATACTGTTATTGAAATATACTTAATCAATTATGGATACAAACCAAGATTAAAAATATGCTTAAATATATATCTATCCTTATTAAAATAGAGCGCAGCAGCTGTTGCCCCACAATTTCCACCAATTAAAATACGACATTCAGATAATAAAATAATTGAACTCAAATATTCCAATCCTCTAGAAAAAAAAGGAATATTGCTATCGAATACAATATCTTGTATCCACACAGTCTTGTTATTATGTATCTCTCCTTTTTTTTTAAATTCCTCTCCCATATAATGACGCTTGTTTGTTAAAATTCTATGTGGGAAATACTGTTTGAATGCTTTTTCTATTACTTCCTCTTCTGTTGCCAGATAAATATAATTGCAATCAAATTCATTCATTTTACTTTCAATAACACCAATCATTTGTTCTATATTGGGTTGAATAGGATGATATGACAATTTATTTTTTATCATATCTGTCCCTCTGTATACTGCACCTATAACGTTTTTATGCAACAATAATTTGTTATACTCGTTCAGTATATATTTTTTCGTTGAATCATTAAGTATTATGAAGTCCCTAAAAAGATTCTCAAGCATTTTTCTTATTCTTTTGTCATAGCACATCTCATAAATGATATTAAACACTGGCTTTATTCCTACATCATCTTCCATAAGCCATTCATTTTTTTGAAAACTTTGAACTTCTTTTTGAAATGGCTGCACAAAAAAATGATCCCACATAAAACCATCTTCTTCTAAATAATCAATGTATGGAATATAGCCTTGATAAAAAATTTCAAACATTCTATTTATCATATCAAACAATAATGCCACATTAAAAAAAGGGAGTATTCTTCTGCGCATTACTATAACGCCTTTGCGTACATTCATTTCATCTACAAGACTATAATTCATACCATAATATATACGCTCCATGTATTCTTTTTTATTTGAATAATCCATATCTATATTCATGAGTAAATTTACCTCTCTTACAAATGTTCTAACAGTTGAAGTAAACTCCTCCAAAGAACCGTACGTGCGGATTTCCCGCATACGGCTCCCCACATTTACTTCAGTCAATCGTCAGTTATAGACTACTCCGCCTGCATTCCAAATATTTACATGGACATAAGGCTTCTTGATTCTGGCATCCCAAACTGCATTGAACTTTTCATAAGTAAAACTCTTTCTTTGGCTACGCCTGTTGAGCCATTTAAGCACAACCAAGAAGGTATGCCTATAGAGCAATCTAACCTCTTGTAACGCTCCACTGATACTGTAGTAATTGTTGGTACCAATCAGTTTCCTATTGAGCTTCGCTATGAAAATGTCGAATTCAAGATTCCGATTTTCCCGTACCCACTTTTTCAGGTTAGCCTTAAACTGTTTCTTTTTCTTTCTGCTGATGAAATGCCCCACCGTATAGTTGCCGTTTCTTGTCTTGCTGTTAACGTGCAGAAATCCCAAGAAATCGAAACTATCCATCGTTCTACTGAGTCTGCCAAACGGCAGAATCCTCGTTTTGTCTTCTGCAAGTTCGAGACCAAACTTCGCCAGTCTCTTTTTCAACGCTTCATAAACTGCTTTCGCTTCCTCTTCTCGCTCGAACATAATGATGAAGTCATCCGCAAACCTTACCAAGTAAGCCTCGCCTTTTAAGTATCTCTTCACCACGCACTCAAACCACCAGTCAAGCACATAGTGTAAGTACACATTAGCAAGTACTGGAGATATAAGTCCGCCCTGCGGTGTACCAACACTTGTTTCTTGGTACTGTTTGTCCACTAAGACTCCTGCCTTAAGGAACCGCACAACATAGCGCAAAAAGTTCTTGTCAGCAATATCATTACCAAGAAACTTCATGAGCCATTCATGGTTGACGTTATCGAAGTAACCCTTAATATCGCAATCCAGTACATAGTTGACTTTCTTGAACATTATTAAGTCATTAACCTTCTTTATCGCATCATGAGCGCCCCTGTTAGGTCTAAAGCCATAGGAACAGTCGAGGAATCTCGGCTCATATACCTCAGTCAGTATATTTGCCATGACACCCTGAACAAGTTTGTCTTCATAGCTTGGGATACCAAGTGGTCTTGTTTTCCCGTTTGCTTTGGGTATCCAAGTTCTGCGAACTGGTTGCGGTCTGTAAGAAAACTCCTTCATGCGGTTTATGAGTCCGTTGAGATTTTCTTCCAAATTTTCTCCATATGCTTCCTTGGTCACCTCATCTACTCCGACTGCCTTGTTCTTTTGTTGTCTTCTATGCTCTGCCTCAAGCGTCGTATAATTGACACGGTTAATCAACGTTTCCAGTTTGGAGTATTTTGCTGACAATGTCCTTATATCTTGTTGTTTTGTTGCCATGCGTCCCTAAACCTCCAGTGTTTAAGCATGTTTCCCTCCAAGAAACGTAATTGTGTTTCGGTCCTTCACTCCACATATTTTCATATGCTTCATCGCTACTATGACCTCATCGGACTTCTTGCAACTCTTTTCGCTTCCTTGTGGTGCTGGCACTTGTCCGCGATACCCTGTTAGAGGAAGTTGCAAGATCTCCCAGGTACGCAATCAATACCTCGACTTCTCGCCCTTCGTTAAAACGCCGGCGGTGCTTTCCCATTCTCGCGCTATCGAATGGTTTGTGCTGGTTGCGACTGCTATGAGCGTATCACCCACCGCTTTGTCAGACCTAACGACGCTAAATTGATTCAGGCTTTCGCTTTAGGGCTCTAAGCCTTTCCTGCCTACGCTTAACAGTGTGCCTCACGGCAGCCTGCCCAAGGCTGGATACCGACTCCTCGCTGGGGTTTGTCGGGGCAGGAGTTTCACCTACCTATATTGATCGCGCCGAACTGGCGCACCATAGCCGGTCTCCATATGATCATTTTCCTACCAAACAAATAATACAGGACCCTCAGAGGGTATATAAAACTCTCTGTATGCAATATTGTAACCCAAATTTGCCTCAACAATCATCTGAGTTACCTCAACATAATTATATGGATTTCCCCTTGTATCTATTACCATTTTAATTTTTTTTCCCTCAGAATAACATAGTATTTCATTAACTAATGAAGTACAATTGACATAATCGCCTACGTAGATATATGTAGGCGATATTGTATTTATGATAAATTCTAGTCCCTCCGTGGTGATAACTATACGACAATCATTATCGTTTCTTTCAATCAAATTCTTAATAGGTAGTATTCTAGTTTTACGCACCAAATAGCATTCTGAAGTCATACTTTGTTCAGCGAAAATACGTGCTATGTATCCATCATCATAACCGATATCTAAAAGCACTTCATGTTCATTAGGTTTTACAAATTCAAAAAAATTAATTTTTCGTGTTCCTTTCATTCTCATATTACTCCATACAGGAGCCAGCACTCTTTCATGAGGTATGCCCATCTCAAGTATTTGCTGTCTAATTCCATCAACATCATAACTAGATGCGATTATAACAACTCCTTTTGAAATAATATGAATAATGTTTGGAGAGAACACCTTATGAATACCTATGTTACTTCCCCACAATTCTTGATTATTATCAATAAATATCAACTCAACATCTCTATAAATTGATTTCATTATCAATTTTGCACTGTATTTTCCTATCCCTCCTGAGCCAAAAATAATGATATTAGATACTTGCATATTGCAGAAATATAAATCTAAATCTTCTATCGTCCACAAATATGGCAAGTCAAGTATATGATTCGTATATTTCTCTATGTTTTTATCAACTGAATATATAACACGCGTTTTTAACACATAAACAGACTCTTCATCATATAAAACCGATTCAAGATAACTTAGTATATTATCTATTTTCATAACGCAATTAATACAACCCAACCTAATCCTTTTTAACTTTACCCTGTATTTCTATCCGATACCCATACAATTGGTAATTCTCTAACATAAAGATGATTATTCATAACCCATACTCTCTGTAAAAGCTCTGCAATAAAACCAAAGAATCTTGGTGGTATAGGATAACGAATACTCATTAATCTTTTTTTATACGCATGTATGACATCAAATAGCCACGTACAATATGCATCAAAATATTCTTTTTTTGCCACAAACATATTTCTATGATTCATGATGCTACCTGACATAACAAAATCAAACGCATTTAGATATGAAATAAAATGATCCATTATAACCGCCCTTAACTCAATGATAGGATCATAAAGATATCTGTAATAAGCATCCTCGCTCGCCCAACGAAAATGTTCTTCAACACTCATATTATTAAAGCGTATTCGAAACATGATCATATCATATCCTTTTTCTTCAAAGAGTTCTTTTGCATCATCAATGGTCATTATTGTATTTCTATTCAGACCAAAATATGATCTATATCCACACAACCCCACAACATCGTAACATGTATTCTTCCAAATCCAAAACATTCCTGTAAGTAGCCCATCGTATTCATTTTTCAAATGAGAAATATTTACTCCCGTATCATCTCCTATACTGTTTTCTATGACCTTATTATCATATTTTCGACCTGTCTGTAGAATCTCATAAAGCTTTGGATCTCTATTCTCGATGGGTATATGCGTACAAACAAATATTTTATATTTATACATTTCAAATATCCTCATACAGTATTGTGTTAAAATATGCAAAATTTGCTATTGTTAAATTATCAATATCACTTAATAATTCCTTGCTAATTTTGCAATCACAAAATATCAAAATGCATTTATTGCTTTTCTTTGTTGTTTTATGCATATTTATTTGGTCATTCAAGCTTTTAACATCCTTAATCTCATTTGTGTAAATATAATACTCTTCTGTATTTAATTTGCTTGCATCTTTATCATAAATACAATCATAAATAGGGAAATTCAATTTTCTTTGAGATTGAATTGATACATCATCCAAAGAAACAAATTGTCCTGACCACGAATTAAATAACTGTTTTGAGACCATTCTCTCATTTTCAAAATAGCGGTCACAATCAATAAATCTCTTTATACCAAAAAAATCTATCAGATAAATCAAAAGATTTTCCAATAGATTTTGACGTGTATCACCAATCGATATAATATTCGTATCTTGTATTCCATAATTCTTTAATGATTCGTAGAAATAATAACTATTACTACATATTAAAAATAACATATCAGATGATGTACACTTACTCAATAAATCATCAAGTGACATCACCCTATTATTATATTCTGATAAATAATTATCTACGCGAAAGTAATCTCTTATATCAAATAGTCTCTCTAAAATAATAGATGTTGAAATACCTATTTCAGATCCAAATGGATACAAAACTAATTTCTCACTTCTATACTTCTTTATATTTGTCAACATATATTTAACTTGTTTATAATCTACACTTTCCAAGACACCTTCTCCATTATGTATTTCAGTCCAACTACAGATTAAACATATTAACTATGGTTAAAATACATTTGTTGCTGTTATGGACTGTATAAAGCAATCCAAGGAATACTCTTCCTCACTTATTATCGTGTCCGATTCAATTATATTTTTTACCCGACTTATCATATTATCTTGCACAAAATATGTCGGTAAATTTAAATAGAAATCTTCTATACATCTTGTCTTAATATCATAAATAAACCATTTAAAATCATTTCTCATTATAAGATATAATTTACATCCAATTTTTTTTACCATATGAATCGGTGGAACCGAGTCTATGTATTCACTTCCTGAGAAAAGTTTATTATAGAACTTAGATGGGGCGAGCTGCATTTTGTTTGTATCAAGTTCGTAAATACTATCTACATCTATTGGGAAAAGATAAAAAATATCATCTATGACAACAGGTTGAAAAAATGGCATCATATAGTCATCTTTATTCTCTTGCTTAAAAAGAGTGAACTCCTCAATTAACTCAAAATTTGATGTCAGTACCGCTAAATCGCCATAAGATTTCCCAGCTCCAACTAAGCATATGTATCCACCATTTTCAGATATACTACCAATCCCTCTCAATGATGTATCCAAAGATATTAAAGATACCTCCTGAGTCTCAGTATTTAATTTTAATAAACCACCATAGCTTTGCAATGGAAAAAATACATCATTCCCCCTCTCCAAATAACCATGTCCGACATATATTCTGTTTCCATTCCCCGAAAGATGTTTGTCATCTAATAGTTTTATCCAATCGTTAATATATGTACATTTTTTTGAAACCATATCCATCATAACAATGCCTGGATATGAATAACCCATCAAGTAAGTTATGTTTCTCTTTTTGTCTACATAATATTGAACTACCTGTGACAAACTCACATTTTTTTCGCCCTCAATTCCGCTCGATAAACCATGATTAATATATTCTATTGTCTTACTTTTTAAGCTGTATATTGCCATACTTTTAGCATAATTGGGCATAAAAAGTATCTTGTCATCAATTTTTACTATCCATTTGAATAATTCACGAATATTCGCATCATCAAATTTGCAAATGACTTCAACTTCCTTGGAGAAAATGTTAACTTTTGCCACTCCATTCCACATACCTATTGGCATATACAGTTCCCCATTATTTTCTAGGATATCTGATGTATATAGTCTATAATTACTAAAATTACTATTATGTTTATCAGACATATCTCCTTTTCCCTTCAAAAAGCATATATATATACTGGCAATCCCTCAGAGGAATCATTTACAGATCCTTTATCAGAATATCGTTTTTCTTTATAAAAAATCTTAAAGGAAAGTATTGCCATCTCTTTCATAAGCGTACTATCAATTTCTATTTCCGAAAATCTTTTTGCCTCCTCTATCCACTCATCAATCGTATTAAATTTGATGGCAGATATAGAATTATACTCATCATCCACCGCATGAAAATACGAGTTTTCATCTCCCATATAATTAAAATCCGTTCGCGCTGATGATGCAATTTTCAACTTTAACTCGTCTATCTCATTATCACTAATCCAGCGCATACTGCCCCCTCCAATCCTCATTATCCTCAAATATTGGCTGCTCTTCTTTTCTGAGTATACAATGTCCCATCACTAAAACATCCATTTCTGTACGCATAAAACATTTATATGCATCAATTGGTGAACAAACAATCGGCTCTCCTCGAACATTAAATGAAGTATTAATAACTGTACTACACCCTGTTCTTTCCAAAAAGGATTTCAATATCTTATAAAAAAACGGATTGCTTTCTTCTGTTACAGTTTGTACTCTAGCTGAATAGTCTACATGGGTAACCGCCGGTATGTCAGACCGAACGGTATTTATTGCCGATAACATATTGTCTTCATTCTCATTCAATATACGATTTAACTCAAAATCCTTTTGAATTTCTTTTCGAACTTCCATGCACATTAACATATATGGACTCTTTATTGCATTCTCAAAGTACAAATCTTTTCTCTCTTCAAGCACAGCTGGGGCAAAAGGTCTGAAAGACTCTCTATATTTTATCTTCATATTAAGTTTTGATTGCATATATGGAGATCGAGGATCAGCTATAATGCTTCTATTCCCAAGAGCTCTAGGACCATACTCCATTCTCCCCTCAAATAACCCTATCACCATCTGATTATCAATAAGCTTTGCGATTTCCTGAAAAATATCATCCTCGTCCCATCTTTTATAGGCATAGTTATTTTCATTTAGAAATTTTTCAATATCTTCATCATTATAATTAGGTCCTAAATATGAACCATATTGCACGTCATGCACTTCGTCAGATATACGACTTTTACCTGACTTATAATAATAATAATACAATGCGGCTCCTAGAGCTCCACCTGCGTCTCCAGCTGCTGGCTGTATCCATATATCATCAAATATTTTCTTTCTTTGTAACTTTCCATTTGAAACACAGTTTAATGCAACTCCCCCAGCCATAACTAAATGCTTTACATCATCCCCTACAATTTGCTTTGTATGATTTGCAAGTAATACTATTACTTCTTCAATTACTTTCTGAACAGATGCCGCCATATCCATTTCCCGTTTTGTAATTTGGCTTTCTGGCCTTCTTGGTTCCCCACCAAATAATGAAGCAAATTTATCATTTGTCATCGAACGACCATTTTGAAAGTCAAAATAATCCAAATTTAATCGATATGATCCATCTGACTTTATATCAATCAATTTATCTTTTATTAGTTTATAATAGCAAGGATTACCATACGGTGCTAAACCCATAAGTTTATAATCTCCGGAATTAACTTTGAAACCACAAAAATAAGTAAACGCACTATATAATAAACCTAATGAATTTGGATACCTAATTTCTTTATATAATTCAATTTTGTTCCCATCTCCCATTCCAATTGATGTTGTTGTCCATTCACCTACCCCGTCAATTGTGATGATTGCAGCCTTTTTAAATGGCGATGGATAAAACGCTGATGCCGCATGTGATATATGATGTCTCGTAAAAAAAAGAACATCCTGTTTCCCTAAACTACCTAATTCTTTTCTAATAAATTTCTCTACCCATATTTTTTTTAGCAACAAAGGTTCTAAAGAAAGCTTTAATAAATCGTCACAATCATTCTTTACATACTGAAGATTTGAAATAAATCTATTTAATGTCAAAAATGGATTATCGTAAAAAACAATAGCATCTAATTGCTCAGCCAAAACATTTGCACTACTAATGCAATAACGTATTGCATTAATTGGAATGGATGCATCATGCTTTACCCTTGTAAACCTTTCTTCCTGCGCCGCTGCAATAATCTTTCCATCTTGAATAAGTGCTGCTGCTGAATCATGATATAGCGCCGACACGCCTAAAACGTACATTAATTCTCACCTTTCTTTCCTAGAACATAAAAGAAACTAGGATAGTATTCTTTGCTCGCTAATTTTCCCATACATACACGTTCGTGTACCATAGGCGGCAAAGGTTTCGTTAACCAGTTAATATTTTTGTAAAGACTTTTTTATGTCCTAAATTGTGGTAAAAAGATATTATCTTTTATCTATTCTTAAAAGTTTTATGTTTATCAAAATAATGCCGATCAGTATGGCATAAGCCACATTTGGTACATCCGTAATCTGTATTCCACCCATGATCAAAAATTTTTACGATATGGGGATGTTCACATACTGACTAATCGCACTCGAACACTAATTTTCCAAATTCATCCTCGTTCATATGATCCATACGGCATTCCCCCCCTCTGAACCTTTTGTGAAAAGTACTTTTCTTCCTCTCCCCACAATCTCACTCTCATACACATTGGTGCCAATCATTCTTTCGATTTCAATTTTATATATACAAAAACTCCCAATGTAAGCCATCTTAATACCTTACATTGAGAGTTCCCAATTTCATATTTATTCTATTTCTTTATCTCTGCCATACACTGATCTATGTATCGCTTTGCCTCATCAGGTGAAAGATTGTAGTTCTTCTTTAGCTTTTCAATAATCTTTTCTTCCGGAATATTATCTTCTATCTTATCTCGGATAAAAATCTTTATGCCCTTAGCCTCACCTTCGGCCATTCCTTCAGCTTTTCCTTCAGCCTTTGCCTGATCATATGCTATAAATTCTGGCAAATCCAATACCTTACCACCCATGATATCGCCCACCTTTTTCTGAACATTCTCGCATTTCATTGAGAATTTGTACGCTACTTTATGGATCAATCTTATGATAGCATGGAACGATATCTCGGACAAGTTACCCTGTTCCAGCTCGTTGTCAAGTCGACCATAAATTTCATCATATACCGAAAACATCTTTTCGAGCTTTTCTTCGCTGCTATTGATATCTTCCAATTCATTCTCATAATTAAATATATAGAATGGCAGGAGCATATACAGCTTTTTTGAAAAGATATCATCGATATCATAATCAGACATCTTAACCAATGGAACCTGGTATGTGACCTCTCTTCCATTTGGTAAGATAATCCCTATTGTTGCAAACTTAGGTACATCTCTAGTTTTTTTCAGGAGCAGTAATCCTGAATTCGGAAACACAAAAGTCCTCTTATACGTATCACCAGATACTTCATCCTTCGCTATCTGAGTACCATATTCAAAGATTCTGACTAGTATTTCACCAGTATATTTCTGGCTCTCACACTCAAGGTGATATTTCTTCGCCTTACCTTCTGATATGATTTCAAAATGGGAATCTGTTATTCTTTTCTCGGAAGATTCATTCTCATGCTCCACATAGTGTTCATTTCTTAGACGCTTAATAACTGCCTTCGAATCATAGTTTTCTCCAAACATATGATTTACAAATGGTATCACAAGATCATCGCATCTTGACTCCATTGTCCTAAACGCATCATCATACGCAGTATCCGAATATAACGGATTGTCTCTTTGTTCTTCTGCCAAATTCTTTTCTCCTTGATAACTAGTATTGCACGTTAATCTGTCCGGATAAAGAATTAATCAGTAAAACGTCTATGAGTTTTTAGATTGAATATCACTATTATATATATATATCTTAAATGGGATTTTTTCGGCGAACGCCAGAATCCGGACATGATTAAAAATGCTTGATTATAGTATCATGTGTGGACTCCGATGTAAAGTACTATTACTTTTTGACCAAGCTTCGCCATCCCGCATATTTCGAAAATATGCAAGTGCTACTCTCTATGACCACATTTCTGCGATATCGGTACTCACCGCCTGATCACATACATGCTTCTTTAATGTAAAAAACGAGGATTTAGCAAATGAAGATTTGATAATAAAGAATAGGAAAGTTCGCCATACACGAATGTCTTCGTGTCCCTTCATGGTTTTACTTCCTACCCGCTTTCTAAATTTATGAAATTCTTACTCCCGTCCCCTCTGATCTATCGAGTATACTTCCTCTTATTTGTTCTATTATAACGCATAATTGCTATGTATAATGCATCTATTGATGTACATAATTTTGATGTCACTGTATGTAATACCTCAGATTAAAGTTCCCACCTACGGCAAACTTCCCGCAGATTATTTTAGGAACTCCCCCGTTTTTTCTTTTCATCTATTGACAACGCTTGTATCTTATTGTATTCTTCATGACTGTTGTACAACTCATATCATGGTGAATCACCATTATTCCCAATCTTGTAAAAAAACTGAAAGGAATAAATTATATGATTTCTGTAGAGACATCCCATGTTTCTTTTGACGATGCAAAAAAGAAACTCATGGGTATGAATCTTATTAACAATTTTCTTATGAACAGTGCTATGGAAGATCCAGAGGATGCTAAAACCATTGCTCAGATTATTTTATCTACTGTTTTGAATACAAACTTTGAAATTCTTGAAGTTACATCTGAGAAAAGCTTAACAGGGATAGATACTATCTATCATGGCATTCGAATGGATGCCCACCTAAAAACATCCAATAATTCTAAAGCAGCATCTGCTGACATTTATGACATTGAAATGGAAGATCGAGAAGCAGATAGACCACTTATTCCAAAACGTACACGTTATTATTCCGCACTCAGCGACTCCAAGCATCTGCCCTCAGGCGAAAGCTATGATTCTCTTCCAGATTATGTTTCTATAACAATCTCATCTTATGACCCATTTCTTCTTGGCGACATGTATTATGAAGCCAAAACTCATCTAGAAACACATCCTGATTTTGACTATAACGATGGCAGAACCAACATTTTTCTTTATGCCAACGGAAAACCAAATTTCTCTAATTCACAGTATGGAAAAAAAGTCAAAGAACTAATAAAATATATAGCATCAGGTGATATAGTGGATACATCCAATCCCGATATAGAAAAGCTAAACGCAATAGTATCCAAGATTAAATCAAAATCGGAGGTTACAAAAAAGCTTATGAAACAATGGGACAGAGAATTATCTATCAAACGCGAGGCAACCCTTGAGGAAAGTGAGCGGTCAGCGATCAATTTAATAAAATTTTGTCGCTCAAAGAACATTCCGGATGTCGAAATAAGGAGCAATATAGTAGAGAATTATAATTTTGAAAGTGCCAAAATTGATTTTCTTTTTGAGGAGTCATTAAAGTAGTATTCCTTACTTCATAACTCTCACTTTTATAGCAAAGAGCCTCTATATGGCTCTTTGTTTTTTAGTACACGAATCTCTTCGTGTTCTTTCATGGTTTTACTTCCTAACCGCTTTCTAAATATATGAATTCTTACTCCCATCCCCTCTGATCTATCGAGTATACTTCCTCTTATTTGTTCTATTATAACGCATGATCGCAATGTATAATGCATCTATTGATGTACATAATTTTGATTTCACTCCAGATATTGAGGCATTTCGCTTTTATGCTTCAAATATTGTATATAGCAGAGAATCAGCCTTTTCTTAGGATATTTATATTTCCCAAGCGAAGGCTTTTTTAATTTTTCAACTACGCGTTGAATGAAAATGGATGAGGTTTCATTTACTATAGATGTAGAGAAAGAATAGCTGTTCTGAAAAGAGTATGTGATTCCCGGAGAAACCGAGGTATTAGTAAAGGAAGATGAACGAAAAAATGATGATATCAAATATGGCAATCAGAGCGAATATGCCGGCTACGATGAGAAGATTGGGCGAGCTTATAGAGGAGAGTGGTTGTACTGATAAAGAAATAAGTAAGCTTATGGGCCTATCTGTACAATCGGTTAATAAGTGGAGACATGGATACAGCTTTCCGGATATAGAGAATCTGTACACTTTGAGTAAAATACTTGGGGTATGTGCGGATGATATTTTTGTTCCAGAGAGTGGATTGTTAGAAGGAGAACTGTCAAGTAATTGCATTGGAAATAAAATATATGGCAAAAAGCTTCATATTATGGCCTATTACTGGATGATAAAGGGATTGCTTATATCACATAAATGTAGGAAAGAAATTTTGGTGCCTGTCATTACTTCTTCTAGCTTATCTTTGTAACATCATCCATATACAGCTCTATGTTTCTGACACATCCAAACATCTCTATTGTTGAACGGATTATCCTACGCGACGTATCTACATAATCCACTATAAATTTGTTATCGCCGTATATCTCCGGATATTCCACACGATCTCCAACCCTGATTTCTGTACCATTATCCGGTACTGACACTTCATCATACGTCGGACTTACCATGCCTGTTTTTATTTCTTCAACCCAAGGCAGCCGTGGATCTGAATCACCCCACAGGCCAAATTCTATTCGTCGCTTTTTGCCAAATACTTCTGCTTCCACCGTAGCAAAGCGATGCCGATATTCCATCTTTACTATATATTGCCTGTATTTCTCCAGTGGTCCTTTTACACGGTCTATTCGTCCTGCTTTCGACAGATGCACATAGCTCACGCGCATGATCCCATCGTCAAGGATACTCTTTAGAAATTCCTCGTCATTATTACCTATAGGAATGAACACTCTCTGTTCTTCAGTTTTTTCTCTTACACCAAGCAGTGACGTGAAATGAGGAATTTTTTTTAACGCATCATGTACCTTTTCCGGTTCGTCTGTGTCTATCAACATATATCCCGGAAATAATCTCCGCAACATTATCAGGCATTTCCCCTGTCTTCTTCTGACACTTTCATATGCCGGAACTATGCATTTCCTGTATATCCTACTGTCAACTCTGTCTTCAAGCAGCAACTTCATTTTCTGTTCATCGCCGCTCATTACCTGTATTACGTACCACATGATTCCCCCTCATCATTGACAACTACATATCAGACATTGCTCCCGAAACACTGCTGCATTAAAAAAACGCACAAGTCAACCATATTTTAAATACAGTTAATTTCTGCGTTTATCTCAATCTCCATACCTCCTCTGATATATTGCCCCCAACAATCATATCGTGATGTTCCATCATCACATGAGTAATATATTCATTTGTTCTCTTGGAATTATATAGACGTCTTGATAAAGATGTGACTTCTCTGTAAAAAAGGACTTCCCTTCTGCCAATCTTACATTACAGACCCCTTAATATTTAAAACGTCCTCTCTCCTTACATAGTGTACATTATACCACTTCGATCCATTGTTTAATGTATCTTTTGATGTGCATTTTTTTGAAACCATTATAAACTCATTCATCAAACCTCAAAATCTGCAATCATTACCGGTTTCTTTTGAGTAAAAAATGCAGGCACCAGCGGTGTTGGGCTTCCGTAGTATGCATCATATTTCTGTGATAAGATTTCGCTGTCTTTGGAACATGCTGATACGATCTTCACTCCTGCTTTTTTTATCAGAGAAAATATCTCATCTGACAGCTTCCCGTCCGACTCCATCCATTTTTCTTTCTCATTAGGATATAAATAAATCGCCATATCTATATGATCACTATTTTCTGCAAAGGTATTTATGCGTTGCTCTACCGCTCTCACGAATATATCCGGATGTTCAGACAATTCATTTGCTCCAATACCAAAAATTATCTTTCGTTTCTCACCGCGTTTTCTAGTCTCTGCTGAATTTTGAAGGGCTTTAATAGAAACTTTTTGTTCCCAGTATTCTCTGGCTTCACTTCCGGAAAAATTTTCAAGACAAGTGATATACTTTTCTCTGATATTTTCTGACTGAACTAGCACTCTATCCGCATATACCACTCCGGGTGCAGCCACATAATGCTTCATATTATATATGTCATTCTTGTCTTCATCTGCAAATTCTTCTGTCTTCTTAAACGGAATATAGATTATCTCCCCTGCATATTTCCTAATTGCTTTTGTGTGAAAAAAAGGCGGAACAGTGAGACATGGATTAGTCTCATCATAAGGACTCTGTATATACACTACATCAGGACAATGCGTTGAGATATCGTACTCTCTCCAATCTGCTAGATTTAAGTTTTTTTCATACAGATCACCCTGTGCAGCTTTATCTATATCTTCAGGCGACATGATGATATTTCCGAAATAGTCCTTTTTTAAGAGCGGAAGCGGCACGACAAAAATATCCACATCGTTTCTCTGCGATTCTAAATCATAAATTTCTCTGAAACCATTCCACTCTTCAGCTCCAATTGGCAGATATAGTATTTCCTTTATTTGTATTACATTTTCTTCGATTGCATCCTCAACATCGGTCAAGGCTTCCAACGTTGATTCAATCTTCTTTCCATTTGGGTCAAGCAGATTATTCGCATCTCTCCACAGAGCATCACACAGTTTTTCCAACTCATGTACAACATTTTTTACATGAATATTTTTTTCTCCTTTTTTCTGCTCAAGCAATGTACCAAGGTCGATTGCAAGCTGCTGTGCTTCGGTAAGTTTCTGTGCTGCATTTTCATAATTTTCATTTTCTGCAGCACATCCGGCATCCACCAACAATTTTTTTATCATTCTTACACATTCAGTGGATATACTTCTTATCGAACCTGAGTAATCCTTATCTATAGAATTCAACATTTCTTTTTCAAAGTTGAAACCAGGAATAGAAGCCCCCAGCAGTTTCTCCATTTCCTTTTTCTGGCCTTCAAAGAATGGATAGTCATGCCCGGTCCATACTTTTTTTATCTCATAATAATTTCCGTACCTTTTTTTCAGTACTTTGTTGAAGCTGACCGGCACCGGAATAGTTGTATTTTCAAATGGAAGTCTTATAAATTTTTCGTATAATATCTTATCCTCTCCGGCATCACTTCCACGCTTTATGATCCACGGAAAAATCTGTCCGATCCTGTTACTTTTCTCTTTTGGTACCCTTGCCATCTGCTGTTCTGCCAATCGGTACAATGAAACAGCAAGAGCATAATGAGGTTCATCAATAGAAAAACTACTTCCATATCGCCGATTTATCTCATTTAATTCGCCAATAAGTGCTGCCCTGTTATACTTTTCCTCGATAACCAACTGCGCCACAGCATACAGTTTCATCACTTCCTTATCACGTTCTTCTTCCTCATCTGCAGAAGAATACAGATAGTCTTTTATGAAAATATCCACACCTGCAAGCCATGGAAAATTATTGTGTTCTCTTAAATATTTCTCATCAAAGCAGATCTTACTGTTATTTACGACCCTTATCAGAAATTCCCAGTGGTCATCTTTTCGCTCATAATCATGTATCACATAGTTTTCGGGAAGCTCTGCGTCTGCAACAGCTCTGAACCTTTCATAGTCATCACGTTTCATCCCTATGTCCAGATCATCATCCCATGGTACAAATCCGCCATGTCGTACCGCTCCGAGCAACGTCCCCCAGTCTGCAAAATATGTAATATTATGTTTTGTACAGATTTTGTCAATTTCTCCAAGTACCTCAAGCGTAGCAGCCCACGCCTGCTTTATAGCCGCAGGGATGTAAAATCCATTTCTCACTTCATCCCTGAAAAAATCTGTGTTTACCCCCATTTATTTAAATACCCTCCTAAGGAATCTTAAAGGACTTCCGGATTTTGTATCATTACAGGAATATGTTTTTTTATCGCATCGGTAATTATTGCGTCAGGATCCCCATATACAGCATCTACCAGTGAAATGATCCCGTCGCACTCTCCCTCTATCATCATTCCTCTATGCTCCTTTACAAATAACTCCAATATTTTACTAAAAGAATTAACTGTATTATCTCCTAATGCTTCAGTCAGATTTTCTGGAACCGGCTCATACTTCCATATCATCGCTATGTCTTCCTCATTATCCTTAAATATATTTATCACGTTTTTTATTTTTTCTACCATTTTATCTTTATACTGAAAAAGTACACTTAATGAGGTCACATACAGGACGATCTTTTTCAGGCTGCCATCCGAACGGTACATTATTTTTTTCCATTCATCAGGAATTACACGTTCTTCATGTCCTTTACTTGTCTCTGCTGATTGATTATTTTCATTTATATCTTCATTTTTTGCATCATTTTCATATTCAACCATTTCACGCATATAATCCTGAATGGTTATTTTCTTTCCTTTTTTTTCGAATTCATCAGCAATGATGCCCGGATCGCCATAGTACTCATCCATCTCTCTCTGTATTTTTGTGACTTCTGTTCCTATATCACAGATATTTCCACCCTGTTCTGTGAAGTCTTTTAATATGGATTCATACTGACTCATAAGTACAGGCGCTACCTCATCAAGTGCCATTTCATCATTTTTGAGAAAGATATCCGGCATCCACCACAATTCGTATTTGTCGCTATTCTCATAAAAATATTTAAGAACGCTATTTATCTTTGCAGGCACCTTCTCAGAGTGTATCAGCATTTCCCGCATGCTTGTGTGATATAGAACGGCCTTTTTTTCAGGATTTTTCTTTTTAATTTCGCTATTATATTCTGTCCGTTCCTCAGTTGTTACCTCTTTGTGATAATACCTATCATCCTTAAATTGCTTTGAATAATAAGGATAATCATGTAATGCGCTTTCTTGTCTTGGCATTATATAATCATGTCCAAATCTGGCATTTAAAATCGCATCATATCCTATCGGAACAGGTATTGAAATATACTCAAACGGCTTCAATACAGTATATTCGAAAAAGTCCTTAGGAAACTTCCTAGATCTGTCTTTCACATATTCATCATAACGCGCGACATAGTCTGCGTCTTCTTCTGTAGTTATACGGCAAACCTGATCGTACAAGATTTCAAGCTGATTCTCTATAGGTCTTTCGTTATTAAATTCATACCCTGTTTCACGCTGCAGCTCAACAAGTCTCATGGCAACAGCCTGACCCAGAGCATTTCTATCAGACACGATCCCGCCTTCTCCTGTCAATGCCATGAGCTGTCTGTTCATCCCGATGACTTCATCTATCCTGACTAGCAGATCTAGTATGTATTCCTCCTCGTTAATATTTCTCGGTATGTAATAATATGGGTATATATCAAGACCTGTAACAAAAGGACACCCATTCCACTTTTTTAAGTGTTCCCTCTCAAATGAAACTGCACTGGCATTTGTGATATGGGTAAAGTTCATGCTATGCCATGTCCTTGTGTATGGATTTAGGATATTATATTTATCCTCATACTCTCTTGACAGGATATCTAAAAAATTTACGTAGTCCATGCCGACAAGACCTACATCAACATCATCGTCCCATGGAATAAAGCCATGCTCTCTCACCGCACCAAGCAATGTTCCATAACAGGCAAAAAGATTGAGCTTATTTTTTTCACATATGGCTATGACATCTTCAAGAATATCGAGATATGACGCCCATGAGCGTTTCATGACTTCATTTACTGTAAATCCGTTTCTCTCTTCCTGAACCAAAAATTTATCCGGTATTTCCATCGTTTTCATAGCTTCACCATTTATATATCTTATTCTTTCCATGCTCTTACCAACGCATGGCGGAAATAAGGCTTTTTGATATGCTCATAATATCCATTGTCCAGAACCATCTTTCCATAGAAAAACAATATGTAGTTATTACTTGGGCAGGAATTATAAGCCAAGTTATTAAAGAATAGCCTTAGTTCTTGAGCTTGATCGCCTGTATGATAGGTTGCGCAAGATAATTTACAATTATTATTTAAAAGGATTCTTTCACTGCCTTTTAGTATGTCAAGCTCCATTCCCTCAGCATCAATTTTAATAAAAATATTCTCAGAAGAATAATTCCGCAAAAGTGTATCAAGAGTAATTGTAGTATCATTATCTGTTCTACCAGCATATTTTTTTATTATGTGAACTTTGTCCATCCAATCGGAAAACGTAGCTTTAAGAGCTTTTATCCACTCCTCAGAGCATTCAATTAAATATATTTCTTTTGCTTTCTCGATCACGTCTAAAGAAATGATGCCTTCAGCTGCACCTACATCTACAAAGATATCACCTTCAGAAAACGAACAATTCTCAGAAAAATAATGATGTGGACTTTCCTCATCCTGTTCCATAATAAGCTGATTATATTCGCTTTTAATCAACGAACTATCCTTTGGCGGAAAGAAAAGTTTTTTATCCCTGTGTTTCACATATTTCAAGTTCAGATCTTGTTCTTCATATACAGTGACTTTTGATTCGTCATACTTATTTATGAAATCGTATGGATAAAGAACCAGTTCTCCGCGTTTCTTAAGAAAACCAACCTCCTTTTCAAATCCATCCATATCTAAGTCATTATTGATTATGTTATTGAAGAGCTCTTTTTTGGTATTAAAGTGTTCTTCATTCCAAGCGGGTGTAGAAACCTTGCTTGCTGCGGTAAGAATCACGTCGTGGATGCTAGCATCAATAAGTGTTTCTAATTCCTTCAAATTTGAGCTTAGAAAATAATCCGGCAGGTTAGATATATCGTTATTTATTATTTCTCTAGCCTTGTAAATATAATTGGATATCCATGAACCAAGACTGCTATTGTCTATAGAGAATTGACATACTTCATCAAAAATTTTTGAGAGATTGCTCAAGTATTCATTAAACAGATAACAAGCTGATTCGTGCGTTGATAAATTAATAATCTCAAAAGATCGATCGTGAAAATTATACATGATCGATAGTGCATTATAAGCTTTTTCTTCTATAGCTTTCCCGAGTTGCATAATACGCGCATAGACATCAAAACTGCTATCCCGGTTATAGAATCTGTTGCTTCCTGTACAATAAACTGGTTTGTTGGTACTAGCGTATATATATTGTGCCTGCCCATCATCACTTTCAATAAAGAGTGCAGCTTCACTGTTTTGATAAATGTTTGCTTTGAAAACTCCATGTAAACCAAGACGTATCCTGGTTTCTTTGTCAGGAACGTCTAACATTATAAGGCTCTTATACTTAACATTATTCTTTTTAAGCCATGATTCTGTTGCTTCCCTGTATTTTTCCAATCTGCTGGTTACAATTGCACCAATTTCATATTCCGGGATAAAAAGAGGCGTTGCATTCTCTATGAAATTAAGATATTTAGGACCATCATCATTTTCTTCTTCCGTAGGATCTACGCAAAGTACTCCATCTAAATCCAAACAACTTTGCGTTATTATGAGATGATTCATAATGTTCCATTCAAAAACCCTCGGTTGATTGCATATCTCAAAATAAAGATCAACAAAAGAAGTTGATTCATCTGTTACATATATGCAGCAATATAAAGCCTCAATCTTGCGGGAAAGATGTTCGGTAATAAACTGTTTAACTCTATTTATACTTGCTCCGGTAAAACAACTATCATCTACTATTAATGCCTTTTTGTACTCGTTTAGAAATTTGATTTTTCTAGTTGTAAAAGAGTTTATAGAAGGGCATGTGAGATCATTTATTGTTATAAGAGGTTTATTAAGCAACAATGCTATGATAGTTGCAGGGAGCATTCCACTCCTGGGAACTCCAATAATGAGATCCACATCTTTAGGAATAATAGATAATTTTGAACGTATAGTTTTATTCAATTGATCAATACTCCTATAATTCATCAGAATCGCCTCCTTATAGGGTGTTTTCGGAGTCACATGATCTTAGAACCAAATTTGAAAGGATCAGCTATTCATTATCAAAAATCATTCTCCTAAATATCAGTAACCTGTATCGATATCAAACATCTTCCCGGACATTTTTCTCTTTATCAATTCCTGCTTCAATATTTCTTCCTGATCCTTATATAATGGATAATCATGCATATTTCTGCATATTATCGGTGTCATGTAAGTATCCCCATAAGAACTTCTCAGGTATTCGTGGTAATGCCTCGGAACAGGAACTGTTATAGGTCCAAACGGTATCCTGATCAGATCCTCAAATCGCGCCTTTTCGTATATTTGGTTATATTCCCCACTGATAAATCTTAAACACGGATATGCAGCATACGTACTATTACTGCCGTCATATTTTTTACAGATTTCGTGTATAAGCTCGTGCATTTGCATTTTTAGAGAACGTGTTTTTTCAAGAGCTGTGCCTGTAACATTTTTTACCCGGCTTAACATTTCATCAATTTTTGAAGCATCCTCTTTTCCATTTTCAATATTTCTGAATACTTCCAGCGCTTTTAATGCTACACTCATCTGTTCTTGTTGTTCTTTATCAAGTTCGTCATTCGGTGCCATATCATCCAAAACATCGATATCCACTCCTAAAATGTATGGACACCCATGATATGTTTCCATTCTTTCGTCATCCGTACTCAGTTCCAAGCTATTTACTACACGGCTTATCAGATTTTCATAATCTGCATCCAAATGATCTTCTTTAATTATCAAACCATCCCAAAGTCTTCCTTCTCTTGCGGCGGCAGCAAAAATCTCATAGTCTCTTCTAAACATCGTAATGTCTATATCATCATCCCAGGGGATAAAACTACCATGTCTAACTGCTCCGAGAAGTGTCCCCCAATTTGCAAAATATTGCACACCAAGTTCAAGACATAGAGCATCTATCCGAACCAAAACTTCCAGTTCCGCTGCCCAATAGCGCTTCATCATAGTATTTATCCTGAATCCACCTATTTCTTCGGCCTCGAACCATTCTTTCTCAAATTGAATCAAGCTCCCCATATGATCTCACTCCATCAAGCCTATATCTCGTCAATAAGCGTTATGATCTGCTTTATCGGCATAAGCGCGTTATCAATTTCATACGCCCTATGATTCCGCAAGATACTCTTTGCCGCATTTTCCATTGCCGGGAACGCAGCACGTAAAAGCTGATTCGCATAGATCACTATATTCGCTCCATGACTTATCAGCTCCTTCTCAGTTACAGTATTATATGAACTCGGAACAACCACAATAGGAGTTTTCTTATCTGTCTTTCTAAACTTATCGCAAAATTCAAAAATCTCATCCGGATTCGTTTTCCGACTGTGAATCATTATCCCGTCAGCACCGGCATCACGAAATGCATATGCTCTTTCTAATGCATCATCCATTCCTCGCTCAAGTATCAAAGATTCTATTCTCGCGATGATCATAAAATCTTCCGATAACTGCGCTTCTTTCCCTGCCTTGATCTTTTGACAAAAGTGCTCAATAGTATCCTGCGTCTGGACTACATCATTTCCAAACAAACTGTTTTTCTTAAGTCCTGTCTTATCTTCTATAATAACCGCCGAAACTCCCATTCTTTCAAGTGAACGAACATTATACACAAAATGCTCAATAAAGCCTCCAGTATCACCATCAAAAATAATCGGTTTGGTTGTCACTTCCATTACATCATCGACTGTACGGAATCGGCTTGTCATTTCAACCAATTCAATATCCGGCTTTCCCTTTGCAGTACTGTCGCATAATGAACTGATCCACATAGCATCAAACTGATCTATTGCTCCGCCATCAGCGACTACAGTTTTCTCAACTATGAGTCCGGTAAGACCATTATGAACTTCACATGCTTTTACAATCGGTGCAAGTTTTAGGAGTTTTCTCAGTCTCCCTCGCCTAAGTTCGGGAATAGACAATTTTTCCTTCATCTGCTTTTGAATACGTGCTATATTTTCGTTATATGAATAGGGTATATCAATAAGACGTCCACCATATTTATTGGTGGCTTCAAGAATATTTTGGCGTATAGCCTGCATTGATTCTGATTCCCAGTTATCGCCATGTACTATATAATCCGGTCTCAATTCCTGAATGACCTTATCGTACATTATTTCTTTTTGGACAATAACATTCGCAACACCCGGAATTTTTTTGCACATCTTAACGCGCTCAGCAGTAGATTTCAGAGGGAAGCTATTATACTTGATCATCTGCTCATCAGATAAAACTCCGACTGTTACTTCCCCCAGCTTTTGTGCCTCTTTTATTATGTTTAAATGACCTTCATGAATATAGTCTGTACAAAAACATGTATAAACTGTTTTCATTTTCATCCCCTCAAAAAATTATTACCGTCTCAAATGATCCCTTACAGCCAAAAACTCATTATCATATATAGAAAGATCACATATGTCATAATGATAATTGTTTTTCCAGCATACATAGCCAAAACTCATCTGATCACGAGCACTTTCTGTCATTATTTCTTTGAACCAGTCTCTCATTACTGTATTTAGCTTCGGATCATGATTTGATCTCACGAGACACGCTGTATCACATAATCCAATGTCATCCCGGAAACCATCTTCCTTATATTTTTCAATCTGCTTCTGTAATGTTCCTGCTTCTGCTTTCTTATTGTAAATTAATGCTGCAGCCTCCTGCTCTATGGTATCCCTCCTCGGATGTGAAAAGCACAACATACTGCTGTCTCTACCATATCTAATAAGAATATTTTGTAGTGGTCCGGTAATTCTCATCTTCCCATCCACCCAAATGGTATAATCGTATTCCTTCAGATACTCTGCAGGCTGCATTTTTACCTTGCGCGCCAACTGAAGTTCAGTTAGTTTTTCAGCATTATCTAAAACCACTATTTTCCAATGTTCAGATTTCATAGAATGATTATCTGTAAAACATATGTAATCCCACACCGGATTCACTACTTCCGGCTCATTTAATTGATCATACCCTCCTGTGATGCACGTATACACTGCGCACTTTCCATTAAACCAATTAGATATTATTTTGTTCCTGTAATATCTATTGAAATACACCTCGTGTACATGTGCCCTGTCTCTGCTTTCGATTTCTGCTTTATTTCCATACTCTTCTTTCAATCTGACTATTTCTGTATTTTCACACATATACAAAGAACATATACCGAGCCACAGCATCTCATCTTTGTATCGTTCTAAAAAAAGATCCCTGATGCTTTTCTTTAGTTTATTCGAATTCTCCGGGTCATTTTTAAATATCAATGCCATTGCTTCCAGCGAAAGCGTTCCCCCATCGTACTCTGAAATAAATCTCTCTCTCCCTGTTCCGGAAATAATTTCATATCCTAAAAACAGTATTTCAAACACTCGCTTAACGATTTCATCGACATTTTTACACTTAGAAAAACTACTTATTTCTATTTTTGCTTCGAGCTCTTTTGTTTCCACATATGAGACCAGGCAACTCACCAATAAATCATACTCTCTGAGCTTCGATATTTCTTTCAGTCTGCGTGTACCCTCTTTAATGTCTCCTTTGTCCAACAAATATACTATCTGTGGCAATTCTCTGTTCCGTATATCTCTCAGCCTGCTGATCAATCCACTCGCAATTGATGTTTCAGCTTCAGAAGGCATATTATAGTTTTCTGAGAATACCTTTGCATTCTTCATCTGACTTGAGTCAGACCATTCCCGATAGTATGCTCGCAGATACCACCTCTCCGGATCAGATACAGCACCTATTTTGAATCCTTTTATCCGGAATTCCGTACATTCAGACTCTGCATAATATGTGTATCCGGTAAATAAATCTTCCCGCCATTTTACGTCTTCCCTCGTAATGATCATTGCTTCATCAACGATCGAAGCCTCTTTTATTTCTGTTTTTTCAGCATCTTTAGACGTTCCAAGCATCTTAAATTCAGGATGATCATTAAAAATCTGAAGTATATCTTCTATAAATTTCGTCGAATGTATAAAGACATACTCTCTTAAATAAACCTTTATATCTGCATCAGATGATTCCATCGCAGCATTATATGCAGCATAAATACTATCTGCTTCACCTATCGTGATAACATCAGTTTCGCAGTTAAGCGGTACACGTATCCGCTCCAAATATTTAAGACATTCCCGCAAGTATACAGTCTCTTTCCAACAAACGATAAAGGCAACTTTGCACTTGTCCATTACACCTACTCCCTTAAAATTTGTTCTGCATTTCTCATGTATCACGACAAAAAGATTATCTACTCAGCAGCACTCATCAGCATAACCGGTATTCCCGCGTTTCTGCATCTGTGCGCGAGATTTCCTGCGCAGCCATAATACGCATTCACTTCATTGATATGACTGTCAACTGCTCTTCTTTCATCAAAAATGACATCTGTATCTGATCTTATTGCGTCAAGTACAGAGCAATATTCCTTCCAGAGCCCGCTGTCTATCTTTTCAACACTATCTATCCCCGCTTCCGGAGAAACGATACATGCTATTTTTTCTGATGCTTCACTAATGGTCGCCACCGAATCTTTCAGCTTTTTTAATGCCTTTTCCCCATACTGAAGCAAATACGATGCGGAGTATCTAAAAACCAATACCTTTCGTCCTGCAATCATTTTATTCCATTTTTCTGAAAAGCCTCTATCTTCGAAATATTGCGTTTTCGCTTCCTGCTGTCTTACTTTGATCTTTTCCTCCCAATATTCCTGCCTTCCGGAAAGCTCTGTCAGAAAATCAACATATAATTTCTTTTTAACTTCGGAATCCACTTCTACTTCGTCCGCATATACTATCACCGGTTGTTCAATGAGCAGCTTCATAGTTATGCATCCCCTGTCAGTATCACTCACAGGATCCATGCATTCAAAAGGAGGTACATATACAAGTTTATTTGTATGTTTCCTTAAATTCTCAGAATAAAAGAAAGGTGGTACGTCCATTGTCGTACAGTATCCATCGTAGGGATAATCCGTATATATGATGTCAGGATGATTTTTATCAAAGTCATATGTGTTTATATCTGTGATCTCGACATCTTCCGGCAAACTATTCTTTTCATCACATATCACACCTTTTATATGTGCCAGCCCATCTCCAGAATAATACGGAACCGAGATCACACTGACTTCAGCATCCGGTCTTGAAACATATTTTTTATATGTAGCTTCCAAACATTTCCACCATGAACCCTTGAATGATAAAAATAGTACTTTTTCTTTTTTGTTCCTGACCGTCTCATCAACTTTCCTACGAATAATCTCAATCTGCTTTTCAAGCAGTAAAATACGCTCTTCTTTTAAGTCTTCACCACATTGGTATACATATTCACAATACTCTTCAAGAGTATGTACTGCTTCTTCGCTTTCCGGGACATATTTTTCGAGCATTGTTCCGAGATTTATTGCCAGATTTTGACATCCTTCTAAAAGTTTCAGCACAAGATTAATATTTTCCGTCTTTGATACATTTCTTATCTGACCATGTGCTTTTTCGATGATATCGATCAATTCTGTACATTGCTGACTTAGATTGTCATTCCTTATCTCCGGCAATTCTATTTTTTTATCAAGTGTATACCTAAAGGGATTTTCCCCTTTGCTTTTCGCAAGGATTTCTTCCTGATCTGTGTACACAGGATATCTGTGTATTCCACCATCCTTATGAATTTCCATAAAATTACCGTATTCTATCTGAAGAACTTCTTCATAATATGCCGGCACCGGAATATATACATTTTCAAATGGAAACATTATCACATCATCAAAAAGTTTACGACTATATCTGTGGTCATGATTCGCAACCCAAAAGGGCATCATCGCTACAGTTTCTGCCTTATCAGACGGGTACATACAGAAGAATTTCCACATGAGAAATAAAAGTTCACTTATTATATCTCCCTTTCTGTGCAATATGGTGTGATTCTGTCTCTCTATGTCAGCCAATAGTCTCCTACATTCATATGTATCCATCTGCCCGGCCTCTATGAGATTTTTTGCATCCCATATGGTCTGTATCATATGTCTGCGTTCATCTTCACTTTTCTCATCATCTGACACGCCATCCAGCGGAAATATATCGATTCCTATGGCATATGGACACCCATAGTACTCTCTCAAATGTTCCTCATTAAAATTAATGGCATGTCCGCTGATAATCTTTCCAACAGGTTCATCATTTCCATCCTCTTTAAGCGGGTTTCTGATCCAGTATTCTTTCGGCAGCTCCTCCTCTGCCACCTCAAAAAATCTGATCCAGTCATGTCTCAGCATGCATATGTCCATGTCATCATCCCAAGGGATGAATCCTCCATGCCTCACAGCTCCCAAAAGAGTTCCACAATCCGCATACCACTGTATGTTATATTTCCTGCACACACGATCTATTTCACTTAAGACTTTAAGTTCACAAGCCCAATACCTCTTCATCATAGAAGGCACAAAAAAGCCCTCACGTACTTCATCGAAAAAGTATGTCGGATCAAATCTCAAATCCTTTAATTCCGTATGCACCATGATAAACGTCCTCATCGCAAATTTTTGATTGCTTCTTTGACCTTGGTTCTATAATCATCGTATATCACAATATCCATCAGCAGGTTGATCGCTTCTTCAGATATATCTCCTCTTTCAATAAGTTTCTTCGGTGCAATTTCCGGTTCAATATCAAAAGCAAGCCGCATAAGCATGAATCGTATTTTTTGATACTCATATATGAGTGTATCCGTATCCCGACCTTCTTTTCCCAGACATTTTTTTCCGGCTTTCCATTCCTCCGATATGATCGCTGCGATCACATATAAGGAAAATAGATCATTATCCTTATTTTTATATGCATGCCACTCCGATACAAGTCCAACCGCTTCCATATACCGTCCTGTATCAAAGAGTCTCCTGATTTCAGGCAGGATATTTCTGATGGATATCATATCTTTTTTGTATTCATCATTCGTTTCTTTCTGTTCGTCGCTATCACCATATTCAAAATATCTTGAATATGTCTCACAAAAGATCTTTCTATACTTGTCATAGTTTTCTAGATTCAGTATCCCATTATCATGAAAAGTCCAGGGGTGCTCCTGATATGGAACCGCAACCTTATAGCCTGCTTCCATGAATTCCATCGCCTGGGATATGTCATAGAAATCCCAACCATCAAACCTGTCCTCCCGCCAGGTCAGATCTTTGCTCGTAGCCATTAATAATCCATCCACTGCCCATACATAACTAAGTTTATTAAATCCGGAATCAGCCAGTCGTACTACGTAACCGTAACACTCATACACTACGCCTCTATCCCAGTAGAAATGACACCTTGCGTCTGCCGGAAGATCTGTACTACCTACCACTCCCAGCATTCCTATATTTTCATCCTCACAGAAAATTCTTATGATGTCTGTAATAAAATTTCTGTTTATTATAAATACATCCTGATGAAGATAAACTTTGTATTTGGCATCGGTGGAGCGCATCCCGGTATTATAACCTGCGCACATATTTTTTGCGCCAATTATAGGGATTATCTCAATAGTAATCCCCGGTGGAACTACCAAGAACCTGATATAAACTGTACATTCATCCAAATACTGCTGATCATTTGAACAGATTATAAAAGCAACTTTTTTGTCGTTCATTCTTTGTATCCTTCTTATAATGAAGCTTCACAATCCGAGAGAGCGACGAAGATTACATAAATCCGTTTCATCAAAAGCCTTATCTGCTTTTACTCTTTCGTATATTTTTCCTGTTATATCATTGCGATCTGTACCGCTGTACCCTCCAACTGTCGATACTGCTGATCTAATGACACTGACATATACTTCCTTATTTCTCTTAGCAAGATCAAATTCTGAGCATATTTTCAATAATTCATCTATGCGGTCTCCAATGTCTTCAAAGGGATTGTCCCTATCGATCACAGACGTCACCAGCACCTTCGGAATTTCCGCTGCCTTTCTGCCATCAATGAGTCTCAGCAAAAATTCTTTTTCACCTGCATTACCTAATCCTTCATCAAATTTGCCGTAAGAATAAATGCTATTCCTTCTTATCACAGCAGTTGAAAGCGCCGGATAAAAGGATTTTGCAATTTCATAAAAAATATCACCTGATGTCCTGCTCTTATCTATATCAACATCCGGCCATATCCGCGCCGCTCCCATTGCCTTTTCCTCGCGTCTTTCATCTGCATATACAAATTCAATATTTTTGTCCGATTCCAGCAGCGCCGCAGCACCGTATACAAAATCCGAATCATATGAAACTCCGGCTGTGGTAAATACCAGATAGTCACCATTCGTTTTTTCTATTCCGGCATTATTCCTTTGTGGCCTGCTTGATCCACCAAGTTCCACTAGACAGATTTTTTCATCATATGATTTATCAATGATCTCTTTCTCTTCCTCTGTTAACATATCCGCAACTACTACTATCTCCGTCGTCGGATATATCTGATTTCTGATATCCTCAATAGTTTTTTTCAACTCATCAGGATTTCCATTTGACAATAATATAAAGCTCACTTTTTTCCGACCATCAAAGACAGCCTTATTTTGCGGTACTCCGACTCTTATTTCAGGATCCTTTGTACATATATAAGCCTTAAATGTATTCGGAAGTGCAACATTCATTGCCAGATCATCTGACAGATATTTATTATCGATCATTCCAACATGAAACCCATTATCAATTAATCTGTCAATAAGGTCATAGGATGCATAACACCTTCTGTTGTGCTCGCCACCAAACACCGCCCAGTGCAGCATCCTTTCTTCCGCATCAATCGGTGCATACTCCAGCGTCTCTGTGATTCCTATACCAATACTATTTAAAACTATCAGAAATCCATCTTTTTTCAGTATTCTATTGAGTTCACGCATGGCTGTGATATCATCTTCAAATCTGTTGAATGTATCAAACATAACGATCACATCACAGCTTTCAGTATCAAGTGTAAAAAACTCCCTAAGTTCATCTGCTTCATGCTGCCCTGAAACGTAACTCTCCAGCGTGATAAACTCAGCTACTCTATCCTGTGTACAAACCCACTGTCTCAAAATTGGTGAATACGACAGCAATGCAACTCTTTGATCTTTCCGATCCGAAAGACTTTTTATAAGCAGCGCAGCAATCCGCTCATATAGAGAAGCTCCACAAGAAGCACAATGTACTTCTTTTTCTGACTCTCCTGTATATGCAGCGGTCCACCATGCAAAAGTATGTTTTTTTCTTACTTTTTTATTTGAATTTGCAAAGGTCAATACACTTGTTTCATTTCCACAGACAGGACAGATAAAGTTTTTTCTTTCTTCTCTCTTTCCTATCGGCAGTCCCTCTGAGATCAGGCGTTCGTATACCTTTGTCTTATCAAATATATATTTATCTATCGCGCTTATAATCGCGTAAACTGTATATTCCTGACTCATAAGTCCTGCTTTTAACTGAGAAACATAGTCCTCTACCGGACGATCAAACTGAGCTCTGTAAAGCAGGAATCGTATATTTATGTATTTCTCCCGTACTTCCTCATATTCACTGCCTCTTGCCCAAAATGTATAACTATTCTCATTTTTTTCATTTCCATGAATTATCAAGAGTTCCCGCAGAATTTCCTGATCATTATCATTATGTACACGACATAGCTTTATATACGGATATTTTTCAAGTGCTCTTTTTACTCTGCCATGTTTCATGTCTCTATAGATCAATTCAGACATTTTTCGGGCAGTGTCTTTATTTTTTTTATACTCTTCTATAAAAGGATCACTTAGATCACACCGAGTATCAAAGCCATACTTTTCTCCATAGGTCTCACAAAAAGTCCTGCGATAATGTTCATATCTGTCAAGTCCCAAATGACCTACATCATGAAAACACCAGGGACTTTTCTGGTATGGAACTGCTATTTTATATCCTTTGTCCGTGAATTCCATGCTATGCGACAGATCATAGAAATCCCAACCGTCAAAGATATCTTCTCTCCATTCTACATCCCTGTTTGTGATCATCAGCATACCATCTATTGCAGACACATAATTCAGCCCTTTTTCATTTTCATACATGCTGATACCGCCATCTTTACCATTAAAGAATAATGTGCCTCCGACATCCCAGCAGTTATACGCATTCGCATCAGTCGGAATCGTCTTTACGCCGATTATTCCGATCAAACCAACCTTTTCATCCAATGAAAATGCATCCAGCATATCCTGGATAAAATTACTGTTGAGGATAAAGACATCCTGATGGAGATAGACCTTGTACAGGGCATCAGATGAATGCATTCCGGCATTGTAGGCTTCACAGATACTGTTTGCCTCACGGATCGTGATGATGTCAGTCTCAAAACCATCCGGAATACGCAGACAATTAATATAATATGAGCATTCTCGCAGGTATTGGTCATCATTTGTCGCAATGATAAAAGCTATCTTGTGATCATTCATTCAAAAGTCCCCTCTCTACAAGATTTTGTCGAACTATAGGGAGAAATCTAAGCATTCTGCTGTCTTCGATCTCATTTCTGTCATTTATGTCAAAATATGTATCTTCATACGTAGAACCGGGAAAATCAGCAAACCCGCGTTTCATCTTTACCTTGTAGTAGTATTCTCTTGACTTCACGTAATAGTGATTAATCTGAAGCAAGGAGCAGTCTTGATCTTCCCCGGAAAGATCATATGGTCCGTCTATCTTTGCTCCTCTCTCATTAAATGCATAGTACCCCGGAAGATACTCAAAATGGTGTGGACCGCGAGGTAATACTGTTATCCTCGGATTGCATATACTCTTTACATGCTGGTGCTGCCAAAATGAATTCTCTGCGCGATGAAAAAAAGTTCCTATGACAGGCTCTCCATCATCTTTAATCCGACCCTCCGAACCAAAAATTCTCCAACTCACAACTATCCCGCCGGCTTCTTTATATTTATCAAATAATTCCTCAACCAATGCCGGAACGTTATCTCCTTTTACAGGTAAAATAAACTCATCAGTATCGATAAATCCCATATACTTCACTTCATACCTGAATCTGTCAAGCGCATCCGCATATGCCGGATATTGACGCGCTCCCCCCGGGCACCAGCTATACGTGACACTCCCTTCATCAATATATTGCTGCAAAACCTGTCTGGTATTATCCGTACTTCCATTGTCATAAATAAAAAATCTGGAAATCCCTACTGCCTTGTGATACTCAATCCATTCAGGAAGATATCTTCCTTCATTTTTTTCTATGAGAACCAGTCCTAAAATGTCATTATTATGAGAGATTTTGTCTGCAGCTATTATCACATCATTAATAGCCTTTATTATTTCTGAAATATATTTATCTATGAATGAATCATATTCTTTTCTCTCTGTTATATTTACTGCCTTTTCCCATTCTTTTGCTTTTATAAGTATTTTTTCCAAAAGAAAAGTGACATCTTTCTCACTCCTAAATGCAAAAAGCATTCTTTGAATAAAGAATTCAAAGGATGCCTCTATGCTCTCTAACTGTACTATCCCTTCCTCTGAAGAAATGCCATGTATTAATTTATTTATGCGTTCAAGTATATTTTTTTGCCCCATTATTTCTTCGCGGATCTCATGATATACTTCCTTATTCATACTTTCCCCTTTTTACCTGATACTGCTATACAATTCTGACAATTCCGTATCATTTGAGTCTATCGAATATGCATATCTCACATACTTCCACATCATCTCAATCTCGTCTATAGATGAACTGACTGCGATTCCAAGTTTTAGAAGCGTCATATCTTCCCTTACAATGCCAGCGTATTTTTTTAGCAATATCATAGCCTCTTCGTATTGATCGGCATTAAAAAGTTCAAACATTGTCTGTATCAGACTCTTTTGTATATTTATACTCCAAAAATCTTCACCTTTATATGTGTATCCCTCTATACTGTCTAAAAAATCACATTTGTACAGTTCTTCTGACATAATGAATTCTCTGAAAAAAAACAATCTTTTCCCATGACTCCATCCCCATTGCAACGCAGCATCTGAAACCATTCTTTCCCTATCAGAAAAAAAATAAAATATCTGATCATATGTCTCATCAGGATATAAATCTCTACTGTAAATCCTATTGTAAATATGTCTCTGCGCCGGAAAAATCCGAAACTCTTTCTGCTCCCAGGTATCGATCTGTACACTGTCATCCAATGAGGCATCCAGAAAATTTCTGGAAAGCAAGCCTGAAAATGCTAAAAATGCCCCCATATCAGCTATTCTTCTTACCCCTGTCTCTAATGCTTGCCTATATAACCACCCAACTTCGTCCATTATCAATGCCATATTTTCTCCTCTTAATCACTCCCATATGTTATCTTCGCCCCCGGTACATCGGTCTGCACCATACGTACTTCTTTTATTCGTACATCCTGCATAGTGAGCCATACTCTCAATAACCTTTCTGACAAAAAACCCATTACACGTCTCTGATAACTGTCCTTTATCTCATCCGGTCTCAACTCTTTTTCAACGGTAAACAACAAAGGAAACAGCCATTCGCAATATTTATCAAATAAAGCTTTCTTTGTAACAAGCATATTACATCCACTAAAGGAATACTTGCTCATATTCCATTCAAACGACTCAAGATATGACGGGCAATTTTCTGCTATATAATTCCTGCTTAAATTCAATGCAGGCGATTTATGGTTAACTGAGAAAAAAGGATATGTCGGCATTAATGTGTATGTTGTCCTGGGAATGATTATGTCGTATTTTTTTAATAGATCCTCATATTCATCCTGATAAAGTATCCTCTCCGCATCATAGTCTGAGTAATATCTCCGGTAATGGCAAATTCCAACGTTGTCACAATTGCAATTTTTCCATATCCAATACAAACCGGTTAATTCACAATAATAATCATTTTTTTCAGATATATTGTCTCCTGTGTCATCCCGTTCATAATGGAGATCCTCATGAAGTGCTGCTCCGACCTGCAGTGGATAGTAACATTTTTCATCCGGATAACTGCATTTTTTATGTGTCATGATATATATCCTGGTGTCCATGCTTCCATCACCTCACTCAAATGATCATTTTGTCAATCCTGTTATTTTCAACATCCTCTCTATACGATCACGATAGTTGAAGTCCCTTTTCATGATTTCATATCCCTTTTGTGCTATCTTTTTTCTCTCATTGTCATGCTTCAGATAATACTCTGCCTTTTCACAGGCGTCCCCTATGCTTTCATACATCACACAGGCATCGTGCGGAACAAGCTCAGCCAGTTCCTGCTGGTAATTTGACAAGAGAAATCCTCCACATCCCATTATATCCAGGCATCTCTGAGGGATACCGCTTACTATTTTCCGTACTGTTATATTCAGATTTATATTGCTGCACTTAAATACATCCGGCATTTCCTGAAACCAGTCAACCTGCCCACAATACTTGACATTTTGAAGAACCTCTGACTTTTGATAAGAAAAGAACTTCACCTGAAAGCGGCGCCCCAACATCTCTAATATCATCAGTCTTTCTCTATAGGTGACATTTTTGCACATCAGAACCCACAAAAAAAGATCCTGTATCACATCCGGTCTCTTCTCGCCTTTAAGGTAGATCGCATTTCCTACAGCGTCCATAAATTCCGGCGTTGATACAGCTTTCCGTACCTCTTCCGTAAGTGCGTCTTTCATGACATCCTTTCCATATGTATCAAGCTGGACATCTGTGAGCGCATGGATATATTCCTGCCAATATTCCGGGACGTTTTTCAGATCATAGTTCAATCCGTTGTCATACAGCTGACCTACAAACGATATTTCGGAATTATATTTTTTTCTTTGCGAGCTTGACGGAATGTGTCTGTCAAACCGCCTTGTACTTACGGCCAGAGGCATATGCCACACATTACTGATACCATATTTCTTTCTGATATCCCCGACTTCATGAGCATCAAAAGCAAAAAGCTTACTTGTGTCATAGTACAATCCTTCTGAAGTCTCTATACGCATAGGTGAATCGTACGACCATGATATATACATTACATCTGCATCATGGCAGGCTTCAGCTATGGCAGAAAAATAATTTATGCTAAAAACTGCATCATATCCTCTTTTTTTTAGATATGAGCATACTATCTCATAAAATTGGTGATCCTGAAAAAGAGTCAGATCGCATTCATCATCAAATACGTCAAACTCTATACCCATATTCTTTAATTCTTCCTCAAGATCATAGTTTGTGAGGGAACGCCATCGATACACCAATAGTCTCATTAATTATGCTCCTGTAAAAGCTGCTGTACAATTTCCTGCCCTCTTTTTGCCACTTCTATGCGCTCTTCAGCATTATTCAAATAGTACTCAATCTTCTCCTGAGCATCAAAAAAGTCCATATAAAAAACAATACTTCCCTGTGGAAAATACGCAAAATAAGAACTATTGAAAGGAATCATGACAAAATTTCCGGCGAGTACAGCTGTGAGGACTTCTTCCGACATCATTTCAGGAATCGTTCTCTCCGGTATGATTATGCTCACCTCTGACTCAGAACAGAGTTCCAAAAAATCTTTTTCTTCCTCTCCGTGATCATGAAAATTGTCCAGCATCACATTGCAGTCAAGACCAAATGCATCTATTTCCGTTTTAGCCACGAGAAAACTAAGTATTTTTTTTCTGTCAAGAAATGCAAGCTGCGGAAGGATCAGATATTCATAATAATTTACCTTATCATCATTATTTTTTTTATATTCATCAGGAAGCGGGAGTACTTCTCTAAGATCATCAAGCACATAGTCAGGCATGTGATGCAATGTAAATAATCCCCCGAATTGTCCTGCCTGAGCATCACAAAGTCCTCGTAAATACCCTTTTGTAGAATCTTTTAAGGGCATTTTAAGTTTTTCAATTTCATGATATCTGCCAAGCATTTCACCATAAAAGCCAGCTTTATATTTCTTTTCCCCCACGCTTTTCTCCTCTCATTTATCAAGCTTTGATCCAAGACCTGCCGTTTCTAATATCCTTCGCAATCTGTCTTCATAAGTAAAGTCTCTGAGCATTACTTCCCGTCCTTTGGCAGCGATTCTTTTTCTTTCTTCATCATGCTGCAGATAATACCCGGCTTTGTCGTATGCTTCTTCTATAGAGCTATACATTTCACATGCATCCCGTGGGATCATTTCATCCAGTTCTTCCTGATAATTGGACAGCAGAAAACCTCCCGCTGCCATGATGTCAAGACAACGCTGCGGTATACCTGATATGATCGTTCGAAGTGATATATTGAGATTAATTTTAGCTCCCTTAAATGATTTCGGCATTTCACTATCCCATGCAAGAGCACCGCATTTTTCTACATTCTGAAGAATCTGGTTATCCTGATAAGAGTAAAAATGTACATTATAGTGTCTTCCCAGAAATTCCAGTAACGTAATCCTCTCCCTATGCGTCACATACTGTTCCATAAGATATCTCAAAATACCGGGTGAGATCTCATTTTCCTCCGTTTCCTTTGAGCCTTCTTTAAGATACAATTCACTAAGACTATCCTTAAATTCCTTTGTAGATATTTCTTTTAAGATATCTGTAGATAATCCATCAAAAATCGTATCTATACCATAAGTTTTTAGCTGCACGTCGTTCATTGCATTAAAATATGCTTTATAAAAATCCGGAAGGACAGAAATTACTTCTTCAAATATGTTGTCATAAAGCTGACCAACAAAAGAGATATCTGCTCTGTAACGTTCCCAGTCTGAAGATGATAACTGATAACTGTCAAACCGCTCCACATTCACAGCAAGCGGCAAATGATGGATATTATTCGTATCATATGACCTCTTCACGCGCTTACACTCTTCCCTGTCAAAAGAGAAAACATGTGTTGTAGGGTACTTTAATATGTGGATATATCCTATATTTAATGGAGAATCATAGGACCAGGCAATATAAGTCACGTCACACTGATGACATGCTTCACTAAGAGACGAAACATAATTCACGCTAAAAACCGCGTCATATGCCTTAGATCTGATAATTCTGACAACTTTTTCGATAAATTCTTCGTCCCTATATAAATGCCTGTTGATCGGCGTATCGAAGGTATCAAAATCGATTCCCATCTTAGTTAATGTCTCTTCTACATCAAACTGAGTAAAGCAGGCCCATCTGAAAACCAAAAGTCTCATAGCGCTCCCCCTTGCATCAAACAACTATCCTCATTTATTTTTATCGGAACAAAGTACAAAAAATTCAACAGTTGGGTACATTGAAAAACCCCACCTCTTACGAGGTGGGGTCTTTTCCCAGGTATTTCAAATACTATCTTATGGTCTTTATTAGCCAAGAAGTGAAAGAACACCCTGATTAGCCTGGTTAGCCTGAGCCAGCATAGACTGACCTGCCTGCTGAAGAATATTACTCTTCGAGTATCTAACCATCTCAGATGCCATATCTGTATCACGGATAGCAGACTCAGCTGATGTGGTATTCTCAACGATGTTATCCAGATTCTTGATGGTGTGCTCAAGTCTGTTCTGAACTGCACCAAGTGCAGATCTCTGCTTAGATACTGTAGCAATTGCGCTACCGATCTTCTTAATAACAGACTGTGCCATTGCTCCTGTGGAATCCTTTACATCGAGTGCATCTGTTCCAAACAATGTCTTGCTGTTCATAGCTGTGATGCCAACAGCAATCTTGTTGGATGCCAGAGGATCTGCACCAACCTGAAGACTTACACCAAGAACAGAACCATTTATCGATGTTGAACCTGTCTGAACAGTACCGGAAAGAAGGTATAGCTCGTTAAACTTCGTTGTTGTTGATACACGATTGATCTCAGATGTAAGCTGATCAAGCTCATCCTGAATATTCTGGCGATCAGCAGAAGCGAGTGTTCCATTTGCAGCCTTAACAGAAAGCTCATTCATTCTCTGCAGCATGTCATGCACTTCTGTAAGTGCACCTTCAGCTGTCTGTACCATTGAGATACCATCCTGAGCATTAGCGGATGCCTGTGTAAGTCCACGGATCTGCTTTCTCATCTTCTCACTGATAGAGAGACCTGATGCATCATCTGCTGCACGGTTTACTTTGTAACCGGATGACAGTTTCTCAGTTGACTTTGCAAGTTCACCTGTTGTGATGCCGAGCATTCTGTTTGCATTTGACGCTGTCATGTTGTGCTGTACTACCATAAAATTACCTCCATGTGTGTTTGAAATCCAAATTCCATTTTGGACCCTTAGTGATGGTTAAAAACTGTAACACAATGGGATTACTCCCGTATAATAAATCCGATGCCCCTGGGAAGCTCCGATTTACTATCGTTATATGTCCCGATCAAGTGCTGCAATCTTCTTTACACCTTTTATATCGGCCATTTTTGTATACACAACAGTGTTTTTTTGTTTTATTTTAAATACATTTTCTAAAATTATTTCCTGTCACCCAAGTATCCTCTCAAATTCCAGCAGTTTAAGAACTATATTATATGGACTGGCATCCTCAAATCTAAAAGAATCTATAACATATGAATCCAATTTCAATTCTGAAAGCCTGTGCTGCTGCATCACCACAGCCAATTGCGCAACCGCCTGCTCATAAACCTTCTTACTGGTTCGAATGCAATATTCCGAATTTAGATCCTCTCCAAACTCTGTCCTAAGAAAGTCATAGATCTCATAATATATATTTACATTGAGCACAGATCGTTCAAACGGTGTCATTCTGCTCCATATACCATTCCCACTACCAACATCGTAAACAGAGTCTAACGAATTTTCAAAATATTGTTTTCCAAAATGTATACTTAAATGATTCCTAAATGTGTCTGCCTGAAACGGATGAACACGTCTGCCATCTATCCTTTTGTTGATATCATCCAAAATTTCCTGACTAAAATAATTTCGAAACACACTGGCTGATGTCTGAAGAAACGTCACTTCCAAGACATTTGTCGCTGTTCTGTCACCATCAGCCTGAACTGCAGCAACTCTTTCTTCTCCATCTGCCTCCACATAAAAGTTCGATCCATAACTAGAATAATCCTCGTGTTCTTCTAAAAAATGAACAGCTTTATAAATCTTACGGTCATTAATCCAATAATCATCTGCATCTAATACAGTGAAATATTTTGTATCCAGATTGTAATACGCCCAGAAAATCGTTTCTCCAAGTCCGATATTTTGATCGTTTTGACAGTATATTATCGTATCCGGATATTTCTTTTCGTACTCACTGATAATATCTGCACTTCTATCCTCAGATCCATCATCCACTATCAAAATCTTGTACACAAAGTCAACTTTCTGCATCAATGCAGATTCTATTGCGCGGCGAAGTGTCCCCTCTTTATTGTATACCGTAATAATTACAGAAACTGATGGTTGCATATTTCTTCCTCTATTGCAGACTGTATATTTTTTTTAAATCAATTGTCCTTACATCTTAAAGTGAACACAGATAACAACAAGCCCCACTTCGACTGAAGTGGGGCTTGTGTTTAAGCATCATACACTCATCGTTATCACTGTAACAACGACAGAACACCCTGATTTGCCTGATTTGCCTGAGCCAGCATAGACTGACCTGCCTGCTGCAGGATGTTATTCTTAGAATAAACAACCATCTCAGCAGCCATATCCGTATCGCGGATCTCAGACTCAGCAGCCGTTGTATTTTCAACGATGTTATCCAGGTTCTTGATCGTATGCTCAAGTCTGTTCTGAACTGCACCAAGTGCGGATCTCTGCTTTGAAACAGCGGCAATCGCACTACCGATCAACTTAATTACAGAAGATGCCATCGCACCTGTGGAATCCTTAACATCAAGCGCATCTGTTCCAAACAAAGTCTTGCTGTTCATAGCTGTGATTCCTACAGCAATCTTGTTTGAAGAAAGAGGATCTGCGCCAACCTGAAGACTTACACCAAGTACTCCGCCCGTTTTTGATCCATTCTGCGCTGTACCGGAAAGAAGATAAAGCTCATTAAACTTCGTTGTTGTTGAAACGCGGTTGATCTCAGATGTGAGTTGATCAAGCTCATCCTGAATATTTTCGCGATCAGAAGATGCAAGTGTTCCGTTTGCAGCCTTAACTGCAAGCTCATTCATTCTCTGAAGCATATCATGCACTTCTGTAAGTGCACCTTCAGCGGTCTGAGCCATTGAGATACCATCCTGGGCATTTGCAGAAGCCTGTGTAAGACCACGGATCTGCTTTCTCATCTTTTCACTGATTGAAAGACCGGATGCATCATCTGCTGCACGGTTTACTTTATATCCGGACGAAAGTTTTTCTGTTGCCTTTGCCAGCTCACCTGTTGTGATGCCGAGCATTCTGTTAGCATTTGCTGCTGTCATATTGTGCTGTACTACCATATAGTTTTACCTCCATGTTTGCATTTTTTATCCGGACTCCCTTCCGGTCAAAAACACATTTTTGCTCCTTACGGCACTCGCCGGCACCATCCCTGTTATATGCCGCATTCTATTTACACCCTCTATATCGACATGGAGCATTGAAACTTTAGGTTTTATGTGGACATATTTTTGTATACATTGTTGTATACATATATTTTCATTTTACGACATACTTATCTAACAAAAACTTATCCGAAAAAGATCCAGATCGAAACTCTTCCGATCTGGATCTTTTACCTTATCATTCTCTATTTACTTCGTAACCTTCTCAAAATCAGATGCGGGATGCTTACAGATTGGACATACGAAATCATCCGGAAGTTCTTCTCCGACATACTCGTATCCGCAGATCCTGCAGCGCCAGACTGTCTGCCCTTCGGGAGTCTTTCCGACTGCCTCGGGCTTAGGTTTTATATTGGACTGATAATACGTATAGGTGGCAGACGGCGTATCTGACAGTACCTCCATATCAGTCACATCTGCAATGAAAAGTGTATGTGTTCCAAGATCAATCTCTTCGATGACCTTACAGGAGATATATGCATTTGTCCCTGCAGTTACGATCATCACGCCATTTTCAACTCTCTTGCAGTCCGTGTAACCATCAAATTTATCCACATCTCTGCCTGACTGGAAACCAAAATGCTTAAAAAGATCAAAGTTTGCTGCCTCGCTTATTATGGACACGTTAAAAATACCAGTGTCCTTTATCATATCATGTGTGTAATTCCCCTTATTCACAGCCAGAGATACACGATTGGGCTCACTTGTAACCTGTATCGCAGTATTTGTGATACAGCCATTATCCTTATCGCCTCTCTTTGCCGTCACTACAAACAAACCATAACTCAGCTTAAACATAGCTTTCTTATCCATATGAACTCCCTCCATGTACTTACAAAAAAATGACTATTTATCAACTATATATCGTCATGAATGCCTAAAACTTTAGATTTTGCTGCAATTACTGTAGCAGTGTTAAAGTTCCTTGAGGTAATTGATTAGCCTGGGCAATAATGGAGAATCCAGCCTGCTGCAAAATATTGTTCTTCGAAAATTCAACCATCTCTTTAGCCATATCTGTATCACGTATCCTGGATTCAGCCGTATCAGAGTTTTCAACGACATTATCCAGATTCTTTATAGTATGTTCCAAACGGTTTTGCTTTGCGCCATAATACGCACGCATAGCACTTACAGTATTTATGGCACCACCCATTGATCTGATAGATTCAGTTGCACTTGCCTGTGTTGAAACACTTGCACTGGAGATACCCAGCGCCGCTGAGTTTATACTGAACCTCTTTAATTCTACTCTGTTGGACGGGAGTGCATCTGCACCGACCTGTAAATAGATTGCAGCTTCATCGCCTCCGCTTGCAGAACTGCTTGTAGTGCCTCTAACGAAAAGTACCTGCTTTGAAGTAACCGTAGAACCAAAAACGGAGGTCGAATTAAGATTATCAGCAATTATCGAACCGGCACCGTTGAGTCCTGAACCATCATTGCTGATACACTTAGTCGTGAGAGCCAGAACAAACGCAGATGCGTTGACTTCTCCGCTGTTTATATTGGCTATGACGTTGTTCGTTGTATGGGTCGATCCTGCAGATGATAACACAGAGTCGATTACGTCACTAAAGGACTTTGCAGTTCCATTGTTTCTATAGTTTTTTTCATTTTGTATAAGAGCATTGAATATATTATTAGCACCGGTGCGCAGATTACCTAATGTAACGTCACTCTGCCCGCTTGCAAGCTGGCATAAATAAGCGCATGCAAGATAACCATGACCATAAGGTCTGCCGGCAACGGTAAATTGACTAAGATAGGAAGAAACAGCAGCTTGCTTATCTGTGATCAGAGAACTCTTTGCGATAGTCATCAGCGAATCATTCCATCCGGTAGTATAACCACCTCCAATGAGCTGAGCAGTTCCCTCGATAAACCAGTCTGGTAAATTTCCGCGTGAATTATCGCCAGTATCATCATTCCACATCCCTTCAGGAAGAATAACATCCATTACACCATGCATCAGTTCATGTGCAATTGTCGACTGAAGTTTCTGTGTATCTGAAGCACTAAGATTGTCTGATGAAAAATCAGCGGAATCACATTTCATAAATAAAGATTCTTCGGCAAAACTATCAGGATGACCATTAGCAGCATAAAAGCTTCCCTGCATATATGCAAGCGTTCCACTTTTTCCATCAATATAGGATAGATTTAGGTCGATCGCATACGCATTTTCATTAGTTTTATTAGCATCTAGTGTGTTTAGTTCAGATCCCACAGAACCACTGAGTGAACTCATGATCTGACTCATAGCAGTAGGAATATACTCGTTTGCTATTTTCTCGGTCAGAGCTTTTTGCGCTGGTGTGGCTTCACTAAGAGAAGAACCATGTTCCGGGAATATCCTAAGTTCGTTAAATAATGTCCTTGAATGAATACCGTTAATTTCGTCTTTGATGCTTTTCAGTTCTTCGTTCAGATTTTCACGATCTGTATCACTGAGTGTTCCGTTGGCTGCCTTGATAGCTATTTCATTACCTCGTTGCAGCATTTCGTGAACTTCATTCAGCGCACCGTCGGCAACCTGGATGAAGGATATGCCGTCCTGCGCATTCGCGGAAGCCTGAGTGAGTCCGCGTATCTGCTTTCTCATCTTTTCGCTGATGGAAAGACCTGAGGCATCGTCAGCTGACCGGTTGATACGATATCCGGAATTCAGCTTTTCCATGCTGTTAAGTTTATTCTTTGTAATGATCCCAAACTGACGATTAGCATTTTCTGCCAGTATATTGTGCTGCAATTTCATAAGGTTCCCTCCTTTGCAAGCGAGGATAAAACTTGCTTATATGCGCATCCGTGCGAAGCAGCCAGATAAAAAAACACAAAAATAGAGTCTCTTACTGGTATAGTGTTTATCGGTTATTCATTTATATCCCTAGAGTATACAAAATACACAACCGTATTATTTGACAGAATTTATAAACTATATGTATACAGATTTTTCGCATAATAACAGCTATTTCAGCCTGTCAGAAGTATTTTTTTTTATAATTCTTAACATTTTATAAAATCTAACCGATAAAAAATATAGTTAAAAAATCTCTATTTATCCACCTTTTTTCCCATATACAAAATAAACTTTATCATTTCAATAACATAAGATACCAGAGGTGACGTCATAATGAAACTTCAGCATAATATATTAGCTGAAAATGCAAATCGTCAATTTAAAATCACTACAAGGCTTCAACACAAAAATGTAGAAAAACTAAGTTCCGGCTATAAGATAAATCGTGCTGCTGATGATGCTTCCGGATTATCTATCAGCGAAAAAATGAGAAAGCAAATACGTGGTCTTACCCAGGCATCTTCAAATGCACAGGATGGTATCTCATTTGTCCAGGTTGCAGATGGAGCTCTAAATGAAGTTCACGAAATGTTGCAGCGCGGAAACGAATTAGCAGTCAAAGCTGCTAACGGAACTCTAAGTGATTCTGACAGGGCATGTATAACAGATGAGCTCACAAGCCTTAAAAACGAAATTGACAGTATCCACGCAAAAACTCTTTTTAATGAACTACGAGTATTTCCGGATCACGGTTCATCTCTTACGACAGCAACAGCAGATCAGCTTGCGCTAACCGACAAAATTGCAAATGAATATGTTCCTACCGCAATGAGTCAGGTTATGAACAAACTAAGGGATTCTATCGGAAATAAGCTTAACGCATTAGATGCCGCTAAAACAAACCCTAACGCATATGCCATTGAACTGGATCTTTCCTATATTGACGGAAAAGGAAATACGCTCGCATTTATGCAGGGAAGCTTTTTGGGAGCTAGTGGTTTTCCTGATAGTTTTGCCGAAGAATCTTTATTCATGAAATGCGATATTGCTGATTTCACTTCATCAAATCCACCTCCTGCTGAAGAGCAAAAGCTTCAATCCACCATTGCTCATGAACTTATGCATGGAATAATGGATGTCATTCTACCTGAAGGAATGTGTAACGGTGATACGGGCGATAATTCCCGCGGTAATTTACCAGATTGGTTTATCGAGGGAACGGCTCAGCTCATCGGAGGTGGTTTTACAACCGGGTGGAATGATGCATTGATGAAGATTGCAAACAGTTCTGATAACAATGCAACGAAACTTAATTCTGTAGCATCGTATTTGAATAATGGTACTTTTACCGTCGGAGGAACCGGATACGCTGCAAGCGGAACCTTTACTGTTGCTGGTCGACCATATGGTCATGGTTATCTTGCCTGTGCATATTTATGTCAGCTTGCAAGTGGATATGCTCCAACGAATGTTTCACAAACCAGTCTGATCGCAGGTGCTAATAATATATTTAATGCCCTGATGCAAAACGAAAGTAACTATAAGACCACTGGGACAGCTCAATCCTTTGAACAGGTAATCTCCTCTGTTATAGGCACTTCTTTGACAAGTGTTATAAATAGTATTAATAGTGGAGCCTCCGATGCCTCAAATTTTGTCCTTACTCTCACTAACCAATGTAAGAGTAGCAATGGTTCAGGTCTTAACGGAGCAGGATCTATAATAGCTGGTTCCCTTAACTCTACTTCTATATTTAGTTCTACTGTAACTACTCCGCAGGTTCTATTTGTACGTGGTACTAACAGCAGCTCTATTAGTTCCGGAAATGATGATGCTTTGATCCATCTGCAGGTTGGTGCAGATCCGTTTGAATCAAACAGGATCGGACTTAAAAGATTTAGCATTAATCAGAATGCTCTGGGTATTTCCGTTGCCAAAGTCACAACCGAGTCTGATGCCACTACTGCAATCGGCATTTTGGGTACGGCAATTCAGACAGTAAGCACCATGCGTGCATATTACGGTGCTATGCAGAATCGGTTAGAGCACACTATTAAGAACCTTGATAATGTGATTGAAAATACGACGAATGCGGAGTCAAGAATACGAGATACCGATATGGCGAGTGAAATGGTCGAATATTCAAAAAACAATATCCTTTCTCAGGCCGGACAGTCCATGCTTTCTCAGGCGACCCAGCTTCCTGAAGGAATACTGAAACTACTTCAGTAACAAAAACATCCCACTTTACCCGGATGTTTGATTTTTTGACACATTCCTCATATATAACATTTTTTAACTTTTAGTTTCATTTAAAAGGAGAGATAAATGAGCAATAGTACAAATGTTATAAATCATAATATGCTGAGTATGTTTTCTAATCGTCAGCTGGGGATAACAGAAACTAATTTATCCAAAAGTACTGAAAAACTTTCTTCCGGATATAAAGTAAACCGTTCAGCTGATGATGCAGCCTGTCTTTCGATTTCTGAAGCAATGAGAAAATCTATAAGAGGATTAAATCAGGGATCATATAATATTCAGGATGGCATAAGTCTGGTGCAGACTGCAGACGGTTATCTTGATGAAGTTCATAACATGCTTCAGCGCATAAATGAATTAACTATAAAAGGAGCAAACGGAACTCTCAGTGATTCAGACAGATCAAATATAAACGACGAAGTACAACAGCTGAAAAATGAGATGCATCGAATTTTCACTACTGCAAAATTCAATGAATTCGATCTGTTTCGTATCAGAGGGGTTACTATGGATCCTGAATCATCTGCAGCAGGACGTGTTGCGAGCACCTTCACAAATTCAAAAGGTGTCACCTACAAAGCAGCAGCCCGATTAGATTTTTCCGGTGTTGATTTTAAAAATCTGGGGGCACTGAACAATAGTTACTTTGGATCATCTTGTTGTACCTGTAATGACAAATACACCATTATCTTTGATACGTCCACTGCCAGCCATTCAAGAAGTGGCTTAAACTTTACTGTAGGAATTAACGGCTGTACAAATGCTAAAGATCTGGTCGATTGCATAGTAAAAGCCACCAACGGAAATCCCGGAGGACATTACACAAATTATGTAGCTGATCCCGGCGATCCTACAGGCAGCACATTACTCATATATGATAAGCGACCGGATCAAATTGCAAAAGCTCCATATGGAGCAATCGAAGAAGATATGGTTACAGATAATGGAAACCGTGAACTATGGATTCAAACCAGCTCTAAAGAAGGACATGGACTGATGATCACCTGGACCGCATTAAGCAACGGTACAATAGGTATAACTCCGGTAAATACATTAAATCAGGGAAGTTCTTTTGATTCTATAGCTCTTACTAAAAGGGCGATTGAAATCGTTTCAGAAACACGTTCACAATTTGGCGCATATCAAAATCGTTTGGAGCATGCTCTAAAAAATAATAACAACATTTCAGAAAATACTCAGGCTTCAGAATCCTTGATCAGAGATACAGATATGGCATCTGAAATGGTTAATTTTTCAAAATCAAAGGTCATTCAACAAGCAGGGCAATCCATGCTTTCTCAGGCAAACCACCTTCCGGAAAGCACTTTATCACTACTTCAATAATTACAACCATAATAATTTTCAAATAGCAAAACTGCACACCTTTCGGTGTGCAGTTTTGGCTTAAATTCGTAGTAAATTGTTTTATCTTCTTTATGCAGATTTTTTCACCCGCCCTGTCGCATGGACTTGATCGGGATGTTTGCGTAGAGTGCGGGTACTGTCTTGCCTTCATTGTCGGTCTCATCTTCAATCTGGGTGATCTTGATATCGAGACCTTCCTGATCGATCTCCAGATACTTTTTCAGCACTTCTACTATGTCATTTTTGATGCGTTCCATAACTTCCGGTGAGCAGGCGCTTCTATCGGAAATCAGTACCATCTTCAGTCTGTCCTTTGCGACTTCGCTGGACGTTTTCTTTCTGAAAAGGTCGATAAATTTCATAATAGTTCACCCCTCACTTATTAAAAAGCTCACCGATTTTTGCAAAGAATCCCTTTTTGCTGTCGAGATCCAGATACTCGACTTCTTCACCCATGATCCTGTGGCAGAGATTCATATATGCCTGACCAACGATGGAGTCGTCACCTGCAAGCGGTGTACCTGTATTTGTAGAGATAACGATCTTTTCATCATACGGAACTACGCCGATAAGATCGATACTTAAGACTTCTACTACGTCCTGCGCAGTCATCATATTCCCATGCTTTACCATATCGACATTTAAGCGGTTTACGATGAGTCTCACATTTTTGATATCGTTTGCTTCGAGAAGTCCGATGATACGATCTGCATCACGTACTGCGGATACCTCAGGTGTAGTTACTACCAGTGCTCTGTCCGCTGCTGCGATAGCATTCTTAAATCCCTGCTCGATTCCTGCCGGGCAGTCAAGGATAATGTAATCAAAGTCCTTTCTGAGTTCTTCCACAAGGACTTTCATCTGATCCGGTGTCACTGCATCCTTATCACGGGTCTGTGCAGCCGGCAGGAGATAAAGACCATCACACTTCTTGTCCTTAATAAGAGCCTGACTGACTTTACAGTTACCCTCTACTGCATCTACCAGATTGTAGACGATCCGGTTCTCCAGTCCGAGTACAACATCGAGGTTTCGAAGACCTATATCTGTGTCCACGAGTACAACCTTCTTATTGAGCTTTGCGAGACCGGTTCCAATATTTGCGGTAGTAGTCGTTTTGCCGACTCCTCCCTTTCCGGATGTCACTACGATTACTTCTCCCATTTCCTTAAACTCCTTTTTCATTCATTCTGCCGATCGGCAGGCATATGTTTATTCCCCTGTTACGTCTTTTCCCGCATTACTTCTGTGACAGGAATTTACAGTTCTCCAGGAAAGACCGATCATATTTTTTTATAAGTATATGTCCGTCTGTTATTTCTGCTGCTTCAGGACCGAAGTCATTCTTCTTTTTGCTGCGTATAAGTCCGCGTCCCTTAAGGCTTGACGGCCCCTTATCCTCTGATATGGCGAGCGAATCTGCGATACGTATCTGAAGCGGATTGAGCTCCAGTGCCATTACAAAGGCACTTCTGTCTCCGTATGCACCGGCATTTGCGTTTCCGTGGAGGCTTCCCAGCACAAATATGCTTCCTCCAGCCGTAACCTCCGCTCCGGCTTTTACATCTCCGAGAAGGATCAGGCTCTTTGAAGTCTCAAAGCTCTGACCGGAACGGATCGATCCTATATGGATCTCCGCATCACGTCCATTTACAGGTCCCTTCAGTTCTTGCAGTTCTTCTAATAATTTCTTATTCTCCGCCTCGTACTTCACAGCCTTCTTTTCAAGTTCTTTATCCTCTACTGCGGATGCTGCATGAAGCTTTTCATCAAAGACCTTTTCTACAGCTTTATCTTCTGTAATGACAGCTACAACGCGTAGTCTGGTCTTTTCACGGATTATATTCAAAATTTTGGAGGTTTCCTCTTCTGAAACTTCTCTGCCTTCTATAGAAAGTACTACCTTTGCATTACCGAAAAATGATGCAGAAGCTTCGAATTTCTCGATTATCAGCGGCAGCAGCTCATCAAAATACATCTCGCTGTCAAGCCGCAGTACCATTCCAGATTTTACTCCTTTGATCAGTACCGGTTGACTCATTTCCCTCTCTCTCCCTGCTAAATGATAGTATGGATAGATACCGTTTTCGTACAAAATGTAACTACGTGTAGTCACAATGTACCTATTCTCATACACCTTAACTAATAATACATCATCGCCGTTTAATTGAAAAGTCACGAATCGATCTTTTTCTTATTAGAAAGCATCATGTCCATCGCGCTCTGATGAAGTCTCTCTATGCTCTCACAATCTGAATAATATGCACTTCCGACAGATACATAGAGCGTGCAAGAAAGATCTCCTATCTTCTGTATTTTTTCGACTTCTTCTTTTAATTCTTTCTCCAGTTCTTCTACGTCGCTTCTGTCATTAAACTGATAGAGAACGATAAAACGTGCACCTCCGGGGCGTGATGTGATACCGCGGACACCTATGCACTCAAGTATCCTGTCGGCTACGTACTTTAGGCACATATTTCCCCACTCATGTCCATACAAACCGTTAAGTCTGTGAAAGTCCATGATATCAAGTATTGTCATGGCAAAATCCATGCTTCTAAAGTCATAGCTCTCCACATATCTTAGACCTGAATCCATAAGTCCCCGCATATTCATGGTTCCTGTGAGATCATCCGAATAACTTAGAAGCTTTATGCGCTTTTGCTCGGCTTTTTGCTTACTCACGTCGATAAAGTGTCCCATTAAGCCCACGATCTTGCCGTCTTTATATATGGGAGTTTTGCTGGCAACGATATCTCTGAGTTTTCCTCCTGCCACGCATTTTCCGGGAACACGTCTGGTTTTTTGTCCGGTCTCTAAGACCATCTGCTCATCATTTCTAAATCTCTCAGGATTTACATGCCATCCCATTTCTTCGTCATTCTTTCCCTTGATGTCGTCTATCGAGCTGAAACCGTAGTAGTCGAGAAATGCTTTGCTGGCACCGAGGAATTTTCGATCCGTATCTTTCCAGAAAAAGTTAAGCCCCGAGGTTGCTACAGCATTTTCCCAAAGTGTTGCCGCTGTTATTTCGTTTTCATCTTCTTCCAGTTCGATCTTGCTTTCTCCTGCGATACGTTTTACATCTTTTCCGTTTAAAACACGGTTATATATGAGGCACCGCTCATTTGCTTCGTCCAGACGGATAATGCCGTATTCAGACCATTCATAGTTTCCATCGATACCACGCGTCCTAAAACACTCATTTATGTAATTAGTTCCGCCCTTTCTTATCCTTTCTATCATGGTATCAAAATCCATGAATTGCTCAAATCTCTTCTGATCTTCCGGATAAATCTCGTTTTTGCAGAAATTTTGGCTGTTCTCACGGGCTGAACCCAACTCATGTTCACTCTTAAATTTATAACTTTGATAAATGATCGTCTGTCTATCTTCCTGTATATCCACCATATGCACGGATCTGTATGCAGTAAAAAGGTTGTGTCCTGCTTCCTCTAATAATTCTCTTTGAATATATGACACATCATCCGATAGGTTTACAAGAGAGATCAGTACCGCTGATGCATCTCTGCCACTCGATAGGAACTTTGCTTTTCCTGAGCAGTAAAAACCCTTCCATACAAAATCAAACACTTCCGGCTTTCCTGACGCTTCTGCCTTTTCAAACATAGCTGTCAGATTCTGATACAACGATCGAGCCTCTTTTGAAAATGCCTTTTCTGCTTCTGCTATTTCTCCGAATCCTATGTTGTTCATGACCCGTCTGAAATTTTCATTACAATTAATTACACGGTAAACATCATTTTTTCTCTCTACTATTGCAAGAGATATCCCGTGTGTATTAATGTCATTGTCTTTGTCATCATGAAACAGAGTCATGATACCCAGCATATCCGTCCTGCCGATATCATCAAAGTACTTTCTGTCGCCAGGCAATTCGACAAATAGTCCTCTCTCGCTTATGTGGCGAACTAAATCCCAGTAAAACATCGGTCTGCTGTAATGATAGCCCTGTACCTTTTCACATCCGATAGAGCGCAGGAAATCCAGCTGTTCTTTTGTTTCCACTCCTTCTGCCAGCGTCTGTATGCCGAGACTTTTTACCATGTGTACGACAGACACAAGGACTGATCTTGACTTTTCGCTGAAGTCATTAAGAAATTTCATATCTATCTTCAGCACATCTATGTCAAATTCCTTTAATACCTTGAGGGATGAATAGGAACTTCCAAAGTTATCGAGCCATACCTGATAACCTTCTCTATGAAACCTGTTTATCTGCTCCTTCATAAATTCTTCATTCTGGCTCAGGACACTTTCTTTTACTTCAATATGGATCATGTTTTTAGGCACTTTATTTTCGTATACTGCCTGATTTATGACCTGAAAGATATCACAGAGTTCGAAGTCCATACGGGATAGATTTACCGACACAGGTATGATCGGATTCCCACGCTGCATGCAATGTTTGTAATGAAGGCAGACCTTCTGCACTATAAACGAGTCCAGCTTATGGATCAGATGATATTCTTCCAGAACACTTATAAATACTTTGGGAGACAGTAGTCCGTGTACGGGATCATCCCATCGTGCCAATGCTTCCAGATCGCATATGTCGTCGTTAATTGTGCGCACTACCGGCTGATAATATACTTTTATATGGCCGGCTTCTATAGCATTATCTATATTTTCAACGATATATTGACTCAGTGAAAACTGCTCATCGAGTTCTTCATCGAAAAATCTCCAATTGATCCCATACTTCTTTTTTATGCTGTCTCCAGCTATTTTTGCCATATCGCAGGCTCGTATCACATCGGTATTTTTTTCTGTGATCTCGTAGATTCCTGCACTGAGTTCGAGAGTCATTCCTCTCCCCATTAGTCTCAGCTCGTCTGCGATTCTGTCTATTTTTTCCTCTGCGTATTCTCTTTCCGCAAATACATAGAAATTATCTTCCGCAAAGCGTGCCGCAAGGCGATCAAAAAAGACTTCCTGCAACAAATTTGAAAAATTTTGCAGAAGCTCATTGCCCTTTTCAAAGCCGTATTTTGAGTTGAATATTTTGAAATTCTCGATATTGAGATAGATTATGACAGACGTACCTTTCCATGGCATGACGTCTGCACATAGTATTTCCGCTGCTTTATCACGAAATGCAGATATGCCGGCCAGACCGGTCAGATCATCATGAATAGTTTCCTTCCAGCTTTCTTTATCCATGCTTATACCCCTCGTACAAAATACCCGGATGATTAAAACAAAGAATATAGAATAAAACGGCTTCAGAACCCTTCCCCCTGTTCTGAAGCCGTTCTTATCTAAAAAATTATATCATAATTTTAGATATTATTATGTTGTCTCTGCAAACTATATGTACGATTTTTAGTACATATTTATCCAAGTAATGCCTTATCACTTGCGAATTCTTCTCCTGCCTGAACTGCAAACTGATGAAGAAGATCTTCTACGGTGAGATTTTTCTTTGCTTCACCGCGGATATCGAGAACGATCTTTCCTTCATTCATCATGATCAGACGATTACCGTGTGCTATAGCATCTTTCATGTTGTGAGTGATCATGAGTGTTGTGAGGTGATCCCTGTTTACCACTGTTTCTGTGGCGTTCAGCACCTTTTCTGCTGTTTTGGGATCGAGTGCTGCCGTGTGTTCGTCAAGGAGGAGCACCTTTGGCTTTACCAGTGTTGCCATAAGCAGTGTAAGTGCCTGACGCTGTCCTCCTGAGAGCAGACCCACCTTTGCAGTCATTCGATCTTCGAGCCCCAGATTTAAGATTTTTAACTTTTCTCTGTACTCTGCTCTTTCTTTACGGGTTACTCCCCAATGAAGTGATCGACGTCGACCGCGTCTCGCTGCTAATGCGAGATTTTCTTCGATTTCCATTGTTGCGGCTGTTCCTGTCATAGGATCCTGAAATACACGCCCGATCATGGCTGCTCTCTTAAAATCAGGAAGTCCTGTGACATCTTCACCATCGATCACTATCCTGCCGCTGTCAACAGGCCATACACCTGCGACCGCATTTAGCATTGTTGATTTTCCGGCTCCGTTTCCGCCTATTACAGTACAGAAATCTCCATCTTCAAGTGTAAGATTTACGCCATTCAGAGCATGCTTTTCATTGATCGTACCGGGATTGAAGGTTTTATAGATATTCTGAACTTCAAGCATCTTTTATCTCCCTTCCCTCTGTCTTTTCAACTTCTGTTTTTTCAGCTACTGTATTTTTGCCTGCTCTTCTGAATGAACTCTTTGACTGTCCCTGCAGATAAGGTACTGCAAGAAAAATCGCTACTGTGATCGCCTGGAAAAGCTTTAGCATATTTGAATTGAGCTTTAACCAGAGTACTATGACTATGATTATGTAGTACAGGATTCCACCTATAGCTACAAAGGAAAGTCTGCCTGCGAAATTAAGTCTCTTTCCAAGAAGAAGCTCTCCTACTACTTCACCGATAATAACTGCTGCAAGGCCGATGACAATGGAACCACGTCCCATGTTTATATCAGCAAAGCCCTGGAACTGCGCCATTAATCCTCCGGCTAAGGCTACCACTCCATTTGAAAGTGCCAGTGCCAGCACTTTCATAAAGCTTATGTTGATTCCTTGTGCTTTACTCATCTCAGGGTTGCATCCTGTCGCACGGATCGCTGAGCCTTCCTCTGTACCGAAATACCAGTAAAGAAGGGCGATGAGTACTGCTACCAGTATTATTCCCGTAAGTATCGCCAGATTTACATTTCTGGATGAAATAGCCAGCGCATACTTATCTATGGAAACTGCCTTATTCGCTGTCATCCCCATTATCGCCAGGTTTATGGAATACAATGCAAACTGTGTCAGTATTCCGGCAAGTATCGACGGGATACCGAGAAGCGTATGTATGAGACCGGTTACCGTACCGGTGATGAGACCTGCAAGGATCGCGATTCCCATGGCAGCCCACGGATTCCATCCTGCAAGTATCAGCACTACTGTTACCGCGCCTCCGGTTGTGAATGTTCCATCCACAGTCATATCGGCAAAGTTTAAGAGACGGAATGTCATGTAGACACCTAACGCCATTATGCCCCAGATCACGCCCTGTGCTATTCCGGCAGGTAACCTTGATACAAGGGCTGCCAAATCTAATGATGAAAAATATGCAGCCATTTTTATTTTTTCTCCTACTTATTCTTCGCTTTCGATAGCGGTGTATTCATCCGGAATAGTGATTCCGAGTGCTTCTGCATTTGATGCATTGTACTTCTTTACCGGATTGTCGTAGTACTCTACAGGCATCTCTGATACTTTTGATTCACCCTTAAGGATCTTTGCTGCCATTTCGCCGGTCTTCTGACCAAGTCCGTAGTAATCAATTGAAAGTGCTGCAAGTCCGCATCCTGCTACGATTCCCTCTTCGCCTGCGATAATAGGTGTCTTTGCAGGAAGAGCTACGTTCTGGATAGCCTCTGTGCAGGCTGCTGCTGTGTTGTCTGTCGGGATGTAGAGTGCATCATTTTCATCACATGCTGTCTGTGTAACGCTCGCTACATCGTTGGAATCAGCGAAAGTATATACAGTTACTGTATCACCAGCCTTCTCAAGAGCTTCCTTTACTACTGCTGCCTGATAATCAGAGTTCTTCTCTGCTGAACAGTAGAGGATACCGATCTTCTTTGCGTCCGGAACAAGCTCTGCAAACATTGCTGCCTGCTGATCAAGAGGTGCCAGATCAGATGTACCGGATATATTGTTTCCAACTGTTCCGTTAAATCCCTCTATATCAAGCGCAACACCATACTCTGTAATAGATGTGCCGAGGATCGGGATATCGCTTGTTGCTGATGCTGCTGCCTGAAGTGCCGGTGTTGCATTTGCAAGGATCAGGTCAACATTTTCTGAAACAAAACCATTTACGATAGTTGAACAGGTTGCTGAGTCACCTGCTGCATTCTGCTCATCAAACTTTACATTGTCACCGAACTCTGCCTTAAGAGCATCTTCAAATCCCTTTGTTGCTGCGTCCAATGCAGGATGCTGTACCAGCTGGCAAACACCGATGGTATATGTCTTTCCGTCTGCAGACGGCGCTGCCTCTGTTGCCGCTGCCTCTGTGACTGCTCCTGCTGCATCTGCTGTTGCAGAATCTCCTGATGCAGAGTTGCTTCCTCCACAGGCTGTGAGACTGATCGCCATGATGACTGTCATTGCTGCTGCCGCCAGCTTATTCAATTTTTTCATATTCCCTCCTTCTAACAACTATAGTTGTTGTCTGGCTCCTTATAACAATGAATATTCCTATAAGAAGCAGTTTTCCGGCTCCCCCGGTTTTTATGTTTACTTTCTCACATTAACGCGTTGTGGCGTTAATGTTTTAATGTCTCGATTATAAAAAATTAGTTAATAAAAGTCAACCTGGGCATACAAAAAAGACCTGATAAAGACATATTATGATCATTGTCTTTATCAGATCTTTTGATTTATTGGAAATTCCGTTGGAATTCCTCTTAGTCAAACATATCCTGATTTAATGTTACTCCAAATTCTTTTGCGATTGCTTTTAAGTTATCATCTGTGATAGTCTGGAGAACCGGATGACCTGTTGCCATGACCTTGCAGTAAACATCTGCACTTTTTTCAATGGTGTGGGCAAGTCCGAAGGCTGTGTCATAGTCAGGACCTGATACGAACAGACCATGCTGAGCCCAAACCGCTGCCTGGAAGGTCTTCATAAGTTCTGATGTAGCAAGCGCAATGTCATGTCCACCCGGAACCATCCACGGTACTACGCCTACTCCCTCAGGAAATACTACCGGACATTCTGTAGCACTCTGCCAGAGAGCCTTTGTAAATGCCTTGTTTGTAAGCGGTACTACATAAGTCATGGCTATGATATTTGTAGCATGACAATGATAGATCACTCTGTTTGCACCGTCTGTAGCTGCTTTCCTCACACTGTGATTCATAAAATGTGTCGGAAACTCGGATGTGGGCTGTGCTCCGTTTATCAGTCCCCATACAATTCTCCAGGAATCTCCCTCTTCATTTATTTCTACAATACCAATATTATGATGCGGATGAAGAGCTACGTTTCTAAAATACTTTCCACTTCCTGTAGTGATAAAATATTCACCGGCCAGATTCTCTGCCTTTACTTCCATCTTTACCCAAGGTCTGGGATTATAGAAAAACGGACGACAAGCCTCAACATCATCCTTTGTCATTCTATAAGTCAGATTACCGCCGTTTCTCTCATGCCATCCCTGCTCCCATCCGTCTGCGCAAAGTCTCATGAAACCCTCTATCGCCTGTACTTTTGTAATATCCGATACTACCATTTTACGTCCTCCTGTGTATTATTGATCCTTTATGTGGATTATTTTAATTCTTTGTGTTGTTTTATGTGGTTTTATAATACCACTTTTGTGTTGTTTTGCAAGTATCTGTTTTGGTTTCGTGATTTTTATAGTTGTTTTTGGTGGTTTTGTGCGTGACATTGAGCATTTTTATAATCTGACGATATTCTTATCGGATTTTATTTATGCATTGTTAACAATGATTTGGACCATGGGGACCTACTATTCAAATATGAAAAAAGCACCGAGAGTTATTTCCACATAACTCTCGGTGCTAAATTATCACTTCTGTTAACGGTTAATTACCATACATCCTGACTCCACAACTGTCCGGAATTAACGTTATATATCAGATACTTGTCTGATACGCTTTGATCATCGAGCCCATATCCATAAAGCCACGATTGAGCATCTTCAGATAGTTTTGAAAGTCTTGTTCCCGGCATATATACAAGGAACTCATCTCCGTCATCAAGTCCATATGCACTTCCCTGATAGTATTTTATTCCGTCCTTTATTTCTCCATCCCTGATTTTTTCCTCTTTTAGGGATACGAGATTCATTGACCATGTCGTGTCGTCAACCTGATGCATATTTGAAAACTTGCCGGAGAATTCACAATAATACTGTGTTCCATTCGGATATCCGGGACCGGTAACTCCCATATCGGAATCAAAATATCTTCCTGTGAAGCTTCCATCCGAATGTAGCGTCATCTCGGTTGCCCATCCACCTGCACCGCTTGAAAAGGTGAAGTCCATAGTCTGTGATGAACCAAAGGATGAGCTGTCACTTCCGGATGTATTTCCCATAGTGCCTGACTGAGCCATACTGCTTACATCATTATTATCATACTCGACAATGTATCCGATTTTTCCTGACCAGGCCTCTGATGCTGCGATCATGTCGTTTGGCGCATCGTTTAAAAACCACTTGTCTTTCTTTTTTAAATATAGAAAATCCATATACATTTCTTCTATACCGGTAGTTTCGTCATAGAAGCTGGGTTCTCCCTCGAGCCAGTGTTTTTTACATACGGAGTCCCAGGTAAGTTCACTCATTCCCTGTGTGCCGTCCGGTGCAACCCAGTAATACTCTTCGCTACCTGCTTCTCTTTTTCCTCCGATATAATAACACAACGCTGGATTTAACATTTTTGACAATCTGTCTTCCAGATACTGTTCTTCTTCCTCTGTATCTATATGTACCAGGTATCCGCCCCTGATGATAGCCTCCTGCCACGCTTCTTCCCATGTTATGTCATCAGTTATAAAGTCATATTCATGGATTTCATAGTCTTCTGTAAAGACGGGTGCTTCTTCCGATCCTATTGTGATAGAAGCCGTTTTCTCCGTACTTTCTTCGGTGGACGCTTCTGTTTCTTTATCTTCTTTTATTTTTTCTTCTTTTTTATCCTCTTTATCGTCTTCATCATCCTCATCTGAGTCATCTTCCGGGTCATCATCGGCATCTTTCTGAAGCAAATTTTCTTTTACCTCGTCGATTTTGTCGGTTACACTCCCACACGCAGTCAGTGACAACGCCATAGATGCCAGAAGCGCCACTATTAATTTCTTTTTCATATATTCTCTCCCTCTAAACAATAGGTCTCCCGATCACTTTTATACCAGAAGACCTTAAAATGCATCTTAATTTAAAATATATCATATAGCTTTTTCACCTTCAACACACAGAAAAGCCTCGAACACTGCATTACACAACATTCAAGGCTTCTTGATCGTAGCGAAGGGGGGACTTGAACCCTCGACACCGCGGGTATGAACCGCGTGCTCTAGCCAGCTGAGCTACTTCGCCATATTCATTTTTTCAAGCGACAAGGCAATAACTTTTTCAGCACTGCCTCATCGTGAATAGCGAAGGGGGGACTTGAACCCTCGACACCACGGGTATGAACCGTGTGCTCTAGCCAGCTGAGCTACTTCGCCATATTTCGTTTGCGGCTCATTTGTGCCGCGCAACGAAATGTATTATACTATTCTAAACGAATAAATGTCAACATGTTTTTTTAATTTTTCCTAAAAATCTTCACTCATATCTAAGAGCATCTACCGGATTCATCTTTGCAGCCTTATTTGCCGGATAGTATCCAAAGAAAATACCGATCGCCATAGAGAATGCAACCGAGAATATGATAGCTGTTACCGGAGGATATGCTTCATATCCCATCTGCTTCGACGCAGCGTAACCTATTCCTATTCCGAGAACGATGCCGATGAATCCACCAACAAGACACAGTACGATCGACTCTACTATAAACTGTGTCCTTATGGAACCATTTGTTGCACCTAATGCTTTTCTGGTACCGATCTCCTTTGTACGTTCCTGAATAGAAACCAGCATGATGTTCATAACACCGATACCACCTACCAAAAGCGATATACCTGCTATAAACGAGATCGCCATTGCGATCGTATTCATGGTTTCTGTAAGACTTTCCAGCATGGATGTCATACTTGAGCAGCTTACTTCAAAGCTATCATTATTTCTGTAAAAGCGACTGTTGATGTAGCTTTCCATTTCTTCCATGAAAGTATCAACATCTGTTCCTGACTGTGTTACTACAGTAACCTGAGAATATCTCGGAGTCACATGCTCCTGGTCAAACGCTGTCTGAAGCGGAATATAGAAGTCTGTAGAAGTTTCTTCCTCAGATGAACTTGAAAAGGTCCCCGAATTGTCATACTCATAAACACCTACGATCGAATAATGATAAAAAACATTATTTATCTTTACACTCAATTCCTGTCCAAGTGCAGCCGAGGTATCTCCACTAAACATATTATTACAGAGATAATCCGATACGATGCAGACCTTTTTTCCTTTTTGGTCCTTGTCTGTAAACGTTCTTCCTGCAAGTATCGTCAGATCATCATTCTCTATTGATTCGTTATTAGCCCCCTTAACGTTGATATTTGCATATAGCTCACCGTCAAGTGCCTGTGCCGAACCAATAGATTCTGTGAGCAGATATTCACTTACATTCTCAGGATATTTTTCTTTGACATTTGCCAACATTTCATCTGTCAGATAATCTTCATCACTCATTGAACTGCTGTGAGGTCCCCAGTTAAAACGCATTCCTCCGGCAGTCGTCTCTGTAGATGAACTTTTTTGCGAAACACCAAGCGTGATATTGGACGCGCCCATGCTGTTCATGGAATCTGCCATTGTTCCACTCATTGACGTACCAACTGTCATGATCGCTATAACCGATGCTATACCGATGATTATACCAAGCATCGTCAGCATAGAACGCATCTTATTTGCTCTGACACCATTAAGCGCCAAAAGAATATTTTCAAGAAGGAGCATAACCGGTTCCTCTCCTTTCTCCGATAAACATTCCATCCGATAGTGTAAGGATCCGTTCACACTCCTCCGCTAGTTCGGGTGAGTGTGTTATCAGCACTATCGTTTTTCCCTGTTTTTCATGAAGATCATGGAAAATGTCCATTACCCGGCGCCCTGTCTTTGAATCCAGCGCCCCTGTCGGCTCATCCGCAAGGATGAGTGCAGGATCATTTCCCATTGCACGGGCTATGGCTATTCTCTGCTTCTGACCACCGGAAAGTTCATCCGGTGTATGATGCATTCTTTCACCCATTCCCACCATTTCGATCAGTTCTTTAGCTCGTTTTCTTCTTTTTCCTCCAGGAACTCCTGCATACATCATTGGAAGCTCGACATTTTTTAATGCGGATGTCCTGGAGATCAAATTGTAGGTCTGAAACACAAATCCAATTTTTTTGTTGCGGATAGCCGATAATTCATGATCTTTTGCCTTCATGACATCAACCCCGTCCAACATATATGAACCTTCTGTCGGTTTATCAAGAACTCCTATGATATTCATCAAAGTGGATTTTCCGGATCCTGACGCACCGACGATAGCTACAAATTCTCCTTCTCTTACCTGTAGATCTATTCCATGAAGGATTTCAAGTTCGTTCGGATGACCGATGTAGTAACGTTTAATGATTTTTTGAGCATCGATTATAACATCGCCTTTACTCATCAGAAGCCACCTCCGGGTCCACCGCCGCCAGGAGCTCCACCACCTCCGGGTGCGCCGCCTCCGCCGCCCATCATTCCGCCCTGCTGACCATTATTGCTATCAGAGCTTGATGTTGTGGATATTGAATTAGGTATAAGCACTTCGTCTCCAACCTGTATTTCGTTTGAAGATATTTCTGTATAATAGTCTGTTTCCAGTCCGGTTTCGACATTAACTTTCTTTGTCATTACCTGAGCTGTTTCCTCTGTTGTCTGGTCGACATCAGCATTAAAGAATGTCTTACATATCCACTTTACAAGAGGATTTGTTGAAGAGTTGCCATTCTTATCATGACCATGCCCTGAATCCATTCCCGGCATATCTTTACTGCCGCTCATACCTGCAGCATTTCCGGATACATTTTCAGCCATATCCTTCATATCAGAGGCATCAACTGCTACATTAATATACGTGGATCCATCTGCATCTTCCTCGATTGCATCATACGGAACTGCCATGACACCCTTTCTGGATTCTGTAAGAACAGATGTCTCTGCCGTCATTCCTATACGAAGCCTGTCATCTCTTCCATCTATCGAGATCTCGATAGGATAATTTGTTGAAGAACTCGATGATGAAGACGAACCTGTGCTCGAACTCGAGCTTGATGACTCCGGTACAGGTGATACGAATGTAAGTGTACCTGTAAGCTCATCATCACCTGTCGCGTCTGTCTTTATTACACAACTCATTCCTTCTGAAATTTCAGAAATGTCATACTGATCCACTGTTCCTGATACAATATAAGAAGTATCGTCCTGGATCACACAGATCGTATTTTTTTCCTCGTATTTATCACCGACTTCAACAGATACGCTCGTTACAAGACCTGCAATAGGAGCTGTTACAACATAGTCGCTGAGAGAGTCTTGATAATCCTCTATCTGCTGCTCTGCGTCATCATTTGTGAGCATGTTATTTAACTGTGTTGAAATGACACTTGCCTGATTTGTTGATATTGTTCTGCTGTCAGTTCTTGTCTGATCGCTGATACTATCAAGTGTTTTATTATAACTATCTATCGTACCCTGAAGTGAATTCTGAGCATTTTCCAGTGATCTCTGAGCACTGTCTACAGCTGCCTGTGCATCTTTTATCGCATCTTTATAGTCATCAGCATCTTTTTCGTCGTCTTCATCACTTACTGTCTGACTATCTTTGTAATCATCATAGGCATCCTCTGCGTCATCGAGTGCACGTTCTTTTGCTTCCAGAGCATCTATTGCGTCCTGAACTGCATTTTCCTGAGCCTGATAGTTTCTTATAGCAGAATTTACATCATACTGCGCATCAGCCTGATTATCTGCCAGATCCTCCATTGCCCATGCGACCTGTGTATTTGCCTTTGCAAGCTCAAGTGTAGCTTTTGCATTGTTTACCGCGATCTGTCTCTGAAGCTTTGCGATATTTTTCTCAATGTTTGATGTATCAAAGGTGCAGATTGGATCTCCAACCTCTACATAATCGCCTACTTTTACTGATACAGTCAGTACTTCCGTATTTGAAACGAGTGTTGAAAGTGTTCGACTGTCATTTGCCTCGATGGTACCCGTCACCGAGATCGAATTACTGATATCCATCTGTGACACGGTATCAAATGTCTGAGTCTGAGCACTGCTCTTGGCACTATCCACTGTTTGTAATGCCTGATAGACCTGAAAAGCAATGTTCCCTGCAAAGATAAGTATCAGAAGAAATACCATTTTTTTCAGATTTCTCTTAAAAAAAAGTAAGATCCGATTGTTCTTATCAAACTTTAGTTTTGGAAGTTTTAGTTTTCCCGAACTTCCTGTGCCTTTTGTTTCCTCATTGAGCTTCACTTTTGTCCCTCCGTTCAAAACTATGTTGCAAATTTTATATGGAAATTATGTTCAAAATATGAAGATTTCTTAATGAGATTGTGTTTTCTTAATTTTTCTTAAGGTTTTTACAAGTGTACGTGCATAGCGTGTAGACCTGCACTTACGCTGTGACATGAAAACCCTTTTGTAGCCAAAACAAAGTGTAGGTCGCATGATTACCTCTTGGAACAATTAGCCGGCAACACTTAGTGAACACACTGACCGAATAGGAGATTTTTGACGAACTGTCTGAGCCGCTTGCGGCGAGTTTCGCAAAAATCTCCGTGTTCATGAGGGCAGTGCGTGAGCTTAGTGTCTGTCCGAGCCGTGACAAGAGGTCATCATACGACCTACACGTAGTATCTGATATTAACTTGAATTACATCCTGTCCGGCGCTTCCATTCCAAGAACGTCAACACACTTTTCAAGAACATTGAGAGTCAGGACAAGAGTTGCGATCCAGCCTCTGCGGCGTGTTTCATTTTCCTCTGCAATGATCTTTGTTCCGTGATAGAAACGGTTAAACTCATTACAAATACCATAGATAAATGCACAGATCTTATGAGGAGCAAGATCTGCAAATGCACCTGTCATCATAGAACCAAACTGTGCAAGTGAAAGCATAAGTGCTCTTTCCTCTGCATTCTGCGGAGTATTGAGTTCCAGCCCATCTATCTTTCCATACTTCTCGCTGTATTTACGAAGAATAGACTTTATACGGACAATAGTGTACATGATGTACGGGCCTGTATTTCCCTCAAAGGAAGTGAACTTGTCGATGTCAAATACATAGTCCTTACTAGCCTGATTTGAAAGATCACCATACTTGATAGCTGAAAGCGCAACAATCTTTGCGGTTTCGCGAGCCTCTTCATCTGAAAGGTCGATGGAGTCATTTTCTTTCATCTTGCGGTACATCTCATCATTAACATCCTTAATGAGAGTCTCAAGACGCATTACACCGCCTTCTCTTGTCTTGAAAGGCTTTCCATCCTTACCGTTCATAGTACCGAATCCAAGGAAATCAAGGCCGGTCTTTTCCGGAACGATACCTGTCTTCCTTGCTGCACGGAATACCTGAACAAAGTGAAGCTCCTGACGCTTATCAACTACATAGATCACCTGATCCGGATCATAATCCTTCATACGCTCTACAAGAGTAGCAAGATCAGTTGTAGTATAAAGAGCTGCACCGTCGGACTTAAGGATCATGCACGGCGGTACTTCCTTTGCATCTGCCTCCTCATTTACATCTACAACAAGTGCACCTTCACTCTCATGAGCAAAGCCATCAGCCTTCATCTTTTCAACCATGGAGCCGATGTATGGATCTGCATCACTTTCACCCTTCCAGAGATCAAAAGTAACGTTCAGGTTTTTGTAATTCTTCTTAAGATCTGTCACGGACAGATTCATGATATGACGCCATATCGCAGTATAACCCGGATTGCCATGCTGAAGCTCATAAGTCGCCTGCATTGCAGCATCCTTAAATGCCTCATCTGTCTTTGAACGTCCTGATGCTGCGGGATAGATCTCCTCAAGTTCAGAAAGAGTAAACGGTGCCTCTGTCGGATAATCTCCTACATGATCAGGATTAAAATACGGAAGATCCGGCTGAGCCTCCTTTAATGCTGCTATGATAAGTCCCATCTGAAGACCCCAGTCTCCGAGATGCACATCACCTATAACATTATTTCCAAGGAAACGACCTATTCTCTTTACGCTCTCTCCGATGATAGCCGAACGGAGATGACCAATATGCAAAGGCTTTGCCACGTTCGGTCCGCCGTAATCGATCATGATAGTCTTTGGTGCTTCCGGCTTATCAATACCGAGACTGTCGCTTCCCTGCATTTCTGCGAGATAATCTCTTAAATAATTCTCACAGATCTTCATGTTAAGAAAGCCCGGGCGAACTACCTGAACATCAGAAAATGCAGCAGATGACTTTAACTCCTCTGCTACTGCTTCTGCGATGTCAAACGGATTCTTATGCAGTGCCTTTGCTCCTGCCATGGCACCATTACACTGAAACTCACAGAGATCAGGACGGTTGGAAACTGTAACACGTCCGAGTGAAGCATCAAATCCTGCTTTCTCAAAAGCAGCACTCACTTCCTCTGTCAGTCTTTCCAGTAAAAACTTTTTCATTATAAAATCTCCTAATACTACTAATGATTATGCCAGCACATCTCTTCTGGAATATACACATCCACAATAATTCTGACGGTAAAGATTATACTCTTTTGACAGCTCTATGGAACGCTTATATCCATCTTTCTTTTTAAAATCAGAAGGCAGATGCTTAACTCCGTAGATAGAGCCAAGCATCTCTCCTATACTGTTTATCTTATCCGCATTTTTTAATGGACTGAGAGTCAGAGTCGTTGTGAAATAATCAAACCCATGATCCCGCGCATAAAGCGCAGCTTCTCTCATCCGGAGTTCATAACACTTAAAGCAGCGTTCTCCGCCCTCCGGTACGTTCTCCAACCCTCTTGCCATATTGTAAAAAGGTCTTGGATCATATTCCTCGATGACAACTTCCACCGGAAGACGTGCATCCGCACAAAATCGTCTGAGCTCTACCGCCCTTTTTCGATATTCTTCGGCTGTATCCATATTCGGATTGTAAAAAAGAAGTGTGACATCTGCCCAATCTGTAAGGCTCTCAATGCATCCGCTGAAGCAAGGTGCACAGCAAACATGCAGGAGAACCTTCGGTCTCGGGCTGTCCGGCGGGAGAGAAGCCACCAGTGCATCCATCTCCCGTCTGTAATTTCTTTTATTCATTAATTTTTCCCGCGGCTCTCGACCTTAGCGATATCGATCGGTACCAGGGTTGTCTGCTGTGCATCTTTTTCCATAGATGTGAGCAGTGCACTTGCTGTATCAAGTGCTGTGATGACATTGATACCTGTCTCGATAGCAACACGACGGATCAGGAAGCCGTCCCTGTGCTTATCATATCCCTCTGTCGGTGTATCGATAACGAGGTCGATCTTGTGACCAAGTATCAGATCCATTACAGTAGGACTTTCCTGGCTTACCTTATTGACCTTAAGTGCATGGACACCATTATCCTGCAGAACCTTTGCTGTAGAACGAGTCGCATAGATCTTATAGCCAAGTGCTTCAAATCTCTTACCGATTTCGATTGCCTCTGCCTTATCGGAATCCTTAACGGTGATGATCACCTGCTTATACTTCGGCAGACGTACACCTGCGCCAAGGAATGCCTTATAAAGAGCCTCGTCATAATCTTTTGCGATACCAAGGCACTCACCCGTAGACTTCATCTCAGGTCCAAGGCTGATCTCCGCCCCATATACTTTTTCAAATGAGAATACCGGCATCTTGATCGCATAGTAATCTGCTGCAGGCTGAAGTCCCGGCTCATAACCAAGATCCTTTATCTTCTCACCGAGGATCACGCGTGTTGCGAGATCAACGATCGGAATACCTGTAACCTTACTGATATACGGTACAGTACGGCTGGAACGAGGATTTACCTCGATACAGTAAACTGAGTCATCAGGCATGGCAATGAACTGGATATTGATCATACCAAGTACATTCAGCTCACGGGCAAGTCTTCTTGTATAATCTGCAATCGTCTCTTTTACTTTATCGGAAAGAGTAGGCGCAGGATAAACAGATATCGAATCTCCTGAGTGGATTCCCGCACGCTCGATATGTTCCATGATACCGGGGATAAGGATATCATCTCCGTCGCATACAGCGTCGACCTCTACTTCCTTACCCATCATATACTTATCTACGAGGATCGGGTGATCCTGTGTATAACGGTTGATAATACCGATAAACTCACGGATCTCATCATCGTTAAATGCGATACGCATACCCTGTCCACCAAGTACATAGGACGGACGTACAAGAACCGGATATCCGAGCTCATCAGCAGCCTTTACTGCCTCATCCGCTGTAAATACTGTCTGACCTGCCGCACGATGGATACCTGTCTTTGCAAGTACTTCATCGAAAAGCTCACGGTCCTCTGCGCGGTCAACATTTTCCGCACTTGTTCCGAGGATCGGTACGCCCATCTTCATCAGCGCTTCTGTAAGTTTAATAGCAGTCTGACCACCAAACTGTACTACCGCGCCGTCCGGCTTCTCTGTATTTACGATAGCCTCAACGTCCTCTTCTGTCAGTGGCTCAAAGTAAAGCTTGTCAGCTATATCAAAGTCAGTTGAAACAGTCTCTGGATTGTTATTTATGATTATTGTTTCATAGCCTGCCTTTGCAAATGCCCATGTAGCATGAACAGAGCAGAAGTCAAACTCGATACCCTGACCGATACGGATAGGACCGGAACCAAGTACCAGAACCTTCTTATTCTTTCCTGTTGCTTCTACTTCACCACTCTCATCTTCTCCACCATAAACAGAATAGAAGTACGGTGTTGTAGCCTTGAACTCAGCAGCACAGGTATCAACCATCTTGAATGAAGGTTTGATATCATTCTCTCTGCGCATTGCGCGGATATCATCGAGTTTCTTACCTGTGAGCTCTGCGATAACCGTATCCGGGAACTCGATCCTCTTTGCCTCACGAAGAAGTGCCGGTGTAAGATCGTCATCCTTTAAGCGGTTTTCCATCTCTACAAGGATAGAAAGTTTATCTATAAACCAGCGATCGATAGCTGTGATCTGATGGATGGTCTCCGGATCAATACCCTTACGGATCGCTTCTGCGATCACATATATTCTCTGATCATCTACGATATCCAGGCGCTTTATGAGCTGACTTCTTGAAAGACCGGTAAAATCATAGCTTCCGAGATACTCAACATGCTGCTCAAGTGAACGTATTGCCTTCATGAGTGCACCTTCAAAGTTATCGCCGATAGCCATAACCTCACCGGTAGCCTTCATCTGAGTAGTAAGAGTTCTCTTAGCTGTGATGAATTTATCAAAAGGAAGACGAGGAATCTTAACTACACAGTAGTCAAGTGCCGGCTCAAAGCCTGCATAGGTCTTCTTTGTAATTGCATTCTTGATCTCATCGAGAGTGAATCCAAGTGCGATCTTTGCTGCAACCTTTGCGATCGGATATCCTGTTGCCTTACTTGCAAGGGCTGAGGAACGTGAAACTCGTGGATTTACCTCGATTACGCAGTACTCAAAGGAATTAGGATGAAGTGCAAACTGTACGTTACATCCACCTGTGATCTTCAGCTCATCGATGATATTCAGCGCTGCTGAACGGAGCATCTGATATTCCTTATCGGATATTGTCTGAGAAGGCGCTACTACGATGGAGTCACCTGTGTGTACACCTACCGGATCAAGGTTTTCCATATTACATACGGTAATGCAGTTTCCATTGCTGTCACGCATTACCTCATATTCGATCTCTTTCCATCCGGAGATACATCTCTCTACGAGAACCTCGCCTACACGGCTGAGTCTCAAACCATTTGCAAGGATTTCTCTAAGCTCTGCTTCATTATAAGCAATACCGCCGCCTGATCCTCCAAGTGTGTACGCAGGACGGAGAACTACAGGATAGCCTATCTTCTTAGCAAAATCAGCTCCTGTTTCCACATCCTTTACTACAAGTGAAGGTGCTACCGGCTCACCGATCTTTTCCATTGTCTGCTTAAATTCCAGACGATCTTCGGCTTTACGGATAGTCTCTGCAGTTGTTCCGATAAGCTTTACTCCGTGCTTTTCAAGGAAACCTGACTCTGCAAGTTCCATACCGAGATTAAGTCCTGCCTGACCGCCAAGGGTCGGAAGTACAGAATCCGGCTTTTCCTTTATGATGATCTCCTCCAGCATAGACGCTGTAAGAGGCTCAATGTAAACCTGATCTGCGATTTCTTTATCGGTCATGATCGTTGCAGGATTGGAGTTCACGAGACATACTTCTACTCCTTCTTCCTTAAGTGACCGGCAAGCCTGAGTTCCGGCATAGTCAAACTCTGCTGCCTGACCGATAACGATAGGTCCTGAACCGATGACCAGTACTTTTTGAATATCCTTATTTCTTGGCATTTGATGATCCTTTCTTACTGCGTTACTGTTCTTTCATCATAGAGATGAAACGATCAAAGAGATACTCGCTGTCCTGAGGTCCGCCACATGCTTCCGGATGGAACTGTACGGTAAATATTTTCTTTCCTATGTAGCGCATTCCCTCATTTGTACCATCATTTACATTTACAAATGCCGGTACGGCAACGGAAGGATCCATCTTTTCCTCATCTACCACATAACCATGGTTCTGGGATGTGATATATACGCGGCCATTTTCCAGGTCCTTGACCGGATGGTTGGCACCGCGATGACCATATTTAAGTCTGTGTGTATCTCCGCCGGCTGCCAGTGCCATAAGCTGATGACCAAGGCAGATAGCAAAGATCGGTATATCTGATTCGTAGAGCTTTCTAACTTCTTTTATGATCTCTGTACACTCCTTCGGATCGCCGGGGCCATTCGAGATCATGATTCCATCCGGCTCAAATGCAAGTATCTCTTCAGCTGTTGTTTCAGCCGGGAATACTGTTACATCGCATCCTCTGTGTGCCAGATTGAGCGCGATATTACGCTTTGTTCCAACATCGAGAAGGGCTACCTTGAGTCCTGCTCCGTTAAGTTCACGTACTCTTGTGGGTACACGCTCCGGAAATTCCGGCTTTTCCGTGATACCTGTTGTGGCTACCGCCTTTCCGTGAAGAACTCCGTTTTCTTCAAGTTTTCTTGATCCGGAGATAAAGTATTTTTCACGGCATGTTACTTTTTTTACTACGCCGGCAGTTGTATATGCCTTGAGCTTCTGGATCACTTCATCGAGATCGTACTCTGCATTTGTGGTGATCATTCCGTTCATTGTTCCCTTTTCACGGAGGATCTTTGTCAGCGCACGTGTATCGATGCCTGCAATTCCGGGTATATCATATTTAAGCAGGAAATCCTGAATACGACCCCCGGAACGGAAATTACTTTCGTTCCGTGAAAGCTCATGAACAATGTAACCATCAAGCCATACTCGATCGGACTGCATGTCATCTTCACAGATGCCATAGTTTCCGATCAATGGGTACGTCATACAAACTGCCTGTCCTGCATAGGAAGGATCTGTAAGCACCTCGAGATAGCCTGTCATGGACGTATTGAATACGATCTCACTGATGACTTCTTTTCGGGCTCCGATGCTCTTTCCAGTAAAGACAGTTCCGTCTTCCAGAATTAAAAATGCCTGCATTCTATGCTCCTTATTAGATTATCTCAAACGTGTCGGGCAGACTCTTTTTTAGAGCTGCCCGACACAAGGTTCACGGTATTTTAACACAGTAAAGTGTTACACGCAACTGCGATCTTTATTTGAAGTACTTTACTCCTGACTCAAATATCTTCATGTCCTGGTCACCGTAGATATTGAGGTTTACGCCTTCGCCTCTTCTTTCTGAGTGGCACATCTTTCCGAGAACTCGTCCATCAGCGCTGGTGATTCCCTCTACTGCGCGGTAAGAACCGTTGATATTCCAGGTCTCATCCATGGATACGCGTCCTTCAGGATCACAGTACTGGGTTGCTACCTGACCATTTTCAAAAAGCTTATCCAATACTTTCTCAGGTGCTACGAAGCGTCCCTCTCCATGTGATGCAGGGTTTGTAAATACGTGACCAAGTTCTGCTCCTGCAAGCCACGGGGACTTATCAGATACTACCTTTGTGTATGCCATCTTACTGATATGGCGATTGATCGTATTGAATGTGAGTGTCGGGCTCTCCTCTGTCTGGCTCTCGATTATCTCGCCATAAGGAACGAGTCCAAGCTTGATAAGTGCCTGGAATCCGTTACAGATACCGAGTGCAAGTCCATCTCTCTTATGCAAAAGATCCATAACAGCTTCCTTGATCTTTTCATTTCGGAATGCTGTTGCAAAGAACTTTGCACTTCCGTCTGGTTCATCACCTGCAGAGAATCCGCCGGGGAACATAATGATCTGTGCATCACGTATTGCTTTTTCAAATGCATTTACAGAATCAAGGATCGCATTTTCATCAAGGTTAGAGAATACACGAACTTCCGTTTCTGCTCCCGCTCTCTCAAAGGCACGTGCACTGTCGTATTCGCAGTTTGTACCGGGGAATACCGGAATAAATACCTTAGGACGTGCAACCTTATTCTTGCAGACATATACCTTCTTTTCATGATAAAGAGGAGATTCTACATGCTCTCCACCCTTATATGCCTTTGTCGGAAATACCTTTTCAAGAGTATCGTTATATGCCTTGAGCGCTTCCTCCATGGTAACTGTCATTGAACCATGAACAAACTTCTGCTCTTCTGTAACTGCACCTACTATATCGTACGAAACTCCGATTTTATCAAGAGCTTTTAGATCACTTACTTCTGCAACGATATTTCCTGTTTCTGAAAGGAACATCTGCTCCGGAAGCCAGTTATCATTTATCTTTACACCAAAACCGTTTCCGAAAGCCATTTTGGATACGGCAGGTGCAATACCCTTTTCATCAAGAGCATACGCAGCCTTGATAAGACCTTCCTGCACAGCCTTATGGATACCATGATAAAGATCCATTGTCTTCTCATAATCCGGCAGATCGAACTTATCAAGCGGGATCGTAAACTTAACGATAGTGTCTCCGGCCTTCTTAAATTCCGGAGTTACCACGTCCTTAAGTTTTGCAGTATCTACCGCAAAGCTCACAAGTGTAGGAGGCACATTGATCTTTTCAAAGGTTCCTGACATGGAATCCTTACCACCGATACTCGGAAGTCCAAACTTCATCTGTGCATCAAATGCACCGAGAAGAGCAGTGAGAGGTGCGCTCCAGCGCTTTTTATCCGCTGTCATTCTCTTAAAGTATTCCTGGAAAGTGAAACGGATCTTATCCATGTCACCGCCGCTGGCTACGATCTTTGCGATAGAACCTGTAACGGCATATACAGCTCCATGGAACGGACTCCAGGATGAAAGATACGGATCATAGTCATAGCTCATCATTGTAACCGTATCAGATGTACCATTAAGTACAGGAAGCTTTGCTACCATTGTCTGGATAGGTGTAGTCTGATTTTTTCCGCCGTAAGGCATCTCTACAGTGCCTGCACCTATACTTGCGTCAAATCTCTCCACAAGCCCCTTCTGTGAACACTCATTAAGATCTGCAAGAGTCTTTAACCACTCTTTCTTCTCATCCTTTACATCTACCATCTCTCCGAAGTAATTCTTCTTTTCAGAGGGCATCTGTACCTGCACCCTGGTTTCCTGATGAGCACCATTTGTGTTAAGGAAAGCACGGCTTATATCAACGATCGACTTTCCCCTCCACTTGAGCACCAGACGAGGCTCTTTTGTCACTACAGCAACGCGTGTTGCCTCCAGATTTTCTTCTGCAGCATATTTTAAGAACTGCTCTGCGTCGGATTCGCGAACAACTACAGCCATACGCTCCTGAGACTCGGAGATTGCAAGCTCAGTACCGTCAAGACCAGCATACTTCTTCGGTACTTTATCAAGATCTACTTCAAGACCATCTGCAAGCTCACCGATAGCAACAGAAACTCCACCGGCACCAAAGTCATTGCAAACCTTGATAAGAAGTGAAACTTCAGGTCTTCTGAAAAGTCTCTGGAGTTTTCTTTCTGTAGGAGCATTTCCCTTCTGAACCTCTGCTCCGCAGGTGTCGATAGATTCTGTGGTGTGAACCTTTGAAGAACCAGTTGCTCCACCGATTCCGTCACGTCCTGTACGGCCTCCGAGAAGGATGATGACATCTCCGGGATCTGCTGTCTCACGGATGACATTTTTCTGAGGTGCTGCAGCCATTACCGCACCGATTTCCATTCTTTTTGCTACATAATCCGGATGATAGATCTCGCGAACAAGACCTGTTGCAAGACCAATCTGATTTCCGTATGAAGAATATCCGTGTGCTGCCTCACGTACCAGTTTCTTCTGCGGAAGCTTTCCGTGAATTGTTTCTGAAACCGGAACAGTAGGATCAGCAGCACCGGTCACACGCATAGCCTGATATACATATGCACGACCTGAAAGAGGATCACGGATAGCACCACCAAGACAGGTCGCAGCTCCACCGAAAGGCTCGATTTCTGTTGGATGGTTATGTGTCTCATTCTTAAACATCACGAGCCAGTTTTCTGTGCTCTTCTTTCCTTTTTCGTCAGTTATCTCAACGGGAACTACTATAGAACAAGCGTTGATCTCGTCTGATTTTTCGAGGTCTTCAAGCTTTCCTGCCTTTTTCAGTGCTCTCGCACCCATGGTAGCTATATCCATGAGGCAGACAAACTTATCTCCGTCGTTCTCTTTCAGACGTTTTGCGCCATAAACACTCTTTCTGTTTTTAAGATAAGATTTCCATGCATTTTCGATGGGTTTCTTATAGAAACCGTCGTCAAATTCCACATCAGTGAGTTCTGTCTGGAATGTTGTATGACGGCAGTGGTCAGACCAGTAGGTATCGAGTACGCGTACCTCTGTTACGGAAGGATCTCTCTTTTCTTCCTTTTTGAAATAATTCTGGATATGCTTAAAATCCTTATAAGTCATTGCAAGACCAAGAGAACCGTAAAGCTTCTTAAGGTCTGCATCTTTCATTTCGATAAATCCGTCGAATACTTTTATATCTTCAGGCTCATCATACTTTGTAACAAGTGTCTTCGGCTTATCAAGACCGATAATTCGTGAGTCTACCGGATTCACTACATAATCCTTGATAGTCTGTACTTCACTCTCTGTGAGATCTCCTGTCAGGCAATAAACCTCAGCTGTACGGATTATCGGATCTTCGCTTCCTTTAAGAAAACGGATACACTGAACTGCGGAATCAGCTCTCTGATCAAACTGTCCCGGTAAAAACTCAACTGAAAAAACAGTATCTTTATCATTGCGTGGAAAATCTTCTTCGTAAAGATTATCGACCGGAGGCTCAGAGAAGACACTTTGCTTAGCTTTTTCAAAAATGTCCCTGCCTGTGTTCTCCACGTCGTAACGAATAAGATGACGAACTGTGACATCTTTGTCGATGCCAATGTAATTCCGGATCTCATCCGTGAGCTCTTTTGCGCGTACTGCAAAGGGCTGCTTCTTTTCCACATAGATACGTCTGACCATTACACACACTCCTCTTGAAACCAGTCCGGTTTTCCCGGACATTTATAAAATATCTTGCTGCCGGGTTCAAAATAACTTTTGCCCCAGCTTATGACACGAATTGCTTTGCTTCCAATGAATGAAGCTCACACAATTCTATTTCAAGGCGACCGGAAATCCGGCCGCCGCGAAACCGTTGCTGCCAACCTTTGGCTTTTTCATACCAAAGATCTCACTGATTCATTTGATAGAAATCCATCATATCCCTTAATTTAGTGAGAACTCTCAGAAATATCTCTTCCTGAACACCCTCACCCCATCGGGATCCATTGTGCATCCCTTCCAGGACGTAACGCGAAATAAATCCGCGAAGCACATTCACATCTCTGACAGTAGCACGTTCGATGAACTTACGCTCATCATCATGTGTTCTTATCCTGTTGCGCGAATACGCATACGGATAATTCCTGTCCATTAGTTTCGTTTGAGATGCTTTTTTAACAAAATCAAGTAAAGTCGAATCAAATACAGGAAATTTCAGTTTTGATTCGCCCTGTTTTCCATCATATGCATGTGATACATCGCTGCCCCTTTTCCCTGTAAAATACGGGATATACACAGACAATTGTCTCACATCTGACCCATAGGTCCTTATAAATTCAGCTGCAACTGCATTTTCTGATTCCAAAAGAAATGCTCCTTTCCGGATATGGTAGCAAATTACCGAAGTAAGTAGTTCATTTCATCGATCATTTCTCTCGGTACTTCCTTTCCGAGATTCTCGACCTTCTTAATGGTAGCCTGAACCAGTCTGGCCTTACCTGACTGCTTCACCTTCCATTTATCTATTATTTCCGCATATTGTGGATTTTCATGCATCTTATCCCTAAGTGCTTTAGGGAACGGACAATAACGGAATACTATTCCACGGGCGGTCTTATTCATTCTGGCCGACCCGGTAGCCTCATTCCTGATGTATGCAGTGTAATCCTGTACAAATACGCCGCGATAATTATTTCTGGCTTTCTGCAAAGCAGTCTTGATCTTTTCACGTGTTTCCGGTGAAAGCTCATGATTCTTTTTATAGAACTGCAGATAATCACAATATTCACTTGTAAGTGACGGATCAGTCACATCATTCCAGTGTACGCCCTGCACTCTGCGGCACATTTCCCAACGGTACTCTCCGCAAAGCTTGACCAGAGCTTCATCGAGATCTTCTGTATAGAAGATCGGCATGAGCATTCTGGCCGGTGTATCACGCTTCTTTCCGTCGATTTCCTGCCACATCAGGGTTCTGGAACCCATATTTGGCATCAAAATTATATTCGGCAGGACCTCAACACTCTTAACAAACTGATTTACATCAAGTTCAGCATAAGTCTGATATGTTTCACGATAGAAAAGTGAAAAATCAATTTCACGGATCTTATCTATCGCCTGCATTAACTTGTCCTTTGTGAGCATCGTCTGATCAAGAGGACGTATGATCTCCTCGGAATTAAACTGAGGGATAAAGGTAGTGATACGTCCGTATGTCACTCTGTTACCCATGGTAAACAGATTATCTATCTCAAACTTTACACGTTCCCTACGATCATTTGTAAGTTCTGCTGCCTGAGCCTTTGTTATATTTCCGCTCTGAACCTGTTCACGGAGATATTCCGGATAATCGGCATCAAATTCATTCTTTGAAGGATTCTCTGCCATTTCAAATATCCTGCGCAGCCACTCCGGTACTGTGAATACATGCTTATTTGGATCAGGTCTCCATTTGAGCATCAGCTGATACAGCTTCTTTGTATCTTCCTTGCCCACAAGACGCTCATCAATAAAGCCAAACATCAGGAACATCCTGACTTCAGCAGGAGGTGTGGCATCTTCCAACGTCTTCAGAAATACATCAGTGTAAACAGAATAGAAGATCCTGGACATCTCTTTTCTAAGCCTACGCATCTCATCGCTGGAATCATTTTTATCAGGTGCTGCCAAAAACTGATCTACGAGCTGATGCATCATCTTTGCAGTATCAGAATTTGCACCGGCATATCCCAAAATGATATCCATTGCTCCGGTGATTTCTTTATCTCCCGCTTCGTCGCCGCCTGATGATGAAGCCTCATCCGAACGAGCCTTAAGGAAACGAAAATCTAATTCAAAATCACCAACAACTTCTTCCAGACGTTCACGGTACTCAACGAGCTCCATTATCTGTTCTGAAACAGTTGTGTCAAATTCAGACATTCGCATTACTGTTCCGATACAGAGATTAGGGGACAGCGCATAAAATCCTTTTCTAACAAGGGCATCATTTTCCATAAGGCTGTTAAGATAAGTCAACCTCCAGCCTTCAAGCCCCTCCTCTTCCGGCGGTGCCTCAAGATCTCTGATCTCAGGGTATTCCTTCACTTCCTGGCCGTTCTCCACAGCATAGGTCGGATAGTTATCGAAATCACTCTTTATGGAATGATATCTGGATTCTACTTCTGTATGCAGTTTTTCATACCATGAATACAGATCAAGCGCCGTCTTTACAGAACTGGACGCAAGAACCGGAGAGATCTTTCCCTGCATCTGAACAACCTTTGCTATGTCCTCTGCTGAACTATACTCATGCGTATAAACCGTGACATCATCTATGGCCTCATAGTCATACGCATACGCTTCTTCCGGAGTTTCAAAACAACCGATAAGTGCACCTGTCTTAAGGATCATACTTCCATAAGCATTTGAAACTCTGACCTGCCCCTTCAGCAGGATTTCGACTTCTTCTACACGTTCCCCAACTGTGTGAAGCATGTCTTCAGCTTTGATTTCCTTCATACCCATAAGCTTAACCTCTTTTCTAAATAGAAATACTCCCCTTTACATGTTAATCTGCTGTCTTTGCTTTTAATACATGCAGAACAACAAGCATCACTACAGCTCCCGCACCGAGTGACAACCATGCATTCTGTGTAAATCCTGCAATTAGATATCCAACTACGCAACTGCTAACAACAACTGCCGCATACTGAAGCTGAGTCGCTACGTGATTCATGTGATAGCACTGCGCTCCTGCACTGGACATGATCGTCGTATCTGAGATCGGTGAAACATGATCTCCTGCAACCGCACCTGCAAGAACCGCTGATACAGAAATGATCATCATCTGCAGATTTTCCGGTCCCTGGAAGATGCTTGTCACGATCGGAACAAGGATTGCAAATGTTCCCCAGCTGGTTCCTGTTGAAAATGCAATAAAGATAGCGATAAAGAACATGATCACAGGAACGAACGCTGTTCCAAATGAACCTTCTCCAACAAATCCGCTTACAAAGCTCTGAATCTCAAGAGCACTTGTCATTCCCTTTAATGTCCACGCGAATACAAGGATGGTCACAGCCGGTATCATGAGCTGGAATCCGCTTACAAAACTGTCCATATACTCCTTAAAGGTTACAACCTTTCTCGGCAGATAAAGAACAAGCATGAACATAAGCGTAATAAATGTTGCAAAAATAAGTGAGATCTCAGAATCACAGTTTGCAAAGGCATCCTGAACATTCACTCCGCCATTCTGGAAGCCTGTATAGATCATCGCTCCGACAGCTGCAAGTATCAGTACAAGTGTAGGAAGAACCAGATCGATAACCTTTCCGTTTTCATTTTCCTGAACTTCACTACTATTCTGGAATTCACCTGCGTGGCTGGTGAAAAGATCACCCTTTGCCGCATTCACCTCATGAGTCTTCATCTGACCAAAATCAAGAGCAGTGGTGCCGATAAAGATAACCATAAACAGTGTAAGTATCGCATAAAGATTAAACGGTATCGTACTGATAAAAAGCTGAAGACCGTTTATGCCTGCTTCTTCCGGCACATATGAGTTTACTGCCGCTGCCCAACTGGAAATAGGAGCAATGATACATACCGGCGCAGCCGTTGCATCTATGATATATGCGAGCTTTGCTCTGGAAACCTTATATCTGTCAGTCACCGGTCTCATAACACTTCCGACTGTAAGACAGTTAAAATAATCATCTACAAAAATGATCATTCCAAGCGCTGTCGTAGAAAGAAGTGCTGCTCTCTTTGACTTTATCTTTTTCGAAGCCCATCTGCCGTATGCAGCAGATCCACCCGATTTCTGCATCAGGATGACGATCATACCAAGCATTACAAGGAATATCAGGATATTCAGATCTATATTTTCTGTCATCACAGTAAATATAGACTGAAAAGAGATCCACGGCGAGAACTGACCATAGAGAAGTGCTCCAGTCAGGATTCCGATGAAAAGCGAGCTATAAACCTCCTTTGTGATAAAAGCGAGAAGAATAGCGATCACAGGCGGTAAGAGAGACCATGCTGTACCGATAAAAACAGAGTTTTCCATTTAGCGACTTCTTTCCTGAAGACTGCATTTCTGCGTCTTCAAATATTTTTTTCATACGTGCATAGATATGCATATTATTGAATATTATAACCCGCGAGACTGCATTGTGACAACAAAAAAACTCAATGGTTTTACCACCTGTAATCTGTTACAATAGGTGTAGCATGATGTAAGGGGGAAACTGTATGTATCTCAATGACATTACACCCGGTTCCCGTATCTCTATACGTGCCGTGGATAGAGAGCATCCGGAAAATTCAGTAGAGGTTACGACTGATGTGATCGAACAGTTAATGGATACCAGAGGTCACCATGTCGCTTTCGCTTCACCTATATATATTGATGACAAAGTTCTGTCTACAAACGAAGGACGAAGTGTTTTTGACGTTTATTACTTTGATCCGGAGCAAAAGCGAGTATATGAATGGCGTCATACTCCGGTGCGTTACGTTCTTTGCAAAAACAGGAGATGCTACATTATTGTTTCTGATGCTGAGGGAGTACTTACAAACCGGCGCGACACTTTCCGCATCCCGCTTTCAGAACCCTGTATTATTCAGGTTGGGGAAAACAGAAAGACCTATGAAGGCTTTGTTCATGATATCTCAGCCATGGGTATTGCGGTAACTATGCCCAAAATGGAGGAAGCCCCTCTTTTCAAAGCTTTCTCGATCGTTTTTTCCGATTCAGGAACACGATCACGCTTCCGTCTCTCCGCAACCTGCCGCCATGTCCGTGATTACCGTGAAAACATCATCCTCTGTGGATGCGAACTTCACAAAAACAGTCCTATGCTAAGCAGTTTTGTTAATCGCAAACAGATCGATGCGATGAAAAAACAAAGCGGTCAGGATCTCAAATATTTAAACAGCAGTAGATTTACCATAGAAAAAAGAGCTGAGTGATCTCAGCTCTTTTCAAAATTTAAACAGTCTTATTATCTTTCAATCTTTCCGAGAGAAAACATTTCCACTCCCGTTTCATTTATGTCATAGCTCGAAAGCACTAACCCATCCTCTTTTCCTCTCGACAGGAAGAGATTGTTGTATTTAAGTAAAAGATTTACCTTATCGTTTCCGGCATCAAAGAACATCCACTGCTGATGTTCACTTCCGTTCCATGCTTCTTCTGTTATGAGCGCATCACCATAATCACGTTTTTCATACTCAACCCCTGTAAGAACTTTTCCTGTCATAACATCTTCTATGACAAAAAATCCATTAGGTAGCTGCATGAGTTTAAAGTTTTTCGCATATCCGAGATCCAGCGCGTATTCACCATCATCCGGTGTCACTCTGGTAAGAAAGATCTTATCCATAAGTGCCTTTCGCTGCGTCAGCTTCCTAATAAGGCTTTCCACTTCCTCATTATAATCCTCAAATACTATATTGTCTGTCCCTGCTATATCTGAGTTTAAAACACTATTGTACTTGTCAAAAAGAAGTTTCTGATCTTTCTCTGCGGATTTTCTTAGTTCCTCAGCCTTTTTCGGAAGCGCTTCTATCTCTTTGTCTATAGCATACTGAAATACTTCTTTGTATTTTAGTTCAACTTCCGCACGAAAACCGGGTATATCCATGAGATCCGTAAGAATATGTGTATCGTTTACCCATTCTCTGTCATCCGTATAATTGGCATTATAAACCCACAATTTTCTCGGATTATTGTATAGATTTGTCGGACCAACAGTATTGTTTCCATACGCTGCGTCATGATCCCATATAGGCCCGGCAGCTATCTTTTCATCTCTACCTCCCCGATACAGATAAAAACTGGTACAGGTAGAATCTATATTTTCGGCATACTCCGAAAGCAGATAATAATTTACGAAGGAATCGATATTTATATCATTTTTTACTGCTTCCCAATTTCCTGTAGAAGCATCTCTCTCGAAACAATTATATGCCTCTGCAAAGGATTTAACATTCTCCATTTCCGCAGCTTTCATGTTGCAATCCTTAAGCGCTATCTTGGTTCCGTATGTTTCTGAGACGAAAAATGGCTCTTCTGAATGTATTTCTGCCATATCATTTGTTCCTGCGCCATCCTGTAAATCGCCGCTGTCATTTATATAGCAGTCGATTTCCATCAAGACGGCATCATCGCCCCGCAGATCAACGGAACTCTTATCAAGAGATATTTTGGGAAGAATATAATAGTTTCCCTGATATTCTCCATCAACATATAGATCTACATGCTTTCCCATGGGAGAAAAACGTTCTCCAATGTCGCGTGCCAGATTAAAAGTGATGTCATTTCTAAGAAGAGTTCTGTCATATTCATTTGACAGAAGGACCCATTTTGAAGACGATCCAAGCCCCAGCAGATCCACATTTCCATTAAATTCTAACTGATATGGCTTTTTCACCCCCTTCCAGGTAGAATTACCCCTGCCTCGTATTGTTGCATCTATCTCTGTTCTAATATTGGCTCCGCTTACAGTAACACCCGTATATTCAATATATTTTGAACCGTTATTTATATCATCTATTGTATTCCCGGATAAACCTATCCAAAGTTCAGGTATATTTCCTGCTTCTGTCGCCGCTTTCTTAACTATACCGAGCATCCCGCTCCAGATCATAAAGATCAGAACAGCTGAGAACATCGCTCCTTTCGCTATCTTTTTCGCTTTTCTCTCCATAATTTCACCTATCTGTTCTTCTCGAACCACCTAATTATGCGAGCCTTAATTTTTTATAAAGAAAAAGCCTCAGAACATAACCTATTCTGAGGCTTAACCCAAGCAGGGGAAGAGGGATTCGAACCCCCGTGAACGGTTTTGGAGACCGTGATACTGCCACTGTATGATTCCCCTATATGATATTTCATCTGCCACGTACTTGTATTTGTACAATCACTTGTCGCGACGCAGATAATAATATCATAACTATTGTTTGTATGCAAGTACTTTTTAAAACTTTTTTAACTTATCGGAAATTCCGTTAGAATTCCTATCCTCGAACTATCTCCATCGCATCGCTCACCGACCGCACACCTATCAGTTTCACTCCGGGATTTTCCCGTACGGATTTCATGGATGTATCAGGGATTATGACCGTCTTAAAGCCGAGTCTGTGCGCTTCATTTACTCTTTGAGATATCTGGCTCACTGCCCTTACTTCACCGGAAAGTCCTACTTCACCGAATGCGACTATATCCGGAGAAATCGGACGGTTACGGAAAGATGAAGCGACTGCCATCACAATACCAAGATCTACTGCCGGCTCACTGACCTTTAGACCACCTGCTATATTTACATACGCATCCGATTGGGACAGGTGCATACCTACTCTTTTTTCAAGCACGGCCATCAACAGATTTACCCTATTGTAATCCGTACCGTTTGCCTGTCTCCTCGGAATACCAAATGCAGTGTCCGTAACAAGTGCCTGTATCTCCACCAGAAGCGGTCTCGTGCCCTCCATGCAGCAGGTCACAACAGATCCACTGGCATTTTCAGGACGCCCTGACAACATAAATTCTGACGGGTTGGTTACTTCTGCCAAACCGTCTTCATTCATCTCAAACACACCTATCTCGTCCGTAGACCCAAAACGGTTTTTTACTCCGCGAAGTACACGATATGCGCCATGCGTATCTCCCTCAAAGTAAAGCACTGTATCCACCATATGCTCAAGAACACGCGGTCCCGCAACAGCCCCCTCTTTTGTTACATGGCCGATTATAAATACGGTTATGCCCATACTTTTTGCAATACGCATGAGAACGCCGGTGGTTTCTCTAACCTGTGAAACCGATCCCGGTGCCGCGGAAACATTCTCATTAAACATTGTCTGGATAGAGTCAACTACCACCATCTCAGGCTTTTGTTCTGAAATGATCTCAGAGATGTCATCGAGGTTTGTTTCAGAAAGGAGCTTCAGATCGTCTGTAAAAGATCCTAATCTGTTCGCCCTCATCTTTATCTGCTTTGCAGATTCCTCTCCCGAAACATATAAAACTGAGTGATGATCATTAGTAACATTCCTGCATATCTGTAAAAGAAGTGTAGACTTACCAATACCCGGGTCTCCACCCACAAGTACCATCGATCCCTTTACGATACCGCCGCCCAGAACTCTGTCCATTTCACGGCTTCCACTTGTGATCTTGTCCTCCGGATCTTCCTCTATCTGTGACAACGGCTTCGGTATCTGGCGAAGCCCCTTTCTTCCTGCCGTCGCTGACGCAGAAGAAACCGCCCCCTTAGAGACGGTTTCCTCAACCATTGTGTTCCACTCATGACACATAGGGCACTGCCCCAGCCACTTCGGTGACTCGTGTCCACAGTTTTGACAATAAAATATAGTTTTTGACTTTTTAACAGATGCCATTATGCTCTCTTTACTTCAACCGGTACACTGCCATTTCCTGAAAGCTCTACACTTACTGAAAGCTTACCGCCAAGATTTGTCTTCATGCGTCCGCTTTCCTTGCCGTTAACAGACACTACATATTCTGTCTCATCAGCAAGTCCGAGTGTGATCTGTGCATCGTCAGCGCCTTCAACGTTGAACTTTACACCATCTTCCGCCTCAGCGAAATTTACGACACTGGTTCCGGGAACCGATTCATAGACAAACAATCCGTTTTTTTCGAGCTTTGTGATGTCTTTGTAGGTCTTTACCTTGTAAAGATCACCGTTATGCGGAAAATCCTCCTTCTTTGCCTTTGCGTCCAGGGTGTGATCTCCAAAGCTCAGAGAACCGTCTGCCTCACTGCGAAGCAATTCCTTAACCGCTGCCATTTCTGTAACCTCCTCTAAAACCGTCAGTTGCTAACTGACTAAATGTTTCCAGTCTCTCAATGTCTATTTCGACTACATGCGCCCAAAAATCAAGACGCCTTAAAAACTATTTTTCCTTTCACCAGGTTTACGTGAACAGTGTCTCCACTATGCACTCTGCCCGAAAGCAATTCTTCTGCCAACGGATCCTCGATCATATTCTGGATCGCACGGCGAAGCGGTCTTGCTCCATACTTCTTGTCCGAGCCTTTTCCGATGATCTCTTCTTTCACACCTGCTGAAATCGTAAGGGTGATCCCCATCTGCTCTCTTGCTCTGTTTATCAGATCCTTTGAAAGCAGTGTAACGATACTCTTCATGTTTTCCTTCGATAACTGATGGAATACGATGATATCGTCAATTCTGTTAATGAACTCAGGCTTGAAGATCCTGCGAACTTCTTCCATTACGCCGTTCTTCATGTCCTTATATTTCTCAGACTCACTGTCTATTCCGCCAAATCCGAGTTTTTTCGGTTCTACGATAGACTGGGCACCTGCATTACTCGTCATGATGATTATGGCATTCTTAAAGCTGACCTTGCGCCCCTTTGAATCGGTAATATGTCCATCGTCGAGCACCTGCAGGAGTATGTTAAACACATCCGGATGAGCTTTTTCGATCTCATCAAAGAGAACTACCGAATAAGGATGTCTCCTGATCTTGTCTGCAAGCTGCCCTCCCTCGTCATGACCAACATATCCCGGAGGTGAACCGATCATCTTTGCTACTGAATGTGATTCCATGTATTCTGACATATCTACACGGATCATATCATCTTCTGAACCAAACATAGCCTCAGCAAGAGCTTTGCTAAGCTCGGTCTTTCCTACACCGGTAGGTCCTAAGAAAAGGAATGACCCTACCGGTCTCTTGGGATCCTTCAGTCCAACTCTTCCTCGTCTTATCGCCTTTGAAACAAGTGTAACTGCCTCTTCCTGACCGATAACCCTCTTGTGAAGCGTCTTTTCAAGACCCATAAGCCTGACATTATCTTTTTCCGTAAGCTTATTTACAGGAATCTTAGTCCACAGTGCTACCACGTCTGCTATATCATTTTCAGAAAGACTGAGCTGTTTTGAACTTTCTTTCTTCTTTCTGCGGTTCATTGCCTGATCGAGCTTTTTCTGCTCTGCAAGCTGGTTCTTGCGGATTTCTGATGCCTTATCAAAGTCGCCTTCTCTGATCGCCTTTTCTTTCTCAACTTCCAGAGCCTTGATATTCTCAGAAATCTTTTTTTCTTTATCAGACTCCTGCAGGTTGGAAAGACGCAGGTGACTCGCTGCTTCATCCATCACGTCGATCGCCTTATCCGGAAGAAAACGATCATTTATATATCTTGCGCTGAGTTTTACCGCTGCTGTTACAGCTTCCTCAGGTATCGTAACGCCGTGGTGCTCTTCATATCTGTCCTTTACTCCGTTAAGTATCTGGATCGCCTCTTCTTCAGAAGGTTCTTCCACAACTACCGGCTGGAATCGACGTTCAAGCGCAGCATCTTTTTCAATATACTTCCTGTACTCATCAAGAGTAGTTGCTCCGATAAGCTGTATCTCTCCCCGGGCAAGCGACGGCTTAAGGATGTTAGATGCATCGATAGCTCCCTCTGCTCCACCGGCTCCGATCAGCGTATGGATCTCATCCATAAATAACAGGATATTTCCGGATGATATCACCTCACGGATAACTCTCTTTATACGTTCCTCAAATTCGCCTCGATACTTACTGCCTGCAACCATTCCTGACATATCGAGAGATACTACTCTCTTTCCTGAGATAGTCTCCGGTACATTTCCTTCAACTATCCGTACTGCCAGTCCCTCTGCTATCGCAGTTTTTCCTACTCCGGGCTCACCTACGAGACACGGATTATTTTTTGTTCTGCGGCTCAGGATCTGAACCACGCGCATGATCTCATTGCTGCGTCCGATAACCGGATCAAGATCACCGCTCCGTGCAAGTTCCGTAAGATCACGCGAATACTGATCGAGCGTAGGTGTGCTGCTGTCGCTTTTTGCGCCCTTCTGCGGATACAGATCTTCCCTCGCGATAGAAGGATCTTCTCCCATGGCTACAAGTGTATCGGAATAAACCTTCTGCAAATTAACGCTAAGAGTATTTAAAAGACGGGCGGCAACACTTTCACCCTCTTTTATAATGGCGAGAAGTATATGCTCTGTTCCTACTTCCTTACTGCGAAAACGTTCTGCCATCTCCTCGCTTAAAGAAAGTACTCTCCTGGCTCTAGGAGTCCACCCATCACGTTCGGAAAGTGCAACCTCAAGTCCCGGAGCCACAAGCTGCTCGATAAGTTCAAGCACCTGTTTTTCCTGAACATGATTCTGCTCCAGAGCATATGAAGCCACGCTGGAATTCTCCCGAAGTAAACCAATCAATATATGCTCTGTTCCTACATAATTCTGATTCAGTTCATTTGCACATTCCCGTGCGAGCTCAAGCGCCTTCTTCGCTTTTTCCGTATAATTCATATACACCTCATTTATCACCGTTATGTTGCCAGTACCGTTGCCGATCATGCTTCGCATTCCCGGACGGTACCAGGCTCATCAGTGCTTCTTTATATTTAGGAATTCAAAATCGAAATCCTCATCCAGATCATAATCCTGTGACGGCTTACGACGTACCGAAGCACTCCTTTCTTCTATTTCTGTCATTTCATCAGTCGCAGCTCTGATCTTCTTTGTAGGTATGCCTGCTGTAACTTCCATGTTTTCCCAGTCAACCTCATCCTCAGCTCTGTTGCGCTCAACCGGCATCTCATCTTCTTCATAGGATCTGCGGGAGCTCTCACGCTTCTTACGGCGTACAGGTTTTTCTTCTCTCCTCAGACGCTCTCTATCTTCCCTATCTGTTCTGCCTGCTCTTGTCTTTCTGGTAACTCTCTTTCGGATCGCAGCCTCATCATCCTCATCATCTTCATCATCATCACTAAAATCATCGTCTCTGCCGCGTCCGCGCTTTCCAAGCATCATATTGATGAAAAGGAATAGCATGATAACAAGAATGATCACAAGTACAACGATGATAAGAAGTCTGGAACGTGAAAGTCTCTTGTACTTTATTATCACTGCTGACTCACCATGCGGAATGTCTACATATCTCTGATATGTTCCACGTGTGATGTCATAAAGGTAGAAACCTAAGTTTCCGCTCTCATCTACTGCATAAAGCAGACAAAATTCCTTTGGCTGAGCCTGGATAAGACCTGAGAGATTTGTGTGTGCGATTTCCTCAAGAGCAAGCATTGCATTCTCATCTACCTCAGTAGAAGCCTCTGCTGCATCGCCCTTTTCTTCGGAAGCATCACCATTTGCCTCTGCTCCATCTGCAGCTTCTCCACTTTTTCCGGAAATATGAGCTGCCGGTTCTGTCTCAGAATCCGGATCGTCAACCGGAACTGCCGCTCCATCATCTTCTCCCGAAAGTTCCGCGCCTGCACCTACAAGTAACCCACTTTCTTCTTCGGCATAAGCCTTTACAGAGAAAAGAGACGCCTCCGAAGAATCCGCTGAAGATCCATCAGAATCTTCTTCATCAGAAACTGTCTCCGCAGGGAGTGACCATGCTGTTGCAGATTTTCTTCCCCACTGGAGATTGTGCTTCGTAAATCCATCCGGTCCTACCACATTATCTCCCGGATCAAGAACGATGATATAGCTGTCGTCCTTTCCGTCGATCTTTATCATATCTGACATACGGGCATTTTCTGTTGTATCACAAAGATAGAATTCACCGTTTGAGCCATCAGAATCAGTAAGATATGCAAGCGTGATAGTAAGTCCCTCTGCTCCGATCGTGGCGCTCTTACATGTCATCTGAGCGATCTGAACACTCTGTCCCTGGTACTCAATAGTCCGAACGGAAAATCCTGTCGGAACTTCACTTGCAGGAAATGTAAGTGCAAGATATTTTCCATCGATATTTGTCGCAATATCACTTGGTGTAACTGTTTCGAGTGCAGCCTGCGCAGCTTCTGCCGCTGCCAGTGCTTCCTCATCCGTCATTTCACTTTCAGCAGCCACTTCCTCTGCAAAAGCATTAGTCGGCACACTACCGATCAAAAGCGCCGAAAGAAGAAGCGAGATCATGCCTCTCTTTAAGATGCTGTTACGTTTCATTTCAAACTCCATTCCAGAACGATTATATTCGTTCTAACTCTTTTTTGCCTGTATCAAGGCTTTCCCTCCGGTTCAGAAGGCATATCTGCATATACCGGTATCAAAAAAATATACTTTGATGCCGTGCTGATATCTGTCCCATAGCCCTTATAAACATTTTTAGCTTCAAAATGCGGAGCATACAGACTCTCCATATACTGGTGAGAAATAGCTGTTCCGCTATAATTAAACCGTTGTTTATAAAGCGTATTTTGCGGAACCGAACGGTAGAAATAATTATCCGCAAGAAATTTAAGACCACCGCTTATAGATTTTCTTCTGGTATCCCACCCCTGTGACTTTGCATATTTTAACCCATTTAGGACAGGATTTGTTCCATTTGCCTGAATATTAAAAAAATTATAATATCCTTCGTAACCCGAATACCTTCCGTTTATAAGATCATCACCGCTACGACTCCCGTGTTCCTGACGAAGCCTTGCAGCAACGAGATACGGATTTACTTTTGAATCATCGGATAGTTTTTTGATGAGTGCTGCATATGTTGTCGATGTTTCATCGGGAAGTGACCCCGTCATTGATGTAGTGGATAATATTTCTGATATACCATTTTCCGTAGTTCCGGTACTGTCAGTCCCATCCACAAACATAAAAAACGATGTATTCAGCCCTCCGTTTTCTGTCACCATAAAGTTTCTCGGATCCATGTAGTACTTGATCTGAGCCAAAGAAGCTTCTTTCCAGGTGATATAGCTTTTTCCCTGTTCTTCATTGCTAAAAAAATCCGACAATGAATCTATCCCCAGTCCGGATGCAAAACCATATTGCAGATCATCATAGGACGCATCTTTAAGATGACTGTTCAGCACTGTGGTCTCAGTTTCAGGATTAATATTAGAAGGAACCGTATCTCTGTCTTCCAAAGCTCCCTCGACCTTACTAAAACCATACTGTGCCTCCACAGCCTTTTCCCATGTAAGGGCACTTACCGGATTGTAGCTTTCAAATTCCCATTCAGGATACAGATCATGAATTACTGTCAGTCTGGATATGTAGCTTTCGGGAAACCCCTTATCTATAAGCTCATCCTTGTAATCATCTGTATTAAAATAATCCTGTCGTACAAAACCTGCTGTAACACCATTTACTGCTTCAAATGTTACATAATACCAGTAATATCCACTGCTCTCATCAAATTCTGCCCTCTTAAATGCACATTTTTTTTCATATGAAAGCTCACAGATAATATCTCCGCTAAGAGATGCCTTTGAGCGCACTTTAACATCATCAAAGTTGATCGTTAAGACTCGATCTTCTTTGATATCTTCCGACGCTGTTCCATTTAAGTCAATGAAATCTGATCTGACATAACCTGCGACAGAAGGTTTACGTGCCTCTATATAATACCATACAGAACCATCTGTTCCTTCTGAAGATTTTGTGATTTTTACAGAAATCCCTGTATTCAGAGTCGCAATGATCTCACCGGTTACAGGTTTATCCTTCCTGACCTGTATATTGGTTCCTTTTGTAACTCCCAGAGTAATGTCCTCAGCTCTGACAGGGCGCGTAAAAACAAAGACGAAAAGGAGCAGCAGTAAACCTACTGCCGCTGCTCCCTTTTGTCTCCATAGACCGCGTAGCTTAACGATCAAATCTTCTTTTACCATCGTCATTATGAGTAACCATTCCAACACCCTGAATCATCATCTCACGCTTCTTGCGCTCGATCTCTTCACGTTTCTTCTTATCAGCCGCTTCCGCAAGCTGACCACAGGTCTTGCAGTATTTTCCGCTTATGATCGCCTTACCGCAAACCTGACACTTAAGAAATGTTTTCGAGTCTTTAGAAACCTGTAAACGCTCTTCCCTGAGCATATGAGTAATGGTTTTCTCTGCCACACCGGTTTTTTCACTTACTTCACCCGCTGTAGCACCCTGATGGTTTTCCAGATAATTACGAACTTTTCCATAATCATCATACATTAAGTGCCTGCACTTAGTACACCGATAACCACCAACACCGATAAATTCAAGCTTTGAACCGCACTTTTCGCACGCTTCGGGCCGATGATAAGAATCATTAAAAAACTCGTCAACGAATTTCTCCGAACTCATCGATTGCCTTTCCGATATCTTTTCGGCAGTACTTATTCTCGAAACTAACCCATGTAGTTGCTTCATAGGCATTTGCACGCGCTTTGTGAAGATTCTCGCCCTTTGCAGTTATTCCGAGAACTCGTCCTCCATTTGTCACGATACCTTTAGAAGTTTTTTTAGTTCCAGCATGGAAGCAGTAATATCCATCTTCTTCAGTAAACTTTTCTAATCCGCTGATAAGATGACCCTTAGTATATCTCACAGGATAGCCGTCACTTGCGAGAACTACGCAAACTGCAGCATTGTCCTCAAACTCCAGCTTGATCTTGCTAAGACTTCCATCAACACATGCTTCCATCACTTCAATAATATCATTTTTCATGCGAGGAAGCACTACCTGTGCTTCAGGATCTCCAAAACGTGCATTATATTCGAGAACCTTCGGTCCATCTTCCGTGAGCATGAGGCCAAAGAATATAACACCTTTGAACTCACGTCCCTCAGCCTTCATTGCATCAACAGTAGGCTGGAAAATATTTTTCTTACAGAAGTCATTTATCTTTTTTGTATAAAAAGGTGAAGGTGAAAATGTACCCATGCCTCCTGTATTGAGTCCTGTGTCACCATCGCCTGCTCTCTTATGATCCTGGGCACTGCTCATGACTTTGATAGTCTTTCCGTCACAGAAAGTAAGAACAGAAACTTCCCGTCCGGTCATGAATTCCTCAATGACCATCTTGTTTCCTGCTGTTCCGAACTTCTTATCAAGCATGATCTCTTTTACGCCATTTCTAGCCTCATCCCTGTCCTGACAAATGAGAACTCCCTTTCCGAGTGCAAGTCCGTCAGCCTTTAATACAATAGGGAACTTACAGGTATCAAGATAAGCAAGAGCTTCTGCCGCATCAGTAAATACTGCATATTCTGCTGTAGGGATATTATACTTTTTCATTAGATCCTTTGAAAAAGCCTTGGAACCCTCCAGGATAGCAGCATTTTTCCTGGGACCAAATGCACGGATACCTGCTGCCTCCAACTCATCAACCAGTCCTCCGACAAGTGGATCATCAGGACCAACTATAACAAAGTCGATCTCCTTTTCCTTTGCATATTTTACAATACGTCCAAATTCCATTACCGGAATATCGGCACATTCTGCTATCTCTGCAATTCCTGCATTTCCGGGGCAGCAGTAGATCTTATCTGCCTTTTCACTTTTCTTTACTGCATCTGCGATCGCATGCTCTCTTCCGCCTCCGCCGACGATCAGTATATTCATTTTAGTCCTCCACTTTGACTTTTCCGCCTTCTACTGTTACCTTTCCGTTTGCGATCAGATCGATCGCTTTCGGCATGATGATCCATTCTGCCTGTTCCATGACTCTGAGCTGCAGAGATTCCGGAGTATCATCAGACTGAACCTCAACCGCCTTTTGCAGTATGATCGGGCCACTATCACAACCCTCATCTACAAAATGAACAGTCGCTCCTGTGACCTTCACCCCTCTTTTCAGCGCTTCCTCATGAACCTTCAGTCCATAGAATCCTACTCCGCAAAAAGAAGGGATGAGAGACGGGTGAACATTAATTATCTTATTAGTATATTTTTCGGTAAGTTCTTCCGGAAGCACTACCAAAAATCCTGCAAGAACTATAAGATCCGGTTTTGCTTCATCAACCGCATTGATAAGTGCTCTGTTAAAAGCAGCTGTATCAGAAAAATCCTTTCTGCTTACGACTACCGAGGGAATTCCTGCGCTTTCTGCCCGGTCAAGAGCCTTAACACCGGGTTTGTTGCTTATTACCCGTACGATCTCGGCATTTGTGATACGACCGTCAGCTACAGAATCAATGATAGCCTGGAGATTCGTTCCTCCGCCTGATACGCAGACTGCTATTCTCAGCATAAACGAACTCCTTTTTCTCCGGCACTTTCTGTCTTTCCTACGATAAATGCCTTTTCTCCGGCACTTTCAACTGCTGCGATCGTTTTTTCTGCATCAGAAGGATCTACCGCAAGTACCATTCCAAGTCCCATATTGTAAGTGTTGTACATCATTTCATCGGCAATACCACCATCTTTCTGAAGCATTTCAAAGATAGGCGGGATCGGATAAGAATCCTTTTTAACTGCTGCTACGATGCCATCCGGAAGCATTCTGGGGATATTTTCATAGAATCCGCCTCCTGTAATATGGCTGCAGCCCTTTATATTTACACCTGCTTCACGAACTGAACGAAGCGCATGTACATAAATCTTTGTAGGTCTTAAAAGTGCATCTCCAAGAGTTGTTCCGAGAGAATCAAAATGACGGTTCAGGTTGGCTTCTGTCATCTCAAACACTTTACGCACAAGTGAAAATCCATTGGAGTGAACACCGCTGGATGAAATACCTATAAGTGTATCTCCTTCTTTTATAGATGATCCATCGATGAGGTTATCCTGATCTACGATACCTACAGCAAATCCGGCAAGGTCGTACTCGTTTTCCGGATAGAAGCCCGGCATCTCCGCTGTTTCTCCACCGATCAGTGCAGCATCACTCTGCTTGCAGCCTTCTGCCACACCCTTTACGATCTCTGCGATCTTTTCCGGATAATTCTTTCCGCAAGCAATATAATCCAGGAAGAAAAGCGGTTCACCACCTGCGCATGCGATATCATTTACACACATTGCAACGCAGTCAATACCAACTGTATCATGCTTATCCATGACAAACGCTACCTTGAGCTTAGTTCCGACACCATCTGTTCCGGAAACAAGCGTTGGGTTCTTCATAGCCATAAAAGGCTTAAGTGAAAAAGCTCCGGAAAATCCGCCAAGTCCGCCAAGAACCTCGGGACGTACTGTTTCCTTTACATACTTCTTAATAAGCTCGACTGACTTGTATCCGGCCTCAATATCAACACCAGCGCTTTTGTAATCCATTATGATTTCCTTTCATTTCACATTAACAGGGTTAAAATGATCTCTGCTTTTATAAGCTTTTAGCCTATTAGTTATTCTTTTCTTCGAGATAAGCCTTCCAGCCGATGTTCTTCAGCTTTTCATCTTTTTTCTCAACTTCATTTTTAAGATTTTCTGTGTAGCTCTTTAACCTGGAAAGAAGCTCATCGTCTGAAACTGCAAGGATCTTCGCTGCAAGAAGGGCAGCATTTTTTGCACCATCGATAGCGACAGTAGCGACAGGAATGCCCGAAGGCATCTGAAGAATAGAATAGAGTGCGTCAGTACCACCAAGTGATTTGCTGTACATAGGGATACCGATAACAGGAAGCGGAAACAGTGCTGCGCACATACCCGGCAGATGAGCTGCCATTCCGGCGCCGGCGATGATCACCTTAATCCCGCGTGCTTCAGCGTTTTTCGCCCATTCAAAGAAAACATCCGGTTCTCTGTGTGCAGAGATAATATTCATCTCATACGTAACTCCGAGTTCATCAAGAACAGAGGCTGCCTTAGACATAACAGCCATATCGGAATCGGAACCCATTACAATACCTACTTTTGCCATTTCCTGAACCTTCCTTATTCTGTTTCGTGTTTTACTGCGGCGCAGTATTAAACGCCGCAATACACATTATAGGTTTACTGATATTTCAAGTCAATGTGATTATTTTTCCAAAGGCTGATTCAGCTCTTCCGTTCCGGGAACAACGAACTTTCCGCCTGAAATCACAGGGTATCTGTTTCCGTCTGCATCTATGGCAGTTATCGTATCCAGTTCATCATAAGGAATGGTAATATCCGTATGACACTGAAAATACCGAAATGCCGGATCTGTTTTACGCTTGATCGTATACTCATTGTCACGGGCAATGATCTCACGTCCGTCAGGATTATAGACCTTTACATCTTCCGCACGCTCATAGCAGGTATCTCCAAGAGCAAAATGCGGTCCGGTCTTTTCTGCGATCAGAATATCAAGTCTGGAAAAAATGTCAAAATCTTTTGCCATACGATACGCAGTCGTATTTGTACCGATCGCAAATTCTCCAAGAGGAAGTGTATCGTGATGATGAAGAATATGGTCACGTATATATTTTTTATTTTCTTCCTCTGTAGGGAAATTAGTACAGTTGTAGTCTGTTACGAAACCATCCTTAAAATGAAACTCCAGATTTTCGAATCTGAGTCCCATGAGATATACTTCGGACACAAACAGTGTTCCGTCAGTTCCTGTAAGCGCCGGTGACGTAAAGGCCTCCCCCACAGGGATGTTAACATCTGCCGTACAATTTTCAAATACTGTCTGATGCTCCGGATCAGGAAGCTCATGGAGAGACACCGTAATATCTGTCTTGTTGCCGTTTCGTCCCTTAACTTCTACTTTTCTGCCCTTTTCGAGCTGAAGGATAAGTTCCTGCTGTATCCTCTTATATTTGTCAGAATCCAGCGTATTCAGCTTTACTGTTGCATCAAAAACAGCTTCAAATTCCGAACTAATTGACGGAACAGGATATGAAATGATCGTAAATGACCTTTCATCTCCAGGAATATAACGGCTCGTAAGCTTTCCGGCTTCTACAGCGAGATCAACCGCAAGCTTCTGCTGCTCAGGACTCAGCGCATATGCCTCACTATGTGACTCCGGCATAAAAGGATCACTTCCAAATGTCTCCATAACAGCCGGTCCGCCATACTCACGCGCAAGCTCCTTTACCTCCTCAAAAGTATGCTCCATGACTTCAAGCTTTCGTGTCATGTATGCCTTATCAAGGAAAAGAGCATTATCTTCCATATGATCAAATGCCATCTGCTTATTAACCCATGCTCCGGCATATCCGTTTCTACTCATACCGGAACGGTTTGCTGCATGCAGAGGCCGGCGATATATAGTAGCAGAAAGACCGATCTTTTCAAAATTACGGATCGCAGCACGGATCATTCTTTCAAATCCAAGTTCATATCTTACTGCCACAGAACGTTTTTTAGACAGATCCTTTCCTGTATTCACAAAACCCATGCGATAGCCTTCTGTAAAGGTATCTGCCATAGACTGGATTTTTTCCTCAGAAAAAGTATTAAGATATGCCGCGATCTTTCTCGTATCATCATCTATATATTCACCGAAACGCTCCAGATAGGACAGATCAGTAAGATCCGCTTCCATGATGATCTCTCTCGCAAATTCATCTTCTGCGGGATCCACGATCTCGCGGATCCTGCGGCTCACGGTATAATCCGTGTAATCACTCACAAAAGAATACAGTATTCCATGTATTATCTTTGCTTCAGGTTCTTTTCCTTCCTCCTGCACGGCTGCTACAAACGAGCTGTAAATCTCGAGAAATACTTCTTCAAGTATAACTATATCCGTAAGAAGCCCCTCTGCATGAAATGCAACGAGATTTAAAAGTTCATATGACAAAAAGGACAGAAGCCGTCCCATCTCTGTCCCACAGCGTGATACGGCGTACACAGGGTTCATCCATGATGAACCGTAATTTTCAGGAAGCGCTGCATCATAGGACGGATGCAGGATAAATTCAGCTGTTCTCCTAAAAAATTCATCATACGGAGCTTTTACAAGGTCTTCTGATATGATCTCACGAATCCTGCCTTCCGCAAGTTCCTGTCTTTCTCTTAAAAGTTCTGCCTCAGATTCCGGCAATGCCCGCATATATTATTCCTCCCCAGGCAATCAGTGATAATAAAGATGTGATAAAGCCAAGTCGAGGAAATAAACGGAATTTATCCGGCTCGACGAGACTCATTATCCCCAATACTGTGCCTGCCACGCTGAAAAGGCAGGAAACGAAGCCTACTGCCCCCTGTCTCGGGGTAGCACTTCCGCCTGCCTTAAGTACATTCATCATTACAAATATAAATGCCACAAGCGAGATCACACCACAAACAGAGGACATAATCCCCTTTGAAGACTGGCTGCTGCTCGTGAACAAATATTTTCTTCTACCTAACATTCCTAAATCCTTAGAACATGATCCTGGACTTGGCCTTCAAAAGCCTTCCTGCCGAAATAAGCAGCATCACACCACTTACAACTCCGACGGTTACAGCGATGATACCAAGTACAATGCTTACAACTGCCGAAAAACGTACACTCTTATATACCAATTCGTTTTCGTTGCTCATATCATACTTCCTTTCAGAGTTATTAATTATTTTTCTGCGCCGTACTTCTCATAGTAGGCATCGATGGCAGCCTTAAGGTTCTCATCGATAACCTTCTTTCCACCAACTTCATTTTCTGTGAGATAGCTGATCACATCTTCCATCGTTACGATGGCAGTCGTAGTGAATCCATGCTCCTCTTCGATCTCTTTAAGTGCAGATTTTGCGCCTGTTCCACGTTCCTGACGATCAACAGATACGCACATTCCCAGAACCTTTGCATCACCCTGTGCCTGAATAATAGGAAGTGTCTCACGGATAGAAGTTCCTGCGGTAGTAACATCCTCGATTATCACTACGCGGTCACCATCTCCAAGCGGTCCGCCGAGCAGGATTCCCTTATCACCATGATCTTTAACCTCTTTACGGTTGCTGCAATAGCGTATTTCTTTTCCATACATCTCACTGAATGCAATGGTAGTTGCTACAGAAAGGGGGATTCCCTTATATGCAGGTCCAAAGAGGACATCAAAATCATCTCCGAAGCGATCATGAATAGCACGGGCATAATATTCACCCAGTTTCTTTAACTGCGTACCTGTCCTGTAAAATCCGGTATTTACAAAAAACGGTGTGTTGCGTCCGCTCTTGGTAACGAAATCTCCGAACTTCAGTACCTGACAGTCCAGCATAAACTCAATAAACTCCTGCTTGTATTTTTCCATGGATCATCTGCTCCGGAGTTTTATGATACCTCCGGATCCTTTCTTAATATATTTTGGAAACATTTTAGCATAAAAATAGGAATAATAACAAGAAAACGCCTCTCCTCACAGGAGAGACGTTAACCTATCGATATTACTGCGGAACACCGGCGCCATGTGAGCGAAGATCTTCGATCATGTCAATGACCGCCTGACGGCTCGCATCAGCAAAGTGTGCTGCATCAAACTTATCTTTATACGCATCTTTTGTATATGCAGCGATCACACCTCTTGAATTATTTACGATCGCGCCAAGACCATCCGGATTAAAGAAATTAACAAGGTCTTCTGCTTTTCCTCCCTGAGCGCCATAACCAGGAACAAGAATAAAAGCCTTCGGCATGAGTTTTCTAAGAGCAGCACCCATTTCCGGATAAGTAGCACCGACAACACAGCCAACATTGCTATACTCTCCATCCATTGAGGATGCTCCCCACTCATTTACCTTTTCAGCAACCCATTCATAAAGCGGTCTGCCGTCAATCTCACGATCCTGGAATTCTCCGCTTGATGCATTGGAAGTCTTAACAAGTACAAAAATTCCTCTATCCTCTTCAGAGCAAACATCAGCAAAAGGCTTTACTCCATCAGATCCAAGGTAAGGATTTACAGTACAAAAATCTTCGTCAAAAGGAGCATAGCTCTTTGAACCGATCTTGATATGTCCGATATGCGCCTTTGCATAAGAAGCTGATGTATTTCCTATATCGCCTCTTTTTATATCGCCAATGACCAGTAAGCCTTTTTCGTGACAATAATCAACAGTCTTTTTGAAAGCCATGAGTCCCGGTATACCAAACTGCTCATACATGGCGATCTGAGGCTTTACCGCCGGGATCAGATCATAAGTCGTATCAACTATCGCACGATTGAACTGCCAGATTGCCTCTGCAGCACCTTCCGGAGTCTCCCCAAATTCTTCAAACGCTTTTTTCTGGATTTCTTCCGGAACAAAGCTCAGGTTTGGATCGAGTCCCACACAAATAGGTGCGCCGGTCTTTCTGATTTTCTCAATAAGCTTACTGATCATTATGAATTTACTCTCTTTCCGCTGTCATTTTTTGACTACTCACATTTACTTACTTCAGTATCTTTTACAAATTTGCGAATATTTGACGCATTGCTGAATTTCTCGACTTCGCCATCATGAATGACAACATATGTCGGTGCCTGCATGACATCATACTGCATTGCCAGATCCGGATGCTCTTCCGCATCGATCTCCACATAATCACGGTCTTTCAGGAAAGTCTTTACAAGTCTGCAATTCGGACATGTCTTTGTCGTAAAAAGATACTCGATCTTATTATCAGAATTTTCTAAAGATCTCTTTTCCTTTACTTCACGGGCACCCTCGCGGATCACCTCAGACACCTTACTCTGTACGGCATCCTCTCTCTCCCAGACTGCGCCAAACTTATTCTCTGTCATTTCTTCGCTGTCTTTTTCTGCTCCAACTTCATACAGCAGTCTGTCTTTGTATTCCTGAAGCTTACCGTCATTCCAGTTTGAAACCGGACGGTAATAACCTGTGATCCTGGAATAAACCTCTGTGCTCTTTCCGCATATCGGGCAGACTTTCTGCTCTCCTGCAAGATAACCATGCTCTCTGCAGATAGAATAAGTCGGTGACAATGTGTAGTACGGCAAGCGGTAATTATCCGAGATCGTCTTTACGAGATTAGCGGCCGCTTTCCAGTCAGGCAGCTTTTCTCCAAGAAAAGCGTGGAATACTGTTCCTGACGTATAAAGTGTCTGCAGCTTATCCTGCACATCCAGCGCATCAAAAATATCGCTTGTATAACCTACCGGCAAATGAGAACTGTTTGTATAATACGGTGTCTCACCCGGTGCTCCGGCAGTTACAATATTAGGATACTGTGCCTTGTCGTGCTTTGCAAGTCGATATGTGGTACTTTCTGCGGGAGTTGCTTCCAGATTATACAGATCACCGTACTGCTCCTGATAATCCATAAGGCGGTCTCTCATGTGATTTAGTACATCCTCAGCAAACTTCTGCGTCTTCTCATTTGTAAGATCCTCCCTTATCCATGATGCATTTAACCCAACCTCGTTCATTCCTATAAGGCCGATAGTCGAGAAATGATTATTGAATGTTCCAAGATACCGCTTTGTATAAGGATACAGTCCCGCATTCAGGAACTTTGAGATCACATCCCTCTTAACTTTAAGAGAACGGGCTGCTATGTCCATCACGTGGTCAAGTCTCTTATAGAAGTCCCTCTCATCAACTGCAAGATACGCTATTCTCGGCAGGTTTATCGTAACTACGCCGATAGAACCTGTTGACTCTCCTGATCCAAAGAAACCTCCGCTCTTTTTTCTGAGTTCTCTGAGATCCAGACGCAGCCTGCAGCACATACTGCGAACATCCGAAGGCTTCATGTCAGAATTAACGTAATTTGAGAAATACGGTGTTCCGTATTTGCTGGTCATTTCAAATAAAAGGCGGTTATTTTCCGTATCAGACCAGTCAAAATCACGTGTGATGGAATAAGTCGGTATCGGATACTGGAATCCACGTCCGTTCGCATCACCTTCGATCATGATCTCAAGGAATGCCTTATTGATCATATCCATCTCTTTTTTGCAGTCTTTATAGCAGAAATCCTGCTCCTCACCGCCAACGATCGCCGGCAGTTCCGCAAGATCCTCAGGAACCGTCCAGTCAAGGGTGATATTTGTAAACGGAGCCTGTGTTCCCCATCTGGATGGTGTATTGACACCAAACACAAAGGTTTCTATAGCCTGTCTTACTTCTCTGTATGTGAGATCATCTGCTTTAACAAACGGTGCCAGATAGGTATCAAACGATGAAAAAGCCTGCGCTCCTGCCCATTCATTCTGCATTATTCCGAGAAAATTCACCATCTGATTGCAAAGAACAGAAAGATGCTTTGCCGGTGCTGATGAGATCTTTCCCTCAATGCCGCCAAGTCCCTCACGGATAAGCTGCTTTAAGCTCCACCCCGCACAGTAACCTGTCAGCATAGAAAGATCATGTATATGAACATCGCAGTTTCTATGTGCTTCTGCGATCTCATTATCGTATATTTCAGAGAGCCAGTAATTAGCAGTTATCGCGCCGGAATTAGATAATATCAGACCTCCCACAGAATAAGTCACTGTAGAATTTTCTTTTACTCTCCAATCCTCAACCTTAATGTAAGAATTAACCACATCACGATAATTAAGGATCGCGTTATTCATATTCCGGATCTTTTCACGCTGCTTACGGTAAAGAATATAGGCCTTTGCAACACCTGTGTATCCAGCCTGATTCAGAACACTTTCAACGCTATCCTGGATATCCTCCACCGATACCGCGTTGTCATGGATCTTTGGCTCAAAATCAGCCGTTACTCTGAGTGCCAGGAGATCAATGATGTCATTGTTGTACTGCTTCTCGCAGGCAGCAAATGCCTTCATGATCGCATCGTCGATCTTTGTGATCCTGAAATCAACGACCTTACCGTCTCTCTTAATAACCTGGTACATTAAATTGTCCCCCTTAAATATCTTTTCCTACTCATCCGTCATCTTGCCTCACACGTAATACAACAGATTTTTGTACATCTGTCATCCTCCAAAACGTGTATACAGGTGTCATCATACTCCCGGACAAAATAACTGACAGCATCCCGCAGCATTTTTCTGCATCCGTGCGACCGCTGTCATCTATTAAATCTTAGCACTGCCCTAAAATAGGGTCAATGAAATAACGCTAGATATTGTGTTTTTGTTGATTCTGCATACCATAGTTGGTGTTATTGTGTATACAACTCTGTAATTCAGCGTCCCTTCTGCTTTTTCAACACTCCATGAAAAAGAGCATATTTTCGGCAATTTAAAAATCTTTACCAAAAATATGCTCTGTGTATTTTGTATCATCTATCTTGTGGACAAAAAAACGTATTCCCGTTTTGCGGCTTCATCATCCGGATAATCTTTTAGATAACTATCCATCAAAACCGATGCCTCTTTAAACTTCCCAAGATATTCACTGGCAACTATCTGATTATAACGAAGAGACTGTGATATTTCCGAATCGCCAACGGCTATTCCCTGCTCAAAAGCTTTCAGCGCTCCTTCATAATCTCCTACATCCAGTTCACAAAGGCCTAACTGGTTGCAGATCTCCACATCATTCGGATTATCCTCCAGGTATGTCTTATACAATGATGCTGCATAGGATTCGTCTCCCAGAGCCTCATATGTTCTTCCGAGATAAAGAACGACCTCCGGATCACTTCCGTCTCCTCTTGACTCCTCAAGGATATCCTTAGCGTTATCATATTCGCCCATCCAGAAATAAAGCTTTCCCTTCTGGAATCCGGTTATATGAGTCAGTTCCATCGCAGACTTCAGATAATCCGCTCCATCCTCTGCTTCTCCGGCATCAGACAGGCACTCATAAATATTTATATAGAGATCAGGATCGGAATTGTTAATTCTGATCGCTGCATTGAAATCCCTAAGCGCATCATCTTTCTGACCCTTTGCAAGCTCGGTTTTTCCTCTAAGGAAAAATGCATTGGGATTTTTCGGATCCAGCGCCAATATCGCTGTGCATGTATCGATCGCACTATCCATATCTCCTGTACGAAACTCTGACACAGCCAGATAAAATGAAATATCATACTCAAGATCTGAAATATGTCCATTGGAACAGGAAAGAGCCTTTGTCAGCTCCTCAACCGCAGATTTATAATCTGCAAGTCCCATATGCGCAAGACCTTTTCCTCTATAGATCAACTCTGAATTTTCGCCCTTTTTCTCTGCTGCTTCAAAATTTGCAAGAGCACCCTCGTAATCGTTGTTTTCTATAGCTTTCATGCCGAGATCAACATTACTGTGATTGCTCCCCTTTTTGCTGCATCCCGTAAAAATAAGCGATGTCAGGATCACAGATAATAAGAGTATCCGGATCGTTTTCATTTAATACTTTCCTTTCAGTCGTCTTCACGGTAGACAAAATATCCGTCTCTGCCGCTTTCTTTTACTTTGTATAATGCTTCATCCGCATGCCTGAACAGTTCTGTGTAGTCTTCTCCGTCACGGGCAAAATATGAAATACCTATGCTGCAGCTTATACTTACCGAAACGCCATCTTTTGTAAAGGTACGCCGTATAGCATCATTAAGCTGCTTTGCACGCAGTTCCGTTATCCTGGGCGTTGTGTGCTTCATGAATACCATAAACTCATCGCCGCCCATTCTTCCTACAAAATCAGATTCTCTAAATACATCACGAATAGATGTTGCCGTCATCTTTATGACATTGTCACCATATTCATGACCAAATGTATCATTTACCGTCTTGAAGTGATCTGTATCGATCATCATGACAGCATGACAATCAGAAATACGTGATTTCTGAAGGTAGTTTTCTATAGCATGTTCCATGGCATTTTTATTAAGAAGACCGGTCATGGCATCTATATCGACCTTTGCTCTGAGTTCTTCATGTTCTGCCTTTTCCACCGAAACATTCTTGGCTGATCCGACCACGCGAAACACACGACCGTTTTTATCCGCAAAGCTTGCGTAGCTCAGTCGGAACCATTCATATTCCGCTTTATCCTCACCCGAATTTAACAGCCTGTATTCTGCACTTCCCTTAACCGGTTCGATCAGCGCACTTCTGAACTTATCAACCGTGATCGGATAATCCTCCGAATGAAGATGCTTTTTTAAATAATCTCCTCCGAGAAAATTCCGTATCGTAAAACGATTGCCTTCACTATCAAGCTCAGAGCTCTCAAGAATATCTAATTCCACGTTATAATCATAACTGATATTGTCCGTAGCTTCCTCAATAAGTCTGTATCTTTCGGATTCTACATAAAGCTGCTCTGTATTCTTCTGCAGCTGAGCCTGCACAAGCTTCTCATTCGTGACATCATTTATCACAACAAAATACAGCATCCTGCCGTCATTTGACGAAAACTTCCTGCCCTTATGATATATCCAGACTACATCATCCAAAAGTCCCCGCACTCTGTACGTGATCTCTACGGTGTCAAAAAACTCAGACTGGTTCTGAATTTCTTCCCTTACAACAGCCCGGTCTTCTCTCATAACAAACAGATTGAAACTATTATAAAAATGCTCACGGAACTGTTCTTCCGTACAATGAAAGATCCTCAGACACCCTTCGCCTATATAGTCAAGCTTTCCCGTATCTGCTTCATATATCATGACCCCACCGGGAATATTATCAAGAAGAAGTTCCAGTCGAAGCTGTGTTATCCGCAGTTCTTCCCTGCATTTATCCAACTCTTTTTCCAGATCTTCATATTTACCCACTTTTCCGTTTATACCCTTTCTGAATAATTCATATGAATAATTTCAGTACTTTGATTATAAAACGCGAAAAAAAGGAGGTCAAATCATTACTCTTCAAGCCCGGCGAGTTTCCTGGCCTGGTCTTCTGCAGATAGTGCATCTATAACAGGATCAAGTTCTCCGTCCATTACTTTATCCAGTGAATATATTGTGAGGTTGATCCTGTGATCCGTAAGTCTGGACTGCGGGAAATTGTAGGTCCTGATCTTTTCAGAACGATCTCCCGTTCCAACCTGACTCTTTCTCAAAGATGCTTCTGCTTCGTGTGCTTTTTCTCTCTCCAGCTCATAAAGCTTTGCTCTAAGAACCTTAAATGCCTTTGCCTTATTTTTGATCTGACTCTTTTCATCCTGACAGGAGATCACGATTCCTGTAGGCAAGTGAGTAAGTCTTACAGCAGAGTCAGTCGTATTTACACACTGACCTCCGTTTCCGCTGGCACGAAATACATCTATTCGGCATTCATTCGGATCGATATTTACCTCAACCTCTGTAGCTTCCGGCATGATCGCAACCGTTACTGTTGAAGTATGGATACGACCGCCCGATTCTGTCTGAGGAACTCTCTGAACTCTGTGAACTCCACTTTCAAATTTAAGCTTTGAATAGGCTCCCATTCCGTTTATCATGAAGCTCACATACTTAAGACCACCGATACCTGTATCTTCCGCATCGGTTGTTTCTACAGAAAAACCATGATTCTCTGCATAACGCACATACATCCTGTAAAGTGACGCAGCAAAAAGCGCAGCCTCTTCTCCGCCTGCACCTGCTCTGATCTCTACGACAACGTTTCTGTCATCCGCCTCATCTTTTGGAATAAGCATAAGTTTCAGAGCTTTTTCAAGTTCCGGCTGCTTTCTCTTTGCTTCTGCAAGCTCTTCTCTTGCCAGGCTCTTAAGTTCCGGATCCGATTCTTCGTCGATCATCATCTCCGCTTCCTGAAGTTCCTGCTCATTTTTCTTATATGCCTTGTATGCTTCAACAACCGGAAACAGCTTACTCTGCTCTTTCATGAGCTCCATAAATCTGCCGCTGTCCTCAGCCGTTGAAGGTTCGTTTATCAACTGAGTCACTTCTTCATATCGAAGTACTGTTTCATTTAGCCTTTCAAACATCTGACCACTCTCTCATTTCCTGAATAGTCTCTGACTACTTCAATATCTCTATATCCTTCTTCAGAAAGGATCTCTCTTAACGCATCGCCCTCATCAAATCCGATCTCAAAGAAAAGCCTGCCCTCAGGCTCCAGATAATCTTTTGCCTCATGTGCGATCTTCCGGTAAAAATCAAGTCCGTCCTCTCCGCCGTCGAGTGCCAGATGAGGCTCATGCAGACGAACTTCGTCCATAAGTCCATCTATTTCAGAACTTCTGATATACGGCGGATTTGAAAGGATATAATCAAACTTTCCTTCAACATTCCGGAAAAGATCTGATTTTATAAACTGAACATTTTCAACACCAAGTTTCTCGGCATTTTTACGAGAAAGCTCAAGTGCATCATCAGACACATCCACTCCGACACCGCTTATGTCATTTTTGAACCGCATCAGAGACAGCAATATACATCCGGACCCGGTACAAACATCAAGTACCCTTGCACCATCCTCAACATATGTCATGGCTTCTTCTACCAGATATTCCGTATCTATCCTCGGGATAAGTACATTTTCTGCAACATCAAAGTCCAGTCCCATAAAATTCATGGTTCCTGTAAGATGCTGAACCGGCACATGGCCTCCTCTTTTTTCGGTAAGGAGCTGATAATGCTTTTCTTCTCTCTCAGTCAGTTCTTCATCTCCATGAGCCAGAAAAAAAGTCCGGTCTTTTCCGGTCACATGCATGAGTAACAGCCGGGCATCCGTTTCAGCATCCGTGATCCCTGCTTCTCTTAAATAATCTGTACTTTTACGAAGTGCTTCGCTATAGGTCATGATCTTATTTCACCTCTTTATCTTCCCGAACCGCTTCATTAATTTCGTTATCTGATAGATTAAAGTTTTCTTTTAAGTATGTCTTCCAGTCATAAACTGCTTCTACAGATGCGATACCGATCTCGATCATGCTGTCATCAGGTTCCGCAGTTGTGAGCTTTTGCAGCAGGAGTCCCGGAACAGACATGGCTCTGACCAGTGGATTATTGCTTGTTCCCGCAAGGCGGATAAGTTCATATGAAATCCCTGCAATAACAGGGATCAGTACGATCCTAAGCACTACCTTTGTAAGACGGTCAGGTGTCTGTATCACAGCAAATAAAAGGATCGATACGACCATGACATAAAGCAAAAAGCTTGTTCCGCATCTTCTGTGCTCTCTGGATGCAGCACGTACATTTTCAACTGTAAGCGGCTTTCCATTTTCAAGACAGTTTATACACTTGTGCTCTGCACCATGGTAACGAAAAACACGCTTGATGTCTTCCATCCGTGATATTCCCGTAATATACAGCACAAATATCATCATACGGATGATACCTTCCACAAGTGCCAACAGATGCGGTTCCGCGATCCATTTATGAAAGAGCTGCGATGCAAAATAGGGAATGACCATAAATAATCCCATAGCCATGATCACAGCAAGGATCATTATCACTATAGAAAATGCGCTGTCTCCGGCAGACTTTTTTTCTCCTGCATCTCTCTTTTTAAGAGTATCTTCATCCTCTGTATAAAAATCAACAGAATAATTCAGGCTTTTCATTCCGAGAACAAGCGAATCCAAAAAGCTGAAAACTCCTCTTAGAAAAGGAATTTTGTATATAGCCTTTATCGGTATGATCCCTTTATATTCATCATTCATAACAGCGACTTTTCCATCAGGTCTGCGAACAGCGACTGCATACTTATCACCGCTTCGCATCATCACACCTTCCATCACAGCCTGTCCGCCAATTCCGGAATATTTTGCATTACAACTTTTCTTTTCCAAGTCTTTTCCTTTCATGTCAAAATATGGAAAATGGGCGGAACGATTGTTCCACCCATCCAATCAACTCGTACGCGCTTTCTATTCAAATGGAAAGCATTCACCGAATCTCTGATTAGTTGTTCTTCATACCGTACTTCTTGTTGAACTTATCGATACGTCCATCAGCACGTGTTGTTCTCTGCATGCCTGTGTAGAACGGATGGCACTTGGAGCAAACTTCAACACGGATCTCAGGCTTTGTGGAACCTGTTGTGAATGTGTTCCCGCAGTTGCATGTTACCTTTGCTTCATAATACTTAGGCTGGATATCTTCTCTCATTTCAAAATCCTTTCTTTTACCGTAGATTTCTAACCCGCGGTCAAATTAAAACAAAAATGTCTTCACGAATGGGACATGCCCATCATTAAACAGCTGTATAATTCTATCACAATGTTTTTTACTTTTCAAGCATTAATAGAACCTGACTTTTTTAACGAGTTCCATAAAATCTTTATTATTTCTGGTACGTGCAAAAAGATCTATCAGCTTTTCTGCTGCATCATCTGACTTTATACCGTTAAGAGCCTTATGGATAATATCTGTTGCTTCCTTTTCCGGATCTGAAAGCAGCAGATCATCTCTTCTGGTTCCGGATTTCTGCAGATCGATCGCAGGGAACACTCTCTTTTCCTGGAGTTTTCGGTTAAGAACCATCTCCATATTTCCGGTTCCCTTAAATTCCTCATAAACTACATCATCCATTTTGCTGCCTGTTTCTACAAGAGCAGTAGCAAGGACTGTCAGAGACCCGCCTTCTCTCATATTTCTGGCAGCACCAAAGAATCTCTTTGGCATGTGGAGCGCTGCAGGGTCAAGACCTCCGGACAGTGTTCTTCCTGACGGAGGAACTGTAAGATTGTATGCCCTTGAAAGTCTTGTAATGGAGTCTAAAAGGATCATTACGTCCTTTTTATGCTCAACGAGACGTCTTGCTCTCTCGATAACCATCTCAGAAACACGCTTATGGTGCTCGGGAAGCTCATCAAATGTAGAATAAATAACTTCAACATTGCGTCCCTTAATGGACTCCTTCATATCCGTAACTTCCTCAGGTCTCTCATCAATAAGGAGAATGATTAGATGAATGTCCGGATATGCGTTTGTAACTGATCTTGCGATATTTTTAAGCAGTGTGGTCTTTCCGGCTTTAGGAGGAGCTACTATCATACCTCTCTGACCCTTACCTACCGGGCTTATGATATCCATCATACGCATCGCCACATTTGAATTTCCCTTTTCGAGGTTAATCCGCTCATTAGGGAATATTGGCGTCATATCCTCAAAGTTCATTCTTTTCTGTGCTTCTGACGGATGGAAACCGTTTATAGAACGCACAAAAAGCAGGGCAGAAAACTTTTCTCCCTGAGTTTTTACACGAGTGTTTCCAACGATCATATCACCAGTCTTCAGATTAAACCTGCGGATCTGGCTAGGCGCCACGTACACGTCATTGTCACCCGGAAGATAGTTTTCACTTCTTATAAATCCGTATCCGTCAGCCATTACCTCAAGAATACCGCTGGCAACCTGTCCTGAATCAAGAGATTCCTTATCCGTAGGAAGATCTGTTGTCTCAGTCTGACGTTCCGGAGAACGTTCCTGCGAGCGCTCCTGTGAACGTTCCTGCGGCCTCTCTTTTCTTACCTCATTTCGTTCCGTACGCTCTGTCTTTCTCTCAGACACAGCTTCCTTATCTGCCTTATTGGCCTTTTCTTCAGGCATAGTCCGTTCTTTTGTGGTTTCCTGAACTGCCCTTTCTTTCGGCGCCGAGCTTTCCTGCTCTTCGCTCTTTTCAGCCTCAAGGCACAGACGATCAATGAGATCCGCTTTTTTCATAGTGGATATCCCCTTGATACCACGGGACTTTGCCAATTCTCTAAGCTGTACCAGTGGTAATGTCTGCAGCTTTTCTCTCATAAAAACCTCCGAATTGATTTATTTAAAATGCTCACGACCTATCTATAAATGGACTAGTCTTAACCTTTATAGATACTGCACATTTTTCATATTTATTTATTTCAGTGGATTATTTTCCCGAAAATAGAATTTTGATAATGATTCGACATTCCAAAGGATTTCTCTAACTGTTTCCGACTAATATATCGGACATTGTTCCCTATTATTTAAGCATTTCAAGAAATGATAAGAGTTTTAACAGGGTATTTTTTGAGAAATGTATGATCTGAATTTAGAACCGTGCACATTATACATCTTTAAAAAACAATATGCAATGTTTTTAAAAATTGTACCGCGCAGACCGGTGTTCCATCACTCAGCCTGCGCGGTACCCCTCCAGATACTCTCCTGAAATTACCTTTCTGATAATTTCCTGATCTTCTTGTACTGATTGTGACCAACGAGCGTTGATGCTCCTACGATCACACCAGCAACTATCGTAATGATAGGATCATAGTGACATTTCCAGAAAAATGCGATGACGATCAGTGCTATAACAAAGATTATAGACACTGCATTGTCCCATTTACGCATCTTGGTATTTTTCTTCTCAGGATCTTCTCTGTCGTAATTATTATTATTGTTATTACTGTAATAAATATTATCCATACCGCTCCTTTCCTGAAATCCGGCACCGTTTTACCGATGCCGGTTCATATTGATCGAAGACTTCAGATTCTCAGTTTTCCTGAGCATTCTCTGTCTCATTATCTTCCAGCTTCTTGATGAGGTGATGTCTTGCTCCGATACGGATCGTATTGTAAAGAGCATAGATCACAGTGAGGAGTAATATAAGCCAGTGTATCCAGCATGCCTCTTCTCTAACACCAAGTACATCAGATATGAGATCCGGTTCATCTCCGATATCATCCGGAGCTGTATCTTCTGATACTGCCATAGGTTCGTCTCTGATACCAAGTACTTCACCCATAAGATCTGCCACATCGCCTGCACCTGCTGCCGGTATCAGACCTCCGTCAACTCCTGCCATTGTTCCGAGGAGTCCGCCTGTAGGAAGCATATCTATCGGTGAAGGTGCTGTCGTCGGTAATACAGGTGATCCAGTTGTAGGTGTTCCGCCAGTCGTTGTAGGAGTTCCTGTAGGAGTTCCTGAAGATCTGTGACCTCCCGGTGTTCTGAAAGTTCCGGAAGTTGGCGTAATTTCTTCACTTGTCGGTGTGGTCGGTGTAGTTCCGCCGCCGTTATCGCCGCTTCCGCCGCCGTTATCGCCGCTTCCGCCGCCGTTATCGTCGTTTCCGCCGCCGTTATCGCCGTTTCCGCCGCCGTTATCGTCGTTTCCGCCGCCGTTATCGTCGTTTCCGCCGCCGTTTCCGCGACTAGCGATAGTCAGAGTACCAACATTTGTTTTTACGTCGTAGTCATTTGTTCCGGTAAATGAAACATTGATCGCATATGTACCAACTGCTTCACCTGCCGCACGATCAAGTGACCAGGTTACTTCGTTATTGTAAATATTTCCTGATACTGTTGCTTCAAACTCAGGATCTTCATCACCTTCGGTCTTTGTGTAATCCTTAGCACTGATAGTAACCTGTGCCGGTTTTACTTCAAGTGTTCCGAAGTTATTTGTGATGCTGTAGTTTGATAACTTAAATCTTCCGCTATCAGCAAGGGAGAATGTGTTATCACTGGTTCCAACATGGGTCTGACTTCCAGTGATGTTGATAGCAGGTGTCTCACCTTCTACCAGACGATCGATCTGTACTTCACTTGCATTAGTAAGTGCTGTACCGTCATAAAACTTTGTTGCTCCCTCTGATCTAGCTGTTGCAATTCTCGGGGTGATACTTAGCGTAATAACGTCACTCGGTGGTATATTCGAGTAATTATCACTCTTAACCTTTGCGATGACTCCAACCTCTGTTACATCTATAAAGGTAGGAAGATCTTCGTATCTGTACTCACCTTCATCAACTGTTAATTCATCAATGCCAGCTGCCTCACGATCTGACTGCTGATCATCATCACCCGGTTCGTTATCACCGCCTGCATCATAGCTGTTTCCACTTACGAAACTGTAAACTACGATGTAGTCTCCCGAGATTCCGTTTACACTTGCAGGATTGAAGCCCCACGTCTTACCATTATACTCGCCGCTTACCGGCTCACCTGTGATCACTATATCGCTGCCATCTACAGCAGTAATAGTAAGTGTTCCCGGCTCAATAGTTACATCAAACTGCTCCGAAACATCATTTCCATTGCTGTCTCTTACGATCGCATTTCCGGAACTTACTGTATCATAAGTACCTACATCCTTTCCGGATGCCTTTGCATTTAATCCTGAAACAGTATATGTTTCGCCGCCAATCTCAAATTCTGTCTTTTCGAAGCCTTCTACTGTCTGAACTGCTCCGGTATATGGAACTGTGTCGCTGTTTGCTGATAAAGTGATCTTTCTCTTACCACCTTCGACAACAGCCCATCTAACACTACCGTTTACTTCCCAATGACTACCTTCGTCATTCGCTGAAGACTTCTTACTCTCATACCATCTAGGTACTTCGAAACTAGCAACCCATATGTTTTCATCGATAACTGTCTTGAGTGTTATGAGTCCTCCACCGTTATCCATCCAATAAACAACACCATTTGATTCATGTCTTCCGTTCTGCAGATAACCGGGGTTCGATACATATTCTCCGATGTCTTCTTCACTATAAGAATCAAACCGACTTGTTATGTACCTTGCGATGTCTGCTGTTCCTACCTCGATCAGATTACCTCTCGGTTCACCGACAACTCTGTCTCCATCGTCGCCAAGTGCATCAGCAGCTTGTTCCGGTGTCGGAGTGTTAACATATGTAATTGCATCATTAACATCTACACCTGTGTCAGGACGATAGTGAGCAAACAATACCATATCATCCGTTACAGTATTACTGAAATCGTACCTGCTGCCTCCTTCTGCCTCTGTGTACCAAGCTTCAAATACAAAGCCATTCTTCGAAAGTGATGTGTTAGGTTCGGATACTGCATTTCCTTCGCTAACAGTCCTTGGTGCTACCTCCGATGGTACCTCCGGTATTCCTCCCATTGTATTGAAGGAAACTGTGAACCGCTTTTTGATCACAAGTTTTCCGGGAACGTATACTATGTTGAACTGTCCCGTATAGTCAAAACCATTGCGATCCTTTATGCTCGCTCTGCCGGTCATCAATGTATCGTAGGTTCCGGGCTCAGTTGCGGTACGTCCAACAGTTATATCGCTGATCTTATACTCCGAGCCATCAATCGTAAAGTAATCATCCGGCGTATAGCCACTAACCGACTTTGCAGTTCCATCATAAACGGTTTCACTACTGTTACCTGAGATATAGATGGTCTTAAGTTCACCAACTCTTACCCAAATAACCGTTGCATCGACATGCCATGTATGATTTTTATTAACATCCTTAGCTACATAGCAGTTAAGAGTTGACAGGTCTGTCCTATAAAGAACATCTTTATTAACATTATTAACTTTTTCTTTGACAACAGTTTCTATGTAAGTCTTATCACCAACTTTCTTTACCCAACATGTATTACGACCACTCTCTACGATCTTTCCATCATCAGTTCCATCTTCGCTTCCATTATAGAAGGAAATATTACTAACGTGGGTCTCAATATCATTTTCAAAATACTCATAGTAATTTTCCGTCAGATACTTAGTAAGTCCTGCAGTACCGATCTGAAGATAATCCTTCTTGTCATAGTTATTTACATTAACGCTGGGGATTCTTTCCTGCGTCTTTTGATAACGCTGACTCATGCCCGGTAACAGGATATGGATCGTAGTATTTTTACCTGCTGTCATATCCGGCTCGTAGCCTGCAAAAAGCTCTATATCTTCGATAACCGGATCACTGAAATTATACGGAATAGTGCAGTCTCTGTCCTTAAACCAACCCTTAAAGGTCGTTCCTGCTTTGCTCGGTTCCGTAGTCGGCTTAGTTGCTACCTGGTCTTTCTGTACCTCCTGTGATGCGATAGTTGCCGGTGTTCCTCCCATTGTATTGAAGGATACCGTGAACTTGTCAGGCCTAATCTCAAGTGTTCCATCCTGATATTCAAAATTGAACTTGTGAGTATGTTCATAACCGCTATTTCCCTTTATCCTAGGAGTCTTTGACCATTCTGTATCATGGTATGTACCGGGCGCTGTTCCTTTTGTCTTTGCAGTAACACTGCCCTTCTCAAGTCGATATGTCTGTTCACCGGAACCATAATCTACCTTGAATTCCCATCCTGCGACAAAATTATTTCCTGGTATCTTATCCTTATATTCCAGTTTCTCCAGTTTCTGTCCATCACGAAGGTAAACTTCAAAGCCATCAACAGACTGTTCTGCACCGGTATAATCTTTCACGGCGCTGTTAGCACTTATGACAATTGTCTTAATGCCGTCATCTACCTTTTTCCAATCTGCCTCCACATGAACACGCCATTCTCCATCAGGTCGGCTAGTTCTCCTGATTACATATGCCTTTATGCAACTCTTATTAGTGATATTCGCCTGCCATAATTCAGGTACACCATCGTCATCTGTATCAAGACTTATTTCAACTATAAACTTATTGTTGATTTTGTTGATCGTATAATAGTGACGCTCATCATAACGACCGGTACCTTGTCCATAACCTTTAACCCCCAAATGAACATAATTATTTAAGTAATCATTTACATCATCTTCATTATAGGAATCGTAGTTTTCAGTGATGTACTTTGAAACCTTCGAACCACTACTTATGACTACATAATTTTTGTCTTCTGAAGGGTTCAAATTTCCAGAAGCTTCTTTAGGAACTGTACTCTCTGTTGGCTTATCTTTGCGAGGCACAAGGAGATCGACCTGAACAGCTATATTGTCTGATACTTCATTACTTACCTTATAGTGCGCATAGAGAGTGATATTCTCCCTAACAGGAGTTGTTGCAAAGTTAAACTTCCGTCCAGCTGCTGTGTACCAGCCATCAAAGGTCATATACTGCTTTACAGGATCCGGTGCAGGCTTTGTTGCCTTTTCACCCTTAACGATTTCCTGTGTCGGAGGATTTGGAAGTCCTCTAACTGCATCGAAGGATACCGTTACCTTGTTAATTACCTTTGTCCAGTTCGCCTCCGCATCAACATGCCATTCTTTTCTCTGTCCAGCAGGTGTCTTGATTACATAACAATCTATGCAACTCTTATCAGTGATATCCGCCTGCCATGTATCTGCGCCAAGCGTCATTTCAATTACAAGCCTATTGTTGATCTTCTTGATCGTATAAGGGTAACGATCTTTATAAAGATTGGTACCTTGTCCATAACTGCCTTCCTCCAAAGGAACATACGCAGTTATATAATCATTTACATCATCTTCCTTATAGGAGTTGTAGTTATCAGTGATGTAATTTGAAACCTTCGAACCACCATCCAGGCTAGCAATGACTACATAATCTTTTACATCATTTCCCTTAACTTCTCCAGAGCCATTTCTACTAACTGTATTCTCTGCTGCCTTTGACTTTCCCGGAATAAGGATACCTATCTGAGTAAGTGTATTTTCTGATACTTCAGTACTTACCTTATAGTGCGCATAGAGAGTGATATCCTCTACAACAGGTGTTTCAAAGTTATACTTCTGTCCATCTGCTGTGTACCAGCCATCAAAAGTCTTATACTGCTTTGCAGGATCCGGTGCAGGCTTTGTTGCCTTTTCACCCTTAACGATTATCTGTGCCCCAGGTTTCGGACTTCCGTCAACTGCATCGAAGGATACCGTTACCTTAGGAGTGTTCACATGAAGAACAATTTCCTTATCAGCATCCATTGTTACCTGGATTACCTCAGGAAGAGACTTAAGTTCTCCTCCATTTACCGTATAACCCACGCCCTCATACGGAGCAGTTACAGTAATGTCGCTGATATAACACGTCGTGTCTTCAGGAACATTGAAACCATTTGCGCTAACTTCCTGGCCATTCTTGTCCTTAAACGCCAGCTTGTAACTAACCTTGTTTTCACTTATCTCTGCATTATTGTCATCATCCCAAACTTTGATCTTTAGGCTATGCTCTTTTGTCCATCCTGCATGCAGGGTTATACCTTCAGTAACCTCAGTATCAAAGTTATAGAGAGTTGTACAATCAGCTGTTGTGTACCATCCGGTGAATCTGCTGCCGGACTTGTCAGGATCATCTACGGGTTTTACAGCCTTTTCTCCATAAGGAACTGACTGATCGGGAGGTATAGGAAGTCCTCCATGTGTTTCAAACTTAACAACATACTCGGTAGGTGCCTTTTCCCAATCAACCCAACCATCAATATGAAAAGTGCTACCGGCCTCATTCCTGCTTACTGTCTTTGCCACATACCAGTAGATATCATCATTCCAGTCTGCTGTATAAGTGACCTGCGGAGAACTAACAGTTATCTTTGTTCCATTAGCCTTGATCGTACATCCATTTTTGTCATCCAACGTTGTACGCATCGGACCAGTCTTTACATGATCAAAGAAATCATCATGTCTAGCACGTGCAAACTGCGCATAATTCGCTACTACAAACTTATCAACGGATCCCTGATCGTACTGGCCTACAGGAATATAATCGTCTGAAGTATGACCAGTCCAATTATCGATACGGTCATCATCCGCTTTATACTTTGCAGCGTTTTCTTCTGTTGCCCAAGGAGCTATAACATATGCAGTTGCTTTACGTCCCTCAGATTTATCAGCTTCCCATACTGCTGAAAGAGTGAGGTCTCCGGTCGTTCCGGCATTGATAACCTTTCCGTCCAGCTCATACCAGGACTTGAAAGTATAGCCCGGTCTCTTTGGATCCTTAAGAGTGATCTCGTCTTCAACCGTATACTCTTCCGGATTTCCTTCACCATTTACTGCATTCTGGCTTAACTTATATGTGATCTTATACTTGATAGGTTCAGCCGTTACCGTAATTTTATTTTCACCGGCTTTTAACGTCAATTCCTGACTCGGCGAGTACTTTGCTTCATATCCGGCTTCAGGCACTGCCTCGACTTTTACCTTGTTGCCAGCAAAATATTCTCCGGTACTTTCTGCGCCATTTACATATACGGTGTAATCATTTGTAATATGTTCACCAGTTTCTACCGCAAAGGTGCAGTTTCCTCCAAGCTTCTGAATCGTGATATCTACCTTGAGATCCTTATCACTAAATGTGAATTCACCGATTTACTTATCATTGTAGCGGATGCTGCTCGGGTCATATCCCGGTTCAGCATTTGCAGAGATAGTAACCACATCTCCATAATGGAAAGGATGGCTACCCACTCCCTGACTCGGTATTACAGTACCACTCACCGTTACTGTAATATTATTAACGTGAGCTTTTTTAGCAATGTGAAGCTTATATGTCTTCTGCTTCCATTTTGCCACAAGCTTTATAGCACGGTTGAACTCTTTTTCCTTACCGATCTTGTCGATCTTTCTTCCTGTATCAGAATCAAGCATCCAACACTCAAACTCGTAGCCCGGTCTTAATATCTTATCTTTTCCTTTCGGAAGTTCTGTTTCCTGTCCATAGTAATGAACATCAGGATGTACCACACCTTCCGCAAAATAACCGCCATCACCAAGCTCATAAGTTATAGGATAAGTTACGCTTTCAAACGGAATGACGATTTCCTTAGTATTAGCGTCAATTACATTCTCAATTACGGAATCGCCACTGTACTTGTATTCATCCTTCGGAGTTATGTTTGTTACCTTGCAGGTTGTGCCAACATATACATCTGTGAATGAATACTTGTTTGCCTCCTGAAGATCACCATCGAAGCTAACCGCAGCTGATTTTACGTAATCTTTAAGATCCTTTGCATCACCGCCGTCCAAGGATCCCTTGATCTTCAGTGAAACTTTTGTCTTTTCTTCCCACTGTGCCTTTAATGTTACTGCTGTGTTCTCATCGGTTGCAGTGCTCGTAAACTCTGCGCCATCAGCGTATTCATTATTAGCGTCATCTTTCCAACCAATAAAGTTATATCCATTAACAGCAAATTTATTGGCATTCAGATTTTTCGGAGTTCCGGAATAAATATCCTGTGTTTCCATCTCTCCGGTTGCTTCTTTGCCGGCAGGTGGATTAGGATTGAAAGTAATAGTTGTCTTATATGGTGTTAATTTAATTGGTTCACCTGTAAAATCTTTACTATCTTCTTTGGGGCCAAACAAATTCTCAAAAAAACTACCAACTGCCGTAAATATCTTTCCAAAAATTGAACGACCATTCCCATCTCCATCATGGAAAGAACTATATCCCGACGCCGATGCATCTATTGATGTCACATTACCATTCCAATTAGAAATTCTTATTGTAACAATACCAGATTCATCTGTCTCCTCTGACGTTTCCTTTGGATCCTCCCCCTTCTGCTTCTGTGTAACTTTAACTCTAGCATCCTTTATCGGTTTATTATTTTGATCTATAACCTTGAATGTAAGATTATAGAAACGTTCAAGCATATGCCCAGCATTTTCAGGATCTTCTTCGTCTACCACTACATAGATTGAGAAATGCTCTGCTTCAAAATCTACTTCATCATCACCATGCTGATCAGAATCTACTACTTCTGCAGAATCAAGGTCATCATCCACATGGTAAACCCCGATAGATTTGCCGTCCTCAAAATCCAGATAACTAAAGTTCACTTTTACTTTTCCCTTAGTTAAATCAGGCGGGATCGGCTCTCCATCATGATATACCGTGATATCAAAAGCAACAGAATCTTTTACCACTTTACCGGAAGCAGCTTCAACAGCATCCTCTACCTTATCTGCATCGCGGCCTTTGATCTTTTCTGCTGTAAAGTAAGAACCTTTAGGGAAAACCCCTGCATCTGCATGGATATGGATACGTACACCATCAACATCTATGCTCTGATCAAATTCTTCATCCTTTTCCTCTTCTTCCGTAGGCTCGGCCTCTGACGGAAGACTTTCTGTAGGATTCTCGATCGTAGGCTCTGCTTCTTCAGTAGGAGCTGCCTCTTCAGTCGGAGCTACCTCTGTAGCCTGCTCTGCCTCACCCTGATCTGCTGCAGGCTCTGTCGGCTGTGCCGGATTTACCGTTGTCGCCGGATCTGTCGGCTGTGTCGGATCCACAGTATCTGCCGGTGTTGACGGATCTGTTGTCTGACCGGGATCTGCCGGTGTTGACGGATCTGTCGGATTTACTGTTCCCGCAGGATCTGTTGTCTGACCAGGATCTGCCGGTGTTGACGGATCTGTCGGATTTACCGTTCCCGCAGGATCTGTTGCCTCACCGGGATCTGTTGTCTGACCAGGATCTGCCGGTGTTGACGGATCTGTTGTCTGACCGGGATCTGCCGGTGTTGACGGATCTGTTGTCTGACCGGGATCTGTTGTCTGACCGGGATCTGTTGTCTGACCGGGATCTGTTGACTCACCGGGATCTGCCGGCTGATCTGAATCTGCCGGTGCTGCAGGCTCCTGTTCGCCTCCACCTGAGCCGCCGTCGCCCTGATCATTGCCATCACCGCTGCCCTGATCGCCACCATTGTCGTCATGGTCAGAGTTATCCTGTTCCCCTTCACCCTGAGAATCGCCGCCGGCATCCTCAGTGTCGCCGGAACCACCGTCGTCAACTGAACCACCGTCGTCATTTGAGTTATCAGAATCTTCAGAACCTGATCCGGAATCCGAATCATTGTTATCATCCTCAGAGTCTGTATTCGCATCACTGTCATCACCGGACTCAGAATCAACCATGATCGATTCTTCTTCTCCAGCGTTTACCGGAACACTACAATAACTTCCGGTTATGGTAGTGAGCGTGAGAACAGCTGCAAAAAACAGACTCAGCGTCCTCAACCTCATTCTCTTCATTTTTTAAACCTCCAAATTGGTGAGGCGCTACTCTCACCGGCCTGATCAGATCACTTCCGGGCCAGAAATGAACGATCTTGAATTCCCCTGTTTCCCTTCGCTTGAACCATCCCTGTTCTGTAACTTAACCTTACTGACTTCCCTGTCATTAACAAATGCAGCTCCCATCTTGCATTGTTTATCAGCGATATAAAATACATCCGAGCATAAACTCATATATTTCTCTATGTAAATTTTAACAATTCACTTGCAAAATAAAAAAGAAATGTCGCAGCAGTGACATTATTTGTCGAAAAACGCAACACCCCTCACGCCTTTCGTATTCTGTGTACGTCTCTGGATGTATCAATAAAAATTTGTGCTCATTATACTGTATTTTGTATCAATTTAAGCATTATGCCGTCATTCTGCACATTAAAGTTGTACCGTTATTATATTTTTACAATGCATCTCTTGTAAAAATTCCAACGACATTTCCTATAAGTTAAGAAAAAAGAAGGCACGCTTCAGCTCACCTTCTTCTTTCTTATTATATATGTATATTTAACTATCTTTCTTTTCGGCATTTTCTTCAGGATCCATATCCACACAGTTTTTCAGTGCTCTCATGTGATCTCTGATCTTTTTCTCATATCCCATTCCGGAAACATGATAAAACTCACGCCCATCCAGCTCATACGGCATGTATTGCTGCTTTACGTAATGATTTTTGAAATCATGTGCATACTGATATCCTACTCCATGTCCAAGCTTATCAGCGCTCTTATAATGAGCGTCCTGCAGATGTGTAGGTATAGTCACGCTTCTCGTCTCCTTCACTGCTCTCATTGCCTCAAATATTGCTTCACAGGAAGCATTGCTTTTGGGAGCAGTCGCAACATAAGTCACTGCCTGAGCCAAAATGATCTGTGCTTCCGGCATACCGACTCTTTCAACTGCCTGTGCAGCCGATACAGCCACCTGAAGCGCCTGAGGATCTGCGTTTCCCACATCCTCTGAGGCACAGATCATTATGCGGCGGGCAATAAACTTTATATCTTCTCCGGCATTAATCATCTTTGCCAGGTAAAACACTGCTGCGTCAGGATCTGATCCCCGCATGCTTTTTATAAATGCAGAAACAGTATCGTAATGATTATCGCCGTCTTTATCATATCTGACCACACGCTTTTGGATACATTCACTCGCTACGTCCAACGAAATATGTATCTTTCCATCATCAGATTTTCCGGTAGTCATGACTGCAAGTTCTATCGCATTAAGCGCAGATCTTGCATCGCCATCTGACTGATCCGCAAGGAATTCCAATGCATCATCATCAATCTCTGCACCGTATGCTCCGAGCCCCTTATCAGTATCCGTAATAGCTCTTCTTATCAGAGTACGGATATTTTCCATATTAAGCGGCTTTAATTCAAAGATAATGGATCTTGATAAAAGCGCTCCATTTACCTCAAAGTACGGATTTTCTGTGGTGGCACCGATCAGTATCACTGTCCCATCTTCAACAAAGGGCAGCAGATAGTCCTGCTGTCCCTTATTAAATCGATGTATCTCATCTATGAAAAGGATCGTCTTCTTTCCATACATTCCCTGGTTGTTTTTCGCCTCAGCCGTGACACTTTCCATGTCCTTTTTTCCGGCAACCGTCGCATTTAACTGCACAAATTCCGCCTTTGTGGTATTGGCTATCACTTTTGCGATGGTTGTTTTTCCGGTTCCCGGAGGGCCGTACAGTATCAATGAAGAAAGTTTATCTGCCTTTATTGCGCGATACAGCATCTTGTCTTTTCCGACAATATGCTCCTGTCCTACCACTTCATCAAGACTCGCAGGTCTCATTCGTGCTGCAAGAGGCGACTCTTTTTTCATATTGTTCTGACGCATGTAATCAAAAAGATCCATTTTATCTTCCGCCAAGTTTTCCTAAAGTCTGCAGAAGCTCAACATCTTCTGCAGCAACCTTTATATTTGATCTTTTGGTAGCGCCGTCAGGAGTAGTTACGGTAAATTCGATAACCGTTCCTTCCTTTAAGGCTGTTTCTTTTACATCGCTTAAAAATTTCGGGAACATAGGGTGGCGCTTTGCAAACGCATCGATCTTTCCCTTAATTGCCAGCATTTCCATCATATTCGGTGCCATTCTGTACCTCTTTCTAAATACTTCACCTGAACTGATTCATTTCAGGATCATAGTGATAATCAATTTTTGCCAGTTTTTCTTTCAGCTCTTCCTGATCTACATCGTTAGCCTTGCAATAGCGTTCCAATGTAGGGAAACGATCTCTAAGCTGGGTATTTATCATGCTCATCAGCATTACCGGATCTTCAGGCATTTGTTACTTCCTTTCAATCTTAAAACTAAAAACTTAAAAACGATTTATACCAGAGCCTTAACTGCTTCCGCAACAGCCTCTGCAACTCCGGGAGCAAATGCTTCCGGTATGATAAAGTCTTCATTTAATTTATCTGCCGGAACAAGTGATGCAAGTTTTTCTGCAATAGCAAGCTTCATCTCCTCTGTTATCTGCGGTGCACGGGACTCAAGCGCGCCCTTGAAGATACCGGGGAACGCGATCACATTGTTGATCTGGTTCGGGAAATCAGAACGGCCTGTTCCAACAACTCTTGCTCCTGCCTCTTTTGCTTCGTCCGGCATGATCTCAGGCACAGGATTTGCCATAGCAAAGATGATCGCATCTTTATTCATTGATCTGACCATTTCCTGTGTAACACTCTTAGGCGCTGAAACACCTACAAATATATCAGCGCCGACAAGTGCATCTCCGAGAGAACCGGATTTATTCTCAAGATTTGTCACTTCGAGCATTTCTTTCTTGATCCAGTTAAGTTTACTCTGATCACGGTCTTTACTTATGATTCCGCTTCTATCGCAAAGGATCAGATTCTTAAATCCGTAACGAAGTAAGAGCTTACTGATTGCTATTCCCGCTGCTCCTGCTCCATTTACAACGATCTTACATTCTTCTTTCTTCTTTCCGGTGATCTTCAGAGCGTTTATGATAGCCGCCAATACTACGATCGCTGTTCCGTGCTGATCATCGTGAAATACCGGTATATCAAGTTCTTTCTTAAGTCTTTCCTCTATTTCAAAACATCTGGGAGCAGAGATATCTTCCAGATTAATTCCGCCAAATCCTGGAGCGATCCATTTCACAGCCTTGATGATCTCTTCTGTATCCTGTGTATCCAGGCAGATTGGAACAGCGTTTACACCGCCAAATTCCTTAAAAAGAACAGCTTTTCCTTCCATAACAGGCATAGCTGCCTTTGCACCTATATTTCCAAGTCCCAGAACAGCACTTCCGTCAGAAACTACCGCAACAGTATTTGCCTTAATGGTATATTTGTAAGCTGCTGAAGGATCCTCCGCAATTACCTTACAGGGTTCTGCTACGCCCGGTGTATATGCAAGAGCAAGGTCTTCTCTGGTATCTACATGTGCCTTAGCCACTGTATCCAGTTTTCCCTGCCATTCCTCATGAAGCTTCAGTGCCTTTTCTGCGTTAGTCATTTCTGCTGTCCTTTCCCACATGGTTAACTATCGTAATACAGATATTTACTGTTTCTCCGGTCACAAAACAGTCAAAACCGCGTGACCATTCCCTATTGTAAGTTGCATTTCTGTTTCTTTCAAGGATTCTTTTATAAGGTTATAAAGTTTTTAGTATTCGAATATATCTTTATTGATGATTTCAAATTATAATGGATTGATGTGCTACAAACGGAACCTGCAAGGTTTCAGTCTTTTTAAAATTAAGGAATCAGTTTACAAATGACAAATATAAACGAAGAATTATCCCAAACAGCAGTACTCGTAGGTCTTGATCTGCCTGATGGCACAAATTTTGAGAAATCAATACGTGAAATGAAAGATCTGGCAGAGGCCGTCGGCATAAAAGTTGTCATGACTGCGACCCAGTCACTTCCTGTACAAAATACAGCTACCTATATAGGAAGCGGAAAAGTCGAAGAAATCCGTGCTCTTGTAGATGAGCTTTCTCCGAATCTTGTTCTCTTCGACAATTCCCTTTCACCGATCCAATTAAGAAATCTCAGCAAAGAACTGGATTGCGAGATTCTTGACCGAACACAGCTCATTCTCCGTATTTTTTCAGTAAGAGCACGTACGAGGGAAGCAAAACTTCAGGTCGAAAGTGCTGAATTGGCATATTTCCTTCCCCGTCTCGTTGGTCTCAGAACAAAACTCGGACGTCAGGGCGGTACCAGCGGTTCTATGAGTAACAAGGGACAGGGCGAGACACAGATAGAACTTGACCGCCGACATATCGAGCACAGGATGGCTCAGCTCAGACGCGAACTTTCTACCGTTGAGCAGGAGCGCGCTACCCAGAGAAAGCGCCGTGCGGCTTCCGGTATCCCTAAAATTGCACTTGTTGGATACACGAATGCCGGAAAATCTACTATCATGAACGCCATGCTTTCTAAATACAGTACAGACGTGATGGATGAAAAATCCGTATTCGAAAAGGATATGCTCTTCGCAACTCTGGATACTTCTGTAAGAAAGATCGATCCGGGTCAGGGAAGAAAGGCATTTCTACTGTCTGATACAGTCGGATTTATTAGCAATCTCCCAACAACTCTTATAAAGGCTTTTCGCTCTACTCTTGAAGAGGTAAAGTATGCTGATATGCTATTACTTGTATCAGATCTTTCTGATCCCGAGTACAGAGAAAACCTTAGAGTTACCGAAGAGACTCTTTTTGAGATCGGTGCAGGAGATATTCCTCGTATATATGTTTACAATAAGGCTGATCTTGCTTCCGATCCGGATATTAATGTTATGCACGATCCGACAAGGGAAGAATCCTCCAGGGAAAACATATACACACCTGATCCAAAGAATCGAAAAGAGCTTCATTCTTCTGATTCAAGACGTATCACTATTTCCGCAAAGAAAAAAGCTGATATAGAACGCCTCGTTGACGAGATCGAAGATGCTGTTAACTCAGGCCGCGTTGAATGTGACATGCTGATCCCCTACGCTGATGGACGCGTACTGGATGCACTTAAGAAAAACTCCAGCCTCACGATCGAGGGATATGATGAGAAGGGCACAAAAATTCATGTATTTTGCACCAAGGCTGATTTTAACCGTTATAACGAGTATGTTGTTATGTAATTTCTGATTTATGTCAGAGCCACAGCTATATTTTATAGCTTTTATTTTGCATTGTGCTCTTTAGAATAGCATATTGCATGCTTTCATTCCTTATACTTTTATTAGCTTTTTGCTATTATTTGTAACAATTAACATCATTTTTGCAAGGAATGTTTTACATGCATAAAACCAAAATATCTCAAAAGCTATTTGATCTACGCAAAGATGCAAATTATACCCAGCAGTTTGTAGCTGACTATCTAGGGATTGTCCGTCAGACCTATTCACATTACGAAACTGACAGGCTAACCCCTAACCTGGAAGTGTTGTGCAGTCTTGCCGAGCTTTATCATATTTCGCCGGAAATACTGCTCAACCTTGTCATCCCTTCTGATATTTTAAGATCAGAAAACACTTCTGAATCTTCAGAAGAGCTTGATTCATATCTCAATTTCAGCAGTAGCCTTTCTAATCGCGTCAAGTATCAGGGCTGTTCTGTTATTGAGAAGAAGTTGCTGTACTACTTTTCAATGCTTAACAGTCTTGATCAAAACCGTTTGATCCATATTGCAAAAATTTTGTCGGACGAAAAACTAACACAAAAGCCGTGAAACGATAATCCATCGTTTTCACGGCTTTTTTATCTTATTGGAAATTCCGTTGGAATTCTTATATTATTTCTTAACTATTCGTTTAGAACAAACCGATCAGAGCAACTGAACGGACAGCACTGAAAACTCCGAATGACAATGCACCCATGATCGCTCCTGCAAGGAGTACACCTCCAAGAACTGCTGCTGTACTTTTCTTAAAATCCATATCAAGGAAGCTTGCTGCCAACATTCCTGTCCATGCACCGGTTCCGGGAAGCGGGATACCTACAAAGAGCAATAATGCTACATAAAGTCCGTTCTTTGCTTTCTCCTGAAGAGCCTTTCCGCCCTTCTCACCTTTTTTCAGGCACCACTGAAAAGACTTTCCGATAACAGGCTTATCTTTACCCCACTCTAATATTCTTCTCGCAAAGAGGAAAATAAAAGGTACAGGTATCATATTTCCGATAATGCAGATTACAAATGCCTGAGCTAAAGGAATTCCGAGTCCCTGAGAAATCGGAATAGCTCCTCGAAGCTCAATTATCGGGAGCATCGATACAAACAAAACCCATAAATATTTTGAAATCATATAAATCCTCACATCTGTGCTCCGATCACCATCGATCGAAACCACTTATTCATCTCAAAAACACCTTATTATTTCTAACATAGTAAAGGCGGGCTGTCAATCTCAGCCCGCCTTAAAATTTCAATTCATTATTTTAACAGATCTTATTCTGCCTTCTTACCGGATCTGCTCTTCCATCCTGCCCACAGAGATGCCGCGATGCAGATAGATGAATAACATCCACTAACAAGACCAAACAGCATCGGCAGTGAGAACTGATAGATAGATGAAATATGGAACATCACAGATGCTACCAGGATTACTGCTATACATACGATTGTTGTCACAGATGTATTTACAGAACGTGAAAGTACCTGAGTTACACTGAGATCAACAAGATCTGCAAGAGAGATCTTAGGGTTAAGGTTCTTATTCTCACGGATACGGTCATATACAACGATCGTATCATTAATTGAATAACCGATGATCGTCAGCACAACAGCTACAAACGAGCTTCCAAGCGGGATACCAAACAGTGTAAACGCAAATACTACGATACATACGTCATGAATCAAAGCAATAAGCGCTGTCACACCTGCTGAAAGTCCTGAAAGTGTCGAGAATCTGAGACCAATGTAAAGAAGAATAAATGCAAACGCAAGAACAACTGCGATCATTGCATTTCTAAGAGCCTTAGCTCCTACATACGGTTCTACTGCAAATGTCTGGCTCGGCTCAAGATCATCGATACCGATAACCTTTCCTACTGCTCCACTTGCTGAGCTCTGCTCTTCCGGTGTGAGACCGTTATTTCCTGCCATTGTAGCAACGATAGTTGTGCCGGCCTTACTTGTGCTTACCTGTACAGTAGCACTTCTGTCGATAGCTCCCTGAATACCTGATGCGATCGCTTCTGTATCAATATTGTTTGTAGATACTGTGTACTCAAGAACTGTTCCACCTGTGAACTGAGTATCAAGCTTGATGCCTCTTACAAAGATCGCTGCGATACCGATAACAAAGATAATTCCTGAAACATATGCACAACGGATCTTCTTTTCAAAGAATGCGAAAGGCTTTTTCTCTTTCTTCTGACGGAAGCATTTCTCATTGTTGCATGCATCATATGCACACATTGACTGAAGAACAAAACGAGAAACATTTACGCCTACAAAACAGTTAACAATAACACCTACGAGAAGTGTATATCCGAAGGAAAGCATTGTACCAGATCCAAAGATCATAAGTACGATCGCTACGATCGCTGTTGTGATATTTCCATCAAGAACTGATGTAAATGCCTTACTGTAACCGCGCTTAACTGCTGCTCTGACTGTCTCACCCTTTGCAAGTTCCTCAGAGATACGCTCTGAGATGATAACATTTGCATCTACTGCCATACCTACTGACAGGATCACACCGGCGATACCGGGAAGTGTCAGAGTGTACTGCGGAATAGATATTGCAAGGAGCTGAAGTACCATCTGGAACAGAAGCATAAGACATGCTACAAATCCCGGAAGCTTGTATACAAACAGCATAAACAGGCAAACAAGTACGAATGCGATAACTGCTGCATATACCATTACATTCAGTGCATTCTGTCCAAGAGACGGGCTAATGGTGCTGAATGAACGTGTCTCAAGTGCAAACGGAAGCGCACCTGCGTTGATCTTGTTTGCAAGATCCTGTGCTGCCTCATAGTTTTCCATACCGGTGATAACAGCCTGTCCGCCGGAGATTTCAGTCTGTACTACAGGATTTGAGATAAGCACATCATCCATGTAGATTCCCATTCTCTGACCAACAAGGGATGCTGTTGCTTCCTGGAACTTCTGAGCGCCTTCGCTGTCAAAAGTCAGTGCAACGACATAGGATACCATTCCGTTATCCTTCTGAGCTTCAGGCTTTGCTGAGGAAACATTTTTACCTTCTACCATGATGTTTCCACTAGGATCCTGGAATGTAAGTGATGCCATCTCACCTAACTCAGAGATAGCTTCTTCCGGATTATAGTTCTTTTCATCAGACTTCCAAGGGAAACGAACGATTATATATCCGCCCTCTTTGTCGATCGTGATCTCACGATCTGTGATGTTCTCATTATCGAGACGTGTTTCCATTATGCTTCGTGCAGATTCCAGATCACTTTCCGCAACCTTTTCATCTGTCTCCGGCTTGAAAACTGCCTCAACACCGCCTCGGATATCGATACCGAAACGAATGTCCGGTACTCCCTTGACCTGATCACCGATACCAAATACAGCGACAAGGACCAAAAGCACCGTAATAATGAGGAAAATAAAGACATTCTTCTTACTTGCTTTCATTGTTGCTACATCCTTCCATGCTAAATTTCTTTTTCTCTCCCGCCTCTTTGCGATCTTTCCCCAAAATCGTTTTTCAGCAGAGAAAGGAATGTGTACTCCCCCTGTTTCTTCTCAGGAAAGAGGATTTAAAAATAATAAATCGGACACTGTGCTGAAGTGTATCCATACTCGCACAATATCCGATTTATAATACCAAAATACGCTGAAAACTTCAAGTATAGTAACTGTTACAGCAACTTTATCTCTTTGATTTATCGTAGGTTTCGCCTAACGCCTTCGGTGCCTGATTATTCTTTGAAAGGAATATGAGCAGGAAGAGCGTCAGCACATAAGGCAGGATCATTACGAGATCTGAATATGCACTCGGCATACCGAGAGCCTGCACAAGCTGATATCCACCGCTTCTCGCAAATCCGAATATAAGACAGGCCGCAAGGCTCGGAAGCAGATTCCAGTTACCGAATATATATCCTGCGATCGCAAGATAACCGTAGCCCATGTATATATCTCCGGAAAATTTTGCAGAGATAGAATACGCAAAACAAATTCCGGCAAGACCTGAAAGTGCGCCGGATACGCACACCGCAAGTGCACGAATCTTTGCCACATCTCCTCCGGCAGCATCGACAGCATGAGGATTATCACCGCAGGCACGCAGTCTCAGACCAAAAGTTGTCTTATAAAGAAAATACCACGCAATTATCGCAATAATGATGATCACAAATTCAAATGGGTATACGTTCTTAAAAAATGCTCCGATAACAGGAATCTTTGAAAGTACAGGTATAGTTACTCTTGCCGATACTCCAAGATCAAATTTATCAGAAGGCGCCCCAAAAACCTTTTTATTAATGGTCTTTGTCATAAATGTCGTAAGTGCAACTGCAAGGATATTTATGACAACACCGCTTATAACCTGGTTCGCCTTGAATCTAATACAAAGTGTCACATGGAGAAGTGAATAAACAGCCCCTCCGATCATCGCAAAGATAAGTGCCATCCAATATGGAACCGAAGAACCTGCTCCCATCGATCTCATCAGACAGTATGCCACCAGTGCTCCTGTAAATGCACCAAATCCCTGCAGACCCTCAAGAGCAAGATTGGTTATTCCGGATCTTTCGGAATAAATTCCTCCAATAGCCATTACAAAAAGAGGGAGCGCAAAGCTCATTCCGTCGATTATGATATTGTCGATCATGCCTTTGCTCCTTTCTTTCTGCTTTCTTCTGCCTTTTTCTGTGCGAGTTTCTCTAAGAAAAATGCATTGCAGGCACTAAACAGTAGTATTAAGCCTGTAATTACCGATGCGATCTCAGATTCAAGACCTGACTGAGAACTCATATATGCCGAACCATTCTGTATTATCTCTATAAGGAAAGATGCAACAAGTATTCCTACCGGATCATTGTTTCCAAGAAGTCCGACCGCAATAGCATCATATCCTGTAGAAACCAGTACCTTTGGCTGAATCGACGCAAAATATCCAAGATAATATGTCACACCGGCTATACCTGCAAGAGCACCGGATATTGCCATAGACACTATCAGGCTCCTGCCTGTCCGGATACCTGCATATTTTGCCGCAACCTTATTTGAGCCAACTGCATGAAGCTCATAACCAAGCACTGTGCGGTCAAACATAAATTTAACTGCGATAACAGCGATTATTGCAAGAACAAAGCCCAACGGGATGTCATATTTATAACCACCGAGCTTTATCTGATGAAGAGTAAGTCTGGCACTGTCGCAAATATTCTTTGACTGACGAGAAACCGGATCAACATACTTCGTCTGGATAAAGAAACTTATTACATATCGCACGATATAGTTGATCATGATCGATGAAACAACTTCATTGATATTAAACCGCTCTTTTAAAAATCCGATCAACGATCCAACCAGCATTCCGGCAATGATACCAATGATCAAAACAAGAGGCTTAGCAACCGGAGCAGCCAGTGTACTATAGCCGATAGTTATAGATGCTATAAAACCGGCCGTAAGCATCTGTCCTGAAATACCGATATTGAAAAGGCCTGCTCTCATCGCAACAGCATAGGAAAGTGCCGCAAATACCATGGGAGTCAGAAAATCAATATAGCTGGAAAGATCCGTGATCATACTCTTTCCGCCGCCGTATTTTGCCTTTGGCGAGAGTCCACAGCCCTGTAACAAATTGAAATATGCCGTAAGCGGATTTTTGCCAAGTATCAGTATAACTACCGCGCCTGCCAAAAGACTAAGTAACACCGAAAGGATCGCCACGCGGATCCGTGTTTTATTCTGATCAGTCATGGTGCTTTACCCCCATCATATATTCTCCAACTTCCGAAGTTGTAAATTCAGCTGCCGGAGCAATCTTTCCAAGCTGACCATTGTAAATAACTCCTATAGTATCAGCAAGTGCCATAATCTCATCCAGTTCCAGCGAAATAAGTAAAACTGCCTTTCCCTTGTCACGTTCCTCAACGATCTGTCTATGTATATTTTCTATAGCGCCGATATCAAGACCACGAGTCGGCTGCACAAAAATCGTGAGCGGAGCATCCTGTTCTATCTCACGTCCAATGATCGCTTTCTGCTGATTTCCGCCTGACATGGAACGAACGATCGTTGTATTTCCTCTTGCGCATCGAACATCATACTTATCAATGAGCTTTGTTCCATACTCTTCAAAACTCTTCGGATCCAAAACACCTTTTTTCGCAAAAGGTTCCTTATAGTAACGACGAAGAGCCAGGTTGTCCTTAAGGTCGAAATCAAGCACAAGGCCAACCGAGTGTCGATCCTCCGGAATGTATGAAATCCCTGCTTCTGTACGTTTTCTAACACTCATATCGGTGACATCTGTTCCGTCTACGGTTATTTTTCCCGATGAAACAGGAAGTAATCCTGCTATTGCATCTGCAATATCCGTCTGACCATTTCCGGAAACTCCGGCAATAGCAAATATCTCACCTGCATGAATATTAAATGACACACCCTTTACCACTTCAAAATCATCAGCGTTTTTCACGCGGAGATCTTTAATATTCAATATTTCTTTTCCAAATACCGCAGGCTTCTTTTCAACTTTCATCTGAACCTGACGGCCAACCATCAGATTAGCCATCTCTCTGGTATCCATGCCTTTAACATCACGGACATCAATGAGTTTTCCCCGCCTCAGGATCGCACATCTGTCAGCAACCTGCTTTATTTCTTCAAGCTTATGTGTAATAAGGATAATTGTCTTTCCGCCATCTCTAAGGTTCTTAATGATCTGGAGCAGCGAATCAATTTCCTGCGGTGTAAGAACAGCTGTCGGTTCGTCAAAAATTAAGATTTCAGCTTCACGATAAAGCATTTTTAAAATCTCGACACGCTGTCTCGTAGATACATTTACTTCTGATATTACTTTCTCCGGATCAACTTCCAGTCCATATTTTTCTGAAAGTGACCTGATCTTTTCATTAGCTGTTTTTATATCTACATACGGAAACAAGCCAAAGGCTTTTTTCTTTGGCTCCACTCCCAATATGATATTTTCCGCGATCGTGTAGTTGGAAACCAGCTTAAAATGCTGATGAACCATTCCAATATTTAACCGAGTCGCATAACTCGGGCTTTTAATATCTTCCTTTTTTCCACGAACCCATATTTCTCCCTCATCAGGCTCGTACATGCCAAATAGCATGCTCATCAATGTGGATTTACCTGCTCCGTTCTCTCCAAGAAGGGCATAAATCTCACCTTTTCTGACCTTGATCGTCACATCATCATTTGCTACGATGCCAGGAAACCTTTTCGTAACATTGCGCATTTCAATAATGTAATCTTCTGTCATATTCGTTGTTCAACTTTCTTCTAAAGATGTTACTGTTCACTCGCTTACCGCCCGCTCCAGTACCGGCCTCTCGCATGTTCATATTTTACAACACAAGAGCACGGGGATGTTCTCTGGGAACTTCCCCGTGCTATTATTATAACTAACTATTCTGCGTTCTGCAGTTTTTTTTACTCAAGACCTGTAAAGTTATCAGGTGTCATATCATTAAAGTTAGCAGCCGGAACAACTTCTCCTGATTTAACCTTTGCAAATGCTTCGTCAATCTTGGAAATCTGATCAGCATCAAGCTGGCATCTTCCCTCAGCACTTACATAACCAGTAGACTCTGTATCAGCACCAAGGAGATAATTTCCGCCCTTGAATGTACCTGCTGCGATATTCTTAAGCTGCTCATATACATTCTTGTCCATGATCTTCAGACCAGATGTAAGGATAACGTTCTTATCACCATTTACACCATCATCAAACTGGTCAACGTCACAACCGATCACATATACGCCATCAGCTTCCTTAGCTGCAGTGAATACACCATTTCCTGAACCGCCTGCTGCAACAAAGATAACGTCAGCGCCAGCATCAATAAGTGCCTTACCTACAACCTTACCTGTAGCCTCATCTGCGAAAGAACCAACATAGTTTCCGCCAACATTTGCACCTGTTACATCTGTTCCTGCATAAGAAGGAAGCTCAACAACCTCAGCACTTGTGCCAAAGTTTTTGTTTGCATAGTTTACACCAGACATAAATCCGTACTGGTAGTTTACGTTTGAAGGATATGCAATACCATTAACAACTGCAACCTTACCTGACTTTGTTGTAAGAGCAGCTGCGATACCTGCCGGGAAGCCTGACTCCTGCTCTTTAAATGTCATTGCATAGATATTATCATATTCAACCTCGTTACCATCTGCATCTGTCGGGTTTGAATCTACGAGGATAAACTTAACATCAGGATTTTCCTCGGCAATGGAACCAATTCCTGCAAACTGGAATCCACAGCATACGATAACATCGTAATCAGCAGCGATGTCTGCAACAGTCTTCTCACATGCTGCTACATCACCTGTCTCCTCCTTAACCGGAGTTACTGTGCTATTAGGGCTCTCCTCAATAAACTTAAGGATTCCATTATAGTTATTTTCATTGAATGAACCATCATCAACACCTGACGGAGAGCTTACGATCGCTATATTAAGCGCTGAATCGGACGCAGCGCCGTCTGCTGTCTCTGTAGATGTACCGCCGGCAGCTTCTGTTGCTGCTGCGGATGCTGCTGTATCCTCAGCTGCCGATGTAGATGCGCTCTCCTGAATCGGTGCACCGCATCCTGCGAGAAGTGCTGCACCCATAGCAACTGCTGTCACTGTGCTGATAAGCTTCTTTTTCATATTGTCCTCCTGTAATAACGTCTGCTAATTTTAAGTTACAGACTGTTGACCAACAGAAAAATTTGATTCTTAAATGTATTGTATGCGAGCATACAATAGAAATCTTCTGTTGCACGACAGACAAAATTATCGCATAACTTTCTCAAAAATAAAAGATATTTAATAAAATTTCTGTAAAATTTACGGGAGCAAATAATAACTGTTCACTCGATCAAAGCTCGCTCAAATGGCAGATTTTCAACGTATTTGTGCCGTCAGACCGTTAGCATCCACAGTTATATTGATCATGCTTCCTTCCTCCGCATCTCCTTCCAGAATTTTTCTTGCAGATAAAGTCTCAACATTTTTTTGCATATATCTCTTAAGTGGTCTCGCACCATATATCGGATCATAAGCCTGATCTGCAATATACCTTTTTGCCTGATCTGTCAGCTCGATCTTAAGACCTCTCTCTGCGATCCTCTTATTTGTATCTGCCAAAATAAGATCGATAATATGACCAATATTATCCTTTGTTAATGGCTTAAACATTATGATCTCATCAAGACGATTCAAAAATTCCGGACGAAAATGAGCTCGTAGTTCTTCTTCAACCGAATTTGCAGCTTCATCAGAAACAGATCCATCTTCATTAATTCCATCCAACAAATATTGAGAACCAATGTTACTGGTCATTATCAGAATAGTATTCTTAAAATCAACCGTTCTTCCCTGTGAATCTGTTATCCGTCCATCATCCAGTACCTGAAGCAGGACATTAAATACATCCGGATGAGCTTTTTCAATTTCATCAAACAAAACTACACTGTATGGATGACGACGTACTGCCTCTGTGAGCTGACCACCTTCTTCATATCCTACATATCCCGGAGGTGCTCCTATCAGTCTGGAAACCGAATACTTCTCCATATATTCGCTCATATCGATCCGGACCATATTCGTCTCATCATCAAAAAGTGCCTCTGCAAGCGCCTTTGCAAGTTCCGTCTTACCAACACCTGTCGGTCCAAGGAAAAGGAATGAACCTATAGGTTTTGTTGGATCCTTTATTCCTGCCTTTGAGCGAATGATCGCATCTGTGACACGTTCCACTGCATCATCCTGGCCAACAACTCTCTTATGAAGTGCATCATCAAGATGTAACGTTTTAGCTTTCTCGCCTTCTGTCAGCTTAGAAACGGGAATGCCTGTCCATCGCGAAACGATATCTGCAATTTCATCATCGGTAACAGACTCATGAACCATCGAAAGATCTTGATGTGTATCACGCTTTTCCTCATTTGCAAGAGTTGCCTGAAGCGACGGAAGTTTACCATACTGAAGCTCGGAAACCTTTTCATAATCACCATTTCTGGTCGCTATATCTATTTCATTTTTAACAGCTTTTATCTGCTCTCTAATTTCTGACAAGCGATTCACAGATTGTTTCTCATTTTCCCACTGAGCCTTTTGACGCTTAAATTCATCATCTATCTCTGCAATATTTTTCTGAAGCTCAGCTAAACGTTCCTTACTTTGATTATCAACTTCTTTCTTTAATGCATTTTCCTCTATCCTCATCTGGATCAGTTTACGATTCATTTCATCTAATTCAGTAGGCATACTATTCAGTTCTGTTTTTATAGATGCACACGCTTCATCAACCAGATCTATTGCCTTATCAGGAAGGAATCTGTCAGATATATACCTATGAGACAGCATTGCCGCGGCAACTAATGCCGAATCAGAAATCTTTACTCCATGATAAACTTCATAACTTTCTTTTAAGCCTCTGAGAATAGAAATCGTGTCTTCTACCGTAGGTTCTTCAACCATAACCGGCTGAAATCTTCTTTCCAGTGCCTTGTCTTTTTCGATATATTTACGATATTCGTCAAGTGTAGTCGCTCCTATACAATGAAGTTCTCCACGAGCCAGCATGGGCTTCAGCATGTTACCCGCGTCCATGCTTCCCTCGGTTTTACCTGCTCCAACTATCGTATGCAGCTCATCAATAAATAATATGAGTTTACCCTCTGATTTTTTTACCTCATTTAATACTGCCTTGAGTCGCTCTTCAAATTCACCTCTGTATTTTGCACCGGCGACAAGTGCGCCCATGTCCAGAGAGAATATCTCCTTATCCTTTAAACTATCCGGAACATCACCTGCAACTATTCTCTGTGCAAGTCCTTCAACAACTGCCGTCTTACCAACACCGGGTTCACCGATAAGAACCGGATTATTCTTTGTCTTTCTTGACAGGATAAGGATCATATTCCGAATCTCACTGTCACGTCCGATAACAGGATCCAGTTTCTGTTCTCTCGCTCTTACAACCAGATTTATTCCATATTTCTCAAGCGTATCATACGTAGCCTCGGGATTATCACTTGTTACTCTCTGATTACCACGCACAGTCGCCAAAGCAGATAAAAATCTTTCTCTGGTTATTCCATATTCCCTAAATATTTCCTTTACTTCTTTGTCAGGATACTTAATCATCACAAGAAACAGGTGCTCTACAGAGACATATTCATCACCCATTCCTTTGGCTTCATCTTCGGCATATGTCAGGACTTTATTTAACTCTCTGCCTACATGCAGATCTCCACCACTTACCTTCACCAGTTTTTCAAGTCCCTGCTTTACCCTGCTTATAAAACTTGGTTTATCAATCCCCATCTTTTCAACAAGCTTAAGTATCAGAGAATCTTCTATGGTAAGAAGTGAATAAAGAAGATGTTCTTCCTCGATTACCTGATTTCCATAATCCATTGCTATTTTTTCGCAATTATTTATCGCATTCATGGAATTCTGTGTAAATTTACTAATATTCATACTTCTTCACTTCCTTTCTAGCATTAAATCTAAATAGACCTAAAATGATGTCGGATTCAAAATTACATTTGCACCTGATATCATAAAATTCTGTCTGATTACGTTTTATCACTTGTTGTTAGCACTGTCAATCGTCGAGTGCTAATTTATAATTTGTTTATTTTTTCATAATAAAAAAGGCAGATCCAACGACCTGCCTTACACTGTACATCAAAAACCGAACATCGAACCATTTTTCACATCCGGGAATAACTCCCGATTTATCTTGGACAAGCACTCGACCTATTAGTAATGGTCAGCTGCACACCTCACGGTGCTTCCACCTCCATCCTATCTACCCTGTACTCTTCAGGGGGTCTCGCGGATCTTTAAGATCCCTGGATATCTCATCTTGAGGTCGGCTTCACGCTTAGATGCCTTCAGCGTTTATCCGATCCGGATTTGGCTACCCTGTTGTGGAATTGGTTTCCAGCAGGTGCACCAGTGATCCGTCCATCCCGGTCCTCTCGTACTAAGGACAGCTC
>JNJK01000011.1 GCA_000701625.1 Lachnospiraceae bacterium MC2017
ATTGTAATCTCTCGGCTCTCTTTGACAGTCCATACATCACCTTCTTTAACCTTCATGGTTATTGTGACTTTACCCTCTTTTTTGCCTACAACAATTCCCTTCTTGCTGACCTTTGCAATCTTTTTGTCTGATGAATAGAATCGATATTTTGTTTCCGATGAAACATTAAACAGATTTTTGATATCCGTTTTTCCACCTACAAATACTTTATCCGCATCTGTCAATACTGAATAATGCTTCATCTGCTTCTCAGGATTACTTATAACAGTACTTTCTTTTTCCGGTTCACTATTATCATTATTTTCATCATCCTGATTTTTATTATCCTCATTATCACCGGAAGAATCCTCTTTTTTCTCGTTCTCCGCCAGCTTTTCTTTATAGTTATCAGTATAACTAAAGCCACACACTTTACAGGTATGCAAAGTATATCCTTCAGAGTCTGTTGTCGGTTCTACTACGCTGTCTTCAAACTTATGACCATACGCTTCTATTACTGTATCTGAAAGATTTATTTCATTCTCACACAATTCATCGCTGAAAATTCGACCACATTTACTGCATGTATAATACTCAATATTTCCATTTTCTGTGCAATTTGGTTCCTTGAATTCAGTTCTTACTACATCATGAGCACAATCTCCCTTTATATAGCGAACATATATTACATCATTCCCAGATAAAATATTACTAAAATCATAGGCATTTTCTAAGTTTTCATCAGAAAAAAGTTTATATGTATAACCGCTGCGAGCGAGAAGTCTGTCATAGTTCCATACTTCTTCACCAATCATATATCTCTGAATTCCTAAATCGTTTCCTTCAGAATCAATAAACCTTACCTCAACAGATTCCTCATCAGTAGGGCTGATTGTCAGGTAATTTGTATAAGTATAATCTCCGTTGCTATCCCAGCCGACAAAACTTACCATTGTACGTTTACCGTCTTCGAGCCCCAGTGCATTAGACGAAACCGTGAAAGCACATTTACCATCAGTTACTGCATTATCATCCCCATTTTCAAGTTTTATACCATTAACATATGCACTGATCGTCTTTGTGTTTTCATCATTAACGCAAAGACCAATTTCTGCATCACTATCTTTTTCAAGCAAATAGTCTGTAGCCCAATTATCAGCGGTATCGACACGACGTATCAAGTTTCCGCTAACAATACGTAGCTGAACATCCGCCTTTGTGTATGGCGTTGTACTTTCTTTAGTTCTGATACTATTTATCAGATTATCAAGTGATACAAACTTGCCATCCATCCAATTTAAACGTCCATTTAAATATTTTTTTATAACATTTTTATCTGCTTCATATGATCTAGGTCTTGCCCAAAGCAAACCATCAGCCTCACCAGCCTTAGCGAGATACTCGCCCCACTGATCAATTTCTCCTCCATCCTCACAGCATCTAGCGATTGCAAATCTATTTTTCCAATAGCACTCATATACATTTAAGCAAAAATACGGATCATCTAACCATTCTCTAAATACATTCTGATTTTTACTAGGCCAACCTGAAGTTTCAGACTGAGAAATATACCAGCCATAAGTATTTTGATCATCGCATGAATGATCAAAATCCCACAGTGGTCCGAATATCAGTTTTTCATTCTTATCTTTATGCGCATAGCGGCTGCCACTTCTCGCATCCCAATTACTCATTAATTCATTAGCAAACCAAAGCCCTACCATCGAATCCATATCAGCATAATCACTATAAGATTTACCATATTTATTGTATCCATCAACAGCTCTGTATGAATCCTCATATTCCTGCCAATAATTCTGAACATAACTAAGCATCAGCTGATTTGATGATAAACACTCCGGGGATTCCAGCATTATATTAAGACCCTTATTTGTTCGAAATTTAGTAAGTGTATCATAATAATGATCGAGTTGGAAGAGATATCCACCAGTAATATCATCATTTCCTGTATCATTGGCACTTCTATAGTCTTCAACATTGTAATTTTTACCATTATAACTAAATGAACGACTTGTTACCCAATCAAGATTTTGCTCTAAATATTCTTCAAGTTCATCTTGAACAACCTCTTTATCAAGGTTATCTGCTTTCGCAATACTTTTTGCTGCTGTCTTTGCAAGTTCATCAGCTTCATCTTCCCAATCATATATATCTACTCTATCTTTTCCAACTCTAATATGCTGAGAAAGCTGATATAGACCTGCATACTCGCCATTAATAATTAAATCAACCCATTCTGTATTCATATGATCAATACTAGATTGTTCTCCTATTAATGAAGCCAATTTATATCTTACAGAAGCAACATCTGCATAATTTGCTAATAAAACCCAGTGTTTATTTTTACTCTCACCATCTAAACCCAATAAATTAGCTTTTTTATCCAATTTCAATTTGTAAGGCTTTTTAGGACAAACCCACGAACCGTTACCCCTGCCCTTTATACTTATTTTCTGATCTTTATACTCGTATTCTTTACCTTGATATTTGGAATTACCTTGGATAGTCATCTTTCCTGGCAAGTATCCTTCTTTTGTAATAACGGAGTCCTTGTCATCTGTATTTACATACATTACCGGAAGATTGCTGTAGTAAAGTTTGTCCGTATAATCTTTTCCACCTACATGTGCTGTGACCTCAATCCATTTCTCAAAGTCATCATCATCTGGATGGAACACATTACCTGACACTGAATCATCTTCAAGTTCGTTACCGACTTTCCAATTATAAGACACACTATCTTCTGATATTTCAGGTGATACATTCGCTACCACAGAAGCATCTTCTCCTTCAAAAGATAATGTAAGAGAAACTGATATGTTTGATTCAGCCTTCAAGAGCGACAGCGTACCGCCCCCCCCGAGTTGATTTATTTTAACATCTCTTTTCTCTCCCGCCATAGTTGATGCCGGCGCAAAAGTTCCGCAAATCGCAGTGCTTGCAGTTATTAGCAGTGCAACAGCATTTTTGATCGCTCTCGCTCTTTGTTGATTAATTTTAACATCTTTTTCCAATAAACAACCTAATCTCCTCATGTCCCCTCCCCTAATATATTATTATACTGATAATTACCTTGACTATCAGCGATAATGCCTGTCACCCCATCAGAACTATTGTTCACAAATTGTTTATAATGACTGTTCATTGTGACAGGGCACCCTATTTCTCGCTGATTCCCCTTTTTTTCGAGCTTTTCCCGACCTTTTATCCTTGTTCTAATTATTGAGTATTGCTTTTCACAGGAAGTTGACGTCTTAAGTCTTCCTGAATCTTTGCCTCAATCTGCTCTGCTAATTCCCTACTTTCGGCTGTTACACTGATGTATATCTTCAGCTTCGGTTCAGTTCCACTCGGTCTTACAACAACGGATCCGTTCACTCCATCACCTTCATAGTAATACTTCAACACATCCGATTTCGGCAAACCTTCATGGGGTCTGACCCCTGAATGTTCATGTATTCGCCATTGATGGATCAAAACTACAGCTCCCGAATTCCAAAAGTAATTTCGGTGAGTTTGCTGAAATGTTCAGTGCGCATCATCACGGAAGAAAGTTCACAATGGCACTGGCATCCATGGTCTATGACGTTCTTGACGACTACATAATCCATGCTTCGATAAATCCTTATCTTGCTTCTGAAAGACAGGCCGCTCTCAATCATCTTAAAATAATCGAAGACCTCGGTATATATAAAGATTCTGTAATAGTATTCGACCGGGGCTAATATGCTGAATGGCTCTTCCGTTACTGTTCAGCAAACGATCATCCGTGCGTCATGAGGTTAAGAGAAAAATTCAAAATCTCAAAAGCTTCTCATGGCGATCTGATAACCCTCTTACCAAGGAATCCTAAAGAGAATACTGACGATATTAAAATCCGTGTTATTGCTATTCCTTTACTTCATGGGGTCTGACCCCTGAATCGGCACCAATGTGAATCAATACCGGACTAGCAACTCACATTCAGTATCTGCGCCTTTCCGTGTAATCTCATATCCACACTATTAGCAGGAACGAAGATACAGTCACCCTTAAAGAAGTTCAAACTGAATGCATCACCAAACAGAGTACCGCATCCATCCACAACAAGTAATGCGTGGAAACTGTTTTCACCGGTATTAAACTTAGGAAGCTGCCTGCCTTCTGTGTTTAACAGTAGCCTCTCAACCTGGAAATACTTACACCTTGTTAACAGCTCACTCGCGCAACCATTTCTGTATTTCAGCACTCTCATCGGCTGACGCGGAGTAGCTGAAGACTTCAGATTAGCCACGTCAAGAGCCTTATCGATATGCAGAGGTCTCAGATTACCATCCTTATCAGGCCTGTTGTAATCATAAAGTCTGTACGTTAGATTACTGCTCTCCTGTATCTCTGCAATCAAAGCACCTGCGCCAATCGCATGAACGGTTCCAGCTTCGATGTAGAAAAGATCATTCTTGTGAATAGGTACATGATTGAGAACCTTCTCAACAGAGCCAGATCTTATCGCCTCTCGTACCTCCGCTGCCTCAACATCCCGATTGAATCCATAAACGAGAGAGGAGTTTTCTTTAGCATCAAGCACATACCACATCTCGGTCTTGCCAAGTGATCCATTCTCGTATATTTTAGCATACTCATCATCCGGATGCACCTGAACCGATAGATCCTTCTTCGCATCAATGAGCTTTATTAGTATCGGAAGTTCTGCTTTACCACACATAGTCTGCAAAGGATGCGATCCAAGATACTCAGGATGCGCACTTAACATCTCTGTCAGTGTCTCGCCTGTAGATGATCTACTCGATCCATCCAGATGTGTTGAACACACCCAGGCTTCTGCAAAAGGATCAATATCTATGTTCAAATTGAAATCATCGTTAAGTCTTGATCCTCCCCAGAGATAATCTTTTGCTGCAGGTTTCAAAAGAAACGGTATTGTCTTTATAAAGTTGCTCAAATTATCCCACCTTTTCTTTGTGATCTAAGCTTTTCTAATCTCAGCTTTCTGTGGGTTCAGACAGTTCAAACACTCTCCAGATTGTAAATGCCCCAAGAGCCACAAATCCTTACAGCTTATAACTCATACTTCTTCTTGTCAGCCACAGTGATCTCCGCGCCAAGCTGAACCTCGATAAGCTGAAGTCCATCATCACCGGCAATTACTGTGTGCTTACATCCGGCAGTCATAGTGATCACATCGCCAACCTTCACTGGCTGCTCCATGCCATCAACTATTGTCTTGCCCGAACCCTGAGTAACATTCCAAATCTCATCACGGTGTTCATGGCTATGGTAGTTCATCTTGTGTCCGGGATTCAGAGTAACCTTTACGGTCATAGATCCTTCTTCCACATCAAGAACTCTATAGCTTCCCCATGACTTCTCAGCAAACATGATCTGCTGATTGATAGCATCCACAAACGGCTTAATGTAACTACTCTGTTCTTTATCCGAAACCAGTATTCCTTCAGCAGATGCACTGATGACCAAATCATGAAGCCCCATTGCTAACACAGGTATTCCCAGCTCATTAACAATGTGAACTCCCTCACACTTGTCATTCATCCGACCATCACCAATAATCGGCTCTTCCATAGCTTCTGTGAGAGTGTTCCACGTTCCTAAGTCTTTCCATGAGCCGTTGTAGTTCAAAACATCGATAGATGTTTCCTGTTCTACTACGGCGTAGTCAAAAGATATCTTCCTTAGATTTGCGTAATTGCTGAACAGCTCATCATAATCCGATGATCCGAGCAACTCCTTAGATTTGTTGAGTACATAGCTCAATTTATAGGCAAACACACCACCGTTCCAAAGAGCGCCCTGCTCTATATACTCAGCTGCTTTCTTAGCATCCGGCTTCTCTGTAAATGCCCATGCCTTAACACCATCATTACTCATATGAGGCTTAATATACCCATACTTCTCACTCGGGTACGTCGGTTGGATACCCATAAGAACCAAATTCTTATCGCTTGTTTCCGCTACCTTGTAAAGCTCATTAACGCACTGAAAATATGCATCATCCACGTAAGGATCAACCGGACAAACAACAACTGCCTCATCTACTGCAACTTTCATTCTATCATGCAGATATGCAGTAGCCAGAGCTATTGCAGCAAAAGTATCTCTTCTGCACGGTTCAACCGAAATACCCACATTCTCACCCAGCTGATTATGAATTGCGGACACCTGTGATTTAGAAGTAGCGATAGTCACAGTAGCATCAGGATCTACAGTCTTAATCTGACTATAGATACGCTGAACCATAGATTCATAACTACCGTCTTCCTTCTTAAATATCTTTATAAACTGTTTCGAGCGGACATCATTGGAGAGCGGCCACAGGCGCTTCCCACTTCCGCCTGATAATAAGATTATATTCAAAACTACACCTTGCCTTTATAATATTTCTTCTGCATCTTCCCCAATGTGGACAATAACTGTCATATCACCACGAGAAAGACGGCATTTTCACCTCTCAGCTCTCATCGGGTTATGCAGAAAATCCTCATAAGCCAACTTGATACCATCCTCAAGCTCAGTCTTATAAGTCCAACCGAGTTTTGTAGCCTTGCTCACATCAAGAAGCTTTCTCGGTGTACCGTTAGGCTTTGAAGGATCCCAAAGAATTTCTCCTTCATATCCGACAACTTTAGCAACCAACTCTGTCAGTTCTTTGATGGTCAATTCCTTACCAGTGCCGGCGTTTACCGTCTCATCTCCGCTGTAGTTATTCATAAGAAAAACACAGAGATTTGCAAGATCGTCAACATAAAGAAATTCACGTAAAGGACTACCATCACCCCAGCAAGTAACACTCTTCGCCCTAGATTCCTTCGCCTCATGAAATCTTCTAATCAGTGCCGGGAGAACATGGCTGTGTTCAGGATGGTAGTTGTCATTAGAACCATAAAGGTTTGTAGGCATAACGCTGATATAGTCTGTACCGTACTGACCGTTTAGATACTCACAATACTTAAGTCCACTGATCTTTGCCAGTGCATATGCTTCATTGGTCTGCTCAAGAGATGATGTTAATAAGCAACTCTCCGGCATCGGCTGCGGAGCCATACGAGGATAGATACAGCTGCTACCTAAGAACTCAAGCTTCTTACAACCACTCTTCCATGCACTATGTATTACATTCATTTCAAGGATCATGTTGTCATACATGAAGTCAGCCTTTGCAGTAGCATTACCCATAATACCGCCAACCTTAGCAGCTGCAAGAAACACATACTCCGGTTTTTCTTCTTCGAAGAACTTCTCAACCTGATCCTGTCTGGTTAAGTCCAGTTCTTTATGAGTCCTGAGAACCAGATTATGATAGCCCTGTCTCTCTAACTCACGACATATTGCAGAGCCAACCATACCTCTGTGACCTGCCACATATATTTTTGCGTCTTTCTCCATCATTGTTTTATTCTTCTTTCTGCCGTTGTAAGAGCGGCGAGTGTATTATTTCACAACGCCTTTCTCAAGATACTCAGCAAGATTCATCTTGATATGCTCTTCAGCTCTTTCTACAGCCACCTTTTCCATATCGTGCTTGGTCATGATTTCCACAAGCTCCTCGAAAGAAGTCTTTGTAGGATTCCAGCCAAGTTCTGTCTTTGCCTTTGTAGGATCACCCCAGAGGTTAACCACATCAGTAGGACGATAGAAGTCAGGAGAAACTGCTACTACTTCTTTGCCAGTAGCCTTGTCAATACCAACCTCATCAAGTCCCTCTCCCTTCCACTCCAGTTCTATACCTGCGTGATGGAAGGCTAAGGTTGCGAACTCGCGCACTGAGTGCTGGATACCAGTAGCGATTACGAAATCTTCCGGCTTATCATTCTGAAGGATCAGCCACATACACTCAACATAGTCTTTTGCATATCCCCAGTCGCGGAGAGAATCAAGATTACCAAGATACAGTTTATCCTGCTTACCCTGCGCGATACGAGCAGCTGCAAGAGTGATCTTTCTTGTTACGAATGTCTCACCACGTCTCTCTGATTCATGGTTGAAAAGGATACCGGAGCAGCAGAACATATTGTATGCCTCGCGGTATTCTTTTGTAATCCAAAAGCCATACTGCTTGGCAACGGCATATGGAGAATATGGATGAAACGGAGTCTTCTCGTTCTGAGGAACTTCTTCAACCTTACCATATAATTCACTTGTACTTGCCTGATAAATGCGGCAAGTCTCTGCCAAACCTGTGATTCTCACAGCTTCGAGAATACGAAGTACGCCCGTAGCGTCAATATCAGCTGTAAACTCAGGAGAGTCAAAGCTGACCTGAACATGAGACTGTGCTGCTAAGTTGTATATTTCATCCGGTCTTACAGAACCGATGACCTTTACTAATGAACTTGTATCACCCAGATCTCCATAATGAAGATGGAAGTTTGGTGTGCCCTCAAGGTGCGCAATACGATCGCGGAAGTCAACAGATGAACGTCTGATGATACCGTGTACCTCATAGCCTTTCTCTAAAAGAAACTCTGACAGATAACTTCCATCTTGACCAGTAACGCCTGTAATAAGTGCTTTTTTCATAATATTTTATTCCTCTCTATTTTATAGTTATTATCAACGCAACAACTGTGTGGTTATCAGCAGGAATCCTCAACTTTAACCGCGGTTACCATTTTATCAATCCAATATTCTCATTAGGATTCATGATATGGTGTTTCACTTACACTATATAGCTTTTCCTCACCACTGTTTTCTGTACTCAACAGGAGCTATTCCTTCAACTTCCTTGAACACACGCGAGAAATAATGTGGTGCTCCAATACCGACTTCATAGCCTATCTCTTCAACTGATTTCGAACTGAATCTGAGAAGTTGTTTCGCATGCGTAATCCTGACTGATTGTAGATACGATGTTATACTGATTCCAAACTGATCTTTAAAAGAATGCGTCAGATAATGCTTTGAAATATAGAAATGATCACACAGATCATCCAGTGTAATCTTCGCTTTATAATTCTCATCCAAATATGTCTTTATCTCAACCACACTTGCTTTCTTGCTCGGTAGTGTTCTATTCTCAGGATGCCATGACTCAGCCATAATAAGGCTCATTAGGCGGCTAAGCTCTGTATTGATCTTCATATCCCGGAGATAATCAGAAGAACGAGCGATTACCATAATCTTCTCCAAAGATGAAATGAACGGTGCAGAATCATCCGGAGTAAATACCGGACGTCCACCCCGTTCACAATATTTTGAATATATAGAAGACATTGTTGGAGAATAAAAGTGTACCCACTTAAGAGTCCAAAGCTTGTCCTCTGTACTGTGGCTATAGGATTTCTTACAGTCAATGAACACACAGGAACCTCTATTAAGAATATATTCTTTCATCTCATAAGTTAGAGTACCTGAGCCATCGACAACTATGAAGAATAGATAAGAATTAAGATTTAACCGCGATGATATGTGAGGTTTTAGAGCCGTAAGAGATCCTATCTCTTGAAGATGTAATAAGGAATTACGTGCAAAAGATGATGCTGTATAAAGCACACGATTAGAGGAAACAATAGCTTCTGCGTTATTTGAAAATAATTCCTGCACAGCGTTTTCCTCCTTTCCATTTTATGTCATATCCGGTACCGAATCTATCCAGTTGAATCAGAATAATTTTCCAAGTTGCAGCTAAGTTGTATTATAATATAACTCTAAATAAAGGTAGTCTTTTTAGTATTGCTGTAGTTATTCCGCCTATTAAGAAGCTAAATAGACACCAAGTTAAAGATAGAGTATATGGCATTCCATCAAAATAATTATTAAACAGAGAATAAAATATAGTTTTGTAGAATTGATCCATTAAGTATACTCCTAATGTCACCCCCCCTACAGTGCATAAAAAATGCCTAAAATGAACCGACAATTGTGGATATAGCACAAACATTTTTTTAATAAAAACATAAGTCAAAATAGCAATAAAATAATCACATAACTGGAGATAATTTTGGCTCATTTCCCCAGTAAATGCATATTCAGCATATGTGCAAATATACTCTATCACCACTCCACATATAGCAACAATTGTTAAAAATGTAATGTTCTTCAGTACTGTTTTACTTTGATCAATATAATAGCCTATTAAAGGATAAAAAAATGCTTTTTCTGTGGCCAAGCATATAGAAAAATGAGAATCAATGCTAATTTTCCATGATTCATGGTGACAACTGCCTACACAATTTAATATTGGTAAAATCGTCCAGATTAAAGCGTGTAATGAAATCAAAAGCAAAAATTTGTTTACCTCTAATTTTTTTGCAATATCTCTTAAAAATGGAAGTAACAAGAGCATTCCCAAATACGAATATAAGTACCAATAAGATCCTGACCCATTCACAGTTCCAGCTAATATACTCAATATTAAATTTCTTGTTGTTTCTAACAAATCAAGTTGTATCAAGGAACCCTGTTTAACAGAAATAATAACCGCCCCTTCAACCCAATTAATTAATTCAAATACAATTAAAACTATAATTATCCGTGATACCCTTTTTGAAAAAACGATTCTAATTGATTCCTCCCGACCAAGCAACAAGCATCCACTCACCATAAAGAAAAGAGGGACATTCACCCTTGTTAAAATAGCCAGAAATAATGAAACAAACTGCTCAATTCCCTTTGAAGTATAATAATTACTGTATCCTGGTAAATGGTTAAAAAGCACTAAAAATGTGGCTATTACTCTAATCATATCTAAATATACTTTTCGATTCGGAATTGTTTCATTTCGTTCAGTTTGCATTAATTCTTATTCCTATCTAAATGCTTTCTTCTTTACAAATGGGTGGAAGCCCATCGTCCATGGATTGCTTGTTTATCCTGAGTTAAAAAACGAACCCATGTACATCTATATATTTTATCCTTTGCATTAATCAAACGCCTTATCAAAATCCTTCACCATCACTACATACTTCATGCAAATTTTAATATATGTTTTAGATAAACTCTGCTAAAATGGCCTTAATTTTCATTTTAACATTATAGTTAAACAGTTTCATTTTCTTTCTTATCGACAAATCATCTATAATTCCTCTCTCATCAAAATGCAAGTCTATTCCTTCTCTACGAAGAAACCTAACTACAGACCTATACCATTTGCCTCTTTCAACTCCATTCTGATGATGCAAAGCATATCTACTAGTACTCATAAACTTGTATTTAGATCCTTCATTCTTCAGATATTCACTATTTTTCTGTTCAAAATCCCATGCTGAATATCCATCCTTTAGAAGATCTACAAGAGCTGTCTTATTCCAAATTGCAGGCTGCGTTGATACGTAATAAGGTGCCTTAGGATTTACGAATCCGATATGAAGTCGTTTATTATGTATTTTCACCGGACCAGGTTTTGGCTCTAATCGCAAACAATCTATTTCATTGCTATCAGCATATGCCAACAATTCTTCAATGTATTTATTATTAATTTTTTTATCAAACAAAAAATCTTCCAGCATTATGAGTACATACTTTGTTGGTATAGACTCCAGCATCATCTTTACATTTTCTGCCCATGATCTATCTTCACCTATTTTGATAGATTCCACATCCTGTTCATCGTATGTATACGTGTTTGTTCCTAAAAAAGTTTTAAATCTACATCCACTCCAGTATTTTTTCTTTAATGAAAAAAATACAGGCCATAAGTCAGAATACTTATCACAGGAAACAACCAAAATGGACAAATCTTTATTCAACACTAGTCTATTATTCATAAAAATCTCGTCACCTTACTTACTCTCCAGCAAACTAAATATATCCATCTTGACGATGTAAAATGCTTGCCAGCATCCTTTATTGTCATATTTTTTTTTCTGCACATTTCACAATATCTGCACATATTTTTTAATATAATCCAAAATGATTCTGTCTTATATAGAATCTTATTGTTAATCAAATATGCATAAGTATTTAAATTGCTTGATAATTTTTTCTTTGTATTCATTGTCTGACCATCTGATAAATATTCAGTATAATATATAATTTTATTATACCAACGCACCTTTAAGCCACCAGCTGCAATGCGATCATATATCATCGACTCAAACGTTAACGTTTCTGCATCAAACTCAGGCAGTGGTCCATAGCGCTTCAAAACATCAGTGAAATATGCTTCTGCTTTATCCCCTTGTAATGAGTATTTTTTCCTTTCAAAACTCGTACAATCTATATATTCAGTTTTATTTTTCCACTGACCGCCAATGATATTACCATCATGGTACGCCCTCAATCCTGAAACTCCAGCAAATTGTCCCCTTTCACGTGGAGGAATCCTATCCACCCATGTCATAATGGATTCTATGGCATCGCTTGTTAGATAATCATCATCATCCACCTTAAATATCAAACATCCCTTTGCAATATCAATTGCATCATTAAGTGCTCTGTTAATTCCTACTCTATCATCGCACTTGATATAATTTATACACTTCAATTTTTTTTCTAATTGATATTTCTCTATTTTAATATGCGTATCATCATTTCCCTGATCAATTATAAGCCATTCAAAATTAGAATAAGATTGTTCGCATAGTGATTGATACAAGTTGTCAATAATATACGATCTATTATATGTTGGTGTAAAAATCGTTATCGGATATTTATACTCATTCATTTTCCTTTACCTTTAATCATATTCACTGATTTTTCTTTTAGATAATATAACATTGGATGCTTAATAATTATTGAGCCTAACAGATATACGAAAGCACCTGCCATTACCTGCAATAGAATAACAACTATCTTTGGTAACATTAATAATTGAATTGGATACACTAATACTCCCATAAAACATGCCAAAGCCATATTAGGGCAAATATCTTTTATTTCTTCGAAAATAGAATAATTTATATATTTTCTATTAGGATACATATTAATAACAGTTACTACTGGTGTTGTAATAACAAGTGCCATAGCTATGTACCAAACTCCCTTGTTTGCGACCATTAGTAAAGACCCTACCCCTATGATTTTTTCAATAAACGCAAGCTTCATATACGCATTCATTTCACCTACAGATGCCATTGCATTTAAGTTTGACGTGTTGATAGGCAAAAAAAAGTACGTAAAACAAAAAATTCTTAAATATGGTACGCACGGAAGCCATTTATCTGTAAGCAAGAAAGAAACAAGGGGTTCCGATACGACTGCTAGACCCACAAGAATTGGTGCTAATACATAAGTAGTCAATTGTATAGATTTTCTGGTAAGTTCCTTGCATCGCATACGATCGTCTTGTTCCCTGGAAACAACCGTAAGCATTACACTATTAATCGAAGTATTTACATTGGATACAATTAAATCCGGAAATTGTTTTGCCTTGTTGAAAAAAGCCAAGTCGGATTCTGAATAGTATTTGCCAATTATTAAACTTCTCACATTGTTGTACAGAACATCTATTATTCCTGTGACCAGCAATTTAAATCCGTACATTAGCAATGCTTTTAATCTAATAAAAGAAAACAAGAGTTTAGGCCGCCACTTAACAGTCATCCAAAGAATCAATGTATCAACAAAAAGATTAGAAACCTGTTGTATAACTAGAGCCCAAGCACCGAATCCCTTAATCGCCAATATAATTCCTAATATTGCTGAAAAAATTGTTCCTCCAATAGTTGAAAAAAAGAATCTTCTAAATAACATATTTCTCGATACATATGCCTGTTGAACACCCTTTAATCCAGATATTAGGATTGTCATTGCAGCAACCCTTATCATTGGCGTAATTGACTCATCATTATAAAACCCAGCAATAGCAGGAGATAAAGCATATACTAATATATAAAAAAAAGTGCAAGTGAATAAATTAAAGTAAAAAACTGAAGAAAAATCTATATCGTCTGCATCTTTTTTTTGTATTAACGCAGCGCCAAGCCCTCCATCTACAAATACTTGGAAAATTGTAATAAAAATATTTATCAAAGCTACTGTCCCATATTGTTCTGGCAAAAGTATTCTCGCCAAAACTATGGAAACCACCAAGTTTACCAGTTTTGCGCCTATTCTTTCAGCCAAACGCCAGAAAAAACTTGAAATAGCTGAATCACCTTTTCGATTATTGTTCATAAGTCAGAATATCATTCCTCTAATAATAATTTACGCTATGCTTCCGATATCATGTCTGTTGGTATTTCCATATGCTATTTCTGCCAAGACGTCCTCCGCGCTAGTCATAATGTCTAAACCCCTTAATATTGAATCCTATTTTCCAGAGCATCCCCAGAAATACTTGTCGCTAAGCCTTGCCCCAACTTCAATAACTACATAAGGCTCATTAAATGTAACGTTTATCAATTTGTGAGTAAACACATAAGCCTTTAATTTTTTCGTTTTATTTATTCATTAGTGAATTACTCCTCAATGACGTATCCATCAACTGCAATTTCGCCTGATATTCCCAAGACTCTATGATAAAAAAACCTTTCATCCTGTAGACTTTCTGCCAAAGAATTCTCCAGATTAATCCCTCTTACGGTTTTAAGCATTGTTCTTACAAGTCCCTGCTTAAATCTCTTTACTTTACTGCCAGGAAATGCATACATTCTAGTCGAATGCGAACCACGCTTATAATTATCAGTACTTGTCACGATATTACCATCTTTATAATTTAAGAAATTGAAAGCATTCTCATCAAACTTACATATATCGAATTTGTCGGTCAACTTGTATCTACCGCTAATCTTAAAAACAAGATCGTAGTGTTTCAGCACTTCATATGGCGCATATTTCAAGCAAAATACTTCACCACAACCTTTATATTTTGATCCTGCTATAGCCCCTTTTATAAATCCTTTTCCAATATACGCATAATAGTCAATTAAATTTTTTAATTCTTCCCCAAAATCCTCTTGTCCATTATCAATTAAACAAATATAAGCTTGAGGGCATTTTTCTTTTATCGATTTTATTGTTTCTTTTGTCTGTTGAAGCCTTTGTGAAACAGAAAAAACACTTCTCTTATCCGAATAATTTAATGCTCTTGTACTCGGACTTATACATGAAGTAATAATAAAACCAACCCTTATCTCTTTTTTCTTTCTTTTCTTTCGTTCTTCTAAGATTCGCAATGATTCATCTATATCGTCTAAAGGAAGGTCACTAATCATATTATCAGGATATTCCCACCACCTAGACTCCTCAATTTTTCGAATCACTTCATCTTCGAATCTATATCTAATCGTTCTGGCTGGTACTCCACAAACTATTGCGTAATCAGGCACATCATTCGTCACAACTGCGTTGGCACCTATTACAGAACCATTGCCAATTGAAATCCCATTCAAAATTACGACATTTGTTCCAATCCATACATCATTTCCAATACTTACAGGTTTTGCATTTGCTGCATTATTTGTTTTTTTCTTTATGTGCAAATTAGCGTCACAATCATTTTTTTTGAAATAAGAAAAAGGTGATGTTGTAAAAAAATCAACCGGATGATATCCCGGACCTATTTGCACATTTTGAGCAATAGAGACAAAATCACCAATAACTGTTGAAGGATTGATTAAATCTGCAGACAGCGAGTAACTATACCTTCCCAAGTTATAAAATGCCATCCTACTATCGTTGATTTTTTTTTTCTTTATATTCTCAACGACAGAGCTTGGTATTAATATTTTTATTAATTTTTTTATTATCTTTTTTATCTTTCTCATTTTAGTACAGTTCTCCGTACACATTCCCCGATTTTTTCATGATTGACTCAAATTTTGGAGAAATAGGTGTTCGATTTCTTATTGTCCAAGTTAATTATTAAACCCACACCTTAAATGCTTAATTCTCCTATAAACAAATCCATATAGCCTGAATAGTTGATAGCCAAACTTATATCCAAATCTTTTTCTAAATAACCGTTCTTTCTCTTTAAGATGCTTTTCGGAATCAGTTTTCCATGATGCGCTATAATGATGAATACTTCTTGTATTCTCCGTAATAGTAACAATCCCAGTATTATAGTCCATTGGGCAAAAATATTCTGGCGGATAAAAGAATATATCATCTATCTTTTGAATTGAATCAGTATCTTTCCATCCGTGTTTCTTAATAATGTTGGTTGTAATCATAACAACGGTAGTAATATCCAAATTTCCACTTCCATCAACAAAATGCTTATTATCATAAAAATCTAGAATTTCTTTATATAGGCCAAGCCCCGGTTCTGCCGCTAGGCCAAGACCTGGAGCTGGGTTTGCTTCATTATGCTCATCTTTTTTATCTTTATTTACGATATTTCGCTCACACCCCATAAATGATCCTGTTTCAATCAGGTCATCAATCCTGTTTATGAGTTCCACATCCGTATCAAAATACAGCCCCCCATAGTTATATAGAATCCAGAAACGAGCATAATCACTCACAAAGGCCCATTTTTTAGCATTATATGCCTCTTTAACATAAGGACAAATGTTTATATCAAAATTTGTCTCGTTCCATTCCTTAATTTCATAATTAGGACAATATTTTTTCCAAGAATCGATACATTTTCTTTCAAGCTCAGACTTTTTTTTTGTTCCAAACCAGCAATAATGAATAATCTTTGGTATCATCTTATCTCCTTTACCCCTGCACTGTAGCTTTTTATCCCAAAGAAATCTACATAGTTTATCATTATGATAAAATAAACAACATTAATATAAGGATGCACTATCATATCCTGAACAAAAGCTAAAATAATATAGCCACACAGAACAGCTATCTGGATAATATCTCTTTTCCGACCTAACACAATTGCAATTCTAACGAGAGAAATGATATATAAGCCAAAGAATACTATTCCGCGCTTATAAAAACTTAAAAAATATGAATTGTCTAATCCCCTATATTTACTAAAATTCGAGGTACTCCCAAACAATGTAATCTGTTCTTTGCCGACTACATCCTGAAAATGTACCAATCGATTGTTTAGGAGCACATTATATATGCTATCACGATCCGCCGCATTTTTGGCAAAGTAAACTGTTATTCCTAATAGACAGAACAATATAAGAAGTATGAATTTCTTGTTTAGTATGTATTTCTTCAACCTACCTATTACGAATATGAAGTATGGAAATAATAATATGAAACAGCCTGCAATTATTAATGATCTTGATTTAGTGAGATAATATAAAACAACCATTACTGCTAGGAGGATTGAATCTTTTTTCAGATTCCTTTTTCCCCTTTCAATCAGTATCATTGACATGAGACAAATCCAAATAATTCCAAGTCTATTGGGACCATCAAACCCCAACATAAATCTTATCCCAGATTCCCTTCCAACTCCATAATTAGCATTTGAATATACTGTCTCAACACCTCGAAAAACGCATGTCAAGGGAACTATTATGATCATCAGCCAGTAACATTTTTTTATAAATCTTACAAATCGTTTTTTGTCAACTGTGCGCACGGCAAAAATCATAAAGATAATCCGGAAAATCAATGTGTCGTGAGTTACAATTGAGCAACACGTTCCCAACAACAATAAAACAAATAGAATCGCCGACTCCTTAAACGTGCGCCTGGTTAATAAAATAACAGAAAGATATAATCCAAATATTGCAACAGCAAATACAGTAGAAAATGGGATATCATAAATTGTAATATACAATGTCATAAAAAGACAATTTAACCCCATTCCTAAATAAAACAATAAATCTATTAGTTGTCTGCTACGGCTTCTCTTGACATGAATACCGCCCATTTCAGCAATTGACTTATACATATTTATGTACCTTATTATTAAACGTCTTAAGCATAATAAACATTCTGAATGTAATATAATTTGTGGACAACAAATAACCCTTGAGTTTCGTCATCGAAGAATTCAATGAGTCCCTGATATAAATACTTCTATACGGTCTTATGTACTCCTGCATTTTGCATATAATAGCTTTGTCCTCATGAACATGGATTACTCTGCAATATTCATTAACCAAATCATATATCCTATAAACAAAAGCCTCTCTTAATGCTTTATCTGTTTCTTTATCTAACAAACTCTTTATCAAATCAAGAATCCAGAACAAACTACTCTCATCAATCGTCGAGTGCGTAATACTACTGGTTCTTTGGATATAATGGTATGCTGCTTTATTGTTAATAGCTGCCGTGTTAAATTCACTGTATAGCTGTATGGCTATTGCGATATCCTCATGAAGCTTTCCTATGGGAAATGGATGTGCCAATAATACTGATCTAGGAAAAAGTTTCGAACAAACACTTACCCCAATCCCGTATCTCGCTCTCATTACCTGAGATATAAAAGCCTTACCTTCCAATTTGGTCTCTTCAAAAATCGCAACAGGTTTCTGCGTTCCTCTTTCAAACTCGTAAATAAGAGGAGTACAGGAAATATCCACACCGTATTTACTTTTTAATCCAACAAGTGATGAAATCAAAGTATCGTCGACATAATCATCGGAATCCACAAATACAACGTACTCGGATGTTGCATTTCTTACTCCTGCATTCCTTGCATCCGACAATCCACCGTTCTTCTTGTGGATTACTTTAATTCTGTTGTCTTTAGATGCATATTCATCACATATTTGGGGGCAACAGTCAGGAGACCCATCATCGACAAGAATGATTTCGAGGTTTTCGTATTTTTGAGCAATTAGACTATCTACGCAACGCCTTATGTATTTTTCAACTTTGTATACAGGAACAACTATTGCGATTTTTTCGTTCACTCGTATGCCTCCAAAAATGCTGAAATTGAATCATAGTTTTGTTCATTCATAAATCTAACCTTTTTCACTTCATTGCCAAACGTTGCATTAGTCGAAACATTCTGATGATGCAACACCTTTATTGATGGGTCATAGGCCACTTTGAATCCATGCTTCTGACATTCATAATCAAGTATTTCCATTTCATAGTAGAAAAATGTCTTCGAGAAAAAGGCATGCTTTCTTCTGTCCATGAACTTCTTTGAAAATATTACACATGAGCCATGGAGAGGAACATCGTAGCATTTGTCCTGATAGTTTATATTAGCCCCCCCCCTGCTCAGAATATCTTTTCCTCTTTTCAGAAACGGTATTTTTTTCATATAACAACGCATCGGGACTATAAATTTACTATCAATCTTTTTTTTATAACTGTTCTTGAGTTTCCTTGCCCCCTCTATCGTTGTACGTTTCATTGATTTTGGGCTTTGATGAATCTTATATGTTGTTGAATAGATATCGGGCCCCAAAACGTCAAATTTAACACGTTTATAAATGTCTTCAACAACTGTTTCAAAATCCCTCTGAGTAATTTCTATATCGTTGTTCATTACCACATAAAAATCCGGATTATACTTCTCTTTGGCATATTTACAGCCGACATTGTTTCCCCTTGCAAATCCATCATTTTTATCATGTAATATCACGTCTATTTCCGAATCATTTTTATACCTTTCGCTCAGTTTTTTTCCTGAGCCATTCGGAGAACAGTTATCAACAATTATAATTTTGTGATCTCCATCAACTTGCTTCAACTGATTAACACAATTAACCGTCTCCTCTTCAACTTGAAAATGCAGGATAATGTAGCAAACCATTTTTTTATTCCTTTCCGGTTAAATGTGATTTATTTCGCTCAGATTCTGAAGGTTCATATGTTGCGTAATCATCTCCGAATAAGCGTTTCAAATACTTATCATATTTCTTTGGTAGTCGTATCTTTAAGTCCCTGAACGTTCCGTATGTTCCATTCTCCCACCAAGTATAAGGAACTATTTCTTTCTTTAACTTTGAACTAGCAAGCATCCCACAATTACGAGTATTACCATATCCATATTTCGAATATAATTTATCTAATCTCTTGTATATTGTATCTTGCTTATATAACCTATGAATATTCAATGCATGAAGGAATTTCAAAATCTTATCCTTTTTTCCGCCATGCATACTAACAGTATCGCTAACCTCAAGCGTCCACAAACTAGCAAGAATACGATAAAAATAAGCCTTAACAATATGCAACTTTAGTGATAATCCCTTATCAGGCATCCCATCAATAGGAAGAATATCTATTAAAACAAGTCCTCTTTCATTGTTCTTAGGGAATCCCTTTTCAATCCTTGCCCTATCGTTAAGAATAATCCTCGGGAAATAACAGTGCGCATTTTTTGTCTTTTGATATGCGACAAACTGAAGATTACTGTCTATTGTCTCCGGAACAAGTTTTATCAATTGTTCATAGTCTTTACGAGGAAGAGCAACATCAATATCATCATCCCAAGGAACAAAATTCCTGTATTTGACAGCACCCAAAACACTACCACCGCGTAAAAAAAGTTTTAAACCATTTTTCTTGCAAACAGCTGAAAGATATTCCAAAGCTTTATATTCTTCGTCCTGTAAAGCCCTTAAGTCCATCCTGATACCTTCCTAAAAAATTTATTTCTTCATCTGCGCAGCAATATCTGCATCTACAATCTCTTCACCAGTCTTACCAACAAGCTGTGCCTTCGAAGCCTCACTCAAACCATTATTAACTACTGCACACATATCGCAGGTACTACACTTATCAAGTTGCTTTTTAGTAACCTTTCCATCATGGTAATCACGGCAAATCTTATTCTCATACATACTGTACGGTTTCTTGCTAAACAGACTCTTGAACTTGTGTACAAACACCCACCATGCTGGCTTCCAGATATATTTGTGCATGGCTGGTGAAACGCTACCTATCATCCAACACTGACGGTCACAATGCCTTACCTTCTTTCTGACCTTTTCAGCATCAACACTATTCCAGAGTTCATCCCAAGTCTGCGTATTAAGGTTTCCCATAACTTCTTTATCCTTGGTCCCATTACAAGGCATAACATCGCCATAGGGATCAATAAAGAAAGTATCGAATGACATGTCGCAAGGCAATAATCTCGGCTGACCGTAGATATAGTTAATAAGCCCGTGGTTGAAATATGCTCTGAACCACTTCTTAGGGCTCTTACTCTTCAGCAGCTTATTGATTAACTTCTCAAAATTCTTAGCCACCATCGGGCGGTCGTGAATTATATTCTTAGCTTCTACAAAATAAAAGCTGTTATGCAGACTCGCTGTTGCAAATTCCATCCCCATCTTATCCGAGATGTCATAGAGCGGTACAAGATCTGGGGCATTCTTATCCTGAACTGTCATGCCAAAGCCGACATCCTTCATGCCCATTTCTCGCAACTTTTTCAAAGTCTGATACCCACGCTGATATCCGTTCTCAAGTCCACGTATCTCGTTATTCGTTTTCTCAAGCCCCTCAATAGAAATTCTGATACCTATCTGAGGAAACTCTTTAGCAAGAGCCACAATACGATCCGTGAAAAATCCGTTTGTGGAGATGACAATACGATCCGATTTCTTATATAGTTCTCTTACTATATCCTGAAGATCTGTACGAATAAACGGCTCACCTCCGGTAATGTTCGTAAAATACATCTTCGGAAGTTTTTTTATTGTCTCTATACTAAGTTCTTCTTCTGGCTTACTCGGAGCCTTATAGCGATTACACATCGAGCATCTTGCATTACAACGGTATGTGACAATCACAGTACCATTCAGTTTCTTTTCTTTTGAAGCCATTATATCTTTCTCCTAGTTTCCGTTCTTAGTTTGATTATTCTCTATCAACTCATCATTACAGAAATAATTTCCAACACCTGATGGATGTGTTCTAAAAACTTGCTGATAGTTATTACCATCTATATCTTCAAAATCGATCCATATTCTGTCATATTGTTTTGATTCTTCAATATGTGCTTTTTCTGAATCAATTCCTTCATTTTTAACATCAATGATTTTTACTGCACTTCTCGAATTATTAATTCTTCCAATACCATATATCGATTGATATGCTTCCGTTTTTCTCGGATACGAATCAAGCGTCAATACCAAGTCTATGAACTCTCCTGGTCTTATAAACGGAAAATAATACTCTCCATATACTTCCATGTGTTTTACTGGATATTTCCCAATATTGGTAATTGAAATCCATATATTATCTACAGGATAATCTTTTATCATCGCTTCCTTATGAAGATTTTCCAAAATTGCTGCTTCTCCAGTAACGAAATTGTTTTTTTCTTTATATTTTTCTGGTAGTTCTGTATTAAACATGGCCTTATGTAACCTTTCTGATGGCCATCTATCGATATAAGGTATTCTTAAGTTTCTTCCTTTGATTACAATAACAAGCTCTGGTCTAATTTCCTCTTTACGTTTTTGTTTCTTATCTACCTCATCAAGATTTCTTTGCATTTCTTGACGAGTCTTTTCCATCTCATTAAAATACGAAGCCTGTGTAATTGAAATAACTGAAACTACCACACTTCCAACAAGAGTAAGTACTCCACCTAGAAAAGCCAGCCAGTCGGATCTATGTAAATTTGTCCCTGCTGGTATTGGTGTAGTAAACGCAAAAACAAAATAAATAAAGCACAACGATAGTATAAAAAGGACTAAAAAAATCAATGCTTGTTTCCAGTACCTTTTCCAAAACCACTTACTGAATTTCTGAAAACTGTTCCCTTCTCTTTCTTGAATATAATTAAGCTCCTTTTCTTTCATACTCATCGATATAACTCCAATGTTTTATCAACCACATCATCCCAGTTATATTTCCCTATGATGAATTCCGCAGCTATTTTTTTATATTCATCAACTTTCTGTGTATTATCACATAATTCCTGTAAAACTCTTTTCAAATCACCCACATCAGACTTTCTAAAAATCGCCGCTTTGTTTTCCACCACTTCAGCACATTCAGGAATGTCAGATACTAAGCAACAATTGCCATAACTCATAGCCTCTAACAAGCTGAGTGGCATTCCTTCAAGATCAGACGGGAGTGTGTAAATGTATGCGTTACTATAAAGCTCCTCCAATACTCTTCCCTGCTGGAATCCTGTAAAAATAACCCTACCGTCCATAACACTCATCTCTTTTAATTCATCCATAAACTCTTGTGTGTCTGAGGAACCACCAGCTATAACTAATTTCTTGTCCGTATTAACTCTTTTCCACGCTTCAATCAAGTATCTGAGACCTTTTTCCGGAACAATTCGCCCTAGAAACAAAACATAGGAGTCTTTCTCAATCCCCCAAAGTTTCTTAATTTCATCAGCCTCTCTTATCTCAGGTCTACTCACACCATTAGGAATGAACACAGTCTCTCGACCATACTCATTCCTAAAGTACTCTTGAACACCTCTGCTCAACACTATAATTTCATCAGCATTCTTAACAGCCTGTTGCTCTCCAAATTTAATATATGTACTAGCAAAACCACCCCACTTAGCTCTCTGCCAATCGAGTCCATGGATTGTAACTATAATCCGCTTCTTACTACCGTCTGCTCGTCTCTTACTAAAAAGCTTAACAATCCCACACATAGCAGCCGGACCTTCAGCGTGGATATGGACTATATCAGCTTTAGACTTTGACGCCTTCCACGCAGCTGCCAAACTACTCGTCATCGCCGCAAGCCCCTTCTTTTCTATTGTCCACACTGGAACAATCCTCACCCCCTTATAATTCTGTGTTTCCGCTATCTCTCCACCACTAACGTGATGCGATTTTCTGTCATAACAAATGACTTTATGACCACGAGCAACAAGTCTTGTAGCCAATTCCTTGACCACAATCTCAATGCCACCTTCACGGCTAAGTACATGCTTATGGCCAAGCATAGCAATATTTAAGGATTTATCCGCCATGTCCTGGCCTCCCGATTCTCAACAAACTTCTTAATTAAAATGATCAATGTAGTTATTCTCATCTTGGTAACATATCTATTTAAAAATCCCAATTCAACTTATCAACACTTGTAGATATCATTCCTTTGATACACTTATCAAAGAAATCCTTTTACCATATCCCCAACTCGCCATCCATAGGACTATCTATGCTATTAACTGAAAATACATCAATCGTTTTGATAAGAAATGCAATCTTGTCAAAATCAAATGGAATCTTCTTAAATGAGTAATATGGATCATATCTTCCATTAATAATCTTCTTTAAATTCTCTCTATCTACAGGAAATGAAAACTTATTACTCTGACCATTTTTAATATATTCATACATCACAATTTTGCCATAAGGATTCGTCTTGTCCTCCAAAATTGCGATATTGTAGCCAATGTTACTATCTGCTACCGCAGATCCCCATAGCAGAATTTTGTCTTTGTAATACTTATACTCAAATGGTCTGTTTGGAACACCGCCTATCATGCGCTGTGTAAAGTCATCAATAGGTCTTCCGTTCACACTTGTATAAAATGAATAAGAGCGTTTAGGCGCTTCATCATGAAGAGCTTCGAATTCAAATCTTATATAACGAGTCCCAATCCTATATTCAAATGAATAAGTTTCTATCTGAAGATCTATTTCTGGTTTGCTTATAGAAACAGTATTCGGTTTATCCCGATTAACATCATCTACTATGGCTTGCAACTGGTAATAAATCTTACTTTCGACTGAACTGATTAAGAGCTTAAAAGCACGCTCTTTTTCTGTTTGTTTCTTTTCTTTTTCCAGTGCCTTCCGCCCATTGGCTTCTTCTTTGACAGAAATGCTATTAAGAATACTTTCAGCTATTCCACTTTTTTGAATGCCCAATCCGATATTGCTATTCTCTAAATATTCTTTAATCTCCATCCAATCTTCATACCGATCACTTGGGGATTTCTCTAGCATCTTGGAAATTATCGTTTTTAAAGCAACATCAACTGATTTATTGAAAGGTTTCCAATGTTCACTTGTGTGGGCTTCTTTCGGATTCTTCGTCTCATCATACGGATAGCAAAGATTTGCAAGTTCATAGAACACTATGCCCATTGCGTATATATCTATCTTGATCGTGTTTAAGCCATGTGCATCAGGACTTAACCACAATTCCGGAGCGTAGTATCGAGGCGTCTTGATTCCTTTAAATGTCACTATTCTTGTATCTTCGCCCTCAAACTTAGCTATACCGTAATCACTAATTTTGAAAACTACATCATCTACCTCGAAAGTTTTGTTATCAGTATCTAAATTTGATGAACATAACAAAATGTTCTCGGGCTTTATATCTCTATGAACAGCTTCATCATTAACATCAAGCATTCCTTCAATAAGCTGAAGGAATATTTTCTTCAAATCGGATGTTGAGAAGAACTCGCCCTTGCTTTTTCTTTCATTCAGTACTGTTCTTAAACTCCCACGATCCGCATATTCCATTATGATAAAACAAGGAAAATCATCCTTCCCATGCTCATTCAAGTAATAGTACTTGATGACATGTGCAGAATCAATCTGACTGGCAATATTGTATTCGTTATAAAAGCTCCTAAGTTTATTAATAGAAGATGTTTGTATAACCTTAACCGCATATAGATTTCCATCTCCTCCTTCGGCTTTATAAACTACAGCAAATCCACCATTACCAATTTCATTAAGAATCGTATAATTCTGATGATCATCATGTATTACAGTTCCAATATATATATTCTTCATAAGCACTACTCCATATCTGAAGGCAAGGTGGAAAAGCCATGCTTATTAATCCCTTCTAAACAAATCTCTTGTGTAAACCTTACTTTCAACGTCATCTAACACTGAATCATATCGATTAGCTATTATCGCCTGTGACGCCCTGCCGTTTACACATAAACCTTTACACACAATTTATAATATTACCACGTAACACGTACCGTTTCAACCAACCCCTTAACCCACGTCAGGGCAACCGCTTATCCGTATTGATGGAAACATTTATTGTATCTCCATCAACACGGTTATGCGATTGCCCTGTTGCTACTCTTCAACAATTATTTGTATAGTTTCTCTCGACAAAGATTCATCCAAAGATTCTGTATAAACAGAAGGATGTTTTTCAAACTAATACATCGCTATCACGCACAACCTTAACGCCAAGTTCTTCTGCCAATTCTTCTATGCGTGCCTCACTTACATCCGTGAAATCAAGTATTTCACTTATAGGTTTGTTCTTACGTAACATTCTACGGACAGTATCTTCCTGTGACGCATTTGCACCAGCCTGATAATGATTTGAGAACTCTTCCTGTATCTCGTCTTTCATCAAATCTCTTAAAGCTCTACACATATCCGGATCCTCCTTCTTTAATCTGTCGTAAGTATCCTGATTCTCTGATATACTGATCTGCATGATCATATCAGCCATTTCACGGTCATCAGATTCCCTAAGACCGCCAACAAGTTTCATAAATTTCTTTATATCGTCATCGCTGGCATTCTTTCTTTGGACTCTGAGCGGAACAAACTCATCTCCAGCCAATTCTCTACCAACTATAATTTGCATCTTTATATCAGCCATTCCGGATATGTAGTACACTCCCGGAAACTTCTTCTCTATTTTGTACCCCGATGCTTCCATGAGTTCAAATAAATCATCGGGTCTGCTTATTCGAAGAAATGTCAGAGTAACATCCCTCATGGATACTATGTTAACACCCTTCTCGCCTGTAGTATCATCTACCCCTCTGCTTTTGTACTGCGCTGCATAGCTGATACCTTTCCACACAACATCTATATTGAGGTTTTCATATGGATTTTTTAATTCTACAAGGTTGTGCTTTTCAAAAATGTACGCTATCGCATGCTCCATCCGGTCACCTCTATCACTGAGCTTATCAATAATACGCACATCTATTTCACGCGGTCTGGAATTGAGCTTGTACCCTCGTTTTTCTTCCAATCTATCCTTATATGGCTGCAATGAAAACATCAAACCTGCATACGCCGGTGTTTCCCAGTCCTTGTTTGTGTTTTCATTCTTTTCAGGAGAAGTCATCTTTCAGGTATTACCTTTCTTTACTGTATCTATCGGTTGATGCTCATTGATTGTATACCGACATACTTTATACAGGCATAATATAATTTATAATACTACCACGTAACAACTCTTGCTTCAACCAATCCCTTAAACCACTCAGGGCAACCGCTTATCCGTATTGATGGACATATACGATGTATCTCCATCAACACGGATAAGCGATTGCCCTGAAACGAAGGTATGCCGTCAAGCTACTTTTACCACTTTATCATATTCAAATATAGCAACATCTTTTACCATAACCTGAAGACGATTCACTATCTCTTCCAATTTTTCTGCTATGTCATCACTATAATACACTTCACCACATTGGGAGCACACCAGTGCCGGTACGTTCTTAATAATAATTATACAATTATCGAATTCCTGAATATATGTATGTTTCGTTTGAACGGTATTCCCTTTACACATTATGCATCTCATAATTCTTTACCCCTTTCTTGTTATGAAATCGGATTCCCATCTGTCCGGATCAGGATAGTATGCTGAAATAATATAAACAATGTCATCTAATAATCCACAAATCACATGAAGATACCTTCCATTGACGTTCGCCCCAAGAATCAGACAGCACGGAGTTGGAACGTCATATCCCTATCATTCATTACCTTGATTTTCCATTCCTTTCTGCGCGTTTATCAGTCATTTATACCATGCACTGTTGACATCCCGCCACCATTTAAAGTAAGCGAAATGTATTACACCGGTAGAATACCTGAATTACATTTCGCTTTTATTTTTCAGCTTCGTTTTTCTGATCTGTAGAACAAGACCTTCTCATTTTATCTGTCCATGGCATCAATTCATCTATGTGTTCGGACTCATCATTGTAGCCCATCATTTCAATCAATACCGTTTCCAAATATTTCATGACATTTAGCTTGTTACGTTTTGCACTTTCGACCAGGCTATATATAATCGCACTGGTTTCAGCGCCGTCAGTAGAATTATGGAACAGGAAGTTCTTTCTTCCGACAGCGTACGGACGAGCGCTGTTTTCCGCGAAATTATTAGAAATCGGGATGCGTTCATCCAGCAAATAATTCATAAGATATGGCTTTTGGTTTTGGGTATAATTAACAGCCTTGCCCAGACGGCTTCCGTCAGAGGCATGGATTGTTTCAAGCCATTTCCAAAATTTTTCCCAAATCTCCGGTTCCTCTTTTTTCCGGATCTGTTTTCTTCGTTCGGGATCATCTGTTCCACTCAACTCTCTCTCTTTCTCAAAGAGCTGGTTGCAGTAATCAAATCCGATTTCTGCCGGAATAGCGTTCCCGTCCGGTTTAGCCTTTTTCCTAGCTACCGGGATTGCATCTGCCCACTTTCTTCGGACATGTGCAAGGCAACCGCATCTTGTGATAGTATCAGGTAGCTTATTGTATCCCTGATAGCCGTCACATACGGCATACTTTCCTTGGAATCCTCTTAGGAATTCTTTGGCATGTTCTCCATGCCTTGAGGGCTGATATTCATACATCGCGATGGGAGGAAGTCCATCGTTTCCGGTGCAGTACAGCCACATATAGGATTTTGACTGTGGTGTCTTTCCCTTCTCTTTGAGAACCTGACACGGAGTCTCATCCATGCAGATCAATATCCTGTCCATCAGATAATGATGCAGCCTTTCATAGACGGGTCTGAAATATTTATCAGCACAGGTTATGATCCAGTTAGACATTGTAGCTCGTGGAATCTTTGCTCCATCTTGTAAAAAGCTCTTTTCCTGTCTGTACAGCGGAACTGCGTTAACGTATTTCATATATGTTATAAACGCAACAATTGAAGGTGTAGCGGGGCTTCCCTTGATCAGTCCTTCTGGTACTTTTGCACTTACTATCACTGAAGACTCATCACTACTGCAGTGCCTGCAGATCACAGTCTCCTGATAAACTTCTATGTGTTTGATCTTTGCTGGAATGATCTCAATCTCGTCTCTGACAAACTTTTGACCAAGATGCTCCATTTCACCATTGCAGTTAGGACAGATCCGATCTTCTGGATCTACTGGAATGACACGCTTTTCCGATGGAAGATTTTTATAGATTTCTTCGTTTGTAGACTTCTTTTTTCGAGACTCTTTTCTTTTATAAGATGAAATCTCTTTTTCAACTTCAACATCTTCCGGTGTTTCATCACCAAAAAGGCTCAGCTGTCCAGGGATGTTGAAGTTTTTGGATTTCTCACTTTTTGAACCGAAAATAGCTTTTTTTAGATAAGCGATAGTTTCAGCCTGTTCAGCAATAGTCTGCGCCTGTGAAGCAATCTTCGCATTAAGATCTGCTATAGTCTTTAATTGCTCTGTATTCTGCTTCTGCAGTGTTAAAAGCTCTTCCTGGGACTCCAGTAACTTATTCAGTTTTTCTTCAATCCCAGTCGGTATCATCAAGTAAGATTCCTTTCGTTTCTTACCTACAATTATACTTCATATCGGTGTTTTTAAAAAGCACTCACCTCCATTAAATCCGCTTAAAATCGACGTTTTTATACTCGTTTGGGCACATTTTTTTGGATATATTTTTCTATCAAAAATCTCTGGCGGAAGAAGCTTGAATTGCCTTGGGCTGGTCGATTGCTAACCCTTCCATAAGCCATCTGAATTCCTGACGTGTCAGAGGCCTTACCTCTGATCTATTGCGCGGCCACTGAAATCTACCGCTATCTAAGCGCTTGTACATCAGGCAAAATCCATCTTTTTCGTGATGTAAAGCTTTTAATCTATCACCTCTACGTCCGCAAAAAAGATAAACACTGTTTTCAAAAGGATCCATGGAAAAAGAATCTCGTATGATAGCCATAAGACCATCAATGCTCTTTCTCATATCAGTTCGTCCGGTCACCAGATATATATTTTTGACGCCGGACAGATCACCTAACACAGGTTTCGCAGGATCATTAATGTATCCCGCAGAGTTTTTGGATCGGAATCCGCATCTATATCTACACGAAAACTTCCACATGATATATGAATACCGCTTTGACGTGTGCTTACATCATGTCGTGCTGCCATATCCTGCTCAGGTATAGTTGGTGGCAATGATTCCTGTTCATCCGGAATGATCTGAATTGGAACAACTTCCTGCCTTTTGAACTTAGGATGATCAGGGATTTCATATGACTTTTTCTTCAGTTTTCGGATAAACCTATAAAGTGATGTTTGACTGATTCCATTAGCCTCGCACCAATCTTTGTCAGTCATTCCGCTTGTACGACATCGTTGGATTACTTCGAACCATTCATCGTCGGTCTTAAAAAGAGCTTTGGGCATCGAATCTCCTTTCCGAGTACGTTGGAAGTTAATTTATCCAATGTATCGACAATATGAAAGTAAAATTTCTCAACCTGCCAATGTAGCAGATTGGAGTTCGACACCATTATGAAGAAAAATCATACACCTGGAAATCCGGGGGCATACATTACGCTTACCATTTAAAATTTACCACGTCCCCACTCCCGTTTCAACCAATCCCTTAAACCAATCAGGGCAACCGCTTATCCGTATTGATGGAAATATTTATTGCATCTCCATCAACACGGATAAGCGATTGCCCTGATTAGTGAGTTTGAAAGCCATTAATTCATACCGTCACTTCAAACAATACTTTATCCCCTATTTCAACTCTCTTTAATCCTGTCTCCTTTTTCTTATTGAAATTGAAGCTCAGCATATATCCTGTGGTCAGGTTGAAGTATTCGAGATATTCACTGATCTGTTTTTCACCTTCAGTATTGTAGCTCTCACCACGCCATATTTTTAGTTCTATGATGTATTGCTGCCCGAGATAATCCACAATCACATCTGTTCTTGTCTGATCTCTGGTCTGTGCTTCTATGTAGTAGTTCCCGGTTCCATTTATAATAGGCTTCAGATACAGAAGGAACAGTTCTCTTCCATCCTTTTCTTTGAATCTGTCTACGAGCGGACCGCAGATTTCTGTGTAAGTATCCTTAAACCGCTCCAGGATCAGTCGCATATTCAACTTCCCATCTGTTACGAACTGATTTTTTGCCAGTCCGCCTTCTCTGGAGAAAACATTCTGCTTCAGTTCCTCATCAGAGAGGAAAAGATTATACAGCATAATCTCAAATATCCGGTTGGCTATCTTTACTGTATTATGATCGTTCCTTATCAGACCATACATCTGCATCTGAACGATCGAATCCTGCTGTGCATTCCATGTAAGTCTTGTTCCCTCCATCAGAATACTGCGTACCGAGTCTTTTAGTTCCGGATAATTGTTAAGGTTCTTTGTTAATGACTGGAATAACGTATTATTCTCAGAAAGAAGAAGCTTGACTGCTTCATCAATACCGTCTCTTGTCCAGGCTTTTGACAACGGCATCGTCTTACTCACTTCTACATCTATCAGTTCACAGATACGGCTTACCAAGAACGGATATCCATTTGTATAATCATATATCTGAGCGGCAATTTCTTCCGTATTCATTCCGGTGTGATGATCTGCCTCATATTCATCGAGCATACCCTTGATACCGTCTGCCGCCAGACTCATGTCGATCTTGAAATCTGATGCTATGTTCCACGGACTGTTTTCTTTTGAATCAGCTTCTTCACGGATTTTTGATTTGAGATGCTTTACATCTGTCACCCCGGCAAGGATGACAGATTGGAAGGTAGGTATACCATCCGACTCTCTGGCGATATATCCATCACGCAACAAACCAAGGAAATCAAGAAATACCTGATTGTTTGTTGCACTATCCACTTCATCGATGAACATCACTATCGGCTTATCACTTATCGCAATCCATCGCCTGAATGTACGGTACAGTTCATCCATTTTTAGCTTGTCTGCTTCCTGATTGCAGTATGATTCCAATACATCTGCTGTTTTATCAGGGATACTAATTCCAAAGAATTCGCTCTGATCCAGAGTCAATCTTGAAAAAGATTGAACAAATTCCCCTTCTGTCTGATATCCAGCCTTCGTAATGCCTTCAAAACTGAGGCTAAGGACAATATAATCACGCTGCAACGCACGTTGTAATGCTTTTAAGGTCGTTGTCTTACCATATTGTCTGGCTCTGTTTATCGTGAAATACTTGCCATCATCAACCAGTTTCTTTATCTCTAAAACTCTTTCGGAGAGATCTACCATATAGTGTTTTGATGGTATACACACAACTGTTGTATTAAATTTCTTCATTTGTATATCTCTCCTTCGTTATTGCTATACTATATTCTCAGATATTGGTAACGTGTACTATTAGTTCAATTTACCACGTAACCACGCCCGTTTCAACCAATCCCTTAAACCACTCAGGGCAACCGCTTATCCGTATTGCTGGAAATATACGATGTATCTCCATCAACACGGGTAAGCGGTTGCCCTGAAATATCTTCTACTTAAGAAAAACTAGACGTCTATAATCCTCCAAACATCTTCTTCAACCTGAATGTCGTTATCCCATCTTTGCTCTCGCTATCCAGTTCAAGAATTTCATCCTGTGACAACATCAGTTCTGATGGATTACGACCAATGATGATATATTGATTCTCGGTATCTAATGCTATATGTTGCCGCATATCATCATCGAGTAACAGATCCGCATTGTCTATCACAAACAGCCTACCCTTAGCATTCTTAATCGTATCTTTATAATCCTTGTTGTGATCCACATAGTTGAAGCATCTAAGCCTGCTATCCTCTGAAGAATATTCATACAAAAAAGAATACACCGCAGATTTACCTGTCCCGGAATCCCCGCTCACAAATGTCACATTCGAATCCAACTGCAGATCCACTACATAATTAGTATGCCTCGTCTGTATCTTGTCTAGAACGATCGGCTTAATCTTCATTTTTCCACCACTCTCTCAAGCCTTCATAGTCATCAAACTCATGAATACCCTTATTGTCAATTCCCTGTGCTTTCTCCATATTAAATGCAATCATAGGATATTCACAATATACCTTCCCTGCGTCAAGACTGTATATGACTTCAAGTGCATTCTCGCCGCATTCACATATATCAAATATCCTATTTGGATTGTACATAATATTCAATACAGTCTTGCATCCTGTGGACAACTTATCAATATTCAGCCTTGTACCGTCAAACCTCGAACCTATGACATATTTTTCCAACATCTCTGAATGATCGATCTTCTTTATGATATCCTTTGCTTTATCATCAATCAATTCAGATGTATTCTTATTAAAATATATATCATTGAATCTTACGATTTCTTCTTTTTCCGGAATTGAGCTTTTCTTATAAACAGTTATCATTTATAAACCCACTTTCGCAAATGAATCCTTTCGTACCGAATACTCAAAAATGTTCTTTATCTTTTCTTCCGCAGTTAGTCTTTTTTCATCAAGGCCGCAAATATCGTCTTCTTCTCTTTTAGTCCAATCACAGCAATCCACCATGAAGCAATCGCCAATCCTGCCTTTTGATGTTTCAAAGCCGGTATTTCTCGTTATTTCAAAAAGCAGTTTTGCTGATAATTGCTCTGTATTAAGAGAATCAGAAATCTTTAGTTCTTCTTTCATTGAGGCAAGTTTTTTGTCATCACCGCCGTTACGAATGATACTCACAAACAGATTCTTTAATTCTATCAACCTAACCCTTTTATCTTTTAACTCATCCTCTTTGGCAAATATCCAATCTTCCAACATCTGAAACGATAGAAGCACAAACTCAAAAGAGTGGATTTTTATCACTGAGACATTTTTCTTATTCTTCAGAGCGATATATAACCTCTGTGTTTCTCTCAAGACATCCGGATTATCTATGGCATTATCCATTAATACGTAATACTTGTTATCATCCTCTTCTAATCTGGATACTGCTTTACACAGCTCAGTATTATTCTTTTTTGATTCCACAGTATAATCTTTATACAGCGTCTTGAAGATTCTCTTCCAGAATTCATATCCTGACTTTGAATCTTCACACCACACATAAGTGTTCAATAGTAATGCTCCTTATTTCCTATAAAAATTTGAAAGAAAACACAGTAATTTCTTCCTACAACATAATTTAAAATTCTATCACGCAACAACTCTTGCTTCAACTCATCCCTTAAACCACTTCAGGGCAACCGCTTATCCGTATTGATGGATATATATATTGTATCTCCATCAACACGGGTAAGCGATTGCCCTGAAGCGAAAGTATGGTGCCAATCTGCATTTGCAATTTTAGTCTTTCTCCCACATCATTTTACCTATGTGGAATTTAAATACAAATGGAATATTACTACAGCTCTATATCTTCTACCCGCGATAAAACCTTTTTAACTATATTCTCACTCAGATAAGCTGGGTTCAAATGATCCTTCTTGTATTTCAAGTATGAACCCTGGCTCTTGGAGATAAGAGTCTTTGTAAAAAATCTTTCCCAACTGAAATTCTCCGAACTCTCTATGTAATCCGAAGGGTTATGTATAATTTTTACCCTCTGAAATCCCACTAAAAAACTCAAACCCTGAATTAGAATCTTCAACTATGAGTTCTTCCGGTCTAACTAACTCGTGCGGTCTATGATTTCCATAAATATGGTAAAACTCGTGATAAACCTGCCGTAATCCGGCATACTTTCCTGATGTTCTGATGCCATATATTTCTTCTACGCTATATGGAAGATTCGGAAGCCCTTCTCTTGTAATCAGGCAATAATAATTATCCGATTCTCTCACAGCTCTTGCAAATTCATCCGTTGGCAGGAATTCATTATCTTCATCTATAAATACTATGGAATCCCTTATAGTAGGAAGCAATGTCTTCCAGTCTCTTCCGCCAAGCACTCTGCACTGTTTATCGCATCGTAACTCTATACCGCTCTCCTGCCCAGACTCATAGTACTCATTTATCATTTCTACAAGGGTTGTTTTCCCTGTTGCGCTATCGCCTCTGATCACAGTGATATTTCTTTTTAAAGAAAATTCATATCTTACGGATGCATTGGAGATCGTAATCTGGTGTATCCCTTTCATATTTTCTCCTATCTAACGATCATTCCTGCCACAGGGATCAGTTCTTCCATACTATGAATTATCTGTCCTGTGTTGAGAATCTTAACAGTAAACTCGCCATCTCCAAAATCCATAATATGCCTTAGATTTATGGTCACATCCATCACTTTTCCGATTTCCAGCAACCACTTCGCACAGTTATCTCCACACGCAGAAGCATTAAATATCTTATCCGGCTTTTTATATATACAGATCAATGTCTTCACGCCACCAGATAGTTCTCTTGGCGAGATACCGCCTAAAACAGGGCTGTCTATTATTCTTGGGCCGATCACTTCTGATTTATCTATATCCTTTATCATCTTTCGTGATAACTCATCTGTGATCCATTCATCGGTATAGGTGTTCTTAAAATAACGCGCCGGATTATATATTACTTCCGGCATTTCGCCGTAATATATTGATAACATCCTATACCTCCTTTCTTTTTGAGAATCCATATACACAGTATATGCTCCGTACACATATAAACACTTGTACAAAATTAATTATACTACCACGTCCCCACTCCCGTTTCAACCAATCCCTTAAACCACTCAGCGAACAGTAACTCGATACATTTTTTTGACAGATAACAAAAACGTGTGGTTTAAATTTGCCAAAGATAGTGTATAATATTTAGTGCAATATTGAGAAAATTCAAAGGGAGCAATAAGTATGAAAACAAGTTTAGTGATCATGGCAGCCGGCATCGGATCTCGTTTTGGAGAGGGAATCAAGCAGCTTTCTCCTGTTGGACCGAACGGCGAGATTATCATGGACTATTCCATTCATGATGCAATCGAGGCTGGTTTTAATAAGATCATCTTTATCATCCGCAAGGATATCGAAAAGGATTTCCGCGAAATCATTGGCGACCGTATCGAAAAGGTTTGCAAGGATGCAAATGTTGAAGTTGAGTATGCTTTCCAGAGCCTTGACGATCTGCCGGAGGGTTATGAAGTTCCTGAGGGACGCACCAAGCCCTGGGGAACAGGCCAGGCTATCCTCGCTTGCAGAGGAATGATCCACGAGCCTTTCTGCGTACTTAATGCAGATGACTATTATGGAAAGAAGGCTTTCAAGGTTATCCACGACTGGCTCGTTGAGAATTATGATCCTTCCCGTCCTGCTGATTTCTGCATGGCTGGATTTTTCCTCAAGAATACTCTCAGCGAGAATGGCGGTGTTACAAGAGGTGTTTGCAAAGTTGATGACAATGATTACCTCATCACTGTTAACGAGACCTCTGACATCGTAAAGACTGCTGACGGAGCAGAGACAAATGGTCAGAAGATCGATGTAAATTCTCATGTTTCCATGAATATGTGGGGTCTTACACCTGAGTTTATGGATACTCTTGAGGAGGGATTTGTTGATTTCCTTGCAGGCGTGAAGGCAGGAAACGGCAATCCGCAGAAGGCTGAGTACCTCATCCCGATCTTTATCGGTGATCTTCTTTCTGAGAAGAAGGCAACTGTTAAGGTTCTTGAGACATCCGATAAGTGGTTTGGTATGACTTATCAGGAGGATCGTCCGGTTGTTCAGGAATCCTTTAAGAAGCTTATCTCTGAGGGTGTTTACAACGCAGAGCTTTTTAGTGATCTGAAATAATCGTTACCGTTCTTAATTAACTATAAGTACTTATAAAAACTGTCACTGGCTTCACCGCCAATGACAGTTTTTTATGTTTCTTTATACTTTTTTAAGATTTCTTGATCTATTGTGTTGCTTTAACGCATTAACGTAGTGTATAATAAATCAAAATCCCTGTGCCTTTATCGGCACTATGAAAGAGGTATAATTCATGAACTTTTTAAAGTCTATTGGCAACGCTTACAATAACGTCAGCCTGATCGTCAGGATTCTCTGCGGTCTGATCCTTGGCGTGATCCTGGCTCTGGCTTGTCCCAGTGCTACAGGCATAGCTATACTCGGAAGTGTGTTTGTTGGCGCACTTAAGGGTGTTGCTCCTGTTCTCGTATTTGTTCTTATCACTTCTGCACTGACTCACGGTTCCGGAAAACTTGATAAGCGTTTTGGTCTGGTTATCGGTCTTTACCTTACAACCACCCTGCTTGCATCTTTTATCGCAGTTTTTGCAAGCTTTATCTTCCCGACAACCATAATACTTAAGGACAAGGCAACTTCTGACACTATTCCCACCGGTATCGGCGAGGTGCTTGGCAATCTCCTTACAAATGCTGTTTCCAATCCGGTAGCATCTATTGTAAATGCTAATTACATCGGTATCCTTTTTTGGGCAATCCTTACAGGTATCGCTCTTAACAAGGTTGCGCACGACGCTACAAAGGCTGTTCTTCTGAATGCCGCTGAGGCTGTTTCCCAGTGTGTTCGCTGGATCATCAACCTTGCACCTTTCGGAATCATGGGACTTGTTTTTGAAAATGTTTCCACAAACGGTCTTTCTATTTTTACTGATTACGGAAAGCTCCTCGGTGTGCTTGTTGGATGTATGTTCTTTGTGGCTTTTGTGGTAAATCCGATCGTGGTTTTTGTCGTGCTTAGAAGAAACCCATATCCACTTATTTGGAGATGCATAAAGACCAGCGGACTCACAGCATTCTTTACCAGAAGCTCTGCTGCTAATATCCCTGTAAATATGAATACCTGCAAGAGACTCGGACTTGATCAGGATGTTTATTCTGTATCTATCCCTCTCGGAGCTACTATAAACATGGATGGTGCAGCTATCACTATCGCTGTTATGACTCTTGCCGCTGCCCATACAGTTGGTGTAGCAGTTGATTTCCCTTCCGCACTGGTACTGTCCGTACTCGCTACTCTGGCTGCATGCGGCGCATCAGGTGTTGCCGGCGGTTCACTTCTCCTGATCCCTATGGCATGTTCACTTTTCGGTATCACCAATGACGTAGCCATGCAGGTAGTTGCTGTTGGATTTATCATCGGCGTGGTACAGGATTCTGTAGAAACTGCTCTTAACTCCGCAGGTGATGTAATGTTCGCTGCCACAGCTGAGTATTATCAGTGGATAAAAGATGGCAAGGACCTTCCGTATTTCCTTGGCGGAAACAGAAAGGTAGATATCTGATACCGGATTTATTGTGATTTAAAAAGCGACAGTGGATTTCTTAGTAATACAACAAAGAAATCCACTGTCGTTTGATTTTATTCTGACTCTTCTGCTGTTTCTTTCTTTTTTCTACGCCGGTCAAGTTCAGGATGCCGCTCGTAGAAAAGTGCCTTATTTTTATTTAACCGCTCCTCTAACACCTTTTCTATGTCATCAAAACTTTCTGTATCGGGATCGTATACCTTTAATCCATAGGAAAAACTCAGCTCATAAGGTCTGTTCACTCCTACCTCTATCTGATCAAGCTCTTTTCTAAGTTCTTCCACTATCTGCTCTAATAGCTGTTCTTTTCCGATACGGCTAAATAGCAAAAACTCATCTCCGGTGTAACGCACGGCAAACCCATATCTAAGAGCCACCCTTTGAACTATCTTTCCAAAGTCTCGCAAAGCATTGTCGCCTTCTCTATGACCAAAGACAGAATTGATATATCTAAATCTATCAAGATCCAGCATTATCACTCCGCTTACTTTCCTGTACGATTTGTTATTAAAGAGAAAGGCCCTGTTTACGAGTCCTGTAACATTGTCTACATAAGCGGCTTCACTTTGAAGAGACATTAGGATTCCACTAAGGGATATTGCCATCGAAACCCACCCAAGGGATAACCCGTAGATCATCATCTGTATTGGATGCCCGATTGCCACAGGTATCAAAAAAACTCCTATGGGAAAGAATCTGACGAGTCCCTTCGTTCTGCGATAGTCATAATAATGGATAATGCTGTACGCCATTAGTATGAGTACAACCAGCACAAGTCCATATCCCGGAAGAAGCCTTGTGTAATGATTGTTTTCATCAACCTTAAACAGGAACGGGAAAAAGAAATTGACTACGAGAAGCGCATCTATCACTACTCCCATCACACAGAGAAGCTTCATCTGTGTATTGATCTCTTTCTTTTCTCCATATAAATGATATTTCAGAAATCCTATCCACAAAACGCTTATCCAGATATTTGCAAATGATGAATACGTCCTGCACAGCAGGATTATTATCCTGACGATCTCTCCTCTTGAACTATCCAGAGAATACATCAGCATATCAGTGAAAAAACCTGCCAGATTCAGTGCCACTGCGATCTGAACTGTTCTGATGTCTTTTTCTCTATAGTTCTCTAAAATAGAATTTGTGCAATATCTCACGATCAACAGTATCATCATTCCTATGAGATTTGCGACTACCACGGCTGTTACGCTTACCTGGCTCATAGCCTTATTCCCCCATCAGAAACCGATTTCTGCCCGTCTTTTTTAATTTGAACAGTTATCATTCAAAGCATGCTCTGATAACTTCTATTATCCTGTCCTGTTCTTCCGGTGTCATCTTATTATCACTCGGAAGGCACAGACCTCTGTGGAATATATCCATACCTACATCAAGAGGCTTTCCATCTGCGCCGACTGCACCTCCTGCGATATAGGCGTTGGTTTTTGCCCTGCCGCTTCCCTCTCTTGTAAAGAACGCATTCATGCGATATACCGGCTGTGCATGCATGGGTTTCCAGATAGGTCTGCCCTCTGCATTTATAGATGCGATAGCTTCCAGTATTTCTGTAGGGCAACTCTTTCCCTTCTCCGGGATATAGAGAGGCTCTGACTCACCTCTAACCTGCTTACACATAGCATCCGGATCGATGATCATACAGCTAAGCCAATAATTTGGTATGCTGTTCTCTGCATCAAAAGGATTCATCTTTACAGGAAGTCCTTTTAATCCTTCTTTATACCGCTCATAAACAGCTTTTTTCTGAGCGATATGTTCTTCAAGATAAGGCATCTGGCCACGGATAACTCCCGCGATCACATTACTCATCCTGTAATTGTAACCTATTTCTTCATGCTGATACCAGGGAGCATTTTCTCTGGACTGGGTGGACCACTTGCGGACCTGATCCGCGTCTTCTTTTGAATCTGTTAAGAACATACCTCCTGATGAACCTGTGATGATCTTATTTCCATTAAAGGATATCGCGTTATAATCTCCAAAACCGCCGGTCTGCTTGTGCTTATAATCTGCTCCGAGAGATTCTGCTGCATCCTCGACTATGAGTGCGTTATGCTTTTCAGCGATCTTTCGGATCTCATCGATCTTTCCGGGTGTTCCGTAGAGATGTGCGATTATTATAAGTCTTACATCCGGATATGTTTCAAAAGCGCGTTCAAGAGCCACCGGATCCATATTCCAGGTATCGTACTCTGTGTCGATAAATACCGCTTCTCCGCCTTCATATGCAACAGGATTGATAGTTGCATCAAAGGTCATATCTGAGCAAAATACCTTGTGTCCCTGAAGGCTTCCAACATTTGCAGGATGCGTTCCATATAATTTTTCCCCTGCAAGTCTGGTCGCGAGGTGAAGAGATGCTGTTCCAGACGAAAGCGCTACTACATATTTACAACCTACTTTCTCCGCAACAAGCCGCTCAAGCTCATTTATATTTGCACCTACAGTCGACATCCAGTTTGTTTCGTATGCTTCCTGTACGTACTTTATTTCATCTCCGTGCATTGTAGGAGTTGATAACCATACCTTTTTTTCAAAAGCTTCAAACTTCTTTGTTAACATTGTTAATTACCTCAATTTCTCTGTCGGATTAAGATCTGCATAATTCTTTTCCGAAACAGTTTTCTCTGCCCCGCAATTCGGACAAAAAAGCGCATCGGAACTGTTATAAGCTCCGCAATATGCGCAGAGCCAGTCCGGCGCATTTGTTATGTGATGCTTTGATTCATCCACTGCGTTATTTATGCTGAGGTCCTGCGGTGGATAAAACCTGATATCTTCACCCCGGGGACTCCCGCAATGGGGACAGTGCATGTATCTGCCTTTGTTTCCCTTTATTCCGCAAAACGGACAGTCCCATAAAGCTTCAATTCTGTAACTTGGCATTTGTTTTCCCTTATTTTCCGCTGCTTATTCCACCGGAATCTGACTTTCTGGCATCTATGCTTGCCTGGCGGACACTTCCTGAATATGTGTCCAGATAACCGTTTCCCATGTCATGTATTGTCGGTCCGTCATACATCTCATAGGCAGACGGTGTGTGTGACCATTTTGATGAATCCTGCGAAAATGCTCCGCTGTAATATGCATTTCTGTACCACCTTGATGTTACGTGACTGGCATGGTACGGAGTGTTGTCTGAAGTATAATTATACTTTCTATTTGAAACCTGAACTAACACATCATCATATCCATCACCATCTATATCGCCCTCTTCCGGTACATAGACAAGGCAGTATTCCTTTTTTGTCTGTATAGTGATAGACGAATCATCGGAACTCTCGGTTATCATCTGGGTATTTCCCTCAACACCGTCTATTATGTTCTTAGCTACATCTTCAGTTGTATAACCTGTGCCGGTATATCCATACACATTCGCTTTTTGTTTTTCATTACCCGTGATCGAGGTGATATATTGATATTCGATACTTTTTGACAGGTATTCTTCTATTTTTTTATTTGACGGCAGTTCCGATATGATCTCACCAAATACGCTAACAAGGATAAACATCACCCAGACGAGGGCCACCACAGCACCTGTAGCTGCTCCCTTGGGTTTGATCTTTTTATATCCTGTTACCTTGATATCCTTGGTTTCTATGTAATGTCCCTCGGACACCTCCGAACCATCAGGCCATATCTCGAGAGAAAGCGTTTTCTCTTCTGTACTGTCTTCAAATTCTGCAAATTCTGCGCTTTCTCCGGGATCAACATCTACGTCACCCTCAAATCGCACTACAACCTGTGTTCCCTCATCTACTTTATGCCATTCAGGACCTATACGATTACTTTTTATCCTTGAAGGCCATGATATGGAATACTCTCTATAGATATCGTCCGCACTGAACCACATTTCTCCTCTTGGGGTTTTCAGCCGGTATTCTGTCCATTTTTTATTGCCGTCTTTTGGATTTCTATAAACGATAAAACCGATGACCTGGCACGATAATCCCTCGATCTCAAGAGTCGTTCCTACTTTTATCTCTGCCACTCTCTGTACTCTCCTCTATAATAATTCGCCTAAAATCGGGTGTTTGTTCTGATAATTATACAATTCTTTTAAGTTTAAAATACTCTTGTATCTATGTCAAATGATGAACAGTAACGATCCCGAAATAATACCCACTGCGAAACCAACTATAACATCACTTGGGTAATGGACTCCTCCCAATACTCTGATAAATGCTGCTCCGATGGTTATAAACAGGCAAATAATCCCCAGTGGAATGCATATATAAAGCGCACACATGGAAATGACCGCTGATGAAAAGACATGCCGGCTCGGCATTGACCGGCCTTTCTTTTCTTTATAGATAAGCGGATCAAGGTCGTATTCTTCATATGGGCGCTTCCTGCTGATGCAATGGCGTACCGTACTCAATATGATAAAGCTCACTCCGGGTACAAGGATGATCGGAAGCGTATTCATCACGCCTGTTATAACTCCATCTCCATTATATAGCGGATGTAAAAAAACATATAAGATAAGTAGTGGATATATAACAAAGATGATCCGGGTAAAAAACTTATCCAGAATGTTTATGATCACCCGCCCCGATGGCTGCTTCCTGATACCGGAAGTGATAAATGCATAAAATTTTTCGTATTTTCTTAATTCAGACATAATGACATGATAACAGATTATGAAAAAAGAGGCATATAAAAATCATCTATTACGGATGTTGTTTTACATTATCCGTAATAGATGACAGCTGCATTATTATGCCATATATTTAATTTGCATCAATGGTAACATTTGTTGTTTTACCATCTTTAACGGCGATGAATACATATACTCCATCTTTTCTGAAACTAATATAGTTATCTGCTTCATCGTAATCAATTCCCTTATCATCGAGAGCGTCCTTAACATCAGAAACCTTATCTCCGTCCTTAACGCCTCCGATGATCTCAAAATCGCCATTGTCTACTGTTCTAAACGACTCCACAGTAGCATTTTTTACGCTTACCGTGCTGTTACCTTCGTTATTAACATGAAGCTGCACTCTCATATCATCCTTTACAAGGATCGCACCGCCTGATTTTCCTGCGCTTATCTGATTATCTGTATTTACACCTTCCTCAAGTTCCCAGCCATTTTCAAGGAATGCGCTTACCGGCGCACCAAGAGAATATACATTGCCATCTGTCTCAAAATCAGAGACTCCGGAAATCTTACTCGGCGCGGAATAATCCACATCTGCATCCGCATCTTCATCTGTGTCTATATCAGCCTTTGGAGCGCCCTCATAATCACTTTTATCTGTGATATTAGCGTAAAGCTCCATTGTGTGGATCTTGTCATTTTTAGTAAAGGTTTCAATAAAGATCTGGCTTTCTTTTCCCTCAAAGGTGAACTTGTTGTAATATGAATCCTCATCATATTCAAATACATCATCAAGGTCTTCTACGGTATCCTTGATCTCATCATGTTTCATAGAACTCTTGAGTCCGCCTGCAAGATACATCTCTGTACCAAAATCATCCTGAACAGCTATACTTGTTACCGCTGCATCCGCTGCCTCAATGGTATAATCATCAAAATTCTCTACGCCAAGATACAGATACTTTGAACCTTTCTGCAGGATCAGATGTCCAAGTCTCTCTGCGTCCAGGAACTCATTGGAATTTGCCTCGTCAATCTCCCAACCGTTCTTTTCAAACTCAGAAACCTTTGCCGGAAGCTCATAAACGGCATCCTCTATACCCACTTTGCAGGTGTCGACGCTATCACCGAGCTTTTTCTTTATCTCCTTTTCGCTTAAGCCTGATGAATCCTCATCGTCATCCTCGTCATCTTTGTCGTCTTTGTCTTCCTTATCTTCCTTATCTTCCTTATCGTCTTTATCGTCTTTATCTTCCTTCTCCTCTTCTTCCTCGTCATCGTCACGATCTTTTTTATCGTCATCCTCTCGATCGTCATCATCATCCTTCGCTTTTCTGTCATCATCAGATGAATCAACATCAAAAAGGCTCTTGAAATCTTCTGCCTTGGCTGCCTGACTTGAAATGCCGGAGCATGCTGTTGAACTCATTGCTACGATAAGTGTAAGTGCTACTGTTAAAAGGCTTCTCTTGATCATTTTAATCTCCTCCAAAATAACTGCTTTTTATGATTATTTTTGTTTCTTACCCTTAATACTCCAAAACCCTCAAAAAGGTTTCAAAACTTTTACAAATTTTCAATTTTTTCAAAAAAGAAATTTTTAGTCCACATGGATATCTATATAGTTTGTATAATGACTCTTTCCCTGAGTATCGCGGATATTGAAGAGTCCGAGATAATCATGGCTTTCTTCCGGCTTTTCAAAGCTGACACCCAGATCTCCCTTTATCTCAAACTGGTCGCTTATAAATGAAGAAGTTTCCCAGGTATCAAAAGGTTGATCCTTTCCGTTATCGTCAAACTTTATCTTTCGGGCAAATCGTGAAATGGTGATAAAATCTCCTTCTTTTAATTCCTCTACTTTTTTATCAGGATAGCTCAGATCTCCACCTTTCATGCTTCTGTATATTCCTGTGATCACGCCATTAGGATGATCTTTATCTACTCTAATATGAACATCCACATTATGAATGTCCGGATCATCGAGATCCCCCTTCATAACGATCGTCACATACTCGGAATAATCCTCTGTCGATTCTATCTGCGTCGCATAGATAGGAGTTTTCTTGCCGCTGCCATCGGTTAAGAAGAAAATACGTCCATCAAAATCAGTGCTCAGTTTTCCGTCTTTATCAAGTGTCGCATTTGAACTGTCAAGCCAGAACATATAGCTCTCACCTTTTTCATCATCCGGATCTTTCTCCCAGACAGATGTGTAGGCCTTTGAGAAATTCTCTGTTTCTTTTTCAGAAAGCTGAACGGAATAGCCTGTATCGCTGTCCTGCGCTTTTACAGGTTCAGACTTCGAAACATTCCAGTCTGTGAGGCTGTCACCGCGAAGTCTCGTAGTAAAGTTATGGATAAATGACAGATAATCTTCGTTATACTTTTCTTCATCATAAGACTTTACCATCTTGTCCATGGATTCCACGTTGTCATACGGGAAATAAACAGAGATGCCACTTGCCCTCTTGATATTCGTTACGTTATGGACCACACATTCATCGAGTGCATCCTCTATAGCTTCCGCTTCATCCGGATAAATATCCTCGATCTGTCGTGAAAAACTTCCGAGATCGATATAGTCAAACATACTTGCGTTTGCAGAATTTCCAAATGCTTTTGCATTATCTCTTGCCCTTGCGATCTTTGAATAATCGCCATTCCCAAGTGCTCCATCTGCCTTCTTTGCAAAATCGGTTATCGCATCTGTCACATCCGAAACCTTTGACATATCTATGCAGGCAAGTGTGTAATCCGGCACATACTTATAATTGTCATCATAGTATCTGCCAAATGCCTCTGTGATGATCTCTCCTGCTTCATCTCCCGCAAATGCATCCTTATCGGTAATCTCTCCCAGTGCGCTGTAATCCCAACCGTCCTGAGCTTCGACTTCCTCGGATGCGATCATGTAATTCGCACTGTCTTTCAGCTCGTTTGCGACTTCAACCATTCCCATCATGCAGGCATCAAATCCAATCCACTCAAACTTGCCGTCATCGCACACATCAGAACCATTTATTGCATCCCCAAGCTGTGACACTGAAAGCATCTGATTGTCATGAGTCTCATCAACTCCGTAACCCAGAACTGCTCCGCCTCCGTGATTCCACAAGAGCAACGAATAGTTGTCTGCAGGATATTCTGCCTTTGCTTCGTTTATAAATTCCTGAAGCGTATCGGAATCAGCCATATTGTCATTTTCAAAATCATAGACCGGTTTGATATCCTCATCTTCCATGATGTACATTGAAAGGCCATCTCCGTCTACAGAAGTGTTCCACCACTTATGTGCGCCTCCGGCACATACAACAACATTCATCTCATCCGGATCATATCCGCTTATCGCCATTTCCTGGAGGTCGTGAGTTGCTGCACCTATCTGAGACTCAAGATCCGAGCCTACCATGTAAACCATCAGTGTTTCTTTTACCTTGTCTGCTTTTCCGTGGGAGTCATTTTCCCGTTTTTCCTTTTTATCACTCTTCGATCCGGCATCACTCTCTTTTGATGATTCATGAATCGCTGAACCGATCATATAGGCTGCTCTGAGCGCTCCGCATCCTGTCATCGAGAAAACCATCGATGCTGCAAGTGCCGCTATTGCTATCCTTTTTTTCATCTTTTTATGCTCCTTTCATTGTCCCCATATTTTTTGTTTTATTAAGGATTTTGTTCCCTTCTGCCCTTAATACTGATTTGGGACTTAAAAGGTTTCATTTTTTTAAATCTTTTGAAATTAATTTTGTTTATCCCTTAACTACCCTGTATAGTTCCCTCAAAAATCTTGTTAATTCCTTTGTGTCTCTACAGTTTGTGGTCATGAAAAATTTCACTCCCTTTACCTCGCCCGATACATGGTAATTCATATCATCTTTTGCAATAACCACTTCGTGATCACTCACGTCACTTGTTTTTAGTTCTTTCATGTCTTCCGGCACGAGATCTTCCGACTTTGATAGTCTCATTACGATCACAGTATCTCCGTTCTCGTAATAAAAAGTGCCTTTTTCTCCCGATATGACTGACTTGTCAAAATCTGCCGACGTGAAAAGTTTTGTACAGTCAAATCCTACATATTTGTTAAATTCCTCTTCCGTCATGTTCTCTGATTCTTCATCTACGGGCGAAAACAGTCCCGACATGTCTGTTGTTCTGACCTGTATCTGGTCAACATTATTTACATTAAGGTTACTGCTATCCATCATATTTATATTTGTAAAGATAAATACTGCCGCTGCTGCAGCTATGACCGGTGCTACAAATCTAATGATCTTTGCCTTACCTGTCTTTTCCGGTTTCTTAGGATTTCTCTTTTCCTGTTCGATCTTTTTCAGTGTTTTATTTATAAGTTCTTCTGAAGCATGTATTTTATTTATGTCATCTTTATATTCATTCATCATCTTGCGTTCCTCCCTTCCAGACGTTCCTCTAACATCTTTCTTCCCCGTCGGAGTTTTGTTTTTATCGTAGCCTCATTTTCTCTGAGCATTTCCGATATTTCTTTAATTGAATATTCTTCATAATAGAAAAGATGCACCACCTGCCTGTATTTCAATGGCAGGTGCATGACCGCTTTTGTAACATACGATTCAGATCCGTCTTCTTCAAATTCTTTTTCCGCCTGAACATCCCTCACTTCCTCAGATTCACCAAATGCCCTTGTTAATTTGTGCCAGGGCGATGCGGTGTAATCATGACATTGATTGATCGTCACTCTTATTAGCCATGACTTTAAGTGCTCTTCACAATCAATACTGTTTTGATAGCGAAAAAGTTTCAAAAAAACTTCCTGAAAAATATCTTCTGCTTCCGTCATATTTTTCGTATTTACATACGCGAGCCGCAAAACCATGTCTCCGTACTTTCTCACGGCTCCTTCTATATCAATTTCCATGTATTCTGTCCCCTGTATTTAAATGTATTAATTTTCAAACAACCAAGACAAAAGTATAACAAAATAAGAGCTTTCCTATCTTTAATTTAGTAGGAAAGCTCTCTTAATTTTTTCTTATGATATTTTCAAGTTGGAGGGCATAGATAACATAGCTAACATAGCTGGCTTACCCGGACGCATGAAATGTGGATGTGAATCTTCAGTCGCGAGGCAGCCTGCGAATAATCCCGGTCACGATGCACTAATCACTCGGGCTTACGCCCTCGCGAAGTGCCTCGGACAGTGTATCATTCTCCGGCTAAACGCCTCTTGATGCTCTTTCAGATTAACATCCGCATTTTATGCTGTGTTATGGCAAAATACAATTTAATTCCTGTTGACCATTTCCCTGATCTGTTCCCAATCTACGCAACGTGAATAATTGCTTTTCGGCAGCTCACATTCCTGATTCCACGGCCGATCGTATACCATGACCTTTAGGTCCGGCAGGTGGTCAAAGAACTTGAATGCCATGGGTGAATCTTCTATTGCGTAATCAAATTCCATCTTGTAGTAGTCTTCAAGTTCAAGGTTAAAGTCACTGTTTGTTAGAAAGAACTCCCTTCCATATTTATTTAGGCAGTAGAGTTTCACCCTTTCTAATCCATGCTCATCAAGCCATTTTCTGGATGCTTCATAGGAATCGGCAGGACGTCCTGTTATGATAAATACCTCATGACCCTCATCTATCCATTCATTTAAGACACGAGATGCCCCGGGAGCCTCTTCATATGATAAAAGGATTTCCGGGCGATGTGCTTCTATCATCATTTTTGCATAATCTTCATCCGTTAATTCAAACGAATCCTGCAGATCAAAAAATCGGATTTCCTCATACGGAACCGTCTTTCCAAAAAGTCTCTCTGCTATAACAGAAAATGCCCTGCCTGTCTCACACAGACAATCATCAAAATCAACGTAAAACTTCATTTCAGATATCTGCTTTCCAAAGTCCATGAAGATTGCAGTACTCATATGCTGCTACAGCTGTTTCTCCGTCTGTAAGAGCAAATGTTGCTTCCGGCTTTTCTCCCGGCTTCAGATTCTTCTTCTGGAATCCTTTTGTGGTCTCCAGTACTATCCATTGGATAAAGTGTTCTTCCAGCATCGGATGATCAACGCTTCCAACCTTTACTGTAACCTTATCCCCGTCAACACTTACAACAGGAACATGTTTCTCTGTTGCGCCGTCTGAGGTATTTCCCTTGAGCTCAGTCATGTCATCACCGCAGCACTTCGGTGTACAGGCTTTCTTTTCGTCTACAAACACAACAAAGTTTCCACACTTCATACATCTGTAAAACTGCAACATATAGGTTCCTCCTATCTATAAATCTACAAACACTTACTTAACCAAAAACGAGCCATTTTTATATTAGTAGTTCTCTGCATTAACTTCGAAATATGCCTTCGGATGAGCACATACCGGACATACCTCGGGCGCCTTTGTTCCTACGATTATGTGACCGCAGTTTCGGCACTCCCAGATCTTTACTTCACTCTTTTCAAAGACCTGTGCTGTATGAACATTCTTAAGAAGCGCGCGGTAACGCTCCTCATGATGTTTTTCTATCTCCCCGACCATGCGGAATTTTGCTGCGAGCTCCGGAAATCCTTCTTTCTCAGCAGTCTCTGCGAATTCCTTATACATATCTGTCCATTCGTAGTTCTCTCCTTCAGCAGCATCCTCCAGATTTTCCGCTGTGTCTCCTATACCGTTAAGCTCCTTAAACCAGATCTTTGCATGTTCTTTTTCATTATCGGCAGTCTTTAAGAAAAGTGCTGCGATCTGCTCGAAGCCATCCTTCTTTGCCTTAGAAGCAAAGTAGGTATACTTGTTTCTCGCCTGAGATTCTCCTGCAAATGCTGCCAGCAGGTTTTTCTCCGTCTGGGTTCCTGAATAGGGGTTCTTCTTATCAGCCATTGATTCCTCCTTCGCGATACTATCCGCAAACTCTACCATGATAAATCATCATAAAATATGTATCGACATTTTTTTGTAATAGGATACCCTTCTTTAACAATTTTTTCCACAATCACGAATGTGTTTTATGGTATACATTATACATTCATATGAATTTATCAGTATATTACTCCGTTTTTCTGCCGATATAGTCTTTAGATTACTATAAGTGTATCTTTCTTTACCAATAGTCATGTTTAGACCAATGTTTTAAAGGAGGAGTATAAAATGGCAAAGAAAAAAGAAGACATAGTTAAAAAACGAGGCAGTATCGCTACCGTTCTGCTGGGAATCCTTTTACCGATCACGACCATCGGTATCGCAGTCATCATCATGTTCCTGATCCATCAGGCCCAAAGCCAGATACTTACGATCACTAAAGAGGATCTGGTATCCCAAACCAACGGTAACGCGATTGATATCGGAACAAATTTCAAGATGCTGACATCAAAATTCGGACAATATGCCGATACTTTGGAAAATATAGAGTTCAAAGATCATGATGCCATCATGGAATACATCAAACCATCCGTAAACTATCAGCCGATAGAAAACAGCGGCATCTATCTGGGCTTCCCTGATGACACTTACCTGTTTGCAAACGGAACGATACAGGCGGACACTTGGAAACCCACGGAGCGCGACTGGTATAAAGATGGCATCCAGAACGAAACCTTTGTAAATTTCTCTCCATACATAGATTCATCCACGAACGAATGGTGCGTAACCTATGCTCGTAAAGTTGATTTCCACGGACAGGAACCTGGCGTCATGGCTATGGATATTTTCCTTACTACAGTTCAAAAGGCTACTAAGGAAATGAAACCAATGGAAGTGGGCGAAACTTTCATCGTTGACGATGCAGGTTATCTACTGGCTTACGGAGATGATGCAAAAGTCGGAAGTTCCTTTGCTGAATCCGATCCGACTCTTTATGCACTTGTTACCGCAGGTTTTGAAGGTGTTGGCGAAAACCGTGGTTCTGACGGAAATCTTTACTTTGTTGCAAAGGCTCCTATCCCCGGAACAACCTGGACTCTTATTTCTTCTGTCGCAGAAAAAGATATATTCGCAAATGTAAATAAATTCAGAGCCATTGCCTTTAGCATGATGATATTTATCCTCGCTGTGATCCTGATCGTCATCCTCGTTACAGTAAAGAAAGTTATTGCACAACCGCTTCACTCTCTGTCTGATGAGATCACAGTTCTGGCAAGCGGAGATTTTACAGTCCAGCTTCCTAAGGGAAAAAATAACGAGATTGGTCTCATTCAGGATGAACTTAATGTTTTCATCACTAAGCTCAGAGGAGCTATTGAACGTATCCAGAATACAGCCGCTCAGCTCCAGACCGAAGCCAGCGACAGTAAGAGTATCGCAGCCGAAATGTCGACAGAAACCCAGCAGCAATCCGAATCTGTCGGGCAGATCCGCGGAGCTATGGAAGGTATCTCCTCTGCTGTTACTGAAATAGCTACAGACGCAACCGAACTTGCCGGAGCCGTAGCCGATCTCACGACCAGGAGCAACGAGGCCGGTGAACTTTCAAACCAGCTTATCAACAGTGCTGATGCCGGAAAGAAAGATATGAAGGCCGTGGGCAAGAGCATGATGGACATCAGTAAATCCATGGACGACATGAATGTATCTGTTTCCGCTGTTGATGAATCAGCAAAGAAGATCACTGATATCATCGAAATGATAAATTCGATCGCTGATCAGACTAATCTCCTGTCCCTCAACGCATCCATCGAAGCCGCGAGAGCAGGTGAAGCGGGTCGCGGATTTGCAGTTGTTGCAAGCGAGATCGCAACGCTCGCTACAGACAGCGCAGCTTCTACTCAGAAAATTGCATCTATCATTACTGATATTACAGAACAGATCAAGGTTCTTTCCGATAAGTCAAAATCAAATGTAGAAGCACTGAAAAAGAGTAATGAAGCAGTTGAAACAGCAGAAAAGACCTTTGATAATCTGGTTACGGGGCTCGGAAACGTCGGCGAATCGATGAAGGGCATTGATTCCAGAATGTCTAACGTAGACGAAATAGCTTCTAACCTCGCTGCTATTTCTGAGGAACAATCGGCAAGTACCGAAGAGATACTTGCAACTATTGAAAATCTCTCCGAAAGTGCTGAGCAGGTAGCTCAAAACAGCCGTGATGTTGATAGCGGAGCTAACACTGTTTCTGATTCTGCCGAAGCGATCGCAACTTCTCTGGAAGTATTTAAGATCAACTAATCTTTCTATTTCAAAATACCAACACGAGGCAGTCGGCATCCACACCGGCTGCCTCATTTGTCCCAAGTCTATAGGAGGTTAAAAAATGCAGATCTATCACTATTGCAGTCTTGAAACGCTGAACGCCATATTAAAACACAAGACTCTCAGGCTGACTAATATCCTGAATTCCAACGACTCAGCTGAGATTGCCTGGATCACGCGTTACCTCGATGCTGCTTTTACGAAATATTATAATAATTCCAGCGAACATTTTAGAACCTATATTTCTCCTATAGCCTTTGAGGGGTTCGTGCGTCTTTTTACTGATGAATTTTTCAATGACCGTTACTCCGTATACCGTTTCTACGTAACCTGTTTTTCCGATGGCGGTGATGTCCTGAGTCAGTGGAGAGGATATGCTGATGACGGAAAAGGCGTATCTATTGGTTTCGATGCAGATATGCTAAAAAAGATCTGTTCCGTTAAAACTCCCGAAGGGCGCAAACAAGTCACTCTCCACCACATCAGTTACTCCGAAGAATCTCAAAGAAAAAAAGTCGATAAGATCATTGCTTCGCTTTTTAATCACCTCGAAAAACTGCTTGCTCCTGTAACCTGCGAGCAGGATGCTCTTGATTTTAATGATGAATTCCTGGAGGCTTTTGAAAATGCTTTCCTGACGCTATTTCAAAACTCCGTATATATGAAAAATCCGTTCTTTTATGAAGAACGGGAGATCAGGATGTGCTATTTTGTGCTGAAAAATCAAATGGCAAAGGAAAATCTCCCCCTTGCCTTTGATACACGCCTTTTTAACTATGCTTATTATGTGAAAGAAAACCAGCTTGTTTCCTACGTGGATTTTGATTTTTCTTCCTGCATAGACCAGATAATAAAAGAACTTGTGATAGGTCCGAAATGCATCACAACTATTGAAAGCATGGACTATTATCTAAAAACCTTCGGCATAACCGACTGCAAGATCAGAAAGTCTGCCGGAACATACAGATGAATGACTTTATCAAAGAATATAGCCGGTACCTCATTCTGGGGACACCGGCTATACTTTATTTATTGTTTAATTATTTGAAGAACTGTATCTCTTCGTTCAACTGAACCGCGATATCCTTAAGGTGTGATGCAGATTCTGCAAGTGTTGTTACCGTAGCAGAAAGTTCTTCTACTGATGCGCCTGTTGTCTCTGTTGATGCTGCATTTTCCTCAGAAATAGCAGACAGCGATGTCATTGCACTTGATACAACCGCATTTGAAGAAACGCAGGTATCTGCTTCTCCGGAGATTTTTGCTACACTTGTAACAGTCTCCTCAATGTCTCCGAGCATTCCTCTTACTGAATCAAGAGTCTCGCCAAGAGCTTTCTGCTGCTCAACATTTCCATTCATAACCTGAGCCGCTGCCTTAACAGCCTTATCCGCCTCAGATAAAAGTTCATCCATTTCCTTACGGATTTCTGATGCAAGGCTTTCTGAATCATCAGCAAGCTTTCTGATTTCTTCTGCAACTACTGCGAAACCGCGTCCTGCATCACCTGCACGGGCAGCTTCAATAGATGCATTGAGAGAAAGAAGGTTTGTCTGCGCTGCGATTCCGGAAATTCCCTCTACCCGCTCATTAATGTTTGCTACCGCATTCTGTGTGGAAGCGATCTTTGTTGAGATCTCTTCGATCTTCTTTGTCATCTCACTGCTTGCTGCCTGCAAAGCTGCAAGTGAAGTTCCTGATGCCTCTGACGCATTTTTCATGCGGTCAGCAAGGTCTGTCATTTCTGTGGTTGATGACTTAACGCTTTCTACTGCATCCGTTATCGTATTTGTACTTTCTGCTGCAGACTGAATATCTTCTGCCTGCTGGATCGCGCCGCCTGCTATCTGCTGGATCGCATTCGCAACTGTATCTGTCGTAGCCGCGATCTGTCCGGCCATATCTGATAATTCCTCAGAAGACTCACTTACTGTACCGGACGTTGCCTTAATGTGACCAACAATATCTGATAGCTTATCAATAACTGTATTTGTATTATTTACTATCTGACCAAACTCATCGGTACGCTTTGTAAATTTATCAATCTTATGGAATTCACCATTTGCAAGAGCAGATAAAGATGAATCAACAGCTATGATTGGCTTCACAAAGCCGGCCGCCAGGAAATATGAAAATATACCGCCAAGGACGAGAAGGATGATTCCAAGAATCGTGATCGTCAATGATGATAATCTCGCCATTGCCACTACCTGATCATAAGGTGTAGCGATAGCTACTGTCGCTCCTGTGATCGGTTCCTTTGCATATGCTACATAAGTGTGGCCAACAGCATGACTTTCATATACACCCGATTCCGCATCAGATGTCATATACGGTGATTTACTGAAATCTACCGGTTCGTCATCACCTGAAATCTCATACTGTGAATGGGCAGCAAGAATACCGTTTTTATCAACAAGAAATGACTCGCTTCCATCTTCCGCAAGAATCGCATGGATCTGATTCATGTCATAGCTTCTGTGAAGTACTCCGATCACTGTCTGTGTTCCGGGCTTATATACAGGAACTGCGATACTCATGCTTCTTTTCTTGGTAGAATTACTTACGATCACAGGAGAAACCGTAACCTTACCCTGTGATGCACCGATCCAGTATTCACGCTTACTGATATCAACACATTCCTTGTCATCACTTCGAAGCACCATCATTCCTTCCATATTTGAAAGAACAACCTGATTTCCATCATTGAAATCAGTATTGAGTGCCTGCATCTGACGCTTCGCCTTATCTGCTGAACCACCAGTTGTCAGAAAGTCTACAACACTGTCAGAAGCCGCTAAAGTTGCTAAAGCAGATTCTGTCTTGGAATATAGATTATGTATCGTTGCCTGCAAATACCAAGCCTGCCACTGGAGGCTTTCTTTCGCCGATTCTCTCGCTTTCTTTGTAGAAGAATTATAATTAATTGTTATAGCTATCAGCAGCGGTACAGCTGCTACTGCAACCATAGCGATTATCAGCTTTACCTTAATACTTGATAAAAATGATGCTTTTATCTTCATGACTTCCTCCGTAAAAACACCTTGTTATACTGAACATAAAATAAACACATTTCTTACACGAATCGGAATTATATCACCACAATATAATGATGTGGTGTCTTTAATCAAATACAGCATGTAGTGCTTTTAAAAACATACAAAACGCTCTTTACAACGTTTTATCCTACCTTGTAAAGAGCGTTTCTCATATCAGTTTACTTAAAGAACATTATTTCATCATTAAGCTGCTCTGCTATTTCCTTTAGATGCGCTGCAGATCCTGCCAGAGTAGTAACTGTTGCAGACAATTCTTCAACAGATGCACCTGTCGTCTCTGTCGATGCTGCATTTTCTTCCGATATAGCAGAAAGTGATGACATGGCATTTGACACTTCGGAATTTGCAGAAACACAGGTCTCTGCTTCTTCCGAAATCTTAGCTACACTAATAACAGTTTCCTCAATATCGCCGATCATTCCCTCTACTGAACTAAGCGTCTCACCAAGAGCTTTCTGCTGCTCTATATTTCCACTCTTAACCTGGCTTGCCGCATCTACTGCATGATCTGCTTCTGTCAGAAGTTCGTCCATCAGCTTTCTGATCTCAGATGCAAGGCTTTCCGAATCGTCAGCAAGCTGCCTGATCTCCTCTGCAACAACCGCAAATCCCCGTCCGGCTTCTCCTGCGCGTGCAGCTTCTATTGAAGCATTCAGGGACAACAGATTGGTCTGAGCGGCTATTCCGGATATTCCTTCTACTCTTTCATTGATATTTGTTACTGCATTCTGCGTAGAAGAAATCTTTGTCGAGATCAGCTCTATCTTATTTGTCATCTCACTGCTTGCAGTCTGAAGCGCTTCAAGCGATGCGCTGGAATTCTTTGATGCGATCTTCATGCGTTCCGCAAGAGAGGTCATTCCCTTTGTCGACTCCTGAACACCTTCAACAGCTTCAGTGATCATACTCGTATTGGAAGCAGCCGACTGAATATCATCAGCCTGTTGTACTGCTCCTCCTGCAATATGCTGCACAGCAGTTGCCACAGTTTCTGTCGTAGCTGCGATCTGCGATGCCATATCAGAAAGTTCCTCTGATGATTCATGCACTGTTGCAGAAGTCTCCTTAATGTGCCCTACTATCGAAGATAGTTTATCAATAACGTCATTTGTATTATTTACTATCTGGCCAAACTCATCATTTCGATTTGTAAATTTATCGATCTTGCTAAATCTTCCGTTTGCAAGCTCTGCTAATGATCCATCAACTGCAAGGATCGGCTTTACAAAGCCTACCGCAAGTAAATATGAGAATACACCGCCAATGAACAGCAAAATCATTCCGAGTACAGTTATTGTGAGCGCTGAAAGCCTCGCCGAGGCAACAACAGAATCATAGGATTTTGCAGACGCAATGGTAAAACCTGTGAGCGGTTCTTTTACATAAGCAACATATGTATGACCAACTGCAAAGCTTTCATACACATCATTATCTTTACCTGAGGTCATGTACGGAGACTTGCTAAAATCAACCGGTTCATCTGTAGCTGCGATCTCATACTGTGAATGTGCCGCCATAATTCCTTGTTTATCGACACAGAAATTTTCTCCACCGTCCTCTGCAAGGATCTGATGGATCTGATTCAGATCGTAGTTTCTATGCAGTACACCTATAACTGTTTTTGTCCCTGGTTCAAATACCGGAACTGCATAACACACACTTCTGACATTTGTTGATGCACTTACCATAACATCCGAACAGGTAGGGGTTCCTTTAGATGCTCCGATCCAATAATCTCTTTCATGGATATCGACAAGTTTGCTTTCATCACTCCTAAGTACCATCATTCCTTCAGTATTGGATAGAGTGATCGTATTACCGTCACCAAATGCATCATTTACGGTCTGCATCTGTCGCTTCGCATCATCCTCCGCTTTTCCATCGTGCAGAAATTCAATGACGCTCTTTGATGCTGCCAAGGTCTCAAGAGCGGTCTTTGTCCTCGAAAAGAGGTTATTTACAGCAGCTTGAATATACCAGGCCTGCCAGTCCAGATTGTCTTTTTCCGTGATCGTTGACTTATTTGCCGAAGAAATAAAGTTTATGGTCGTCGCCGCTATCAGCGGAACTGCTGCGACCGCAACCATCGCAATTATTAGTTTTACTTTAATACTTAAAAATTTTGATGTGTTTTTCTTCATGAATACCTCCATAAAATATTTCACTCGCCTTCGCCGATGGGTAAAATCTAATGCCTTTTCAATGTTCTTGATCGTAAACGCTGCTGTAAAAGCGTCGTTTACATCCGGACTTTATCATAAAATCCCACTATCTTTTTTATCGTCATATTACGCCTGTTCTTATAACTATATATACGAACTTCATTGCATTTTATGGTGTATTTTTGAATAAACCTATAAATTAATAAAAGCCATTGTCTGCAGAATGATCCAATCACTCCGACAATGGCTTCTCATAATTTGTTCTATTTATTATTTTTTCTGGCAGGCTTTCCTTTTTTCCAAAAAGGCTTCTTCGGCGGTATCAGATACTTTGGACCGTTTCCGATAAGATCCACCCGGTTTTCCTGAATCAGAGCTTCCTTTACAAGTTCATAGTTCTTAGGATCCTTGTACTGAAGAAGAGCTCTCTGCTTCGCCTTTTCGTGTGGATTTCTTTCTACATATACTTTATTCATGGTAAGTGGATCAATACCTGAGTAGTACATGCATGTAGAAACCGTTCCGGGTGTAGGATAGAAATCCTGAACCTGCTCAGGATTCAGATGGTGATCGTGCAGATATACTGCAAGATCGATCGCCTCTTTCATTGTGCTTCCCGGATGCGATGACATAAGATACGGAACAACATACTGTTCTTTTCCTATCTTTTTATTTACCTTTTCAAATTCTTTTACAAAGGCATTGTAAACTGAAGCGGATGGTTTTCCCATTTCTTTTAGAACCACGTCCGAAACATGTTCCGGGGCAACTCTTAACTGTCCGCTTACGTGATGCTTACAGAGTTCATAGAGAAACTCTTTGTTTTTATCTGCCATGAGATAATCAAATCTAAAACCTGAACGGACAAATACTTTCTTTACTCCCGGAAGTTCCCGGAGTTTCTTTAAGAGTTTTAAGTAATCACTGTGATCTACCACCAGGTTTGGACAAGGCTTCGGAAAAAGACACTGTCTGTTTACACACGCCCCCTTTGATAGCTGCTTATCACATGCCGGACGCCTGAATTCTGCCGTAGGCCCACCCACATCATGGATATAACCCTTAAAATCAGCATCTTCTATCATGAGTTTTGCTTCATCCACGATAGATTTATGACTTCGGACCTGAACGATACGCCCCTCATGAAATGTCAGGGCACAGAAATTGCAGCCGCCGTAGCAGCCTCTGTTTGATGTCAGACTGAATTTTATTTCTTTGATGGCAGGTATGCCACCTGCTTCATCATAAGAGGGATGGGCAGTCCTCATATACGGAAGCGCATATACATCATCCATTTCTAACATGGAAAGCGGTTTCGCAGGCGGATTTTGGACTACAAACATCGCTCCTGCATATGCTTCATAAATTCGTTTCGATGCAAACGGATCCGTATTCTGATACTGAATATGAACACTCTCTGCAAAACTATGCTTGTCTCTCAGAATTTCTTCATAATCAGGAAGTCTGATGGCATCGTAAATATCCTCTTCTTTTCTGGTCTTATATACAGTACCGTCGATCCATGTAACATCACGTACATCCATACCGGACGCTAGCGCGTCAGCGATATCCACGATACTTCTCTCTCCCATTCCATAAGAGATGATATCCGCACCCGATTCCAGCAAAATAGAACGGCGCAAATTATCAGACCAATAATCATAGTGCGCCATTCTTCTCAGACTTGCTTCTATTCCGCCAATTATTATCGGTGTCTTTTTAAATGTCCTGCGTATCAGATTGCAGTACACAATGACCGCTCTGTCAGGACGTTTTCCCATTTCTCCGCCGGGACTATAGTAATCATAATGTCTGCGTTTTTTTGCTACGGTATAGTGATTCACCATGGAATCCATATTTCCGCTGCTTACAAGGAAGCCAAGCCTCGGCTCACCAAATTGCGCTACGCTCTCCGGATCGTTCCAGTCCGGCTGACAGCACATTACCACGCTGTATCCTCTCGATACCAGCACACGTGAAATGATGGCGCTGCCAAAGCTTGGATGATCTACATAAGCATCCCCGACCACATATACAAAATCAGGCTGAGTTATGCCCTGTTCTTCCATTTCCTGCCTGTTGACAGGTAAAAAACCTAATGCCATAAAAATAATTACTCCGATATACTCCTGATGGCATCCGCAAGAATATCCACACACTTCTCATAACCGAGCGCACCGGTATTCAGGCTGATGTCACAATCATGATAATCGCCAAAAGGATGGCCTGTATATGTCTTGTAATAATAAGCTCTGCGGTCATCTCTCTTTGCGAGATATTTTTTCAGATCCATATTACCATTTTCGGCAATTTCCGCTGCTCTCTTAAGACGGTGTTCGAGATCCGAATATAAGAATATGCGGAATACCGGAACTCCTGCCTCCTTTAGTATCACATTGGAACAACGACCGATAATGATGCATGGTTCATTTGATAATTCCATGATGACTTTTTTCTGTGCTTTATATATTCCGTCCGAAGCGCTTTCATAAGTCACCGGATTCAATAGATTTGTCACAAATCTTTCTGCTCTATTTACCTGCTCTCCGTCTTTTCTGATATCTTCCTCGGAGTATCCTGATGCCTCAGATGTCTTTTTTACAAAATCTCTGTCATAAAAAGGGATTCCCAGCTTTTCCTCAAGGCCTCTGGCAATGGAACGTCCACCGGCGCAGTATTCTCTGGAAATAGTGATTATAGGATATTTTTTTTCGCTCATTTTATTTATATACTCCTCTGTTCATTTCGTTCCGCATCAAGTGCCTGTCTGATCCTCTTATCATGAAGAAACATGCCTTCTGCTCCGAGCTTTTCGATTTCTTCTTCAGATGCCAGGCGAAATCCTATCGCTTCTTCTTTTTGGAGCTTTACATCATCCTCAGTAAAGTCCAGTCTGAAGTGATAGATATCTGCAAAATAATTATCGCCACACTCTGCATCATCATTTCTATATGAATATACAGGCGACGGCTCACAGCCTGACACGTCGATCCCAACTTCTTCCATTGTCTCTCTGCAGATCGCACGGAACGAATCTTCTCCTGCCTGTGCTCCGCCTCCCGGTATTTCCCAGGCTCCGGCTGCCCACTTTTTATCGAGCGAACGCTGAGTGATCAAAAATTTGTGCTCATTATTCTCAATAAGAGCTAATGCATAAAGCATATACTGATCAGGATTTAATTTTGCTTTTCTCGGCAAACGCAATCCTGTTGCGTTTCTGTTCATGTCATAAATGTCGATCTCTTCTGCCATAACCCGCTCCTCTATATACACATGTTTTATGAAGTTTTACTTTTGAACCTGTCATCACACTCGTACTATTTTATTATATAGAACGGTCAGACACAAGAAAAAACGGTTCACGTTTCCGTGAACCGTCGCTTTTCACATTTAATTTTCTGATCGGTCATCTGCTCCTACTGCAGCAGATACTCCTGCAACTACAGCAAAGATAATAAGCAGCGTCACTAAAACCATAAATCCAAAAACACCTAATGCAATTACTACCCCAGTGCTCATATCATTTCCTCCCTGTTCTCTCTATTTCATTCTATCAAGCCCTAAGGCTTCCCTTCACCCTATTTTCAGTATACACTTTTCAGATCTCAAATTAAAGGGAATATATGGTACAAAAAAACATCCAATCCTTAGGTTTCCGTAAAGTCCGAATCTATGCCTATGCGCAGATCATAACCCGGATATTTTTCGTTCAGCTTCTTAACTATTTCCTGATAGAGTGTTCTTCTGTCTGGTGTATTGAAACTGAATACCATATCAAATCGTATTTCTTTTCGTTCCTCGCTAATATAGAAGCCATGCATTCCAACGATATTTGGATCTGCCATTACTATACTTCTGATATTCTCTCTCACCTTTATTACATTCGAGTCTTTTGTATTTACTGAATAAACACCTACCGCTGTCAGGATCACATTGTGCTTTTCATATACCGCTGTGGTTATACGGCGTATCAGATCATCGAGCTCGTCTGCCGAATAGCTGTCAGGCACTTCTATATGGACCGATCCGTTAAATGTATCCGGTCCGTAGTTATTTAGTATCAGGTCATATGCTCCTGAAACATCAGGAAAACTTTTTACAGTTTTCTTTATAGCATTTGAAAGTTCCAGTCCTGCTCTTTCTCCGAGAAGTTCCGACAACGTATCCCGAAGCATTTCCACGCCCGATTTTATGATTATCAATGATATTACTACGCCAAGCCATGCTTCCAGCGAGATATTGAAAAATATAAAGATCACCGCCGCAACAAGTGTCGATGCTGAGATCACTGAATCAAGCGTTGCGTCTTCTCCCGAGTTTATGAGTGAGTCAGAGTTAACTTTCTCTCCGATCTTTTTTACATATCGTCCGAGAATTATCTTTACAAGCACACCTACTGCTACGATCACAAGAGTTACTGCAGAATAATCAGCCGTTTCGGGTTCTATGATCTTTTTTACAGATTCTGTAAATGATGTCAGACCTGCATACAATACGATCACCGCTATGATCATCGCCGTAAGATACTCGATTCGTCCGTAACCAAACGGATGCTTTCTGTCCGGATCTTTACCTGCAAGCTTTGTTCCGACTATCGTTATAAGCGACGACGCCGCATCCGAAATATTATTTACAGCATCGAGAACTATAGCTATGGAATGTGACATTATTCCTACTGCTGCCTTAAATAAAGCAAGGAATACATTTGCCGCTATTCCTATGATACTTGTCCTGATAATGATCCTGTCACGGCTCATTTTCTGATCCGCGTCCTCTTCCATTCTCCTTTTTGCTTCCAGTAATGATGCCATTTGTCTCCCTTTTCCTATTCTTCTGTTACGATAGTCACTACCCAGTGTGCTCCATCTTTTTCAAATTCGACAGGATACATGCAAAGCTTATCATTGAAATGAAAGCACTGATCTGCTTCATGCGGAGGCTCTGAATAGTCAAAGGTTGTGCAAACTTTCATTTCCTCGTCCGTATCCGGATTCTCAAGCTCCAGCACAAATCTGCCGTAAGGTGCCGCATCAAATTCCAATCCGTCCTTTAAGCCGCTTCCAAGCATTTTTCCATAGGCTTCTTTTGCCGTCCACAAAAAGAAAAAAACCCGTGCCTGCATTCCCGGATCGTCAGTCAGTGAATTCAAAAGATCGTTTTCCGATTCACTAAAAAACCTGGCTGCCATTGCGTTATTGAATTCCGTTACGCGTTCAATATCAGCTCCTATACGTTTTTTCTCAGATTCTGCAAGCAGCACGCTCTGATGCTTATGTGATAGAGAAAAATAGTAGGTTCCTGTTTTTATTTCAGGTTTTCCCTCTTCTCCGATCACCATGTCATCCCATGACAGACTGTGTCTGTTTAGTGAGTCCCAAAGCATCATTCCGGCAAGGATACTGACTCTTTTTCCCTCCTCAGATCTGATCCTGTCTGCTTTTTCCTTACGAAATTCAGGAAGAAAGCGATAGTTCTGCCGAAAAATCCTGTCTTTGTATTCTGATGTCAGATGTATCGTCCAGTAAATTTCACCCATACGGTACTTCCCCTTTTCTTATACATCAATAATTCCCTATTTTTATTCCCTCTAACCATTTTCATTCAATTATACTCCACAACTTTTTAATTTGTCTTATTGTATTCACATTTTTATGAACTTGTTTCATGCTCTGACCTCTGCTAAAATAAACAGTTAGGATTTAAGATATTTGACCCTGATACCACAAAATACAATAGACAGGACAATTTATAATGGTCGTTTTATTTGATACATTTTCTTCAATTATTGCTCTCGTACTTGCCATGGTCACGAGATTTGTAGGTTTTTCTCATATTTTGAGATCGTACCCAAGAGATCATTCACTATATAATTCCCTTTTCTTTTTAGTAGTGATCATCAATATTTTTTCATGGAATTATCACCGAAAGAAAAGTGTTCCACTTGAAAAGCAGGATCCTGCGCAGCGCTTCAGTGCTGTATTCAATAACCGTATTTTGATGTTCGTTCTTATTCTGATATATCTTTACATCATTATGCGGAGCATGAAGATTTCCCGTATCGTCATGTTTTTTTTCCTTATATATGACATTGTTTTAGACTTCATCATCAGGACTTTATATGTCCGTTTTCTTAGACACAGAAAAAAGGAAGCTGAAGCTCTGCACAAGCTTATCGTTATTGCAAACGCAAACCGTCTCCCCGTCATCCGCCGGAGACTTGAACTTTACAATAGCATTGATATCGATATTGTGTCTGAGATCAGCTGGGAAAACTTAAACAATACTTCTATAAGTCATGCGTTAACTGGTCTTAAGACTGCCGGTGCCAATGAGATACTTATTGATTCCTATGCTCTTTTTTCTGACGAGCTGCTGCGCCAGGTTGTCTCCGCTTCCGCAGATCTTGATTTAACGATCCGCCGTCTTGAGACATCTGACGGCGAGTTTACCGGCGAGAATCAGTATGAACCGTTTTCTAATTTTATGACATTCCTCTATTCCGGTTTGCATAAAAGAGCCGACGTACTTGGCGTTCATTATGCAGTTTCTAATACGTCGGAGGCTGTTATTTATGTTAAGAGACACCTCAGTTCTTTATCCGGTAAGTACCTGTGTTTTTCTAATGTTCACACTACTATTACTGCCGGGGAGAACCCGGATTACATGAAGGTTCTTAATGAATCTGCCATTACGTTTCCGGATGGTGCTCCGATAGCCAGAACAATTAGAAGCATGGGTTTTTCAAATGCTTATCAGGTTGCTGGCCCTGATTTTATGGAAGCTATGTTTCAGGCCTCGATGGATGGTTCTGTAAGGCATTTCTTTTATGGTTCTTCTGAGAGTACTCTTGAGGCTTTACGAAAGAGATTGACCGAACGTTATCCCGGCATGGTGATCGCCGGTATGTATTCTCCGCCTTTCAGACCTTTGAGTCCCGAGGAAGATGAGAAGGATATCCAAATGATCAATGATTCTGAACCTGATATCGTCTGGGTCGGACTCGGCGCTCCTAAACAGGAGAATTGGATGAATGCGCATATGGATCGTGTTCATGGTGTTATGTGCGGTGTTGGTGCCGGTTTTGATTTTCATGCTGATACGATCCGCAGAGCTCCGGGATGGATCCAACGGATCAACCTTGAATGGTTCTACCGTTTACTTCAGGATCCTGTTCGGCTTTTTAAGAGATATTTTATTACTAATTCTAAATTTATTTTGAAAGTTATTTTTATGAGGTTTTCTCATAGGAAGTGACGTTGACATGAGGTGACGTTGGCATGAGGTGACGTTGGCATGAGGTGACGCCTTCTGATGAAAGTTGACCTGTTCCCGCCCGGCGGGATTTTCCGAATCCCGGTCACGCTGTTCTATTCGCTCGCGCTTAGCATCGCGCTCGCGAAGTACAGCGGACAGTGTATCCGTCAAATCCCAAACGCCTCTAAATGCGTGAACAGGTCAATCTTTCATCGGAAGGCTGTTTTTTGTCGCCTCGCTTTTTTGCGGGGCTCTTTTTGTTACATTCTGTAACAAAAAATTGCCCCTCTTTCTTGCTTTGTTTCTTTTGGTAACATTTCTCCTTGTTTTTTGGCTAGTTGGCCTCAAACAAGTTCCGAATTTGATTTTTAGAAACATTAATGGTATTATGTCTTTGTTTTTAGTAACATCATATAAGCTTATTGTAACCAATCGTACTAACGTATAATGCGCTTGAATAATCATATAATAAATATGCAAAGGAATTAATCATGAAGAAATTATCTCAAAATCATTTGGCTGATTTGATCATTTCAAATCGCAAGAGTAAGTCTATCACTCAGGCTCAGCTTTCTGAGATTACCGGTGTGAACCGTGCTATGCTGAGCCGTATTGAGTCCGGTGATTATATCCCGTCTATTCCTCAGTTGATTTCTATTGCAAATGCCTTGGGGTTTGATCCGTCCGAGGTTTTTGTTACTGCTGATGAGGTTGAACCTGAGAAGGTTTCTCCGCTTAATATTGCTGTTGCCGGAACCGGTTATGTTGGTCTTTCTCTTGCAGTGCTTCTTGCTCAACATAACCACGTTACAGCTGTCGATGTTCTTCAGAGCAAAGTTGATCTCATTAATAATAGAAAGTCACCTATCCAGGATGATTACATTGAAAAGTATCTCGCTGAAAAGGAGCTGGATCTCACTGCTACGACCGATGGTGCAAATGCTTATAGGAATGCGGATTTTGTAATTATTGCTACACCTACAAATTACGACTCAAAGACCAACTATTTTGATACTTCTGCTGTTGAGAGCGTTATTGAACTGGTTCTTTCTGTCAATCCAAATGCCATCATGGTTATTAAGTCTACCATTCCGGTTGGCTACACCAAGTCTGTTCGTAAGAAATTTAATACAGAAAATATCATCTTCAGTCCGGAATTCTTACGTGAATCAAAGGCGCTTTACGATAATCTCTATCCTTCACGGATTATTGTCGGCACCGATAAGGATAATGAGAAACTTAAAAAGGCTGCTGATACCTTTGCTGCTCTCCTTCAGGAGGGAGCTATTAAAGAGGGCATAGATACTCTTATTATGGGACTTACAGAGGCCGAGGCTGTTAAACTCTTTGCTAATACTTATCTCGCGCTCAGAGTTTCTTACTTTAATGAGCTCGATACCTATGCTGAGTCAAAGCATCTTAACACTCAGCAGATCATCAATGGAATCTGTCTGGATCCACGTATCGGAACTCACTACAACAATCCATCCTTCGGTTACGGCGGATATTGTCTGCCTAAGGATACTAAGCAGCTTCTTGCTAACTACAAGGATGTTCCCGAGAATCTTATCAAGGCTATCGTGGATTCCAACCGTACCAGAAAAGATTTTATCGCTGACCGCGTTCTTGCCATGGCCGGATACTATGACTATGACGATGATAATACCTATGAAGCAGATAAGGAAAAGAATGTTGTGATCGGTGTATACAGACTTACCATGAAGTCTAATTCCGACAACTTCCGTCAGTCTGCTATACAGGGTATCATGAAGCGTATAAAAGCGAAGGGTGCAACTGTTATCATCTACGAACCCACTCTTGAAGACGGTTCCACTTTCTTTGGAAGCGTAGTTGTAAATGATCTAAATAAATTTAAAGCACAGAGTCAGTCGATCATCGCAAACCGTTACAGCAACAAACTGGACGATGTAAAGGATAAAGTTTACACCAGAGACCTGTTCCAGAGAGACTGATCAAATTATTGCACGAAGCGCCCCGGCTCTATGCCGAGGCGCTTTATCATTTGCTTTAATTATGATCATGACAGCTCATTAAGCATTTTTTCCGGATCATCCGCTGCCTTTACTTTGTCATTTGCCTTGATTATCACCCCGTCTTCATCAATGAGGTAAGTCGTTCTTACTACTCCCATTGATACCTTTCCATAGTTCTTCTTTTCCTTCCAGACATCATACGCTTCTATTACTTTCCGCTCCGGATCTGCCAGCAGCGTAAATGCCAGACCATATTTCTCCTCAAATTTCTTGTGAGACGCAACAGTATCCTTGCTTACCCCCAGAACCACTGCGCCCTTTTCGGTGAATTGAGGATACCTTTCCGAGAAACCACATGCCTGCTTGGTGCAGCCCGATGTATTATCTTTGGGATAAAAATACAGTATGACCTTCTTTCCCCGATAATCCTCAAGTCTGTGCATTTCTCCATTCTGATCAGGTAATTCAAATGATGGTGCTTTTGTTCCTACTTCCAGCATGGTAATAGCCCCCCTTTTTTCATTTTAATTCCAAGCACATCATGGTCAGATCATCAAACTGCTCTGCACCGTTTACAAAAGAATTGATATCATCATGTACATTTTTTAGCACCTCTTTAGGAGAGGACGCGTCCTTATTCAACGCATTGATCATGCGTTCCGTACCATACATGTTATTATCAGCATCCGCTGCCTCCGGCACTCCGTCCGTATACAAAAAGATCTTATCTCCACGAGCGAGCTCGATAGTATATTCCTTATACCTCACACCTTCCATACCACCGATAACAAATCCATGCTTATCCTTTAGTAACTCAAACTGACCACCATTTTTCATTACTGCCGGATACTCATGACCTGCGTTGGCACATGACAATATTCCTGTAGATATTTCCAATATTCCGAGCCAGACCGTCACAAACATATCTGTCTGGTTATTTTTTAATAATGAGTTGTTAGTCTTTCTAAGGATTTCTGCCGCTGATCTTACCTTCATAGAGTAACTCTGTATTGTTGTCTTGGCAGTCATCATGAATAAAGCTGCAGGAATCCCCTTGCCTGACACATCAGCCATCACAAGACCCAGATGATCATCATCGATCAAAAAGAAATCATAAAAGTCACCGCCCACTTCCCTTGCCGGTTCCATCGTTGCATATATATCAAATTCCGGTCTTTCCGGGAACGGTGGAAACTCATGCGGAAGCATACTGGTCTGAATCTTTGTTGCAAGACTTAGCTCTGCGCTTATCCTCTCCTTTTCTGCTGCGGCAAACTGGATATACGAAATGTACCGTTTCATCCTCATAGTCATCAAACCAAAGGTTGAAGCAAGTTTTTGTACCTCATCACCAGTGTTTATATTCCATTCAAAGTCGAGCTGATCTCCTTCGAGACTTTCTACTTTCTCCGTCAAAGTTTCGATAGGTTTCACAAGTCTTTTACTGAGAACATTTGCAGCAGCCGTTGACAAAATCCCCATCGCAACGATGATGCCAAATATAGTTACGATCGCAGACCTTGTGATATTCTGAATCTGCATCAGCTCATTATCACCGCTTTCTTTTAATGAATACAGCAGTTTTTCTTTTGGCGCAATGACTGTTTTTTCAGGAATTATAGAGATAAGTGACCATCCAACAACCTCTATTGGAGAATACGCCACATAATTTCTCTCTCCATCGACTTCCAGAAGTTCCAGACCGCTCTCTCCATTCATGATCGCTTTATGCGAAAGAAACGCGAGTCCTCCATTTCCCTTTCCCAAAATAGTCTGAGGTTTTAATTCTCCAGTGTCTCTGGATGAGAAAACTACCCTTCCTTTTTCATCGATAATGCAAGCATCTCCATTTTCTCCTATCTTGGCATTCATCATCAGTTTCTCGACGCCTTCGAGATACAAACCGGCGCCTGCTACACCGACAAACTCCTTATTCCGGTACACGGGAGCTCCGCACATGATCGCTAGTCTGCCTGTATCATAGTCTTCCGTTATCTCTGAAAAATGCACTGTTCCGGCCTCTTTAGTATCCATATACCATGGTCGTTTTCTCGGATCCAGATAGACATAGTTTCCATTTTCATCCCATCTGTCAGAAAGAACAGGACCTGCCAATAGCATTATTCCCGTTTCAGTGCCTATATAAGACGCTCCCAGTTCCTCGTACTGACCATACATTGCAAGAAGATTTCCCTGCTGATTTCCTATCATTGATAATTCCTGCTGAATCTCCGGATCAGAAGGATCTACGTCAAATGCATATACAAACTGACCTATACTTTTTCCGATATCCGATTTATCGGGTATTTTTACCTCGGCTTTTCCATACTTATCAGGATTGCTGTAGATATCTGTAGCTGCATCAGCGATGATAGTGACAGTTCCTGCAAAATTCCCCAGGATCTCGTTAACCGTATATGCGCATCCAAGAGTCGTATCTCTAAGCCTCCTGGTTATCTGATCTCTCATTGCATTATCCGAGTATTCTTCGACCTGTTGTCCGGTCCTTTCAGAATTTTGCACTAAAATATATCTTAACTTTCCAAACATCTGAAAAGCTATTATCCCAAAAAGCAATAGAAGCAACGTCGAAATGATCAGCATCGTCTTCATGAATTTTTTTTGCATGTTCTCTCCCTTATTCCAACGCATTCTTATTGCTCATTATACCTTGTCATAAATAAAAAACATAGGAAAAGGTCTTACATGAGGTAATAATCCTCATTTAAGACCTTTGTGTTCATGATTCGACCAGTATTGAATTATTATGCTCTTACAAATATCTCTATATTCATTTTCAGCCTCCAAGAGTTTTTCTTACATATTCTCTGGCTGCATCTTCGCTGAGTTCACCTGCATCATATACGTTTCCTTCTGTATCAACAAGTATTCCGGAAACCAAGTCATCATTGAAGTAATAGCCATATACCAGATCTTCTATACGCATTCTTGCGTATTCTCTGCCATCTTCAAGCTTACCATCTTCTGTAGTGAACATTCCGTAATGAAGAGTTCCGTCTTCTGTAACGATTCCAACAAGATCTCCCTGCTCATTTCTGAAGATTGCAAGTTCAATACTCTTTTCAGCATCATCCGTTGTCTTCAGACCTCCCATATACACAAGTGTGTCCTGCACTTCCTGTATCTGTTTCTCCTGATCTCCCAAACCGTTTTCTGTAGATTCAGTTTCTACGAATGTTGTCTCAATCTCCTCAGCTTCTTCAGAATTTTCTACCGTATAATGTGACAAATTCTTTGCCGATACTGAATCCGCTGTACTTCCACAGGCTGCCATAGTAATCATGATACCTGCTGACATTATGCAAACCAACATCCTTTTACTCATTTTATACCTCATAAAATCTCCCCTCCTCATAAGCTCCGTTTTTCAGGTCATCCATCTTGTTTCTCGCGTCTACCCCTCGCAAGAAACAAGATTTGATTTTCTGCGTCTACCCCTCGCAAAAAAACCGGATTTGATTTCCTGTATCTATGTGATTGTCTTCCCCTCGACAAAGAAATAATATCACTACTACTGTCACACATTTGTCACACGTTTTGGCACATAAAAACCGCAGGCATTTTTTTGCCTGCGGTTCTCGCTATCATCATGAATTCCGACCAACGCGGATCATTGCTCCATATCATAACTTATCTCATCAAGTTCTGCATGGTACCATTCTGCCCAACTAAACTGGTTCATATATTCTCCGGAATACTTATATTTTGATTCATTCCCCTTTTCCAGCCAGTCATACAGATCACACTCTATCCTGTCCTTAGCGATAGCCATACTTCCTCTCTGTTTTAATATCACGCCTTCCAGTTTAAGCTTCTTAAACGTATTTTGCAGATCCTGACGCAAATTACTGAGATAAGAGGTTTTCTTTTCCGGATCGCCGTCATCTTCCCATAGTGAGGCGATTATTTCTCCGTTTGACGTCTGTGCTCCCTTATTGCTTATGAGGAGAGCCACAATCTCTTTTGTCCTTTTATACTTAAATTCTACCGGCTGACCGTCTACAAACAGCTCAAAATTTCCAAAAGTCTGAGCAAATACTCTTTTGAACTTTTTTTGTATTTCCGGATACCTGAGTGTTTGGAGTTCTTTTTTTACTTCTTTTTCTGTACCCGGCTTTTTTATATATCCACTCGCATGCAGATTCATGGCTTCAAAAGCTCTATCCGTCCTCTCTGATAGATATATAAGATTGATATATGGATTCAGCTCTTCCAAATATCCACCAAGATCTATTCCATCAAGTTCCGGTATATCCACATCAAGAATAGCTACGTCCATCTCTTCCTCACGGGCTTTCGCCAGTGCAGATAATGAACTATCAAAGAAAAAGCAATCCGCATCCGGCGATACTTTCTCAAGAATCCCCTTTATTCTATCTAATGAAGCCTTATCATCATCGACTGCCAAAATGTTCAATTTTCTCCCCCTGCAACACGCACTTTACAGTGCAGATACCGACTTTACATTCTGATTTTTCCTCTGCTCTGCCGTCATTTTTAATGGATCCGCTTCTCCAACGACCAGTGTTTCTCCATCATTCAATGCCGCTTCATGCAGTGGGCCTGCATTCATATCAGCCAATACTAATGCTGCAAACCTGTCATAATTATCATCATCTATTATCGGGAAATGGTATTTCATGCGATACCAATGTTCCGGATCGTATCCTGCATGCCCGATATACAGCCTGTCTGCAGTATTTGCCACTTCATCTACACCGGCTTTTTCTCCGGGTACAAGTCCTGTGTCCTCACAAAAAAGCACACCATATGCTTTAAGTATCCTGTCCCTTACGGTTTCATCACTTCCGCTTTTATTTTTTCTGCCGGTCAGCGTGTCCATCGCCTTATAATAATAGTCCTGTGCTTCATCACTATCGTTAAAACAGACTATTGACTCATATAACTTTTTCTCGCTAATACCTTCCGCTATAGCCATGTCTATATCCCTTCTTCGCAACCCCGTGTTTTTTTCTTCCACATTATACTACTATAATGTGGTTTATTCGAGTAGGGGAGTGATCTCAGGCATCAGATCATTTGAGAATCATCACAGCAAAGCTGATCTATCAAACGTTTTTCGATAACCGATTCCAATACTGCCATAACTATATCTCCAAATACAGACTAAAATTTTATTCGTTATCCAAATTGTAGATATTGTAGAAAGAATTATAGACTCGCTTTGCATTAACGTATTTCTGGCTGTCTCTATCCTCTCGAATACCATATATTTCTTCTATACTGTACGCTAATGCAGGTAATGAATCTCTAAATACTATTACAAAATAATTATCCGAATAATTAACACTTTCTGCAAACTCCTTCGATTTTATGAATGGCAAATTTTCCTCAACAAAAATAATACATTCATGAGAATCACGAATAAATTCTTTCCATCTAGTCGATGGAAGTACTAAACAATCTTTGTCACACTTTAACGTTATTCCAGAGCCCTTCCCAAGTCTGCCATAGTCCGCTATTAAATCAATAAGTGTAGTTTTTCCAGTCGCGCTATCACCCTGAATAATTGTTATATTTCTCTTTACTTCAAATTCATAATGAATTTTATTGTTATAAATCTCAATGCCATATTTTCCGATCATACCAGATTAACCTACAATAAATCATTATCAATTACTTCTCTGTCCAACTCTGCGCCTGAATGAACGATTTTATTCGTATTAACAACCTTCGCTTCAAAAGGTTCATCTCCAAAACTCATAAAATATCCAAGACGAACCGTGACATCCTTTTGCTTTCCGATTTCAATCAACCATTTCGCGCAGTTATCACCACATGCAGAGCCATTAAAAATGTGCTCTGTATCATTATTTATGAGAATGAGTGTTTTCACTCCACCAGATAATTCTTTCTGAGAAATCGGACCAAGCACAGGGTTTTCAATCAAGTGCGGGCCAATAACTTCGGACTTATCTACATCACGTATCATTCTTTTTGAAAGCTCATCCGTAATCCATTCATCCTCATAGGTATTATTAAAAAAAGTGTCAGGATCAAAAATATAATTATCAGATTCTACCTCACCATAGATCAGATTCAGCATAGTCTTTTTCTCCAAAAAATGTTTTTGTAATCGTCACAGCTCGGGCTATCAATCAATATTCTTGATCACTTTGCATAATTCATCTGCCAAAATATAATGTCCTTCCGGTGTCAGGTGCAGGGAATCATACGCAGACGGATAGATATACTTAGCTGCATCAAAGAATACACAACCTTTTTCGTCTGCAACCTTTTTATAACACTCCGGGAATTTCTTTTCCTTCGTTCACGCTTTTTCCATCACACCGTTGCTTCATACAAAAGCTTGTCTCCGATATGTACCTGCTTTAGACCGGTCTCTTTATTTTTATTGAAATTAAAACTAAGCATATACCCGGTAGACAATCCGAAATAATCCAGATAATCGCTTATCTGCTTCTCTCCACTTTCGTTATATCTCTCGCCATGCCAGATTTTCAACTCGATTATGTATTGCTGTCCAAGATAATCAATTATGATATCTGTTCTCTTCTGATCTCTGGTCTGAGCTTCTATGTAATAATTACCGGTTCCGTTAATAATAGGCTTCACGTACAGTAGAAACTGCTCTCTGCCATCCTTCTCCTTAAATTTTTCCTGCAGCGATCCGTATATCTGATGATATGTATCTACAAAATGTTCCAAAATAAGCCGAACATTTAACTTACCGTTTTCAACGAATATATTCTTAGCGAGATCTCCTTCACGGAAAAATACACTATTTTTCATCTCCTCCTCTGATATAAAAAGATTATACAGTCTTGTCTCAAATATCCGGTTATCGATCTTTACGCTATTATTTTCATTTCTGATAAAACCAAACATCCTCATCAGGACAATATCTCTCTGATCCGGATTCCATGTAAGCTTGGTTCCTTCCATCAAGATACTTCTAAGTGAAGCTTTTAGTTCAGGCAGATTATTAAGTTTTCCTGTTAAGGACTGGAATAACGTATTATCTTCCGAAAGGATGTTCTTTATTGCCTCATCCAAGCCTGTTCTAGTCCATCTGTCCGTAAGATTATCAATCTTTTTCCCAATCTCTGTATCAAGAAGCTCACAGATGCGGCTAACAAGAAAAGGATACCCGTTTGTGTATTCTCTAATGAGTTTCGCCATCTCACCGGTATTCATTCCGGTATGATGATCTTTCTCATACTCATCAAGCATTCCCTTGATTCCAGTCTCCGAAAGGCTCATATCAACATTAAAATCCGCCGCAATATTCCAAGGACTATTTTCTTTGGAATCTTCCTCACCACGGATCCTACTTTTTAAATGCTTCACATCAGTAACACCAGCAAGAATGACCGATTGAAAAGTTTTATATCTGGGATTTTTCTCTTTTTTCAAATATCCTGATCTGAGTTTTCCAAGGAAATCCAAAAAAACCTGATTATTAGTTGCTGTATCTACCTCGTCCATTATCCATACGATCGGTCGGTCAGTATCTTTACACAATTTATCAAAAATCCTAAAGATATCATTAAGTTTGACTGCATTTTTCTGTACAGACAGAGCTTTTAACAGTTCATAGTACTCATCAGGCAGCGAAATATCCATGCTATCTTTAGCATCGCATAGTACACCTGCAAGTCCCTTAACAAATTCGTTTTCATCAATGTAATCAGCACCGGTAATATCCTGAAAATCTATGCTAATGACATCATATTCATCAGATAAATACTGCTCTAATGCTATTAATGTAGTTGTTTTTCCGTACTGTCTTGCTCTGTTGATAGTAAAATATTTGCCGCTGTCAACCAGCTTCTTTATCTCTGCTACCCGCTCGGTCAGATCAACCATATAATGTTTTGTCGGAATACATACAGCCGTTGTATTAAATGTTTTCACGGATATCCCCTTTATTTAGAAAAACATTTTCAAGAATCTTAATTTAATAATATCACGATTCCTATCTTATTTTCTTTTTTCTACGCAAAAATACCGCTTCGCATCCAATACGATGCTCTGCGGTACTTTTTAGCTATAATAAAAATATACTTACAGCAGTGTCTCTGCTCTGTGCTCTATGTTTTTCTTAAAGTTTATGACATCATGGTCGTATTCTTCATCCATAAGAGTTGAATGGATAAGGAAGTCCGCTGTTGCCTTGTTGTTTGCAAAGGGGATGTCATAAACCTGTGCTATTCTCATAAGAACTTTTACGTCAGGATCATGCGGCGCTGCAGTAAGTGGATCTGAGAAGAATATAACAAAGTCAACTTTTCCTTCTACGATCTTTGCCCCGATCTGCTGATCACCACCAAGCGGGCCTGAATTATATCCGCGAACCGGCAGCTCTGTCGCATCTGTGATCATGCGTGCAGTTGTTCCTGTGCCGCAAAGCAAATGCTTTTTCAATACCTCAACATTGTCCTTGCACCACTGGATGAGCTCTGCTTTTTTACCATCATGCGCGATGAGCGCTATACTTTTCTGCTTCTTAATAGTGAGAGTTATTGTCTCTGCCATAAATATTCCTCCGATGTATTATTAACTAGCCGTATTCATCTTATAATACAAAAAAATCTTTAGCCAGAGTATAAATTTTTTATGAACAACGTCATTCCTTCATTCTCGCCGTTCGTGACAGGTAGCGTATTACTTCGACCGGATTTTCACCTATTGCGGTCTCGCCTGTCACCATTACCGAATGTGCTCCATCAAGGACTGCATTATATATGTCACTAACCTCGGCTCTTGTCGGGACTTTGCTGTGTTCCATTGAGGTGAGCATCTGTGTCACTACCATGAAAGGAACTTTATGTTCGTTACAGATACTTGCGACCGTCTTCTGAACTTTCGGCAATTCCCATAACGGCATGGAATTTCCCAAATCTCCTCTCGCTATCACGATTTCATCAGCATGATCAAAAAAGGTTGTCAGATTCTCCACGCCCGCTTTATTTTCAATCTTCGCATATATTTTGATCTCGTGACCGTGAGAAGAATCCAGTACCCTTCTCAGTTCTTTAAGATCATCCGAACTTCTGACAAAAGGCTGCATCACGCCCGTCACACCACATTCACGTGCAATCTTCAGATTCTCCTCATCTGAATCCGTCAATGCCGGCATATTTATAACAGCATCCGAAACCGCCAGACTTTTTCTGCTGTTTAATATACCTCCGCGGACAACTCTGAGTTTTGCGCACCTCTCCGCAACCGTCGCAACTTCTGCAGAGATCTTCCCATCATCCAGAAGGATAGTCTGCCCGGGTTTCAATGCCTCGAGCACGATCTCCGGTACCGGAACGCTGTCCTGTCCGATAGAAAAAACATCATTTTCTCTAAGCGTTATCGGAGATTTCAGATTTCCTATCCTTATCTCCGGCCCCTGCATGTCTATGAGTATCTTTGGGATAATCCCTGCTTTACCCGCTGCCTTTCTGACAATTTCTATTGTTTCTGCATAGTCTTTCAGCATGACATGCGAGAGATTTATCCTGATCCCTGTCATTCCCTCAGAAAACATCTGCTCAAGAACATCCATGTTTTCACAGGATGGCCCCAACGTACCGAACACATCGATCATGCGCATTGCTCCCTTAAAATCTAAAATCTCTTCTATCTGAGCTGCGGATTGCTGCTATATTTTCTTCTGCTACAGTTCTGACCTTCTCACTCGGAATCTTTTTCAACTCTTCTTCTATCATTCTGTAACCCTTTTCTTTTGTATCGGGACTTGCGTAGTCTTCCAGATATTCCGCAAGAGTCATGAGGGCATTCGGATGACAGCAGTTCAGGATCTGTCCGCTCTTACAAAGGGACATAAATCTGTCACCTGTACGTCCTGCACGATAGCATGCTGTACAGAAAGACGGTATATGTCCGGAATCCATGAGCCAGCTCACAACTTCATCAAGAGTTCTCTGATCTGATACGTCAAACTGCTCGGTATCATGAGGACGTTCTTCCTCAGCGTAACCTCCTACAGAGGTTCTGGATCCACCGGATACCTGGGAAATGCCTACTCTCAGGAGCTTTTCGCGCACCGCTGCTGTTTCTCTTGTAGAAATGATCATTCCTGTATAAGGAACTGCCAGACGGATACATGCAGCGATCTTTGTAAATATCTCATCACTGATACCGTTATCAAACATATCTGGATCTATGTCATCTGCTTTCTTCACTCTCGGAACACTGATAGTATGGGGACCGACTCCGTGAACTGCCTCCAGATGTTCCGCATGCATGAGAAGACCTGCGAACTCATACTTATACTTTTCAAGACCAAAGAGAACACCAAGTCCTACATCGTCTATGCCGCCTTCCATCGCACGATCCATTGCCTCTGTATGGTATGCATAGTCATGTTTCGGGCCTGTGGGATGAAGTTCTTCGTATCCCTTTTTATGATAGGTCTCCTGAAAGAGAATATAGGTGCCGATACCGGCTTCCTTAAGCTTTCTGTAATTTTCTACAGTTGTAGCTGCGATATTTACATTTACACGACGGATATCGCCGTTTTTGTGATGAACTCCGTATATTGTATTGATACAGTCAAGGATATATTCGATCGGATTATTTACCGGATCTTCACCTGCTTCGATTGCGAGACGCTTATGACCCATATCCTGAAGCGCGATAACCTCTTTTCGAACTTCTTCCTGTGTAAGCTTTTTACGGGCGATATGCTTATTTTTAAGGTGATATGGACAGTACAGACATCCATTTACGCAATAATTTGAAAGATACAGAGGTGCAAAAAGCACGATACGATTTCCATAAAAAGCTAGCTTTATCTCCTCTGCTATCTCATACATCTTTTCTATCTTATCAGGAAGCTCGGTAGCCAGAAGAACTGACGCCTCTCTATGAGTAAGACCTGCACAGGTGCATCCATTCTCGGTCTTTACAGGTCTCGCTTTCTCCAGTATCTCATCGATAAGTTCAGCATTATTCTTATTTGCCTCAGCATATTCAAGAGTTGCGAGGATTTCCTCATCATTGATGAAATCCTCTGCTTTCATTGATTTTGGATCATAAACAGCCATGATTTCTCTCCTTTTTATTTCACCGGTTGAATTCCGGAATAACTTTAATACTTCTCTCCAGGATCCCTGTCATCTTTGCGATCACGATCCCATAGTTTGTAAACGGAACCTCCTGATCCATCGCGCTTCGCATGCGATATCTCATATCACGCTCAGTATTCATGCAGCCTCCGCAATGTATAACTGCTGTATAAGGACTTAAATCCTCCGGAAAATCCCTGCCGGATGAAGTTTCTATTTTTATATCTTTTCCGCTATATTTCCGAAGCCACTGCGGTATCTTTACTGTTCCTATGTCTCCGCACTGCCTGTGATGCGTACATCCTTCAGCCATAAGTATCGTATCACCATCTTTTAAATGGTCAAGTTTTTGTACTGCTTCAACGGAGTTTATGAGTGTTCCCTTGTATCTCGCCATAAGTATGGAAAACGAAGTCAGAGGAACATCATCAGGAACAACACTGCTTACATATGAAAATGCCTGACTGTCCGTTATGACGATCGATGGATTTTCACCAAGTCTTGCAAGTGTATCCTTGAGTTCTGTATCTCTCGTAACAACTGCCATTGCTCCTATATCCAGAGCACTCCTTATCGCCATCTGCTGCGGCATGATCAGGCGCCCCTTTGGCGCAGCCTTATCTATTGGAACTACCAGTACCACGGTATCACCAGGATTTACTATCCCATCAAGAAGCGTCCTTGAATCATCCTTGTCTTTTGCCAGACTTCCGAGTTTCTCTTTTAGTTCTTCTATTCCCTGTCCTGTCTTGGAACTCACAGACAAAATTTTGTCCGTTTCAATTTGGTCAGCCGTATCTATAATATCATCTTCCCTAAGATCTGCCTTATTCCAGACAAGGATATATGGTATCTCATGCTTCTTAAACATCAAAAGAAGCTGTCGGTCTTCTTCTCTCATACCTGCCGCAGCATCAACTACAAGCACAGCGATATCCGTATTATTTATGACCTGCTTCGTTCTCTTAACTCTAAGTTCGCCAAGCTCACCTTCATCATCAAAGCCAGGTGTATCTATTATCACTACGGGGCCAAGAGGCAATAATTCCATTGCCTTTGTGACAGGATCAGTTGTCGTTCCCTTGACGTCCGACACCACCGCCAGATCCTGCCCTGTTACTCTATTGACCAGACTTGATTTTCCTGCATTTCTGCATCCAAAAAAGCTGATGTGGAGCCTGTTTGCAGATGCCACCGCATTCATATTCTCCTGAAAACTCAATATTTTTCCTCCATAAGGAAAAAAGCCTGAGGATACACTTCTCCCCGGCTTTATCACAAATCTCGACTATAATGCTAAAAAAACCACAACTCTTGTTTACGTATAGTCATACTCTGTAAAAACCGATAGTCACCACTATTGAATATAGTCTTATTGATAAATATCGTCAATGCAGAGCTTTGATATAAATTTACGAAACCCAAGCTGCAATAAACATTATACTTGTAAAAGGTCACTTTGACCCAAGTAGGGACTGGGTTACAGGCTAATGAACCTGTAACCCAGTCCCCATGGTCTACTTTATTAACCTCTGATTTTTTCCAAAAATTCCTTCTCTGCTGCGCATACCTGATCCAAATGATTGTCATAACAATGAGTGTCTCCCGGAATCGTGATAAGCGAACAGTTATCATATAGTCCGGACACGACCTCAGAATCATGAAACGGTACCAGCTCATCTGCATCTCCATGGATAATGAGTACCGGACCATGATAGCGCCGGATCTCATCCTCGGGATGGATGGTCTGCATGACACGTAAATAATTACCGGAAATAGTGAGATCCTTATCTGCCCAGTAAAGTTCCTCCGGAATTGCATCCGCATCAAATGGTATCCCGAGAAAGTCACCTTTTCTCGCCCCCTCCGTTAGAACAACAGCCGGAGACAAAGGGATGATCGCGTCAAAATATTCAGGACGCATACCCGCGATCAGTATCGTAAGAAGCCCACCCTGTGAATGACCCATAAGGACCAGCTTTGTCACGAACGGAAGCTCATGAGCATATTTCACGACCGTAAGTGCATTAGACACCCATTTATAAATTGTATGATCCTTAAACTCGCCATCGCTGCCCCCATGTCCGTATAACTCAACACGAAGAGTCGCATATCCGACTGAAAGTGCAGCCTCCTGCACCGCCATAATGTGGGTTTCCTCCATGTGACCGGTGATCCCGTGAAACACTACCACCAGCGGACAGCGATCAACGTTTTCAGGCATATCCAGCTTCGCATGAAGCCGGACACCGTCATCGGTGATATAGAATTCTTTCATCATTTTTTCCTTAATATGACAATTTTATGCTTGAATCTTTACATTCGAAGCGTATTGCATAATAACATCCTGAGACAGATGTCCATCGTTGATAAGTTCTCCTGTTACTGATCCTTCATGCATCACAAGTACTCGATCCGCGATCTGCATTACCTCTGCGATTTCTGAAGATATACAGATTACTGATATTCCCTGCTTCGACAGGTCATCTATGATCTTATAAATTTCCTGTTTTGCTCCTACATCTATCCCGTTTGTGGGTTCGTCAAGGATCAGGATCTTTGGCAGACACATCAGGCAACGCCCCAAAATGACCTTCTGCTGATTTCCTCCGGAAAGATGTTTCATCAGCTGCTCCACTGACGGTGTTTTGACATTCAGGCTGTTGATCTGATGCTCAACCTCTTTTGCAGCATCATTTGTCCGGATAATACCAAACCTTGTAAATCTGGAAAGAGCGCTGATCCAGGTATTGTCTTCCACAGACATCTGTGGAAGTATACCCTTTATTTTCCGTCCTTCCGGCACAAGCGCCAATCCTTCTTTTGTCATTTTGCAGGCCTTTACCCCGGTAATGTTCCTTCCTTCGATCGTCACTTTTCCCGATGTAGCCTTGCGGCATCCAAAGATCGTCTCCACCAGCTCCGTTCTTCCCGCTCCAACCAATCCGGTAATGACCAGCACCTCTGAAGGGTAGAGCTTGAAGCTGACGCCTTTGACAATGTTTTTGTACCAAAGCTTCTCCACTTCGAGGATCGGCTCATCCTGATAGGCCGCACGGCAGCTATGAAGTTTTTCCACCTTATATTCCCTGCCGACCATGGTAGATAGTATTTGATCCACAGATACTTCATCGGACATAAAATTCCCGACTACGCAGCCATCCCGAAGTACCGTGATCCGCTGGGCGATTTCAAATACCTCATCCATACGGTGTGAAATGTAAATAATCGCAACACCCTGATCCCTCAGTTCACGAATGAGGTCCAAAAGAATCTTTGTCTCATTTTGTGTCAGACACGCACTCGGTTCATCCATTATCAAAAGCTTTGCATCAAGAGAAAGGGCTCTTGCTATCTCCACCATCTGCTGTTGAGATACGCTCAGTTCTTTCACTTTTGTTTCCGCCAGTCCCTCATCCAGTCCGACACGCCTTAAATACTTCACCGTATCTTCCTTAAGCTTCCGATAGTCAATAGTGTGAAAAGAGGTTTTGGCGAGTCTGCCCATGTAAACATTCTCCATGACACTCAGATCCGCCGCCAGTGAGAGTTCCTGATGGATCATGGCAATCCCAAGGCTCTTGGGCTCTCTGGTGTTCTGAAAACTTACCTCCTTACCCTGCCATATCATTGTCCCACCGGTTTGTTGATAAACACCGGAGAGGATATTCATCAGTGTGGATTTTCCTGCGCCGTTTTCTCCCACGAGCGCATGGACCTCCCCGGAGTATATTTGAAATTCAACATCTTTTAATGCCTGAACCCCGGAAAATGACTTTGAGATATTCCGGACTTCCATTAAGAGGTCTTTCATCGACTGCCTCCATGTTTTACTTAGGCTCTCCATACATTTCCACTGCTGTTTCCGGTGTGACAACTATGTTATCAACTGCAAAGTGATCGCCATACTCTGTGCCGCTTACTATGTGATTATAGAGCATTGTTGTCGCATCCCATGCCATACCCTGAGGATCCTGGGAGATAGCTGCAACAATTTCGCCGCTGTAAACGTATTCCATATTTTCCGGTGTGTGGTCATATCCGACAACACCAACTTTTCCGGTCAGCCCCTTTTCCTGGATAGCCTGTGCCGCACCATAAGTACCGCCTGCTGTCACATAAACGACCTTCAGATCCGGATTTGCTGTTAAAAAGTCCATTGTCTGGGAATACGCTGTTGTTGCAGCATCCTTATTCTCCACTGTTCCCACAACTTCGATTTCCGGGCAGTGCTCTTTAAGATAATCCAGAGCTCCATTCATACGGTCTTCATGCTGTACCGCACCAAATGTACCGGTTATTACTGCGATCTGACCCTTACCACCGGTAAATTTCTCAATTTCCTGACCTGCTACCTGTCCTGCAGAATAGGCATCCTGTCCCACCATACAGAAACGCTTGCCCGGGTTATTTCCTTCTGCAACATAGGTGATGACGGGGATTCCCGCATCAACCGCTTTATTGATAACTTCATCCGTCCCGTCGAAGATCGCATTGACAGCAATGCCGTCATATTCCATCGTTATCGCGTTTTCAATACCGGCCACAACATAGTCACTCGTCAATTCTTCACCCATGTTGATATAGTCTACTGTAGCGTTGTGATCGCCCATATAATCGGCAACCGCATCATAACCTTCCTTGATCTGAAGGAAAAACGGATTGGTCTGGAAGGAAAGGAATGCGATTCTTAAAGGCTTTTCCGAATCCTTTTCCACTGTAAAGTGACCATAAGGAATACTCGTCTCTTCTGCCGTAGTACTTTCCGATTTGGAATCCGCCTGAGCTGCTTCTCCGGTAGCCGCAGATGCTGCTGTTCCTGTGGGTGCCGTAGAAGCACAGCCTGCCAAAGCTACAACTGTGATCAATGCGATTGCTGTGGATGCTAACCTCTTTTTCATGTGTTTTCCTCCTATTTTTTATGTGTTATTTTTACCCACTTAATGTTTTTTATTTCTCTGCGCGAAGCCGCTTGATGCTGTCCATAAAGACGGCTGCGATGATCACTACACCCAAAACAATTACCTGCCAGTATGCTGAGATCTTTAACAGAACGAAGGCATTTTTCAAAACACCCATGATCGCGGCACCGATCAAAACGCCAACTATCGTTCCCTCTCCGCCGGCCATACTCGTCCCACCTATTACAACTGCAGCGATAGCATCGAGCTCATATCCTGATCCCGCAGTCGGATCCGCCGCCTTCAAAGTTCCAAAGGAGATGATCCCGCAAAGACCTACCAGCAATCCGGAAATGCAGAATGCCTTGGTCTTCACCACCTCCGCATCCACACCGGAAAATTTGGCTGCCGTAAAATTACTTCCAACAGCAAAGATATTCCGTCCAAGCTGAGTTCTCTTCACGAACCATGCAAAGATAACTATGACCACCAACATAATGATCGAACATATCGGCATCTTTCCGACGTACCCGCTGCCCAGAACCGCAATCGGGTTATTTACCATGATCGTGATACCTCCGGTCAGAAGGAGCGACACTCCACGGCAGATATTCTGAATGCCGAGAGTTGCTATAAATGAATTGATACCAAACCTTGTGACAAGCACACCGGAAACACCGGAAACCAGGGTTGCGAACATCAGGGTCAGGATAAATATCAGTGGAACCGGAAGACCGGCCTTGGCCATAAGCGCCACAAGTACACCGGAAAGTCCCATAAGATACCCGATGGAAAGATCTATCTCTCCGGTGATAATGATAAGTGCCTCCCCCACCGCCAGGATCGCGTAAACCGCAATCTGCCGTAATACATTAAAAATATTGTCCGCTTTCAGAAAATACGGTGTTAAGATACTGACAACAAGACATCCTGCCATCAATACCAGGAAAATAGGCAGTTCTTTGATTTTAAGCGACTTTTTCAAAATGATTCCCTCCGTTTTTTCCTCGGTGCATCTTTCATCCGGGCTAGAACAAAGAATCCGACTTTGCCGGATTCTCCGCACAAGTGCGGGAGCTGTATGCTCTTCTTATCCCGTTATGAATGTTACATGATTAATGAGCACGTGCTCATAGTGCAAACATAGCACCAATTCTCGGAACAATCAAGCGTAATTTTTATATTTTGCATATTTTTGCGAGGTTTATACAATATTTTTTGTACGGTTTTGTAGGTTGTTCACATACTACCCTGTCAATTTTTGAACACGTGCTTTATTTTGATTGACACAGCCGCCTCACTATGATAGTTTTAAACAAATATATGACATTTTACATTTTGGATTTTATCCTGATTTAAGGAGACTAAATGGTTACCCAGAGCAAAATAGCTGAATTAGCCGGTGTTTCACGTTCCACTGTAGAGCGGGTGCTAAATAACCGTGGAGGTGTCAACGACGCTACCAAAGACAAGGTTTTGGAAATCGCAAAGCTTTTGGACTATCATCCCAACAGAGCAGGACAAACCCTTGTGATCAGGCAGAAAAAGCTTACCATCGGCTGTATCCTGATCGAATCGGATAATCTGTTTTACGCTGAATTAAATAAAGGCATAGAGGAGAAAGCTTTTGAATTTCAAACCTACGGGCTGACTGTTTTGGTGAGAAAGGTTCCCTTTACAGCTGCTGACCAGATCCGTGAAATAGATTCTCTTTTAAGTGAAAATATAAATGCCCTTGTGATCCAGCCAATAGTAAATGAACCCATCACGGAAAAACTCAAAGCTTTGGAAGCTCAGGGTTTCCCCGTTGTCACAATGAATACCGATATTCCCGATCATAATTCACAATTCTGTTATGTCGGTAATGATTTCCACCTGTGCGGTATGACAGCCGCAAATATCATGCTGCTGGTAACCGGCGGAAAATGTAACGTAGGTGTAGTGACCGGTTTTTCCAACGCCAAGTCCCATTATGACCGTATTGAGGGATTTAAGGATTTTATTAAGAATTATCCTGACATGAAAGTTATTGATACAGTAGAAAACCAGGATGACGATCTGGAATCCTATTATGTTACGAAGACCATGCTGGAAAAGCATCCAGAGATAGACGCCCTGTTTCTTGTTGCAGGCGGAGTCCACGGGGCAGGAAAAGCAATTAAATCTTTTAAGAACAGAAATATCCGAACGATTTCCTTCGATGATATGCCGGAGACAAAGAATCTCGTCAGGGATGGAACCATCCTGGCTACAATTTGTCAGCAGCCCATACGCCAGGGAAAAATGGCGCTTTCCGTTCTTTTTGATTATTTTGTAGAAGGAAAAAAGCCTGAAAACAACCGTATTTATACAGATATTCAGATAAAAGTCAGGGCAAATATCGATCAGTAAGGAAAAATGGACCACGGGGACGGGGTTACAGGTCCATGAACCTGTAACCCCGTCATCTTGGACCAAACTATACACCACGACCTGCTATAAAATCCTCTGTTAGATTCATGACCTCATGAATAGTATTGATATCCACGCTGACATTTCCTGTCTCCAAAGAATGATTACACCCAGGATACGAAAACAGTTTTATTCCATACGCCTCAGCCTTTGCCTTGATCACATTCACATCAGACCAGGGATCTGCATCTCCGATAAATGCCACAACATTATCAGCAGTATAAGAAAATGTAGCTTCAACCGGCGTATACCATACCTGTTTTGCATTGATTTCATGTTCAGATGCACACCACTTTGACAAAGCAACAGTTCCGATGCTTTTTCCTATAAAAAGAACATCATCATACTCAGTAAATTCTACATCTTTCAATTGTTCTTCTGTCTGAGCATAAGCAAGTTCCGCAGCCATTTTCATCATAGCCGCATTACCTTTTATTTTCTGAGGCATATCATGATATTCAATATTTATTACGTCGTACCCTGCACCCTTCACAAGTTTCGTCGCATAGTACAACAACGGCTTATCCTTGTGATAACCGATTCCCGGGAATATAACGGCCAGTTTCTTCTTACTCATTTCTTTAATTGCCTTTCTATATCCACTTTTTCTTCCACAGACAGATCTGAAAGGTAAATACAATATTCATTAGGATAGCCGCCAACAAACCTCATGTGCTCCATTCCAATCTGATTCGGGCTTGTTATCCATAACACAGGTTCACCGTAATAATCTTCAACATATTTTAATCTTTCGTTTTTGTAAATAACATCCATATACCTAAAGGCTCCCTACTCAACATCCCTCTCCGTCAATAGAACATACCTGTCCTGCTTTGACAACACTAAATCCCTTATCAGAAAGATATTTTTCCCATTCCAAAACAAATTCGTTCTCATCAGTAATAAGTACCGGAATTCCTATCTTTCCAGTTCCTTTTATTGACTCAAACACAGTATTCAGATCCCTTATTTTAATAAATGCCGCCATATCCTGCAGCGATCTACCTATATCGTGAAAATCATATTCTATTCCATTTGTATCAAAGCTTGCTTTGCAGTCCACACAATCATGACAATCATCTCTTCCATAAATCTTGATCATTATTCCTGCTCCTTTCCGACCTTAAATCTACATATACTCTGTTTCACAATGCCTATAGGACAAAATGTGCATCAGCTTCTCATAATACAATACCATAATAACGAGTACACTTTGCGTTTTTCTGCTTTCCTAGTACTCTCCCAAATCTAAACTATAAAACCATTTCTCACAAAGTTCGATAAATAAGTGAAACTGTTATTAAGAAACGTTTATGAGGGGGGTACAATGGTTAAACTTACAGCCGGAGATTTGCTCTTTGTATACGGAAATTTCGGATTAAAAAAGAGTATACTGTAAGAATAGCAGTGCGGCTAACTGAATCAGAGAGAGCCTGTTACACTTGGTTCAGAAGAAACCAATTACCATATGTGGGCTGTCTGCTATCAGGATGATACATTAAAACTCGCTAAGTACTCCGCATAACAAAAGCCTTCTCTTAGGAATTATAAGTATCCTAAGAAAAGGCTTTTATGATTTAATTCTAGTCAGATTACCTCATTGGCCCATTCTTTGAGTTCTCCTTCAGACACGCTGCCGGTAAAACGTCTTCCACTGATAACATTTGCATCCTTTGCAAGTGCCTTCATATTTTCACCTGAATTACCTATTCCGCTTCCACCGGATGTGCAAAATGGTACAACTGTTATTCCAGAAAAATCATAGCTTTCCATAAATGTATCAATGATAGAAGGCTCTCTATACCACCATACCGGAAAGCCAACAAAAACATGAGAATACTCTGAAATATTATCAATGTGTGATGCAATAGCCGGTCTGCTGTTTTTGTCATTCATCTCTACAGAACTGCGGCTATTTTTATCCTGCCAGTTCAGATCGGCACTTGTGTATTTTTGTTCCGGCTCGATTTCAAACAAATCCGCGCCAATAGCCGAAGCAAGCTTAGATGAGACCTGCTTAGTTACTCCACCTGCACTGAAAAATGCAACCAAAAATTTACCCATTATATCATTTCCTCACTTTCTACTATTACGTTAAAGTCTTTCCTGAAAGAATTCAATTTCCTCTCCCAGAGGACCGAAGCAGAATGCAATTCTGGCAGGATATTCCGGTTCAGAATTGATCACGATATTCTTTGGTTCTATGAAAACCTCATATCCGGCTTCTTTTACTTTCATTACCACTTCATCAACGTCATCTGTTGCAAAAGCGATATGACGAAGTGCTCCTTTTGTTTTGATCCCGACTCCATTTCTAAAAATCTCAAGCATGCCATTTCCAAAATCAATCATGCAGCCTTCAGACCATTCTCTTACAAGCTTGAAATCAAGAACTTCAAGATAAAAACTCTTCGTTTTCTCAAATTCTTCAGTTGTGCCGCACTTTAATGAGATGTGATGTAATCCAAAAATCATGTTTTTCCTGCTTTCTTAGCACTCGCCAAATATCTTTTTATACTTAACCGCCGACCTTTCCTCGGACAAAACATCCTTTTTGTTTTTTCAAAATTGATGTATTGATGTCGTAACAGTCGCGGTAAATTCGTATTCACCGTCCTTCACAGGTTGTATAAACGTATCTGAAAGCTTCATCTTGCTGACTTTAGCCTTGAATTTTGTCATTTAGTAAATTAATCCACTCACATGTATTTGATTCAAGATGCTTTACTAGCATAAAAAAATTGCTTGCACCGTCAATTTTATCATTTGCAGGCAATTCATTAATCCGCCTTGCCATATCAATATAATTTTCCTTGTTAAGGCTCTTCATTATTGTGTCTATCTGATCTGCTCTACCCTTGTAACCCTTAACACCTGTATATCTCTCAATGATCGGTGCATTAACCTGCTTTGCTGGCGATTTTATCATTTCATCTGTCCAGTGTTTTGAGATAATCTGCATCGTACAAGGATTACCAAAAATGATCACTTCCTCTGCAGCGTTATCTACACCATGAAATTCATTAACTTTCTTTTTTATATCTTCATACTGCTCATACGGCTTCTTCTCTGTATCACAGAAGATAAGGACAGCCTCATATGAACCATTCTGATACCTATCCTGATAACGTGCAGGAATATTACCATTTCCTTCTGCATTCACCAAAGAAATCTCATAAATATCATTCCATACATGGAGCTGATTAAGCCTCTCCAGATACTTGTACTCCTCGTTACCTTCGCAGATAATACAGATTTTATGTTTATCAGAAATGTTAGGAAGTCTATTCGACATCTTCCACATCCCCCCTAGAATTTCCTTTAATGCTCAACAACGAATTTATAAGTTCAGGATCTGGAAGCGCCGCAAATGCACCCTTGCGATATTTTTCAATAATATCGGAAGTATCTCTTACCCCGTTTTCAGCTGTAAAATCAGCTAGTGAATAAACATATACTCCCTCATCATCTTTATCTACAAACCATATCTGTTCTTTTCTAAAAAGCCGCTTGCAATCCATTAAATTTATGTCATGAACCGTAAATATCATTTGCGCATCTGTATTAAGTTCATTATTAAACATTGCAACCGTTGCTCTGGTAAGCTTGAAATGAATACTGCTGTCTAATTCATCAACAATCAGTATCCTTCCTTGCTTAAGCGCTTCGATAACATAACTTGCCATTGCTGCTATCTTCTTGGTGCCGGTAGAATCAAATAACATGCTAGGTACAGAAACTCCCTTATATGTAGAAACCAGTCTGATCTGATCCATCACACTATCAGGAACATCCAGCACCTTTTCCTCAGGTTTTTCAGATGCATCACCTGAAGCGAGCTTAATATTTCCCATCTCTACATATTCGAAGTTATCCATATAAAGATCAGCGTTTTTGATAAAATCAACAACCTTTTGCTGAAGCTGGTTCTTGTTCTTCATAAGCTCTATGGTATGCTCCATAGGAATGTTATTCATATTGATAACATCGATTTTCTCAGCAAATCCAACCAGAATCTCCCTCATTTTATTGAGAGCATTAAACTTGCTGGCATCAATCAGATGAAAAATAACATTGTTCTTAGCAACCACTGGCATCATCGTCATTAGATCAGCATCTACACACTCGTACTCATCATGAAGCGTGTCACGCTTCAGCCAGCATACTTCTTTTTCATTGTTATACTTATCCTTGAGTATTTCCACAAATGACTCAAAAACATAAGCTTCTTTCTTCACATCATATTTGAAGTCATAAGAATACTTTCTGCCACTTGATAAAAATGTTATTCCCAATTCACAAATATCGTTTTCTGTAAAAATATTTGACATAAGACCATTCTTCTTATTAAGAAGAACATTCTTTATGGCTTTAATACACCTAATAAGGCATGTTTTTCCAGCATTATTAGGGCCATAAATACCTGCTGTCTTAAGGACATTAAAATTATTTTCCTTATGAACATTTGAGGCAAACTTCTTATTACGCATATCTGCTTTCATAGAAAATGCCACCTGTTCATCAAATGCATAACAGTTTTTTGCTCTCACCTCTATGATCATTGATTTCCCTCCAAAAACTCTTTGCCAGAAGCCATTTCCATAACTACATTGTATCATTAATTATTTTTTATGCAATAAATTTACACAAAAGCAAGGTGGTATTCATAATAAAACACCTCCGTAGTTGTCAACTCCCGGAAGTGTCTAATTCACAATTTAACCGAAACCATGATATTGCCTATTACACTCAAAAATACACCGGAATTTTTTCCTTAGAACAAAACCCCGAATCAAACTAAAATCCATAATTTGAAAAAGCCTTCTCATAGGAAATATATCCTAAGAAAAGGCTTATATGATCAATATTTTTCCGGCTTTTCAATATCTTTTGACATATCCCTTAAAATATTTTCAAGTCCCATTACGCACACCTCTATACTCCCTTAAGAAATGCCTCTGATACTCCAGGTAACGCTATGCATAGTTTAAAAGAAATCCAACTCTTGTGCAACAAGCAGCATCAACGAAAAAGCGTTAGCCCCGTCCCCGTGGACCAACTCAGACATCCACGTGTATGATATCTTCCATAAGTTCCTCAGCTTTTACTTTTGGATTATGATAATGCTCCCGTCTGTCTGTTATCCTGCCGATAGAAATTGCATTTTTCGGACAATACTGAAGGCATCCAAGGCACTGGGCACAATCTGTACCGAATTCAGGTCTGCCATTTTCCATCTTTATATTCTGTCTGGGACACAGTTTTACGCACTGCCCACATGCAATACATTTATCACTGACAGAAAACGCCTTAATCTTAATTTTAGCAATCGCAGGCCAGATCTTATTCTCTAAAACATTTAAAGGATTTCTGAATGGTTTTCCTGATAAAACCTCATTTCTAATATCCTCAGAGATTTGCTCTGCCATTCTTTCACTTCTGTCCTGTGCTTTTTCTTTATTTAAAAACGGCATCATGATATTATGTGGAAACAGCCAGATACAACTGCAATGATGCGTGACAACGCGCCAATATTTAAGCGGAATTAAACTATTTAGTTCTGCAAGACCGGTTCCCTTATAAACAGCCGGTTGGCATATCCCGAATGTATACGCATCAGGATTCACCTTTATCATCCTGATATATTTCAGAACATCTTCCGGAGCTCCACCACCATAACACGGGAAAACAAAACCTACCTTTTTGGCTTCAGCGACATCTGATACCTTTGGCTTTGAACGCATCATTACGATATCCGCACCGCCGATATTCTTTGCTATATTCTTTGCAAGATTTAAACAGTTTCCTGTTCCTGAATAACAGAATATTACATTTTCGTGCATGGCAACCTCCTGTATCAATATTCAGTCCCGCAGCCTTTAACAAAATCTGAGTTGTCACAAAGAAATCATCCACATGACCGTTCCCAATCACTCTTCATTTAATGTAACGGCATAAACACCTCTTTTCATTAGATGATGATCAAAGAATCTTTAATTAAAGTGTGGCTTCTATTACCAGAAGAATTGTCAGGGCTTAAAAAGACCAATCTCATCGAAGCCTAAGACGGAACGTGAGGGTCAATACCCTTTAAGAATAATAACTACAAAAAACTTCTCATTTCAACACCTGAAGCCGCATTTTCAGTTGCTCAGTAAAACTCTCTTTCATTTCTTCAGGCATAAGAGATGTTTGGATAGCTTCGATAAACTTGGTTTCAAGTTTTATTAATCGATTCATAAATATGTCAGATGTCTTTTCCGTTATTCCAAGGCTAGCAGCAAGTGCTCTGAAATCTTTTTTTCTGAGATTCCTTTTCTTGCCATTTAACGTAAGAGCCATCTGCTCTATATCCTCAGGCATGATGACATTTACCGGAAGCAGATCGTATGCATCTGAAAGCCCGAAACTACGACTTGCCGGCTTATCTTCTATGAGTGAAAAATTTTTTAAATGCATATCAGAATTGCAGGTTATAAAACAAAATAGTACCCTATAATAAAACTCTGATATATCAATTCCTATATTTTTTGAGTACTTTCTTATTATCTTTCCACATGCCTCATACGAACCTTTATACTTATCAGCTGTTGGTCGATATGACAACTGACAAAAATCTTCCATTGCACGCATCTTTCCTTTAATACGATCAATCCTCTTTGTAATGTAAAAATATCTGTCATTATTAAGGATCAAAGCACATGGAACTGTTTTTATCCCCGCTATTTCTGCGAGTTTCATCGACAAAAATTCCGCCTCAGGCAAAGCCTGAAATTCAGATGCTTGCGGTTTTAATATGTATCCGGTAGGATAATCAACAAGCGTAAAACGCGATATATGATCAACCGTTTCTAAATGCAAGGACAACTTCTTCTGAACCCCCGGAACCGTTAATCCCTTATTTACCGTTGAATTCGCTAATTCCTCAAGTTCTTTTTCCGAGCAGTCCAATTCCGGTATCATATCCGTGCCGAAGAATTTTTTTATACATTTATTGTGCCAACAGACCTCACGTTCATAGTCACTTGGAGCATCTATTTCTTTGTTGCAGCATAAGCATCTCATCAATCACTCTCCTGAATTATATAGACATCTCCTATGCAGTCTCTGCAGGATGCAAGTAATAGTCCAAATCGATCTTTATTATCAATTTTCCAATTCCGCTCAACCACTTGTAGCAGCCATCCCTCGGGTATAAGCCCATCAAAAAACGGAAATAAATTCGTTGATCTATAGGGCACATCTGTAAGCGGAAGCGTCAGACTTACCGGTTTTGAATCTGATCTGCTGAGGTATTCATTATCGTACGTAAACTCATACCCCTCATCAGATTCAATTACTATCCCGGCATATATATTTTGAACATAAACCTTGCCAGCCCTATTCATCATCGTCATCCTTCCACTCTCGTATTGAACCGGGGACCGCCATCATTCCAAACATTGCAAGTGCCTGGTTTACCTTGTCCATTCGAACAGTCTCCTTTCCCTGCTCCAATTCACGCACAAAACGCAAGCCCAGACCTGACCTGATCGCAAATTCTTCCTGTGTAAGTCCCGCTTTTTTTCTCTCTGTTTTTACATATTTAGCAATAGTATTCATACGGTATAAAATACACCCTTTAGGGTATAAATTCAATATTTTTACAGAATTTATACCCTAAAGGGTGTATTCCAACCGTATTACAGTAAATCATACCCCATTGGATATAATATTTGAAAAAGCCTTCTCTTAGGAAATCCGTTACATCCCTTATACTCCTACTCCACCTCAACCTCTGCTTCTGCATCGCCATATTCACTGCGTGCTTTTACAACGATTTTTCCCGTTTTTTCAGGTCGTACCACCGCTAAGGCTTCTCCGTAGTAGGTGTCTGCTGTATTACTCTTATAGCTCTTTTCGTAATACGGGCAGGCACTTCCGAGGCCGATGAGTTCACCGTTTTCTACACTTACCGTGATCTCACCTCGGATCAACGGGAGAACCTCTCCTTTTTCATCTGTATATTTTAGCCGTATATATGCAAGCCCGTCGGATGCTTTGATACTTTTCTGCTCTGCTTCTGCCCGAATTTCTACAGCGGTTCCTCCGGTCTTTAAGGTTTTCTCAGCCAACAATCTGCCCTCTTTATCAAAGGACTTAGCTGTCAGTTCGCCATTCTGATAGATCACGTCAAAATAACAGCGCGCGTGCTTATCCGGTTTCTTTTCTCCGATCTTCTGCCCGTTAAGCCAGAGCTCAACTCTCGCTGCTCTTGAGTAAACTTCCGCTCTGGTCTTTATTCCTTCATAACCTCTCCAGGACCAGCTCTCGATCGCATTCGACATCTTCCACGCAGAGGGAGAATGTTTCTTTCCTGCACCGTTCAGCGGAACAACTGCCAGCCCCAGCTTCTCTATGCCAAATGCCACCTTTGTATATGTCATTTCAGCAAGAGGCTTACCTGTAAGATCAATTCTACCGGAACCTGCCGTGAGCCATCCTTTGCCATGTGAAAAATCAGGTGCGTACTCCTCATATTCCCAGGCTCCGACTCCCAATTCGCCAAGGTAATCCATTCCTGCCCAGACAAAATCGCCTATGATACGCGGTTCTTTCTTCGCTATCTTCCAGAAATCAAATGCGTCAGCACAGAAGGTCTCGCTGCCAAGTATCAGACGCTCAGGATATTTTTTCAGGTCATGCTTATACCTGAAAATGCCGTAGTTATATCCGGCTATATCCATGTTTGCATACGCGTCACGAGTCTTTACATCACAGGGATAGATAGTCGCTCCGCACTTCATGAAATCAGCTCCGAGGATACCTGCAAGATTATTAAAGAATTCACTGCCTACTGCTTTTTTCTTTTTATTTCCGCTGACTTCCGCTTCAGCTTTTTTGTCGCTGTAAACACCAAATCCCATGGAGCTTAAGAAGTTGAAAAAGATATTTACACCGCAGCTCACAGGTCTCGACGGATCTATCTCATGGAGATAATCTGTCATATCTCCGCACAGCTTGATGCCGCGCTTCTGTGCAGTTTCCGATACTTCATTACCCGTGGAATACATAATGACAGACGGATGATTGTAATCCTTTGAAACCATAGACATGAGATCTTCTTTATAATTACTCTCGACTTTTCCTGCATAATCATATTTTGTCTTGTGGATATACCAAACGTCCACGTATTCATCCATGACCAGCATTCCCATTTCATCACATGCTCTTAGCATAGCTTTTGAACAGGGATTATGCGCACTTCTTATGGCATTGTATCCATTCTTCCTTAAAAGCCTGATCTTTCTACGTTCTGCAAAGTCATAGGCACAGGCACCCAGGATACCATTATCATGATGAATGCATGCTCCTCTGAGGATCACTCTTTCACCGTTAATACAAAATCCAACCTGTGGTGTGGCTGTTATTTCTCTGACTCCGAAGCGATCTTCCACCATATCTTCACCAAAGTAAACTCTGAGATCATAAAGCCTTGGTTTTTTAGGACTCCATAGTTCCAGTGAAGTCTCACATACATTACACTCACAGACATAGCTTCCATCAGAGTATTCCGCTTCGAGATCATCAATAGTTTTTATAACTTTTCCATTATCAGCGATCTCCATCCTGACTCTTCCGGATGCATTTGTTAATACTTCTATGTGCAGTTTTTTGTTTTTATAATCCTCTGTTCTTACTCTTATACCTTCATGAAGTATATGCTCCTTTGGCACAGAATACATCCATACCGGTCTGTATATGCCCGTTCCCGAGTACCAGCGGCTGTTTGGCTGATCGGAATTAACTGCTTCCACACGGATCTCATTTTCAGCGTCATATCTTAAATATTTATCCAGCTCCACTGTAAATCCTGTATAACCATAATCGTGATACACAGCCTTCTGTCCATTCACATATACAGTCGCTTTGTGATAAACTCCTTCAAATTCGAGATAGTGAACCAGTTCCTTTTCACTTTCCGGGATAGAAAAGGTTTTCACATAGGTATAATCATGTGCCTCAAACCATCCTATATTTGTCCCTCCGATGCTGTCATCACTTCTTTCATCGAGAAGCATCGCATCATGCGGGATTGTAACATCTATATAATTATCTGTGCCCTTTCGTGCACATTTCCATCCTGTGTTAAATGATACTTTTCTCATTAATAAAACCCTCAAATCTAATGAATCATTTTGTGATGAGCTAATTGAAAGCCGCTCCTGTCATCGCTTCATGGCAGCGGAAGTAATATCTGCAGCACAAATATCCCGTTATTTGCATTTACGGTGATAGTCCCGTTATACTTTTCCGCCGTATATCTGATGCTTTTCATTCCAAAACCGTGTTCTTCTTTTTCTTCTTTCGTCGTAACCGGCAGGCCATCTTCATATCGAATATTTCCGGCAAAGTAATTTTGAATCTGAATCACCATTACTCTGTCCTGTGTGATCATCTTTGAACTGATAACACGCCTGGCTCTATCAGAAACCTGCATAACTGCGGTTATCGCATTATCGAATGCATTTCCGAAAAGTGCGTAAATATCTTCGTCTTTCATAAACCCGAGCTTGGTTCCGTCTGCCATGCACGTCCACTGTATGTCATGATTTTTGCAATATAAACCGTTTTCCATAAGAACCGTATCCAGTGCCTTATTTCCTGTATTTAATGCCATATCATAGATCATGATCGCATCTTCCAGTTCATCGAAATAATCATTTTTTTCCTGTAAATTCTCTGTCTTTCTAAGTCGCCTGATCTGATGCTTAAGGTCATGACATTTTCGATTTATGATATCTATGTTTTCCTGATTCAGCTGGTACTGAGCCCTCTGAATCTTGTAAGCCAGGCTTACACCATCAAGTTCTTTCTGAAGTCTTGCCTTTGCACTCTGGCTTACCTGAACCCACAAAACATAAATACAGCAAAGCGCATCACTTATCTCATAAATAACATCATGAAAATTTTTTACTCCTGTATCTAACTCAGGATATTCATATACACTGAGTATTCCTACAAACAATATGATCGTTGACATAGGGATAAGATCATGCCTGCTCACTACATACTTTCTGTTCTGCGGAAGTCTCTTTGCGAAAGCAAAATAAAAAAGCGTATATACCAACGCGTAGATCACAATAGCAGCAACCGCGCTTTTTCCTCCGGTCACCCTGTAGATCAGGTACAGATCACTCGCTACATGCTGCGTTGCAGAGGCACATATCATGCAGTACACGGCTTCTCCAAAAGAGCAGCGTATACCAAACAGCACAAATCCCACGCTGACTATGAGGTATGTTATCCAGTAAATAAGCCTGGCGATTCCCTCTGTAGGGATACCGATACTCCCATTTATTATCCAGAAAGCACCGATCAATACCGCAGATGCCGCTGCCACCCGCGCGATATAGTTTTTTCTCTTTTCAACAGGTGCCATAAAAAGAAGACACGACACTAAAAGCTGAACTATATATGAAGTTCTATCCCAAAAAATCATGCTTCAAACCCTCCCATATAGTTAGCTAACGACTGTAAAAATGCTTTTTTCCTCGGTCTGCTGATCTTCAGCCAGTCACCACCTACATCCACGTCATCTTTTTTAACAGCTCTCACATGCTTTAAGTTTACGAGATAACACTGATTGCATTTAGCAAATGATAGCCCTGTTAGCTTTTCTTCCAATTCGCTAATGGTCGATCTCTGCTGGTAGATCCCGCTCCTGGTATGATAAAAAAGATAATGACCCTTTATCTCAGCATAGTACAGATCATCGGTAGATATCCTTACCATTCCTTCGCTAAGATTCAGCACGATATTCTTACTCTTTTTCTTATCAATGATGTTAAAGATACTCTGCATCTTCATGGAAAAGGCATAATATTCTATGGGTTTCAGGATAAAATCCATCGCCCTCACTTCATATCCCATGATTGCCATCTGCGCCATGTTTGTTACAAATACGATCACTACCTCGCTATCGTATTCTCTGATCTTTTTTGCAAGATCTATGCCATCAAAACCAGGCATATCTATATCAAGGCAAAAAATATCAAAGCTCTGCGCGGTATCATTTATCGCATCTTCTCCATTTTGATATGCCACAATGTTAGCTGAGATTTTTTGCTCCGCAGTAAATCTTTTTAAGGTATCCGTAAGTATCTTTCTATCTTCAGCGCTGTCATCTACCACTGCAATATTGATCATATCCGTTCTCTTTCTAAGCCTGCTTTTCCTCAGGGAAAATAATCTTATAGACTCCGAAATATATCACCATGGACACTCCGCCCGTGACTACTGTTACGAGAAGATTATAGATCTGAATGCTGAAATATTCCTGCGCGATCGGAAGCCATAATCCATTTATCGCATTGCAGGAAAGTGATATAAGAACCCATGCGATCAGATACCATGATCCCTGATAATACACGTTTCCATGACTCTTAAAAGTGATATTTCTTTGAAGCGGAAAATTGATGCACTGCGCCAGAAACGAACCGACTTCATAACTAATAAAATAACCGAGTCCCCCGCCGATCATCACTTCACCGGCTGCATTTCTCACTATGTCATAGCCGAGAATATTCCACTTAAAAGAGTGTCCCAATATTGTTATCGGTATCTGCGGCCACATAAACTCTGTTCCGGCCAGATTTTTACCAAGCATGTATGGCATGAACGTGAAAACCAGATATTGAAAAATCGTCACGCTCATACTGAAAATATAGAAATAGAAAATCTGATATAGAAATTTTGATAATTTTGGATGGCGCCCCCCAAACGCCACCCATTTTTCTTTTACAAAAGACATTATTTTGTACACTCACATTCTGCTTTCATTATCGGCATAAAGCTTACGATCATTGAAAGTACTGTGCTCACTGCCGCAAATGCTGAAATGGATACTATATTTCCTAGCTGTGTCACATCGCCAAACATATTTATTCCCTGAAACATATCGACGAATGTACCTACGGAATCCGCGAGTATTCTGAAAAGTGCGAGACTGTATCCGACTGTTGCTAAAATGCAAAAGATACTGTCATCTCTGCATATGAGAAGCACATCAAACACCAAAGCGATCGCAAAACCTGCAGCAACTATATAATCTATACCACCATATGCTGCTGACCATCCAAGGTATCTTATCAACCCGATCACTCCGACGATCATTGATACGATCGTCAGATACGCTCCAAATCTAAAATCCTTTATATGATCCATCATGCCTGAGCCTCCTCCACAATGATTTTTTCTTCTTTATTTTTTCTTCTGAATATGATCATAAGAAGAAGTGCTTCTATAAGAGAGAGCAAAATTATGATCATTGTTGTCACCGGCTGCCACCAGGGTGTTACCGATACAACCCTGGAATTTACACTGTAACCATTCATGACTGCACTGTTTACTACAGTATAAAGATACTGGTGCGCTGACTCTTTAAGGATTCCTGCAAGGTTGCCATCGTCTGTTTCCTCGATAGCTTTCACGATTGCCTGTGAACTTGCACCGCCGAAATCTATGCAATAATTATTCACTCCGGCTGCCAATGTCGATACAAAATGTACCTTGTACGGTTCACCTGACGCAACTGCATCCGTTTCCACCTGGCCGACAAATCCCCATTCATTTCTGAGAAGCTCGGTAATAAGAGCTTTACTTGCGGAGCACCATTTTAATCCGATTCGGTTAAAGCCCTGCATCACGCTCTGTCCTTTGGCTACCGCCAGCGCTCCCTCAAAACATCTGAGGTCTCCCTCTCGGAATGCCTGCTCATTAAAGAAACATGCTATTCCCTGACGGTTATTTTCCTGATCGTTTCCTGCAAAATGCTTCATTCCTGCATGAACACCCTTAGATTCCATTCCTTCTACTTCCGGGATCGAGCAGAGATATGTCATATTTGCATCTTCAGAATAATATTCAAAGTTTCTGCCGCCAAATGGTGTCCTGTGAAGATTTCCGCCCGGCATCCAGTCACATTCCATACCGAGGTATAAACATTCTTCACCCATAAGCTCACCTCTGCGTCCCAGGAGATCTTTGTTATAGGTTGATGCGAGTATCAGCTGACACGGAAAACAGGTATCGTCTCTTCCGTCACCATATTTTTCCTTACTGAATGTGCCTCCGACTCCGTCAGGACCATCACCCACAACTACGGCCGGTTTTCCTACAGTTGTTATCTCTCCTGTACCAAAATTATCCGCAACGAGACTTGCAAGTTCTGATAAAGAAAACTGGTTCAGGTATTCATCCCAGGCTTTGTCATCATATTCCGCACCTATAAGTGATGCGAGCGGGATATCCTTATTTTCTCCAAGTATCACATCTTTAACCGATGGCGCATCATCAGGCTTCTCGTAGTATTCGCCGTTCATCTCCGTGATCATTTCATCTGTCGCAGAGACTTTTACAGCTTCTACCGGATATGTTCCGTCCCAGTCACTTCGGGAGAGATATGTAACAGCTCCCTCTACCCAATAGTTCAGATCTGCATCATCAAAAAGGTTTGTTACCTTTGTATCTGAATACCTTGATACAGCATACTTTTCACTGTCAAAGTTTTCTTTCCACGCGTATGTATTGCCTGCATTTCCTTTTACAGATGATCCATCAGCATTTATGAGAGTTTCTGCTCCCTTTGATGCCAGAATGTTATTTAACGCATCATGTGCATCTGCTCCGATTGAGATATAATAATCTCCTTCGCTCATGATATAGCTCTTTGCTTTTGTATGATCATAGCTTGCAAGCAGATATTTATCGCAGCTTATCTCAAGAGTCTCACTCTGTCCCGGTTCAAGCATTCCGGTCTTTGCAAAGTTCAAAAGCTGTATGGAAGACTTTTCTACATGATTCTGCTTTTCATAATCTCCATATGGTGTCTGTGCATATACCTGAACAACACTCTTTCCCGCTACACTTCCTGTGTTTGTCACCGTTACCTTTACATCAACAGTGTCTTCTCCTGTTTCTACGCTATCAAGTGTCTGTGTAAAATCGGTATAAGAAAGACCGTATCCAAATGGGTAGGTTACTTCATCTGCATAGTTCCATGCTTTTCCGGTTGATGATCCTTTAGTACTGTCAGCTTTTCCCTGTCCTAAGACAACATCTTCGTATCTGGTTTCGTAATACTTGTATCCTACGTAGATTCCTTCTGCCTGTGCATCATAGAATGAAATATCATTTTCACCTTCTGTAGTCTTTGACAGCACTTCATCGATGTTTGTCCACGTCTGATTATTTCCGCTGGCATTTACTACTGCCGGAGATGAAAGCGAATTTGCTGCATAGGTATCAGTCAGATGTCCACTAGGATCAGCCTTACCTGTAAGAAGATTTACCACTCCTTCAAATCCTCGCTGACCGGGTTCACCGATCCACAGGCAGGCATCTACGCTGTACTCGTCAAGCCAGTCAAGCTCCATTGGATTTCCTGTATTTAATAAAACAATGGTCTTTTTGAACTTACCAGAGTCCTTTATCATCTGCAGAAGATCCTTTTCATCTTCGTGGAGAGACAGCTGGCTCATTCCTTCTGTGTCTTCTGTTGCCAGCTCTACGCCTTCACCGCCTTCTCTTGCAAACATTACGATAGCGACATCGTTATAATTATTTTCCCAGGATGACCTTATATCCGATGTGTAAAATGCTTTGTTTTCTTCTCCCATTGAAAGGATGCTGCTGGTCTGCGATACAAAATCAAAAGCGCCGGTTCCTCTTTCTGTTTTTGACGCCTTATATGCTTCTCTAAGAGTGCTGTTTATCTCAAAGCCCTCGTTTTCAAAAGCCGTGTACGGATCGATACAGTATTCTCCCTTGTAACCGTTTGAACCTGCTGATGCTGCCTTATATAAAGGCTGTGCAAATGCGTGTCCGAAAAGTGTTACGCTGTTCTCATTCTCCGATAACGGAAGCGCATTGTTCTCATTTTTAAGGAGAACCGCACCCTCTTCTTCCTCAAGAACACTTTCATCGTAGGTATCTGCAATAAGCTTCTGTAAGTTTTCTGAATTGAGCTCACCATACTCACTTTCAAAATATGTTGTGTCTGCCGTATCTCCGTCTTCATTCACAACCTTACTTGTTCGTATTCCAAGCGCTCCGTTTACTGTTCCTGCGTAGCCATACATGCAATTTGTACCTACGATCGAAAACGTAAGCAAAAACGCTGTAAGTGACGCAAGTCCTGTCCAAAGTTTTTTCCTTCTCATATTGTACCTCCATCTGATAAAACAAATTTTACCCGGAAGTCCGCTAAGTACAATACTTCTGGCACAACCTGCATCACACGTGGCACAGATTGGAAAAACATGGGCAGACTACGAGGACGGGGGTGCTGGTCCATATACCAACACCCCCGTCCCCGTGGATCATATTCCCTTAAATTCAAATGCGAACTGCAGCTTTTTGTCTGTTGGAAGCAGGAATTCATCGTGAGTTCTTGCGCCCCAGCTGTCGTCACCGCCTACACCCATCTGCTTAAGTGACAGGCGTACAACCGTGTTAAATACTCTCGGAAGCTCATATGCGTGTGCTGCTTCCTCGAGCTGCTCCGGTGTATACGGAGTTACTGATATTTCAAACGTTCCGGACTTAGAAGCCATAGGATCTCCGCTTTCGGTAAATTCAGCACCTCTGAACTCGATTCCGCGGCCTCTGTAGTCTGTGACCCTTGCCCAGCGCACTCCGGTTCTATTTCCGGTCTCCTGCGGCACGAGGTACTTCTCTACATTATCCTTTACATCAACTTCATAAACACCGAGACGGGCGCCATGATTTCTATCGCAGTAATTCTCATCCGGTCCCATTCCGTAGAATGTGAGATGATCATAGTCTGCATCGAGCTTAAACATAAATCCAAACTCAGGCATCGGAGGCAGTCCCTCAACCGGATCATAGTCCATGATCACACGAACAGTACCGTCAGCAAATATACGATAGGTTACAAAGCATGCGCTCATAGGAACTGTCGGCAGATACTTCTTCCATGTGACATCGACAAATTCCTTTGTCTCCTTCACGATCGGATACTTTTTGTCCTCATCAGATAATGTGTAAGGAGCTGCAAACGGATCTGTGAAGTCCTGATAGAGACTCGCAAGCTTCCATACACCGTAACGTGCCGGCATCTTATTACCATAGTCATTACTGATAGGAGCTCTCCAGAAATTCGGTCTGGGAATAGCATCGATCAGTTCTTTTCCGCCATAACGGTATGAAACAATACCGCCCTTAAGCTTGGACAGAAGGATATCAAAATCATCACCCTGTACACCAACATTGTGAACGCAGTTATTTACCTTAAACTTACCTGGCTTCTTTACTACGAGAAGTGATTCGCTGTAGTCTGTTGCTTCTTCTGCATCAGCCTTCTTCTTTTTATCAGCTACAGAATAAACACCCTGACCAAAAGCAATCTCATATCCCCTTTCAGCCCAATCGGTATCCTCATGCAGCCTGAAGGAAACTGTTACAGCATACTCTCCTGCCTGTTTTTCCTTAAGTATCGGCAGATTGTATGAGCCCTCAGAAAGAGGCGGAACCTTTGTCATTATCTGCTCTTCGCTGATAAGTACACCCTCTCGCTCAACAGTAACTACACAATCGTACTCACTTGTATCTGTGAAAAGATTACGGTTTACGATAGTAACCTTTGTTCCATCTACCTTTACATCAAGCGGCTGATAGCACGCCTTTACTTCCTGCATCTTTGCATATGGCTTACGTGTTCCGTCAAGAATACCATTTCCGGAAAATTCGTAATCAGTCGGACGCTCTCCGCAGTCTCCACCGTATGCCTGGAATTCCTCACCATAGCGATTCTTTCTGCGAACAGACTGGTCTACAAAATCCCATATAAATCCGCCCTGATAACGAGGCTCACGGTCGGAAAGCTCAATGTACTTGTACATATTTCCGTTTGAATTGCCCATTGAGTGAGTATACTCGCAGAGGATCAACGGCTTGTCCTGATGCTCCGGAGCAGCGAGGAATTTCTCGATCCTGTCCACAGTCGAATACATCTGAGAATACATATCGGTGCTATCCGGGAAATGATCATCCGGATCATGATCTCCACCCTCATAATGCACCAGTCTGTCAGGATCCTTCATATGGAAATAATCAGTCATATCCTGGATATCCTGACCTGTGTAGGACTCATTTCCATCTGACCAGATAAGGATAGACGGATGATTTTTATCAATTTCGTAAGTAGAATTAACCCGATCAAGAAGCATCGGCAAAAATTCCTTACGATTACCCGGAAGAGCCTCACTATACGGGAGGTCTTCTCTCCAAAGCTTATCCCAATACCCATGGCTTTCCATATTATTCTCAGCAATCATATAAATGCCGTATTCATCGCAGAGGCGATAGATCATGGATGCATTCGGGTAATGTGATGTACGAAGCGCATTGATGTTATTACGCTTCATTGTGAGGATATCTGACAAAACTTCATCAGGATTCGGTGTACGACCTGTGTCACATGAAAACTCGTGACGATTTACACCACGGAAAACAATTCTCTTTCCGTTAATACACATAATGCCGTTTTTCATTTCAAATCGACGGAATCCAACTTTCTCATGGATAACCTCGATCACTTCACCTTTTTCATCCTTAAGTATGAGAGTCAGATCATAAAGTGCCGGCTTCTCAGCACTCCAAAGATCAGGTGATTCTACTCTCTCACGGATCACTGTATCTGCCTTTGTCGGAACTTCACCGGATAGAACTTCTTCTCCCTCTCTTGAGAGGATATATTCTGTAGTACCGTAAACACCGCGTCCACCAGACTTCTTAAGTCCCTGTGTGCAGCCATCAACTGTATATGAAGGAGTTATTTCCAATGTACCGTCTTTATAAGCGTCATCCAACAGTGCACGGATCTTCAGGTCAAAAAGATGAACCGAAGGAACCGTATAAAGATATACATCTCTGTAAATTCCAGAGAAACGGTAAAAATCCTGGTCCTCAAGCCAACTGGATGATGTCCACTTATAAACACGTACTGCCAGCTTATTAACGCCTTTCTGGATAAAAGGAGTCAGATCAAACTCTGATGCTGTGAAGGAATCTTCGCTGTATCCCACATACTGTCCGTTAAGATACAGGGCAAAGCCTGACTCAACGCCCTGAAATGAAATGCATACAGGCTGATCTTTCCATTCCTTGGGAATACTAAAATATGTAATATAACTTCCAACCGGATTATATTCTGTAGGAATTTCTCCCGGTTTGATATTTTCTCTGCCGTCCCATGGATACTGTGTATTTACATATGCCGGTTTATCATATCCTTCCATCTGCATATTGGAAGGAACGCGGATGCTGTCCCAGCCGGTGCAGTCATAATCAAGACTTTCAAACCCCTCGATCACAGAGGCGGGATTAACAGCGTATGAAAACTTCCAAATGCCATTGAGAGATCTGCGATTGGCTGTTCTCTCCTGCTCTGCTTCTGCTTCATTTCTGTAGCAGACATGATCGGAATGTGCCGGCAGACAATTTACCTTGAATACTGTCGGATCTGCGACGATCTTAAAATCAAACTTTGTAGCCATTTTTCGTATTAAAAGGGCTGGAGAGAATGTCCCCAGCCCTTTTTCTCCTCTCATAAATAACAACTGATTTACTTGAATCCACCGTATCTTTTATATACCTTCTCCGATACGTCTTACTTAACCGCGCCGGTAATACCTTCTGCAAACTGCTTCTGAAGTATAAAGAAGATTACCATTGTCGGTATTGAGCAGAAAAGAACGCCCATCATCAGCACACCATAATCAATGGTATATCCTGCTGCAAGGTTTGCGATAAGCATAGGCATTGTCTGCGCGCTGTTGTCCAGCATTACAACCTTCGGCCACAGATATGAGTTCCACGCATTCATAAATGTGATAACTGCTGCAGCCGCATATGTTGACTTCATAACAGGCAGATACATACGGAAGAATATAGCAACTTCGCTGAGGCCATCCATTCTGGCTGCTTCCATGATATCTACCGGGAAATTACGTGAATTCTGACGGAACATCATGATCATAAACGGTGTGGAAATAGAGGGAAGAATGAATCCCCATACACTATTCAGGATCTTCATGCCGGATGCCATCTTGAAAAGAGGGATCATGGTAGCTACCTGAGGAACCATCATTGCAAGCAGAAGCAGTGCAAAGAGTCTGTCCTTTGCCTTATCGTGATAAAGCTCAAATCCAAAACCTGCAAGTGAGCAGATAAGGAGGCAAAGCAGAGTCTGAACTATAGAATACTTGAAAGAGTTTGCCATTGATCCCCACAGATCATTCTGACCTATGAGCTTATTAAAGTTTTCTGCAGCGTTTGTTCCAAACCAGATCTTACCTCTGGCAACCTCTACAGTCGTATTGGTAGCAGCTGTTATCATCCAGTAAAGTGGAAAAACAGAGATCAGTGACCAGAAAGTCAGAAATATATAACTTGGTATCAGTCGTCTCTGTATAGCCGACTTATTCTTTTTCATCTTAACATCAGTCACGTGTATCACCTACTTTCATATTAATAGCAGCAAGGATAGCAACCATTATGAATACTACGAAGGACATTGCACATGCATATCCGAAGTTTGCAACGCCATCAAAAGAGTTATTGTAAATATAATGTGACATTGTGATAGTAGTATTCGCCGGACCACCCTTTGTCAGGTTCACGGACTCGTCAAAGAGCTGAAGCGTACCATTAATAGACATAATGAATGTCATAACGATAACCGGCTTAAGGAGCGGTACTGTAACATACCAGAAAGTCTTCCATCCTGTAGCACCGTCGATCTTGGCTGCCTCATATACTGAATATTCGATATTCTGAAGACCTGCAAGGTAGAATACCATGTTGTATCCTGTCCATCTCCAGATAAGAGCGATGATGATAACAGCCTTTGCACTTGCGGGTGTACCAAGGAAATTGTAGTTTTCAGAAAAAATTCCAAGCTGAACCAATACTGTATTGATAAGACCCTGTGTTGCAAAAAGAGACTTAAAGATCAATGCATAAGAAACAAGAGATGTTGCACAGGGAAGGAATACGCATGTGCGGAAGATTCCCTTGAATCTCAGATGCTTCTCATTAAGGAGCTGTGCAAGAAGTACAGCAAAGATCAGCATGATCGGAACTTCAATTATAAGATACAGGAAAGTGTTTCCGATGGAACGCTGAAACAGCTTATCCTGGAACATTCGAGCGTAATTATATGTAATAGGATTTCCCCATTGCATATTGGCACTGGAGCCTGTCTTTAATGACATGATGAAGGCCTGTACCATAGGGTAAAAACTCATGATAAAGATCAAAAGCGTTGCGGGTGTAAGGAAAGCCCAGCCTGCTGCGCGCTGCTTAGCAAGGAGGCCAAAGCCATTTTTCTTTGTATTCAATTTCTTCTCCCCCTTTTTCGAGGTGTTTTTATTTGGGAATTTATTGCAAATTCGACTTGATAATATTGAAATAAAAAGGGAGAAACCGATGTATTACGACCGGTTTCTCCCGATCAGATACGTGTCAGATCAACACGCGATCCGTATTAATTACTTGCCCATTGCAAAGAGAAGCTGATCCTGTGCATCCTTAAGTGAAGAATCGATATCTGCACCGCCAAGGATATTCTGGATTGCAGCTGCAACCTGCTCACGTGCTGTATAGTGGTAATCAGACTGCTTTACAACCGGTACATGTGTACCATACTCAACGATTGTGGAGTAGATAGGCTGATTGTTGAAGTACTCAACGCCCTGGTTGTAAACCTCAGAAGAACCTGCCTTTGTAGAACATGTGATAACACCACCCTTTGTAAGAGCCTCATCATATGTCTCTGTAGAACCTGCACCGAATGTCTTTGCAAGGAAATCGTTTGCGAGGTCAACGTTCTTGCAGTTAGCTGTTACGTAAAGAGAAGAACCACCGTTTGAAGCATAGCCTTCGCCGCCCTTAAGAGTAGGCATTGTTGTGATCTCCCACTTACCGCTGTTCTCAGCAACCTGCTCAATTGTCGGGATGATCCAGTTACCGTTCATAACACCTGCAACCATATCACCAACGATTGTCTGATCTGTGTAATCTGACCAGTCATTTGCAAGGTAAAGTGCGTTTGCCTGCTGAGCACGAACGATTACGTCTACAACAGCCTTTACATCTTCACCTGTAAGTACCGGATCACCATTCTCATCGAACTGTGACTTTCCTTCTGCCTGAAGCATCATGTAAGGAAGATCGTTTCCGTCACCGTCCATGGAAAGGAGATACTTACCTGTCTTATCATATACATCAGAACCGATCTCGATCCACTTATCCCATGTGATACCTGTTACGTCCTTGATGGAATAACCAGCCTGCTCAAGAAGGTCTGTTCTGTAAGCGAAGATTACTGTGCCGTTATCTACCGGAACACCATAGTGAACATCGTTGATAGTTGAGTATGAAAGCTTCTCAGCTCCGAAATCGCTCCAATCGATATCTGCTGCAGAAAGATCTTTCCATGCATCCGGATAGTTTGAAACAAAGTTCTGGATGTAATGATCCTGGAACAGAACGATATCAGGAAGTGTGCTGAAATCACCTGCGCTTGCTGCTGTTGTGATCGCTGTCTCAACATCAGAAGACTGTGACTGCTCAATGATATTCAGCTTGAAATCAGGATCAACATTCTTTTTATAATCAGCTTCTGCTGCCTGCAGAGCCGGAATATTGAAGTTCTTATCCCATGCATAAACTGAAAGTGTGTGCTCATCCTCAGAAGCAACGTCTGCTGTCTGTGTTGCTGCTGAATCGCCTGCGGTTGTTGCTGCTGCGTCACTGCCTGTTGCAGCTGTTGTAGCTGATGCAGATGAACCTGATCCGCATGCTGTGAGAGATGCAACCATTGCACCTGCAAGAAGTACTGAAACTACTTTTCTCTTCATAATACTTTTCCTCCGTACTACACGTCGTATTGTAGGATAACGGCTCATTCCGTTTCCCTTTCAACAAAGCATATTGTACTCGGAGTTACGCATGGTTTGTTTGCATTTATAACCTAAAAATGTGCAAATTCGACTTTTTATGTTTAATTTGTCCCACAATTCGCTTACCTAAAGACTTTGTTTGGATATTTTCTCTTAATGTTTTCGAGAATTTCATCGTCCAAATCCAACAGAAGTTTGATTTTTTCGTTGTTTTCGTTGATTATCATTGTGAAATATGGAGTATCGTCCTCATAAGAGGTATAATCAAATTTCCTTATTTTCTCGATACCTCCCTTTTTCCATGCAGAAACTTCATTGCTGTCATGAGGCGCAAGAACTATCAACTGATCCAGATCCAGTTTATGTCTGGTCATACGATAGCGACGTCCCAGGATCATATATATAGATAATTCACGATCATCCAGCACATATTCATACTCCTTGCATGCCACCGTATCATAAAAAACATACAATGCTGTCATCAGAAAACACGGAAGCATAAATCCACGCGAAAAGAGAATGGCACTCAGCATAAAGATCACAATAAATATAAGCATTATCGTCTTTAACACTTTACTGCTGTTTCTAACTTTTCTATGAACCTGTTTTACAATTTTGTAGTCTGTCATTCTTTTGCCTCCCAGCCCTTAAGCGCACTGATATGATAATGCTTCAGGCTGTTTTTTCCATTCTTTGTTTCTTTGTTTCTCCATTGCAGCGGAGACATTCCCGTGAGATGCCGGAAATTTCTGTTAAAGCTGGATGCTGTCTGGTATCCGACTATTTTCCCCAGATCCTGCATAGATATATTTTCCTTAAAAAGCAGCATACATGCTTTATCAATACGGATCATGTTTACGTAGTCCATAGGCTTCATATTTGTGATTTCTTCAAAGATACGCCTGAAATGACTCTCACTTAATCCGCAGAACTCTGCAATATCCTTTACTTTTATATCTTCCGCATAATGATCTTTAACAAATCCCGTAGCTTTTTCAACAAAGTCATTGTAACGAACATTGTTATTTACCTTTTCCTGCGCCTGATCCATGCGAAGAATATCAATGATAAGTGCTCTAAGATACCCTTTTAAGCTTTCCTCATAAAACGGTGCCTCCGCTCTGCACTCTTCGATTATCTGATGGATCAGTTCCGCCGTGTGGGTATTTTTCTCAGAAGTGCGAAAAATCCCCTGCTTATTAACGATACGTATGATCTCATCTGATGGTATCTTGCAATCCTTCATCTCATTACGTATAAAAGAATCCGAATCAATAAACAGATATTCCCATTTACAGATGTTACCCGGATCACTTTCCGTGGTATGCGGAATATTTGCGGGAATAATCGTAAACATCTGATCACCGTATCTGAAAGCCTGATCTGAAATGATCAGTTTCCCGCGCCCATGGTAGCAGAAACCGATTTCCAGATAATTATGGAAATGCAGTTTGCCCGACTCGGCAATACCATACTGCTGCTCCCATCCCTTACCAAGTTTCGGCAGCACATAATGCTCCACGGGCATATCATAATACCGAAATTCAATTGTCTGTCTCGGTGTACGTTTCATAATCTCTCCAAGTACATTGCAAATATCAAACCTTAAACAATATGGGAATAAAATAAACTTTTCGACATTGCCTAAAAAAACTAAGAGCAGAGAAAACTCTCTGCCCTTAATTTTTTCTATATGAAAGCCTTGCCGGCCGTTCTAATGCGAAGGATCTTCGCTTGAGAGTGCGTTATAAAAAACGAAGGCGTAGTAAGCTACGTCGAGGCTTTTTATGACGTGCTATCAAGTGAAAAGCCGAGCAGTTGAACGGTTAATTTAACCCAGTAGAGCCAAACCCACCCCTATCCGGTCCATCAAGGTGCTCAACCTCTTGGAAAGAAAATGCCGGCTGATGTTCGAAGATACGGAACTGGCAGATTCTGTCATTCACGTGGATATCAGTGTCACGGGTTGCATATACAGGCATCATCCACTGATCGTTGTCTCCGGAGTAGGACTCATCTACGATACCGCAGGAATTACTCTGGAGGATTCCCCAGTTTTTGAAAGTCGAGCTTCTGGGAACGATATGAGCTTCATATCCTTGAGGAAGTGCTATTGCCATTCCAAGAGGTATAAGCTTGAACTCACCTGCTGAGAGGTGGATATCCTCTGCACAGCGAAGGTCTATCCAATCGGACTTTCCGTCAATATAGCGAAGCTTTTCTATTTTGTCTGTAAAATATTTAATCTTGATTTCCATTAATTCTTTCAGTATTAACCTTTCTGATTTTTCAGCCACGAAAACATTTTCCAAAGCGTTTTTCCGTGTCATCTTAAGTAATTTCGTTTAAGCGACATCTAATAGTCTAGCATAGCCCCCGATACATTTCAAATTTATAGTCTGGGCCAGACACCAGTCTTTATGAAATCTTCACTAATTCCAAATGCAGCCTCAGTGATCTCACGGTCATAGCCCATCATTCCCAGAAGCCTTATGGCATCTCTGGACTCTGCTCTGCCGGGAAGTAAGTGATAGTCAAATGTTATACTGTCATTTACTATGGTTTCACTAAAGTGATAATTATCATAATAGGCTTCCAGTATATGCGTAAGCTCTATATCATGCGTAGCAGCGAAGCAAAGCGTCTTCTCATTACTAAGTCCGAGGAGAAGTTCTGCTCCGGCAGAAATTCGTTCCACTGTATTGGTTCCGCGAAGCACTTCATCTACACAACAGAGGATATTTTGCTTTTTCTCTTTAACTGCATCCAATATTCGCTTCATTGCACGAATTTCAGCCATAAAGTAGCTTTCTCCTGCCATGAGGTCATCACGAAGAGACATGGAAGTCAGTACCGCAAATCTATTCATCCTGCATTTTTTTGCAGGTACCGTCATTATCGTTTCTCCAAGAATTACTGCAAGCGCTGTGCTCTTAAGAAACGTAGACTTACCTGATGCATTTGAACCCGTAACAAGCACACCTCTTTGAGCCTCAATATCTTCCGGAACAGGCTTCATCAAAAGCGGATGATATAGACCTTCTGCCTCAAATCCGGTTCCATCGCCATCGATAAATTCCGGCTCAGTATAGTACTGCAGCATATGTCTAAAAGACGCTGCCGCTATCATACTGTCAAGATAACCTGTCACATGAAGGAGATCTCCGAGAGCACTTTCTTCTCTTCTGAGCACCGCCAGCATATCATTAAATCTAATGAGATCCAGGTGGAAAAATATCCTCATGTAGTCCATGGGTATTTCCATAATGCTGCCTGTTAGACTACGGCCTGACATCAGAAGCCATGTCATACGATTTAGTTCACTAAGCCTCTCAAGGTCTTCTCGTATTCTTATCTGATACTCAGACAATTCCGGAATGTCTTTGTTCAACAGTTCCTTGCTTTCTCTCATCGCGCGAACAATAAACATAAAGCAGATGAGATACGGTGTTATCTCATTTTTTCTATGAAAGTAACTCGCTACATTCACAGCTGTAGCAACCAGTATCAGTATAAATCCTGCCGGAGGCATGATAAAGATCATGGCTATCGAGAAAAGACCAAAAATGATACTCAGATAATGTCCATAATTCTTCTCATCACGAACTTCCTTCAAAAAGCCAATATAGTCTGAAAGTGAATACTTACGAATACGTCCCATTGCTTTGAACGCAGTCTGAAAAGAAATCCGTTCTTCTTCATGCTCTTCAAAGTATCGGATCACTCTCGCTCTTTCTTTAAGGATTTTATTTCCCTGCTCCGAATCCGTTACAGGATATCGAAGAATGGTATACAACATTTCCTCACCTATCTGTGACTGGGTAGTATTCATAGCCATGAACAAATTATCCATATTCAGGTCATTCCAGGTAATATCATCTATTTCCCATTTTTCTTCACTGAAAGAATGACTCTCCCTGTCATGCAGATACAGATGCGAAATACGTTCATACTCATCCGGTTCATATTCTCTGCTGCTTTTCTTTCCAAAGTTCTCCTTTAGAAAGTTCTTAAGTTTTTTTGCCTGAATCACGGCATCACGTCTGGCTTTGACATAAAGAAATATTAAAAATACAACTGCCAGAAATAGAATGGTATAGGTCTCCATCTTTTCCTCTCACCCGTGCTTCAACGCATCCTGTCGATTATTGCCTGTACTTCACTATAGATTTTCTCCGGATCCTCCCCAATATTAAAGTCACCCTTTTCATACAGGATCTTTCCATCGATCATCGTCATGAGAACATTACTCTTTGAACCGGAATAAACCACATTCTTAACAATATTATTGATAGGCTGCATATTGGGTGCATGCATATCAAGCATTATGAGATCTGCCTTTTTACCATTCTTCAGCGAATCACAATCTGTGAGTCCCATCGCATGCGCGCCGCCAACTGCAGCCATCTTAAGTACTTCTGCCGCATCTACCGCAGATGCATCATTCTCCCTAAGCTTCGCAAGTCCGGTTACAAGGAACATTTCACGGAACATATCAAGGCAGTTATTGCTTGCAGGTCCGTCCGTTCCGATTCCAAGAGTTATGCCCTCTTTCAAGTACTTCTCTATCGGAGCGATTCCGCTTGCGAGCTTTGCATTTGACGCAGGATTTGTAACAACCGCAATATCATGCTTTTTCATGATCTCCATATCATGGTCTGTCACATGCACTCCATGGAAAAATGTTCCACCATACTCAAACATTCCCATTTCATCCAATGCTTCTGTGGGAGTCAGGCCATTATATCTGTCTTTACATCCCTGAACTTCGGCCTGTGTTTCAGAGTTATGCAAATATACAGGAGCTTTTAACTCTTTAGCCAGAGCAGCTGTCTGCTCCAGCAGCTCTTTTGATGTTGTGTACTCTGCATGAAGTCCCAGACGATATGATGTTAAAGAATTTTCCTTGTTTAATTCCTTAAACCACTTTCTCTGAAGTTCCAGACTCTGTGAGAAATTATTCATGCCACCGCACTGAACACATCTCATGCCGCTTTCTTCCATGGCTTTTGCAATAACTTCAGGCATGAGATACATTTCACAAACAGCTGTAACACCACTTGTCAGATACTCGAGAATCGCAAGTTTTGTAGCGATATACACATCATCAGGTGTGAGCAGTGCCTCTCTCGGGAATATCTGCTGTGTGAGCCAGTCATCAAGCTTCATGTCATCAGCTGCAGAACGAAGAAAAGTCATTCCGGAATGTGTATGTGCATTCTTAAATCCAGGCATAACGAGATTTCCGTTTGCATCGATCTCCCGATTCCACATAATAATATCCGTACTATTTTGGAGATATTCGATCGCCCCTTCTTTTGAACCGGCATACAGGATCGTATTACCCTTTACCAGTACTTCTCCATTCTCGATTATATTTGTATCTCCGTCCATTGTGAGGACTCTTGCATTATAAATTCTTGTGTTCATATGCTTTTTTCCTTTTACGTCAAAAATGAGGAGGAGCGTAAAACTCCTCCTCTGTAAATACCATTATTAAATGACACGAATTGCTTCGCTTCTTATGAAGCACACGCAATTCTAAAACACTCGCATTCTTGCCCCTGTCATTCAAATTTCTGAATCGAATCGATAACCAGCTTTTTGAACATCGGTGCTGCTGCACGACCGGCTTCAAGTACTTCTTCCTCTGTGAGAAGATTTGGTGATATGCCTGCTGCCAGATTTGATACACATGAAACAGCGACTACACGAAGTCCTGCATGATGTGCTGCGATCGCCTCTACTACTGTGCTCATTCCAACTGCATCAGCTCCGAGCTTTTTGAACATCTGGACCTCTGCGGGTGATTCATAAGAAGGTCCTGTTGTCTGAAGATAGACACCTTCTTTCAGATCGATACCATCATCAGCAGCCGTCTTCTTGATAATATCAGAGAGCTCAACATCATATACATGAGTCATATCCGGAAATCTCACTCCGAACTCATTGATATTAGGTCCAATAAGCGGATTAGGTGCAAATGAAGAAATATGATCTGTCAAAAGCATGAAATCGCCTGCCTTAAATGTAGGATTGATACCACCTGATGCATTTGTAAGGAAAAGTATCTTTGCTCCCATGAGCTTCATAAGCCGAGCCGGAAGAACTACATCTGTTACCGGATATCCTTCATAATAGTGAACACGGCCTTTCATACAGATGATCTTCTTTCCACCAAGCGTTCCATATATAAACTGTCCCGCATGTCCGGGTGCGGTAGACACAGGAAACCCTTCGATATCACTGTAGTTAATGACGCCCTCGACTTCGATATTATCAGCAAAGTCACCTAACCCACTACCTAGTGTAAGAGCGATCTCAGGTTCAAAATCCGTAATCTTTCTAACTTCTGCAAGGCATCTCTTTACCTTTTCGTAAACTGCATTTTCCCCCATCGGATACCTCCTCGATATAATAATGATCCCGTATTATTTATTTGATGTCGTCACCTTTGGCGGCCTCATCTTCTGTATTTCCTCTAAGCCGCTCCATTGCAGCATTTTTGGGAACGACGCCTTTTCCCTGCTTAAAATCTTCAAGGATTGAAAAAGCTTGTTCTTTCTGATTGTCATTTACGTAGATTACACACACTTCTTTCGCACCATTATATTCTTTTCTGCGAAAGATAGAAACCTTTGTCCATTTCTCAAGATATGAGACCCGGTTCTTTACAAGCATGCTGATCAGACGATCTTTCTCTGCTGTATCAACTGTTCTTGTTAATTCGACTTCGTTGTTAACCATGTGTTTACCTCTATCTGAATCAAATTACAACACTTTATTATATATTTTTCATTATTAAAACGCAACAAGTTACTGTTCACTCGCTTTCAGCTCATCGGTAAAACACTGGACTGCATAATACTTATAAGACATTCCATTATTATTCTTGGCATTCGTGACAAATACTGCCATTCCGGCGTGAGTATAATCTTTATTCAGCATATTTGCGTTATGACCCGCCGATTTTTTCCACGCCTTAAACAGCTGTTCAGCAGATTTATAACCTGCCGCTATGTTTTCTCCTGCCTTACCGACATTTGGATATGCCGTAAAACATTCATTATCGTTCGGTCGGTCATGTGAAGTCTGGTAGCTTAATTCCACTGCTCTTGTCATTGCTGTCGTATCAAGATCATCAAACGGTGTAAGTTTTCCAAAACCTTCTGCCTTACGATAATTATTGACTTTCTCATATACCTCGTCCGTCATAGCGAAATCAAAATGCCCTTTAACTGCTGTAGATCCGTTTTCAAGCTGTATGGTATACGACTCATTTTCTTCAAGTCCTACATAAACCCTGCATGTAAGTACTGTTATTTTTCCTCCCTCATTAATATATGCAGCTAGTGTACATCTTCCTGTCTGGACACCTGTAACATATCCATCATCATCAACAACTGCAACATCATTATTACCTGCGCTATTCCAGCTAAGCGGAACTTTGTCCGACGAGACCGGATTATCAAATGTCAAAGTTTCTGAATCAATCACTTTCCAGGATATCTCCGTATCCTTCGGGCGTATTCCCTTTACACGAATCTTTTTTGTTCCGGACACTTTCAGTGAAACAGCACTTTTATTGAAGAAAGGAACATTAACCTTAAGCTTCGCCGAAATTTTCGCTGCATTCTTGTTTTTACCAAAGCTCGCTGTTATAGTTGTCGTACCTTTTTTCAAAGGTATAATTTCACCTGTTTTGCTATTTATTATCGCAACCCGCTCATTTGAACTCTTCCATTCATCCGGAAGCAGCTCTGCTCCACTTAACGTAGCATTATTATCACTTATATAGTTCAACGACCTTATCGTGTTTTCACTAGCAACCACATCCAGTGAATCTATTGTCTCAAATTTAAGCTGCGGTTTTAAGATCACGATGCTTTTTTCTACTGAACCATCTGTGATTTTGACCGTTCCAGGCTTACGTCCAACCAAAATCCCTCTTTTATTGATTTTGGCCATCCCTTCATATCCGGAAACAACCTTTATCTTTGAACGGCTTGTAAAATACGGTGTTACAGGAACCTTTTCCCCAACTACGCAGTACCCTATCGCACCGTTATTTTCCGACGCAGTTTCTCCTCTTTTAAACGAGATAACGACCGTATCTTCATCTTCGCTGTCCGAAAAAGTGCTGTATTTTTGCGGTTCTTCGGTACAACCACCAGTTACGTTATCTGTACAGACCGCAGTACCTGTCATAGTTCCCGGAGCATTCAGCGTACCTGCTTCTATAACTCCTGTGTTCGTCCCTATGAGAGCTGTACACAGTGTTATTAAAACAACATTTTTAATCCTGTTTCTCTTATTAAACAATCTCTGTCTGACCATCCTGTCCTTCTTTCATGTTATTTTACTTTTGACCCTTACCTATGACACGAATCGCTCCGCTTCCAATGAAGCTCACGCAATTCTAAAACACTCGCATTACACGTACTTTTTTATAATAACATGTAAATTTCCTTTTTTTGTTATATAGTCCGATCCTTCAAATATATATTTTCCAGACCCACGTATAGAGATCACATCTCCATCTTTAAGTGATGCACTGTTATTTTCCTGAACTCTCCCATTCACAAAGATCTTTTTTTCGCGGAATCGTTCCAAAACTTTTCCCCGTGATTCATTTACAAGTTTTGACACAACCGCATCGACACGTGACGACGAAACTGTAAATGATATTTCTTCCAGTTTAACATCAGCAGCGCTCTCGTCCTCAGATGCTTCCTCACATTTTACATGCGTGTGCCTCACCTGTTCCAGATTATCAACTATATAATCCGACATATGATCCTGAACAGCTATCCATGCATATTTTTCTCTGATCCGTATATCACCGATCGTGCTTCTCTCAATACCGAGATTCATCAATGCACCAAGATAGTCACGATGTGATAGATTCTCTCCAAATTTTTCAAGTAATGGTGATACTTTTAAGATCTTGATGGGAAACTCTTCTTCCCATCCAAATTCCTCTGCCGAACCAAAACGAGCAATCTGACGTTCGGCCCCTAAGAAGCCACCATACAGTGTCACAAAATTAACCTGTATCTCTCCCGACTGCACCAGTTCTGTGAGCACAGAAATATCCGCAAGGGACAGAAAATCCGTAAAGGAATATATGCTGCTCTGCCACGACTTGCGGTATAGATCCAGAAAATGCTTCCGGATTACTTTTTCTTCATCATTCATAAAATACCCTGTATTATAATAGTTACATGAAAGGAATATCTAACATGAAAATAATTGCACGAATCAAGACAGATTTTCCGACCAAATTCGGAATTCCACGTCAAAGCGGATTAGTCGAAAATCTGAAGGGAAAAATAGTATTTGAACCCGAATACAGAAATCCTGACGCTCTAAATGGCCTGGATGGTTTTAGTCACATATGGCTCCTATGGGGATTTTCAGAAAATCCCGTAAGTACATCCTTCCGTGCAACAGTACGACCTCCACGTCTCGGAGATAACCGTCATCTTGGTGTCTTCGCCACAAGATCTCCCTTCCGTCCAAACGGAATCGGACTCTCCTGTGTTCGGATTGAAAACATCACAAATACATCAGATGAAGGTACAGTGATAGAAGTCCGCGGTGCAGACATGGTAGATGGCACACCTATTTACGACATAAAGCCATACATCCCATACACCGACTGTATCAACGATGCATCCGGAGGTTTTACCGAAGAAACCAAATGGCATAATTTGACCGTCATACTAAAAGATAACGTTCGTAATGTTCTTCCCAAAGATAAAGAAATATCATTGATCGGCATTCTTTCAGAAGATCCAAGACCGGCTTATCAGAAAAAAGATCCTGAAAGAATCTACGGTTTTCCATTCGCAGGCCACGAAATCAAATTTCAGGTTATAGACGATGTATTGACCGTCCTGTCGATCAGTTGTGAATGATAACCGGCATACCTACCTGCAGATAATTATTATATAACACTGCCATATTATCATAAGGCACATTTATGCAGCCATGAGAACCACTTGTCTGATAAATGTTTCCACCAAACTTTGATCTCCATGTAGCATCATGGATACCAACACCGCCAACAACTTGGCTCCAATAGTGTACATATGACTTATAGTCAGGACCTGTAAGATATCTTTCTCTTTCCTTTGTCTTGATACTGTAAAGACCAGTGGGAGTATTGTGATTAGCAGAAACATTTCCTGTAACGACCGGTGTTGTCATTCCAAGCACACCATTCTGGAATACTGCAAGTGTCTGTGTAGTGATGTTTATATCAACATATGTTCCGCCATTTATAGATGTGTCTCCGGTTACAACAGGCGTCTCAACTATCGGCTGAACTGCATTTCCAACTGCCGGAATATGTATTCCCATAGGGAGCACACCATTTACAGCTGCTGTAAGGTAAGATGCTTCTGCAGTCTGATCGATAGTAAGGTTTTCAGAATTGTATCTTGCAGCTAAAGCCTGAACGAATGCATTGATCACTGAAGCATCTGCCTGCATGAGCTGTACTGTACCGGCATCCACTCCAAGCTGGGCCGGCTGACCATCAGGTATAGCCATACCGCTGAAATCGTAGATTATCGCAAAATCATCAGCCTTTACATTTTTTGCAGATCCCGGTAAAAATACCAGCATAACTACTGCTAACAGCAGAACAAAACTCTTCCATACCTTCATAACCATATACTCTCTCCTCATCCTTTTCTCTCTTTTTCCCCTTGTCTGCAAAATTCATTTTAAGTATTTAATGATGTAATGGTCAAAAGTACTTTTGCCCCTGTCATCATTTAATGCACTTGAAATAAAACATTTGCAAAGCTTCTCTTTATCATAGCAGAGTAAAAAAACATCTGCACCATGTAGCAGATGTTTTTTTACAAAAATACATTTATTTCATTTGTTATTTTTTACTTTTTGACCCTTACATCATTTTCATTTCTTCCTTATCACACGATTACGTGAATCTTCTTTCTCATCAGTTTCTTCAGAAGCCTTTATATAATCCCCCTGATCACCTTTAAATTTGTTTCCGAATCCAAATTCCTCTATATCATCGTGTCCATAGTGATAATCTTCATCCGCAATGACCTCTTCCATCTCATCAAGTCCATATTTCTTATATCCATCTCCTCTTTGAGCTAGTGGTCTCGTGTCTCTCTCGATACGTCTGCGTTCTCTCCTTAGTGATCTTGCCGGAGCGGCCTTTTCACTCATACGACCTGCGATCAGTGCCGCGATATAAATCATCACAGAAGCAACACCTATTTCAATAAACATCCTAACGATCAGTGCAACGCTTACCGGTCCGAAATATCTGCCTATCAGCCATGTCTGGATCATTATTCCTATAGCTGTAGCAAGTATAAGATTTGTGCACCAGAACATCACACTTTTTCTGCTATCCAAAAGCAATGAATCAAAAGTCACTATCAGTATTGTCACAGGATATAAGAAAAGAACGCTAAATATCGCCGCACGGTATGAAAAGATCCAAAAGAAGATACATATATAATTCAAAGTCAGAAGAAGCAATGTTTTCCTTATCGACATGGCGAAATCCTCCTCTGTAAATAATTTCCCATATCTTTATCGGATTTCCTTTTCTATTTCTTAGCTTTTCTGGTGATCAATCTCACAATTCTTGTGTGATGTATGAAGAATATGGCAATATCCATGAACAGATGTGTTATAAACACACTAACAATTACACCATTTGAAGTCCAAAGGAATTTTGATGTAAATCCTATATAACACATTGCTCCGGAGTAGACCAATACAAGGATCAGGAACGGGATATTCTTTAGCGCTGCTCCCATTGCCACGATAAAATCACGGAACGACGCATCAAAGTAAACGAAACGACCTATCATAAGAGTGATGAAATACATGATCAGTTCATCATAGTTATTATCCTCATAGATAAACTTTATATAAGCGAATATAAGGATCAGATAGATCATGGCAACGAGCTTCATTGCAGCTCTGTCTTCATTTGTAAGACTTCTAAGTCTCACGATGATCCTGTCTAACAGATTATTTAAGAGAGTTGAACAGAGAAGTGCCGCCAGCAGGATAAAATCATCATAATCCTGCCATACAGCCCACGCCTTCGGATAATACTGTAAAAATCTATCCGTAAGATAATAAGCAGAAATAAAAAACAGGATAGACGTGTTTGAAAAGATAAGCGAATAAAAACGTTCGATCCACCGTTCTCCGGCTGTCATCGGTTTCTTCTTTTTCTTTCGTTGATTTAATTCTTCCTCGTCTTCATCTTCTACATTATTTTTACCCGCTCCGACTATTTTTGCACATATAAGAATAAGTGCGATTATTACGATCAATCCGACAAAAGAAAAGGCGAGGAATGGCCCCGCCTTCTCCCAGTCGAGATAATGATTTAAATACTTATCCAGACTCATTTTTTATTTTACAACGATATTTACGATCTTTTTCGGAACGTAAATCTCCTTTACGATATTATCTGTAAGTCTATCCTTTACAGCTTCTTTTGCAAGAGCGAGAACTTCATCTTTACTTGCATCAGCTGCGACACTTACAGTAGCACGGATCTTTCCGTTGACCTGAACAGGAATCTCAAGTGTATCTTCCTGCATAGCAGCCTTATCAGCCTCAGGCCACTTTTCCTTAAATACAGATGTATCATGACCAAGCTGCTGCCAAAGTTCCTCAGCCATATGAGGTGCAAACGGAGCAAGAAGCGTTACATATGCTTCCAGTGTCTTCTTATCAACATCCATCTTACTGAGCTTATTATTGAACTCCATGAACGCAGATACTACGGTATTCAGGTTGAAGCCCTGAAGTCTTGTTGTAACTGTGTCGATAAGCTGGTGACGGAGACGAATGAGGTCCTTTGTCTCTGCTGCGTTCTTATCCTTGTTATCAAGTACAAGATTCCATACCTTGCAAAGGAAACGATAAACGCCCTCAATACCGCTGTCATCCCATGCACTATCCTGCTGAGGCGGTCCGATGAAAAGCTCATACATACGAAGAGTGTCACATCCGTAGTTGTCGATCATATCATCAGGTGAAACGACATTACCAAGAGACTTACTCATCTTTACGCCCTTCGGTCCAAGGATCATACCCTGGTTAAAGAGCTTCTTGAAAGGCTCATCGAAATCAACTGCTCCGATATCATGCAGGAACATTGTCCAGAATCTGGAGTAAAGCAGATGAAGAACTGCATGTTCAACACCACCTATATACATATCTACCGGAAGATACTTATCTGCTTTTTCACGATCAACAAGTGCATCATTGTTATGAGCATCCACATAACGAAGGAAATACCATGAAGATCCTGCCCACTGAGGCATGGTATTTGTTTCTCTCTTTGCAGGTGCACCACAGCACGGGCATGTAGTATTTACCCATTCTTCCATTGCTGCGAGAGGTGACTCACCCGTATCAGTCGGCTGATAGGACTCAACATTAGGAAGAACTACCGGCAGATCCTTTTCCGGAACAGGCACTGCACCACACTTCGGGCAGTGAATGATCGGAATAGGCTCACCCCAGTATCTCTGTCTTGAGAATACCCAGTCACGAAGCTTGTAGTTCTTCTTTGCGCGACCGAAGCCCTTCTCTTCAACAATATGAGGTGCTTCTTTCTTAAGCACTGCAGACTCCATACCATTCCACTCACCGGAGTTGATCATTGTTCCGGCAGCCTCGGTATAAGCCTCTTCCATATTTTCAATTTCCTTACCGTCTTTAGCGATTACCTGTACGATAGGAAGATCAAATTTCTTAGCAAATGCAAAGTCACGATCATCGTGTGCCGGTACGCACATGATAGCTCCTGTACCATAATCGGCAAGAACATAGTCTGAAAGCCAGATCGGAACCTTATTGCCGTTAAGCGGGTTTACAGCATAAGAACCTGTGAACACACCGGTCTTTTCCTTCGCCTGCATACGGTCAACATTAGACTTATTTGCAGCTTCAGCGATGTACTTTTCAACAGCGTCTCTCTGATCGTCTGTTGCAAGGCTCTTCGCAAGTTCGTGCTCAGGTGCAAGTACCATAAATGTAGCACCATGAAGAGTATCCGGACGAGTTGTATAAACTGTGATCTTTTCGTCACGGTTCTCTACCGGGAAGTCAACCTCTGCACCATAGCTTCGACCGATCCAGTCTGTCTGCATCTTCTTAACCTTTTCAGGCCAGTCAAGCTCTGACAGATCATCAAGAAGACGATCAGCATAGGCTGTGATCTTCAGCATCCACTGACGGAGATTCTTCTTTGTAACTTCGCTGTGGCAGCGCTCACACTTACCATCAACAACTTCCTCATTTGCAAGTACAGCCTTACAGCTCGGGCACCAGTTAAGAGGCATCTCTTTTTCATATGCGAGCCCCTTCTTAAAGAGCTGAACAAAGATCCACTGAGACCACTTATAAAACTTAGGATCTGTTGTATTAAGCTCCATGTCCCAGTCATAGATCGCACCGATCTGCTTAACCTGACGGCGGATATTATCTATATTCTTCTGGGTAGAAATTGACGGATGCTGACCGGTCTTGATCGCATAGTTCTCAGCCGGGAGTCCGAATGCATCCCATCCCATCGGGTGAATGACATAGTAGCCGTTCATCAGCTTATAACGACTCCATACATCAGAGATAACATATCCTCTCCAGTGACCTACATGAAGTCCAGCGCCAGACGGATATGGGAACATATCCAGACAGTAATACTTCGGACGCTTTCCGTCGTTTACATTAACCGGGTGCTCTTCCCAGATCTTTGTCCATTTATCTTCCACCTGGGCGTGATTATACGGTTCTGCCATTTATTTCCTCTCATTCCGGAACGTAATCATAATTCTTTTCGTTGTTCATATTCATATTTTTCATGTCGTTCCCCATGAAAAATGTGTTACCAGCGTTGGCTCAAGTAACGAAAATCAACGTTTCAAGTTTAATGCGTTACCCTTGAAAAGTCAAGGTTTGCAACGTCTGTAAAGCTGTTCACCCGTGTTATCCGCTATAAGCTCATAATTATCAAAAACATATTTTTTTATGTCTTCGTCATCAAAGCCGTCCATATACTCACAGATTATCCACACAGGTCTGTCTATCTGCAGTTTCCGCAGCACTTCTTCCTTTATCGGTGGATGGAGATGCAGAAAATACGGCAGATTTACAGGATATTTATTAGCAGGCAACAATTGATTTACTTCATAATATATCATGCCGGATTCCAGGTTATAAACCTCATTTCTCTCCCATTCCGGTATCAGGTCGTTGATCTCAGAACAGTCCTCGACCTGTTCTCTCCCAATATCGTATTTATAAATATTTATGTTTTCTTCGATCTTATTTGCTGAAGGAAAGATCCAAAATCCAACAGCAGGTACTATCAGCAGGATCATTACAATGTTTACAGCTATCCGTCCTTCATTGACTTCTCTTTTCCTTATGTCGCCAATAAACTCCTTTATATTTTTCATCCACAATACCGAAAATAGTCCAAAAAGCGGCATCAGAGACAGGAAATAATACGGATATGGAGTTCCAAGATGTAAAAGCAGATAGGTTATGATCGATGTCACTATTATCAGTAATTTATTTTCTTTCTTTTCATCTGTATCTCCTTTTAAGAGGATTCCGAAGACAAACGCCGCATCCGCTATCAAAAGTGACTTTTCCCAATCAAGAGAAAAAGCCTCGTAATAATCTGTAGATCTCTTAAACGCAAAGGTAAATACCGCAAATAAAAAATCAGAAAGAGCACCTCGAAATCCAAAATAAAAAAGTACCGGAAGTATAACGATCAAACTCCCTGTCAAAAAATAGCCCGCCGATCTTACTATATTTTTCCATTGTTTCTTTAAAAAAAGGCATGTAACAACTGTTATCACCGACGAAACCAGTGCCGTTGCGATCGTTATTTTTGACAATGCCATAGTCGCAAAACCAAGTCCCAGTGCGAAAGAAGGAGCCTCACATTCATCGTAACGCTTGTTTTTGAGATAATTTACCGTTAAATATATTGCTGCCATATTAAACGGCATAAAAAGTTCTTCTGCTGTATTTCCACCCCACAGAATCGAAAACTCTGTGAAATAAAAAAGCATCAGAATAAACGCGGACGCAATTCGATCAAGATAAAGTCTGGACAGCTTATATAAAAAGACTGTCGTAAAAACAATAGAAACACACTGGATCAGAAAAACACCGTTTCTCCCTCTGATAAAAAACTGTCCCAGTGCTTCATAAAAAAACAATAACGGACCCTTTAGATCAAAAAGATCCTTATACGGTACTTTACCCTCAATTATTGCTCTTCCCATCAGCGAATACCAGGAACTGTCGTATCCATATGCCCATGGAAAAAGCGGGCTTGTCCAGCTCGATGCCACAAGTATGAACAATATTCCGGAAATTCCAACAAGTATGTACTCAATTGCCGTACCCGTTCTTATTTTTTTCATCCGTATACTCCGCAACTGTAAAAGGCGGTCACGGTTATGGATCCGTGACCGCCCTCATATCTTTTTATAGTCCTATTTTACCGATGATCACTCATCAATATTCTTTTCGATCTTGTCCTTACGTGACTCGATCTCCTTTGCCTGAATATCAGAAGGTGCCGGCTCATAACGGTTAAATTCATATGAATACTCTCCGCGACCTCCTGTCATGGAACGAAGATCTGTATTGTATCCAAAGAGATTTGCCTCCGGAATCTCAGCCTCGATAACCTGTTTACCGGTTTCATCAGGGTTCATTCCCATAACTCTGCCGCGGCGCTTATTCAGGTCACCCATTACATCACCTGTATACTTATCAGGCACTCTGACCTTAAGGCTCATGATGGGCTCAAGAAGGATCGGTGTTGCCTGCATAAATCCATCCTTGAAAGCCAGCTTTGCAGCTGTCTTAAAGGACTGCTCTGAGGAATCTACCGGATGATAAGATCCATCATAAAGTGTAGCCTTTACACCAACAACCGGATAAGCTGCGAGAGGTCCCTTAGACACTGACTCTGTAAGACCCTTTTCTACTGCAGGGAAGAAGTTCTTCGGAACAGCTCCACCAACAACTCTTTCCTCAAATACATAAGGCTTTTCAAGGTCTCCGCTAGGCTCAAAGATCATCTTTACATCACCAAACTGACCATGTCCACCGGTCTGCTTCTTATATCTTCCCTGAACATCAGACTTTCCGCGGATAGTCTCACGATATGCAACCTTCGGTTTGGAAAGTGTGATCTGAACCTTGTATTCATTTTCAAGTTTTGTCTTAACGATATCAAGCTGCTGTTCACCTATACCATAAAGAAGTGTCTGATGATTCTCTGCATCATTAATATCCTTAAGAGTAAGATCCTCGTCACAAATACGTGTAAGTGCCTGAGAGATCTTATCTACATCAGACTTATTCACAGGCTTATATCTCATTGCCGTGTACGGTGTAGAGATCATCGGCTTACCAAATCTGATAGCCGTTGATTTTGTTCCAAGTGAATCACCTGTCTTTGTAACAGCGAGCTTTGCGAATGCACCTATATCTCCTGCATGGAGCTCAGGTACTTCCACAGCCTTATTTCCGCAAAGTGTATAGAGCTTTCCTGTTTTTTCCTCGACATCCTTATTTACATTATATAAAACATCTCCGCTCTTTATTACGCCTGAGCAAACCTTAAATAAGGAGTACTTACCGATGAACGGATCAATAATGGTCTTCCATACGATAGCTGTCTTTGGCTTTGAGAAGTCATAGTCAGCTTCAAAAATCTCACTGGATGCTGTATCGATACCTGCAATCTTTCTTCCCTCTGGACTCGGCAGATACTTTACACAGTCATCAAGCAATGTATAAATACCCTGGACCAATGTATTAGAACCCATTGTGATCGGAACGATAGTTCCATCGCATACACTTGCATGAAGGGCTGCACGGATTTCGGCATCAGAGAACTGCTCTCCGTTAAAGTAACGTTCCATAAAGTCTTCGCTGGTCTCTGCAACAGCTTCCATAAGGGAATCACGATATATTCCGAGATTCTCCTTGGAATACTCCGGGATTTCGGTCTCAACTGCATCTCCCTTATCATTCCAGCGGAAAGCCTTTTCAGCCACAACATTAACGTAGCCTACGAATTTTTCATTTTCACGAATTGGGAAGTGGAAAGGCGCGATTTTCTTTCCGTAAAGACTTGTGAGCTCCTCAAGCACATTCTTAAAGGAAGCATCATCGATATCCATATTGGATACATAGAACATTCTGGGAATATTGTACTTCTCGCACATCTCCCATGCCTTTTCTGTGCCGGTTTCAACGCCAGCTTTACCATTGATAACAATGATAGCGCTTGCAGCTGCAGAAATAGCCTCCTCTGCTTCACCGACAAAATCAAAATAGCCCGGCGTGTCGAGAATATTCAGCTTGGTATCCTCCCATTCAATGGGGATCACCGAAGTGCTGATGGAGAATTTACGCTTCTGTTCTTCCTTGGAATAATCGCTGATGGTAGAACCATCACTGACACTGCCGAGCCTGTTCGTCAGACCAGAAAGCTTAGCCATTGCCTCTACAAGGCTTGTCTTTCCGGAACCGCCGTGGCCCAGCAAAACCACATTCCGAATCTTATCCGTCGTGTACACTTTCATATGAAATTACCTCCGCCTTCCAATATTTTGATCCATGCCGTCCCTGTTTTTTGACCATCATGTCGTTCTGTATCAGCATTTCACGCAACATGGTCTATTTTGTTATTCAAAACCTGTGCAGGCACCTGGTTCAATGAGAATATTTTACTAAAGAATCATATTTTGTGCAACATCTTTTGTGCGTTTTCTACAATCGTCAAACATATTTTTATTAGCCGCTCTTATCTTAACTGCTTCTTTACTTCAACGCGTCAAAGTGCTATACTGACACTAATTCAACAAATTACATCAAAGACGTTCTGTCTTTGCCCTTTTATTAGGGAGAAAGCTTGGTAAAAAAATGGAAAACGGCAGACTTAAAGTTGGCTTTATTGCCCTTGGCCTGATCGGCGGCTCCATCGCCATGACAATAAGAAAGAAATATCCTGATGCAGAGATCATAGCTCTTAATCGTTCAGACGCTCCTCTGGAGGCTGCTCTTTCAGACGGCATCATACAGTACGGAACACATACTGTTGATGAACATTTTAGCGATTGTGATTTTATCTTTTTGTGTGCTCCGGTAAGTACAAATATTCGTTTCGTAAAGGATCTTCTTCCTTATTTATCCGAAAAAACCATCCTTACCGATGTAGGATCTGTTAAATCAGAAATTCATAAAGCTCTTGAAAAGATAGCACCTGATGCAAAGTTTATCGGTGGACATCCTATGGCCGGCTCAGAAAAGTCAGGTTACGAAAATGCAAATGATCACCTGATAGAAAACGCATATTTTATCCTTACGCCCTCACCTTCAGCTACTCCCGATGACGTGAAGCGATATGAAGACTTTGTGCGTTCTCTGGATTCCATACCACTTACTCTCTCACCGGATCAGCATGACTTTGTAACAGCAGCCATTAGTCATCTGCCTCATATGATCGCATATTCTCTGGTCGATCTGATCCACGAATCAGATTCGCCCGAACAGTATATGCGTGCTATAGCAGCCGGTGGCTTTAAGGATATAACCCGTATAGCATCATCCGATCCTACCATGTGGGAACAGATCTGCATGGCAAACCCGGATAATATCTTAAAGCTCATGGACATGTACCAGCAAAAGCTTTCTGACCTTAAGGACTTGATCTCTAAGCGTGATAGTGACAGTCTTATCGATCTTTTTGACAGAGCTAAACAGTATCGTAATTCTTTGTCCGATATAAATGTCGGAGCAATCCCAAAGGTTTATGATCTTCACTGCGATATCATCGATGAAGCTGGAGCAATCGCTACCATTGCAACTATTCTGTCTACTCATTCTGTGTCGATCAGAAACATAGGTATCGTTCACAACCGAACATATGAGGAAGGTGCGCTTCATATTGAGTTTTATGAAAGCGATGCCTGCAGCAAAGCTGTAAATCTGCTCATGAAACACGGTTACAGGATACTTGATTCCAGAAGCTAAGATCAGTATTGCCACGTTCTTTGAAACGAGAATAAGAAAACATTTTCCTAACCAATTTAGAAAGGTTTATCATATATGAAGATCGCACATGCAAAAAATCCTCTTAGAGGTACTATAAGTGTTCCGGGAGATAAATCCATATCGCACAGAAGCATCATGTTCGGCGCAATTGCTGAGGGAGTTACCGAAGTTTGCGGATTCCTTAAGAGCGCAGATTGCCTGTCGACTATTGGCTGCTTCAGGGATATGGGAATTGAAATAGAGGAAAAAGATGATGTTGTACTGGTTCATGGAAAGGGACTGAACGGTCTCACTGCACCGGATCACGTTCTTGACTGCGGCAATTCAGGTACTACTACCCGGATTATTTCAGGTATTCTTTCCGGTCAGTCTTTTGAAAGTACTTTGACTGGAGACAGTTCTATCCAAAAGCGTCCCATGAGACGCGTGATAGATCCTCTGCAGGAAATGGGCGCTGATATCGAGTCTATACGGGATAATGGTTGTGCACCGCTGAAAATTTGTCCTTCTAAGATTCACGGAACACATATCACCACCAAAGTTGCATCTGCGCAGGTTAAATCTGCTGTCCTTTTGGCAGGTCTTTATGCTGACGGCGAGACCACACTTACTGAGCCTGCTCTTTCACGAAATCACACTGAGATCATGCTTAAAGCTTTTGGCGCAGACCTGACTCCGGGCACAGAGGATAATCCTACTACAAGCATTCGTCCAGGAAAGCCCCTTACCGCGCAAAAGATCACTGTTCCGGGAGATATTTCCAGTGCCGCATATTTCATCGGAGCAGGACTTATCGTACCTGATTCCGAGATTCTGATAAAAAATGTCGGAATAAATCCTACACGCGACGGTATTCTTACCGTGTTTAAGGAAATGGGCGCTGATATCACCGAGCAGAATGTACATGAGGAAGCAGGAGAAATGACTGCTGATCTTCTCGTTCGTTTCTCATCTCTTAAGGGCACAGAGATCGGAGGAAGTGTCATTCCTAAACTTATTGACGAACTTCCTCTTATTGCAGTTGTCGCGACTCAGGCCGAGGGCACTACGATCATCCGTGACGCTGCCGAGCTTAAGGTCAAGGAATCAGACCGTATAGATCTTACTGTTAAAAACTTAAAGGCTATGGGTGCTGATATAGAGGCCACTGATGACGGCATGATAATACACGGTCCGACACCTCTTCATCATGCTTCTATCGATACTGCAAAGGATCATCGTATTGCAATGAGTTTTGCGATCGCAGCACAGATAAACGATGACGTTAAACCCACTGATATACAGGATTCTGCCTGTGTTTCGATCTCTTATCCTGATTTCTTTAAGGATCTGGATTCTTTGATGATCAACTCATAGGGATTTTTGTGACCTTTTTCTAAATTGACGAGGGTTTTCTAACGATATAAAATTAGGAATATAGGTAATGATTTGCAGGTGGGATCTGCATGACTTTTGTACGAAGAGGGGTATAGATATGGCAAATGTTGAACGCAGAAAATTCAAGAGAATGGGTCTTGATGTGAAACTTTACATGACCCGTGTTGACGAAGCGAATGCACCGGGTATTTCAGTTGATGTTTTGGATGTATCTCGCGCCGGCATCGGCTTTATTTGCTCGGAAGAGATTACTAACGGCGCTGTTTACAAGGCCGACATCCGTATCTGGACAGGCGATACGATCACTGCATTTATCAATGTTGTTCGTGTTAACCACGATGAGAGAGGTACTGTTTACGGCGGTATTTTTATCGGCATGCCGGAGTCTGACTGGGTTCGTATTTGTGTTTATGAAGAGTTCCAGGATCACATGGAAGAGACTGGCGAGAAATAATTATTCAAAGAATTTTAAAATTAAAAAATCTTCACTCACTTGCTTTGCATTGTCGAGTGAAGATTTTTTATTTTGCTAATAAATGACGACCGTGTGAATGAACCACATCATACACACGGTCTGGTTTTACATAATTTCAGAGTTTATAAAACGTCGTTCCCAACACCTTTTTATGCTTTGAACATCGCAATTTCTTACAGTTCTTCTCCGTTTGTCTTGATGACATTTTTATACCAGTCGAAAGACTTTTTCTTTCTTCTGGCAAGGCTTCCTGTACCATCATCGTACTTTTCTACAAAGATGAATCCGTAGCGCTTTGCCATCTCGCCTGTGGATGCACTTACGAGGTCGATACATCCCCAAGGAGTGTATCCCATGAGGTCAACACCATCTTCTACCGCCTTCTTCATCTCTTCAATATGCTTGCGGAGATAGTCTATACGATAATTATCGTTGATAGTACCATCCTCTTCGATCTTGTCGTATGCTCCAAGACCATTCTCAACAACCATAAGAGGGATACGATATCTGTCATAGATCTCATTCAGCGCAAATCTAAGTCCCTTAGGATCGATCTGCCATCCCCAATCAGAAGCTTCAAGGTACGGATTTTTCTGTCCCTTCATGAGATTACCGTCTGCCAGTTCCTTATCCGGATTAGCTCCTACGCAATTTGTCATGTAATAGCTGAATGTATAGAAATCTATAATGCCTGACTTCAGATCATCAAGATCACCGTCTTCGATCTTAAGCTTAACACCATATTTATTCCAGATACTCTGCGCATATGCCGGATATTCTCCACGAACCTGCACATCAGAGCAGTACCAGTTCATCTCTCTCATGTGCTCCTGATTCAGGATCTCATCAACAGGATTACATGTCATGGGATATGACAGTACGAAGCAGATCATATTTCCCATCTTAAACTGAGGATAGTTCTCATGCGCGTATCTGATCACACGTGCACTTGCAACAAACTGATGGTGAAGTGCCTGATAACGTTCCTGCGGCTTATCCGGAACCTGAGTCACCGGTCCTTCATATCCCCTTACGGTTCCTGTAGAAAGAATTGCTCCAAAGGGCATTGTTCCTGCATTGATCTCGTTAAAGGTAAGCCAGTACTTTACCTTGTCCTTGTATCTCTCAAAGATAACATGGCAGTAATTTTCAAAAAATCCGATAAGTTCACGACCTTCCCAGCCGTTATACTTCTCAACAAGATTATAAGGAAGCTCATAATGAGAAATTGTTACAAGCGGCTCAATACCGTGCTTTTTGCAGCAATCAAACAGTCTGTCATAGAACTCAATACCCTTTTCATTAGGCTCTTTCTCCTCACCTGTAGGAAAGATACGTGTCCAGTTAATGGATGTACGGAAGCACTTGAAGCCCATCTCAGCAAAAAGAGCTATATCTTCTTCATAATGATGATAGAAATCTATCGCCTCATGAGAAGGATAAAGTGTATCCGGCTGAATAGTACGTGTAAGTCTCTTCGGTGTAGTATGACTTCCGTTAGTGCACATATCGGAAACAGAAGCGCCTTTTCCGTCTATATCCCATGCTCCCTCGCACTGGTTAGCGGCTACTGCTCCTCCCCACAAAAAATCTTCTCTTAAAACTGACATTATAAGCTCCTTTCATGATCCTGCCGATGCCAACAGCACCGGCAGGAAGTATATCATAAAATCATTTTATTCTTTTTTCAGACTATAGAAAGAATAGTTTCTCCATTCTTTATAGTATCCTGAGTTGTTGCCTTTACAGATACATAATCATCAGAATTTGTAACAATTACAGGGGTAACGATCTGCTTTCCTGCACTCTTTATCGACTCGAGATCCGCAGTCATAAGAAGTGTTCCCTTCTTTACATGTGCTCCCTCAGAAACTTTATATTCAAACGGCGCACCGTTAAGCTCAACTGTATCGATACCAACATGGATCAGAATTTCAAGACCATCATCTGTTGTGAAACCTACAGCATGCTTTGTGTCCATCACAGATGAAACTACACCATCTGCCGGAGCATAGATATTTCCATTTTCAGGAATAACTGCTACACCTTCTCCGAGAGCACCTGTTGAAAAACCTTCATCCGGAATCTCAGCCATAGGGATAACCTTTCCCTCAACAGGAGTTGCAAGTTCGATCTTCTTTACAAGAGGCTTCTTAGCTTCTTCAACTGTAGAAACTTCCTGCTCTGCAGCAGCCTCTACTGTTTTTTCTACTGCCTCTTCTTTGTAAAGGATCAGTGTGAGTACGAAAGGTACAACGATAGCGATCACTGCACCGATGATACCAAAGTATACACCGCTCATAGGATTCTCACCACCAATAAATGTGATGATGGAGAAAAGTGACGGAGAACCGCCCATTGTGTAACCCTTAACACCTGTGATACCTGTAAAAAGACCTGCAAGACCTGCACCGATAACAGCACCGATCATAGGCTTTACCTTTGCAAGGTTGATACCATACATAGCAGGCTCTGTGATACCTGCAACTACTGCGGAGATACCGCAGGCAATACCTTCAGACTTTGTATCTGTATCCTTTGACTTAGCTGCTACACCGAGAGCTGCACCACCCTGTGCAAGGTTTGAGCAGAACATTGTTACCATTACGATCACATCAAAGCCAAGAGTTGCAAGGTTATTCATGCAAAGCGGAATAAGCGCATAGTGCATACCTGTCATAACAATGAAAGGCATTGCAGCTGAAAGGATACCTACTGTGAGCCACGGTACTGTGTTGTACATTGCAGAGAATACACCTGCAAGAGCATTACCGATGACATTTCCGAGAGGTCCGAGTACGCAGAGCGCTACCGGAGTACAGATAAGCAGGAAAAGCATCGGCTTCAGGAATGCCTTTACTACGTTAGGTGAAACACGATCAGCAAAGTCCTCTACAGCTTTCATTACCGGTGCCATGAGAAGGATCGGCAGTACGGAAGAAGTATAAGTCGCTGTGATAACCGGAAGTCCGAAAAGTGATGTTGACGGCATTCCAAGGAATGAACCAAGCGGAAGATCAGCATTTGTGCCTGCCATCAGGTTTACGATATCCGGATAAACAAGCATTGTAGCCACTACCATGTAAAGCGCCGGTGAACCGTTGAGCTTCTTTGCTATCTGGTAAGCAAGGAATACAGGCAGGAAATAGAAGAATGAGTCGGCCATACCGTACAGAAGCACATAGCCTGAGCTTGCCTTGTCCATAACACCGAATGTTACGAGAAGGGTTAAGAGAACCTTCACCATACCTGTTCCGAGCATCGCCGGAAGAAGCGGTGTCATGCAGCCTGCAACGAACCCGAAAATACGCTGAACAATGTTTCCAGTAGGCTTTGCAGCACTTGCGCTGCCCTCATTAAAGTTTCCAAGCTTCGCAAATTCTTTGTAAAGATTTGAAACTTCGTTTCCGATAACAATCTGATACTGACCGCCCTGCTTTACTATGGACTTTACGCCCTTGATGCTCTTAACCTTTGCATCATCTGCCTTTGCTTCGTCCTTAAGTGTGAGACGAAGACGTGTCATACAGTTAGTTGCACTTGTAACATTCTCAACTCCGCCTACGGCAGCGAGAATCTTTTTGGATGTCTCCTGATAATCGAGTGCCATTTCTTTCTCCTTATTCTGAATCTCTTTTTCTTATTGTTACGTCCGGATATTACGCCATTTATCGTTATCCGGTTTTTATCTTTATTATCTCCCCAACCAATTGGATTCCTTAAAGGTCAGGTAATCTATCTTCCAGACAGTGCGCATCTGTCTAAAATTCATATAAAAAGGGCAAGACCGGAGGCACCCGGAGAAATCGTTTTTCTGCCCTATATATGCAGTAATCACGTTTCTTCTGTTTTGGTGCATCCAGGTCTTGCCCACTTAAGGTCACAATCCTGTGAAAGCTATTTATTTTGTTATTTACATCATTTTGATCTGATCCTGCGTGTGACACGCTCCAGATGGATCAACAGATATAAACGTTCATCAGAACTAATATCATAATGATATTCGATCAATATATAATCAGCGATCCTGTCTACACAGTTCTTCACATGGACAAACCGTCCTGAAAGTTCTGTAAATATGTCATCATCTTCTGCATTTTCAAAACATTCTTTTGAAAGGATACGCTTTGCAAAAAATTTAAGATGAGTTAAAAACCTCTGATAGTTCCATTCCTCTTCATCAAGCTGAGTCTGAAAAGATTGCTGGACTATATCCACAACGCTTCCGATAAGCTTTGAAACCTCATCAGGTGAAACCGTTGTTCTGGTCGAGAGCTCTGCATTCACAAAGTGATATGCGATAAATGCTGCCTCATCCTGTGGAAGATCTGCTCCAAACCGTTCTTTCAAAACTTTAAGAGCATATTTACCGATCCTGAATTCTGCCGGATATATCCGCTTGATATCCCAAAGCATCGGATTATCCAGTGTTACGTTTTCCCGGCTTCTCTCAACACTTCCTGCCATGTGATCACAGAGTGGAAGGATTATCCTGTCCGATACATGAACATTACATTCTTTTCTTGCATAATCAAGAACATCCTCTGCAATCTCCCAGTATTCATCAGGTATTTCCGTAAAGAGTTCCTGGAAGTGACGACTTTCAGAAGCATTCTCCGGAATAAATCGGCGTTCTATCTTGTCTTCTTCCAGACTGTCACCGGCCCTTTTCTGAAATCCAATTCCCTTTCCCTGACAGATAAGTTCATTCCCGTCCCGGTTTCGGACCAGCACCATATTGTTATTAAGTGCTTTAATTACTTTCACAAAAGACCTCCGGCTAAGTAAAAAATATTGTGAGTACAAAAAAAGACAGGGCTATACGCATAAACTTCTACTGAATAATCTACAGTCAGTATTATCTGCGTGAGCCTTGCCTGCCTTACCAGTCACAAATCACAATGGTTACTATAACAAAACCATCTTTATTTGTAAACTTGCATTATTTAACAATTTTTACATCTATTTTTTGTGCATTTAGGCGATATCATTTACTTATTTCTTTCCGATCAATGAATAAAGTACCGGCATAAGGAACATTGCAATACATGTCGATGTAAGAAGTCCTCCTATGATCACAAGCCCCATTCCGCGCATCATACTCATTCCGCTCGCTGCAGACAGCACCATCGGCAGCATCGAGAGCACAGTGGTAAGAGTAGTCATGAGGATCGGGCGAAGCCGGACACTTCCTGCCTTAAGCAAAGCCTCTTCCAGCGGCATTGTCTGTCTGAAATAACGGAATACATGCCATTACCATTAACGAAAAACGCACTGACTCAAACTGGATCGCCATTACAAGAAAAACCAGGACCACAGCCATAAAAAGTGCATTTCCCATCTTCGTCATTTCTTCCTTAAGTGTCTTATCCATAGTACTTTCTGCTACGGTCACACCTTCCGGATATGAAATCTCAGATGAAATATAAATTCTCGTGAAGCCTCACACGACTAAAGTCGCGTGCTTCCATACCCGTTTTTCTGGGGTGCGGACTCATTGACTACATATACGGTCTGATACCGAGACAATTACGCCGCAGCGCAAAGCTCTGCATTCAGACTAATTAACGTAGACAACGTGCATGTGCTCCTATACACAGCTTCTGGAACTTTTGCCAAAAGCTGCTGCCCTTTCGTCACTGGAAGGGACTTTATGATCTCACGTATAAAATATCTTGCCCCTATGTTGTATGAAGCATTTAGATCACAGTTATATATCTTTCCTGTGCTGAACTCACACAGACTGTATTTTCCCTTAGTTTTTGC
>JNJK01000012.1 GCA_000701625.1 Lachnospiraceae bacterium MC2017
CTGATTGTCAATAATATTGAACCAATCAGACCCGACAGAACCTATCGCCGCCAAGCAAGGTTCAAATTACCCATGAGCTTCTGCTATAGAAATTAAGCATTGCTCATAACTAACTATACCTCTTTTATCCATCTACGAGAAGTCAAAAAAGAACTTCTTATAGGTTTGTTAAAGTTACCCTTTTTCATGAATACTACGCTTCTTGAACAGGTTTATACTATAATTATTCTCATTTTGAACAGTTCCATTTATGTAATCTCTTAGATCAACGCCTAAGTGTACAGTTTTTCAAAGTACAATTACCTATTTGCTATGATTGTCCCCTAAAGTAAATGACATTGGTTCACTCGCTTCCAGCTCGCTCACGTAACGGATTTTGCCAATTAAATCCAATGGCTTTTCAGCGTTCTTGGTCGTAAACAACTAAAGCATACACTCTCACTAAGCTCACAATCGTTCGCTAAGTGTTCCACATAGACTTTCATGGCAAGCTTAAATCATGCTTTTTATCGAATTTATGCTCAACTCAACAAGAAAATAGTTCACAAATTTTTAATTGACATAGACATATATAATGCCTATGATAAAAGTATCAATTGATACTTCGGAGATAATAATTTGAGAGAAGACATCAAAGCTCGTATAGAAACCGAGTTAGAAGTAAAAGCATACATACAAGATTTACAGTATGCACTTAACAACGGAGCACAAATAAATTTTCAGATAAGAAGACGCGTTGATGAAGAACGAGATGAAAGATATACAAATCAGTATACCGTCAATACATTGTTTCCTAATGAGAACCCTGTAGTTGCATTAAAACGTGAACTGTTGACACTTAATGTTTCAGATTATATGCGGACTGTACGGGATTTAAGATTTCCTAAAAGAAGCGAAATGCGAGAGTTTGGAAAAGTATATAATGGACAGGATGATGTGTATATAAAAATTCGTGTAGAGTTATTGGGGCAATACGGAAACACAACAACATTTGTAATGTCATTTCACTTTGCAGAAAAGGCCTTTACTTCAAATATGTTTCCGTATTGTAAAAAATAAGGGGGGCTTACATGGATATGAGAATCCTTAAGAGTGAAAAGAAATTATGTGTATCCTGCATGGAGGAACATGAGGTAAAAACCGTCCTTGTAAAAGAAAAAAATAGTTTTAAGAATAAAAAAATAGAGTATGACGCTGTTTATACATACTGTGATATATCTGACGAACTTTATGCTGATGAAATTCAGATGCATGAAAATGATATCAAACTGAAAAATTCTTATCGTAGATCTGAGGGTCTGCTGACATCTGAGGATATAATAAATATCCGCAGAAAATATGGAATTACACAAAGTGATCTGTGCACTTTGCTTGGATGGGGCGCCAAGACGATAACGCGGTATGAAAGCCATCAAATTCAAGATAAAGCACATGATACGATATTAAAAAAAATCGATAGAGATCCGGAATGGTTTATATCATTGCTAAACGAAGTTAAAGATGATCTGCCTGAAGCGGTCTATCGAAAGTATTTAGAAAATGCAACGATTTTGTATGAAGAAAACCGTGATAGTTATTTGAGAAAAGCAATCGAAGCAAATTATGCAAGATTTCAAGGAAATGCACTTTTCCATGGTAATACAGAATTATCACTGGATAAGGTTGTTGATGTCATTCGTTATTTTTCTGCTTCCCAAAAAATAATAAGTCTTTATAAAGTTAAGTTAATGAAACTTTTGTGGTATGCAGATGCATTATCATACAAAAAACGGGGCTTCGCTATAACTGGTCTGGTTTATCAGTCTCTTCCTATGGGGGCGGTTCCGGTTGGGCATAACTCGATCATCAATCTCAAGAATGTTCCATGTGAGGAAGTTGATATGGGCGAAACAAATGCCTACCATTTCTCTCTAAAAGAAGCGGCGAGATTCTTGTTTTTATCTGACGATGACAAAAAAATTCTTGATATCGTCATCAAAAAGTTGGGAAAGATGACAAAAAATGAGATTGTAGAGTTTATGCATAATGAACAGGCATATCTTAAAACTCCATCAAGAGATATGATTCAGTTTAAATATACGAAGAGCTTGCAAATATAAATTCGGACAAAATGAGACACCAAAAGTATGTTGATAGTCAGCCACGAAAGGAATTTTTACGTTTCGTGGCTGACTATAACATCAGATTTTCACTTCCGTGTATTCCGGTATCTCGGCATTTCTTATTTCGTCGGTGACACCTATGGATTCCATCTTTTCTTTTTCAATCTTCTTCATCTCATCCATGGAGATAAAACTGATATCTTTGAAACTGTCCATGATATCCTTATACTTGCTGTCAGTATAGAGGTTCGGAACGTCTACTTCCTCATATGTGTTGCTGTCATAAACGTTGTAGGAATAATACTCATTCTGCGGGTTTGCAGCATCATATTGATCGAGCCTCAGCGTGTAAACTGCCAGCATATTATCTAAGCCTTCTGCATCAAAATCATCATGGTCTCTGAGCATACCGAAAGCGTTTACATCGTATTCCTCTTCTTCGTAAAATCCATACAGGTACTTACCATCGGCATTGATATAGGCCTCGTCATAACCGTGATTTGATGCGCTGTTACTTCCGCCTCCGGAGATAAATCCATACTTATTGATAGATGTCTCACTTCGTGACCACTGAGAAAATGCGTATACAAGTTCCGACTTTCCATCGAGCTCTTTAATGATAAGGGTCATTGTACTCTCAGTCGGATCTGCAAAAGGACCTACCATCTCGAGAGCAAGTTCCTTTACTCCATCATTTCCGCAATCAATATATGCGTACGAGATCGATTGAACTTCTCCTTCGTATAAATAGTTATCCTCTGAATTAAAGATTTCATTGAGCTTATCGCGAAACTCCGCAAGCGTATAGTCCTTACCTGAATTTATGATATCCTGAAGGATCTCATCTTCGTTAGACAGATACTCCTGATTACTCTTAAATACATTTTTACCATAGTAATCAAAGCTCAGCTTACCCGCACCGGAAATAAATGCCTCAAGAGAACCAGCATCTGCCGGTTCAGAAGCTCCTGTATCTGTCTGACCAGAAACTCCTGCATCAGTACTATCCGTTTCTGTGTTCTCCATCACAGTTTCTTCCTCAGTTTTCGCGGAAGCCTCTGCACTCTCGCCGCCAACCTTTTCTTCGACAGATGACGCTACCTCTGAAAGTGCCTTGACACCGTCATTACTGCACCCTGCAAGCAGTGTGCAAACTCCTATAATTGCGATCATTCTCTTAAACAAACCCTCATAACCTCCATAAATATTTTTTTGGTTCTATAGGTAATTTTGAACCAATTGCGAAACATTATATCTCATTTCTTTTAACAAAACAATTTTTTGTCAAAACTAAAATGTACAAAAAAAACAACATATTTATGATTCTGTACATGATAAAATAAAACAAACATAATGCATCACATAGGCGGAGGGGAAAAATGGAATCAGAACACGTAGTTATAAGTAACCTTACAAATACAATAGACCGGTGTTATGAATTGATCGAGACTTTCATGTTTGATGTCCGGTTTGAAAAACAGAACGAAACCAAGCTTCGTCTCTTGGCCGAAGAAACGTTGACTTTCTTAAAAGATATCGTAGACGGCAACGAAAACATCTTTTGGATACAGGGGGATAAAAAAAATTGTGACCTGGAATTTCTCTGCAAAAAACAGCTGACTCCGGAAAAGAAGGCAGACCTGCTCTCCATGTCATCCACCGGAAAGAACACGAGTTACCGCGGATTTAAGGGAATCATAAAGGGTCTCTTTGCTAACCCGGATGAGCTCTCATCCAAATGGACATTGACCGACTATCAGTTTAAGGTAGCTCGGGAGCGAGGCACAAAAAATGGCGATGAAATCGCCGATGAACTCGAAAAAACCATCATTGCCTCTCTGGCAGACGAGATTGAAGTAAGCATCGAAAACGATCACATCCGCATGGTCGTTTCCAAAAGATTTTGAACATAACAGACAGCTTCAAAGATATTTGATAATTCGGAAATAAAAACCCGAGAACATCTTTTTCACGGATGCTCTCGGGTTTTCTCTATTATATTCCTATCGCAAGCCCGATAATTCTGATCAAAAGTGCGGCGATCCATGCAACGGCGCACTGCCAGAACACTACGAATATCGCCCATTTAGAGCCAAGCTCTCTCTTTACTGCAGCGATCGCTGCTACACACGGTGTATAAAGGAGACTGAATACCAGGATCGACAGTGCTGTCAGATTTGTCATGACTGCATTTACGCCGCCTTCTGCACCAAAGAGTACCTCAAGCACAGAAACCACGCTCTCCTTTGCCATGAATCCGCTGATAAGGGATGTAATTATCCTCCAGTCACCAAGCCCCAAAGGAGCAAATATAGGAACAAATACGCCTGATACAGCTGCAAGTATACTCTCATGCGAATCAGTAACGATATTAAATCTAAAGTCAAAGCTCTGCAGGAACCACACAACTATCGTTGCGATAAGGATTACCGAAAATGCCCTCTGCAGGAAGTCCTTTGACTTTTCCCAAAGAAGCTGCAGGGTATTACGCGCACTTGGCATACGGTAATTCGGAAGCTCCATTATGAACGGTACAGCTTCACCCTTAAACAACACTTTCTTGTACAGAAATGCTATTCCGATTCCGGATAAAATGCCGATCACATACAGTCCGACCATTATGATTCCCTTATGACTCGGGAAAAACGCGTCAACAAAGAACGCATAGATCGGGAGCTTTGCGGTACAGCTCATAAAAGGCGTGAGAAGGATCGTCATCTTTCTGTCTCTCTCACTGGAAAGGGTTCTGGTCGACATAACTGCCGGAACCGTACATCCAAATCCGATAAGGAGCGGTACAATACTGCGGCCCGAAAGTCCAAGTTTACGAAGGAGTCTGTCCATTACAAACGCAACTCTCGCTATGTATCCGCTATCCTCTAATAGAGAAAGGAAAAAGAACATCGTAACGATTATCGGAAGGAAGCTTAAGACACTTCCGACACCTTCAAATATTCCCTTTATCACAAGGTCATGCAATACTTCATTGACGTTATACACTGTAAGCGCATTGTCCACGACACCTGTAAGAACCTCTATTCCTGCGGCGAGCATATCCTGCAGCCATGCTCCGATCACATTAAATGTCAGGAAACATACCAGTCCCATGACACCGATAAAGATCGGTATTGCCGTGTATTTACCCGTAAGCAGGCGGTCTATTTTCTGACTCCTCATTCGCTCACGGCTCTCCTGCGGCTTTGTGACACAGGTATCACAGACCTTCATGATAAAGTCAAATCTCATGTCTGCGATGGCTGCACTTCTGTCAAGGCCTCTTTCTTTCTCCATCTGCAGGGCAATATGTTCCAGTGTTTCTCTCTCATTTTCATCGAGTCCGAGTTTTCCGATTATAAGCTCATCACCCTCTATCGCCTTGCTGGCAGCGAATCTTACCGGTATTCCAGCTGCTACAGCATGATCCTCGATCAAATGGATCACCGCATGGATGCACCTGTGAACAGCTCCGCCATGATTGTTTTCTTCACAGAAATCCTGTATAGTCGGCTTTTCCTGATATTTAGCAATATGGACTGCATGTTCTACGAGCTCGCGTACGCCCTCATTTTTTGCCGCAGAAATAGGGACTACAGGCACACCGAGCATTGCCTCCATAGCATTCACATCTACTGCTCCGCCGTTTCCGTTCATCTCGTCCATCATATTCAGCGCAACAACTACCGGAATGTCCATTTCCAGGAGCTGCATAGTGAGATACAGATTACGCTCGATATTTGTGGCATCGACGATATTTATGATTCCTTTCGGCTTCTCTTTCAGCACAAAGTCGCGGGAAACCAGCTCCTCACTGGAATACGGAGACATGGAATAAATACCCGGAAGGTCAGTGATCGCCGTGTTTGCCTTCCCGATTATCGCCCCATCTTTCCGGTCTACTGTAACTCCCGGGAAATTTCCCACGTGCTGTCTTGAACCTGTAAGCTGATTAAAAAGTGTTGTCTTTCCGCTATTCTGATTTCCGACAAGCGCAAAAGTAAGTGTCACGCCCTCAGGCAGTGGATCTCCGCTGCCCTTCAGATGATACTTGCCGCCCTCTCCGAGTCCAGGATGTTCGTTTACCGCTTTTTTCTTTTTCTTGTCTTCCTTAACACGTCCTGTCGCAGGTTCTACCGCTATCTGCGCCGCATCATCCAGCCTCAGTGTCAGCTCATAGCCGTGAAGACATATTTCCACGGGATCACCCATGGGTGCAAATTTTACGATCTCCACTTCTGTTCCCGGGATGATACCCATATCCAGAAAGTGCTGACGAAGAGCACCGCTTCCTCCAACGGAAACAACTCTCGCTGATTCACCTATGTTTAAGTCTCTAAGTGTCATTCTCTTACTCTTTCTTTTTCCTATTTATTCACTCAGCCGGCAGAGCTAATTGCATTCTCATAAGCCTTCAAAGTAGCTTTATCAAAGCATACCCATTCGATAAGGTCAAATGATTGCTGATCCTTCTCTGTATATTCCTTCACCGCAGCTACCGCAACTGCTGCCGCTTTTTCTACCGGATAGCCGTATATTCCGGTGGATATTGAAGGAAATGCGATTTTCCTTATTCCTCTTTCCTTTGCAATCGAAAGAGAGTTTATATAGCAATTCTTAAGCAAATCCGATTCGCCTCTTTCTCCACCGTGCCACACAGGGCCAACTGTATGTATCACGTATTCACAGGGAAGCTCGTATGCTCCGGTGATCTTTGCTTCTCCTGTTCGGCATCCGTTTAAGGTCCTACACTCCTCCAAAAGCTTCGGTCCCGCAGCCCGGTGGATAGCACCATCAACACCTCCACCGCCAAGCAGCGACTGATTCGCTGCATTAACGATTGCTTCCACATCATCCTGCTTCGTAATATCACCAAGGATTGCCTTTATAACCATAAAAACACCTCCTATTTATCCACTCTTTCTTTATATATCGTACCATATTACCAAAATATACTCATCTGATCTATTCCGACATTCTCAAAAATACTCTAGTTCGCCTAAATATTAAAGCGTCAAAAGCTTCATTTTAAACTCAGCTTTTGACGCTTTGATCGTATTATGACATGTATAAAGAACCAATCAGATTACTTTAACTTTGAATCTATACTTCTTCTTTGTTCCATTCTTATCTTTTATGCTGCTTCCACGATATACAGCATAAATGGTTGCTGTACCTTTTCCCTTTACATCCATTTTTCCGCTGCTGCTATCGATCGTGACGACAGATGGCTTAGATGATATCCATGTAGGGGTAATATCATCACATGTAATGTATTCACAGCCATTATGACTGATGCTCGTACTTTCCTCTAATTCGATTTTTTTGCTCAATACATTTGGAACTTTTACATGCATTGTGACACTTCCGAGCTTATTTTTGGATTTCTTATCAAATGCGGAAATTGTAACATCGCCGGATTCTTTAGTAAATTTAACAATTCCCTTACCATTGACCTTGGCGATCTTTTTATTGTCTGTTTTGTATGTAACACGCTCTTGATTAATATCGAGATATTTTTTTATGTTCACAGAAGAACCAGCGATAAAATCATCAGACACGGTAACATTAAAATCTTGAACTAACAAAGCATAATTATGTTCTGCTTCAGTTTGATTATCAAAATAATTATAAAGATGAAGATAATAAGTACCGGTTTTTTTAGCTACAAAATCAAAATAATTTATACCATATTTCTCCATGTACCAGCTCATTCTATAGCCGTTGGTTTTAACCTCGTTATCATTCGGATCAAAAAAATTCAAAAGCATCGTTGTCGGTTCAAATTCGCCATTATAATCATCCATCCAGAATCTGTATCTTTCATTTTTTTGTAAATCAACAGAGTACCAGTCTACATCTTCACCGTCTTTTTTATATTTTTTGTAAGAGCCTAATTCACCGATACATTCCTCGTTAACTGTCAGCTTGGTTGCAGTAGCTTTAGAACTATTTGGTTCTACCTCATATCTAACCCCTGGTTGTCTTTTTTCTTCTTCTTTTTCTTCTTGTTCAGAAGTGATGTCAGTTACCAGCCATGTGTAATAATGCTCTACCCCGTATCTAAGACCTAAATAATTATAAAGTTTGATGTAGTAAGAGCCAGAATATTTAGCAGTATAATCATAATCATTAGATCCGTTTCTCTGCATGATATAGCTGATTGGCGATAACAAATTTCCGTTTTCATCATACATTTCAATAATCAGATAAGTAGATGAGAAATCATTGATATAATCATCCATGTTAAATCTATATTTACGTCCTGCAGATAGGTTTATGTGATACCAATCGATATCCATTTTATCGTCCCGGTTATATTTATCAAAGGAACCTATTTCTCCCCTACATCTTTGGTCTAATGTGAGATCAGTAGCCGCTATTATAATGTCATTAGGTTCTGATTCAAATATATCGACATGATAACCATCTGTGATATCATCAACCTGAAGGAAATAATAATGATCATTTCTCGTATTTCTGTAATCAATATAATTACTTATTTTTATATAATATGTTCCTGTATTTTCTGGCTCGAATTCATAGTAATTGATTCCGTATTTTCTAAAGCTATAATCCAGGGTATCGATATTATTATTGCTGTTATCAAACAACTCTACATACAAAAACGTGGATGCAAAATCCCGATTGTAATCATCGAAATTAATCTTGTATTTTTTACCTTCTTTAAGTTTTACTGAATACCAATCAACATCTTCTCCATCAGTCTTATATTTTTCATAAGATCCAATTTCACCCTTGCAAGGCTCGTTTATGGATAATTGAGTGGCAGCACTTTTCCAGTTATTCGGTTCTATTTCTTCGTCCGGCAACTCATTTTCACTATTACTTTGAATACCGGAATCACTTTCTACAGAAATATTATTCTCTGCGCCATACGAAAAATGACATGGCGATAAACAACCAGTCAACAAGGCGAAGGAAAGCACAACTGCAATACGACCCTTAATTCTTCTCATTCTCTTTTTCTCTCCCATAACAAAAATTAATTTTTATTTAATATAAAATTAAATTTTTATTAAGTATAGCATTTTTTTCTGGAACAGGAAATTGAGGACGAGGTTTGTGGACCTTTTTTGGTCCTACACCCCCGTCTAGTGTCCCTGGCTTTCTGCTTACGTCCTTCCATAGTCTGTACAAGAATATTCTCACGTTCAAGCTCTGCAACAGCAGATAGGATTGAGATCATCAATTTTCCGGACTCTTTGGAGCTGTCAATCCCATCCTCAACACATATAAGTTTTACTCCAAAATCCTGCATAAGCTGAAGTGAATTTAAAACATCCGCAGCATTTCTCCCGAAACGTGATAATTTGAACACAAGAACAAAACTAACATCATCCTTGCCTTCCTCTATGTCTTCTAACATTTTCATAAATTCAGGTCTTCCTGCTATATTTTTTCCCGAATGACCTTCATCTGAATATTCCCCTACAACATCCATTTCTTCATATTCTGCATATCTCTTTAGTTTATCTCGTTGAGCATCTAAACTAAATCCATCGACCTGCATCGCAGTTGAAACACGAGTATAAATATAACAGCTTGTTTTCTTCTTTTTTGCCATATACATCGCCCCCTTTTGATTGAAAACCCCCGTTGACAATGACATTTATCTGATTTATTATAATTAATAAGAAATGGGTTTTTTACTGAGTAAGGTTCTCGGACTGGAAAAGGTTACTCGTTTCTTTTTTTATGTTCATAATGTCATATAAGTATTTCTTTCCGTCCTTAGCATGTCTAAAAATCATTGCAACATGAAATACGTTATATCTTTCGACATCCCCATTATCTCCATATACCGGAAGGGCAAATCTTGATTCGTACTTATACCATCCATACATCGCATCCTTCTGATGTTTTGTTTTGGTATTTTCTGTATATTCCATATTTGTAGCTGTAATAACAAGCTCCGGAATACCTTGTGCAGCATTAGCCTTAGCTTTTTCATTTGCACCTCGAAGGATATTCGTGTAATTTGAATGAGCATACTCATCAGGAAGATCCGAGCCGATATATACAACATCATTTGTTTCCGCTATTGTATATAGTTCTCCGACATAACGTTTCAGATATGCCTCAACCTCGATCCAATTTATACCGCGTTTTCCTCTGAATATGATGTCATTAATGATAACTATATTGTTTCCTACTGTGTCCTTTATCACAGATATATTTCTATTATTATTCAGACTCTCCATTTTTGCTTTTTATAAGACTCTCCTGTCTTGTATTAAATCCTTTCTCTCTCATATTTTTTTGCAGCTCATCGTAGTATGCTTTATACCGATAGGCTGTTCTCCGGCTTATCCTTCCCTCTGATACAATCTCAACAATTGTCATTCCGCTCTCGTACTTGATTACAAAATCATTATATGATTCTGTCCATTTTGAATTATGCTTCTTCCTTCCTGCATTCTTACGTTGTTTATAATCTTCTAATTCCGCACGCAGTTCAGCATTTTCTTCTTCAAGTTCCTTTATTCTTTCCAGTGTATCTTCCAATGTTTCGATCATAAAAATCCCCCTTCACAAATGCTAATATATTTATGGCACAATTATAGTTTTATCATCTTGCTGTGTCAATTTATTCCTGACACAAATTATGCAGCCAGCCCAGAAGTACTGTTGTCATTCTTACATATCTCGTCATAATATAACCGGAATAATTCTTCCCTATAAGGTGCAGACGTTACATCAATAATGCACTCTATCCCATTTACCTGCACCACATAATCCAATACTTCCGTAGAAATAATCAAAACCCATTGGCGTACCTCCTTTCTTTTGTTTTGCAGAAATAAAAAAGACGCTTAACTCACAGGAAATGCTGTAAGCTAAGCGTCTTCCGACGATTCTTATTTTGTTTTATCTAACAGGTTCAGGCTTTGCACCTACTGTGTCGAGTTCAACAGCTACAATTACCCGAATATACTTTTTCAGATGCTTTCCACGCTCTGACCAATCGGTCTTTTCAAACGTGAAATGCTCGTAAAAGTGCGTAAATTCAAGGACTTCTACTAATTCACCTTTTGCAGTAACACAACAGTCTCCACATGACTTGTTCTGCAAAACTGATCACAGGCCTGGAATTTCGTGAGTTTATATCCGGCTGCCAACATGATCTTAAGATCACGGGCAAGGGTCGCAGGATCACAGGATACGTATACGAAGCGTTCAGGCTGCATTTCAACTGCGGCACGCAGCACTTCGGGATCAAGTCCCTTTCTCGGCGGATCAACAATGATCACATCCGCTCTTGCATCCGGGTGCTCCTGCAGGTATTTCGGCATATATTCCTCTGCCGCTGCCGCCACAAAATCAACATTTTCAATACCATTAAGTGACGCATTGACCTTTGCATCCTCAATAGCCTCAGGAACGATCTCAAGGCCATGTATCCTCACCTCCGGAAGCACAGCTTTTTCTTCATCCGAAAGCTTCTCACGCGTCTTATTTATGGTATTTGCAGCAAAAAGTGTAATGGTTCCTATGCCGCAGCAGATGTCCCATACATTACGTACCTGTCGTCCGTCCGCAGGAAGCGCGGTTCCCTCTGTAAGACCTGCATACTCCATTGCTTTCATATAAAGACGCTCTGCCTGTACAGGATTCACCTGATAGAAAGACAGCGGAGAAATCTGAAACTTCAGACCACCGAGGATATCCGTGATATACCCTTCACCATAGAGAACCTCTGTCTTTTTCCCAAGAATAACATTCGTTTTTTCAGAATTCACATTTATGCATACCGAAGTCATTCCGGGGATTCCCTTCATTTCCTGCACAAACTCTTCACTATGCGGGAACTTCGCTGAGGTACACACAAGACACACCATGATCTCGCCTGTCGCAAAACCTTTTCTTAGCAGGACATGACGCACAAGCCCCTTGCCTGTCTTTTCATCATAAGGACGTATATGATGACCCTCAATAAAGTTCAGTATTACTCTCAGGATCTTTTGAAATTCAGGCGGAGTAAGTGCACAGTCTTCACTCTCGATAATAGAGTGAGTCCTTCCTGCATAAAAGCCGGCAACAATCCTTCCCTCGGCATTGACCCCGATCGGATACTGCGCCTTGTTTCTGTATCTCCAGGGCTTTTCCATCCCCATTATAGGATCTTCCGCAGGTCCCAATATCTTTTCCGGTATACCGCCGATACGGAGCAGGCAGTCATGCACCTTTTTTTGCTTAAATCTTAGTTCTGCCTCATAAGACATATGCTGCAAACGACATCCACCGCAAGGTCTAGCAACAGGGCAAACCGCATCCTCTCTGTCCGGAGACGGTTTCTCCACGGATATAAGCCGGGCAAATCCAAAGTTTTTCCTGACCTTCATCACACCGGCAGTTATAACATCTCCGACTACAGCATCTTTAACGAAGAAAGGAAAGCCATCGATCTTTCCGATGCCTTCCCCTTCATTTCCCAAGTCTGTAATTTCCAGTCGGATCGTTTGATTTTTCTGAAAATCCATAAAATCCTCCAACAATTACTGCCAGTCTCCGGCACGACGGATGTTGGATTCAAAGATCCGATTATATCCCATCCAGTCGTTCTGATTTTCCGTCTGCTGGCCCTCAAGGAGCTCTGTCATTGTTTCCATTCTGGCATCTGTGTTATCTGCGAGATTCAGTGCCATTGCTTCCATCAAAGCCGGTTTCTTCGGAGAACCATACTCAAGCTCACCGTGATGTGCCAATATACAGTGCTGAAGTTCACGAAGAAGCTTTTCCGAAAATCCGGGTATCGTCTTTGCGATCTCTCCGATCATCTCCGCACCGATCATTATATGTCCTAAGAGCTGACCTGCATCTGTATAATCATTCTGCGGGAAAGCAGAAATTTCCCTCACCTTACCAATATCATGAAGAAGTGCTGCAGAGATGAGCAGATCATGATTTAACAGAGGGTATGCTTTTGTATAAATCTTGCAAAGACGGGTAACTGCAAGTGTATGCTGCAGAAGTCCGCCCACGAATCCATGATGAATAGACTTGGCTGCAGAATTTTCACAAAATCTCTTAACAAAAACCTTATCTTCGATAAACAGTTTTGTGAGGAGTGTATTAAGATAAGTATTCTTTACTGTACCGATAACAGCTGTGAGATCTTTGTACATCTCATCAATGTTGAATTTGCTGACAGGTACATAATCTGACGGAACATATTCACCGTCCTGCGCGACCTTAACTCTCTTAAGAGAAGCCTGAAGAGCTCCCTGATAACGCGAAACCTCACCATATACATAAATATAGTCAAGTGTATCAAAATCAGCGATTCCTACTGAATTCGGCTCCCAGATCTTTGCATCCAGCGTTCCTGTACGATCCTGAAGGATAACGTTAAGATACGCCTTTCCGTTACGTGTTACTGCCTGTTGTTTAAACTTACACAGATAAACATCTGACAGATTGTCGCCTTCATTCAGTTCGTTGATGTACTTCATTTCTTACTTAAATCCTTCCTGGTACTACTCTTATGTCATGATCATTATGTTACTGTTCACTCGCTTTCAGCTCGCGACCGTAACCGGTTTTGCCAACTAACTTTGCATCAACCCGCCTGATCAAGCGTTACCTCAAATGTCATTTCGATATATTCCTTATGGGCATACCTTTTAACAGTTACAACTGTTTCATCTTCCGGCTGAAGCTTCATAAGCGCGTTTGTAAGATCATCAAAGGTCTCTATGCTCTGTGTTCCGATCTTTGTGATCACATCTCCGCCCTGTATTCCTGCATTCATCGCAGGAGAATCCATATCGATGCTCTTTACATAAGCCCCTATAGGTATACCATTCTCTTTATTTATCTCTTTTGTAACATCGGTTCCTCTCACTCCGAGTCTCGCCGGCTGTTTTCCATTAGAGAGCTTTTCAATGAGCTCCTTCAGGTCTGATATAGAGTAAGCGGTCATGAGATTCGGCATATCTTCAGAAGCCACCTTCTGATTAATGATACCAAGGATCTCACCATCATAATCCGCAATAACCCCCGTTGCCTGTGTGCTTCCGTAGATATCAGTACAAAGAAGCCCGATGTTTCTATCCGTCAGAGCAACATTTCGTTCTTTGGTAGAGATAAATCCGTATGCAAGGCTTCCTCCCGCACCGTATGGTGTTCCGACTACGATAACAGGCTTTCCGGAGACTCCCGATGAAGCAGAATTTCCAAGTGTTGCTTCCCGAATATGATTCATGGTGTCTGCATCGATCTGATTCATGTTTACACCAAGGATCTCGAGTCCTGTATTGCTGTCAGTTTCTTTGACCGTAGCCTCTGCCGTACTTCCATCATGGAAAGTCACGCTTAGCTTATCCGCACTCTTTGACTGCAGATTAACCGCCAGTATCAGTAATTCTCTATTGTTATTTGCCACTATCAGACCGGAGGTCTGATTTGTATCCTCAAAGGTATTATCGAACCAGTCCTGATCCGACTTTACCCCTGTCACTGTCACGATCGACTGATCTACGACCTGTGCCTTTGTATAAAGCGCACGATACAGATCTTTGTAGTCATCCGTAGTAAGTGAGACATGCTCTGTGACGCGTCGTATCACGACTTTTGCCTCATCCTCATCATTATTAAGATCTACAGAATTATCGGACACCTCAGTCGTTCCCGACTCTGTCGGTTTATTCTCGTCTCCCGTATTTTCTTCATCAGACGGAATGCTCACAACCGTTGTACGCATGGAAGCAGTCATTCTGTTTAAGACAAATGCAAAAGCAAGCGCTGCCACGGCACCAAAAATAGCGGCAGCTATTATGCCTATCAACAGCCTTTCTGCCACCCTTTTTCTGTTTATTGGTTTATCCTTGATTTTTTCTTTTATGAATTGAAATTCTGAAGGATTCTGTTCATCCATGATATGATTCGCTTTTCTTTACTAGTAGTCGTTATGAAACCGGTAACTGATATGTTTTATATTTTATCATCATATGATGTAGGGGTCAAAAACAAGTTACAGTTTGCCTACAAAGTGTATCACATAGTATAATTATAAGTAATTATGCGAATTGGAACTAACGAATGAAAGGCTATCATGAACGAAAAAGTACTTCATAAACTTGAATTTGATAATATCAGAGAGCAGCTCGCGTCCCATGCTTCATCCTCTAAGGCAAAGGAACTCTGTCTGAATCTTGCCCCCATGGACAATATATCCGAAATAGAACACGCCCAGTCCGAGACCGCTGATGCTCTGTCCCGGATCTTTGCAAACGGTTCTGTTTCATTTTCCGGTATCCACGATATAAATATGCAGCTACATACGGCGTCCGCAGGCGGTATCCTCAGTACCCGTGAGCTCATGAACATCGCTTCTCTCCTGGAGACTACCGCACGCGTAAAGACCTACGGCGAAAAAGGCGGCGAAGACGGCGAGGCTCAGACTGATTCCCTAACTGATCGTTTTACCTGCCTGGAACCTGACAGTGGTATCTCCCGCGAAATACGCCGATGCATCATTGATGCCGATACCATTGCCGATGATGCAAGCCCCGAACTCCGGCACATCCGTAAGAGTATGATCTCCGCACAGGAAAAGGTTCATTCCACACTGCAGGGACTCGTAAACGGCGCTCTTAAAAACTACCTCATGGACAGCATTATAACCATGCGTGATAACCGCTACTGCGTGCCTGTCCGAGCCGAGTATAAATCACAGGTTCCCGGTATGGTTCACGACCAGTCAGCAACGGGTTCCACTTTATTTATCGAGCCTCAATCCGTAGTTAACCTGAATAATGCTATCCGCGAGCTTGAGCTTCAGGAAAAAGCAGAGATACAGGAGCTCCTTAAGGAGCTTAGTTTCCGCGTTGGTTCTCACGAGGAAGTTATACGTGCCGATTATAAAATCCTCGTCGAGCTCGACTTTATCTTTGCACGCGCAGAACTCGCCCTCGATCACAACGCCACACGCCCGATATTTAATACAGGCGAGATCATAAAGCTCAGAAGCGCCCGCCATCCGCTTATCGATAAAAAGAAAGTCGTTCCGATCGACATTCATCTCGGAGATGAATTTGATCTCCTTGTTGTCACCGGTCCGAATACAGGTGGTAAGACCGTATCTCTTAAAACTGTGGGACTACTTGAGATCATGGGTATGTCAGGTCTGCACATTCCAGCAGCTGACCGCTCAGAGCTCTCTGTTTTTAAGGAAGTATTCGCAGATATAGGTGACGAGCAGAGTATCGAGCAGAGTCTTTCGACCTTCTCTTCTCACATGAAGACAATCGTTTCTATACTCAAAGAGGCAAATATCACCTCTCTCTGCCTTTTTGATGAGCTTGGCGCCGGTACTGACCCTACAGAAGGTGCAGCGCTCGCAATGGCTGTACTCGACCATCTGCATCAGCGCTCCATCCGCACTATGGCAACTACTCACTATGCAGAGCTTAAAGAATACGCCCTTACGACTTCATGGGTAGAAAATGCCTGCTGTGAATTTGACGTGGAGACTCTCAGTCCAACCTATCGGATCCTCGTCGGAGTTCCCGGTAAGAGTAATGCTTTTGCCATCAGTAAGCGTCTCGGACTTCCTGAAAAGATCATTGAAGACGCTAAAAAACGTGTAAGCGAAGAAGACGAGAAGTTTGAAAACCTCCTCGCAAGCCTTGAGAAAAACCGTATAACTCTCGAGAAAAAGCAGAGAGAAATTGCAGATACTCAGGCTCAGATCGAGAAAATGCAGAAGGAACTCGACTCCGGTAAGCAAAAACTCGAAGAGTCCAGAAATAAAATCCTTGCATCAGCAAAGGAAGAAGCTCGTAAACTCCTTGCAGACGCAAAGGAAACTGCAGATGCTACCATCAAGCATATGCAAAAATATGCCGATACCGATGCTATACGCGCTGCCGAAAAAGACAGAGCAAAGCTCCGTGAGTCACTTAATAAGACCAAATCTTCCTCAGGAATGCCATCACCTTCACTCAGTGCTATTCCGGAGAAAGACCGTCCGCACGGCAATCTTGACCGCAAAAAGATCAAGATTGGTATGAACGTAAGGATCATCTCCCTGAATCTCAAGGGAAATGTACAGACTCTTCCGGATTCCAAGGGAAATCTGTCCGTTCAGTGCGGTATCATTAAATACAAAGTTAATCTGTCCGACCTCGCAGATGACAACGCAGGACGTCAGGGCTACGGCATCAGCAGTATCGGAAAAGGACTTTCAAAAGCTGCGACCATCCATCCCGAATTAAAACTCATTGGTATGAAGGGTGATGATGCCCGCGAAGCTCTTGCATCCTACCTCGATGATGCCTACGTATCACATCTTTCTACAGTCCGTATCGTACACGGTAAAGGTAGCGGAATCCTTAGAGAAGTTGTTCATTCATATCTCAAGAACTGCAAGTATGTTAAGAATTACCGCCTCGGAGCCTACGGCGAAGGTGATTCCGGTGTTACAATAGTGACATTTAAGGGATAAAGTGTAAAATAGATTTAGGAATTTTTCAAAAAAGAGAGGTATTTCCTTTGGTTGAAAAACAGAAAGTTCTGATCGTCGATGACGACAATAATATAGCAGAGCTTATATCGCTCTACTTTACAAAAGAATGTTTTGATACAAAGATCGTGAATGATGGAGAAAGTGCTCTCCGTGAATACGATTCCTATCATCCCGATCTGATACTGCTCGATCTGATGCTTCCCGGCATGGACGGCTATCAGGTGTGCCGCGAGATCCGTTCCAAAGCACAGACTCCCATCATCATGCTTTCAGCCAAGGGAGAAGTATTTGATAAAGTTCTCGGACTTGAGCTCGGAGCTGATGACTACATGGAAAAGCCCTTTGATTCAAAAGAGCTTATCGCCCGTGCAAAGGCCGTTCTCCGTCGATGCCAGCAGGCACCGAAAGAAGAACCGAAAAATGACGTAAAGAGTGTTCAGTATGATGATCTCGAAATCAATCTTACGAACTATTCCGTAGTTTATTGCGGTAAATCTCTTGATATGCCGCCGAAGGAACTGGAACTCCTGTATTTCCTTGCTTCATCACCGAATCAGGTATTTACCAGAGAACAGCTCCTCGACCACATCTGGGGATATGAATATATCGGAGACACACGAACCGTGGATGTACATATCAAGCGTCTCCGTGAGAAACTTAAAGATCACAAGACCTGGCGCATTTCGACGGTGTGGGGGATAGGCTATAAATTCGAAGTCTCCTGACAAATGCTTGTCTATTTGCTCGATAATACAAATGGAGAAAACTTGACGTAGTACCTCTACGCCTTCGTTTTCTCCATTTGCATTCTCAACCAAATATCCTGTGCATTTTGAGTTTTCTCCCTTTGCACTCTCAAACAAGCTTCCTGCGTGCTTAAGTTTTCTCCATTTGCATTCTCAACCAAATATTCTGTGCATTTTGAGTTTTCACTCATAATTTCAGTTTTCTCTTGTCTTACTTTTTGAGAGCGTGAATATAAACTCTGTTCCTACGCCTTCTGTTGAGATCACGTTGATGTTTTCGTTGTGCGCCTGAACGATTTCTTTTACTATCGACAAGCCAAGGCCTGTGCCTTTCTTGTCCTTTCCACGCGAAAGGTCAGTCTTGTAAAAGCGATCAAATACCCGGTCAACAGAATCTTTGGGGATTCCGATTCCCTGATCCTTTACGGACACAAATATCTTCTCATTCTTCTCCGTAGTCTCGATCTTTATGATCGAGTTATTATGTGAAAACTTGATCGCATTATCCAGCAGGTTATATAGTACCTGCTGGATTTTACTCATATCTGCACGTACAAATAGTGTCTTTCCGGTAAGTATCAGCTCAATACTTATCTTTTTTTCTGTACAGATACCACCAAAGGTTTCTGCCGTTCGCTTTATCACACCGTTTACGTCAAAATCAGCCATCTCCAGGATCAGGCCGCCCCTGCTGTTAAAAGCATTGAGCTCCAGCAGTCCATTCGTAAGTTTCGTCAATCTTTCAGTCTCATTCACAACTATCTTCAGATATTTCTCATAGAGTTCCTGCGGGATAGTTCCGTCTATCATTGCGACGAGATATCCCCGTATAGAAGTTAGAGGTGAACGGAAGTCATGGGACACATTTGCTATAAACTTCTTCTGATTGTCTTCAGATCTCGCAATTTCTGATGCCATATAGTTAAGAGTACCTGCAAGATATCCCATTTCATCGTGACGTTCTCCCGTCTGTGCATCATAGGTGAGATTTCCCTTTGCGTACTCCTCTGCGGCTTTTGTAATGCGATTCAGCGGATGATATACAATAAACGTGAATGTTGCGAGAATTATCAAAGATAAAAGCAAAATCATGCCCATCGTAATATAAGAAATATTCAAAATCTCATTTCTCGAATCATGAATGTTTCTCATAGGTGTATGGATAACAACATATCCGATAACCTTAAAATTAGATGTGATCGGAGAAAAAACGCTCAAAGTTTCCTCATGAAATGCGCCAAAGAAATCACCCGTTATATAATAGCTTCCGGATGCCGTTGGATCAAAGTCCTCATAAACAGGTGGATTTTCAGAATTAATCTCTTCTCTGGAATTAAACAGGACTTTTCCGCTGTTATTTATGATCCAAACCGGAGCGGATATATATGTATCTATAGCCTTAAGCTGATATACCGCGGCTTTTTTTGTCTCGTCCTTATTATCATATATCTGCACCGCATAATTTGATGCGATGAGCTGAGCCTCCCGATAAAGTGAACTCGCCTCATCACGCGTTAAGCGACGCAGTATCATATTTGACGTAAATGTAGAGACCATGATCACACTCAGGCATCCAAACAGCAGATATGCTGCCAGAAATTTTAAATATAGCGTCCTTCGCATTTTCATGGTCTCGTCCTCTCATCTATAAACTTATTTTTTTATTTTCTGCTCCTAAGGTCAACCAGAAACTCATTTATGCGTTCCAATGCGACTTTTAGGTTTTCTATCGAATACGCATAGGAGATACGTACAAATCCCTCTCCACACGCGCCAAATGCTGTTCCGGGCACGACTGCTACCTTCTTTTCCTTAAGAAGTGTCGTACAGAATTCATCACTTGTCATTCCAAACTCGGAAATATCAGGGAATACATAGAATGCACCATATGGTTCAAAGCACGGCAGCCCCATCTTTCTGAATTCGTGCATCAGAAACCGTCTGCGCTGGTTATATGCTTCTCTCATCTCTGCCACGTCCTGATCACCGTGTTTCAATGCCTCAACTGCCGCATACTGGCTCGTTGTAGGAGCACACATAATGCAGTACTGATGAAGCTTTGTCATCTGCTTGCAGATATTTTCCGGTGCGCACGCATAACCCAGTCTCCATCCGGTCATTGCAAATGCCTTGGAAAATCCGTTTATCACAACGGTTCTCTCACGCATACCTGGTAGAGATGCGATACTTTCGTGCTTTTCCTTGTATGATAGCTCTGAGTAGATCTCATCGCTTACTACGATGAGGTCATGCTTTATTACAACCTCTGCTATCTTTTCAAGATCTTCTTTTTCCATAATAGCGCCTGTAGGGTTATTAGGAAAAGGCATGATGAGGATCTTTGTCTTCGGAGTGATCGCAGCTTCCAGATCATCAGGTTTTAAGCGAAATTCATCTTCCGCTTTGAGATTAAGTATAACCGGCTTTCCGCCTGCCATTACAACGCAGGGCACATAGGAAACATAACTCGGTTCCGGAACGATCACTTCTTCACCGGGATTAAGCATCGCACGGCAAGCGAGATCGATGGCCTCAGAACCTCCGACAGTTACCAAAACCTCCTTTATCGGATCATAGGATGTATTTATTGTTCTTTCCAGATACTTTGATATCTCTGTCCTGAGTTCCTTTAATCCGGCATTTGATGTATAGAAAGTGCGTCCCTTTTCCAACGAATAAATACCCTCATCTCGAATATGCCAGGGTGTATCAAAATCAGGCTCACCTACGCCCAGGGAGATCGCATCCTTCATCTCGCTGACGATATCAAAAAACTTACGGATGCCGGAGGATTGCATTTCATTAACTTTTGTTGCTATCGGATCTCTCATGGTGTGATCAGCTGCCTTTCGTCTTCATATTTTTTTGCAAGAATCGTTCCGTGATCTTTATATCGTCTAAGGATAAAGTGTGTCGCACAGCTAAGGATCGATTCCTGTGTGGAAAGCTTATCTGTAACAAAGGTAGCGATCTCCTTAAGTGTTTTTCCCTCAAGAGTCACCATAAGGTCAAAACCACCTGAGATAAGGTACACGGAATTTACTTCCGGATACTTATAGATCCTCTCCGCGATAGTATCAAAACCCTGACCTCTCTGAGGCGTACAACGAACCTCGATAAGCGCTGTAACGGTCTGTGAATCTGTCCTGTCCCAGTCAACAAGAGTAAGGTAGCCGCAGATTATGCCTTCTTTTTCCATCTCAGACATTTCATTTGCCACTTCCGCTTCTGATAAACCAAGTCGTATCGCCAGTTCTCCAAGGTCTACACGTGCCTCATGCTCAATGGCCTTGAGGATTTTCTTTCTTGTTTCAATTTTGTCCATAGTCCCTCCTGTTACAAACGTATGTATATGCTGTCGGATATCCGTTATCTTTGTTACCTGATCCTATGTATCTCATCCGGTTCCGGTTTTGTAAGGAACCTTCTCTCTTCTCCATTTAATACTGTCCGGTCATTTCCGTCAGTGGCGCACCCTATTACTGCCGCAGAAATGCCCTCTCGTTCAAGTGCTCTGACCATGTCATAACCATGGTCTGCCGCTATGATCAGCGATCCACATGACATCATCTGATAAGGATTTACATCAAAATAGTTGCAGATTTCGACTGTTTCCTGCCTTATTGGTATCTCTTTCAGATTAATGTCGAGACCAACACCATTTGCTTCCGCAAATTCCCATAGAGCTCCAAAAATCCCTCCCTCGGAAACATCATGCATCGCCTGCGCACCATTCTCAACAGCTGTCCGAGCATCTTTAAGAACAGAAAAATACTTATCAAAACCCTGTGCTGTTCTTATAAAAGGTACAGCAAAATTTTTCTTTAACTCATCCTCTTTCTCATGAGCCAGTATGCTTGTACCTTCCAACCCGATCCATTTGGTTACGACTATATCAGCTCCGGCCTTCGCTTTACTCCTTATATAACACTCGTTACCAGAGACTTTTCCGACTCCTGTCGCTGTAACTACCGGCTCTTTTACAGCTTTTGTGATCATGGTATGTCCTCCCATGAGCTGCACACCAAGCATTTTACATTCCTCATTAGTCGTCTGCATAAATTCGCGAAGTTCCTGCTCTTCTGTACTTTCCGGTATTAAAACAGAGAGCAGAACCCCAAAAGGCTCTGCTCCCGCAGAGACAACGTTATTCACGGTTCTGTGAATGGCACGTTGCCCAACTTCTGATATTTTTCCCGTAACCGGATCCGTTGAAAAAGCAATACACTCTCCACAAGAAAGCTCTGCAACAGCGCAGTCTGCCCCTACTGAAGCGCCCTTAACCATCTCAGGACGATTTGCGGTGATCTGCTTTAATACAGATCGCTTCAATATGCTTTCACTTATTTTTCCGATCTTCATATGGGTCCTCTGTGACCGGCAACCCGTACCGGCCATATTTCTTTACTGTGTATTTTCTGCTTCGCCGCCTTCGGCCTGTGCCTGCTGAGCTTCTGCTTCCGCCGCTGCCTGAGCCGCCTGCGCTGCAGCCTGATCGACTGTTGTTCCTCCTGCGGCTGCCACAGCTGCAAGTGCCGCCTGGGCCTGCTGCTCTGCCAGTGCTGATGCTCCGCCGTCAAGCGCTACTGATGCTGCCACCGCTTTTGCGTAATCACCATTCTGACTCGCAACAGCTCCCTGAAGTGCAGCCTTTGTTACTTCATTGCTTGTAGCTGTACCGATGGTGATCGTTCTCGGTACTGCCTGATAGGTGCTGGAATTAACCTTTTCTCTGGAAACCTCTACACCATCTTCCTTTACTATCTTCCAGAATTCGGAAACATATCCGATATGAGCTGACTGTGTATGGACATAACCAGCTGCAGAACCGGAATCGGCAATAACCTTATCTCCAACAGGCTCTGTGGTAGAGATGTCCTTGCTCTCAAACTCAAGTGTGCGATTTGAAGGTCTTGTCTCTACTCCGTATATAGTAAATGTAATAGTTTTTCCTGCAGTAGATCCCGCAATATAGATTGGGTAATCAGTACTATTTGTAAACTTAAAGTCTTTTGCTGTTCCTGCAATAGCAGCATCTCCTGAATGCGGTACATAATCAACTACCATTGAATGGTTTGATCTCTGATCCACTTGCAGCTCTGCCCGAAGAACTGCCTGATAAAGTGTAGTCGATACCTGGCAGATACCACCACCAAGAGACTCAACAACGAGACCATTCAGATATGATCCTGCCAGATGATATCCATTTTCTTCTGTGAAAGGACTTACCGCGCCATAAACCGAGAACTGTTCTCCGGGATAAAGGATCGTTCCATTCACGTGCTTACAGCCTGATGCAATATTTGCGCATCTGTCTGAACCGGATCTCTCATACTTTGTAGTAAAAGTTCCAAGTACATCAGTGATTTTTGACAGGGTCTCTGTATCGCCCTTAGGCGCTTTTTTATCAATAACGAGATCGATCGAACTGTCGGAACCATCAAATCCGTTGTTTACATAATCTGTTATAGCACTTACAGATTTATCTACGTTCAGCTCCTCTCCGTCTCTGCCTTCATGGATCGTAAAGCTGCCTGTGGTATTTGGCTCAAGAGTCGCATTTACAGCCTCTATATCATATACGGAACAGTCGTTATTTAAGACATCTTTTACTGCACCTTCATCCAGCGCAATGTTTATATCATAGACTTTATTCTGATTTTTGAGATCGGAAAGTTCCTTGAACCTGCGGATAAGACTTCCACTCTTTCCCAGTTCAACCGCTTCCTGTACAATCTCTTCATTGCCCCAGTGAAGTCCCAGTTCACCTGCCGAAACAGTTACAGAATTTCCGCTGGCACAGTTAAGTGTAAGCTGTGCGCTCTTCATATTGTCCACATAGGACTCTATAGCTTTAGACGCCTGATCTGCAGTCATTCCCGATAAATCGATGGAATCTGCATAAACTCCGTCATGAATTTTACCACTTGCCTTTGCACCCTCTGCTCCAAATGCAGGAAGCGCAAAAAAAGTACCAACAGCGACCAGAACCGCTGCTGCCAGTATCGCCACTGATTTTTTCATAACTATCCTCTCTCCTGAGCGTTATTTTAACTGTGTGCTCCACCACAGTATGATGATATGATATGATAACAGGGTTAAGTAAAAAATCCGACTGTGCTTGCACAAAAAAGATTTTTAGAGCTTCATATGAATGAAGCGTAGCAATTTGTGTTATCAGTAGTATAAAGACGAATCAGTTACCCGGTATGAACATCAGGACCATTGCGAGTATCAATACAAAAACGATAACTGTTGCGATCGTCCGACGGTTCTTTCCATTAAAGAAACGAAAGAAATTCAAAGTAACGCCTCCTTTTCAGTAACTGTCAATGCTTGCCGAAAAAACTCGGAAAGCGGCATAAACACAGGCATTTTGACCTGTAAATGATAATTATAGATGAATTTACTTCCTTTGACAAGCATACTGCTTTTCTGTGTAATACTGAATTACGCCATCCGTAAGAGCAACATCCGTGACAGAGATGATTCGCTTCATTCTTCCGGCAAAAACAGGCATAAAACAAGTACGCCCCCAAAGCCAATTTCCGAAATTCATTTTATCAGTTTTCCGGAAGATCTGCTCACAGAAATTACAACAGAAAATCCTAAAATTATAGACAATCTTACTACATTAAGACGTCTTTCAAAAACGCAGGTGATCAATCTGGACGGAATGACCAACGATGAGATCCGCGACACATACGGAGAGCAAAACTTTGAAACACTTTCCATGGCGGATCAGCGTTACATGACTCTGTGCCGTGTCCTAAAGACTCTCGCAGATGAATGCTTCCGGAACGGACTTTCTTTTGAAGCTGAAAAATTCCTGCAATTTGCAGTCGATACCAACACCGATTTCCTGCCGATATGGCAGTCTCTTGGTGAATACTATCTTAATACCGGCAGGTCAGATTCATTAAAAGCACTGTACGATAAAGCATTTTCTCTTCCGGAAGAACGATTCGAAAAGATCCGGGATCTTATAGAAAATCTTTACGATCTGTGCGGATTGTTTCAATAGGTGAATACCATGACAAAACATGTTAAAGAAGTCATCGAATTACTAGACCATGAATACGGTCTCTTCACTGAGCCAACTCTTGACTATACACAGCCTCATGAGCTCCTTATTGCTACTATACTATCTGCTCAGTGCACAGATGCACGTGTAAATATAGTCACAAAGGATCTTTTTATAACCTACCCCGATATAAAATCTTTTGCAGATGCTGATCTTTCCGAACTCGAGGAAGCCATCCGTACCTGCGGTTTTTATCATGCAAAAGCCGTGCACATCATCGAATGCTGCACACGGCTCCACGAAAACTATCACGATGTAGTTCCATCCTCTATTGAGGATCTCACAAGCCTCTCAGGTGTCGGCCGCAAAACTGCAAACGTTGTACGAACCCACGTATTTCATATCCCCTCTATAGTCGTAGACACTCACGTTAAAAGGATAAGTAACAAACTCGGTCTCACCAAAGAGACTGAGCCTGTAAAAATCGAATTTGACCTCATGAAAAAGCTGCCGGAAGATCACTGGTCAGCGATCAACCTGCAGCTTATCACTCTTGGTCGTACTATTTGCACTGCCCGAAATCCAAAATGCAGTGACTGCTTTTTACAAAATGTTTGTCCTACGGGTAAAAAGGTCATATCAAAAGTCTCAAAGTGACCCGTTCCCCATTCTTCCTAACGTCTCTCCGGTGTTGCGGCAAAGAAGATCCTTACAGATCTCTGATGCACGAGTACTCCTCCGTAAACCGCGCCTCTGCCTTTGATAATGGAATTTTCTTCCCATGTATCAACTGCGCAGAACCACTGAAGTCCCTGATTCTGCGGAAGATCGGGAAGCCTTATCACTACATCATTCCACCAGGTATTGATAGCAACATAAACAATATCATCACCCCTGCCGCCTATCTTTCTGCCTGCAAACATAATGCCTATATAATGAGCATCATGTCCATAGTCAGCCTTCCACGGTTCTATTCCATGTTCGGAGAACTCCGGAAAACCTGCAAGGCTCGGTGGGCAACGCTTTCTAACCGCAATGTGCTTCTTACGGAAATGGATCATGTACTTTACAAAGTCATGAAGCGTCTTTCTACTCTTACTCTTAAGATTATCCCAATTGAGCCAGGAAATATTATTATCCTGACAATATGCATTATTATTTCCGCCCTGCGAATTTCCAAACTCATCACCCATGTAGAACATCGGTGTCCCGCGGCTCATCATAAGCACCGCAAAGGCATTCTTTCTCATTCTGTGGCGAAGCCTCCTGATCTCAGGATCTGTCGTCTCGCCCTCTATTCCACAGTTCCATGAGAGATTATCATTGGTACCGTCTGTATTATCCCAGTTATTTTCTTCGTTATGTTTTTCATTATAAGTATAAAGATCATGCAGCGTAAAACCATCATGGCACACAAGGAAATTTACGCTCGCATTATATCCTCTGCCGTCATTTTTATACAGATCCGGCGATCCCTCGATCCTCTGCACGGCTGCGCCGACCTTTCCCGAATCACCCTTAAGGAAGGATCGCATATCATCACGATATCTGCCGTTCCACTCCGCCCATCTGTTCCATGACGGGAATGATCCTACCTGATATAAACCTCCGGCATCCCACGCTTCTGCAATGAGTTTTACTTTTCCTAGTATCGGGTCAAATGCCAGACTCTGAAGAAGCGGCGGCTCGGACATCGGTGAACCATCTTCATTTCGTCCAAGTATAGTCGCAAGGTCGAATCTGAAGCCATCTATATGATAATTTGTTACCCAATACCTAAGGCAGTCACGGATCATCTTCTGTACAATTGGATGATTGCAGTTAAGCGTATTTCCGCATCCGGAGAAATTGTAATAATATCCATCGGTAGTGAGCATGTAGTATATATTATTGTCTATCCCCTTAAAGCTGATATACGGTCCATGCTCATTTCCTTCTGCTGTATGGTTAAATACAACATCGAGAAATACTTCTATCCCGTTATCATGAAGCTCTTTTATAAGGTTTTTCAGCTCTGTACCTTCTCTATTATGCTCTTCATGTGAAGCATAAGATGTATTAGGCGCAAAGAAGCAGACCGTATTGTATCCCCAATAATCCATCAGCTCACGGCCGTAAAAGTCTCGCTGTCCCAAAAGCTCATCAAATTCAAAGATAGGCATCATCTCTATCGCCGTGATACCTAAATCTTTCAGGTACGGTATCTTTTCCCGGATTCCTTCAAAAGTCCCGTTACTGGTTTCTTTTACTCCTGCAGTAACGTCCTTTGTGAAACCACGGACATGCATTTCGTATATGACCAGATCTTCCATAGGCGTCAGAAGCTGTCCTGCTTTGCCCCAGTCAAAATTATTCTTTACAACTCTTGCCTTATATATATTGTTATCAGCCTTGCCCCACTCATGCTGTCCTGTAACAGCCTTTGCGTACGGATCCAGCAGTATTTTATCCTTATCAAACCTAAGTCCCTTTTCCGGATCAAAGGGGCCATCCATCCTGTATGCATACTCAAAGTCATCGATATCTATGTTAAAGACGATCATTGAATATACGTTTCCTATCCTGTAATTAGACGGAAACTTCAGAACTGCACATGGTTCATTTTCCATCCTGTGGAAAAGCAGTAGCTCTACAGATGTTGCTCCGCAGGACGTTATTGTGAAGTTAACGCCGCAAGGAATCACGGTCGCACCGTTCATATCATAAAATCCCGGACGTACATCGTATCCTGCAATATTATCCAATGGAATCAGATGAATCTCATTGCTGTGAGACGGCGCATCCATATTCACATCATATCCATTTCCCCTTAAATCATTATCCATTTCATTCCCCTTTTCTGCCTGCATAATAGTTATTGCACAAGCGATAACCTCTTTATTTATTTCGGCAAATGAGAACATTAATTTAATCAGAAAAAGCAGTTCTGCCGAAAATACATTTCGAACAAAACTGCTTTTAATCCAATATAAATAGTTGAAATTAATGTAAATTTTAACAAACATTAATCGTGGGCAACTTCGCGGAAAAGCCTACACCCCATCAACTGATCAACCAAAGGAATAAGGATATCTACCGGTGCTCCGATAAGATTACTTATGTCAACCAGATCATTTCTGCCGTCTGCATATGCTATCAGATCCTTCAGTGCCAGAGTGGATTTATAGGTTTCCTTACTGGACATAGTCGGAACGAGCCCGCGCTTTCCAAGCTGCGGTTCACATAATGTCTGAGTTTTATAATAACGGTTATATTCTAACGCATGAATTGCCTTTTTCATCACGTCAAAGGACCCTTGGAGTCCTGCCGGAGAAATAAGATCCATATTATCAGCACTTGTGTGATATTCCGGATATACATGATACTTTGATCTGCAGAAACATACCATCGGTACATCGACCCCCGGAGCCTGATACTGTCTCTCGTCTGATCCCCGCGCTGTGTAAGGATAGTCACAATATTCCGGATCATGATACTTTAAGATATTCGTAAGTATCTTATCCGCAAGGGTGTTGCCGTAGCGCGAATGAACGATGGAATATGTTCTGTCATCACCAACACAGGTCAAGTTAAATGCCGCACGTACATGGCTCTTTAAGTGATCTATGTTTCTGCTGATATAGGTTATGGCACCTATGGTTTCAGGCGCAAGCACCAACCTGTAAGTGTACCTGCGTTCCGGCATATCCTTTATATAACGCGCAAGAGCTGTTATAAGGCTCGGACCGGAGCACTCATTATTTGCCATGGAAGGGTGACAGGTGTAACTGGAAAACAGGATCTCTTCATCAAACTTTCCCGGTATTAGTATCTGTCCATAGGTCAGAGAACCATCTTTTAGTTCTGAATCGATATATACGTGATAGTCACCTTCAGGTAAACTCTTGAGCTCGTTATACGCCATACAGAAGCCCCATCGCTCCTTATAATAGCTGGATGCGTAGGGAATTAGATCCGGCTGATCCTCAAGCGTTGTAATGTGCTCTTTTAATTCCGCAAGACTCACCATTTCATCAATCGGTACCGAGTAATGCAGGATATTAAGATTATTTTTCTTAAATTCGCATATTTTACGACCGTCAGGTGTCTCTATATATGCGTCTCTTATATTCCACTCTTTTGGAACAGTCCAGTCAAAAACCTGTGTCCCGGTCGGCACTTCATGGAGTTCTATGGGAATATCAGGTATCTCCGCCTGTATTATACGAAATGTTTCACGAACACCATTTCCCGTAATACTTCTGCAGATCGGAAAAAGTCTTCCGCAGAGGTCATACATTTTTTCGCCTTCTGTCATTTGTCCCCTCTTTCCTATACTACACGTCTTATAGTTACGATCTGCCGGTATGTCGCTGTCGTGAGCTTGATTCCCGTTGCCGGAGTCGATGCATGGCATATCGTACCGTTTCCGACATAGATTCCCACATGTCCTGCATAGCACACTATATCACCGGGCTGTGCCTCAGAATAAGATACTGCCCGTCCTATTGTCTGCTGTGCATAACTTGTACGAGGAATGCTGTAACCAAAATGAGCATATACGGACATTGTAAATCCAGAACAGTCTGTTCCGCTCGTAAGGCTTGTTCCTCCTGAAACATACGGATTACCGAGGAATTTCTGCGCATACGCCGCTATTTCATTTCCTGTGGCTGAACCGGATGAACTCCCTCCTCCGGACCCAGAACCACCTCCGGAACCGGATCCGCCTCCGTTATCGGAATCGCCACTATTTGATCCGCCGTCGTCATCATCTTCACCGGCTTCATCAGAGTCTCCATCGTCATGCTGTTCTGCCTCTGATGCAGCCTTTGATGCCTCTTTCGCCGCTTCTTCGTCAGCCTTTTTCTTAGCCTCTTCGGAAGCTTTTTTCTGAGCCGCTTCTGCAGCTTTCTTGGCAGCTTCTGCTTCTGCTTTCTTCTTTGCGAGGGCTTCCGCTTCTTTCTTCTTCTTTTCAGCAATAGCCTTTGCTTCTGCCTCAGCTATCTTGCGTATCTCCTCATTCTGCTTAGCAATCTCGTCACGATAACTCTTGGCTTCTGCCTGAGCACTCGCCAGTTTCTCACTGAAGTTTTCTACTGTGGCTTTCTGCTCTTCAATAGTCCTTTTTAATTCTTCCGACTGTTCTTCATAGGTATCTTTTACTTCAGTCAGTTCATCAAGCTCAGTCTGGAGTTTCTCCTGACTTTCTTTAACATTTTGCTTTTTTTCCTGATAAGTTGAAAGGAGCTTCTGATCATATTCATAAAGCTCCTCTGCATATCCGGCCCGGTTCAGTGCATCAGCAAAACTTGATGACTCAAGAAACAGCTGCAGATACTGGCTTTGCGCTCCTCCATGTTCATACATGTACCGGATGCGCTTTTTCATAGCTTCATACTGTGCTTTTTCTTCTCCAACAGCCTTATCATACTGTTCTTTGGCTTCATCGGCAGCTTTTGACTTGCTTTCAATTTCGCTTTCCACTATGTCCACATTAGCAAGTATCTGAACCAGCTGCCTTTGCGATTCGTCCACTTCTGCCTGTGCAGCATCTCTTTCCCCCTTGATATCGGAGGCCTTGTTCTCAGCCTCCTCAAGGTTTTTCTGGGATTGCTGCTGTTCTTTCTTGATCTGGCTTGTGGATTTCGCAGCCGTTGCATTTACTGTGAGTCCGACCGTTAACAGTCCGGTCAGCATAACGCATAGTATTCTTCTGAATTTCATCTCCACAGCACCCTTTACTCGTTTATACCCCCAAAAAATTACAGCTCGCAGGTTCCTACTGTTCTAGGGAAAGGAAGGACGTCACGGATATTTTCCATTCCTGTGATATACATTACAGCTCTTTCAAAGCCAAGTCCGAAACCGGCATGACGGGTTGAACCATACTTTCTGAGATCCATATAGAATCCATACTGGCTCTCGTCCATCCCCAGTTCTTCGATCCTCTGCTTAAGCTTTGCATAGTCATCCTCTCTCTGAGAACCGCCGATGATCTCACCGATACCCGGAACGAGGCAGTCCATAGCGGCAACTGTCTTTCCGTCAGGATTAAGCTTCATATAGAACGCTTTTATCTCCTTCGGATAATCTGTTACAAATACCGGTCTCTTAAAGATCTGCTCTGTAAGGTATCTCTCATGCTCTGTCTGGAGATCTACTCCCCATGATACCTTGTATTCAAACTTATCATTATGCTTCTCAAGAAGTTCGATAGCCTCTGTATAAGTTACACGGCCGAAATCAGAGTTAAGTACATGGTTCAGACGCTCGATAAGTCCCTTATCGATAAACTTGTTAAAGAACTCCATTTCTTCCGGCGCATTGTCCATTACATATTTGATAACGTACTTCAGCATGTCCTCAGCAAGCTGCATATCGTCCTCAAGATCTGCAAATGCGATCTCAGGCTCGATCATCCAGAACTCTGCAGCATGTCTGGTTGTATTGGAATTCTCCGCACGGAATGTAGGTCCGAAAGTATAAATATTTCTGAATGCCTGAGCAAAAGTCTCACCGTTCAGCTGACCTGATACTGTAAGGCTTGTGTGCTTTCCAAAGAAATCCTCGGAGTAATCGATGTTTCCGTCCTCTGTCTTAGGCGCATTCTCAAGCGGAAGAGTTGTTACCTGGAACATTTCTCCTGCTCCCTCAGCATCAGATGCAGTGATAAGGGGAGTGTGTACGTATACAAAATCTCTCTCCTGGAAGAATCTGTGAATGGCATACGCAATGAGAGAACGTACTCTAAATGTTGCCTGGAAAGTATTTGTTCTGGGTCTCAGATGAGAAACAGTACGGAGATACTCCAGTGTATGACGCTTATTCTGAATAGGATAATCCGGTGTTGACGGACCCTCAACAAGAATCTCGTCTGCCTGGATCTCGAACGGCTGCTTTGCATCCGGAGTAGCTACGAGCTTACCCTTTGCGATTATTGCTGCACCGATATTGAGCTTGGCAATTTCCTGAAAGTTTGCGAGTTTATCATGGTAAACGATCTGCAGTGTGTTAAAGAATGTACCATCGCTGATAACTGCAAATCCAAAAGTCTTGGAATCACGGTTTGAACGGATCCATCCGCCTACTGTAATAACCTGATCGATATACTTCTCTGTGTTGCGGAATAACTCCCGAACCTCTACCAGTTTTTCCATTGTAATTAATCTCCTTAGTATTCTATCCTGTGCTATGTTTATCTCACAGCATAATAAAGGTAATTTTGCCTTTATATTCCTATTCAGCATTTGCTGCGTGAAACAGTTACTGCCAGTTCACCATTTCCGGATTAGTGACCTTTGCATTTTTTAACAGCATATCTTCAACAAGTTCAGAAAGAAGCGAAATTCTATATGAATCTGCTGCGCCCTGGCTTGAAAGCAGCTTTTCGAAGTCATCTACGTTCTCATAGCCATACTTGTCGGCATCTTCTTTTAGTTTTGTTTTAACATAGTCAGCATCGAGCTTTATATTTTCTGCCTGAGCAAGCGCTTCTACAAGAAGCTGCTGCTGAGCTTCTGTTGCTGCATATTCCTTTACCTGGGCATCAAACTCATCTTCGGACATACCGTACTGCTTCAGATATGTCTCCATATCGAGACCATACATCGCGAGACTTGCCTCAAATCCCTTCTTTTCAGTCTCTGTGTTCTTTTCTACAAGCCACTTCGGGATCTCATCGCCGGACACAATGGTTGATGCCTGCTGAACCTGCGTAAGCAGATCTTTGAAAGCAGCTGATTTTGCAGCATCACTCTTTGACTTTTCAAGACTCTCACGCTTCTTCTGTACATACTCTTCTGCGGAGCTTACTGTACTGTCAAGTTCCTTAGCTACAGCATCGTTAAGTTCCGGAACTACATTTGCACTAATATAATTAACAGTCACATCAAAGGTAACATCTTTTCCCGCAAGTTCCTCCGATGAATAATTCTCAGGAAATGTAAGATTCAGTGTCCTTTTCTCTCCGGTCTTTGCACCAATGAGTCCATCTTCAAAACCATCGATAAACGTATGACTTCCGATAGTCAGGTCATAGCCGCTCGCTGTACCACCATCAAATGCTACGCCATCCTTTTTTCCAACATAGTCGATATTTACTGTATCCGTGTCCTGAACCGCACGGTCAGTAACCGGTTCTTTTGTCGCTTTTGCGGAAAGTGCACTATTAACTGCTTCGTCAACTTCTCCATCGGAAACAGTTGTATCATTGATAGTTACTTCCAACCCCTTGTATTCGCCAAGTGTCACGTACTTTTTTGCATCAATCTTACTCAGTTTATCCTCTCCGGATTTCTCACAACCGGCCAGAAAAACTGTCGCAAGTAATGCAGCACCGAAATAAACAGCTGCTCGCTTCATAATAATTGACTCCTTTTGTTTTTTTAAACAAACTTAATAATATTTATAACACAATTCTGTGCTTCTATAAAGCATTAAGCGGTTTTTGAATTGATTCCATAGCAAATTAATGGTATATTCTTATATGGTATACAGACGGTCTTTGTATAATGTTTTGTATCGTCTGTTATTTTTAGTTTTCAGGAGGAAGTGAAATTGCAGTTACATCCCGTCACCATCGTATTACTCGTAATCCTTGCAATTCTCATCATTGCACTGATTGTTCTCTATATCCTTGGCCGTAAAGCCCAGAAAAAGCAGGAAGAGCAGCAGGCCGCAATCGATGCAGCAAAGCAGAACGTCACAATGCTGATCATTGATAAGAAGCGTATGAAGCTTAAAGATGCCGGTCTTCCGGATATCGTAGTTCAGCAGACACCGAAACTTCTCCGTGGTTCAAAGGTTCCCATCGTCAAGGGAAAGGTCGGACCGCAGATCATGAGCTTTATCTGTGATGACAAGATTTTCGATTCCATCCCGGTAAAGAAAGAAGTTAAGGCAACTGTAAGCGGACTTTACATCACAAGCGTAAAGGGTCTCCGCGGAAACAGCATTTCCAGCGAACCTGCAAAGAAAAAGTCAAAGTTCGCTCAGTGGAAAGAAGAACTTCAGAAAAAGGCCGGCGCAAAGCCATTATAAAAAAGGCACCCCTTATGGGGTGCTTTTTTTGCGCTTTTACACTCTCGGAGTTATCAAAACTGTCAACTCGCAGTCTGTGAGATATTCATAGTTCATATCCATGGCATAGTTAATAACGACCCGTATCTCATTTTCCGACTCTTCAATACGGATCTTCTTTGTGTCCAGTCCCATCACAATTTCCCCGAAAGGAGTTCCATAACTGGTAAGGGTTTTCTTGCCTGTAAGAAAACTCATATGCAGCTGGGAAGCCCCCCGTCGGGTCAATGAAACAGTTCCCTCTTCAAATGACAGGATATTCTTTGTCATACCTTCATCTTCTTCAAACTGCTCAAAACGAAGATATCCCTTTGTACCCTTCTTTTTGTACTTGCCGTTAGTGACGATCTCAACCGAGTCCTCGCCATTATCTCCGCCAAACTGGAATCCACGGATGCTGACCAGCACTTCTTCTGTCATATATTCCTCCGGCACCGGATGCCGGACGGCATTCAGCGCTTTTTCTTCTGCTTTTCTTTTTCTTCCTGTTCGAGATGATAATAAATACCGAGTTCCTGATTGTCAATGTGCATCTTGATGATCTCAACAGCAGTATTATTTTCACCTATTTCAAATGCATCACAGATAGCTTCGTGTTCATCGATCAGATGTCTATGATCCTTTGTATCTTTAAGATACTCATAATTATAACGGAAAAGCTGCTCCTTAAGATGCTGAAGGATTTCTGTGATACGCTCGTTTCCGGAATCCTTAGCGATAGCTTCATGGAAAATAAAGTCTGTATCAGCGATCGCAACAACATCCTTGCTCTCTACAGCTTCTCTGAACTTTGCATTGAGCTGACGAAGTTCTGCGAGCTGTGCCTTTGTAATATGGCTGCAAGCTGCGTTGACTGTAAATGTCTCAAGAGTACGTCTTGCCTCGAGCATATCCTCAAGCTGCTTATTATCGATACTTGCTACATGAGCACCACGACGCGGCAGAAGAACTGCAAGACCTTCCTGCTCAAGCATACGGATTGCTTCACGTACCGGTGTACGGGAAACACCAAGTCTCTCAGCCAGTGCCACTTCCATCAGTCTCTCACCCGGCTTCAGCTCACCATGAAGGATCTGAAGTCTGAGCTGATTGAACACGGTATCTCTTAACGGAAGAAATGCCTCATTCTGTTTGTCCTGATACGTTGAATAATTACTCATTTCTGTAGCTCCCCTTTTCTGTATTGTTTTCCCGGTTCACACCGGACTCCGATGGTTTCAGATATTGCTTATTGTCTCCGTCTGTATAACCGCTGCATCCGGAAATTCGGCCTTTGCTGCCTTTGCAGCCTCTGCCAATCTATCTTTATTTCCAAAGAGCGCAAATACGGTCGATCCGCTTCCGCTCATCAGAACACCATCCGCTCCTTCTCTCTGAAGAAATTTCTTTATCTCACCGATTACCGGCACCTTTGGGATAGTAACATCCTCAAGCACATTGCCAAGCAGGCGGCAAACGCTGTCATAGTCGTCTGTCCTGATAGCTGTCAGGATGCCATCAATGTCAGGATGATAAATATGATCGCTTCTATCATAGTCGCGATATACTTCCTGCGTAGATGCGCCTTCCGGAGGCTTAACCAGCAGCACACCACATTCTCTGAACGGCGGATCCACCTCTGTAAGTCTCTCTCCGATACCTTCAGCAAGTTTTGTGCCTCCGACAATGCAGTACGGAACATCGGCTCCGAGACGCACGCCTCTTTCCATAAGTTCTTCTGAAGTAAGTCCAAGACCAAATATTTCATTTACCGCTCTGAGAACGGCAGCCGCATCTGTGCTTCCACCCGCAAGCCCCGCCTCTGCCGGGATATCCTTTTCAATGGTTATATCAATACCATCTTCAATATGAAATTCTTCAGCCAGCAATGCTGCCGCACGATATGCGAGATTATGTTTATCGTCCGGAATATCCGCATTGTCTGTATGCGTTTGTATGCCGGATCTCCCGGGTACCGTCTCTACTGTCACAATATCGCAGAGCTTTAATGTCTGCATGACCATACGAAGCAGATGATAACCGTCTCCTTCGCGCAAGCCGACAATATCAAGTCCCAGATTGATCTTGGCGTATGCTCTCTGTTTCAATACCATCTCCTATATAATCATCTATCCGCATTTTCCCTTACTAATGACACGAATCTCTCACTTCTTGCGAAGCTTACGCAATTCTATCATCGCGCAAAGTCTTGTATACATTTTGGAGCATTCTTGTATAAAAGTCAATACAATAATCGTTTTTTTTCGTTTAATATTCTCTTAATTTATGGTAGAATCATCCAAAGCAGGGGACAAAAAATGGTGACTATATGATTCTTGACCAGATAGCAGATAACCTGAGTATAACAATACAGTGTCATGACAATCCAGATGCCGATACTATTGCATCTGGATTTGCTCTATATAAGTATTTCATGACACGTGGAAAATACCGTCTAAAGCTTATTTACTCCGGACACGAACAGATAAAAAAGAAAAATCTTCAGATCATGGTGGAGGAACTGAATATTCCAATAGAATATGTTCCGTCTCCCTACCGTATATCAGGTGTTCTCGTAAATGTAGACTGCCAGTACGGTTCAGGAAACGTGACTCGTTTCCCGTCTGATAATATCGTGATAATCGATCATCATCAGCCCGGACGACTTCCAAATGGATGCCTTAGAGATATCCGTCCGGAATACGGAAGCTGCTCCACTATCATCTGGAAGCTGCTTTCCGATGCAGGTTTTGACATAAATGCTCATCCGGATCTGTCCACAGCCCTCTATTATGGGCTATATACTGATACCGGTGCTTTTGCCGAAATTTACAATCCTCTCGACCGTGAAATGCAGGACACTCTAAACGCCGATTATGATCTGATAAAGCTCATGAATAACTCCAACCTCTCCCTTAGAGAGCTGGAGATAGCCGGTCTTGCCATGATACGGGCTATCGTAAATGAAAAATGGCATTTTGCCATCTTAAAAGCCGACGACTGTGATTCAAATATCCTTGGACTCATAAGCGATATCTGCCTTCAGGTCGATACTATTCATTCGTGTATCGTCTATGCAGAGCATCCTGATTATGTGAAATTTTCTGTACGTAGCTGCATTAAAGAAGTACTTGCTAATGAACTTGCCGCCTATATCGCAAAGGATATAGGAAACGGCGGCGGTCATACTGATAAAGCCGGTGGTCTGATAAACCTCACAAAATACAAAGAAATTTTTCCGGATCTTCATTTTGAAGCATTCTTTTCAGAGCGCTACCAAAACTTTTTTTCTGACTAATCGATGACAGTCTGTACATCATCGTCATCCTTCTTCTTTTCCTCTTTTAATTCGTTAAAAGAGTAGGATTCATTATCAGTGGTAGTACTTAACGTGATCGTATAATTCTTTGTCACATATCCGGTTTTCATAAGGGTCACAACATGAGTTCCCGCACTCTTTACAAAATGGCAGGGCGCAATACCCTTATAAGAACCGTCAAAATACACTTCCACACCTTCCGGGCTGTCTATATAGAGCTGGTTGGTAGTGGAGCTTACGGAAGTCGGATCTTCCGGCGTATTTGCCGGAGTATTTGTGTTTCCCGTCTGTGTATTTCCTGTATTGCTGTTACTTGTCTCAGTTTTTTCTTCCTTCTTCTCCTCTTCTTCCTTTTCGTCGTTCTTTGTGAATTTATCGGGTAAAGTGGTCGAATCGGGCTTTGCTTCGTGAGCCTCTTTCGTACTTTCCGTTTCTTCTGATGATGCTTCCGACTCCTTTACTTCCTCCAACTGTACATCCAGATTTGCCATGGGCGATCCTACACTGATGTATTTGCGGATCGTTACATATCCCTCAGCAAAGATATCCAGTGAATGTATTCCATATTCCAGTTCAACCGGTATTGCCGTTGACACCTTTTCTCCGTCTATCCGCACAGTAGGCGCTGCCCCTTGTGGTGTAAATGTAAAGGTGATCTTTCCATACTTTAACAATTCCCCTTTCAGATCACTTACATCCACGGATACTTCTTTTCCTCTTTGTACGATAACGCTCTTTGTTCCGCCGTATTTATGATATGAAACCATCATTTCATAGCTTCCTTCCGGCACTTCCACAAGCATATTGTTCTCAACAGGAAGGATTTTTTCTCCAAGCTCTATCCATCCCCCCTGGAATGATTCTGCCCCGCGGATACGTACATAACCTACTCCACCATTCTCAATTATGGAATATATGTCGTGATCTATTCCCCGTATCGTCAGGCGGTCACCCTTTTTTATGTCAGAAAACTTTCCGGGATCACCGTTTTCAACCACTACCGTCTTGTCCGTTATCCTGTAATTTTTACCATCTGCGGAAAAAACTCCCCGATTCAGATTTATCTCGTAATCTGTAAGATCCTGTACACAGAAAGTGCCTTTTGTCCCGTTTATTTCCGTCAGTACGCCGGAATGAATGGAAACCACTATATCTACTATATCTCCGGATCTGAGTTCTGCAGGAACCTGTGCTGCTCCGTACTCATCAAACATCAGAGTTTTTCCATCATATGAAAGCTCGTACTGCTCCGCTGTATCTATTGCTTCAAATACAATTTTTTGACGGTTTTCATCAATCTGAAGTATCACTGCCGTGCCACCGGCTTTCAGATCTTCATCCCCCGCTGCCGTAAGTACGCTATTTTCAGAAGCCGCCTCAACCTGGGTAGTGCCGCCTTTTTTGCAAGCAACAAAAATAAGCGCAGTACAAAGGAGCAGGAAAAGAAGCTGTGCCCTTTTCCGACCCTGAGTAAACTGCGCCCGGCGTGTTTTTGTCCTTCTCCCCATATGATCCCCTCTTTTACAGATTCCTCATTCACTTCCCCAAATGAATGAGCATCAATAGCCTGTCCGGCATGACAGACTATACCCGAATGTATGCAATAACCATTTATTTTATATTATTGTCTTATTGTCATCTAATCAAGTCTTTTGCGAGTGAAATCAGCTTTTGTTTCTCATTCAATACAGGATCATCTATTACCTTTTCAAGAAGCGAACTAAGAACCTGTCCCATTTCCGGCCCCGGCTTCATTCCGACTTCTTTTATCAGATCTCCACCATTAATATCCAGTTCCTTTAGAGATAGACATTCCCCATTTGCTCTGCTCTCCAGGAACATCTCCAGCACCTGCTTTTCATGCTCAAGCTTTTCTTCCTTTAAGTAATCACTTTGGGCAAGAACGTCACAGTGGTGAACCGCCAGATAAAGAGGAAAGATATCGCTTCCTATCCTGGATGCAGCCTTGCGGACCGCCTTTGCCTTTGGATCCGGACGATCATCATGAAAACGTACCAGTCTCCGTACGAGATCAATTGTGTGATTATCTTCCTTTAATCTCCGTAAGATATTTTTTGCAATGCGTTCACCCTTTTCAGCATGCGTATAAAAATGATCCACACCATCTTCATCCGTAACTCGGCAGTCCGGCTTACCTATGTCATGAAGCATCATGGCAAATCTCAGTATCCTGAAAGTATTTTCATCTTCTTCATATCCGGTTTTCTTAAGAAAAGCGCTAAGCCCCCCATGATCAAGCTCCATCATGGAGCGCACGATATGATCACCTACGTTATACAGATGATGAGGATTATTTTGAGGAGTTTCCATGCACTTATCAAATTCAGGCAGAACTATTGCTGTAATACCTGCTTCATACAATTCTTTCAGATATTCCGGATGATCTGAAACGATAAGCTTTGTCAACTCATCACGGATACGTTCCTCCGAAATATTTTTAAGAGTGGGCGCAAGCTTTTCCGCTGCGTTACGTGTGACTTTGTCTATCGAAAAGTCAAGCTGCGCAGCAAAACGAAAAGCCCGCATGATACGAAGAGCGTCTTCTGTAAATCGTTCTTCAGGATCTCCTACTGCCCTTATCACCTTTTTTTCCAGATCCTCTGCGCCGTTGAACAGATCTACTAGTCCGGTCCTGTCATTATATGCCATGGCATTGATCGTAAAATCACGCCGTCTCAGATCTTCCGACAGGTCAGGTGTAAAAGTCACTTCCTTGGGATGACGTGAATCCTCATATTCGCCATCAATACGATATGTAGTGACCTCAAACCCCTCTTTTTTTATCATGACAGTAACTGTACCATGCTGGATCCCGGTATCTATAGTCCTGTGAAAGAGAGCTTTTACCTCCTGCGGCTTTGCACTGGTAGTTATATCCCAGTCGTTAGGTTTTCTATTCATCATAGAATCACGAACGCAGCCTCCGACGGCAAATGCCTCGAAGCCTGCGTTCTCAATAGTCTCTATGATAAATCTCACTTTTTCGGGAAGTTCGATCTTCATTAGCCTCTTACTACTCCTACTGTCTGACGTGCAATTGCAAGTTCCTCGTTTGTCGGTACGACCATGAGCTGCACCTTGTCCTCAGGCTTGCTTAAGAAGAACTCCTCACCACGGATCTTATTCATCTCAGGATCAAAGCTTGTTCCGAGCCATCCGAGATAACTGCAAATCTTCTCACGAATGGTTGAGTTATTCTCACCGGCACCTGCTGTCATAACTATAGCATCTACTCCCTGCATCTCTGTAGCATAGGCACCGATGTACTTTGCAACTCTCAAAGCATATGCGTCGAGAGTAACCTCAGCCTGCTCATTTCCGGATGCTGCTGCCTCAGAAATATCACGGAAATCTGAAGAAATACCGTCTGAAAGACCAAGAACACCTGATTTTTTATTGAGTACATTAAGTACCTCAGGAGCAGACATATTTTCCTTTTCCATAAGATATGTGATAACTGCAGGATCAAGATCTCCGGAACGTGTACCCATGATAAGACCTTCAAGCGGAGTAAGACCCATTGATGTATCTACACATTTACCATTCTGAACAGCACTTACTGATGCACCGTTTCCAAGGTGGCAGATGATGAGCTTAAGATCTGTTATATCCTTTGCAAGCATCTCTGCTGCGCGCTTTGATACATAATCATGACTTGTGCCGTGGAAACCGTAACGGCGAACCTTATATTTCTTATAGTACTCATAAGGAACCGCATAAAGGTATGACTTTGGCTCCATTGTCTGATGGAATGCTGTATCAAACACAGCAACCTGCGGTACTCCCGGCATAAGTGCCTGACATGCACGAATACCGATGATATTTGCAGGATTATGAAGAGGTGCCAGATCATTGCACTCTTCGATTCCCTTGATAACTTCCTCTGTAATGAGTACAGACTTTGTAAATTTCTCACCGCCATGAACTACGCGGTGTCCTACTGCCTCGATCTCGGAAAGAGAAGATACAACGCCCTCTTCTGGATCGCTTAATTTCTCAAGAACCAGATTAACTGCATCTGTATGATCATTCATCTCAACCCGAGTGCTTGTCTTCGGGCTCTCACCTCTCTTATACTCAAGGTTGCTGCCATCAATACCGATTCTCTCGCAGAGACCCTTTGCCATTACGAGTTCAGTCTCGGAATCGATAAGCTGATACTTCAGTGATGAACTTCCACAGTTTATTACAAGAACTTTCATTTCCTTCTCCTCCAATCACTAACAACGTTTGTTGTTATCTTACTAAATCTTTCTAGACACACTGCTTTGATTTTATCCGTGCGCTACCTTATTGTCAACCTGAAGAAGTCCTTATTTTATGCGACAAAAACGGAGATCGTATGTTAATTTTTCAACGATCTCCGTTCCATTTTATGATCTTACTTTTGACTGCAGCATCATTATTTTTGCATGAAATCTATCTCTGATGTATCCAGCACAAATGACATTTCTTTTCCCGACACCGGATGACGAAATACCAGTTTTCTTGCTGCCAGACAAAGAGCTCCTCTGTATCCGTCCGGCATCGCTCCGTATTTTCTGTCTCCGATAACCGGAAGTTCCGCGTGCGAAAGCTGCACCCGTATTTGGTGATGACGCCCGGTCAGTAGATGTATCTTAAGAAGCCTTGCGCCCTTTTCAGAAAAAGGACTATCCGTATCAATGACTTCATATTCCAGCTCCGCTTTTTTTGCGTCAGGCGTACCTTCATCTGCCACGCTGCTGGTATTTGTCTTTGCGTCCTTAAGCAAAAAATCCGTAAGGCGTACGCTTTTTCCTATTGTAAAACTGTTACTTCTTTTTTCTTCCGGAAGCACTAGTGCCATATATTCTTTATACATGTCACCCTTCTTCATTTGTTCCGAAAGAGCCGCTGCGGACTTACTGTTTTTTGCCAATACCAGTATTCCCTCTACCGGCTGATCAAGCCTGTGCACCAATGCTATCCACGGTGCTTTTCCTTGCTTTCCGGAATTTTCTGCGCGCTGCTTCTCCGCGAGATAATTCTTTGCGAGACTTACACAATCCTGTTCTCCGATCCGTCTCGTCTCGGATGCCACACCTGCATTCTTATGAATCACGAGGATATCCTTATCCTCAAATATTACTCTTAATTTGTTTCTATTAAATCTCATTTTTACTTAATATTGCAACTACTCAGCCTCAAGCACTCAGAGATGTTCTCAAAAATCGTAACTGTTCACACGTAAACGGAGCATTTACTGCGGAGTTTACGACAAAGAAAGATGAATAGCCATTGGATTTTGCCATCGACGAAGTCGATTTTATTGCAAAATCCGTTACGTGAGCGAGCTGTAAGCGAGTGAACAGTAACCAAAAATCACTTAATGTTTACATAAGTCGAGTTTCCAATTTTTGTAAGTTCCAGTGAATTGAACTGAACCAGGAATTTACTGAGTTTAGGAGAGCCATAATTACGGGTATCAAAATCCGGATATCTGCGCTGCAGACTGTTTCCAAGACTTGAAATATTCATACCGTTTTCATCATCATTTGCAGTGATGATCTGACGGATAGCCTTCTCGATCGTAGATAGCTTTGTAAGATTACTCTGCGGCTTTTCTACATCCTTTTCCGCAGCAGCTTCTGCCTTCCCTGACTCAGGCACTTTCTGAGCGTTTTTCCTGACAGTTGTACGGGTTGATACCCTTTTTGTCGTCTTTCCCTTACCGGTCTTAGCGCTATCCTTTTCCTGTGTCTTCGATATTTCCTTTTCTTTTTCCTGATTCTGCTCTCTGTACAGCACATCCAGCATCTTGAAGGAGTCACACGCCTTTATCAATGCTGAAGGAGTCTTACTTTCTCCCATTCCGACTACGGTCTTGCCCTCTTCCTTTAGGGCCGCCGCAAGCCGGGTAAAGTCAGAGTCGCTGGACACAAGACAAAATCCATCAACATTATTGTTATATAATATCTTCATTGCGTCGATTATGAGAGCCGAATCGGATGAATTTTTACCAAATGTATTATTGAACTGCTGCATCGGAATGATCGAATTCTCAAGTAACAGCTTTCTCCAGGATGCACTCGCAGGCTGCGTCCAGTCCCCATAGGCTCGCTTTATCGTGAGATCCCCATAGTTACTCGCCTCATCCATAATAAGTCCCACATATTTCTGTGAGACATTCTCTATATCAATCAAAACAGCAAATCTCTTTACCTCAGACACGGATTCTCCCCTTTTTTATATAATGACAACTTAATGATGTCACGTTGTAAATACGCAGGATTCTTGTTCGAGAGTGCGTATCTCAAAGTCGAAGGCGTAGTGGGCTACGTCGAGACTTTTAGATACGTGCTCTCGGACAAAAAGACCAGTATTTATTAGATTCTAAATCTATAACCCACACCCCATATCGTCTCTATATACTGAGGATTCGATGAGTCGATCTCGATCTTTTCGCGAATCTTTTTGATGTGGACAGTTACCGTTGCTATATCTCCTATAGAGTCCATATCCCAGATATTCCTAAACAATTCTTCTTTAGAATATACATGATTCGGATGGGATGCAAGGAATGTAAGCAGATCAAATTCCTTTGTGGTAAAGGGTTTTTCTTCACCGTTTACCCATACACGGCGAGCCGTCTTATCAATTTTGAGACCACGTATCTCAACCATATCATTTTCCGGCATACCACTCTTTATCAGACGTTCATACCTTGCAAGATGCGCCTTTACTCTGGCTACAAGCTCACTTGGTGAAAATGGTTTTGTCATATAGTCATCTGCGCCAAGCCCGAGACCATGTATCTTATCTACATCATCTTTCTTTGCTGACACAATGATCACAGGTGTGTTTTTTGCGGCTCTGATCTGCTCACAGATTTTAAAACCATCTACATCCGGAAGCATCAGATCAAGAATGACCAGATTCCACTCTTCTTTAAGCGCCCGGTCAAGGCCTGTTCTGCCGTTATTTTCTGTTTCGACTTCAAAATCCGAAAGCTCAAGATAATCCTTTTCAAGCTCTGCAATAGATTCTTCATCTTCAATGATAAGAATTCTGCTGCTCATATTTCCTCCGTTCTATGCCCATTAATGTCTCCGCCGAAAATACCCATGATCCTCTTACCGGATTTCCGGTTATTCTTCCTGTTACCGTTTCTGTCATGCTCATTTTCATAGTCTGCGGCATCTTCAGTTTCTTTAACTTCTATATATTTACGAAATTCTATAAGTATAGTTGTTCCTGTTCCGGGATGGCTCGTCGCCCATACACGTCCGCCATGATCTTCCACGATTTTCTTTACGATGGACAATCCTATTCCGGAACCGCCTCTTGCGGAATTTCTGGATGCATCGCTTCGATAAAAACGGTCAAAAATATATGGTATATCTTTAACGTCTATTCCCTTACCGTTATCCTCTATCTCTACAACTACGGATGACTCCTGATCCTTAAGCCTTATAGAAATGACTCCTTTAGGCTTATCCATATACTTTACGGAATTTCCGATGATATTATTTATTACTTTTTTAAGCTGCTCCGGATCAGCGATTATCTGCGTTCCCCGATCCAGATAATTCATGTAGTTAAGCTCTATATTCTGACTGTCCAGATCCATTCCTATTTCATCTACACAATCGTCAAAATAATCACTGATATTTATACGGGCAAAATTATACGGGATGCGGTTTGTATCTATTCCAGAATAAAAAGTCAGCTCATTAATAAGCCTGTTCATATCATTGGCTTTATTAAGGATTGTTCGTACATATCTTTCCTGCTTTTCAGGTGTATCCGCTACTCCATCAAGTATACCCTCGGCGTACCCTTTTATGGAAGTCACCGGAGTCTTCAGATCGTGCGTGATATTACTGATCAGAGTGCGATTCTCACTTTCGCTCTCAACACTCTTATCTGCAGAACGTTTCAGACGTATCCGCATCTCATCAAAGTTTCTGCAAAGCGTCGCTATCTCATCATTGCCGCGCGGTATGCTGATTTCGAAATCAAGTTCTCCATCCGCAACTTTCTGCGTCGCATCCGTAATCTGTCGAAGAGGAGCAACCATAGTCCGGTAGATCCATGACACCAGCATGAGTCCCGTGATCACCAATATTATTATAAATGCTATGCAAAGCTGTACAGCCGTTGATTTCATCTGGGGAACGAGATCATTTACATGAGTTATGATAAATGCACTTCCGTCCGCCCCGTCTGAAAAATTAAAACATACCTGCTTTATTAAATATCCGCTGTCTCTTAAGTATACTTCTCCGTTTGTATTATCCTCTTTACTGTTTCCTGACGGGAGCATACCAAGCACCTCAAGAGTATCTTTCTCATCTCCCGTATAATATATTTCCTTGTCCTTACGTACGATCAAAAAGGACGATTTTGCGCGTAATTCATTATTTATCTCGCGAAGGATCATCTTATCCTCAAGCTTCTCTGACGACAATTCTGAATATTGCACCAATGTATTAAATATATCATCCGTTACACTGGAAAACAAACCGACACTATTGGTCAGCAGCCCATAAGCATCTGATTCAATTCCAAAATTTTTAAGTACCAGACTTCTTTGGTAATTTGTAAGACACATGATCGATATCGAAAACAACATTATCGGTATCAGGACCACTGCAAGAAATGTTCCGAAAAGTCTCGCTTTTAGATTAGTTTTCATTATTATCACTCACCATTATCAGTCATCCCTGTAAACTCTTTTACAGTATATCAGACTAAAAACCTCTCTTAATAAAAAGCTTTATAAAAACTTCTAAACTTTTTGTAAAGACTTTAACTATTTTCAGACAAGCAAAAGGACAGGCTGTCAAACCTGTCCTTTGCCGGAACCAACAGTGCCTGCCATTGGCTCCTTATATGGGGGAGAGTATCTTGTAAGCGAGAAAAATAACTATCACCGCTCCACCTTTTATATCGTCCTTCTCCGTGTTTTTATTAACCCCTTTTCGAAAATTGAATATATGCAATCCTTTGTGTATAAAAGACGTTGAACATATATAAAAAGGCCGGAGAAACCTGTCTTTCTCCGACCTTATAATGCATTTTTTCTATATTATCCAAAGTATCTGTCAAGAAGTCCCTTGAAGGCCTTGCCGTGTCTAGCCTCGTCGCGTGCCATCTCATGAACTGTATCATGGATCGCGTCAAGGTTAAGAGCTTTTGCTCTCTTAGCAAGATCGGTCTTTCCTGCTGTAGCGCCGTTCTCAGCATCAACTCTGAGTTCCAGATTCTTCTTTGTAGAATCAGTAACAACTTCACCGAGAAGTTCTGCAAATCTTGCAGCATGATCTGCTTCCTCAAAAGCAGCCTGGCGATAATACATACCGATTTCCGGATAACCTTCTCTCATGGCAACTCTGCTCATTGCGAGATACATACCAACCTCGGAGCACTCGCCGGTAAAGTTAGAACGAAGATCCTCTATGATGTCATCCGGAACGCCCTGTGCTACGCCAACAACATGTTCAGCTGCCCATACCATATCTTCGCCCTGAACAGTGAACTTTGATGCCGGTGCATTACAAACCGGACATTTCTCCGGAGCTGCATCGCCTTCATGAACATAACCGCAAACCTGACAAACAAACTTCATAAAAATTCTCCTTTCAGCCTCTATACTTTGACCTTTAGAATCTGTACCCCAGCCATATTGGTTCTTATCATCATGTTGCACGAAATCCAGAGGATTTTCAATAGTTTTTCAGCACTTTAGCTAATGCAAACACAAAAACCGCTAACAGATCCAGTCTGTCGGCGGTTTTCAAGGAATGTACTAAATTTTGTACTTCAGCAAAATAATCCCAGGAACAAATATCCTTTATTCTTTTGCCTCTGTCATCATATAATTATACGCTTGCGCTGTTGAGATACTTTTCCTGCTCAGGTGTAAGAACATCGATCTCTTTACCCATAAATGCCAGCTTCTTCTTTGCTACATCGATATCAACTTCATTTGGAACATCGATAAGCTTCTCTTTAAGCTCAGATGCATGCTCAACGAGATATTTTGCAGAAAGAGCCTGAATAGCGAAAGACATATCCATGATCTCAGCCGGATGTCCATCACCACATGCAAGGTTAACGAGACGACCCTCTCCAAGTACATAGATCCACTGTCCTGTAGGAAGCTTGTAACCCATGATGTTCTCTCTCATCTCTGCCTTTTCAACAGCGATCTCACGAAGTCCTGCCATATCGATCTCGCAATCAAAGTGACCTGCATTTGAAAGAATAGCTCCATCCTTCATTACTGCAAAGTCTTCAGCATCGATTACCTTATCGCATCCTGTAACTGTTACGAAGAAGTCACCAAGCTTTGCAGCTTCCTTCATCGGCATTACATCAAAACCATCCATTACAGCCTCGATAGCCTTAACCGGATCGATCTCTGTAACGATAACACGTGCGCCAAGACCCTTTGCACGCATTGCAGTACCCTTACCGCACCAGCCATAACCTGCAACTACTACGATCTTGCCTGCTACGATCAGGTTTGTAGTACGGTTGATGCCGTCCCATACAGACTGGCCTGTACCATAACGGTTATCAAAGAAGTGCTTCATCATAGCATTGTTTACACGTACCATCGGGAACAAAAGCTCATTAGCACGATTCATAGCCTCCAGACGAAGGATACCTGTTGTTGTCTCCTCACATCCGCCGATAACCTTTGCAGCAAGATCACGATACTCTGTATGCATCATGTGCACCAGATCTCCACCATCATCAATGATGATGTCAGGACCAACTTCCAGTACGGCGCGGATATGCTTCTCATACTCTTCCGGAGTAGTTCCGTGCCATGCGTGTACCTCAAGACCTGCATGTACCAGAGCTGCAGCAACATCATCCTGTGTAGAAAGCGGATTTGAACCTGTTACATACATCTCAGCGCCACCTGCTGCCAATGTAAGGCAAAGGTACGCTGTTTTTGCTTCAAGGTGTACAGAAAGAGCTACTTTCTTTCCTGCAAAGGGCTTTGTTTTTTCAAACTCATCATGAAGCATTGAAAGAAGCGGGCAGTTTTTTCTAACCCACTGAATTTTACGCTCGCCGGACTCCCAGAGATTAATATCCTTAATTTCGCTAGACATTTTTCCTCCTCTAAAACGCATGTATAGACCTGTCTAAGTTATTAACTTATCTCGCCTTCAGCTTGAGCAGCTGACCGAAACCGATCACCCGGCTCACCACCGACGACGCCTGTATCATATTATCATAAATGTATGCTTACACACAGTTTTTTCTATAAACATATTTATAAAAAGATTGTAAAAACTTATAGGAATTCCAACGGAATTTCCTAATAAGTAAAAAAGAGCGGGGCATCTGCCCCGCTCCGGTATTACTTAATTATCTGAAATTATTACTTCAGCAATGCTGCTGCAGCTGCTCTCTTTGCATTAAAATCAGCCTGAGCTGCAAGGTTTGATGCATAGAATGCTGCAAGTTTTGTCTGATACTCAGCATAAGCTGCCTGGCCTGCTGCTGTCTGAGCTGCGCCAGTTGCAAGCTGCTGTGCATAGAATGCTGCAAGATTCTGCTGGTAAGCTGCGAATGCTGCCTGACCTGCTGCTGTCTGAGCTACTCCAGTTGCGATCTGCTGTGCATAAAATGCTGCAAGATTCTGCTGGTAAGTAGCAAATGCTGCCTGGCCTGCTGCTGTCTGAGCTGCGCCATTTGCGAGCTGCTGTGCATAGAATGCTGCAAGATTCTGCTGATAAGCTGCGAATGCTGCCTGACCCTCTGCTGTCTCAGCGATTCCCTTAGCAACCTGAAGAGCTCTGAACTGCTCAAGAGCTGTCTGGTAAGCAGTGTAAGCTGCCTGACCTGCTGCTGTGTTAGCTACTCCCTGTGCTACCTGAGCGGCTCTGAATGACTCAAGTGCGCTCTGGTAGGAAACATAAGCTGCTGTGCGCTCTGCCTGAGCTGCGTTTGCTGCTGCTGCTACCTCTGCGTAATTAGCTGCCGAAACAGGTATTACAGACATAACTGCAACTGTGAGGCATACAAATAATGCTGCGATCTTTTTCTTCATTGATAACGCCCTCCTGATTAGGAAAAATATTTATTACAGCGTCATCATAGCACCGCATTTTTTAAAATTCAATACATCAGGAGCAATGCTCTTAAAACAGTACAGAAATTAAGTAGTTTTTAATAATTTGACAATGTTTTTTTAACTTTCTTAATAATTTCTTCCGCTCAATCCGAGGCGATCACACATCTTTCGTATCTCAAAATATACACGCTCAGAATCGATAGTCTTAACCTCTCGTTTTTCCATTACGATCTGTCCGTTGATAATAACTGTATCAACCTCAGAACCATTTGCAGAATATGTAAGAGCCGCGATAAGGTTGTTATTCGGCATCATTGACGGTACATCGAGTCTGAGGATCGCAAGATCAGCCTTCTTTCCAACCTCTATTGAACCTGTTACCTCTCCGAGCTGCAGAGCCTTTGCACCATTAATAGTAGCCATCCGGAATACTTCCTTTGCACCTACGCACTGCGGAGTATTATTAACAGCCTTATGGATCAGTGCTTCGATAGCCATCTCACGGAACATATTCTGTCCGTTATTGGAAGCTGCCCCATCTGTTCCGAGACACACATTAATGCCCTTTTCAAACATCTTCGGAACCGGTGCCACACCGTTTCCAAGCTTTGCATTAGATGCCGGGTTAGTAACGATGCTGACATTATGTGCTTTAAGTATATTCATATCACTGTCACTCAGATGGATACCGTGTGCCGCAATAGTCGGAACCTCAAACACACCTGCATCACGGACATATTCTGTAGGGGTACAGTTATGATCCTTTAACATATTGTCACTTTCCGTCTGTCCCTCTGCGAGATGGATATGAATGCCGAAGTGTTTTTCCTTTGCAATATCAGCAACCATTCTTAAATACTCCGGACCACAGGAATAAGGCGCATGAGGATTAAGGAAAAATGAGAGACGATCACATTTTTCGCCGTCCTTCATTTCCTCAAAAGCTTCCTTAAGGCGAAAATCATTTTTATCATACTCGCCACCAACAAGACCTCTTCCAATGACAGCCCTCATACCACTGTCAATAACAGCCTGTGTTGTCTGATGGATATGCATCTGCTGATCATTAAATGTAGTCGTTCCTGACTGGATCATCTCCAGCTGGCCAAGCATGGATCCCCAATATGCGTCTTCCGGTGTGAGCTTATCTTCAATAGGGCTAATAGTATTAAAAAGCCAGTCTGTAAACGAAAGATCATCCGCACAGTTTCTCATCATGGACATATATGTATGTGTATGCGCATTTATGAGACCCGGTATTACCAGGCGGTTCTTTCCATCAATTACAGTATCTTCCTTAAATCCCTCCGGAGCTGTATCGATACCAACGATATTCTCTCCTTCAATATAAATAGAATGAGTTCCAATTACGTCTTTTTCATTTTCCGGCAGTACAACAAGCGCGTCTTTTATCTTAATTCCCATATTGATCTCCTTGAAAAGAATAGCGGAACATTCTTCTGTTCCGCAAATCAACTTCTTTACCTATCACAAATTTTAACAAAGGGATTTTTTATTTGCAAATCGCATGCCCATGATTGTGGTATAATTTTTCTCATGAAAAAGATTATATTAACCGGCGGAGGGACAGCCGGTCACTGTGTTCCAAACCTCGCTCTGGTCCCTATTTTGAGAGAGCTTGATTTTGAGGTCGCATATATCGGTTCCTATAACGGAATAGAAAAGAAGCTGGTAGAATCTGCCAATATCCCTTATTTCGGCATTTCTACCGGAAAACTCCGCCGTTACTTTGATCTCAAAAATTTCACGGATCCTTTCCGAGTGATCAAGGGCTTTGCAGAAGCTTACAGCATCTTAAAAAAAGAAAAACCGGACATCGTTTTTTCAAAGGGAGGATTTGTATCTGTTCCGGTCGTTAAAGCTGCTGCCATGTTGAAGATCCCCGTAGTGATCCATGAATCCGATATGACACCGGGACTCGCAAATAAGCTTTGCTACAACTCTGCAGAAAAGATCTGCTGCTCTTTCCGAAAGACACTCGATCTGCTTCCCGCTGACAAAGCTGTTTTCACCGGCTCTCCTATTCGCGCGAGCCTCCTTAAAGGAGACAGAGCCAAGGCCAGATCCTTTACCGGTATTAGAAGTGGTGACTATCCTACGATCCTCGTTATCGGCGGTTCACTCGGTGCCCAAAACGTAAACGAACAGGTTCGTCGTATACTTCCGAAGATACTGCCGCATTACAACGTAATACACCTTTGCGGTAAGGGAAAACTTGATCCTACGCTTAATTCCACTGACGGATATGTTCAATATGATTATATCCAGAAAGAACTGCCTGACCTCTTTGCCATGTCCGACCTGGTAATTTCCAGAGCAGGATCCAACGCGATCTTTGAGCTTCTGGCACTTAAAAAGCCTAATATCCTTATTCCTCTGCCAAAAGAAGTCTCCAGAGGCGATCAGGTTCTAAATGCAGAGGCATTTGAAAAAGCAGGTTATTCCTATGTTCTTCAGGAAGCAAACATGAACGATGAGTCCCTGTTAAAGGCTGTCGAATTCGTGGCAGAGCATCGTTTTGACTATATACAGACCATGGAGGAATCAGTAGAAAGCGGTGCGGTAAAGATTATCTGCGGTCTCCTTAATGACATCGCAGACGAGCATCGTAAATAATAAAACCAGAAAGGATTTTACTAATGAAAGACGATTGTATTTTCTGCAAACTTGCAAACGGTATCATCCCTACAAATTCCATCTATGAAGATGATGAATTTAACGTAATCCTGGATGCGGGTCCGGCAACACGCGGTCACGCGCTTATCATTCCGAAAGAGCATTATGCCAATATCTATGAGCTCCCGGATGAAACCGCTGCTCATGCACTTGTTCTCGCAAAGAAAATGGCGACCCACATGACAGATACTCTTCACGCAGAAGGCTTCAACATTGTTCAGAATAACGGCGAACTTGCAGGTCAGACAGTATTCCATTTCCATATGCATCTTATCCCCAGATATTCCGACGATGGACAGAAGATCGGCTGGAAGCCCGGAAGTCCCTCCGATGAAGATCAGAAGAAACTTGCAGAGGAGCTGCGTAAATAAACATTAAATTCGTAAATGAACGTTAAAAAGGTTGTGAAGAAAAATCGCTTCTTCACAACCTTTTTTCACTTTTTTGCCAATTCTATCTGAACCAGATTTGTGTGCTGAGGATTGCCTTTACAAAGCGGAGTCGGATATGCCGTAGATGTAAGTACATTTATACATCCTCTCGTATCAACTCCTTCTTTATCCGGTGTATACCATGCGCCCTGCGCCATCGCTGCTGCGCCCTGACAGATTCTTCCGGTTACTACCGCCGGTATCCTCACTCTGCCGCGTTCATTAAATACTTCTACCTTATCTCCGTTTTTAATGCCGCGCGCCTTTGCATCCACCGGATGTATCCATACACCCGGCTTTTCCACCTCATCCTGCCACTCATTATTGTCATGAATTGAGTGTGCTCGACGTCTCGTATGCCACCCGATAAGCTGCAAAGGATATTTTCTACGCATAGGGTCTTCCGGTCCCTCCGGGCATGGGATATATTTCGGTATCGCAGATACTCCCGGTCTATCCATGTCATAAAGCCTTTTTGAAAAGATCTCGATTTTTCCGGAAGGTGTCGGGAACGGATGATTTACCGGATCTGCTATTTCCTTCTCGTATGCGACACACCTTATCTGTTTCTTATACTGCCATCCACCTTCTCTACAAAATGTCTCATACTCGGGCAGTTCCGGTTCCATACCTCGAATATGTTCATAGTTTTCTTTTAACCAGACATTAAGCTCCGGTCGTCAATCGGTAAATGCTTCATATACTCCGAGCTTCCGTGCAACCTCTTTCATCCACTCCCACTCAAACCGGCATCCAAAGAAAGGGCGCAGCACCTGATTATGCTTTAGATAATAATTTGTGCCCGCCCATGAACCGATTACATTTTCCCCTTCAAGGAAAGACGTGGCAGGAAGTACCAGATCCGAACATCTTGCGCTTGGTGTCATAAAGACATCTGAGCATATGATCATTTCACACTTAGAGTCATCACTAAGGATCCTCCGTGTATCATTGACATTACTATGCTGATTTATGAGGATGTCGCTGGCCATGCTGAACAATACTTTTATATTACTATTCAGTTTCTTGACCCCACGCAGCCCATCCTCTTCAGGCATCATGTCGGTTCCCTTCTCTATTGCTTTTGTCCATAAAAATGTAGGTATCTTTCCGGGATACGGGTTTTTGACAGTATCCAGATAGTTCATCATCTTTTTATGCTCAGTTATCCTGCTGGTATTTCCGCAGCTGCTTCCTCCGCTGATACCCACATTTCCTGTGAGGCAGGAAAGCATCATCATGGCTCTTGCAGACTGTTCACCATTTCCATGTCGCTGAGCTCCAAATCCGGCATCTATGCAGGCAGGTTTTGTTGTGGCATATTCCCGTGCAAGCATTCTTATCCGATCTGCCTCAATACCTGTGATAGCTTCTGCCCATTCAGGTGTCTTCTTAATACCATCTTTTTTACCAAAAAGATATGCATGGTAGCTCTCCTCTGAGGGAACTCCCTCCGGCATATGATCCTCATCAAAGCCTATGCAGTAAGTGTCCATAAACTTCTGATCCTGCAGTCCCTCTTCAAAAATAACATATGCCATTGCATCCGCCAGTGCAGCATCAGTTGAAGGCCGCAGCGCAAACCATTCGTCCGCATAAGCAGCACCGGTCTGGCTGAGTCTCGGATCTATGACTATGATCTTTACGCCTTTCCTTTTTAGCTGTGACAGGTAGTAGTTTTTTTCCGATCCAAAAATAGTTTCTGCCGGATTACTTGACCATAGGATCATAAGCTTTGTGTCAAGCTGACATATCGCACTGTCACCTCCCAAAGCATTGCCGTACACGTAGTTGGATATAGCCGTAACACAGGCAGAACTGTAGGAATTGTACGCATCAAGATAACCACCTGTGAGACTCAGAAGCCGGCTCATCATCTGACCCGGGTTCATAATGCCGCATACCCCCGTTCCGTACAGCAAAAATCGGCTTTCCGGACCATAAAGTTTCTGTGTGCGAGAGATACTTTCCGCGATCAGGTCAGTTGCCTCGCTCCAGCTTATCCTCTCAAATTTGCCGCTCCCTCTTTCTCCCATTCTTCTCATAGGATAACGGAGTCTGTCTGGATTTAAGTATGTCTTTCTATAACCTCTTCCACGGACACAGGCACGGATCTGCGGAGAATGATCTTCGCAGCAGTCTGATTCGATCTGAAGAATGCAGTTATCCTTAACATGTGGACGGATAACACAAATACCTCCACAGTTATTCATTCCCCCTGTAGGAACGATCTTTTCGTTTTCAGTTTCAATTTTCGGATTCAGCTTAAAACTTCCACTACAAAAATCATCTTCTGCCGGCTCCCATTCACTTAATGTCTTTAAGAGATCTTCAAAATATGCCGTAATCCCGGAAAAAGCGTCCGTATAATCCAAAAGACTCCTGTATACTGCACGAAGTCCGATAAGCAGATAATTGTCCAAAAAATCGACAACTTCCTCTACACGAAGCGAAGTTGCTTCATCCGATGCGCCTATAAGATATCCTAGAAAGCGTAGCTGCTCACCGAGATAATCAGGAGGATTTCCCTCTATCCACTGAGGTTCATATCCCCATCTATGATAAATCTCAATGATCTCAAGAGTTGTCCGATTCAACAGAACCTTTTCACCCATATATACAGATGCCCACAAAGGGGCATGGAAATCAGCATCCATTCCCCGAAAGCAGAAATCGTAATTCAATTCCCACTCTCTTTGGCTATGAGATGACCAATCAGAGAACCCTCGACATATCTCTATGGCTTTTTCACGGCTTTCTAAAAAATCCGCGCCTCGTTTTATCCTATTTAGTATTGTTTTTCTATTCATGGCATCCCTCTTTAAAATGTCACAGGCACATTTCTCATTTCACTGATATCCCCCATTAGTACGATGCCGCAAAGCTTTCCATCACGATAGAAGCTTTTACGATATGTCTGCATACCGCACTCATTGTGATTTACTCGAAACATGTGGTTCTGATCTTCTGAATGACTGAAACACGATACTTCAGCGATAATCCCATCTTCTTCCTGTGTGCTTCCCGATGCAAAAAGTCCTATACCCATTGCTGTCAGTATCACCGGAAAATTTCCCACCCGGAATAAACGCATATCGTCAGTATGGACAGCATTATATCCTGCTGTATCACCGGATACTTTAGCAAATTTCCATAGACCGGGGTTTGGTATGCTGCACTGAACGCAGTCACCGGCAGTGAGGATATCCGGATCGCTTGTAACCAGATACTCATCGGCCAGCACCCCACGATCACATTGAATTCCGGATTCCTTTGCAGGAATGATCACAGGACGTACACCTGTAGAAAGCACTACGATTTCAGCTGGAAAAGTTCTTCCATCTAAAAGACGAACTCCTGTAACCGCCTCCTCTCCTGTAAGCTCAGATATCTGCACTCCTGTATGACATTCGATATCTATTCCTTCAATATGGCTTCTAAGCCGCTCTGATGCTTCTTCATCCAGTTGACGTGCCATGAGCCTGGGCGCCGCTTCCAAAATGGTACAATGAATCCCCATCTTGTGCAGTTCCCATGCCATTTCCATTCCGATGATCCCTCCGCCTATAAATACTGCACGTTCAGCAGTCATGGCCTTTCGGCGTAAATTATGAAAATCACGGACTGTACGAAGTGTAAGAACACTCTTTTTATCTTTCCCCGGAATAGGCGGAACAAAGCAGGACGCACCAAGGGCATAGATACATTTCTTATATGGGCGCACTGTGCCGTCATCCAGTTTTACGATGTGTTTATCGCGATCTATCTCTGTCACGCATCTGCCCTTTATAAGGTTGATCCTGTTTTCTTCGTACCAGTTGTCTTTTGCGGCATATATATTATTTTTTCTGAATCTCGCAAAATCCGTTTTACTAAGGAGCGGTCTTAGATAAGTCTTTTCATTTTCTGCTCCGACCATTGTGATATCAGCAGAAGGATCTTCACGACGGATAGCAGATGCAGCAGAGAAACCAGCTATACCACTGCCCAGGATTAAATACTTATCACTCATTTTTCTCCTCCTTTTTCAAAACCAGGAGATTAGGTTTTGTGAGCTTAGGATCCGGCAAAAAAGGAAGTGCACTGGTGTACTTACTTTTTTCTTCTTCTGTCAGCGTATCCAGATCACCAAATCTCAGACAATGGGTTATGCACGCCTCCACACATAACGGCTGCTTTCCCTCCTGTCTTCTGTCAAAGCAGGCATCACATTTCATGGAACGCCCTGTCACATGGCTCAGTTTTGGAGCCCCATAAGGGCAGACCCACGTACAGGTTCCGCATCCTATGCACATATTTTGGTCCGGAGCGATAGTTCCATCGCTCTGTTTATGCATAGCACCTGTAGGACAGTTTGCAGCACAAAGCGCAGCCGAACAATGATTGCAGGCGCCGGAATAGTGAACGGTCTGAAACTTTCCATTTTCGTCTGTGATCTCAAATGACTCTGCACGTCTGAAAAACAACCCCAATTCCAGATCATGCCCATCCTTGCATGCCATCTGACAGGCATTGCAGCCAATGCACCGGGTTTGATCATATATAAATCCATAGGTCGCCATAATTCTAAACTCCTGACATCATTTTTAGCCTCAAAGGGCACCTGCAAATATGCAGATGCCCTGATATTCAACAACTCATTTCATTCAAATGTGTATAAGTTCAAACTGTTTTTGGAGCAGTCTTTTTTATACTAATTGCGGTTCCGGCTTTGCCGCTCCCTGAAAATTAAATACCGTATCCAGCATACGAAGCATGCGGAAATCTCCCTTTACCTGCATCTCACCTGACATAAAAGCATTCTGGAAAGTAAGTTCTCCCTTTGTGATCTGATCAAGTTTTTCCTGCGTGAGCTTGCAAAGAACAGTCTGCTCATCACGCTTTTCATATGTTATATTCAGTACTTCATCATGTACTTCTATGATCATCGGCTTTCCCATTCCCTTGATCACAAACTGGTAAACTGCCTCAAAACTACTCTGCGGTACGAAATGACTTCTAAAGGAAGCACTTATTACCTCATCCTCTGACTTACCATCATTCTTTAGAAGTGTTCGGAAGTGATCCGTCAGCTCACGGATATCCTCTTTCTGCTTCTGTACATAATTATCATCCGATGCATATCTGGAAAGCTGCTCTGTTTCCTGAGGGGTAAGGTCGATCGGCTCTCTGGTATTTACCATCTGTGTCATAGCCTGATTACTTGCAGGCAATGTAACAGTTCTCCTGGAAACCACTCTGTACAGATTTTCTGCTGCCTTTTCTATAAGCTTTATATATTCCTGATTGAGTTCAAATGCTACAGGATCACGCACATACGCCGAAAGACCATTGCATAATTTTCCTCCCAGAAGATCCCATGCTGACTGCAATGTAAGAAGCCCCTGTCTCTCTCCAAAAGAAGTTGACATAACAACAGGCATCATATATATACCTGTCATTTTTTCCTTATTTCCGTAAAACCAGCAGGCATCCAGAAATTCCGTCATATATCCGCCGATACCAAACCATTCGACCGTAGTCGCAAGTATCGCGCCGTCTGCGTCATTCAACGTACTTGGCAATGCTGTGATCTTTCTCTTTTCATCATAAAGATTGATACGTTCAACCTGTACATTCAGTTCCTCCAAAACTGACTGCATCCTTGTCAGGACAAATAACGTGGGGTCCCCTACAATTCCACGTCCTCCGTAATAAATATTTATTTTCATTCCCTCTCCTCCATAAACATTGTCGGATGTCCGTTTTTAGCGAAATCAAAGACCTAAATGTTGTCTGATGTCTGTTCTTCTCTCGTCTCTCCTTCAGGTTTTTTATAAAGAATAAATCCAAGCAAAAGACCCATGATCAGTCCACCGATATGTGCTGCATTGTCAATTCCATGAGCCATAAATCCGGAAAAAACACTATATGCTATGAGAAATCCTGCTCTGCCGACAGTCATATTTCCAAGTCTGCCTCGGTTTCGGATAAGTATAACGAACATCGCGCCAATAACCCCAAAGATCGCACCGCTCGCTCCGGCAGATACACTTGTATTATGGAGCAAAACCCCTGCTCCTATCGAAACCATTGATGCTGAAAGGCCGCTAAGAATATATAAAAGCAAATATTTGCCGTGGCCTATCAGTTTTTCCACCCTTGAACCAAAGACTGCAAGTGACAACATATTTGCCCCAAGATGCTCTGCTCCAAAGTGAAGGAACATACAGGTAAAAAGCCTGTAAAACTGTGATTTTTCAAATACGTAGGGCGCATATAACGCACCAACCGATACCATATATTCCAAGTTTGACACGGAACCGTACATGATAACTGCCAAAAACACGAGAATATTCAGCAATATAATGCACACCGTTACCGGTGCAGGATTTCGGAGCGTATGATTTATGATCCACTGTCCAACAGTCTGATATCCAACCTTTCGGTCAGCTGCCACATTAATAGCTTCTGCCAGTCCTTCCCTCAGACCATCAAAATCACACATTCCATTATCAAAAATACACAGTCTCCTGCCTCTAAGATCGATCGCCCAGAAAAACTCATCGTTTCTGGCTATTTCCTGTACATTTGCAAGATTTTGCGTAAGAAAAAGCGAAAATACACTTATATTTGCGTATCCCTTTGCCTCAAACATTCTTCCTATCTGATTTTTTAACTGCTGATAAGTCGGAACATCTACTATGAACTGACGTCCATCGATAACAAGAATAGCCATCGCGAGATTATCTGCCACCCGGAAGAAAACATTGACCTGCGGCAACGATGACTGGAGGCGAGAGTATCCACGCTGTGTAAGAAATTCAGCAACTACTGCTTCCAATAGAAACCCTTTCCGGTTACTGTTTTTTATAAACAGCGGCCCTGTAAAATATCTATATAGATTTAATTCTACACTGATGATTTTTTTTATGCAAGGCGGAAGGTCATAGTAATATCAGCAAATGAAACTCTGTCTCCATCGCATATTTCTGCGATTTCTCCGGCTTTAAGCCTCCTGTCATTAAGAGTAGTGCCATTAGTAGAATGAAGATCTGACAGATAGTACTTTCCTCTGTCTTCTCTGATGCAGGCATGAATCCGGCTGACACCCCGGCTTTCTATTAGTCCGTCTGCTTTACCCCGCATCTTACCTATCGTATAAGTACTGCGGTTTATGCGAAAGTTTCTTTCCTCTCCATTTATTATCCCACTGAGTATCGGCCACATCTGCCGCTCGACGCATATATCAGAAAGCAGCACTGTTTCATTATTATCATCGATATCTGATTCTGCATCAGGTCTAAATGCAGGTTCCTCATATTCATCCAATAAAAATTCCGGAACTTCTTCCTTTTGACTTTTCTTATCAATAAAGTGAACTGCACCAAGTATCGCCGCCGAAAAAAATACTGCTATACAAATCCCGGCGATCACATAGTCCCGGTCTGAAAGATTAAAATATTCAGTAATTCCGGGATTAAACAACAAAAATGCATAAATTCCTGCAGCCGCTGCAGTCAGTAATAAGCACACGATTATCCCGCTCTCTGCCCTTTTTTTCCCGGCTTCCGGATCTTTTTCGACCTTTTCTTCCTCCTTCATGTAATAGTTTTCCCGTTCCTGTCTGAAATCCCATTCATCCTGTTTGGAAAATACCGGTTCTTCATGAAGTGTTTTCTCTACCCGCTTTATATTGGCGATATCCAGATATGGCTGATCCATGTGAGGCAGGTCAATGTTCGATAGATTAGTGTTATACGATTCATCTTTTTCCGTGTCCTCCAATAGTTCACCGGGATTACAAACACCATCACACACCCGATCAAACCACTGATATGCCATTTCAACCGCTTTCTCATCTTTTTGATCAACATGTTCCATAAGAAACTCTGCAAGCATTTCCGCACACTTACTTTCATACAAAGTAAGATCCGGATAATAACAAAAAACCGGTTCTCCCCGCTCCATATCCCACAGTATCCCCCTGGGATTGAGCAGCAGGTCATCCGTACGCAAGAGATATCGTTCCAGTTCTTTCATCACCCCCGAAAGACAGCGAAAGATTTTGAGCAATTCTACATGCGAAATCACATTTCCTGAAAAAAAATCCTCCAGAGTCTGTCTGTTTCTCGCATCATAACTGTACCATGCCTGACCGTTAAGATACTTTACAGACATCTTTGCAAGACCCTGTATTGTATTTTTTATAACCATCTTTTCCTGAAATCCCGTCTGGTCATTTTCCTTCTTTACAGATAAAAATCTGCGTTCTGAATCCCGCCTGAACTCAATTTCCATCGCCTTGCCTCCTGTCGCTTCTCTTGCCAAGATCTTCCGCAGCATTTATCACTGTTCTGAATTCTTTTACATAACTTACAGGTTCTCTCCTGCTACAATGGCCCTCAGCTCTTATTTCTAACTCCTTAAATCCGGCCTCAGGTACGAGATTAACGCCTCCCGGAACTACAAATTCTCCTGTATACTTCACTTTTATGTCATGACCTGTAATTTCAACGTCTGTTTTGACATTTTTTGTTGATAGGAGTCTGCCTTCCAACGTTTCCTCACTTGTTGCTCTGACCTTTGACATAACATCTCCATGTTCTGATGTAATCTCACAACCTCTTAGCGCTGCCTCATATGCCGATTCATCAAGCACTGTTCTGTCATGCAAAAAAAACATAGCATATATACATATGACTATGACCATCATGATCAGTGGAAATAACAATGATGCTTCTATCGTTAGCGACCCTTTGTATTCTTTCTTCATATATTCCTCAAAATACAACACCTATTATGAACGCAGCCAAAATAAATGGAGCAAACGGAAGTTCCGCATTTCGCCCACACCTGCGGGTCAATATCAAAACTATCGAAAATACAGCGGACAGCACAGATGCCACCGTTAATAGTCTTATATTTTCAAACGTTCCCAGCAAAACCCCCGTGACAATAAACATAAGTCCATCTCCTGCTCCTATCTTCCCTCTCGTAAGATGACTTATAACAAGTAATGCAATTCCAGTAAAAACTCCTCCTGCGATATCCATCACGCCTCTGCTAAGACTCATACTCTGCCATAGGATCCCTAATATAAAAAACGGAAGGAGCAAGACAGGATATATCATCCTCTTTCGTATATCTGTTACTGAACAGATCAAAAGACACATTCCAACTAAGATATTTACGATCATTTCTGCCTCTTTTTCTACATTCCGCAATCCGAACACGGCGGAAGTCCTGTCTCTGACAACGGTACCACTCTTATCGTCCTTTTTAGTCCCGGACAGGTCACTGATGAATGCCATCTATCGCCATCCTCGGTTATGTAAAGATCATCTCCATCAGACACCTTTCCCTTTCCGCAGTGTTCACACGGATAATACTTACCACCTCCGGCATTGCGTTCTGTTCCTACGCTTGCCGGAGTAGTCTCCCGTATAGTGAGATCCAGATGTCTGCATCTTCGGTTCCTGTGGTATACAGTCCCATGTTCCGTGACATATACCATCTCTTCATCCGTCCCGATGTCCTGACTACTTGTGTTGTCATAACCTGTATATGCCCGTATCCTCGCTCTGTCTGCAACCTTAAAACTCGGAGACCCCAAAAATGGAATATCTGTGCGTATCTTGTAGACAGCCGACAGATCTATCATCTGATCGCTACCCATAAGCGATGAATGTATAAAGCTTATCCCGTCACTTCCGTTTTCAACAGGTGACTCATCTGCATAATCCCTTCCCAGATCGTCGAGCGTCATACTCTTTCCGGCTGTCACCGAGATGATCCTGCCGGCGGTTTCCCCTATTGCTCCTCCGTTGCCCGGCATATAAAAATACGCATAGGAATAATTTGTCATATTGCGAGCAGCCTGATGTAAAGATGCCTGCATATTTCCGGAAAAGCGTATAGCTTCTATAAGCATCATGAGTCCGACCACGGCAAAAAGAAATAACGGCAAAGCAATTGCCGTTTCAAGCGTCAAACTTCCCTTAAAGAAAGCGGATACAGATGGTATTTCACCCGTGTTTAAGTTTTGTTTCGGGTTATGTTTATTTATTTCTTCGGGGGATTTACTTGTAAATACAGACTTGTTTTTTAGTTTACATAATGTATCATGCCATACATTAATTTTTTGGTGAAATACCACCTGTATCCGCCTCCTTTCTATTCACACGTCACTGTTCGCTCGTTTATATCCCATTCCAGTAGGACATTTACTCTATGATCGGTTCATATGCATAGTCCCGTCTTATGGATATATCTTTCCCGCTCTTAGTCTTGAAAAAGACTTCGGCTTCCAGGTATTCCGCACACCCATCCATTCGAAATCTCTTATTCCCCGGTGTTTCCCTTACATTCATCTCAATTACATCCATAGCACGTTTGACCTTATCAGTTTTATTAGTCATCATCAGAAAGATCTTCAGATAATCTTCATACCCCACTCCTTCATTCTGTGTTTTTGCAGAAACGCTCTTATAAAGAGGTATCTGAAGTACCGTTGCTATACCAAACTCCTCCCCTTTTTTTATTAACGGAATTTTTCCACCATTAAGCAGTGTTTTTACGTCAACAAAGCTTTCGGCTGTTCCCCACGCCATGAGGATCATATTTGTGAGTGGTTTCTCAAGCTCGGGGGACGCAAGGAGTAGTGCCGCACCAGCTGCCAGGAGTTTTGCCTGATTTTTCTTTCCCGCATCCTGAAATACAGCTATCGTATTCACCAGTTCTCTTGACACAAAAATCCTCTCGGATACGGATCTTAGATTTGCTATATCCGTGTTTTTCCCACAAATAACATATTCCATTTCACACTGCTGAGGACCGGCTTTCTCGCCATCCGTATAATTATGCATTTTCCAGCCGATATACTCTGTGAAAAGCAATTCGTTAACTGTTGAATCAGGATCATTGTCTGGTCTTACGATTCCGATTCCTTCCGAATTGTTCCTATATGAAACCGTATTTTCTAAAGGAAGCCCTGTGTCCGGTGCATTCTCCAAATTGTCCTGCAAGTACCTGAGAATACCTTTCCTCTTATCAAAGACCTTTGATATCTTTTTTACATCATCATCAAGATCCAGGTCGTCCATCTTTTCCTGAATCGCTCTTCTTCGTATTTCTACGCTTTCACGGTCATTTTCACTATATTTATACTCATCACAATTTGATTTAAGTGCATCTATGACCGACATCCCAAACCTGTCCTTTACGGCATGTATGGCCTGCCTTTTAAAAACTCTGCCTCCACTGTCTGTTGCCAGAGATTCACGTAAAATCTGCACTTCTTTCTGCTTCAATCCCGCCATGTCAGCCGCATCAAAGATTAATAATCCTTTTGCCGGATTGCAGTTATAATCTATATATTTACGAAGATGTTCTTCGGTATTTTTTTCAGATGCTATTCCCGTTCCATAGGAGGTATCAATGAAATAAAGGTCATAACTTGATAGCAGCTCTCTGTGATATTCCGCAAAGATCGAAGTCAGTCCCATGTCCATTACCATTTCTGCCCTGCATCTCGCAGCGCTGTATCTGGCGCTGTTAACTATAGCTCCGATTAGTGACAGTATCACCGCCATTATCAGACTTAGAAACACCGTTATCGTGCCCTTTTTCTTCAATCAATACCTCCTTTCAGGAATAAAAAAGAAACGGATTTTTGTAGAGAAAAATACTTGAAAAAAGATTATCTTAGATCGATGTTGCCTTATCGTTGATGGTCTTAAAGATCTTATCTACAAGTGTTGTAAGCTGTTCTTTAAAAATGATCACGAGACTAATCAGTACAACCAGGATCAAAATTATCTCAACTGTTCCAATAGCATCCTCTTCTGCAAGAAAATTCTTAAACATAGTTTTTTCCTCCTTTCGTATTTTTTCCCACCCACCCATCCAAATATTTACAATGAAAATGACAAAAAAGCCGGTATTATAACTATTACCATAACTATCAGGAGCATAATTCCCATCGGAAGCAGGAGTTTTGTCCCGGCTTCTTCGCCCCTTTTTCTGGCTGAAGCTTTTCTTTCTGCAAAAGCTTCCCCTGCATCCTGCTCTAAAGCTCCCAGGAGACCTGCACTACCTTTTCTCAGATTCTGACTTAGAAGAGTTCCCAGTCTGCTGTAATGCCGTATTCCAACACGATTTCCCAGATTTTCATATGCCTGTGCCTCTGACACGCCGCTATTCATTTCGTACAGGGTAACCTGCAGTTCCTCATAGGCATATGCAACCTTTCCTGTTGCTTCTTTTCTCTTCTCATAATCGTGGACTATCTTATCAATGGTTCCTCGAATGGTCATTCCCGCACTTAAAAGCAAGATCATCTTGTTAAGAATTTCAGGATAGTCCCTAAGCATTTCCTTTTCTCTACGTTTTATCTTGTCATCAAGTTCCCCGTCTCTTCCAATGTAAACAGCCACTCCGCATAAAAAAGTCATAAAAAGGATCACACCACCTGTATGCTTTGCTTTTCTGCGGTAGATAACAGTTTTATCACCGATCTTTCCGGGCAATATCAGCTCTTCTTCTGATGCTGTTTTTTCATCAATTTGCCCGATCTTACGAAGCAATGCGTCATGGACTGCTTTTTCCGTACTTTGTACGGCAGGATAGATTCTTACCGGAAACCGGATTTCTTTTCTTTTATCAAAGTAAGAAAGCTCTGCCGTGAGTATCACCGCCATCCCCTTTTGATCCCGGAAATCCTCGCGTATCCGTCCCTCTCCGTCGATACATTCATAGGTATCCGGACGCCAGTTTATAACCACATTTTCTCCATCAACTGTTTCCGGCAGACAAAGATCATGATCCACATGGTCAAGACTCCTGTTTTCTCCAAGGATTTCCACATAAAGCCTTTTTTCTACGCGATCAAAAGCATCTTCTGTTTCTTTGTCGTCTAGCTGACGCTCTCCAACCGTTATCTTTAGTTCTTCCGGCAGCTTCTTTCCGTCAATCTCTGCCGTCAAGGTGTTTTCACTGCCTCCGCCGCCGTAAGTATTCCGCATCAACCGGTTTTCTGGGATTATTCCGCTTTCAACCGTATTTTTACATGTGATTCCCATTGCCAAAATATTTCCCGCAAAAACAATCAGAAGAATTTCTGCAAGTTTTCTTGCAATAAACTTTTTTGTCTCTTTCTTTCCATCACCTGATGGAACCAGCAATTTTTGCTTTTTCCTGATATCTTCATTTTTTAATGCAGGAAAATACTTCAACATAAAGACTGCTATCTTCAGAAATACCCGGTAAATAGCCCCGTCCTTTTTGTCTGAAATCTCATGTATGGAAACACGAAAAGTCCATATGATCAAAAACAGAAATACCAGAATTATCAGAAAGTGAAAAAGGAGCATTGATCAAACCTCGATAGCTGTGATCTTCTCAGCCATTTTGAAAGAAACGAAATATGATATGAGGCACGCTGTCATTACCACAGTGCCCACTATATTGTGATAAAGAACGGATAGAAAATCCGATTGAGCTATGTTTAGATAAAAAATAATACCAAAGGGAACTGCTTCCATAACACGGGTCTCGTACTGTTTTGCACTGAGCTCTGTCTCGATCTCTCGGAGCACGTCGATTTTGTCTCCGATCACGTCACTTGCACGTCGTATAATACCGGTCAGATCTCCACCGCTTCTCTTTGCGGCAGTAAATACATTTGCAAAATCCAATATATCTTCTATACCTGTCCTGTCCGCAAGATCTTGAAGTATCCTTTCCAATGTCTCATTTGACCGGAGTCTCCTTGTCATTATTGCTGCCTCCCTTGCCATAAGACCATCTGAACCGTACATTTTCTCAATTTCCCGTCCCGCATCTATAAATGCATTCTCTACAGAACTTCCTGCATTAAGAGCAGACTGTACTGACAATATCAGTTCTCGGAATTCCAGCAACATCTCATGCTTTCGCTTATGTATCATTTTTTCTTTTTTATATTTCAGGAAAAAATATAGAAATGGGAGCATTATAAAAAATGCTATAAATGATCTGTAAAAAGTAAATGCCGTAATGGCAATAAGAATCGTCCCTTCTGTAGAATAGAGAATCTTTTCATTTAACGAAAAAGTATATTCCTTATAGTTCACAGTAGTCCGCACCTTTCAAGTTTTTCCGTATGGATCAGCGGATTTATCTGTGTGAGCCTCTCTCCATCAAATTTATATATTGGACGTATCATTATCTCTCCATCCTGAAATCCCAGGATTTCCGTAATTTCCAATACTTTACGGCTTTTATCACGCAGCCGCCCCAAATGTACTATTATGTCAACCGCTGAAGCAATCTGACGCCTGATAGCAGTAAGTGGAAGCTCCATTCCGGCCATCAGTACCATGACCTCCAGACGCAGGAGCATATCCTTTGCACTGTTTGCGTGTCCCGTGGACAGGCTTCCGTCGTGCCCTGTATTCGCAGCCTGAAGAAAATCCAGAGCTGCTCCGTCACGTACTTCTCCAACCACGATCCGGTCAGGACGCATACGAAGTGATGATTTGATAAGATCTCTTATCGTTATCGGTCGGCATCCCTCAACGTTTGCATTTCTGGTTTCCAGTCTTACGAGATTCGGAATTCCCTGAATCTGAAGTTCCGCAGAATCTTCTATGGTGATAACCCGGGTTTCTTCAGGTATGAAACCCGACAGCGCATTCAGAAATGTCGTTTTTCCGCTTCCGGTTCCTCCAGATATAAAAATGTTATATCCACTTATTACCAGTTTTTTTAAGAAATCAACAGCTTCCGTTGTCACCGCACCGAATCTGATAAGATCGTCCATTCGTATCGGTTTATCCGGAAATCTTCGTATAGTTATAACCGGACCATTGAGTGCAACAGGATTCATTACTATATTTACACGAGAGCCATTTTCGAGTCTCGCATCTACTATTGGAGACGCTTCATTTACTACTCTGTTTGAGCCCGCTGCAATCTGCTGTACAACATCATTAAGAGCTTCTCTCGATTCAAATCTCCTGTCCCATATACTCAGTCTGCCACTTTTTTCTATAAAAATATTTTCTGTTCCGTTCACCATTATTTCAGTGACGCTCGGATCATCAATAAGTGGCTGTATAACGCCTTTTTTTCTTATAGAATCAAAAAGTTCTATTTTAAGTCTCTGCTTTTCATTTAGACTTAAATAAATACTTCTTCCTTTATCAGTGATCACCTGACTAATAAGTTCTTCTATCTCTTCGTCCTGCACTTCTCGCGTAAGATCGATCTTTTTAAGTATCGCATCATGGAGCTCTGTCCGGATCTCCTTTAGATCCCTCATGCTGCGTCACCACCCACCAGCTTTCTTGCATATTCTCCCAGTTCACTCCGCCCAAGATACTGCGGCGTACAGGAAAGACTGCTAAAGTACGGAATCCGAAGTTTTAACGTTTTTTCAAGGATACTATCCTTTTCAAGTATTCTGAGCATCGCTTCGTACTGTTCTACTTTTGCGTCAGAAACCGTACCTTCGCGTACCGGAGTGTAGATCCTGCTGCATCCCTGCAATAACTCTAAGAATCCGTCAACCGTGTCACCAAAATCCACTATCACATGGTCATAGTCACATTTCATGATCTCATTAAAGAAAACGAACCAGCTTTCTCTATCTACAGCCCTTATATCAAGTGGCGAGATCACCGGTGGTATGAAGTCCATATTCCCGAGTTTCTGAACCATGCTCGCAAGCTTACACGGAAAATTTCTTTTTTTCTGGCCCACATAAAAAAGGAGATCCGAAATATCCGACATAAAATTTTGCTGTAAAAGCTGATTAAATCCGGAGTATTCCTCAAGGTTTACATAAAGCACTTTGCTCCGCTCTGCAAGCACCTGTCCAAGTGCTAAAGCAAAAGAGGTTCTGAAACATCTTCCTACAGGAGAATATATTCCGATCAATTTTGTAGAAGTAGAATTATTCGTAACAAATTCTGTTTCCGGCCTGTCTGCGTAGTAACTCATAACTTCACGCATTATATTTTCCGATGACTGATATCGAAAGATCGTCCGTCTCCCTTTGTTGTCATGAACCGTATCGTCTTCTGACAGGATCATTGTTTCGCCTGTATTAACTGCTTCCAGTTCCTCATCTATCTGCTCCTCAGGGATCAGCAGGATATCCAGCTGATTTTCCCTGACATAGTCCCTAAGACAGGATTTATCGGTAAATCCCTGTATTTCAAGCGGAACCGATCTGCATTCCATAAGATAGTTCATGAGTTTTGTAACATATTCTTCATTTGTATCAAAAACCGCAAGCACATTCTTATCCATTGTGTTTTCCTTTCCTTGAATTCAAAGTCTCGATATGAGGATGCCGAGACTTATAGGTATTGCCATTGGTATCTTTAGATCACGGATCTTTTTCTCTCTTATAGCCATAGATATTGTAAGTATCACCGCTATTACAGTAACCGGTATAAGACTCATCTTTAATCCGTTGAGCCCCGTAAAAACTCCAACTGCCATGAGCAGCTTCACATCACCTGCTCCGATAAGGCGCATCGCATAAAACGGATAAAAAAATATGAACGGACATATTACGCCTGCTATCAGATCTATAGGATCAGTAACTCCATTGGTCAGACGTAATAAAAGCCCGATCGTCATGCAAAATATGATCAACTGATTATCCACATAACGATATTTCAGATCCGTCATGGATGAAGCCACGAGCAGCAGGAACAGCACATGTTCTTCCATGCTTTCGTCCTCTCAATATGCAATTAATTATTTTGAATTTTCTGCTGAATCAGCAGTATGACGCAGAAAGAATTATCTGCGACCGAATTGACGAAAGCTACTTTACTATATTCTCTATGCTTTGTCCAGCGATTTTTTGTTCTAATTCATGTACAAATATTAAGCTGTTGGTTTTTAGTTGACCTAAAATAAAGTAAAGCTTAGAATATACAAGGAATTTTAGAGTAAATTTTTCCCGAATGAATCATTGTAGATTAATTAAGAATGGAGTACCAAAATGGAAGATTTAAGAAACCTTGAGAATGTCGAAATCCTTGATCATCCGCTTATCCAGCACAAGATCACAAGACTTCGCGACAAGACAACAGGTACTGCAGAGTTCCGCCAGCTGGTAAATGAGATTGCCATGCTGATGGGTTACGAGGCTCTCCGTGACCTCGAGACCACAGATATCGATGTAGAAACACCGATCGAGACCTGCAAATCCCCTGTTCTCGCAGGAAAGAAGCAGGCTGTAGTTCCGATCCTCCGTGCAGGTCTTGGTATGACAGACGGCGTGCTCAGACTCCTTCCTGCTGCAAAAGTAGGCCACATTGGTCTTTACAGAGACGAGGAGACACATAAGCCTCATGCATACTACTGCAAGCTTCCTGATCCTATCAGCCTCCGCACCATCATCGTTACCGATCCGATGCTCGCAACAGGTGGATCCGCTATCGACGCGATCAATTTCATCAAAGAAAAGGGCGGCGTAAAGATCAAGTTTATGTGCATCATTGCTGCTCCTGAAGGACTTAAGGCACTCCACGAAGCCCATCCTGATATCCAGATCTATGTAGGACATCTTGATCGTCAGCTTAATGAAGATGCTTATATCTGCCCGGGTCTTGGTGATGCCGGCGACCGAATCTTTGGTACAAAATAAGAATTTTATATTTCTTACAGAACAAAGAATCCGACTTTGTCGGATTCTCCGCGCAAGCGCGGGAGCCGTAGGCTCTTCCTATCCGCGCGCGACGCATCCCAATGCACGTAGTGCATTTTTTGATTATAGGAATTCCAACGGAATTTCCTATAAGTCAAAAAAGGAACCTCTTTTACAAGGTTCCTTTTTTGATATACGTCAATTTGAAAACATATATGCTGTGGTTAATTTCGTTCCTTCGGATGTTTCACTTATATCGGTTGCTATCCCGATCTTTGTGAAATTTCCGAATACCATATTGTCATAATGTGTAGGAGAGGCTACCAGACTATCAAACATCTTCTCTACAACTTTATCCTGTTCCTTTTCGCTGCCTTCATATCCGGGATAGACTACATATGAGAGATTTTCCCCTCTCCAACGAGTACTGTCTATCATATCTATTCCCTGTTCACCATTGGGTCTCTCATGACTCCACTTTTCGGATGCTTCTTCTGATCTCGTTCCTGCAATAGAGACCAGTGTGCTATCCATTTTCAATTCACCGAGCCCCTTAGATGCTCTGAGCGAATTAATCTCAGACAACAATTTATCATTGACCTCTCCGGTCCGCTCATCAGCCTTTTTAACCACGCTTGTCTTTACTTCTGTGACCTTTGATGATTTCTTCACTGCAGCCTTCTTAACTGAGGTTGTCTTAGTCGTTTTTTCAGATGTTTTTTTTGCGGTAGTCGTCGCAGTAGTTGATGCTGTTTTTGATACTGTTTTTGCAGCATTAACTATCGATACATTTGTAAAAGTGAAAGTATAGGAAAGCGATGCTACAGTTACTGCCGCTATAAATGCTTTTAATACATTTTTCGTTCTTTTTTTCATGTTCATTTTCCTCTCCCGGAAAACTACTTCATGGTAACTGGCTGACTCTTAGAGTCCCTTTAGCTTTGCGTCCTTACCTCGCGGTAAGTTTGCCCATTTGTAGTTCTTTCCCGCTAAGTGTAGATCAACGGGTTAAGCTGATAATAAGGATGAAAAAAGCCCTTCCTTCACGTTCCTGACGCAAAGAAAAAGGCTTTTAGATACTTATCGGAGTTCTGTCCGGCAACTGGCTGGCTCTTTCGGGCCCCTTTAGCTTTGCGTCCCTGTCTTACGGCAGGTTTGCTCATATAAATTTTAGAATCTTTGTTATGTTTTCTCCAACAAAACATAGTCATCCATACTTATGTATACAATATACATCCGTTATTTTGCTATGTCAATATCTGTACTGTTCTTATTTAAGATCATATTCAAGTTTCACTGTTACGGTGGCTGTCTTCCATCTGGAACTTGTGTCAAACGCTCCATCATAGGAATAGCTGCTCGTACCGGAATTTCTGGCAGTGATCTGAAATACACCAAGGTTTGAATTCATGAGCTTTCCCAGCTTTGCATCTGAGCTCTTTGCTATGATGTTTACACGATCTCTGGCATTTTCTGATGCTTCCTCTATGAGCTTTAACTTCATTGAATCAAGGTCTGTATAATAATACTGCGGTGAATCTGAAGTAAACTCTACTCCCGAATCAAGGAGGCTCGAGATATCTCTTGAGATTTTTTCTACCGTATCGATCTTTTCGGAAGAAATATTCACACTCTGGCTTAATTCATATCCGTCTTCTTCCTGTCCTACATAATTTCCGGCGCTATCATAGATATCCTTATACTTTTCATATATATCTACAGAACTAAACAGTATTTCATCGTCGTCAAGCCCATTTGCCCTTAGATATTTCTTTACGATCTCCGCATCTTTCTGAATCTTCTGATATGCCTGCTTTGAAGTATAGGATTTTGCTTTAAATGAGCCTCCCCAGGTTATCAGGTCTGACTCAAAATCTTTGCTGGCACTTCCTGTTGCAGCGATACTGTGAACATGATCCGAGCGGAAGTGTGATAATCCAAATGAAAGTGCTGTGCAGCTTGCGATCACACAAATTCCTATTATCAGCGCACTGAGCCATCCCAGGTTTCTTCTTTTCTCTTCCATATCCATCCCCCGTAAGTGCATTATCAACACAATCTCAACGACCATTAGATACAGCAAAAAGTTGTACATTAACGCAATATCCAATGGTCGTTGTTTCTTTACCTCTATTTAATCATGTCTTTCTTATACAGTAAACCCTCTTACAGGATCTGCTGTACTTTCTGCCGCACCTTCTCTGCCGTAGGTAAGACCTGCATAGACTTTTTCTGTGTTCTGCATCATCTGCCCACTATCATCCTGATCAGAGATCTCACTCCATGCCTCGTGAAGCTCTGTGAGAATCTTTCTGCTTTCCTCATAGCAGGACGGATCATTTCTCATTACAGCACGGTCAAGCTCTTCTGAAATGTAATTATATAGACGCATAAGTGTATGGGATAATTCGAAATTATAATCCAGTACACTTCTTAACTGCTCTATACATCTCTTTGCATGCTTAACAGCCTCATAAAACGGCTCTCCACTTCCCGCCTCATCGGCTTCTTTAAGATACTCAAGTGCGATCTCATAAGTAATCACTACCATTTCAGTACGATTTGCCACAGTAATCCTGCGCGTAAACTCCTGTTTCATCTCATCTGTCATCTGTTTTCCCCCTTTTAAGAACTCTTAGCTGTCGAGCACATTTATAGATACCTCTTTATTTATCGGCAAAAGTTGAATTTACTGAAGTAGCTGCAATGCTTCCTGCGGTGCCTGGTTTGCCTGGGCAAGCATTGATGTCGCTGCCTGAACCAGTATCTGCTGATTAGCGTAATTAGTCATCTCATCTGCCATATCAGTATCCTTGATACGGCTAAGTGCACTGTTCAGATTTTCTGTATTGGATGCCAGATAACTAAGTGTCATCTCAACACGGTTCTGATATGCACCTATGGTTGAACGGGCTTCATTAACGTACGCAAGTGCTGTTGTGAGCTTTTCGATCGCTGCCGTTGCTCCCTTTGCCGTTGTCATATCTATATCATCAATATCCAGTCTTTCAAGTGTGATCTTCGGTAAAGTACACTTGATCTTCTGCTCTTCATTTGCGCCAACCTGAAGAAGCATCTCGCCTTTTCCTGTAAGATCGATCTCAGCATTTGTGATGTTTACGGAATACTCCTTTTTTGCGTAATCTACGCCGTTTCGATTTTCTACCACGTCAGTTGTATTAATAGCTGTAGGCGCTAAAAACAGCGTAAGCGACTCACCATCAGTTCCGTTCACCGTAATATACTGTGAACCGTCTGCACATATCTTCACGCTTCCACGTCCCGCACTATCTTTATACAGACCGGTTGTAACAGCTGTACCGATCACATTAGAACCGTTAAGTGAAGGTTTTTGCTCATCATAGTATTTTGGATACTCGTATGTCATGGTTACCGAATCTGTGGAAGTCGGAAAACCTGCTACTGTTACGGTAAGGGTATTACCTGAAACTGTTTCAGATATATTTGAAAGCGTGTATCCTCCGGATCTGGTCGCATCACTGTAAGAATCAATTTTTACCAGTGGATTATTCGTACAATAACCGGTTCTCTCCATCGATCCGTCAAGCAGCTTTCTTTCATTTAATTCTGTCTGATCAGTGATACGGTCGATCTCCTTAGTAAGCTGATCTACTTCATCCTGGATTGTCTGACGGTCATTTGGTGAAAGCGTTCCGTTTGCTGCCTTTACCGCAAGCTCATTCATACGCTGTATCATATTCGTAACTTCAGTCAATGCCGCATCTGCCGTTTCGAGTGCAGACTTACCGGTCGTCGCATTAACTTCTGCGCTGTCCAATGCGGCGAGCTGAAGTCTCATACGGTTAGAAATAGCATATCCCGTGGGATCATCCCCAGCCTTATTGATCTTGTAACCGGATGACAATTTCTCTGTAGAAAGTCCAAAATTATTCTCGTTTCTAAGCAGTGCATTGTTTGTAATGTATGCTGTGATATTACTGTTGATTCTCATATGATCACACCTTTCCAACGCGATTCCCGCGTGATACTCAACCGATACTCTGAAGCACGGTAATAAATATTTTTGCTGTACGGTAGAGTGCCAGGGAATCTGCCTGCTCTTTTCCGTCTTTCTCGTTCCTTGCTATCTCTTCTTTTCCCGGAGCTCTGTTGATATTCAGCTTTCGGCTTTCAACCAGATGTATCTCTCCGCTCTCCATGCCGTTACTCTTAAGTGCCTTATCAAATTCTTCCAAAAATCTTTTTAAGAAATCCGTTCCGGAAGGTTCTGATGCTGCCACAAATCCCCTAACTTCGTTCTTTTCAACAGAAAATGTCGCCTCGGCTTTTCCAAGGACTTCTGTTTCCAATGTGATGTCCACATGCGGATCGCCATTTCCATGGAGGAGCTTCAGATTAATACTTGTTATGCTTCCGTTTATTTCCACCGGGATTTCGTAGTTTTCTTCGGACACAAGGCTTCTCGCCACTGTCATCTGCCTGTGCAGACCATGAAGCCTCTTAAGATCCAGCCTTTTTGTCGTGCTTTCCTCAGCTTCATTAAGTATTTCTTCTACGCTTTCAGCAAGCGACTCATAGGCTTCTTTAACTTCATCTGATCCGCCTTTATCCAGACTCTCTATTAGATTCTCACGTTTTTCCTTTAGTTTTGTCTTTCCTGATCGGTCTGCCCTTTCTTCCACACCTGAGAAAAGAGATCCTCTCTTGTTCAAGAGATCGTATACCGCCAGTAGATTATCCGGAGTAACTTCTTTTCCATAATTAACAAGAAGTTCATAGATACCTTCTTCAGACCTTACCGCCTGCCCGATTTCCTCGGTTCTTTCATTTCTATAGGCTTCTGTGCTTTCGGCATCTTTATTATTTTTTCTGAGGATCTCCAATAGTTCCGTGACCGTGGTATTCTCAGAAATATTGGATCTTGCCAGGATATCCGGATCGATCCTGTCAAATACTTCCCGTGCAGCCTCGTTAAAATAACGCTCTACGTTCTGTACTATCTGACTTTCTTCAGATCTCTCAGAGTGATCACGAATGTCTTCTGAATCTTCACTGCCAGAATAATCCTGATCTCTCGAACTTCGGTCCTTAAACGCACTTTTTATCTGCGTATCGATACGTAGATGCTGCGGATCCTCCTTTACAGGATCGATACCAGCAAATTTGTCATCAATGTTTATATCGATCCTTCCCTTGTTTCTTGATCTGACTTCCTGAAGCAGGTTCTTGAGACTTAGTTCTCTTCCGGATTCCACCAGACTTCCTATCACAGCACCATCTGATTTTTCAATCTGATAGAAAAGCCTGTAGATTCCGATATAAGAATTCGTTTCTTCCTCCGTAACCTGTCCCTGTCTCTCCAAACGGAACAGATACTCACTGTATTTTTCACCTGTTGCTTCGTTTACATTCAATCTGTCTATCTCTGCTGTCAGCTCCTTAACCGAAGCTTCAAGCGGATTAAGCTGATTTCGTATGAGTTCTATGGTTGTTGCAGGATTCATCCGATTCAACAGATTTCGTAAAGTAATATCTGCGCTCCGAACTCTGTATATATTCTCTTCCGTAATATCCATACTGTTGTAGCCAAGTATCCGTACAGCCCGCTGATTATCGGAACTAGTCTCAAGCCCCATGTCTTTCAAAATGTCATCAATATTCTGAAAGGCTTTTGTTATGCTGTCGCCCAGATCTTCACGTACTTCTGTTCCAACTGCCTCATACAGTTCTGTTGCAGCCTTAAATTTTACAGATGCAGCAAGCCCCGCCTCATGCGCTTCTTTCAGCGTGAAGTCTTCCGCCGAAGCAAAAGAACCGATAAGAGCTGCCGGCATCTCTCTGATCTCGCTCACTGTTTTTAGGGTAAGCTCTGCAAGATCAACTCTTTTTTCTACCTCTTCTGCAGCTATATTGTCTCTGCCAAAAGCCGCTCTGTAAAAAGCATCTTCCCTCGTTTTAAGCGCTTCAACTTCCTCTTCCAGTTTTTCTGTATCGATACTGTAATTACTCTCAGCAAGCGCCTGATTTGCTTCCGTCGTCATCTTAAGACGGGTTTCGGAAAGTATACGTTCCTGTTTTATAAGGCGATAACCACGGATAAGATATGCATCAGAAGCTTCTTTTCCTGAGCCTATGGCATCTGCTATTTCTTCCATCAGTTCCCCGGGATCAACCGGTATCACTACACTCTTCAAATCCTCATAAGACTGAAGAGTTTCTTTTGTAAGAGGGATCCCGTTCTGTATGATCCACTGCGCATCCGCCATGATATCTTCATCCGGTGAAAATCCCGCATCAGTGATAATTTCTTTTATCTGATCCGTAAGACTTTCCATATCGGACGAATCTGCTTTTTCTACATAGTAATTACCTACATCTTCCGAAAAATAACCCTGACCCTGAGATAAAGTCCCATTGCCACCTGCATACTGGGCTTCGTAGACGTTTTGTAACGTAGGTTCCAGCTCATTTTGAAGCATATATACCATACTGCTGTCATCCATAGGCTGCAGTGCTTCTGCTTCTGTCATTGTCTGAACCGTGTTTCGGATATTTTCATCGGTCGCAGGCAGATCACTTCCCATAAGCTGTGCCTTTATCTCTTCAACCGAAAGTACACCGTTTCCTGCGTTTCCGGAATTAGAGCCTGCACCTCTATCCTGTCCCGATATCACTGCCTGCTTCTCTGCATTTACATATGAATTAGCTGAGACTGCACTTCCTGTTATCTCGGCTGCGGCCGCACGATCGACAGTATCGGTAAAGCCTGCCACATGAACTCCTGCCTGTGCAAGCTTGACCTTTATTCTGTCAAGATTTGTTATGGTCTCTCCTGCCGGCATTCTTGCCGGGTTAAATCCGTCCTGTGTCAGGCGTCCAAAATCTTCCGAAGACATAGTATTGGACATTACCGCAAGGTATCTGGCCTGGGTCGCCACATCAGTGGTGCCCATTTCCTGCAGGCGTTCTCCAATAGTCTTTCCTTGACCCCTGCCAGCTTTCAGCATATTCCCTTGAAAGCTGTAAGCTGCGTTATCCTTAACATTGCCGGAAATGTCCAATCTATAACCACCTGTAAAACTTCCTGTTTTTCGGGTGATCTGCTTTTCAGTTTTTTCAGAATTTCGGATGGTTTCGATGTCGCTTTGTTCATTAGAAAGAAACTCAATTTTCATACTTCTTCTCCGAAATAGTTTGTATTAACTTCTACACACACTATTTCGGTTTATGCTCCGCTTTTCTGAACCCTTCATCATTAATTGCATTATTTTAAGCATTTTCCACATATTTTCAACGTTCAAAAAAGAAAAAAGAGCCGGAATCTCCCGACTCTTTCAAGCATTTGTGCATTATTACATCATATTTCAATATTGATCTTTTCTTCCTTATCGACCGGTTTCTCCTCCGTTTTTTCCATACCGGCTTCATGGCTTAATGCCTGATCATTATCCAACTGTATCTCAGCTGATTCCGGAAGTTCTTTCATATCCCTCATAAGTTCATCCAAATGAGGCATTAGCTTACTCGCTAATCTTTCCATTGCAAAGGCATGATCATTTAACATCGTCTTCTGATATGCATTCTCAGGAGAAACCTTTGTCTGGATCAGCTTCCTTTTTTCATCAGAAATATAATTCTGTTTCTGACCTGACGAGTCAGAACCACCCGAGGAGGTACTACTGGACATTTGCTGGACCTTCGCAGCACGAACCTTATCCGCTTCAGCATTTATTCTTGCAGATGCATTGTAAAAGCTTGGTATAGCGCTGTTTATTTTCATGTCCTTACCTCCTTTCTTGTTCTTTGTATACTGCACACATATTTTGTATCGTGTTTATCGGACAAAACGCCGCTTTTTCATAGCTTTGAAGTGCATGTTTTCTTTTTTAAACAAAGAATCCGGGTAGTTTTCACTACCCGGATCGTATATGTTTAATTAAATTTATAGATCACTGCTCCGAAAGGAGGAAGTGTAAATCCGATAGAATAAGGCTGATTATCCCACTCCTGCTTCTTTGCCTTTATTTTCTTAGGGATGTGAACACCGATTCCTCCGTACTTTGTTTCATCCGAGTTAAGAACCAGTGAACATGTAGCAGCTTTCGGAAGTCCCATTCTGTAGTCGTCTCTCTGCACAGGTGTGAAATTAATTACAACTGCCAGATTATTTTTACCGGTAGAATCCATACGGATAAAGGAATAAAGACTCTTTTCCGTATCATCTGCATTGATCCACCTAAAGCCTCTGTCGTCATTATCAAGTTCCCAAAGTGCCGGATACTTCCTGTAGATCTTTAAGAGATCCTCTGTGTATCTCTGCATATTTGCATGTCCGGGCTCCTGAAGCAGGAACCAGTCGATCTCACGAGCCTCGCTCCACTCTCTTTCCTGTCCGAACTCCTGACCCATGAAGAGAAGTTTCTTTCCGCTGTGAGCCATCATAAATGCATATCCCGCACGGAGATTTGCAAATTTCTCCTCACGGCTTCCGGGCATTTTATTGAACATAGAGCATTTCAGATGAACTACTTCGTCATGAGAAAGCACAAGAATATAATTCTCCGCATGATTATAACTCATGGCAAAGGTCATCTTGTAATGATTGTCCTTACGGAAATATGGATCAAGCTTCATATAATCGCAAAAATCATGCATCCATCCCATATTCCACTTAAAAGAGAATCCAAGACCGTCATTTTCCGGCTTGTCAGTTACCTGCGGCCATGCTGTTGATTCCTCGGCTATCATCATCGCACCATGGAATTTGCCAAGTACAACGGAATTTAAGTGCTTGAAAAATCCGATAGCCTCCAGATTCTTATTTCCGCCGTATTTATTTGCTACCCACTGTCCATCCTGCTTACCATAATCAAGGTACAGCATGGAAGCAACCGCATCTACTCTCAGTCCGTCGATATGGAACTCACTGAACCAGTAGATCGCATTAGCAATGAGGAAGTTGCAAACTTCATTCTTCCCGTAATCAAAGATCTTTGTTCCCCAGTCAGGATGCTCACCCTTTCTCGGATCCGCATATTCAAAAAGAGCCTCTCCGTCAAAGTCAGCCAGACCATGCTCATCTCTCGGGAAATGAGCCGGTACCCAGTCAAGGATTATTCCAATATTATTTTTATGTAGTGTATCTACCAGATATCTGAAATCGTCAGGATTACCATAACGTGATGTAGGCGCATAGTAACCTGTTACCTGATATCCCCAGGATCCATCAAACGGATACTCTGCGATACCCATGAGTTCCACATGTGTGAACTGCATCTTTTTCAGATATTTTACGAGTCTGTCCGCAAACTCGCGATAGCTGTAAAATCCATCATTCTCCGGATCCGGATGACGCATCCAGGAACCCATATGTACCTCATAGATCGAGATCGGTATACGGTTTACGTCCTGCTTTTCTCTCTCTGCGATCCATTTAGCATCACTCCAGGCATAAGGCTTTCCATCTTTTCCTGAAATAAAGGTACATGAAGCATTACCCGGTCTTTCTTCCGCGTATGAAGCAAACGGGTCTGCCTTATATACTGTTCCTCCGTTCCCCTTTACAATAAAAAACTTATACAACTGTCCGGATACTACTCCGGGAATAAATACTTCCCATATGCCAAGTGGTTCCATACGCTTCATCGGTGAGGCTTCTGTATTCCAGCCGTTAAAGTCACCGACTACACTTACTGCCTTTGCGTGTGGTGCCCATACCGCAAAGTAAAAACCCTTTTTGCCATCTTCCTCAGAGTAATGTGCACCCAGCTTTTTATAAATCTCATAATGCACTCCCTGTCCAAACAGATACTGATCCTGCTCTGATATAAATACCTTTTCTGTGCCCCGCATTCCTTATGCTCCCTTTCAATAATCCTATATCCTCAGCCTCTTGCGAAATCTTTTTCGCGTAATACGATCAGATCATTGTCATCGTATCTCTTTCCAACGATCAGATCTATGAAATGCTGTGGTGTCCTGCGATCTGCATGGCGTATCGCCTGATCGACGATCTCCTCAACCTCATCTACTGTGACAAAATGATCTGCTGTCTGCATCTCATCAATTCTGGTGTACAGTGCAAGTACACCCATATCATCAATAGTATATTCTTTTCCTCTGGCATATTCTCTGCCATGGAATACCAGATCGTCGTTTGTATAAGTCGGAATATCGATCTTCTGATTAAAGATCCCTTCAAACCAGCCAAAGTTTTTCTCCATCCTTCTGGCTGCCATATTATTTTCTTCAAGAATAACGATAGCCTGTGCTTCAGGATCTTCAAGATATTTTTTGAGATCCAGAAGTGTCGAATCCTCAAGATCTCCTGCATGAGCGATCACAAGGATACCACCGTTAAGCGCATTAAGACTCTTCTCTACATTCTTTGTATTGAACTTATTTGCATCAATACATGCTATCTTCCCTTCAAAAGAATCGTCCTTTGCCTGCCATCCTCTGGCAAGTGCCTGCGCAAGCTTTACACGGATGGACTGTTCATTACCGGTAATGACAACATTGCCTGTATTTCCCTGCATTGCCATTCCATCCACAGTTTCACGGATTTCTTCCGGAAGTCCGTGCGCCGACAGAAATTCTGCGAAGATTTCCTTCTCATCTTCGTTAAAACCTTCTGCCTCTATGGCACTCGGAGCAATATACTTTTTAGAATGTCCTATACGGATCTCAGGTGTAATGACCGAACGTCTCGGAACATAATCCTCATCCTCGTCCTCGTCTTCGTCATCATCAGCTGCGATCTCTGCAGCAGGAAGATCCTCTTCTTCCTCAGCCACAGGTTCCTCATTTTCCTCAGCGTCTTCCTGATCAGGATAGATTTCTTCATCATCTTCATCATCACCTGTATCAGTAAAACGTCTGTATATTATATTATTAGGCTTACTCTCCTGAACCTCTTCCTGCTCCGGCTCAGTTTCTTCTTCCTCTGTTTCTTCTTCATCAACACCGGCAAATACACCGCCTGTTGTTACAGAAATCTTTCCTGTGAGCACACCAGAGAGATCTGTAGTCTCTTCCAGTGTCTCCATTTTCATTTCTGCAGTCTCAGTCTCGCTCTCACTCTCAGCAGCTTCTTCAGCCGGCTCAGGAGAAAGCTCTGTCATTCCGGTATCTGATAATACAGGTTCTTCTTGTACTTCCTCTGGAATTTCCGGTATGGGCGCAGTAGTCACACCCGGAATCACACCAACGAGCTCACTTACGATGTCATTGGTCTGCTCCAGTGACTTGATCTTTGCTCTGGCTATGCGTGCCTTTTCATGCTGTTCCGCATTACGGTTCCATGCTTCCATGATACCGTCAAGATCGATCCGTCCGGTCTCATCAGAAACATAATCCGCATCTGCTCCAAGTCCGTTTTCCGGCTCCTTTTCAGGAACTTCTGGCGCTGCAGATACACTTTCTGCATCAGCTGCATCAACTGTTTCTGCGGTTTCAGTAGCCTCTTCCTCTTCACTGATCGCTTCTGCAGTATCAGTAATCTCTTTTTTAGATATTTCTTTCGGAGCCCTGTTTATATCATAAAGCGGAAGTACTTCCTCCTCCGCCGATGCAGCATTTTCCTCAGGAATCTCTTCTTCTCCGGTAATGGAGATATTTATATGCTCATTTGCAGACTCTACAGGCATGGCAGGCTCGATTGGCATCTCGACCTCTCTGAGCTGAACCCCCGTCTTTGCTGCAAATTCTGCCATATTCTTTTTAAGCTCGGCCTGGAGATTCATAGTGCTATACTTATCCAGATTAACAGGATGTATCTTTATATCCTCTGCCCTGAGCTGAGCTTCTATTTCTTTCTGAGGGATTTTCTTTGTAGGCTGATTGGAAGCCTCTACCTTTTTGATCTCTATCGGTATTTCTTCCTTAGGCACCTCAGGCGCCTCCTTCACAGGCTCCTCTACCGGTACTTCCTCAGGATAGGATTCTTCTTCCTCTGCCTCTTCGTATTTAAGATATGCCGCATTCCGTCTTAAATCGTTTCTATGGTCATACCGCTTCTGCTGTTCGGGCGTAAGCGGTGTATGAAGCATCTTGAGCTCCATTGCCTTTGTGACAAACGAACCGTGCCCAAACCAGACGATCATCTCATCACATTCAGCTACACACTGAGATTCCTGACCGTCCTCATGATACAGTTTTGCAAGCTCATATGCCCATTTTTCCTGATAGTCCAGGCTCTTAAGTTTCTTTAAGACTTCTATGCGTTCATCTATGCCGACACCCTGTGACTCATACAGCTTATACTGAAGTACATACATACCTGAGTCACCGTTTGCGATCTGCATAAATTCTTTCAGATAATGAACGGCTTCTGTGATCCTGTTTGTCTTTATCGCAAGCTCACAGAGCGCATAAACCACGGAACGAGCCCCCGGATAACGGTTATACGCAAGCAAAAGCACGTCACGTGCTTCATCATATTTTCGATTTACTTTATAAATCTCACTGACCATACAGAGCGTCTGAATGCTTCGAACCCTTCTCCAGTCGATCGTATTAGCGATTTGTAAGGCCTCGAAAAACTCCCCATTTTCGATCAGCGATTTTATCTGTGCGATTCGCACCTTATATTCGTAGCGATCCAATTTGCTCCACCTCAATGAAAATCACTTTACGTGAACATACTTGTAGTAAATTTTAACACAGCGCAGTAACACTGTCAAAATCCATATACTGAAAAAAGCCGCATAAATTGCGGCTTTTTTCAAATCAACGTCATTTAATGACACCTGCTATATATATATCTGTCCTCACCATCTTCTTTTTTCACATCGTATGTCTGTAAGTGCTATCTGATCTCCTGTAAGCGCTGCATAGATTTCCCTATGGCCATCTCTGATGATCGTAGTGTTATTCACTAAAATCCCCATATTTTCTGCATGCAGGATAACCTTATCAGATTTAACTTCAAAGTCCACCTTATACTCGGCTCCGGCGCTATTCGCTTTTTTCCATTCTTCCCACCCAGTAAATGACGAAAGCTTTTTCATCGAAAATCTGTTTTCAGCATGTTCATCTTTATTTTCATTTTCGCCATTAAGTTTTATTAATGCGTATTCATGATACCCTATGCCGCCGACTTTTTTATCCTCAGAATAGAAAAGCACTACATACGGACAGTTCCATATAAAACTTGCCGAAGGAAGACTCTCGACATGAAAGGCCAGTTGAAGTCCATTATTAACAAGAATCCCCTTTGTATGCGCAGAACGGAAGGAGTCCACCTGAATATTCTTTACATCAGATTCCAGCCTGTCAATATAGCTTACATCACTTGCTATCCGCCTTACGTCATTCTTTTTCAGCTTTTCGTCAAAGCTCCTGATAGAAATATTTCTGATCTTACAGTTTTCTCCCGTGATGCCTATATAGGCCCACTTTGATCTGTCCGGCAAAGCAACTATCACATCTACGATACGTCTGAAACTCTTCATCGTGATCTTCAGATGATCATCTAATCTCGATGCTGTGATCTCATACATATCTTCCCTTTCAGTCCCCTTTACCGAATCAGTTCCCTCACTTGCCTCCATGTTTCTGGCAGATGTACATACATAATGTCCATCAAACCATATCTCACCGTATTCAAGATATTTATACGCACTTATCGCCCTGGCATTTTTATGTGCACACCTGTCAAAGGAGTCAAATAATACTATCGAAGGCGCACTGAAATCTTCATGCTTTTCTTTATCGGGAAAACACTGGAAGTTTATCCGTGTAATATTCTCCATTACACGGATACCGCGCGAAATACTGTCTCTGTACTCCCTGCAGTTGAGCTCGGTTTCCATATTTTCCTCATATTTTTCAGCATGATCCCTTTCTTCTTCATCTATTATCCGAACCATTATGTCCGAAAAGGCCGGATCAAATCTACTACCCGACTCCTGCACAAATTCTTCTCTGATAAGCTGCTGCGGGAGCATCTCGCCACTGTTTTTTCTCCCGGTCATGGAATCATACGCGCCCGCGACCTTGACGATCCTGGCTATTTCAGGTATTTCTTCTCCTTCTAATCCATCCGGGTAACCGGTTCCGTCATAGTTTTCACTTCCGTAACGAGCGGCAGCCTTTATATTCGGAAAATCCCTGATCGGAGATAGTATTTCCTCCGCAATGATCGGCTTTTTCTTTATAAACTTCTCTTCCTCTTCCGAAAGGTCATCATTCTTCATAAGGACACTGTCCGGAACCCCAAACACACCTATTTCGTGAAGTAATGCCGCATAATATACATCATCGCAGATTTCTTCATTTTTTCCGCTCATCTGCGCTATCTTCTTTGATAATCCGGCTACCCGTTTGGAATGCCCCTGTAAAAACGGATCTTTCTTCTCAATTGCAGCTACCATCGCCATCAGTACCTGCTCTAACAGCCGCTTCATGCTCTGCTTCTCTTCCTGAAGTATTTCCATCTCCTTACGATGGGCTTTAACAGCCATTTCATTTATATCAATATACGTAAAGAAATACAAAGAAATGGACACCATTACCATCGCTATATTAACAAGAGAAAGCCCATACGCAAAAATTTGCACTATCGCAGCTAAGATCGGTACAAAGATATACAGCACAAAAGAAATGTATATTCTCTTTGAAAATTGCTTTTTATACTGTTGTATTACAGAAAACTGAACAAGCGGGCCGATCACGGGTACAATATAACACAGCAGAAAAAGGGGACCTCTGTGATAATGGTTTGCCTCATCTATATAAAAATACCAGCCTGTAAACTGACTTACCACGACCATGACCATCTCAACGATCGATGCAATACCAACCGTCATCAGCCTCTTTATCGTCAGCTCAGTTGTCCCCTCCTTTTGAACGAGATCTGTTATGTAGAGATTAAAACCAAACACCACCCAGGCTGTCAAAAAGAACACCATAAAGTTACTGAGCCGGACCATTACATAAGCTTTTTTCCCCGCTGCCCCCGCATAAATATATGCAAGTCTGTCAAAGAAAAGGAGAAATGCCGCAACAATCTCCATCAGAAAGAGAATCCACTTTCGCCTCCTCTGCATATATTTTGTAAAAAGCAGCAGGATAGCCATTAGCATGCATGTGGTGCTCAGTGCAAGCATTATATCCAGCTGATAGGTCCGTATCAGTTCATACATTATCCCAAAGCTCCCCTATAAATCATCTCACATCCGGTTCTTATGCAACATAAAATACTCATTAAGCTTTTCCAGCAATTCTTCCCTGGATATATTTTTCAAAAAATACCCCTCCGGCTTAAGTGATACAACTTCCATTACACTTTCCTTATCACTCTTTCCCGTAAGGAACATTACCGGTATATCTTTTGTCTCTTCATCACTCCTAAGCATCTCCAGCACTTTAGGGCCGCTGGTCACAGGCATTTCATGATCTAAGAGGATCAGATCCACTTTATTCTTTCCGAGAAATTTTAATGCCTGCAATCCGGAACCGACCATCGACACCTTATAGGTATCCTTTAACCACTGTCTGATAAGCGACAAAAACTGCGGATCATCATCAACTACAAGGATGCTCTTCTTAAATTCTCCTGAATCACGTTTGCTGAAATAATCTGTAATGGTCTTTGTAAAATTATTATTATCAACAGGACGTGCAAATGCCTTATAGACGATCTCTCTCGGGATATGATCACACACAAAATCTATGTCTATCTGCTCTCCTATAAGAATGATCTGTCCATTTTTTTCCTCCATGATATCCGTCAGGAAATGAAGGACTTTTTCTTTGGAACGGATTTCCATATCCATATACAGTACCAGGAGAGATGCCTCATCCCAGCGCGCATTGATATCATCCACCGTACAGGGGATAAATTCGCAATCTACCCCCGCTTCCTGAACCTTTCCGATCAGCACACGTACTATGTATGATTCTTTCTCCCCTGTAAAGATTATCCGATTATTAGCCATTTATATCTCCCTTCAACGATCACCGGCTGATCAGTTTTTCCATGCCATCCCAATCATATACTTTCATAAGTTTTCTAAGTTGTTCTATCTTCGAAGCGTGAGCCTCAGGAAGCCGGTATTTACTTAGATCATTAACTATTGTTTCCACTGCGTCATAATCCATCTGCGGTATCACATCCGAAAGCGCTTCAAATGCATCCTTCAGTTCATCATCAGGGATCATCTCCTTATCACCGTCATCAGTTTCTCTATCGATCAGCCTGAGTTTTTCCTTAAACTCAAGATAGTCTGCAATAAAATGACCGGTATTTTCGTTTATAAAATCCATATCGTTGTGATTTCCGGCATTTTCCAGTTCTAAAGCAAACTTCGACAGATCCAACGCACCTATAATGCGGGCAGAGCTCTTAAGCGAGTGAACCTTTATCGTAAATAATCTGATATTACCGCTCTCATACGCATCCGTAATAACCTTTGCATTATCGTCGATAGTATCAAAGAAAAGCTTCAAGGCCATTATATAGTTTGTTATTCCGCCGGAATTATTCACGCCATCTTCTGCAGAGATACCATCTATACTCTTTACCCAGCTCATATCCTCCGGCAGTTCTTCCGGCTCCTGCGCTTCATCCTCCTCAATAGTTTTTTGTATCAAATCTGCCGGAATATGCTGGAATATCGTTCTTTCAAGAACCTCACAGTCAACCGGTTTTGACAGATAACCATTAAAGCCCTTTTCTTTATAAAAAGCTTCTCCCGCAGTATCATTTGCCGTAAGCGCATATACCGGCAGCTCCGGTGCTATTTTTCTGATCTCTGAAAGAGTTTCTATACCATCCATTCCGGGCATCATATGATCCAGAAGCACCACATTAAACTGTGTCTCCTTTATTTTTTCCAATGCCTCTTCTCCGCTCATCGCGGTAGTTACAAAGATCTTTGTTGCTTTCAGAAGACCCTTCATAACGTTCAGGTTCATAGGATTATCATCTACTACAAGGACATCTGCATCAGGTGCGATAAATTTAGGCACATACGGTCCCTTCGCAGTCACATTATCATGTTCGATAAATACACCGATCGGTGCAGGGTCTTCTATCCGCTGGTCTAAAGTCAGTATAAACTCAGACCCTTCGCCATAAACGCTTTCACACCAGAGCTTTCCTCCCATAAGTTCCGCAAATCTCCTGGAAATATCCAGCCCCAGTCCCGTACCCTGAATAGAACTGTTCTTTTCCTCATCCAGTCTCTCATATGCCATGAAGAGCTTCTCCATGTCTTCTTCACGTACACCGATTCCTGTATCTTTTACAGAAAAACGTACAGAACAAACATTATCTACTCTCTCTTCCATGGAAACCAGCAAGGCAAATCCGCCCTTATCCGTATACTTTACGGCATTTGTCAGCAGATTCAGCAGTATCTGCTTTATCTTACCCGCATCACCGATCAGGGTTTTCGGCATCAGCTCATCCACTACCACATCAAAAACAAGTTCTTTTTCTGTGCTGCGCACACGGACCATCGAGATGATCTGTCGGAGCATTTCCTGAACATCATACGTCTGCTCGACTATATTCATCTTTCCTGATTCGATCTTTGATATATCAAGCAGATCATTAACCAGTCCCAGAAGTGACTCCGATGCATTCCTTATATCCAATGCATAATTGATCATTGATATAAAATATCCCTTTGGTACACCGGACGCATCTTCTCTCATGATCATCTCATTCATACCCATTATCGTATTAATAGGCGTTCTTATTTCATGAGACATATTTGCGAGAAATCTGGACTTTGCCATATTCGCTCTCTCAGCTTCGTCACGCGCCTGTATCAGCTCGTAGTACTGTCTCCGTATGACCGTGGATTTCATAACACGCCACACGATAAATCCTGCAAAAAGTGCTATAAGAGCCAGCAGCATAACATGAACTATAGGAAGTTCCATTAACCTCGGATTCTTTCTAACGGAAAATGTCTCATCCTGCATGACTTCTTTTGTATTCTTATCAAGAACCTGAACATGCAGTGTATAATCACCATACGCCAGTCCCGTGTATTCGAGAGCCGTCAGTTCACTTCTCGGTACTTCGATACCATCATCGGCCACACCATCCAAAAATACCCTTATGATCGGATTTACCAGCGTATAGTCCATAACCGATGCCGTGATCTTTATTCTCTCTCCTGTAACGGGCAGCACATATTTTCCCGTTTCAGAAGGAAGTATCTTCTGCTCTCCGCAATATATAGAATTAACCGCTATCTTTACCTTGTCACTCTCTTCAAAATAATTCTCTAAATTAAGCTTACATACTCCATTCCGACACGGAATATACAGATTATCTTTTTCATCCTGATAGCTATATGCATTTCCGGTCGGAATGAACGGAAGACCGTTATCCATCGTATACAGATCAAATTCACCAACACTGTTTTTCAGCATTTCTTCAGCATTTATCCTGTATACGCCTTGCGATGAAATGATCCAGGCATGATCTCCCTCGAAATACATATCGTAATTATTATTGTATGGAAAAGAGGTAACATTATATATATGCCCACCTCTCATATACTCAATAGAATTTGATGTGATAATCCACTGTACCCGTCTTTTATCATCCTTAACTATCTTTATGATCACATCACTGGTAAGACCTTCATCTCTGCCGATCCGTTCTATTTCATGATCCTTTATCACATATATACCATCACCATCTGTTCCGGCATATATCTCACCCTTTTCACCTTCTCCGATAGTTAAAACAACGGTATTTTTGATATTCTGCTCCGCCCCGATCACTCTTATGATCTTCTTGTTTTTTATAACTACTACACCTTTATTTGTGCCAACTAACACTTTTCCCTGTCTGTCGATATAGATACACCTTATCTGATTATCAGGCATACCCTCATCCGTGGTGTAATTCGTTATGTTTCCATCCGGCGAATAACAGACCAGACCCTTATTCATTGTGTAGGTCGATATCCACAGATTATCATCTGCGTCACCCTTAATGCACCTCACTCTGCTCTGCCCGATAAATGATGTCAGGTCATTATGGATCCGTTTACCGTTTTTTCCGATTATTCTTAATCCCTCATCTGTGCCTACATATAATTCATCCTTGCGCTTCCAGACTGCATTTGTCAGTTCTTCCGGTATTTCCGTTGACTTTGTGAGATCTATGAAATTATTTGTTACAACCTTCATTACACCCTGCGCCGATGATGCAACCCATATATTTCCCTGATAATCTGAGGTCGTCATCTCAATTGAACTATCAACAGGGCTCTTACTCATCACATGAAAATAGTTCTTTTTATCGACGTATCCTACCATACTGGTCGAGGATACCCATAATCTTCCACAGTCATAGCTTAGCCAGTGCACATTTTCAAGCGGAGATACCGATATCTCCTTCAGCTGGTAAACAGTGTCCCCGAAATCACCGTAATATATAGATCTTCCGGATGTTCCGAGATATACCTTTCCTTCATTTTCCGGATCAGCCATTATAGTTGTGATCCTGTCTAATCCAAGATGGCTGCTTTCATAGATTTCCTTAATAGAGCGATTTTCAATCGCAAATATGATCCCGGCTGATGTCTGCCCATATATCTTTTTTCCTGAGGCATCTGATTCAAGTCTCTGGATCCTCTCATGCTTTAATATGTCATTCTGATAATTGTGAATATTCATATCAGAATCTGCATAACACAGTCCCTCTGTCGTTCCTATAAAAACATGTCCATCCTGATCTTCTGCAAAAGCACGGATCGACGATGACGGCAGCCCTTCCTTGTACGTAATCTGCTGCCTTTCTTCACCTGATATCACGACAACACCATTATCGTTTGTGCCTACCCATACACGACCGGTACTATCTTCAAAAATCGCTCTGGCACTGGTAAGTCCGGCTGTCGTATCCAGACGTTCAAAGACCGAACCGTCATATCTGATGACTCCGCTGTAACCGCCAATCCACATATGACCGTCTTTTGCACTCATTAAAAACATCGCATCAGATGTCGGAAGACCATTTGATGCATCATAAACGACCGATGTGTACCCCACACCGGTTGTCTGACCTGTAACCGCGTAACCTCCACCAAAATATCCGTTTCCTTTTGCCGCATATACATTTAATGAGCACGCAAAGATCAGGAACACTGATACAAATATCGTAAATCCCTTTATTATTTTTTCGGCAAACATATTTCTTTTCACAGACTGCCTCCAAAAGAAGTCTTACTGTATTTTTTCAGGATCACTCTGACTTCCTGGACTGATTCCATAAATACTTCTACACACTTTGGATCAAACTGATGCCCTGCCTCTTCCTGTATCATCTGCAACGCTTTTTCCATCGGAAATGCCGGCTTATATACTCTTTCTGATGTCAATGCATCGAAAACATCCGCAACTGCCATAATACGCGCCGAAAGTGGTATGACTTCACCATGAAGCCCCTCCGGATATCCCTTTCCATCCCATCTCTCATGATGGTATGCTGCCATATTTCTGGCCTCTTTCAGATAGTTTTCACCCTCTACCGTATCGATCGCCTGCTCCATTATATCTCTGCCGGAAATAGTGTGTGTTTTTATGATCTCATACTCTTCATCTGTCAGTTTTCCGGGCTTATTCAGTACCCCGTCCGGTATGTTTATCTTTCCCACATCATGCAGAGGTGCACTTCGCACAACGTCAGAAATAAACTTTGGGGTTATTTTTTCTGCATAATATCCCTTTCGCTTCAATCCTTCGACGATTATCTTTACATATGCCGCAGTTTTTTGTACATGTGCTCCCGTATCAGAGTCTCTGTTCTCAACGAGGTTAGCCATGGTGATGATAAGTCCGTCCTGCATTTTCAGTGCAGAATCTGACAAACGTCTGACCCTTCGTAGCTGCTCAACCTGATTCAAAGCCATGTTGCAAATAGAGTGATAGAGCATCTCAACTTCATCATTTGTATATATATCAAGTTTTCTGAGCATCCTCACTGTTTCATCCAGTGATTCCTGATCATCCCCCGAACGTATAAATCTCTCAACGTACATGACTATTCCGTTTATAGGGAAAACCGAATAAATAGCAGTATTCCAAAGGCCATAGACAACTATCAATACAAAGAATCCCGAAAGCATCAAAACAACTTTCAAAAGAAATATCCAGAGAGATCCTGCCACGTATTTAAGTGATACGTCAGCACAGACATAACACATGCATATCCCTCTGTCATTTCTTACAGGGGCAGTCGCAGTGATGACCCATCCGGATAAAAAATCAGACTCAACCGGTTCTATGTTTTCTCCAGCACTCATCGCAGAAAAATATGGTTCAAATGCCTTTTCAAATTTCATGTAGTATCCGGGATAATAGCCTGCGTCATCTTCCGAATCAAGATCAAAAACGATAACTCCACCCTCGTCTCTGACCTTCACTACATAAAGATACTGAACCACCGTCGAACTTTCTCGTATTCTCTCGAGTAATTCCTTTGTTTCCCTGTATCCATCTTCACTCTCACCATTACTTAAATAGGCATCGACTTTATCCGGATCAATTATGGCCGCAGCTGCCCTTGCTGTATTTTCTGCCGCTCTTACACGATCCTCCTTCATAACCTTAAAATACAGCTCCACACCTATACATCCCATGACAATAACCAGAGAAAGTGAGAGTACCAGCATGATCATTGATACTCGTCTTCCGCTGTTGTATTTTATGTTTTTGCTTCTCTGCCGCATGTCTTCCATTTCTGACGACGAAAATGGACGCTGCTTAAGACCGCCGGCACGTATAGCCTCCATCCTGTCTTTTGGCAAAAACATCATCAACAAAACGACTGCGCTGAGGCATACCCCTTTATCCAGTAAATTCAACAGGATATTTACTATTAAAAAAACCGCAAATCCATTGATTCCGCTTAATTCGCTTAACGTAACAACAGCAGTTGAAACAGCTTCCTTCTGCGGCATTTCAAAAAGCACCCACTGAAGGACCGCACTTATCCCTCCGCTTATGACAGAAACCGTACCAACATATATACATATATTTCTTAGCTTCGTAAGGCCTCGTTTCAACAAAAAAGCTGATGTATAAAGCGCTATTATCACGTTTACGATTCCAAAGTAAAACGAATCTCCATCTATAAACGAACACAGCATATTTGTGACAACGGCCGTCAGTACACCCGGAAACATGCCTGTAACCGCCACTACCCCCATTGTTCCAATAGTGTCGAGATACAGAGGCAGGTTATATTTATTTGTCAGATAGTAAAGCAGTACATTGACCGCTATTCCCATTAGAACCGTTAGATTCCTGTCCCATCGGACATTTTTTGATTTATGCGAAAGAACCTTCACCTTAAATCCCCCATATCATAGAAATACATGGTCAAAAAAATGCTCGACAAAGTGGCCTGTAAAAAAACAGACTGCTTCATCGAGCATGTAATTATCTATATGACAAAATACAGAGCCTTTTCGCTCCGTTTCTTTTCTAACCCCTGTATACCCCATGTGCAAAGCCCCCTCAGCACAATCGATGTTACTGTTCACTCGCTTACAGCTCGCTCACATAACAGGTTTTGCCAATTAAATCGCCTTCGGCGATGGGCAAAACCTATTTGGCTATTCTTATTCATTGGTCACAAACTCCGCAGCAAAGTGCTCCGTTTGCGTCTGAAATGTAACCAATCGGCCACTTATTATTTCCCTGTCATCATTTTATCAAAAATCACTCTTTAGACAAGATTTAAAATTTACCCTCTTTCAGAATATCCGCGAGGCGGGCAAATTTTTCAAGTGAGAGTTCTTCACCACGAACTGTAGGCTTTTCTCCGAGCTTTTCGATCGCTTCGAGGATCTGTTCTCTGGTATATGCAAGGTTAGGTGCATTCTTCAGACTGTTTGAGAGAGTTTTTCTCCTCTGATTAAATGCCGCTCTGATGAGTTTAAAGAGCAGTTCCTCATCCTTTGTTTCAACCGCAGGTTTTTCGCGGACTGCGAGGTGTACAACCGTTGAACCTACTGACGGAGCCGGCAAGAAACATCTGGGAGGTACTTCTGCAACTATTTCAATATCAGAAAAATACTGAACCGCCAGAGACAGTGAGCCATAGGTTTTCTTACCCGGATCAGACTTCATACGGTCTGCCACTTCCTTCTGGATCATGATAGTTATACTGTCTATCGGTGTCCTTGATTCCAGAAGACCCATGATGATCGGCGTCGTGATGTAATAAGGCAAATTGGCAACAACTTTTATAGGTCTGCCATCGTTTTTCTCACGAGCAAGCTCTGCTATATCTACTTTCAGGATGTCATTATGGATCACGCTTACGTTGTCATAGGCTGACAATGTATCCTCAAGAACCGGTATCAGCTTATCATCGATTTCCACCGCTGCCACTTCTCTCGCAGCTTCGCAGAGGTACTGCGTCATGGTTCCGATTCCCGGACCGATCTCCACTACAAAATCTTCCTTTGTGACTCCTGATGCACTGATGATCTTTCTAAGGATATTGTCATCTATGAGAAAGTTCTGTCCGTACTTTTTGCGAACGGAAAAGTCATGTTTTTTCATCACAGCCAGCGTGCTGCTGGGATTTCCAAGTTCTGCCATTTTATTCCTTTCTTTATCTTATGCGTCGCCCGATAAATTATGTGTTTGATTAAGTCACGTTGTAAATATTGAACATTCCAATTCGGGACGTTTTATATTCCCCTCATTTGGAATTGTTAAATATTTACAACTGATGTTTTGACCGTTTTTCGGGCGACTTATATTATACGTTATACAGTCTCAAAGCATTCTGATAGGTCGTATTGCAGACTTCATCGATCGTTACACCTCTGAGTTCCGCGATCTCAGCAGCTACGAGCGGGAGGAAACCGGAATAATTCCTCTCTCCCCTATGTGGTGAAGGCGCGAGATAAGGGCAGTCTGTTTCGAGAACTATGCGTTCTAACGGAATCTCTGCCGCGATTTCCTTGAGTTTCTTTGAATTCTTAAATGTCACTACTCCGCCGATGCCGATATAGAATCCCATTTTTACGTACTCTTTCGCCATCTCTTTTGAATAGGAATAACAGTGTACCACACCACCTATTTCTTCTGCACGCATTTCTTTCATTATTTCAAAAGTATCCTGTGCAGCTTCTCTTGAATGGATGATTACAGGCTTCTTGAGGCGACGTGCCATTTCCAGCTGATAACGAAAGAATTTCTTCTGTACATCATGAGGCGGATTTTCTTCCCAATAATAATCAAGTCCGATCTCGCCAACTGCAACTATTCTTTTATTATTTCGGATCTTTTCCTCGATTTCCTTTAGGTCTTTCTCCGAAACGCCGTCAAGTTCTGACGGATGGATTCCGAGTGCTCCGTAGCTTTCCGGATATTTCTCAACTATTCTTTCTACTTTTTCTATGCTCGGCAGATCAGACGCCACATCCACAAAATGCCTTACATCATTTTCCTTAAGAGATGCGATAACCGCATCCCTGTCTTCATCAAATCGCGCATCATCATAATGCGCATGTGTATCAAAAATCATTTAAATCTCCGATCAATGTTACTTATTAACTCCATAACTCATTTATTTTTATGGTTAGGGAGCAAAAATGTCAATACTATTAGTCATCTTTAAGTCCACCTGTTTTTCTTCCCGAACTATATCTACATATGTACCCTAGAGCTTTTGTATCTTCATAGAAACTTGTATTCTTCACTATAAAAATATATAATTAACAAAGAAACAAGGATTCCTTGTTTTATAGGAGGTGAAAAATATGCCAGCTATAGTAAAAGAACCAGAGCAAAAGAAGGTTACAATATCTTCAAAACGACAATTTACCATTCCACAAAAATTTTTTACAGAATTAGGCTTTGAGAGAGAAGCCGTGTGTACGTTGGGGGATGGCATACTTATTATAGAGCCAATACATTCATCGAATAACAGCGAATTTGCGGAACAGATTCTGGCGGATCTTATAGCAGAAGGGTATAGTGGACAAGAATTGCTTGTCGAATTCAGATCAAGACAGTCAAAAGTTCGTCCGGCCGTTAAAAAAATGTTAGAAGCAGCTCATAAGGCATCTAAGGGTCAGGGAAATTATTATACGTATGATGATATTTTTGAGGGAGAAAACTGATGGCGAATATCCTAGTATTGGAGAGCCTAAACATGGCGATTTGGAAGGTGTTTTGGGGTATGATATTTATTACAACAAGATAAACTATGAGCTTGCCTATACCATAGAAGAAAGAAAAATAGAAGACACTAACGAAACAGAAACCCCCTACCTCTGAGCATAGCGTAGGTCGGAGTATTTGACGCGTGTAGAAATGTGAGAAATGTGAAAATTATAATATTTGCATTGATTCCAAAATCTCAAAATGTTATATTTATATATAGAAAAAGCACCCACTCCAAAGTGGATGCCTACGTTTGGTTTTAGCTCATATTACATGAGCCGCCTCTCCCGTTTGCCGACAGGAGAGGCATTTTTATTTACGTCTGTTGTTTCTCTTATCGAGAAAGCTCAGTAACGCAATTAACAAACTACAAGTAGAAATCAGTAATGCAAGGATTCCAAGCATTACCATTATAATTTCGTAATCTGTCATATCGTCACCTCCCTCCTGATCTGATCAGTCGAGAGGCAGCCACCCTGTCATGGATACTTTTCCTGCGCTGTCGCGCGATTATTAGCTTATCATCTTATTGTCATTTTCTCAATATCAAACCTTAAATGCCTCCATATTAGGACACATTCCTTTATATGACGGTGATAAGGTTGAATATTTTATAACAAGCTGAGCTTTTTTCCAATCTAAAGAATCAGAAAGTACTTTTCTAACTTTATCTAGACGTTTCGTTGTAAATGCCTGCGTAACATTATTCGTATGCTCAAAATCATCATACCTTATATGCATCCCAACGATTCGATACATCACATGTATCTTCTTCATCTTCCCCTGCCTGCCTAAAAAAACACATCTGATTCATTCGCTTCATTATCCGATACAGCCTCAATAGCACTATCCTCTGCTATTTCTTCCGAATTTTCCGCAAATGTAGTTACTCCAGATGTCCCCGTCATCAGAGAAGCCGCGCATAATAAAACCATAAGTTTCCTATAAAATTTATTTCCCATCTCTCATAATTCTCCTGTATGACATTGTAAACCGCTATGATATACTGCATACAGTTTACTGTCATTGTACAAGTGCACACATCTTTTATCCGCTTTTGATGAGTACACCGTCCCTCTTGGTACTTTAAAAGAGATAAGCCCGTGTGAAAGTTGGGGGATTCACACGGACTTTATCAGGAGAGTTATTTAGAGGGAGACCACATCAAAGTGGTTATGTCACTCTACCGGGCGATTTAACCGGTATTGTGAGGGATTTATATTATCGGTCGGCTGTGGGAGCAGTCAGGCCGTTATCCCCGTTCAAGATGAAGTTTGGCGTCCATGCCTTGCTTCATTTGATAGTTATACTATAGCAGTCTGAACTTAACCTAAACTTAATCGAAAAATTACTTAAGATTTTTTAATCTGACCGTAAAACAGATCACATTATCATCTTCATAAGACGCTTTTATCTGACCGCCCTCGGCCTCTGTGATAGCGCGCGCCATCGCGAGACCTATTCCGTATCCGCCTTTTTTCTGCGTACGTGCCTGATCGCCACGGGTAAAACGTTCAAATAGTTCCTGCGGATCATTCTCCGGAAGCTCTTCGCAATTATTTCTAAAAATAAGCACTATATCATGGTTTTGCGTATTAAGCTCAACCTTGATAAAACCGCCATCCTTAGCATATTTGACCGCATTATCCAAAAAAATCGTGCATAGTTTCTCAAAATTCTCACGGTAAAACCTGAGCTCTGCATTCACATCTATATCTTTTATGATATCAATACCATGAAGTTCCGCAGGTTCTGCATAGTCATCAGCAAGCTTAGAAAGTATCTCGCCGGGACGAAAAACGGCTGCTTCAGAAACCGCATTTGCTTCATCTAATCGGGAAAGCGTCAGGAGATTTTGCATCAGATCATTAAGTCTCATGGTCTGAGACCTGATATGGTCGATCCATTTGCTCTTCCCTGTATGAAGTTCCAGCACATCTACATTTGCCGTGATGATCGCGAGCGGTGTCTTTATCTCATGACCGGCATCAGTCACAAATTGTTTCTGCCGCTCAATATTTCTGGCGATCGGATCGATTGCCTGCCGTGACAGGTAAACAACCAGCGCCAGCATGATAAACCACGTGATAATACCGAGCACAAGCGTGATAAGGCCAACCCGGATAAGGGAAGCCTGATGTTCCGCAGTATTCAGGAAAGCAAAAACGGTTCCATCTCCTATATCACGAGTCCTGTATAAATAGTTACCAATACGACCACTTGACTTTCCGTCTTCGAAAGCAGAAAGAATCCAGTCCTCAGCCTGTTCCTGCATTTCCTCGGAAATATGGGAAATATCCTTATCCCGAATTGTCCCGTTTTTAGAAACCGTTGCCGTGAAATACTGCCTGTTTCCAAGTATCTTCTTTGCAGGACCGATCAATAATGGCAATTTTTCTATCTGCTTGTCAAATCCGTCTTTTGGGGCATTCGGATCTGGATTTGGAATCTCCGGAACACCTCCAGCCTCGTCCCTCGGTTCAGGTTCTGGAACAGGTGCAGATTCATGCTCAAGTATATTTGTCAAAAGCCGGCCTTCTTCATTAGAAACAGATAGAAAATTTGCCGCATTTATGGCTAAGAGAAAGAACACTAAAAGTATCGTTACTACGAGCATCGAAGCCCTAATAAATTTTTTCTGAAGTGATCTGATCATAGCTTATGTCTCTTCTGATGGCATCTCCATCCTGTATCCGATATTTCTTTTTGATCGGATAAGCACCTTTGACCCAAGATTTGCTATCTTTTTACGGAGCCCGGATAAATATACCCAAACTGTATCCACATCCGCTTCTGTCTCATATCCCCAGACACGTGTCAGGAGATCCTCCGCAGAAAGCCAGGCAGAACGGTTTAGCATAAGGGTTTCCATTAAACGGTACTCCAGATTTTGAAGTACGATTTTTTTCTCACCACTGGAAAGCTCGTATGTAGAAAGATTTAATGTCAGGTCTCCGATCGTCTGCTCTTCACTCTGATAATCCGAGCGTCTCCTGAGCATTGCACGTACCCGCGCCAGAAGTTCTCCCATGACGAAAGGCTTTGGCAGATAGTCATCCGCACCACTGTCGAGTCCCTGTATCCTGTCATCTACAGCCGTTTTTGCTGTGAGAAGCAGGACCGGCGTAGTATTGCCGTCTTTTCTGAGCTGTGTCAGAACCTCAAGACCGCTCATTCCGGGCATCATGATGTCCAGTATGATCCCGTCATAGTTTTCAGCCCGCGCATATTCCAGCGCAGTTTTTCCATCTGCAACCACATCCACTGAGTACTTATGAAATGTAAGAATATCTGCAACCGCTTCTGACATTTCCACTTCATCTTCTGCATATAGTAATTTCATAGATTGAACCTCATTTTTACCGTTTGTCCTCCGAATGATGATACGGATTGCTTCATGCTAAAATAGTTTACGCAATTCTATCACTATATTTTATCGCCCGAAACTTAAGTGAAACCAAGGGCAACGCCGGATTCTTTGTTCTTATGTTATAATGTTTCAGATTCTTATGTAATATGAAAGGTTTTTCAATGGCAAATATTCTAAATCTTGAAAATATAACAAAAGTACTCGGAACACGTACTGTACTTGATAACGTAACAGTCGGAATTTCTGATCATGACAAGATTGGTGTTATCGGTGTAAACGGAACCGGAAAATCAACACTACTGACCATCGCTGCCGGAATCATGGAGCCGGATCAGGGACAGGTTATCAAAAATAACGGTCTGAAGATCGCCTATCTTCCGCAGGCTCCGGAATTTAACACCGGCAAATCTCTACTGGAGAATGTCGCAGAGATGGCATACGGAAAAAATGCCGGTCAGACTCATAATGGCGAAGTCGTAGCAATGCTTGGAAAATTCGGCATTACGGACCCTTCCGTAAATCCCGAGATTCTGTCCGGTGGTCAGAAAAAGCGTGCAGCACTCGCAGCTGCAGTTCTTGCATCATCCGATCTTTTGATCCTGGACGAGCCCACTAACCACCTCGACATTGAGATGATCGAGTGGCTGGAAAACTTCCTGCAGCATTATCGCGGCGCGATCCTCATGGTTACGCATGACCGCTACTTCCTTGATGAAGTTTCAAACCAGATTTTAGAGATCGACTGCGGAAAGACTTATCGCTATGAAGAGAACTATTCAGGTTTCTTGGAACTGAAACAGCAGAGACTCGACTACGAGATCGCTGCAGAGCGTAAAAAAGCAGCTCTTTTTAAGAAAGATCTCGCCTGGATGCTTCGAGGCGCCCGCGCCCGCTCTACCAAACAAAAAGCACACATCCAGAGATTTGAAGAATTACGTGACAGGGATAAGATTGTTGAAGAACGTCAGGTACAGATCAATTCTGCTGTAACCAGACTTGGAAACAAGACTATCGAAGTTGAAAATATTAGTAAAAGTTTTGGTGACCATACGCTTTTTCATGATTTCTCGTACAATTTTTTGCGAACAGACCGCATCGGTATCATAGGTTCTAATGGCTGTGGAAAGTCTACGCTCATTAAGATCCTTACCAACAATCTCCGTCCGGATACAGGAAAAGTCGAGATCGGTCAGACCGTAAAGATCAGCTATTTCAGTCAGGAAAATGAGGAACTTGATGAATCTCAGCGTGTGATCGACTACATAAAAGATACAGCGGAGTTTATCCGTACATCAGACGGTCTGGTTTCTGCTTCTCAGATGTGCGAACGTTTCCTCTTTGAAGGACCGATGCAGTATACACCGATTTCCAAACTGTCCGGTGGAGAAAAGCGCAGACTTTACCTGCTTCATGTGCTAATGGAATCACCGAATGTACTGATCCTCGATGAGCCTACAAATGATCTGGATATCAGTACGCTTCAGATACTTGAGGATTATCTTGATTCCTTCGCAGGCATTATAATAGTAGTTTCCCATGACAGATATTTCCTGGACCGTGTAGTTACCCGTATTTTCTCATTTGAAGGAGATGGTATCCTTCATCAGAGTGAAGGCGGATACGAAGATTATCTGGCGCACACAGGAAAGAATGTGAATGGCACGACTGACAGCGGTTCTGCCAAGGGCTCATCCGCGGGAGAGATTTCAGATGGTTCGGATACCGAAACTACTAATAAGAATAATTGGAAGCAGAACCAGCCTGAACGCAAAAAGAAAAAGCTCTCATTTAAAGAGCAGAAAGAATACGATACGATCGAAGAAGAAATCGACAAACTTCAGACCCGCTCTGACGAGATCGACGCAGAGATTCCAAAAGCCGCAACGGATTTTGTTAAGCTCCAGGAACTCACCACAGAAAAAGCCCGTGTAGAACAGGAGCTCGAAGAAAAAATGGAACGCTATATCGAACTTCAGGATATGGTTGATTCATTTGAGCAGTAACCCATGGAGTAACTGTTCACACGTAAACGGAGCATTTACTGCGGAGTTTACGGACAAGAAAGATTAATAGCCATTGTAATGCTGCCGTAAATGACGGCACGGACGTAGCAGAACTCTAATGGAAGATCTTGGATACACCTCCGTTGAAATTGCTACCGCCCGTGGTAAAGGATGATTCGATAGGCAGTTCTGCGGTTAACGTAAATATGAATTCTTCCCAACTCGCACCGCAGCTTGTCCGGCTATTATCATTGAACTCAAATAGAATATAAAGAATCGTTATAAACAGCAAAAATTCCAAATAAAAGCAACATTTTGCCTTTATTTGGAATTTTTTGATATTTTTAATTAATTTTCTCCAAACAACTCGGAGTTTTTATAGAAGCCGCTCACTTGCTCTTCTTAAATATTACTGTAAATTTCTTGCCTGAACCATCTGACGAAATGTATTCTATCTTATAGTTCTTAATCTTATCCGTGTAATAGGCATCAAAATAATACAATTTCTTATTTGCCTTTGTTTCCGGATCTTTTTCCATTCTCGTGACTACACCCGCATAACCCGGAATCCTTGCAGAACATAAGTATACTTCACCATCCGTCTTTCCATTTCCTGTCCAGTAACTTTCATCCGGCTGCTACAAACGATACCTTATAGTACTTTTCCACACTATCTTCGATGAACTTTGCTTCTATAGTGTGATCCGACATCACCTTATTGAAGGTCTTCTCTGAAACAGCTCCTATACCTTTGCCGTCGACCAGTACATTGCTGATCCTGTTTCCGTCATTACTAATAATAGAAAATGTAATATTTTCATATTTCGGAACTATCACACTTCCCTCTGGCGATATATATCCACCCTCGTCTGCACTTGCATTTACAGTATAGAAGAGTTTTCCATCATCACCGATATCTTCACCGCCTGCTGACTCAAAATAAGCGGCTATTTTGTGATCCCCTCTAACGTTGACAAAAGTAATCAATATCCATTATTCAACACACCATAATGAATAAAATCAAATGCAAAAAATCTTAAGATTTTCACTTTTCAAGATCGGAAATACACACCTTGAAAATGCTTCGCCATATGTTATAATTCAGACAAAGAAGAAGCGGTAACCCCGCTTTGATGAATGCTAAATTATATTTTTGATATAACCGCTCTACTCGCCAAAGTACGGGGCGGTTATTTCTTTATCTTCATTAGCTCGATAACCAATGAGATTATAGCTACGATCATAATTACAAAAGTAAATAGATCAGCATATGTAACCATTGGCATCACCTCCCTGTTTTCACAGGGCTACCGCTCCGAAAGCTAGTTTAACACATTTTTTTCGGCAATAGTGTCTCAGCTTCTGGAAACAATTAATCCTCTGACTTATAAGAGCACGAAGGATAAAAAACTTGCTCAAATCCGGAAGCACCCCCGAATATGTAGCAAGTGCTACAGAAATGTCACTTCAGGATGTAATGGAACTTCAGAAGACCCTGTAAGCTGAGCGCACAGTAAAGACAATAGAATAGCTTGGGACATTAACTCCCGATGTAAGGTATGACGTATGCCTTATATCGGGAGTTTTTTCAAAGAGATAATTCACAATGAACCAGAGAGACGGGGGTCAGTTTTATTATATTAATTCCCTTTTACGCCTTTTATATATAGGATATGTACTATCAAAATCGTTTTCTTCCAGAATCTCGCTATTACCTATTTCATTTAATCGTTCTTTCGCTTTACTTTCCATTTCCTGTGCTGCTTTTGCTGTGCGAAGGACTGCCTGATCATCTGTCTTCAATCGACGTGTCCAGTTTTTCTCGTAATCTATTGCCGGTGCTTCTTCATCTCCTATCATCACAGTTTCTTCTGCATTTTTCAACTCATCAGAGTCGTATGAAGTTCCTGAAAAGAAGCCATTTGCAGCAACCTTAAGTGCCGCCGCAGATGCCGCAAGCGCCCTTTGATCTGATGGTGCTTCCGCTGCCGCCTTTAGCGCTGCTTTCCGCTGCTTTTCCTCAAGTTCACGGATTCGTTCTCTAAAATCCTCTATGTACTTGTCTATCCCCTCAAGTATCTTATCCCAATCTTCCTCGGACATAGTCCGCCAGTCTTTCGGCACCTTTAAATCCCCTGCCGTCAGCTTACTCTTTTCCTCAAACAGAGCCAGAATATCTGCTGCGCTCAGTTTTTCTCCGGTACTTTCATTTGTTAAAACAGTCTTTGCCTCCGACAATTTCTCTATCCAGTCTAATTTTTTACTAACGATGTTCTCGTAAGTTCCAAAATCCATGTCTGTTTCAGGTGATATTATCTTTTTTATGCACGACCAGCTACCCCACGTGTCCTTTACGCCTTCTCCGATATAATCCTTGTATTCACAAAAAGCAAACATTTCGACAACTGTTGCATTCCTTGGATCAAAATGCGCCATATCGACATCAATATCTTCTCCTGTCGCGACTCTGACTCTAACGATCACATCACCTGAATCCACAAAAGAAATCAACGATGCTGCCATGCCATATCCCATTGCTCCGGCATTTGCAAAACCAATCCCCAGCGGCATAAGTGTTTCCGTTTTTTTCTCGTTAGTCGTAAAAATCTGCCTTCTGACAGGACTTTCAGAAAACTCCCTGCCTGCACTTAAATTTTCTGATCCAGATTTCACGGTTGATATCTCATCGTTTTCACTGCTTTCTACACGAAATATTCTCTCAAATGTCATGCCGTTATCAAGCACATCCAATTTTCTCTGTCTGCCTTTTGAATCATTATAAAATCCAAAATTCCCACACGTTCCTAATCCTGATATTGCCATAAACGATCTCCTTTCCGCAGTTCATCTGTCGGTCAGAACTGCACCGCTCTCCGGAAAGGTCCAAGCGGTAAAAAAGCACCTCTATCAATCATTCCATTGACAAAGATGCTCTCCCTAACTATTCGTTTTTCACTGATATTATCGGCGTTATTACGAATTTTATTATACAATCCGTTAACTCTTTAAAAGGTTCCTAGTAGGAAGTGAGCTTCTCACTTCCCACCAGGAAAGTTTTTGCAGATATAACTTTCTTCCCCAAGCCCACCGCAGCTTCACCAGCGAAGTGCTTTTTGTCTGAATAAGCTATAATTCCAAGACAAAAGAACACTCTTGCCGGATTGAAAAAGCATCGATTAAAAATCAGGGAACCAAGAGAGAGGGGGTTACTGGCTCATGAACCTGTAACCCCTATCTCTTATCTCATTTTCCACTTTTAATGTCTCTATATTTTGCTAATAAATCTATGTTTTCTTTTTCGATTTTGCTAAATACATCTGTGGAAAATTCATCCTTGGTGAACTGCGGATTATACCACGATTTTGAACGGAAATAAGCATCCCATTCGTTATCCCATTTCCGACCATGCCGGGCATAGATTTCATTAATGGCGGTTTGTATTGTTATCAAATCCAGATCAGCTATCTCCTCTTCACTAAGATACCTTCGGTCAGAGTCCCAGAACACAAACTCGCTCTTATCTATTTGGTTTGAATCAGTAAGTGTAGAATCATTTTCAGTGTTTGCAGATGATCCATTTTCAAAGGTATCTAATGATCTGTTACTGCTATTATCGCCATCTGACTTCTTTCCATTTTTTACGCAGGAACCAACAAGCCAACAAATCATAAGAAATATTACAATAGAACCCAGCCCTTTCTTTCGCTTTAGCGCGTTCCATTCTTTTTCTGTATATACTATTTGTTCTTCTGTCCCATCGCTTAGTTTTTTGGTTGTTTTATAAACACGCTTCATATCCTCTTTAATCCTATATGTCAATCTGAGTTAATATCCAAAAGCAGTAACTGATGTTAGACCAAGCTGATTTGCATTTTCAGCAGAATATTTACTTAAGTACAGCTCACCCGAAAACATTTTTTCGTCTCCATTAAGAAACCATTCCTGATATGGCAAATCAATTTTTACCATTCCGGACTCCATATCTGCTATAACAGTATTATTTTTTAAAACCGTATAGCACATTACAACATTCTGAACATCTTTTCCCGAATGATTTGTAATGATTCCTTCAATAGTCATTTTATAATTTCCGGGAATATAATCCTCCGTTACATTTATCACACGAACGTTTTTTATATCAAAACGATCATCTGAGAAAAGTACACCTTCTGTCGACGTTAAGTCCTGAGTATATACAAATCCATAATCCGTTAATAACAAGTTATTAGCGTTTTTATCAACAATTTTTGCTAAATCCGAGTTTTGAACTCCTTGTGAATTATCGTCTGTATCTTTAGTTGGCACATCCAAATTCTTCTGCGCCCTATATACGGAAAGCAGATCAACATTATCTTTCTCATATTTATTAAATACACTTGTCGAAAACTCTTCTTCCGTATACTTTGGTTCATACCATGATTTTGTATGAAAATAATCATTCCACTCTGTCGTCCAGATTCTTCCGTGACGCGCATAAATCTCATTGATTGCCGTCTGTATCGTTATTAAGTCCAAATTTACAATCTCTTCATCTTTAAGATATCTCCGGTCTGAATCCCAAAATACAAAATCGCTTTTATTAATCTCACTTTCGGGTTTTATCTCATAATCATCTTTATGTTTCTCACTTTCATCATCTTCGGATGTATCGTCTCTTTGAGAATCATTATCTATCGTAGAAAGTGCCTCGCGAAGATCCACCGATATATCGTTATTGTTTTTTATATTATCCTTACGTACATTATATTTTTTAGATAATCTGTCATGTAAGGATGGGAAATTACCTGCAGAAATATCAAATCGTATTTCACAAGCGCTATCTTGATAAATGCATCGTACATCATCTCCATTTAGCAGGTGACCAAGCATATCGTTTGCTCCATTCCTGTCAATCAATACAAAATAATTACTTTTTCTTTCTATAACAACATCGTATTCCTCAACTTTCCCGGAATTTATCTTAAATTTCAAAATTCCATCATGCTTTCCAAGAACACCATCAACAACATAAATCCAACCCAGATTATTTTTGTCTTCTACCAGATATGCCATTCCGATCATAGAAATTTCAGATGTTGTTCCTTGAACTTTATAAGTACCACTGATCATTGCTTGCATTATAATTTCATCTTTTCCAGTTTCGACAACATCGCCAAATTCATCTACATTAACGGCTTCTTCCCAAATATTATTATCTGTTTCCGTTAACTTATTTAATCCCGCTTCATCCAAATCCGTTTTTTCTGAACTTTCAGTTTTCGCCAGACTTACATTAGTTTCAGATGTTTCTTCTGAAACAATAGAATCTGAAAAATCCTCACCTTTACTTAACGTTTCTTCTATTTGTTTGTCATTTTTACGGTGTTCGTTCGTTTCATCAATATCTATTTGGGATATCGTTGCTAACACTCCTATAAGTAAAAAAACAACAAGTACTAAGCCACAAACAATACCCCATCCTCTTATTTGCTTCAGTTTACTGATAAAATCTGACATAACGTACCCCATTCATTTCTATCTGCAAACGGTCTTTTCTATTCCATCAAGACCAACATTTAAGAGCATCCGTATTAGTTCATCCCCTGTTATCAGCCTAATATTGTACTGTTTGGATAATTCGATAGCCTCATCCGAAAATTTTTGTGCCATGGTAACGACCCATGGAATATATGTTGTTCCTTCTTTCGCGTCACATTTTTGAAGATCATATTCAAATATCTGATTTACAGCCCATTTTCCCGTTTCTCCGGTGTGATTTTTAACCTGAACAAGATAAACAATCCCAAGATCGTCAAATTCGGCTATTACATCAGCGTCTGCTCCATTTTCTTTTCCTGCCTCATTTTTAGCAGGAATCCACGCTCTGTCTGCTCCCTTTTTTTTAAAATACCAGCGTATTGTTTCTTCTAAATCATCCGGCGTAATATACTTTTCAATCGTGTCTTTCAAAGAATCTGATGCTGCAGACAAGATCTGCTCATGAATATTTATTGGACCTTCTGACGATATTGCTTCATTCACGCTTTCAGCCAGATCATCAATTCTGCCATTTGTTTGCCGCATTTTCATTCGTGATACCAGCTTCGCATCCACATATGCGCGTGGTATACGCTTTATCTCTTTTACCTTAACGATAAAGCCAATATCGTATATTCGGTCAATCCCATTACTCAAGCCGTTTTCGTCTATAATTGCTATTTGTCCATTGGTTAATTTAAGCGTGGTTCCATTTAAAGCTAAGATACTGCTTGGTAAATCTTCAATTTCACATATTGAAAGATACTTATCAAACAACGGAACAACAACAAAATCCCCCTGCCTCATTTGAGAAAAGTACCACAAACTCCACCGAGAACGATATGAATTATTATGATCGCTCATAAACTCATTAAATGCCGTTTCACCGCCGGATTCGATTCTTTTCAATAAATCTGTGTCACGATAATCTGACCATCCAATAGATAAATAACCTAATTCCAGTAACGGATATGATACTTCCCATTCATGCGAAATCCTATGAATAAAATAGGCCATGTCTTCTCCTTCCCAAATCTTGTATAAAACCTATGCTTATCTCATCATGTCAATTTTATTGAGATTTATACGTAACTTACGTATAAATCACCCATTCTATATATCGGTTTTTGGGTCAGATAATAGATAGTCGCATTGCTTTTGTTGATGTACAGATAAGCTATTTATAGATAACTTATCTACAGATTAGCTTTCTTATAATAGAATTATTTCGAGATAAGCCACATCTTATAATTTGCGCAAAAGGATGTGACACTATGATCAGACTTAGAATAAAAGAGATACTTGAAGAGCAGGGACACACAAAATATTGGCTTCGCAAACAGTTAGACGGCATCGGCTACGCAAATCTCAGTAACCTCATGAATAATGAGGTACGAAGTATTCGCTTGGAAACTATCGACCGCCTTACCACAGCTTTGAATTGTACTCCCGGTGAACTATTTGAAAAGATAGAATGATCCCAAAGGGACGGAAGTGAAGGTCCATGAACCTGCACCCCCGTCCCTCTTGGGTTAACAATTCACACGTAAACGGAGCATTTACTGCGGAGTTTACGACCAAAAAAGTTGAATAGTCATTGGATTTTGCCCATCGCCGCAGACGATTTAATTGGTAAAATCCATTACGTGAGCGAGTTGAAAGCGAGTGAACCAATGTCATTCACTTAACGGAATTCTATGAAAAATATAGGATTCCCTTTTTTATTACCAGTAACTCAAAAAATAAATATATTCTTGACAATACGCTGTAAATGTGCGGCATTTTTCTGATTATTAATCAGAAAAATGCCAATTAATTAGGATTGGTTCCTATTAACAACCTAATTAAGGAGACACTTATGGCATACTCAGATGTAGTAAAAACGACGCTTTTATCATCCATTGATAAACTGGCAAAAAATCCAGAAAAATTTGCTGTTCATCCCGGCAAAGATTTCACGCGTAACCGCAAACTTTGTTTTAAGGATTTTATTCTCTTGCTCCTCACTATGGAGGGAGAT
>JNJK01000013.1 GCA_000701625.1 Lachnospiraceae bacterium MC2017
ATAGACCAGCTCCTTAGCCTCCGGAGCTTTTGTAACAACTGCAGTCGCTTTGGTGATCGTAACTGTAACTTCTTTGATCGCCGCCTCATATGTATCAGTACCGGCAGCAGTAACGATGACGGTAGCCGTGCCAATCCTTTTGGCTGTCAGCTCACCAGTGGAAGCATCCACATCGATATAATCCTCACTACCTGTCTTGACGGCATAGCTGATCGCACCGTCACCTGTAGTTGTAGCGCTTACTCTCTTGCCTGTTTCACCGTAAGCAACTGTCACATCAGGGGCTGTTATTGTCTGCGTAAACTTATCGGTAATCGTCACAGTTATATGCTTTGTAGCAAGCGCGAAATAATTATCATCCTCTGCAATGGATACATTCACAGTTATACTGCCTGTGTCTGACCCAGAAGTCAGAACACTACCGTTCAATGTACATCCATTCGCCTCACCATTGATCGCATAGCTTACTGTTCCTGTCGCGCCTCTCATATCAATATATTCCGCAAGATCAACAGTATTTCCGTCTTTTCTAACAACCGCTGTACCCGTAACAGATGCTGGATTAGCTGCCTTTCCAACTGTTACTGTCACATCTACGTTTTCTTTCTTTTTGTAGTTTGCAGTATCTGTCGGCGTAAAAACAGCCTTGAAAGTATGACTTCCTACACTTCCGACACTGGTAGTCCCTGCACTCGCCCAGGTCCATGTACCCGGAGTGTTGCTGTTAGGATTGGTCAGCGTAACATCCGCAAGTGTCTGACCATAAGTCGCAGATGCCGTCGGAGCATCTGCAGTCGGTTCTGCCTTGGCGATAGTGTAATCCACCTGAGCAGTAACAGACCCTGTTCCGCCACTTATTGCAACACCATTTAATGTAAGTTTTGCCGTATAATCTCCAGCTGCGGTGGGCGCAGTAGGACTCTCCGTATAGGTTGTATTGTTTCTCCCAACGTATTTAATATCTGAAACTTCGATATTCTTTCCTGTAGCTGAATTAAAGCCTGAAAGATTATTATCAAAAGAAGCTTCTGCACTTTCCGTGCCACCATAAGTTGTTCTTTCCGGGGCTACTATTGTCAACGTTGTTTTATTATTTGTTAAACTACATCCAGCTGTGCATGTTGCTGTAATAACATCATTCGATGCAGAATATGTAAAAGAATGGCTGTGTTCCATCACCTTGACTTCACTATCGCTGCTTAGTGCTATTGCGCGAGTTGAATCATCACTCGTAAAGAATGTTGACGGAACTTGGGTATTATTGTAGGTACTATACCCACTGGTCATAACTCTTTCAGTAGTCAGATGTCGAATAGCACATCCCACACCAATCTTTGCTCCATCGGTCAATGCAGCGGTAAGAGTGAATTTCGCATCACTCTGCGTAAAATAAACATTATCAACGCCACTGCTGTTTTCATTATTTTGAATGACAGGATTACCGGAAATATTAATTTGTGAAACATCGGTGTTAACATATACTCCACCACCCATGTTTTCAGCGCGATTACCAGTTATGCTTCCTCCGGTAATAGTAAATTTACTTTTTTCACCTAATAGATAAACTCCACCACCATAATTTGTCGCAACATTACTATGTATGGATCCATTATTCATGATAAAGGTATTTTCTGTCCCATTATGCCCCAAATAAACCCCACCACCATTTGTTGCATTAGAACCGGTACCTAATCCGATATTATCGCTTATCTCTCCACCGGACATTGTAAAAGAACTATTTCCATTTATATAAACGCCAGATCCATCTCTATATGATTGATTATTTGTGATTTTTCCCCCAGTCATTATTAATCTTCCACCATTAGTAACCCGTATTCCACCACCATAAACTGCACAATTTCCCTGTATCGAGCCACCGTTTATTGTCAGTGTTCCTCCATCAACGAGGATTCCACCTCCTCCCGCACCAGTTTCATTTCCACCACCTGTTATAATGCCATCTCCGTCTGCATCATTTATAGTCAACGTTCCCATGACGTTTATAGCTTGTCCATTAGCTGCCATATTCTCACGGGATAAGCCTCTATTAATGGTATGTCCGTTAAGATCCAGCGTGACCGTTTTTCCTGACGCTACTGTAAGCTGATCACTCCCCGAAGCAGTAACATCATTACTTAATACTATCGTACCTCCATTAGTAAATACTGCCTGAAGAGAAGACCATGTATCCTCTGCTTTCGCTTCCTTCATTGCTCCCGGCAACGGTATTTCACCCATCACGATCAAAAAACATAGCAAAATACCAAATATTCCTTTTAACAGTCTCTTCTTTTGTTTCATTAACCTTCCCTCCTCTTTAAGTTTGCTGCATAAAAAACCGCCGAATCTGACAGGGCATAAAGCCCCGTCAGATTCGACGGTTATCCATCATCAATATATACTTTTTCAACGCACAAAAAAGCGCAGTTATCTACTGTGCTGTGCTGTGCTGTGCTGTGCTGTGCTGTGCTGTGCTGTGCTGTGAAAATTGTTCGTCTATTATGCATATCTGTCAAGTCCCCTATATAAAACATTTTCCCTCTGTAATTTTTATCGGACACTTCTGCCGGACAACGAATAGCTGAACACTCACTTTTGTTCTTATTTTTTTGTGCTAGGATAAAGGAGAAAACAGCAGTTAATGAGTGAAAAAGATATCACCGAAAAGACACTCGAAGCATGGATCATCCCGATGCAGTTCTAAAACTTATGAAAGCACTAACCGGAGATAACCGATTTGAAGAATCTCTAAATGAATTTTCAGAACAGGAAAGGAAGGGAATAACAATGTGTGAACTGTTAGATAAGATAGAGGCACGCGGTGAAGCACTCGGCGAGGCACTCGGTATTGAAAAGGGAATAATCATCTTTATCGAAGATAAACTGGAAGACAATATCCCGGATGATAAAATTATCGAAAAACTCCGTAATAAATTTGACCTGACCACAGAAAAGGCAGAAGAATACTGTCAACACCCAAAAATCGTTTCACAGCTGATTATCGTAGATTTTTATGCGATATGTAGCTGCGAAACGATTTTCTTATCATTAATAGCTCATTATCATAAACTGTCCAAATATACTAGTAAATAATTGTCTTAATTGCATGCAGCTCTCTCCGCTTCTGTCACTTTATCCGGTACAATTAGCTTCTTTCCGAATCTTTCTTTTAACTGCGGTCCTGCAACCTGGATTAAGATCACGAGGATCAGGATAACTCCCTTTATCGCATTATTGATAAGCGAATCCATCTTGAGTGCGATGATGATCTTGTCTATGACTGTGTAGGACAGTGATCCGAAAAGCACACCGATGATCTTTCCTTTTCCGCCTGACATTGAAACTCCGCCGAGCACTACCGCTGCTATGGCGTACATCTCATAGCTCGTACCGGTTGTTGCAGGATCAGATGAACCATTCATGCAGATCCATAGGAAAGCCGATGCCCCGATCATGATTCCCATTATGACGAAAGCTGTCATTTTCATCAGACGGACATTGATGCCTGCCATAAATGCACCCTTTTCACAGGAACCGATAGCATAGATCTTTTTTCCAAACTTTGTATCATTTGTGATGTACATAAAAATGACGGTAGCGAGGATCAGCACCAGTCCCACGATCGGAAGTGATGCAATCTTTCCATTTCCGAAATTATACATGGCATCATATCCGTTAAAAGAAGATGTCATCTTATATACGGAACTTCCGCCTCCGATCAGCTCTTTGGCGATATGCTGGCAGTAATACTGAGCAAGTGACCTGTAAATAAGCATAGTTGCGAGAGTTACTATAAATGAAGGCATCCTGACAACTCCCACAAGTACTCCGTTTATAAGTCCGAGTACCGCTCCCATAAAGAGTGCAAACACAAGAACTGCAAAAATATTTCCGCCGGTTTTATTAAAGACTATAACAGAAAATCCGCTTACAAATGCAAGCATCGATCCGGCAGAAAGGTCTATCTCACCTGTGATACATACCAGACCCATTCCGATAGCGGTGATACCGATCACTGCAGAATGTCTGAAAATATTCATAGTAGCACTGAGCGACAGACTGCTGTTTGTCATGGCATAAACCAGAAAGATCATGAAAAATACAAATATAAAACTATAATTACTCCAGATTTTTCCAAATATAGTCGACTTGTTTTTTGCTGTACTCATTTCACACTACCTCTTTACTCTCTTTGTCATTTGCGAGACCTGTGGAATACATCATGACTGTATGCTCATCTATCTCATCATGGGTCAGCTCTCCTGCGATGCTGCCGCCGTAAAACACCACGCACCTGTCTGCAACCTTCTGAAGTTCCGGTATCTCAAGCGTATTTACAAGTATTGTTTTTCCCTTCATTGCAAGCGTATGGATGAGCTTGTATATCTCCTCTTTTGCACCTACATCTATTCCCTGTGTCGGGTTGTCAAAAAGCAGTATCTCCGCATTGGTATTTAGCCACCTCGCGATAAATACTTTCTGCTGGTTTCCTCCGCTCAGTGATACGATAGGCATATTTCCTGACTTTGCTTTTATATTCAGGAGTTCCTGAAAGCTGTCGTATTTTTTTAATTCCTTAGTTTTATTCAAGTGAAACTTTCCTGCAGAAAGCGTGTGCTCTGCAAGGTACATGTTTTCAATGATGCTCATATCAGGGATCACCGAGTTTTCCTTGCGGTTTGCAGGCAGGAGTCCTATTCCGGCTTTCATAGCCCTGTGTACAGAGCCGCCCTTATATTCTTTCCCAAAAACTTCTATCTTTCCTGCTGTCTTTGGAGTGATCCCAAAAAGGCACTGCATAAATTCACTGCTTCCGCATCCCTGCAATCCGGTAAGACCAACGATCTCGCCCTTTTTCACTTCCATTGACACATCACGGAATCCTTTTCCGCTCATGTGCGTGAGGTTCAATACCGTCTCACCTGTTTCACGCTTTACATACGACCCTGCGTCCTCAGAGTGACCTACCATGAGCCTCGTAACCCCCTCCGGTGTAGTATCCGCGATCTTTCCGGAGCTTATAAATTCTCCGTTTCTGAAAACTGTATAGGTGTCACAATACTTAAATATCTCCGGCATCTTGTGGGAGATAAAGATAAACGAGATACCTTTTTTCTTTAAGTCAGATACTATGGAAAAGAGATGCTCGACTTCGTCGTTATTCAGTGAAGTCGTGGGCTCATCCAGGATAAGAAGCTTTGCTCCGGTTAGAAGCGCCTTGCTTATCTCAAGGAGCTGCTTATCTCCGGTTCTCAAATCCGATACCATTGCTGTCGGATCCATTTTTACCCCAAGCCTTCTGAAAAGATCCTCAGAACGTCGGATCATCTCTTTCTTATTCAGTTTTCCAAATAGTCCTGTAAGCTCTCTGTTTATGTATATATTTTCAAAAACCTTCAGATCATTAAAGAGATTAAGTTCCTGATGCACGAAAGCTATACCAAGCTTTTCACTTAATTTCACAGAAATATTTTTTAATTCCTGTCCATCAAACTTTATTTCTCCTCCGTCAAAAGGAATGGTGCCTGTCAGTATGTTCATCAGGGTGGATTTTCCGGCTCCGTTTTCACCAAGAAGGGCGTGAATCTCGCCCTCCGAAACAGTTAGATCCACGCCCTTTAATACCGGCACACCACTAAAGGATTTTCTGATCCCTCTCATTTCCAGAAGTGCCATATTCTTTTCCTCTTTTGTGTCTTTTTTCGTAAGTGACTTAATTGAATCCCTTGAAATCAGCTACATTTTCTGAAGTAACGTTCTGACACTCGATAACGTGATCCTGTGTAACTTCCTTGCCATCAAGCGAATCTACCATATCCTGAATAGCTGTCTGGATCATGCTGGGGCTGTATGTTACAGACATGATCCCACCAAGCTCACCAGTGATCTCGCTGTAGCTCTCACCTCTAAGCACTCCGTAAAGCTCATCGAGTCCGCCGCAACCTGTGATAACCGGCTTATTTGCAAGAAATGCACTCTTTGCACTGTCGTCGATTCCGCCGCCCTTAAGAGCTTCGAGTATACCCATTGCGAGCTCATCATCCTCTGCGTAGAACCACTTGATAGATGTATTTGCAGAGTCACCCATAAGTGTCTCAAATGCTGATTTTGTATCAGATCTGCTCCAGTTCATAGCACCGGAATATGTGATAGCACTGTCAACCTGCTCCTGTGTCCATTTTGCATCGTCAGCAATCTTATTTCCGTCAAACTCGATATTTCCGAGAAGGTACTCAGTAAAGCCCTGATCACGGAGAGTTGTTACGGATGATGTATCACCCTCATATACATATACCTGATCGCCGGGCTTCAGTCCCAGAGATACGAAATAAGCTGCGCTGCCTGCACCGATACCTTCGTTATCACCCTTAACATTTGCAACTGCACTTGCTTCAACCCCGTCGATGATACGGTCAAAAGCAACATAAGGAATCTCTGCATCAACAAGTTCCTGGATAGCTGACTGCACTGTGTCATCAATAGGCTGGATAACAACCGCGATGTTCTTATCACCCTTTGCGATAATGTCCTCTACCTGTGTGATCTGATATGCTGCATTCTCACATGTGATAACTTCTGCGGAATACTTGCCTGCTCCGTTTACTTCCTCAACCTTTTCCTTTGCAAATGTTGCAACAGAACCTGTCCAGCCGTGATCTTCCGGTGCAGTAAGTACATAGATATGTGTTGCATCTCCGCCTGCTGTTTCTGTTCCTGATGCAGATTCTGTTGCTGCTGCCTTTGCATCTGTAGCTGCTGCAGAGCTGCTTCCGCATGCTGTGAGTGAAAGTGTCATAACGCCTGCAAGAAGCGCTGCCAATATCTTCTTTTTCATATTGTTTCCTCCCAAAAATCGTGTGTTTCACGTTGTTTCTTTTGATGTACTAATCATAAATCCTGCAAGTGTCTCCATCTTTTCTCTGTATTTATTTACGCCTCATTTCTGTTGCAAGATTCCGGTGAGTCTAAAAAAACGTGCAATAAAAATCACCCTTCTGTTGCAAGATGTTTGAACCACAAAGAAACGCACCGGAATGAATCATCACTCCGATGCGTTTCCATCAAAATCGCTATTTACTTTTAGTTTGCCTGTTTTCTGGCATCGAGGTCTGCGTAAATCTTCTCCATCTTCTTCGGTGTCAGATCATAGAAAAGAACTGAGATACCGGAGATCGCGATAACTACTGCCGGGAAAAGATTTACAAGTGCGTTGATACCGATCTTAACAGCTTCTGTCTGCTCTGCATTCGGAACATATCCGATAGCTGCGAGAAGAGATACTGTTACGATTCCTGTTACAGCTGTTGCAAGCTTTACAGAGAAGCTTACAAGTGAGAATGTGAGACCAACCTCACGTACACCATACTTCCAGTCGCCATACTCGATACTGTCGCACATCATTCCGGGTGCGATGTTCTCATTAGCCATTGTGAGACCGATAAGAGCGGATACACCAAGCAGGAACGGTGTATTGTTTGCAGGTACGAGGAACAGTAATACAAGAGCTGCAACCTGTGTGAATGTTGTGAGGAGCATGAAGCCCTTCTTTGTAAATACTCTTGTACCCCATGCAAGTGTAAGGTTTCCAAGAAGCTGACATACAGTCATTGTTGTAAAGATCGGAGCGATCATGATAGGATTTCCTACAACATACAGTACGTAGTATGCAAGCATTGACATACGTGCCATACATCCGATAGCACCTGCAAATGTTGAAAATACGGTGATCATGATGTTCTTATTCTTTACAATGAGCGGGAGTGCCTCTTTGATCGGTGTAGGCTTCGTCTCAGCTTCAATGCTGACAAAATTCTTTTCCTTACATTTCCATGCACAAAGTAAGCACGCCGGAATGAGCAGGATAGAGAACAGTACTGTTGTCAGGAAGTAACCCTGTGAATTAGGTGTTTTGCTATGACCAAAGTACAGGATCAGAGGCATTGCAACTGCTGAAAGAACCATGCTGGCAACAGCCTTTCCGATAGCACGGCAGGATGCGTAGTCCATACGAACCTGTGAATCCCTTGCAACCAGATTTACGAGACCCTGGTAAGGAATGCAGAGTGCTGTGTAAGCCATACCTGCGCCGATGTAGCATACAAGACACAGAACAACTTTCATCACACCCTGTACAGGAAATACCGTAAATGTAAGGATATTAAATATCGCAAGGAATATCGGTGAGAACATGATATACGGACGGAACTTTCCGAAACGTGTTTTTGTTTTATCACATACCGCACCCATCATAGGATCGTTGATCGCATCCCAGATTCTCGCTACCACAAATATAAGTGAGATCGCTGCTGCTGAAAGTCCTACGATATCTGTGTAGAAAATTGTGAGGTAAGTATTGATCATATACCATGAAAGCTGACATCCAACCTCACCCATTGCATAGAAACCACCAGTCACCCAGTTTGTCTTTTCACCCTTTTTCGCCCCACTCGACGCTTCAATAAGATATTCGTCTTCAAGACCTGCTGCACCTTCTACAGCAGTATTTGACATATCATTCATATAACCTCCCGGCTGCAATGAACGCTTGCAGTTTTTACCTTCCCAATAATTAAAAACTTATGTAACTGTCAAAAATAACTTTTATCCCTTTGCGGGATACTACGTGCACGTTCGTTATGTATATACTTTAATCGCTGCGACTCTGTATCTCTCGCTGTACATTCCACGTTCATATACATTCCTTTCAAATTCCGGATAAAAAAATAAAAGCAATGCAACAGATGTTTATTTCTGTTGCATTGCTTTTGTGCAGGTTGCATATTAGTTTCGTATATTTAAGTGAGTTTCATGCCACTATCGCATTATTACTATTACTCCATGCAGAAAATATGCACAAGACAAATCTCATGTGGTTCGAGTGTCACATTCAATCTGACTGAATGATCTTCGCGGTCGATCACTGCTCTTTCAAGTGTCATCTTCGGTTCACTCACAGATTCCAGATACTTTACATCACTCCTCATCAGCCTGTTTTCGTACTGAAATTTTTCCCATTCATCAAGGATACTTCCGTGATCACGGTTCATGATCCTTTTCTTTATATACCAGCTTCCGTTTCCGCGGAGATGCTTTATTACTACAGAAAGTTCAAGCGGTGTCTCACTGAAAAATGTTCCACTCTTTAATTTAGAAAGAGGTATCTCCTCCGGTCCGAGAAAATATCCCGCAGAAAACCATGAGTCATTAAAGAGCAGGAGCCTTATGCCGCCGTTATCGGTTTCTGTAAGTATGTAATGTTTTCCGTGGCTCAGAAGTCTGTGACCCAGCGTATTAAGGAATGCCAGGGCAAAATAGGCAGGTTTTCTTATCCTGTCCTTTGAAATGATCCCTATACTTCCGTTCAGAATGCCCACAGAGTCCATATAGTTACTTATCCAGTCCGATGCACTCATGATCGCAAGGGCATCGACCTTTCCGAGAAGTGCTTCTGCTCTGGATGCTATATAGCAGGCACGGAAGCAGCTGTCATTCACGTAGTTTCTGTTTGAAATGGATTCATTCCACTCGGTAATGTAGAGCTTGCTGTCAGGGATTCCTGTCTTTTCCATAAGATCCCGCATCTGGCGCACCTGCATTAGCTCACTGTCGAGAGATTTACACACTCTTCTCTCAAGCGCACCATTTTCCCCTGTGACATTATCATAGGGGAATAACAGAAATGATACGAAATCCGGCTTCTCATCCTTTTTCACAAGATTTGAGTATAGCTCAGATAATCTCTCCCAATCATCAGCCACAGCCCCGCCGAAACCGCCAATTTCTGCTCCCGGTATCTTTTTTCTTACAAGCTTATAGATATAATCGTATGCTTCTTCTATCGAGAAGGGATCTCCCTCCCAAAGCCTTGCCTTATCCTCCGGATAAACAGGAATAAATGTAAGCTCAAAGAACCACTTCGATACTTCCTTTAATCCATATCGCTCCAAAATGTGATTCATAAATTCATTTATGGCAACTTCCCATGCTTTTTTTGAAACAAATGGGATATAGTCATTTTGTTTATATACATCGCCCTTTGACAGCGCAGCCATATCAGGGCGTCTGCCGAGACTCATGAACACTTTTAGATGATTATTTACAAGGAAATCAAGGGCAGTATCCACCATGTTGAAGTTGCACTTTTTCTTACCGCTTCCATCCGTGATCATGAGCTTTGTAGAAAAAAGTGTCCATATTCGGACAGAGGTAAAATGCAGATGCTCGCAAAGATACTGTATATGGAACTGCATATTTGCCTGATTTAAGTCACTCACACTTCCTGCATTTATTATCTTATTCCATACTTTTTCATAAGTCTCACCAGGGTTTTCATCCAGATCTTCAACGATCTCTCCGGTAATCTTATTATTTCCGTGTATCGACGCGTTATTTTCGAGACGTTCCCTGATCTCTCCGCCGACTTTTGCTTTTTCTTCTTCCTTCTTTTTCTTGTCATCGCTATGCAGTTCACGATACTGGGTAGGCGACATGTTCATTTCCTTACGAAATGCTCTGTTAAAAGATGTTGAATTCGTAAAACCGCAGGCAAGGGCGATCTGGGTCATGTTTTGGTCAGTTCCGGATAAGAGCATAAGAGACTGCTGCAGACGAAGTCTTGTAACATAGTCTGCGAAATATACGCCTGTATTTTTCTTAAATATACGAGACAGGGTTGACGCCGAAACGTACATACTCTCTGCCAGATCCGTGAGGTTAACTTCCTGATCAAGATTTCCTATGATATACTGCATCATCTGCTGCATACGGATATCATTGTCAGGATTACCCTGGGCTTCATTTAAATTTTCCGTCTGATAGTTTTCGATAAGCGTATCAAGAAGAAGGTAGAGAGAACTGTCTATCCTGCAATCTGACTTTCGGGTAGCATAGAGAAATTCCTCCGTCATGTTGTAGAATATAGTACGGATATCCTCATATGATCTGGTCTTGTCCGCCACAGAATTACAGTAAAAAACAACACTTTTCCCATTCATCACACTGTTTATCATTTTCATGGTAAAAAGCGCAACACCGACGATAGCGTCACCGGTCTCCTTATAGCTGTACTCAACACCCGGATTTATCATGAGCACATCCCCCTCATGCAGGGTAAAATTATCCTCAAGGACATGAACCGTAATGCTGTCCTCCAGAACAAAAAGAAGCGTTAGGCTCATAGTCATGGAGCTGTCGTTTTTTATCGGTTTTATAACATCATAGGAACAAGTATCGAAATTCATTTATTGTACTCCCAAAAATACCTAAATATGACACGAATTGCTTCTTATGAAGCCCTCGCAATTCTAAAACACTCGCATTCCGCGTAATTACGCTACATGCTCGTGTTTTTGCGGGTCCCAAATAAAAAATCCTTTTTGTGCAAGCACAACCGGATTTTTTACTTTTGACCCTGTCATATCATACATCAAAAAAATGCCCGACACCACTTTTTCAAGCAGTGCCGGACACCTTTATGTATCTCTTGTATTCTTTTAGACAATGAGAAGTCTTCTCTCGTTTACGTGATGACCGAACTCAGGCATGTAGACCATAGGCTCTTTATCCGGATCAAGATCATTCTGAATGAGGGGCGGCATATATGATGAAGTCCAGCAGAAACCGTACTTCAGATCATGATATCCCTGCTTCAGTCCGCCGGGCTTCTTTACCTTAAGAACTGCCGGAACAGTTGTAGCCCAATGTGTATGGAAATCAGAAGCCATTTCCTCGTTTGTATATTCCTCACCCTTGAAAGTCCAGGTGATGTCTTCCTTTGTGATCTTTTCGCCGTCGATATAAAGTGTTCCAGGGCGAAGCTGTGACAGGAAGATTCCTCTGTAATAAGGCAGCTTTACCTTAAACTGAAAGCCTGTAACATTTCCGTCTTCATCTTTTATATTTCTAAATCCAACTGACTGGATCGTCTGTTTTTCCATTTCTTTTACCTTCTTTCTAGCTTAGTCACCAAGCAGGTTCTTTAACAGGATATGATGTTTTCTGAGTGTCTGACCTACTTCGTAGCCCTGGTCGTATTTGTCTGCGCCTTCATACTCACTGAGGAGATACCCCTCGTAACCATTATCCTGAAGAACTTTAATGATCTCCGGATAAGGAATGGTTGTCTCTTCAAAGTCATCATTCATATTGATGAACTTTGCATGGCAGCAATATACATATGGCAGAAGCGGGATGATGTCCTCCGGCTTATTAGGTGTATAGTTCGGATCTACCCACTCGCCCGGCTTAAATTCTGTACGGAATACAGAGAAGTCAATGTTCAGACCAAAGTTCTTCGTTCCTGTTTCCTTGATGAAGTCAACGAAATCAGAAACAAGCTTACCTTTGAGGTTTGACGGTGTGTGAATTTCAGGACACATCTTGATATCGAGCTGTTCTGCAAGAGGAAGTGCTCCCTTGATGATCTCTCTCCAGTTCTCAACAGGCTCCAGAAGGTCATTGATAACCGGCATCTTTGTTCTCATTACGTGGAAACCAAGTCTATGAGCGAGACGAATATCTCTCTTAAGCATCTCGATGGATTCCTCTGTTGTGAGGTCTCTGTCACCGAGAACGTGGCTGTCGATCCAGTTACCATACTCTGCCGGAACGATCTCGTACTTCTCGCAAAGATGATGCCATTTCTCAACCCATTCATCAGAAGGATATGGATAATTTTCTATATGTGTATTCGCAAGGATCTCGATTCCATGTGCTCCCATGTCATAGAGATCTTCGAAACAGTCTTCAAGTGTTTTTTCCAGACCAAACTCTGCTGAGTAGCTGTAAAGAGCAACACCGCGCTTCGGTCCCTTTTTATCATACTGGTACATTTTTTTACGTCCTTTCGTTAGCTTTTATATCTATATACTCCCCATAAGTGTTAAACTCGATTTTCCTTAACCGTGATCATGCTTCCTATTTCTGAAGAAGCCATTGCGGCAAATATCACTCTCATTGCCTTTAATAATTCTTCTGCCGATGATCTTGGTATTTTATTATTTATAATGCAGTCCACAAATTCGTCTATTACTCCAGAATTTTGTGTTTTACCTGTTCCAACAGTAATATCCGTGTTTGTGAGCATCTCCTCTGTTGAGAGGAAATTCTGCTTTCCATCACTGGTTTCCAGGATAAGACTGTACTCTCTGTCGTCATAGCATCTCACTGATCCCTTTGTACCATGAACCACGATGGAGTTATATTCTGCACCGTAATCTGTCCACGAAGCATGCATCGTGCCTGTTATGCCACTATCCATCTTGTAAATGCACCATGCATTATCTTCCACATCGATCGGTGATCCATCGGGATACTTTTTATCAAGGGTCGCCGTATGTGCGTATACTTCAGTGATCGGCTCTCCTATGAGATAGTGAACGAGATCAGTCTTATGAATACCAAGATCAGCAAGAGCCCCCATTCCTGCTGCATTTTTCCTGAAAAACCAGGTATCATCCGTTCCTGTCCATCTCTCCGGACCTGCATGTCCGAATTTTGTTTCGAAGGAAACTACCTCTCCTATAGCTCCTTCACGTATCAGATCATGAGCTTTCACATGTGCAGATGAAAATCTCTGATTCTGCGCGATCATCAGGATCTTGCCTGACTTTTCTGCCGCATCCGTCATTGCATTACACTTTGACAGAGTGACATCCATAGGTTTTTCACAGAGGACATGCTTCCCTGCCCTAAGGGCAAGGATAGCATCATGAGCATGTGCAGCATTTGCAGTGCAGACACTTACCGCATCCAGATCCATAGCCAGAAGCTCTTCTATGCTGTCACAAACTTTTCCACCGTATTCTTCTGCCAGCTTCTCAGCTTTTGATCTGGTCCTGTTGTACCATGCGGTTATCTCAACATTTGGATTCGCTGCATATTCCGGTGCATGACGGACTCTTGTTATAGTTCCGCAGCCAATGACACCAATTCTCACTTTCTGCATCTGCTGTCCCCCTGCTTTAACTTATTCAGCCTTATAATCGTCGAAATCGTACTTGATCACACCGAAGGGTGTCTCCTGCTCACGGATAGCGATGGACTTTGACATCTTTCTGATCTCGTCTGCTGTTACGCTGCGTCCGAGCTCATTTGAAAGCACAACACCTTCTGAAAGGAATGCGGTCTGCATTGCGATGTAAGGAGAATCAATCCTTGTCTCATCTGTGAGATCGCCGCGAAGGTATGAATACCACTGAAGCTGATTGTCGTTGTATTTTTCCATCTCAGGATTAAGTGCCAGCTCCTGCATACCTGTTACATCACCGATAGCGCACTCAAGCTTGTTATCGAAAAGACGTCCCTTTTCATCCACGCCAAACCACTCAAGTCTCGGCTTCTGAAGAGCGCCGCCACCTACGATATTTCCGCCTTCCGGAACAGCCATAGGACCACCTGTCTGGTCAACATCTGTAAACTTCAGTCCACCGAGAGAACCTGCGATGAAACTTGTTCCGATCTCATCCATGTGAATAGCCCAGTCTTCATAGATATCCATTGAAAGACCGTTCTTGAAACGTGCGATTGCTACAGACAGATCTTCTACAGGTGTGTGGCAGTTTACTGCATCATCGATTCTCTTGTCTCTCCAATAATCACAGGTTGTTGTACCGTATACACTCTCAAGCTCCGGCATACCCATTACATAGAGCATCTGAGCCAGGTGATAGATACCGAGATCGAAAAGCGGTCCATGTACGCCTACATTAGGATCTACAAAATCACGGCTGAAGAAAGGCATATCATATCCCGGACGGCCCTGACGTCTGTGGCCTACGCTTCTTGCGTGATAGATCTTTCCGAGCTTACCGTCAGCGATGAGTTCCTTTGCGATTCTTGTCTGAGGATTGTAGATGGAGCTGATCTGTACTGCGAGCTTCTGACCATACTTCTTCTGTGCATCGTAAAGGATCTTTGCGTCTGCGTAGCTTGCTGCCATAGGCTTCTCAGAGTAGCAGGGGAATCCTGCTGCCATAACTGCTGTTGCAACAGATGTATGAAGGTTATTGTGTACGCATACCTCGACTTCATCGATGTCATCTCTCTTTAACATCTCACGGAAGTCCTGATACAGGCAATCTTCTGAAAGTCCGTACTTCTTGCCCCACTTCTCAAGCTTATCCTTGTCGATCTCTGCTGCTGCAACTACGCGGAGGTTCTGTCCTCTCTTATTAAGGTTCTCGATTACTGTCATGTGACGGTGTGAGATCATTCCACATCCGATTATCGCGATTCTAAGTTCCTTTGGTGTACTCATTTTTGTTATCTCCTTATTTCTACTTTATGTTCAAATTTTTGATGTTTTTTCTTTTTACCAGCCGAGAATCTTCAGATACTCACGACTTCTTCTTGCGCATTCGAGCGGATCTGTTTCATAGTGCTCATCCTGCTCTACTACTACCCAGTTCGCATTTGCTTCTACTGACGCTTCCAGAACAGGCTCCCAGATCATCTGGCCAAATCCAACAGGTCTGAAACCGAAATAACCTGTATCGCCATCTGATTCTTCGGTTTCGATACCAATGAGCTTGTACATATTTTTGACCTCACCCTTCTTGATATAGTCCTTAAGGTGAACTACCGGGATCCTGTCAGTGTACTTTTTGATAAATTCCGGTGCTTCTCCGGTTGCTACGTCGCACCAGCAGGTGTCAAGTTCACACATGAGATTGTCATGAGGGATTGCTTCAAACATAGCATCATAGCCGTATCTTCCATCAGGAAGCTTTACAAATTCGAAGTCATGATTGTGATAGAGGAATGTCATTCCTGCATCATGGATCTTCTGGCCTACTTCATTAAGTAGCGGAAGGAATTTCTCAAATCCTTCAGGATTTACCGGGCGGTACTCTTCAGCCATATAAGGCATTACCAGATACTTAACTCCGATTTCCTTGTAATCCGCGATCACCTTGTCCAGATCTTCCATCATCTCTGCAAATGCAACGTGTGCGCTTATCGGTGTGAGTCCGACTTCTTTTAATGTTTCTTTGATGAAAGCAGGCTCCAGACCGTAAAGTCCGGCGAGCTCTACACCGTCATATCCAAATTCTTTGATCTTTGTCATTACATCTTTGAAATTCTCCGGAGTATTCTCCAGAAGATCTCTAAGTCCATAAACCTGTACTGCAACAGGAAGCTTACTCATTTTCAGTTGCCTCACTTTCTTTTTCTAAAACATATCCCAATGCTTTTTAAGCATCTTACCCGTTCCTATCAGGCTTTGCGCCTGCGCTTTTGTATGGTCTTATGATAATCTTTATCCCGCTTCTTCTCTTTGGATTGTTTTCGTTTTAGGTGCACATTTATTGCATTAAAAAACACCTGTCGCAAATTCATGCAACAGGTGTTTATCATTTCGTGCAATTTTCATATTTTGATGTAAGGGTCAAAAGTAAATTTTGCCCCTTACTGATGTCACGGATTGGTTACTGTTCACTCGCTTCCAGCTCGCTCACGTAACGGATTTTGCCAATTAAATCGCCTCCGGCGATGGGCAAAATCCAATGGCTTTTCATCTTTCTTGGTCGCAACCTCCGCAGCGTAGTGCTCCGGTTGCGTCTGAACAGTAACACGGATTGATTCATTGCTACGCAATTCCCGCAATCCTAAAACACTCGCATTCCGCGTAATAACGCTACTTGCTCGTGTTTTGCGGGTCCCAAGGTCTCAATCCTCTTTGTGCAAGCACAATCGGATTTTGACCTTTTGACCCTGACATCATATTTTCCAGAAATCAAGATTCATTTTTACATTTCCGCTCGCAGAGAAACGTATGCCATCTGCCTCCTTAGGAGCATTAACAACTGCAGAAAACGCATTTTCTCCATCATTTACAAATATTTCTGCTGAAAACCTGTCGAGAAGGATACGCAGTTTTATTTTTCCACCCTGATATCTAACCGCAAATTCTCTCTTGTTATTAATATCATTAGCAAAACCGGAGTAAGTCCGGTCAAAAATCGCAACACCATCCTTCGGATGATAGATAAAATCTGTGTGAAACTGCGAATCCGCGTGAAATTCTATCCTAAATTCCGTATATTCCGGTCCATTCGGACAGATTTCAAGCTCCATATCGCAGACTTTCCCGTTTACCCCGGGAAGAACTACAGATTTATTCAAATACACATCTTTATATGCAACATGATCCTTGCGGTAACTCTCTATTTCTCTAACCGGCATTTGATAAAGCCTGCCATCTTTGATCCTGAGTTCCCTTGGAAGGATCATCTGTCCAAACCATCTCTGCCCATCAGGTACTGCATGCGATGATTCCCATGACTGCATCCAGGCAGTCATGATCCTTCTGCCATCCGCTGCCTTAAGCGTCTGCATAGCATAAAAATCAAGTCCAAAATCTATTGCATATACACCTTCTCTTGTATATTTATGAAGCTTTCGGTCATAATTTCCTATTACTACGATATTTCCATTTCCGTTATGGAATTCCAATGTTCTCGCCTGCATCGACTGCGGTGATGTAAGTATTAGGTATTTTCCATCAAGCTCAAAAAAATCCGGACACTCCCACATACTTCCGTATTCTTTTCTGCAGCGGTCAAGAACAGTAACAAAGTCCCACTTTATACCGTCCATGCTCTCATAAAGTAAAATAGAGCCACTTCCATCATCAGATCTGCCGCCTACGACCAGACTATAGTGATCATCATCCTCAAACCGGAAAATCTTTGGATCTCTGAAATCAACAGGACTCCAGCCCTCAGGAAGACCTTTTGCATCTATTACCGGATTTGACGGATATTTTTCATAATCAACACCATCTCCAAATGCCAGACACTGCGTCTGCCTGATGATCTCCTCCCCGTCTTTTTCTTCCTCTCTGACTGCAGTATAGACAAGCATCTGCCTGCCGTCCTGCATCTCGATAGCACTACCGGAAAAACAGCCAAAATTGTCATAGTTTTCATCCGGAGCCATTGCTGCAGGCAGGTAATCCCATTTCACAAAATCTTCAGAAACCGCATGCCCCCAATGCATTGGTCCCCACTGCGTTTTATATGGGTAATACTGATAAAACTGATGGATTTTTCCCTTATACATAGAAAATCCATTTGGGTCATTCATCCATCCACTTCTCGGTGAAAGATGAAAAAAAGGTCGATCCTCTGCCTTTATCATTTGCTCCGCGTCCATTTCATAGACACGTGCCTTTTCTAAATACTCACTCAAAACTTTTTCCTCTTTATATATTGATATCGGGATCAAAATATATTTTGACCCTGACGTCATACATTTGTTGACATACCTTTTATGAGCTTAACCGGCAATGTGATCATACTCTGGGTTGGCTTTTCTCCTTCGATCTGACTCTCCAGATGCTGAAAACACTTTGCGGCAAGCTCCTTAACCGGCTGCTCTATCACAGTGATAGACGGATGTGACAGCTTGATAATACCTGTTCCGTCATAGGATACGATCTTTACATCCTCAGGAATCCGCATACCGGATTTCAACGCTTCTATCTCGATATTCATGGCAATAATATCTGTCGCAAAGACTCCATCAATATCAGGATGATCGCAGAAAAAATCCTGACACAACTTTTGGTTATATTCATAACTCAGATAATTCCATTTTGTATAAATATTTTCTAACTCAATTCCATTTTCTCTCAACACATTTTCAAACGTGTCGTGTCGAACTATAAATGGAGCAGATTTTTTTTCCTCTGCCCTGAATTGAACAACCTTTTTGCATCCAGCACGAAGCAGTTCCTCTGCTGCCAGCCGTCCTCCGACTTCATGATCAGACCGCACACACGGTATACCATTTCCTAACTGGCGATCCAGTGCTACTATCGGTCTGTCTATAGCTGCATACTCCTCTATATCAAGCGAATGAGATGCTACAACTACGCCGTCAACAAGCTTTTCTTTAAGCATTGCGAGATATTGATGCTCGTAATTTTCCTTAAACCAGGTATTGCAAAGCATAATTTTGTACTTGTGCTCCGCACATATTTCTTCCAGTTCATTTACAAATTCTGAAAAAAACGGATGATCTATTTCCGGGACGATTACCGCAATAACACCGCTTTTATTGCGATACAGGTTTCTTGCAACAGCATTCGGTGTATAATTCAGTTCTTTGATCGCTGCCTCGATACGTTCGCGTGTTTCCTCCTTTACATATCCGGTTTTATTGATAACGCGGGATACCGTTGCAACACCCACCTTTGCTAATTTTGCAACTTCCTGTATGGTAGCCATAAAAAATCCGTCCTTTCGTATTTTTGACCCTTACATCTTTGATATATCTAGTTTATCAATAAGTACGTGATTTTCAAAATCTCAGCCCTTAATTCCGGAAGATGCAATTCCTTCAACATAATATTTCTGCATAAAAATGAACATAAGTATCATCGGTATCGCAGAAATAACCAGTGCTGCCATGATCGCACTGTAATGAACCGGCTGCGTTCCAAAAAATACCTGAACAGCAAGCTGGATGGTTCGTTTTCCCTCTCCTGTCATAACCAGGAACGGCCACATGAAATCATTCCAGTGCGCAACGAAATCCAATATAAATACAGTTGCATAAACTGTTTTTGAAATGGGCATTACGATACTGAAAAAAGTTCTGATACGTCCGCTTCCATCTATCGAAGCTGCCTCAAGAAGTTCATCCGGTACATCAGAAAAGAACTGCCTAAACATATAGATCGAGAAACATTTAGGAATAAACGGAATGACCAGTGCCTGGAGTGTATTTACCCAGTTTAACTGTGACATTTCGATATAGAGCGGCAGCATGATCGCTTCCATCGGCAGGACCATCAGCGCGATCACCAGATTTAATACCAGTCCTTTTCCTTTAAAATCAAACTTCGCCAGTGCATATCCGCAAAGTGAATTTAAGAAGAGATCACCGATCAAAATTAAAGCGATGTACAAAAATGTGTTTTTTAACACATTTAAGATATTTAATCGTGTAAATACTTCTATATAATTATTTAGTGACGCATGTGTCGGAATAAAAGTCCGTATAGAATTCATATTTGCAAAAATTTCTGCCTCCGGCTTTAACGATGCACATACCATCCATAACAACGGAGAAACAAATATGATTCCGATAATGAAATTTCCGCAATAAAATAATACTTTTTTCAGAATATTATTCCGACCCATTGAACTATTCTTTTTATCCATGAAGCTTCCCCTTTCACTCTTTCGCCGTAGTAAGACGCTTCATTACAAGCGACATAGTTACCACAATAACGAAAAATACCGCAGCTGCTGAGCAGGCATAACCAAAGTTTCCTTCCTGAAAACCTTCTGTATAAATATAGTAGACCAGCGTCTTTGTCGCGTTCTGCGGGCCTCCCTTTGTCATTACGTACGGCTGGGTAAATAGCTTCATCGCCTGGATCATAGTGATCATGATCACATATTTGATAGTTGATTTAAGTCCGGGTAAAGTAATATAGATTAATTTCTGAAATGAATTTGCCCCATCAACCGAAGCCGCCTCATAGTGCGAGCTCGGAATTGCCTGAAGTCCGGCGATAAAGATCATCATCTGATATCCTGCCCCCTGCCATGCGGACATAAAAATGATAGAATTCATCGCAGTTCTAGGATTACTGAGGAAATTGATGCTTTCCATTCCAAGACTGGTAAGAAGTGAATTGATAAGTCCTGTGGAGGGATTTGAGTTATATAAAATAGTCCAGAGAATAGAGATAACAACCATTGATGTAAGCTGCGGTGCAAAGTACATCGTTCTAAAAAAAGCTACGCCACGTGTTTTTGAAGCAACAAGCAGCGCCAATGCCAGCGCAAGTGCCGACTGCACCGGAACTACAACGATCGTAAAGTACAGAGTATTTCGAAAAGCATGCCAGAAATCAGGATCCTTAAACAGCTTTACATAGTTTTCGATATTGATAAAAGTTATATCATTCGGGCGCATGATCTGATAACGAAATACTGAAAAATATACAGTATAGATCATGGGTACCAGCAAAAATGCGATCAAAAGTACAAATGCCGGTCCTACGAATGCCGCAGCTGCTACACTTTCACTTTGTTTTTTTATAGCCTTTGATTTTACCATTGAAAATCCTCTTATTATTCAAACTTCTTTGTACATTTTGTAACTGTTCTGAATTGTTACTGCATTTTTAACTTCCGGAAAAAAAGTGCCCTGCTATGCAGAGCACTTTTAGTCACCTTAACTTCACTTTCTGACACAGACAGCGCCGCAGCACTTCCATTACCTATAAACTGAACTGCACCAATTATTTTGCATAGTAAGTGTTGTAATCTTCAGTGAAGTCAGCTGCAACACTGTCAAGCTGCTCTTTAATATATGCCTCATCAACTTTATGGTCTGATGCAGCCGCTGAGAAGATATTTGTCATTGCTTCTGCATACTTTGTGGAGAAAGAAGCATAGGACGGAGTTCTCGGACGAGGAGATGCAGTGTTATTCAGCTGCTCAACCATGAGCGACAGCGGATAATTTTTGTACTCAGCCATTGCCTCTGTCTCATAAGAAGAATTTCTGGTTGCCGGCTTAGCGATGGCAGCTGCATAAGTTGCTACATTGTCTGTATTCATAAGCCACTGCAGGAACTTTCCGGCTGCTGCTGTATCCTTGCAATCCTTTGAGATAGCTGCAGACCAGTCACCGCATGGAGAAACAGCCTTCTTTGTAGCATCAGATACAGGGTAATATGTTACACCCCAGTCAAAGTCTGCATTTTCGCTAAGTACTGAAACATCCCAAGAACCACCAAGCATGGTTGCACATGCCTTATTCAAAAATTCATCGGTGATAGGCTCGATATTTGCATATCCATCTGCAATAAGCTGTGCAAGAAAAGCACTTGTCTTAACCGCTTCATCGCTGTTTACATATCCTTCTGCAGTGTCACCGCTGTCATTGATGTAATCCTTGCCATTTGAAATGTACATGGGTTCCAGTGCATACGGAAGACCTTCGCCATGATCCATGATGATATGTGTTCCAACATGATCAGCTGTTGTACATTTTTCTGCAATATCTCTCATTTCTGACCAGGTGATCGGATTATCTACTGTTCTGCTGTCCAGGTCATCAACATCAACACCGGCCTCTCTTAACATATCCTTGTTGTAATAAAAAGCTACAGATGATTCTGTTGCAGACATTGCATAAATTTTTCCATCATAGGTGCACTGAGCAACTGTTGACGGAACAAAATCCTTCAGATCATCTGCTGTGAAATAATCATCAAGAGGTACGATGATTCCATTAGCCGCATAGTATGAAACCTGTGGTCCATCAACAAAAAAGATATCCGGCAGAGAACTGGATGTTACAGCTGTAGCTACCTTATTGTCGTATGCGTATGAATCGGAACGGTCGATTGCTTCTCTCGTAACCTGTATATCCGGATTAGCTGCATTCCACTCTCCGATCTTCTCAGTCCACCAGTTTTCAACCGATTCTTTATCAGTCGGACTCCAGATCGTAAGCTTTGCAGCATCACTAGATGATGCAGCGCTTGATGATGCAGCACCTGCCGATGTCTCAGATGCAGCTGCCGAAGATGCTGTAGTATTTGCTGATGCACCACCACATGCTGTGAGTGATACAGCCATTAAAGCTGCCAATACCGTCATTAAGTTCTTTTTCATTCGTAACTCCCTTTCTCCGCCCTTCTCATGCGGATAAATAAAACAATTTCCTCCTTTTATGGAACCCGTTCCACAACACTCTAAAAATAAAAACACACAGCTTTATATTGTGCATGTCTTATACTTTTTCTTATGTGGAATCCGTTCCATATGTGATTTTTACTATACAATCCTTTTTTTCATATGTCAATACTTATTTTGTTCCTTCTTGAACTACTCAACATTTTTTTTTACATATTAACACTCTATTATATGGAGCAATGTGCCGAAATAAGATAGGAACTCGTTCTTCTATTCTTTGATCTATGAAAGGTGGTATTTTTTATGAAAAAAGGCCTGAAATTTGTATGTTTGCTATTGACCATGCTCATGATCTCAACGCAGCTTGTTTACGCTGCTGCTCCAACTACTGACCCTAGATATGCAACAACACATCAGGCAATAATACTCGACACTGACATAGGTAATTCCACTGATGATCTGTTTGCCATGGAGATCCTGTATAAGATGATGGATGCAGGGCTTGTTGACCTGAAGGGCGTGATAGTCGATCGTCCCGGTAATGGATTTACAGAACTCGCCGACATAGAAAATGTCTACCATGGCTACCCGAATATACCGATAGGCGTTGAACGTAACGGCATCCAGGGTACAAAAGTCTACATCGACTATCGTATGCTTGATGACCTCAAAAATCCCGATGGATCAAAGATGTTCGCGAGAAGCGATACAGATCTTTCCAACAATTTAGACGGCTATAAGCTTTATAGAAAGCTCCTGGCAAAAGAACCCGATCACTCAGTAAAGGTTATACTCATAGGCTTTGTATCAAGCTTTGTTCAGTTCCTCGAGTCCGCACCTGATGAGTACTCTCCGCTTTCAGGGCAGGCACTTGCGAGCCAAAAAATTGATTCTGTATATATCATGGCAACCAAACTCGGCGAAAGTAACGAGCTCGGATATAATCTGAGGCAGGATATCCCTCTTGCCAAGCGTTTTGTTGCAGAGCTTCCTTCCAATGTGACTACCTATCTGTCACCAAGTCCTGTAGGTGATGCTCTCGAATACAAGCCTTCTGAAGTTCTATCTGACCTCTCGGATGTAGCTGTTCATCCGATAAAGCAGACCTATATGTACAAAAACTGCGAAACCGGACAGCGTATGTGGGATCACCTTTGTGTGCTGAATGCAGTATTCCCGGGCACTTTCGTTTACTCAGAACGGGGTGACCTCACAGTAAATAATGATGCTACAGTAAACTTCACTCCGAACCCTAACGGAAAATTCATGTATCAGCGTCAGGGCGGAGAAGAATGGTACGCACAGCACCATGAAATACTCAGAAACTACACCAAGATGAAAAACAAGATCAAATAACCGGATAGATAAATCCGCATAAAAATTTCCACAACTCGTATTTCTTCGAGTTGTGGAAATTTTTGTGGTAAAATGTTTGACAAAGGTGAACGAAAGGGGTTCTCGTTACGATGGAACAGCACATTCCTTACAGAATCTTGATATATAACATAATTGCTGAATTATGCTCGTTTTTAATTAGTTCCATAGGTAAGGAATATCTTATTTTATATAAAAGCATTTCTGTAAAAGAAAAAATACGAATTGATAATATGATACAGGAAAATACTGATCTATATATGAGTAATAAGCACAAGTATATTCCTGTTTTTGAACCTGATATAACTCAGGAATACATGCAAAAGCTGTATAGTTTCAAAGAGTTGCTTTTAAAAAACGGTGATAAGAACGGAGTTATAAGGTTTCTGCAGGCTCTGGATGAAACTGTATCGGTTCTTCTTTATGATGAACGGGAAATTCTTGAAGAGAAGCTTGTATCTACAGAGATAAACACAAACCGTAATACAACCGGGATTTCTCTTTTACCAAAAATGCGCTGCGTATGGTCCAGAAAACACAGACATTCTTTCTCATATGTAAGGATCGACAGTTATCTTAGGTACCTTCTGGTTGTTGAGGATGTGCCTAACATCGAGGCTGAACACATATTTATTCCCCGTGGAGCTTTTCCTACATTTGAGAAAACAAAACAACTTAATGTTGCGGCATCACCGCTGAATGCAAAATCGAACTTTGATATTCACTACAAAAAAACCGAACATTTCCAGATTTTTAACATTCACCACAATCAGGCACTTGCAAAGGCAGACAACGAACTTGTATGGAGCAAGATCATACTTGCAGGAGAAAAAGGCAGCGAACTGATAGTATTCCCAGAGATGCTTGGCAATCCTACAATGGAAACATTTATTCAAAATAAGCTTAGAGCTCTCGACAGTGAAAAAGCCCGACGTATACCTTCGATCATCGTTCTCCCCTCCTGTAGTATTGATGGATACAACTACTCTTCAGTTCTCGACAGGCATGGCTCCGTGCTTACGAGACAGCATAAGCATAATCCTTTTTTCATTAAAACAAGTCATGGCCAATATAGGGAGAATCTAAGGCAAGACACAAAGATAGCAATCTTTCACTACGAAGGAATCGGCCGTTTCGCAGTCATGATCTGTAAGGATTTCCTTACTAATGAATATATGGAGCGCATCATGAGAAGTTTTATGCTCACACTGATCATAGCTCCTGCATATTCCACAGGCTCTCACGACTTTAAGCTGTCTCTTGATCTATGTGCTCATGACGATTGCAATGTAATCTGGATCAATGCCTGCGCCGCCTTAATTCCGGGAAAGGAAGCAAACTTTGAAAATATCGGATACATAAGGAAACGAATAGGTCGGAATCAAAGTGAAGATGAAGCAACTTATTGTATGAAAGCCTGCAAAAAGCTTTTTAATGGAGGCTGCAGCCATAGATGTATATACTATGACAGCTTCGGTTCAGTATGAGACCCAGATCAAATTTTATTATCTTGCATACGAGAAAGACTGCAAGAACTTCTGTAGTCTCTCTGTTTTGGGATGTACAAAAAATTCCTCAGGACTGCCTTCCTCTACGATCCTTCCTTCATCGAAAAAGATCATCCTGTCGGCAACCGCTCGTGCGAATGACATTTCATGCGTCACTATGACCATCGTTCTGCCCTCTTTTGCAAGTGAGATCACAACATCCAGCACTTCCCTCACCATCTCCGGGTCAAGCGCCGCCGTGATCTCATCCAAAAGAAGTATGTCCGGCTGCATCATGAGTGCTCTCATTATCGCAACTCTCTGCTTCTGTCCTCCTGACAGCTGCCTTGGATAATTATTCTTTTTCGAAAGGAGACCGACTCTGTCCAAAAGCTCAAGTGCTTCTTTTTCTGACTGCTTTTTATCTGCCTTTTTTACCTTAAGCGGAGCAAGGAGCATATTTTGTAAAACAGTTTTATGCGGGAAAAGCTCATAACTCTGAAAAACCATCCCTATCTTTTCACGGACTTTATTTAACTTTCCACTGCAGGGATTGATCACCTCACCGTCATGAATGACCTTTCCGTCCTGAATATCCTCAAGACCGTTTAAGCACCGTAAAAATGTACTTTTTCCGCATCCTGAAGGGCCGACTATTACGACTACTTCACCCTTTTTTATACTGAGATCTATGCCATCAAGTACGACAAGTTCATCATATTTCTTGCACAGATTCTGAACACTGAGAATTTCTTCCATCCTAATTTTCCCATTTCTTTTCTAAGTATTTCGAGAGCAGGCTTATCGGCCAGCATACTATAAAGTACAGAAAAAATATCGTTGCAAATACGCCGAACGCCGCATTTGGGGAACTCTTTCTATTTGCTTCGATTATCTGCTGCCCGACTTTTAATACTTCCACTATTCCTATCATCATGACGAGACTCGTAGTCTTTATCATTCTCGTAATTAGGTTAATTGATAGCGGGAGCATTCGTCTGATGATCTGAGGGATTATCACATATACATAGGTCTGAGCCGAAGTAAGTCCAAGCGAATAGCTGCTCTCATACTGTATCGCCGGTATACTTGTGAGTGCCCCTCTGACGAGATCTGCCATTTCTGCGGTTCCCCATAAAGAAAATACTATGATAGACGATGTCTCAGCAGACATATTTATGCCCAATGCTTTTGTCGTGCCAAAGTAAACGATAAACAAAAGCACCATCTGCGGCATGATACGTATAAACTCCAAATATCCCCTCGTGATAACCCGGATCACGCGATTTTCCTGTGTCATAAGTGTTCCGACGATAAGACCGCAGAAGATACTTATGATCACCGATATAAAGCTGATCCGGAGGGCTGCTAAAAGTCCCTCGAAAAGCCTTATTAAATTATTACCCTTAAATAAAACTTCAAATCCCATATCATGCTCCAAGCATCTTAAACCGAACCTTTTTCTCTACGATATTTCCGATCACCGAAACAGGCACCAACATGATAATGTAAAAAGCAACAAGCATGCACAATGCTTCTGTCGTGTTGTAATAGAGTCCTATCAGATCCTTTGCCGTAAACATGAGATCCATCAAGCTGATCGCGGAAAAAACGCTGGTCTCTTTTAGTAAAAAAATGACATTTGCGACCGTCGCAGGAACGCTCAGCGCAAATGCCTCGGGAAGAATGACATTTATAAAGAGCTGTTTTCTCGTCATTCCAAGTGCCAGAGCACTTTCTGTCTGTGATGCCGGAACGGAATCCAGTCCGCTCCGGAAGCCCTCAGCCATGTAACTGCCGCCGAGAAGCCCTAGTCCCAATGCACCACAAACATTTGCCGGGATCGATATTCCGATCTTTGGAAGTCCAAAGTACAGGAAAAACAATTGTACAAGGAGCGGAGTATTACGAAATAGCTCTATGTAAACTCCTGCAATTTTTCCTAAGACCGGAATCCTGAAATGGATCAAAAAAGCAACTATGACCCCAAGTACCAGTGAAATCCCAATTCCTATAAAGCCTATCCTTATCGTCAGGAAAAAGGCTTCGATATATCTTGGTAAATACGAAAGGATAACTTCTGTATCCATACTCACTCTACCTTGCCGCCCTCTACTACGAGTGTTTCCTCATAATCTGCACCGTATGTATCGATAAGAGTTGCCTCATAATCAGCATGGAAGAAATTCTCTTTTCCAAGGCTTTCGATCTCGCCGTTGATCCAGTCAAGAAGCGAGCTGTTACCCTTAGATACCGCCGGTGCGATAGTATCCTGACTTCCAAGGGAAGGGATACCTACTACATAACCTGCATTTTCTTTTGCATACGCGATAACCTCGGTATTATCATTTGCCCATGCAACTCCTGTTCCGTTCTCAAAAGCAGTCTTCGCAGTTGCATAAGTATCAAATTTCTGAAGCTTGATATCCGGGTATTCTTTCTCAAGATATGTCTCTGCAGTAGTTCCGGAAATAACGATCACCTGATCATCTGCTGTAATCTGTGACAGATCTTCGATAACATTGTCATCATGGGATACAACGCCAAGTGCAACATTCATATACGGAAGAGCGAAATCAACCTTCTCTGCTCTCTCCTCTGTAACGGTGAAGTTTGCTAATACGATATCAACCTTTCCTGTCTCAAGGTACTCAACTCTGCTGGCGGCCTCTGTTGAAACGTAATTAATTTCTACTCCAAGGTCTTTTCCGAGACGCTCAGCCAGATAAACATCATATCCCTGATATTCACCGTTCTCATCTACATATCCAAATGGATTCTTGTCGGAAAATACTCCGATATTGATCGTTCCGCTTTCCTTTATCTCATCGAGTGTACGGTAAACCTTCTTTGATTCTCCTGCCTGTGCACTTTCTGTGCCGTTCTTTGCTGAGCCGCATCCTGTGATAGAAAGTGCTGCGAGTCCAAGTGTAAGAGTTCCTGCGATAAATCTTCTAACGATTTTATTCATAATTCTCCTCCCATAAACTAAAGTCTATGACTGACGAAATGTCGTTTCATCAATTCATATTAGTTAAGTATGAATAAATATTATCAACCTATCGCCGATCTGAAAAATCATTAAATCTAATCACCGGTGATAAATAATGATTATTGCAAAAGCTATTACGTCATTAACGCAAAAATTTCCACAACTCTGATCTTGATCGAGTTGTGGAAATTTTGTTGTTCATTCATGCATCAAAAAGATCGTCCCCACAGATAACGTTTTGAACGATACCTGAGTATTTATTCTGTTTATACTTGTTGCCGCAGATCAAGGTTATGTGTATCGCATCTTTTGAACCTGACTCTTTTTGAAATTGTGTCAAACGATTTTGGATTTTTTCAGCTTTATCCGCATCAAGAGAAAATTCTTCGTTCGTATATTTCATTTCACATAGATTGATCACACCGTCTTTTCTACTGATAATGAGATCGATCTGCGCTCCCTTATCAGCACTTCTGCTTCTCCACGCAAATTCATAAGACTCGATACCGCTTATCCCAAGTGACGCCTTTATCTTATCTATGTGATTCAAACAGACTATCTCAAAAGAATTTCCTCTCCATGCATTGTATCCCGGTGAATTTATATACTCATTCCATGAATCAAGTTTTCTATTTTCAAGAAATCTAAGGCTAAACAGCGTAAATGGATCTATCAACTGGTAAAATGCTTCACTGTCTCCTTTAGTAAAATCATTGTATTTACGGATAAAACCACACTCCTCCAACTCTCGAAGATCTTTTGTTAAAACAGAACCACCGCCTATTCTCTTCTCTTCAGCGAGTTCTGAACGTGTCATTCCATCCTTTTTATTTGCAAGTACTTCAAGTATTGCCATGTGTTTTTGTGGTTTATTAAAAAGGGAATAAAAAAGGTTTTGATACTCATTTCTCAGCTCACCATACTCCTTAAAGCATAACTCATTTATGTTTTGTGCAAGGCTGAGCCGAGAATCCAATAAATTGAGATAATGCGGCACGCCACCAAAAACCATATAACTCTCTATCATCTGGCTCCTGGTCATAACAACATCATTGAGTTCATATAAACTCTCACATTCTGCAAGAGAAAACGGAGCAAGTTGTATACGTCGTGTAACCCTGTTATGAAATCCTTTCTTACTGGTCAAGAGATTAGTTATTATCCACGATGTCGCCGAACCGCAGACTATTAATACCAGATCTTCCTGCGCTGATGCCCAGCTGTTCCAAAAGTATTCCAACGCGCTCTTAAAATCAGATCTTGCTGTATCCATCCAAGGAAGTTCATCGAGAAATATTACCCTTTTATTATTTATAGGTTCACGGTAAACTTTTTCTCCTTCAAGCAGGGCTCTAAGACGCATAAATGCTTCAAACCAATCTTTAGGAAGTGTCTTATCCTTACTTCCATGCATGAGCAGACCTTCATTAAATGCACGCAACTGTCCTTTCGTCTTTTCATCAGCAAGACCGGTTGTATAAAAAGAAAACTGCCTGTTGAAATACTCTCTTATAAGATAGGTCTTCCCTACCCTTCGCCTTCCGTAAACCACAATAAATTCCGGTCGCTTTGATCTAAGACACTTCATCAGATCATCTTTTTCACGTTTTCTTCCAACAATCTTCATATGCCTCAATTTCCTCTCAAAAGTCGCCGCATACAATATCTCCATGCAATGCTTGGCGATTTATAATATCTATTATCACTATAAATCGCCATATAATCATTTTCAAGTATTCGTTGATCCTTATTTTTAGATAGCTAGCTGTTAACAAAGAAAATGTCACTTTTTAGCTGGTTATTGCAGCTTTTATATCAGATAATCAGCTGTGAATAGATATTTTTTTAATTCACAGCTGATTATCTGATTTTTTCGAGTTGTAGAAATTTTGTTCTATATTCACGCACCAAAAAGATCTTCCGCTGTTATCACAGCCTGTATCTCTCCTGCATATGCATTTTGTATTATCCCATAAGTAGTGATAAGTGTCGGGTGTATTGCGTATTTTGTCTTTGTAACCTTCTGAAAATCCGAGATTTTCCGCCTCTGCGCTTTATCAAAAGCTGCATCAACTGCATAATCAGATTCAGAATATTTCATCTCACACATATTTATTATCTGGTCTTTTCGGGTGATCAGGAGATCTATCTGAGAACCCTGTATTCCTTTATCCGGATCAGAATCACATTGCCATGCATTCACTTCCGTGTATACTCCAGAGATTCCCAAAGCTGCTTTTATCTGTGCCACATGTTCGAGGCAGACCCGCTCAAAAGCAACACCGCTCCATGCGTGAAGTGATGCGCTTCCCGTCTGATGCATCCAATAGTTTTCATCAAAAACATTGTCTTTCAAAAATTTGTAATAAAACAATGTATAGTTATCTATTAGCTGATAAAGCGCCTTTTTCTCTTTATATCCAAAAGGAATGTACTTTCTTATAAATCCGCAATTTTCCAGTTCTCTAAGCTTCTTAGAAAGATCACCCGATCCGGAAATCCCGGTTTTTTTACATATCTCATCCCGTGTGATTCCCTTATTTACTCTTCCAAGCGACTCAACAATCTTCATATACTGATCAGGCTTCTTAAACAAAGCCTTATAAAGATTGTCATACTCTCCCTGTAACGGCGCATTATTCTTAAAAAACAATTCATCAATATTCTGTGGCAGGCTCTTACCCTTTTTTAACAAACTCCAATAGTACGGAACCCCACCAAGGATCATATAGCATTGCAGTATCTGATGTCGGTTCATCATTATCTTTCTTGATGTCAGATATTCTTCACATTCCCTTAAAGAGAAAGGCTTCAAATAAATCTGACCCGTGAGCCTATTATGGAGTCCACCCTTTGAATTAACGATATTATCGATCATCCAGTAAGTAGCCGATGCACACACTATCAGTATTACATCCTTCTCTTTTCTGGCAGTCGCAAACCCATTCCAAAAACTCTCAAGAGCAGAGATGAGCCCGCTGTCCTTGGTATCCATCCATGACAGTTCATCAATAAAAATTACCTTTTTCTTTTCTTTCGAGTTTTTAATAACTTCTTTCAGACCATTGAACGCTTCATTCCATGAAGTTATTCTTTCTTCACGGTTGTAACCTGCATCCGCAAGAGATTCCGCAAACTTATCAAGCTGCGCCTGACGCTGAGACTCATCACTATCGATCTCACTATTACTTAACCCTGTATGCTGAAATGTGAAGGTATAATCGAAACTCTCTCTGATCAGATATGTCTTTCCAATCCTACGACGACCAAAAACTGCGATAAACTGCGGTTCTTCCTCCTCCAAAAGAGACTGCAGCATTTTTTTCTCTTCATTTCGTCCTATCATAGCTTCACCCTTTTCTTCCAAAACTTCAATATTTTTATAGTTGTGGAAATTTTATACCCTCATTATACTATCTGTTCTCAAAAATAATTGCATTTTTTCCAAAAGAGTCACAAAAAATGGCGGGATGGTAAATCTTTTCACCCGGCCAAGACGTTTCGGCAAGACTCTGTTCAAAAAAGGGCGTACCCATGAACTAAACCTCATGAGTACGCCCTAATTTTTACTATTTCGCTATCTTATCTCAGTCTTCGTAGCAGTCTGACTGCATTACTGTTCTGATGAATCTTGATACGCAGGCTTTCAGGACTTCCATTTTGAGTGCACCTGATGCCAGTTCTTCTGTGAGATTTTTCTGATCGTTTGCGCATCCCGGCATGACGATGTCGTTTCCGGCTCTCATGCATCCCGCTGCCGTGCAGGACGGTCCGTAGTGAGTAGTCGTCCAGTCAGTCATTATCATTCCCTTGAAACCAAATTCATTTCTCGCAGCCTTTGTGCAAAGATCATAGTTATTCGCCGCATGAATTCCATTTACAACAGGATAACTTGTCATCATAGACATCGGCTGAGACTCCTCGATCGCGATCTCAAATCCCTTGAGGTAAATCTCGCGCATGGTTCTCTCAGACATTATGCTGTCGCAGTTCATGCGATTATCTTCGTTATTATTGCAGGCATAATGCTTTATAGTAGTGCCACATCCCTTTATCTTCTGCACACCGTTTGTCATAGCTGCCGCGATCTTTCCGGACACTAACGGATCTTCGGAATAATATTCAAAGTTTCTGCCGCAGAGCGGATTTCTCTGGATATTCATGCCAGGTGCAAGCCAGAGTGTAACACCAAATTCCTGCATTTCTCCTGCGACCATTGTACCAATCTCAGAAACAAGTTCTGTATCCCAGGTCTGGGCAAGCATGGTTCCTACCGGTACGGCAGTACAGTACTGATAGTAACGCTCTCCCTCGGTCTTATCTGCATCCTGACAGAAAATACCGCCCTCAAGGCTGAACTGGAATGGCAGATTGACGATGTTTCCGTCTTTAACAAAGTAGTATTTCATGAGACGTAAACCTGCCGGTCCATCTGCAAGAACGATACTTGCGATTCCCTTGTCCTCTGCGCAGCGGCTTGTCTGTGCAGCAGATCCCGGAACAGAATTTCCTGCAGAACCAAGAGCAGCCTCAGGTCCCTTACCCGGATCTCCTGTCGCGAGCTGCTTTATCTGATCCTCAGAAAGAGTATCAACGATCTTCATGCCTTCTTCGTCTGCAAGCTCAGCATTTGTCTTGTACTCTATGGTCTTTACAGGAATATCAGATGCAGATACAGTGATGATTTTGAAACCATTGATCTTCACTGCTTCTTCTATTACATCTGCTAATTCCGCTCTCTTGTCACTGTCTCTGTGATACTCTTTGATTTCTTTTTTCGGAGTACAGATATGCTCAGTTCTGATCGTTACTACATCCTCTGTGAGTTCTATTGCAGCATCCAATGCAGAATCATCAAGAGAATTTCCTACAAACACTCCGTAAATTCCCTTTTCAAGAACCCATCCGGGAATCTCTTCACTATATGAAGTAAGTGCCTTAAACGGAACATGAAGCACAATTTTCTGCACATCACCGGCTTTTAACAGCGTGGTCTTACCAAAAGCTGCGAGACGACGATCTTCTTTTTCTATCTTTCCATCCGGGCAGGAAACATATACCTGTACAACTTCTCTACCGCTGACTTTACCTGTATTCTTCACGTTTACAGTTATGTCAAAACCTTCGCCCTTAACTTCAGAGATGCTCTCTGTCTCGATCTCAAAATCCGTATATGACAGACCGTAGCCGAAGCAGTAGCGCGCAGGGATCTTATAGCTGTCAAAATAGCGATAGCCTACATAAATTCCCTCGTTATAGAACTCCTCATTTGTATTTCCGTTATTATGAGAAAATTCCTCTGCATTCGGATAGTCGCTGTAATTGTATGCCCACGTCGCAGTGAGCTTTCCGGAAGGTGTTACATCACCTGACACTGCATCAGCCAGCGCATGTCCGCCCTCCATTCCGGCCTGTGAGTAAAGGATAAGTCCAAGGATATTTTCATGCTCATCCATAAATGACAGGTCGATAACACCGCCTACATTCAGAACTACTACGACTTTCTCATACAGTTCACAGATTGTATTGAGTTCCTTTTCTTCATCTTTTGTAAGGAGATAGTCACCTTCTTTATCAAAGCGGTCTGCGCCTTCTCCTGCTACACGGCTTATTACATAAAATGCTGTATCCGTGTCAGTTTTAGTTATTTCCATTCCAACCGGACGTACGAACGGAGTTGTTGTATATACTGTGAAGAAATCTTTGCCCTCAGCGTTTTTATTGATCTCGTCTCTCCACTTGTTTCGAGCTTCTGTAAAACGTCTGCTGTAATCCTCGATCCACTCTTCTGTGGTAATCACATATCCTGCGTCTCTAAATCCCTCTGCGATCGTTACACTGTGTCTTTCGTTTACATCACCTGAGCCTGTTCCACCTTTTATCGTATTGGACACACCGGATCCATACAGCGCTACACGGCTTCCCTTACTTATCGGAAGCACATTTTCTTTATTTTCAAGGAGAACGATACCATCAGCCGCTGCCTTCCGCGCAACTGCCATACCTTTCCGCTCTCTGTCTGTTATTTCATTGCTCTTTGTTCCTGAATATGGCCTTACTTTGATCTTTCGCATATCTTTTCTTGCGCCTCTCTTTTTATTTAGTCACGTGCACTCCATATAGATGTATCCCAGAACGCTCGGACAGACACTAAGCTCACGCATTATCCTCATAAACACGGTAAATTCTGCGAAACTCGACGCTTTGCGTCTCAAACAGTTCGCAGAATTTACCTATTCGGATAATGTGTTCACTAAGTGCTGCCGGCTGATTGTTCCTAGATACATCTATACGGATTGCACTCACGTTGCTTTCAAACTCAACTAATTTTGCGATAACTCAATCTTTCCTTTTACGCTGACACTTCCTCAGTGTATCAAAAATTCCCTCAAAGATTTATGGCATAATTGCCTATTTTTCCATCATTTTTTCATCATTATTTCTGAATATGTCGATTGTACTATCACTATTTCTTTACTTTATCGACATATTCCTCTAACCACCTGTTCCTATATCTCCTGAACATTCACAACGTAAGTGCAGAGCGTATAAATATCTCCAGGAACAATCAGCCGGCAGCACTTAGCAAACACGTTGGCCGAATAGGAAATTTTCGCATACTGTTTGAGATGCGAAGCATCGAGTTATGCGCAAATTTCCGTGTTCATGAGGACAGCGCGTGAGCTTAGTGCAGTCCGAGCGTTCCGGGAGATACTTATACACTCTGCACGAGCTATGTAAGCAGCCTAAATCGCCCCGTGGAAAGAAATCACTATCATACCTGCACTGTCCGGGATGACAAACACTATAACCGTACAGTCATAACAACGCCATGATCACACGGAAGCACAAGCCTTATAACACTACCGGATGAATTCTGCGAAACAACTTCTGCCTTGCAAACATCTCCGGTAAGCGTATCCCACACAACCGGATCAGAACCCTCAGCAAAAACCTCGATAACCTCCGGAACATCACCATAGTTCATAAAAAGCACACGTCTCTCACCATCTTTCAGATAACGAGTAAACTGTATACCTGTAATATTTTCACCCGTGTGCATATACGGATCAATAAGGTACGGAGGATAAGCCGGATGATGATTCACCGTGCCTTTTATGCCGCTAACGATCTTCACCGGATGCGGAATAGCCATGCTCAGTGTCTCACAAATCCTGTCCTTATCATCAGAACCTATGATCTCTATGCTACCACTTTCCAAAAGCTCTTCCATAATGCTTCTGACTTCCTCATCCTCATCCGGTGAAACACCCATTGATGGAAGCTCATCAACAGCAATGACTTTTCCTCCTTCAGAAGCAAATTTATGTACAAGGCGTGCCATGGAAAGAGGGATAACCTCACACATAGGTAAAAGCAGCGTAGAGAAAATCTGACCGCTCAGACTGTTCACGATCCTTCCGTCCCGTACCGTAAAATTCTCCACCGCATCCCTGTGTATCAGATCAAAGTCCATATTTGCAGATAAAAGACTGTTGAAGATTAACTGAATCTCCTTATCAATATGAACCGCTTTTTCATCATTGAGAAAAGCTCCGTAAGAAAAAGCGTGGGTAAAGTTAGTATCAGGAATGTAATGAAGCTGTAAACTCTCTGTGGGCATGTACGCAAGAATATCTGCCTCATATACACCACCTGACATCGCATACTGCAGACGACGTATCATTGCATTACCTTCCGTCTGACGATCCCAGTACTTCCACTGGAAAAACTCTGATGGCGGCCAGTCATTTGCCCGCTCTCCTTCTGCCGAATAAAAGAACCCATGATTAATGATCGTCTGCATTCCCTGCTGAAAAGCAAATGTGATCATGCGGGTATACTCATCAAAGGTAAGATCCCAGCCACATCCTGCAAAAATCTCCACCGCAGTCATATCTTTTCCATAAGAATGAGCCCCAGCCGATGTAAATTTGAGATTCAGACTTCCGATACCTTTCCCAAGATAATCCGCACCGACTATATCCTGAAAACGATTCTGCCGGAGATAATCACCGCTGTACCTCACATGTCCAAAAGGCGTTTCTTCTGCAAGAAGATGTGCAAAAAATTTCAAGTCATGCTTCTCACACCAGTCATGGATTTCCCCAAAATAACGTGTCTGATAAAGGAAAGCCACCGTATCATAGTAGTCAACTCTCACTCTGCCATGACTAACCCCCGGAATTATCAGCCTGTATAATTCCTTTCTGATGTCATATCCATGACGCTCCTTAAAAACTTCAGCGAATTCCCTGCACCACGGGATCGCATTGCACATACGGGTCTCATCATTAAAAACTGTAGTGATGGTCGTTCCAAAATTCTCTCCCATCCGCTCATAATATTTATCATAAGTAGATTTAAGAAAAGCCTTTGTAGCTTCCCGGTCGAGATAATTTACGGATTCATCACCGCCATTTTCATATCCATCCACACGAATATGCGTAATATAGGCATATGATCTTTTAGAAGAAACAAATTCCAACTCAGGACCAAAAATTCCGTAAGAAAAAAACTTTGACAACTCATACGCTTCACCCGTTTCGCTGTCTACTATATTTACATTCAGCGGAATTTCTGAAAAATCCGTATTAGAATCCATTCCAAAAAGTCCGCCTCCCTCAAATGTCAGAAGCTGCGCCCGGAACCTTTCTCCTGCCGGTATTTCTCTGCGATCGATGGTTATATACTGCTCACGATACTTCTCATTTTCAGTAATGGTCTTATTACAGGTTCCTGCCGGCCAGTCGATCTCATCATAGAGCCACATTTTTTCGCCGTGCCTTTTTTTGTAATCCAGCACAACCTGCATATACCTAAACCAGTCATCATCGAGGTATCCACCTCTGTAACCCGCACCGTTTTCTGTTCGGGCATGAGGATTGGTTGTCTTTACTCCTATATCCGACTGAAGTTTCAACTGACGAAGTAACTCCTCTTCTTCAAGATCCGCATTCCAGAACCAAAGCGGTGTCTCTGCCTCATCAAGTGTCGCCTCATCCTTCGGATTTTCCCATATTTCTCTATCCATCTAAAACCCTTTCATCATATCAACCTTTGACCGCACCTGCCGCGATACCGTTTATAAACTGCTTCTGTAAAAACATAAATATAACTATAAGGGGCAAAGCACAAAGTACGCATGCAGCGAAAAGCACGTTCCACTGCGCAGGATTTTCCTTATCACCGAGGAACTGAAGCATAGCCACTGGAAGCGAATACTGACTCTGCTTTGAGATAAATACCATCGGATAAAAATAATCATTCCAGATCCACATTCCCTGTGTGATAACTACTGAAACTGTAGCAGGCTTAAGGAGAGGAAGAACCACAAGAGAAAATCTCTCCCAAAGAGATGCACCATCAATATATGCCGATTCTTCTATCTCAGCCGGTACACTTTTTACAAAACCTGAAAACAGAAATACTGAAAACGGAAGTGAACAGGTGATAAACATGATGACCGGTGTAAATCTGGTATTTGGAATATTTAATCTATGAAAAGTCTGAGCAATAGGCACGATAACCATCTGAGACGGAATGATAAGTCCTGAAATAAAGAAGTAGTAAAAAAACTTCGCATACTTTGTCTTTATCCTTCCAATAGGCCATGCTGCCATTGTAGCGATAAATACTATAACTACTACCGCCAGACCTGTTGTCATAAATGAATTTAAGAGTGTTGCCGGATAATTCATCTGCGTAAATGCTCTTACATAACTTGACGATGAAAACTGCCTGAAAAGTAGCAGCGGTGATGCCTGATTTGCCGGCTCTCGTAATGAACTTGAGAACACGATCACAAGAGGTGTGATAACAACTATGCAGAAAACTGTGATCAACAGGTACAGAAGTACCACTCTCGGTGACATTTTCATATAAGTTTCTTTTTCTCTGTCATCGCTTTTTTTACTTAAAAATGCCATTATACTTCCACCTCTCTCTTATTCATAAAGATCAGCATGAGGATCGTGATAAGGATGATAAATGCAAATGCAACTACGGAAAAAGCACTTGCCCGTCCCATCTTCTGGTCTGTAAATGCTATCTCATAAATCTGATACATGAGTGTTTTTGTCGATTTTCCCGGTCCACCATTTGTCATGATAAATGAATAGTCAAAAGCTTTCAGTCCGTTTATCACTGATAAAATGACATTTATCGTAATAGTCGATGCTATCATCGGGAGTTTCACGAGTTTCGTAAGCTGCCACTCATTGCATCCATCAATCCTACCTGCTTCCAGCACAGCTTCATCAACTGTCTGCAGGCCTGCAAGATAGATGATCATTGTTGTTCCAAAGCCCTTCCAAACTTCTACAAATGCTATAGCAAAAAGTGCTATCCTGAAGTTTCCAAGAGGATTGAAGCCTGAACCATCTCCGCCAATGAGTGTTATAAGATTCGCGATCATACCATTTGTCGGCATATATACATATGACCAGATAAATCCGACAACAATGGCACTGAACAGAGTCGGAAAAAATGCAGCCGTACGGAAGAATCCTTTTGCCCTGATCTTTGTATTAAGTGCAATTGCCATTGATAGTCCGATAATGTTACTCAATGCAACCGTAACAACGGCATACACCATGGTATTTCCTATAGAATTAAAAACTGTTCCGTTTGACAGAATCTTTGCATAATTCTTAAATCCTACAAATTCGTAGTTGTAATTTATTCCGTTAAAATTCGTAAAACTGTAGTAGAAAAGCTGTAACACCGGATATATCCAGAAAATCAGGAAAAATGCCAGTGCCGGGATCAAAAATACGAACATCCTATTATTGAATGTAAGTGATGTATTACTTCCCGCTCTTTTTTTCTTTTGTCCTGCTGCGCTTGTCACTCTGACTCACCTCTCTGTATAAATCTTGTAAAAACGGCAGGACAAAGCGTCCTGCCTTATCATTACTAATTTGTTTGATGGCAGGGTCAAAATCACTTTTGACCCTTACATCATTTGTCTTTAAGGCTTACTCATCCAACAGATCTTCAAACTTGTCCTGCATCCCCTGTGTGATATCAGAAACCTGTGTGCCCTGTCCGCCGATCATCTCGGAGAAGAGTTCCTCCATTGTTGTCTCTGTTCCTGCCGGCCATGCCTGGTTGCACCAATGGAATGCCTTGCCGTCATTCATGAGGCTTACGAAAGGAGAATACAAGTCATAGTTCGGAATGGAATCTGCACCTGCGCCATATGCAGGAATTACCTTTCCTGTTGCGAGATATGCTTCCCATACCGGATTTCCTTCTTCACCATTCATCCAGTAATCGAGAAGTTCTTTACACTGATCGATGTACTTTGACTCAGAATAAATACTGTATCCTGCTCCGAGACATGTTGCTGTATACTGCTCACCTGACTCTGACGGAATCGGGAAATATCCTCTTTCAAAGTTTCCACCTGCGCCTTCTGCCTTGAGTGCGGATGAATTGAAAGATCCATCAAATGTCATTGCTGCTTTTCCGTCGATAAAGTCCTGTATTGCCTGTGATGCACCGTAACCCAGTGACTGTGACGCATCGATGTATCCCTCATCATAGAGAGTCTTGTACATGGTGAGTACCTTGTCCCATGTATCTTCGTCTGTAAACTTTGTATCACCTGTTCTGAGCTGCTCATCATACTCAGCATTTTTGCTGTAGATTTCATTTGCAGCTATCTGGTACAGACCAAACTGGAGCACATACTGATCCTTATCTCCCATAACGATAGGCTGTACGCCTGCATCCTTCAGGATCTTGCAATCTGCCAGAAGTTCATCCCAGGTCTTCGGGATATCTTTTATTCCGTTCTGCTCAAAAAGATCCTTATTGTAATATGTTCCGAGGATCGAAACTCCGCTTGTTGCTGTAACAACATTTCCGTTATAGGTTACAGCCGAGAGATCATTCATATTTGAGAGGTAATCCATGTCATTAAGCGATGCAAGATATCCTGCCTCTGCCAATGAGTAACATGAGTTTGAACCTGCATACATAGGCTGTGTGAGGATGATATCCGGACACTCTCCGGACGCCAGCTTTGTCTTCAGTGATGTATAGTAATTGTCATCCGGGAGCTTTGTTACTTCCAGTGTGACATTGGGCCACTTTTCTTTTATAAGCCCCGGTAACTGTTCTGTTTCAAAATCATTATCTGTAGCAGTTCCGGATACCATCATTGTAATTGTGATATCACCTGCATTCTCTATTGCTTCGTGATCGTACTGAGCACCTGCTGCACTTCCTGTTGCCACTGTCGTTGCTTCATTATCAGCGGCTGCTGTTGTTGCCCCTGTTGATTTTGCAGTATCTCCTGCTCCGGAAGCTCCTCCGCATCCTGCCAGCATGCTCGTAGCACAGGCAACCGCACTAATTACCGAAATAACCTTCTTTGCTTTCATTCCCTGTTTTCCTCCCTTTGAAAATCAATCATGAATGTTACTCGTGAATTTCTTTCTGAAAGTATGGTATCATTTTTGTAGTGCACTTTTATTGGGAAGCATAGTATACTTTTTTTAGTTTTTTCGTGCAGAGGGTATATATCTTTCTTTCCGCGCTCGGACTGCACTAAACTCACGCATCATCCTCATATACGCGGTAAATTCTGCGAGAACTCGACGCTTCGCGTCTCAAACAGTTCGCAGAATTTACCTACTCGGATGATGTGTTCATTAAGTGCTGCCGGCTGATTGCTCCAAGAAAGATATATACCCCCTGCACTTACGTTGTGGCACTATATAATTCTTATTGCAGTCCGAACATAGAAAGAAATATCTATATGTCCGGCACGTATATGGGTGAAAAAATGAAACTCCGCTTAAAATTTTTCATAATATACTCAATACTGTCGATAATACCCATGTTTATCCTGACAAATTACTGCTATCAGCGGTTTCGGGCTATCACCAACGCGCGTGTCGAGGCGTACTCACGCTCTTTTTCACGTAACGTAGAAAACCAGATAGAAAATTCACTAAATGACATATCAAATATCCTGAATTATCTGACTTTCTACACAGATAAAGACGGGTCTTCTATCACCGATCAGCTAAAAAATTTTAATAATAACGGACTCACCTGGTCCACCTATGATTACTACCTGACACATAAATACTGTACCGCTGTGTTCAAAAACCTCATGCAGTTAAACGCTTCAGTCCATGGAATATATCTGTTTTCATCAGAAGCAACACTCATAGGTTCCTATGGAAATCAGAGCAGTATCATTAATACAGATCACAATATTTCAAATGATATCTGGTATCAGGAAACCTTGAAAACGGAGAAGGATTACTACATAACCACCTTCCTCGACAACAATCTTTTTAGTGATAATAAGCCATCACTTTATATCGCCCGTCGTATCTATGATGTCTACAGTCATGAATATCTGGGGGTTCTCCTTCTGGACTGCGATCCAAACGTTTTCAATATAGAAAACCTTATCACCATGCCATTCTCATCTCTGGTTTACATAAGTAACGAAAGTACAGGAGAAACTCTATACTCTAACGTAGATACTCTGACCTACAGCAAGGGAAACTTTTTTGATGATGATCCACAAAAAGTAACACTTAAAATATCTCCTCTCTCACTTCATGTTTCCTTTAATTACAAAAATTTATACTATCAGTTGAATCCAAACACCTATCTCCTGATAGCTACAGGCTTCATCCTGATCCTCATAGCACTTATCGCAATTTACATGGTGACCAGGAATCTGATACTACCTGTGGAGCAGCTATCCTGGGCAATGTCCAGACAGAGCGGTAACGGTCTGACGTTTGTAAATCCATATCCGAAGCGAAAAGACGAGATCGGAAACCTGTATCGTGAATATGCCTCCATGCTTCAAAAACTGGATGACCTTATAAAAAAGCAGTATAAGAATAAACTGATCCTCCTTGATTCTCAGATGAAATCACTGGAAGCTCGCATAAACTCTCACTTTTTATTTAACACTCTGGAGTCAATAAACAGTATGGCTGAAATAAATGATAATGAAGATATCGCGACTATGTCCCTGGCTCTCGGAAACATGTTCCGCTATTCAATAAAGACTCAGAGTGAACTCGTTCCGTTATCCGCAGAACTGCAGCATGTAGACGATTATGTCTCAATCCAGTCCATCCGGTTCAGCAACCGCTTTCATCTGATAAAAGAAATACCGGATGAGATTACAGACGAATGTGTACTAAAGCTTATCCTGCAGCCGATAGTAGAAAACTCACTTTATCACGGCTTAGCCTACTGCACATCCGGAGATGAGATACGGATAAAAGCAGAACGTGATGGCTTTGATCTATTGATAAGCGTATCCGATAACGGAAAAGGAATGACTTCCGAACAGCTGGATACTTTGCGGTCACACCTTTCCGAGGAGCCGCAGTTTACAGAGCTCGGGCACCGGAATAATCAAAGCATTGGTCTAAAAAACATCAACAGCCGAATAGAACTTTACTATGGGGACGGATACGGTCTCAACGTAACAAGTACTGAAAATATCGGAACGACAATAAGTATCCGGATACCAATGACCTCAAAAGCATCAAAGGAGTTTACATAATGTATAGATTTGTCGTTATAGATGATGAAGAACTGATCCGTAAAGGTACTCTCAAAAAATTATCACCCCTCATGGAATACGTGAGTTGCGTTGGTGAAGCCGATAATGGGAAGAGCGCTATAGATCTGATAGAAAAAGTACACCCGGACTTTGCCATCCTCGATATGCAGATGCCTGTCATGCATGGAATGGAGCTCCTGCCTTACCTCGCAGAAAACTATCCCGACATGGCTCTCATCGTGATCAGCGGATACAGAAATTTCGACTATATAAAACAGGCAATCTCATCAAATGCAGTAGAGTATCTCCTGAAACCTTTCAGCGCGGAATCGATACAAAACTGCGTCCGTCAGATAATCGATAAATTTGATACTAAAACAGAGATAACCGAACAGATCCGCTCATCAGAAGAAGCAAAGGCACAGACCGACTATGACTATGATATGAACCTCCTACACAATCTTATCTTTGGTTACCATGTTCAGGACACAACTCTCCGGTCAAAGAAACTAAATTACATAAACAATACTCACAACCTGGTACTCCTATCCATAAATTACACCGGTTCCGCCATGCAGAATGATGTACAGCACTGGCTATCCGAGAACGGCTTCGGCGACCTCGCAATTTACATTTCAGATAATTCTGAGGAAGCAAAACAGGGATTCATAATTCTATTTTTCCCTCACCAGAATGTTATATCTAATAAAAACCTTATTAATCAGGTGATCAACTCCCTGACCTCGTGGATCGACTTCGCAGAACGCCATCCTTTTATAGGTATCAGCAATGTTCACCATTCTCTGTCCGAACTTGAAAGTGCATACCGTGAGACCACCGCTGCCCTTGATGGAAAATCTATCGAAGATAATGTGAATTACATTTTCTGGTATACAGATGATCCCGAACCTGTGCACGTTACATGGGACCGACAGGATGAATTTCTCTTTCGTATAGAAGCCGGAATGACTGACGAAGTATCTGTTCTCTGTAATGAGCTCTTCAACTTCTATAGAGGACAACCCGATTTTCGTATTGCAGATATCAAATATCACCTAAGTACTCTGACTGAAGAATGTCGTCAGATAATCAAACGATATATGCCGCAAACGCGAATTGAACAGGAAAGCCACTCCGTCCAGCGAGTTGTCTTTCACTTATTCAATATCGAAGAATTGCAGACCTATTTCACACGTTTTTTCTCCAATATCTCCATTATGCTCCTTCCAAAGAGCATATACGCAGACAGCGATACCATTGAGAAAATAAAGATCTACATTCAGAGAAACTACAGAAAAAAGCTCACTCAGGATTTTATAGCATCACTTTTTTATCTGAATTCCAGCTACTTAAGCTCTCTTTTTCGTGAAAAGACAGGCATAAAATTTGTGGATTATTTAAACGATATCAGAATAGAAGCGGCAGAAGCACTTTTGGAAAAGTCCACACAAAAGATTTCCCAGATTGCCTCTGCCGTAGGATATGATAATGAAAAATATTTCTTTCGTATCTTCAAAAAAAGAACCGGCCTCACACCGGAACAATACCGATCACGGCTAGTTTCCTCATCGCCCGATCTTTCTTGAAAAGTCACAGATCGTCCAGGCAGCGCTCATACCGAGAGCGATCCCAAGGGCTGTAAGAAATGTTGCCATGCCGTAGTTCGATGCCTGACTGTATTGCTCCCTGACTATTGCCTGCATAAAGTAAAAAAGCGTACGTCCCGGGATCAACGGAATGATCGATGTCATAAAGAAAACAGTTGACGGAGCCTTGCACACACGTGCAAGGATCTCCGCAAAGATTGCCGTAACAAACCCCGATATCAATGTTGGCATAAATACTTCAGTAACACCAAGAGCGGCCGTTGCTGCAAGATATGTACCCCAGCATAAGATACTTCCTGACAATACATGAAAAAAATATCTCTTTCTAACATGAAATACCAGCGCAAATCCCACCGATCCCACTGCTCCGGTAATGAGCTGGATCATCGCATCTCTCATAAAGCCCTCCCTATTATCCATATCGCAGCTACAAATCCAAGTACCAGCGCAAAGGTCAGGAGTATAGCTTCTATGAGTCTCATTGCTCCGGAAATAGTATCGCCGAGCAAAACATCCCTTAGAGAATTAGTAAACATTATACCGGGAATCAGGAGCATGATATCACCTATCATAATGTGCTCCATACTCAGTCCCGGAAAGATCTTGGCCGCTACACAAATGAGCAGTCCCGAAAACAGCGATGCTGAAAACTGATAGACCACGTTATTCATGCAGAAGGGCATAAGGTATATTGCAAGGATCCATATAAATACACCGACAACTCCCGCCGCTGCAGCGTCATAGAGAGAACCGCCAAAAAACACCGTAAAAAAAGCCGACGCAAGCACATATCCTGCGAGCAGTTCTCTTTTTCTACAGCTCCCGGATGCTATCTCTTTTATTCTTTCCTCAAGTTTTTCCGGCGGAAGCGGTGAAGAACTGATCTCACGACTTAATTCATTTAATTTTTCAAGCCTCGTAAAATCCGTACCATTCGCGTTTCTGATCCTGCGTGTATGGGTCATCAGCTGGCCGTCAGGCATTTCCATAGTGATCACTATGCTTGATGTGATCACAAAAACATTCATATTTGAAGCTCCATAAGCATACCCTACACGGTTAAGCGTATCTTCAACTCTAAAGATCTCTGCACCGCAGCTAACAAGCGCTTCGCCCATGCATAAAAGAGCATGGACCAGTTTAGTCATTTTTTTACGTTCATTTTCCATAGTTTCAGTTTAACATAAATACAATGACTTATAGGGATTCCAACGGAATTTCCATAAGTCAAAAGAGCAGGACCTTTCGGTCCCGCCCCTAATTAATTTATTACCCTTAATACACGATCAATACAGAATAAATGTTACGTCTGTATCGATGTTCTTCAGTTTCTTTGATCCTGTATAAAGCTTAAGATCATTTGTATTGTGCTTTGCACTATGATCTGTCAGAAGTGCGACGTGCTTTGAATCATAGTATCTGAAGCTATACACGTCATCTGCGATCACAACAGACTTATTTTTGCTTACCTTGCATAACTTACCGGCAAAATCAGATTCATCATAGTCTTTGAAGTAATATACATCTCCGTCATTACCTGCCTCTATGATCCTGTACTGATATACATCGTGGTCGATCGATTCTTTATTCTTGTAAAGATCTCCGGAATTATCCTTTTTATCTACATCCTTCAGATAATAGATATCTCCGTCAACTACTGACGCAATACTGGAAACAGATGTATCGTACTTATTTATCTTACCGAGATTCTTTGCGTAATTTACAGTGTAAAGATCTCCCTCAGTAGGTGAATCCTCTTTCGAATCTACCGTAAGCAGGTAAACCTGTCCATTTTTAGTATCCAGAGCACAGTTGTAAATATCTACATCCGAAAGATCGAGATCAACCTCAGCAGTGTCTTTTTTGCTTGCAACATATATCTTTGATCCCTTAGCAAGCTTTTCCTCAATGTTACTCATTGCTGAATAGTAATCTCCCTTTATCAGGTCAGAAAACTTGATCAGCTTCAGGCTGTCATCATCAAGCTTTGCATAGAACTGGCAATCCGCACCAAATGTGTAAATATCGTCACTTGCTGCTATTACACTTTCTGCGATCTTATCACTTGAATCCTTGTCGGCATTGTAGTAGTAAAGATCCGACATCGGAGTATCGAGTTCCTCCTTCTTGAGGCTCTCTCTTATGCTGTCGCGGCTCTCCTTCTCACGATACTCATCCAGCTTCTCATAGTACTCATCATCTATATATGTCTGAGTAGTTGTCCAGCCAAAGAATCCCTGAACTTTCTCTGTCTTCTTATAGTCATCCATATCAGGTTCTTTCATCTTGCTGTCAGCCTCAAGCATGTCATCATCGATGAAATCATAGAGAGTTGATGTAGATGAATCGCCGTCCTTGAAATAGTAAATTCCGGTCTTTCCATTGATATCAACGACATTTACATTACGTACAGAAGAAGACACCTTTGCATTATTATTCTTTGTAACAGTATGAAGGATTTCTGTATCTGAAGAGTCATCCCTCTCTCCGTATACGATCCTGTCAAAGTTATCAGAATAAGCATAGATAGAATAAACATCCCCTGCTACCTTATCCTTCTCAAGGCTCTTAAGCGGTGTGATGTAGAGATCGTTCTCATCATTTCTCCAGAGAACCTTTGTCTCATCAGCTGAAACATAGAACTCAAAGATACTCTTTGCTATCTTCTCTTTATTTCCTTTAATATCTGTAATATAAAGATCTGTACCCTTTTCGTAAACAACCTTATTATTTTTGAGAACCTCGAACCTCTTTACATCACTGTCAAGCTTTTCGCCATCACCCTTCTTATTGGATGCCTTACGATAGTGAAGCTCAAAGTCTCCATAATTCTCAATGTCTTCCGGATAGAAGATGTACTTTCCGTCATCCGAGAACTGTACACCAATATAAGTTGTATCAGTATCTTCGCCGTAATGATCACTGATAGTATAAGGTTTGATCTTAGAGAAACCTGTTCCAAGGATATCGTTGTCCTTCACATATACAATACCGTTGCTTGCTTTGGACTTACCATTAAAAAGGGCACCTACTGCAAATATACCCAGAACAACGAGAACAATTACTGCCAGAACCGGTATCAGGATCTTTAGGACTGTTCCTGAAGATACCTTCTTTTCCATTTCCTTCTGATTCTTTGTGCTTTCATCTGAATCAAAAAGGCTATTTCCGCAAGAAACACAGAACTGATTTCCTTCTTCATTCTGAGCACCGCAGCGTGTGCAAAAGATAAATCCCTGTGTCCCTGCTGCAGTCTGATTATCATCCTGTGAGAACTGCTCAGTTCCTTCTGATGATGACAGATCCTGCGTCGTATCAGTTTCATCTTCTGCATTCTCTTCCTCTGTCGGAAGTGTATACTCAGTGTAGCCCTGCTCAGGCTGTGTATTTTCTTCTACAGTATCCTGTGCAGACTGTACATTTTCTTCCCCCTGCTGTACCGGTTCCTCTACCGACTCCTGTACCGGTGCCACAGGTGTGTTTGCTTCTTCAAAAAACTCTACTTCTGTATGGCAAACCGGACAGACTCTTACGCCGTCCTCAAGCTTAGCCCCACAATGTGTGCAGAACATATTTTTTCCTCCCTAATATTCTCCTCTAAATGCTGTCGGATTCTCCGCGCAAGCGCAGGAGCCGCAGGCTCTTCCTATTCGCGCTCGTCGCATCCAAATGCACATAGTGCATTGATGATTATATCATAGCAAAGCTTGTTAATAATACGTTTTCAATTTATAAGATTTTCTTAATTTCTTCCTTTTCCCCTTGTTAAAAATATTACCACAGCATTTCTATTCCATCAAAAAATGAATTTAACGCATGGCTTTTCCACCTTTTTTTGTCATAGATCATCTGCAGATCCATTTGCAGATGATAATCTGATATTTTTAATTCCTTAATACGTCCTTTCTCCAAAGCATCGCATACAGTAAACCGGGGCAAAAGTGATAATCCTAGTCCCTTGGACGCTGCATCGATTATCACTCCACAGTGCCCTATCTCCATCCTGCATTTGACAGTTTTTCCACGAGTCTGCATATCCTGTTCAAAGGCTTCCCTGTAATTGCACTTTTCCTCTACCATAAGGAAATCTTCTGTAAGCAGCTCTTCCACTTTTATACTTTTCTTTTTAGCCAACGGATGTTCCGGTGAGCAGAAAAAAACTATATCCTCTTCTTTTTCATAAACTGTTTCCCAGTCTTCACGCTTTATCCTGTGATCCAGAGTCAGGATCACGTCCAGTTCTCCCTTTTCCAATCGTTCAAGAGCTTCGAAAGTCGTACAGACTTCCAGCTTTACCGTAACTTTTGGGTATTTTAGCATATAATCTATGAGATAACGGTCATAACCCGAAGCACATACCGATTCCATGATACCTATCCTTAAGAGCCCCTCCGGTTCCTGTTCCCTCAAAAAATAGTCTGCTGCCTCTTCCTCTACCTGTTTGATCCGATAACTGTATTCCAAAAACTTACGTCCTGCCACAGACAAATTCACTTTTTTTCCGTTTCTGTCAAAAAGTTTAGTATGCAGCTGTTCCTCCAGCATATGTATCTGTGTTGTAACTGTAGACTGCGAAAAGCCAAGTTCTTCCGCTGCTTCCGAGAAATTCTCCAGTTCCGCTACCCTGATAAATGTATCGAGATTCTTAAACTCCATTTTCGCTCTCCTCCTGGGGCGTTCAATGATAACACGAATTGCTCCGCTGCTTACGCAGCTCACGCAATTCTAAAACACTCGCATTCCGCGTTTCACGCTACATGCTCGTGTTTTGCGTGTTCCAAATAAAAAATCCTCTTTGTGCAAGCACAATCGGATTTTTTACTTTGAACCCTGTTATCATCATATCAAATTTTTTAATAAGACTTTTCATTTATTTCAATTTTTCAAATATAGAGTTCCGTGATACATTATGAAAAAATAAAGCACCAAATCCGGGAGAACGCCTATGAAGATCACATTTGAAACAAAAGAAATCAGTACAGAAAATGCTAATCATGTTTATGGTGATCTCACCGAAACTGACTTTGCTGATATCCTGAAAAATGAGCTTGATATGGCTCTCGGCTGCACAGAGCCCATTGCCATCGCATACTGTGCCGCAGAAGCCCGTCGTATCCTCGGAAAAACTCCGGATCAGTGCGAGATCGAAGTAAGCGGAAATATCATAAAGAATGCAAAGAGCGTAGTCGTGCCCGGAACTGACGGAATGAAGGGCATCCCCGCTGCTGCAGCTGCAGGTATCGTAGCCGGTGATGCTTCACTGAGACTTGAAGTGATCGCAGGTATTACGGAACAGGATCGCATAGATGTTAAAAACTTTCTTTCTCACACTCCCATAACCGTGTCTGCTTCAAAAAATTCAGAAAAGCTGTATATCCGCATAATCCTTTCTGCCGGAAATGACAGTTCCGAAGTAAGGATTGCACGGACTCATACAAATATTATTTTTGAAAAGAAAAACGACAACGTACTTCTCGATACAGGATTTGTTCCGGGACACGAAGAATCTTCAGAATCATCAAGCAGCATCGCTTCCAAAAAAGCTATGCTCACTGTTTCAAATATTCTTGATTTTGCCCAGAATACCGATCTTTCTCTTGTTCGCGATATACTTATCCGTCAGATAAAGTGCAACAGCGCCATAGCAAACGAAGGTATTAAAAATAACTGGGGCGCAAATATCGGAAGCACTATGCTGGCAACCGGTGGAAATACTGTCAGAAACAGAGCTCAGGCATATGCTGCCGCAGGTTCCGATGCTCGTATGAGCGGCTGCGAACTCCCCGTAGTCATTAATTCCGGAAGTGGAAATCAGGGCATCACAGTGACCATGCCTGTTATCACCTACGCAAAAGAGCTGGGTGTTTCCGAAGATACCATGCTCCGCGCACTGCTCATTTCAAACCTTATTTCCGTACATATTAAATACGGGATCGGAGCACTTTCCGCTTTCTGCGGTGCAGTAAGTGCCGGATGTGCGGCAGGATGCGGTATCGCTTTTCTGTACGGAGCTGACTACAAGACTATCTCACAGACACTTTCAAATTCTCTCGCCATTGCATCCGGGATCATTTGTGATGGAGCAAAGCCATCCTGCGCAGCCAAGATCGCACTTTCCGTAAATGCGGGCATCATGGGTTTTGAAATGTGCCAGTACGGTCAGAAGTTCCATGGCGGCGACGGTATCCTTGATTCCGATATTGAAAATACTATCGACAACGTTTCTGATATCGGTTCAGAGGGTATGCGTGCTACTGATCAGGAAATCCTGAAGATCATGACACACACCGACAGATAAAATCCGCATACAGCGATGCCCGACAAGCTCTTAACTTGTCGGGCATTTTTTAATATCCTTCTACCAAACGATCTGCCAGTATATTCATAAATTTCCGGATTCCTCCGGTATAATCTGCTTTATCCAATGCATTCCACATCATTTGCGGATCATCTGTAAGTATCCCATCTACGTTGCTGTCCACCAGATTCTGAACCGTTTCTTCAGAATTTACCGTCCATGCAAAGCACTTCTTTCCGGCTTTATGGATGTCTGCTACGAGTTCCGGCGTAACATTGCTTTCTTCTATAGTAAAGTAATCAGACCAGGTAATATCCTCTATATGATCCCATGCGATATACATGCTGTACGCGGTGATCATGGTGGGATCCAGTTCTTTTATCCGTTTTAGAGGCGCAGCTTTCAGGCTCGTAATGATGCAGCGATCATGCATGCCGTTATCATTTATGATCTGCAGCACTTTTTCTTCTAATTCATGATCGTACTTTGTAGGTTTGATCTCGACTTGCAGCCTTATATTGCTGTCCTTAAATGTCTTCAGTACTTCATCAAATGTCGAAAACTTAAGCCCTGCATATTCATCCGAAAACCAGGAACCACAGTCAAGTTTCTCCAGTTCTTCATAAGTAAGTTCATGCACATAGACCTTTTTTCCGGTGACTCGCTTTAGATTGTCATCATGACTTACGATCATCACACCGTCTTTTGTCTCATGGACGTCAAATTCCACCCATTCCGGTTCTTCCGCAAGAGCAAGCTCAAATGCCGGCATGGTGTTTTCCGGTGCTACTACAGAATCTCCTCTATGCGCTACGATTCCCGGCTCATGTGGCTTTGCTGTCATGGAGCCAAGGTACGGACGCACTTCCATCAGACCGTATATTCCGGCACTAAGGATAATGACAGCTGCAATGAGTTTCTGCCTGACTGAAGGTGTTGACTCATTAAAAACCTTCGGTCTTTCTGTTTTTATACGCGCTTCTTTCATGTAGACGTAATAAAGTGTCGTGAGCGCAGCGATATTTGTCATGGGATATGCAACTGCAGCAAAGAACCTTTTCACCAGATATATCGTATTTGCAAGCCTGTATGCTTCGGACAATGATCCGTTGCTTCCAAGTACCAGCCTTATCAGATCCTGAAAGTTAGCGGATACTACCGATGATATGGACACGATCACTATATGAACTACCACATATAAAATACCCAGGATCGAGACTGTTTTTATAAAGTTTCCACGTATCAATTTGAGGCTCTTTTTACAGGCAGAGATAAAGTCTATATCTTCCAATACAAAGCAGTTCAGAGCAAAGATACATTTGAATTCCACTACCACAAAAAAGATATATATTGCCGTATAGATCAGATTGTATATTTCGTTATCACTTATATATTGCTCTACAAATCCGGGTATTTCCAAAAGTGATGACGCATTCGAAAGCGACAGCACCTTTGTGAAAGGCAACAGCAATACTACATAAAATATGATCAGCCAGTTTCTCGGATATGCACTCTTTTTACAGGCGTAGAGCGATGCTGCCATCATTCCTGTTATCGTTGGTTTTGCACCCATACGAGCCATGCTGAAACCATATATGAGAGCTTCGATCTCCATTATGGATATGAAGGAGATTATTATCCCAAATACCGGCAGGAGAAGTATTGCTCTAAAGGACGTGATCGCTGATATGAGGTTTTCCGGTCCTATATATGTTGTGCCGATTATTTTTTCAAGGCACCACTTCATGGTATCTCCAACGAGATTTCTGACCAGTGCCCCTATAAACGTATATAAAAGGATAAAAGTCAATATCTGTTTCCAGCTTTTACCGATGAGATTTGCTTCTTCTCTGATAAAATCGCCAAAACTTAACCAGTTCGCTTTTATCCGTTTTTTCAGTGTTTGTGTGATCCCCAATTTACTCACCCATAGTATATCTATAACCCAATGTTCTACTTGTGTATCATAGCCCCACAACCGTAAAAAAACAACCGTTTGTATAGTATAGAAAAGGAGACCGCCGAAGCGGTCTCCACATAATGTCATTATAGTATTTTGGAATTAGATATTGAGAAGCTTGCTGTACTCTGTGAGCGCACCGTCTGTCTCGTAAGCAAGAACCTTCTTTGCAAGAACTTTACCGAGCTGAACACCTTCCTGATCGAAGCTGTTTACATTCCATACGAAGCCCTGGAACATTACCTTGTTCTCGAAGTGAGCAAGGAGTGCACCGAGTGTCTTCGGATTCAGCTGATCACCGATGATGATGCTGGACGGACGTCCGCCCTCGAAGTTCTTATTCTTATTATCGTCAGCCTTACCACATGCAAATGCTACGATCTGAGCTGCTACATTTGCGCAGAGCTTCTGCTGGCTTGTGCTGCCCTGGATGTCTACATCGTTTGCGATCTGGCTGTTCTTGAAGCCGATGAACTGCATCGGAACGATGTCTGTTCCCTGGTGAAGGAGCTGATAGAAGGAGTGCTGACCGTTTGTACCGGGCTCACCGAAGATTACCGGTCCTGTTACATAGTCGATAGGCTCGCCGAAACGGTTTACAGACTTACCGTTTGACTCCATATCAAGCTGCTGCAGGTGTGCCGGGAAGCGGCTAAGTCCCTGAGAGTACGGAAGGATTGCTGTGCTCGGATAACCAAGTACGTTTCTCTCATATACACCGATAAGTGCATCGAGCATTGCCGGGTTCTTCAGAAGATCCTTTTCTGTAGCGAGCTTATCCTCTGCTGCTGCTCCGTCAAGGAACTCAGCGAATACATCAGGACCAAATGCGAGGGACAGAACTGCTCCACCTACGCCTGATGTTGAGGAGTAACGTCCACCGATATAATCATCCATGTAGAATGCTTCGATGAAGTCATCGCTGTGTGCAAGCGGTGATGTCTCGGATGTTACAGCGATCATATGCTTAGCCGGCTCAAGACCTGCCTTCTTCAGTGCATCCATTACGAAGGACTGATTTGTAAGTGTCTCAAGTGTTGTACCGGACTTTGATACTAGGATAAAGATGGAGTGTGCTACATCGATGGAGTTAAGTACTGCTGATGCATCATCAGGATCTACGTTACTGATGAACTTTGCTTCCATCTTGAACTTGTTGTTCTTCTTTGCCCAGTTCTCAAGAGCGAGGTACATAGCGCGCGGGCCAAGGTCACTTCCGCCGATACCGATCTGTACTACTGTTGTGAACTTCTCGCCTGCTGCATTTGCGATCACACCGGAGTGTACCTTTTCTGCAAACTCAGCGATTCTCTTCTGCTCTTTCTCGTAGAACTCTCTCTTGTCTACGCCGTCAGCTTCTACTTTGTTACCAAGCTGTCCACGTGTGAGCTGGTGAAGAACCATTCTTTTTTCACCTGTATTGATAACTGCTCCGTTGTAGAGCTCTTCGTACTTTTCTGTGAGCTGTGCCTCATCGGCAAGCTTTGCAAGTGCTGCGAGTACGTCATCGTCTACTTCTTTTGCAGCATAGTTATATGCCATTCCCTCAGCCATCGGTACGGAGTACTTCTTTACACGCTCTGCTCCGCTTTCGCCGCTCATAGCCTTTACGAGGTCTACACGGGCTACTTTGCCGAGTTCTTCAAAAGACTTCAGTGTATCAAGATTTTTCCAATTAATCATTTAAATAATCCTCCTTCTCTGATGCCGCCAGGAATCCTTGATCGGTTTCCTATTTAATATATGTAGGCATGCACGAAAAAATGTCGGTATATATTATGACCGTTTCGCTTGTAATTAGCAAGAACATTGTGATTTTTTCTTAACAATGTTTCTGACATGCCTTTTATATGTATCGGCATCCAGCGAAGGATTTTTTACTTTTTACACCAGCATCATTCAAATCCCGGAGCAATTCCTTCTATATCAGAAATATCTCCGTCGTTTGCTTCTTCCTGGGCATTCTGGATGTCATCGTATGCGGAATACATAGGGCTTAATTCAGTGTTGCCTTTGATCTTTCTTTCTACATAGTTCTTTGTGATGGCAAGTACTGTTCCGCTGCAGGAGATTACACCGATAAGGTTCGGGATAGCCATGAGTCCATTAAATGTATCTGAAAGATCCCATGCGAGCTGGAGGTTCATTGTTGCTCCTACGAGGATGAATGCTACAAATACTACTCTATAGATAATGGTAGATGTTTCACCGAAGAGATACTCGAATGCACGCAGTCCGTACTGGCTCCAGCCAAGAACTGTTGAATAAGCAAAAAGCAGGATTGCAAATGCGATGAAACCTGCACCGAATTTTCCGAATACTGTAGAGAATGCTTCAGATACAAGAGCTGTGGATGCTGCGTCCGAGATCATTGTTCCGTCTTCGAGATTTACTACTCCTGAGCAGAGGATAGCAAATGCTGTAAGTGAACAGACAACAATAGTGTCAGCAAATACTTCAAAGATTCCCCACATACCCTGAGCTACAGGCTCTTTTACGTTTGATGCTGAATGAACCATTACAGATGATCCAAGACCTGCTTCGTTTGAGAATACGCCGCGCTTCATACCCCATGTAACTGCAAGCATTACGCCATAACCTACGATACCGCCGCCAACTGCCTTAAGTGCAAATGCTCCACGGATAACTGCCGCAAAAGCTGCCGGAAAACGTCCCACATTTACTGCGATGATTATTACTGCACCGATCACATAAGCGATTGCCATGAAAGGCACCAGTTTTTCTGTTACAGTACCTATTCTCTTGATACCGCCGACGATTACGATAGCAGCGAGGATCATAAGGATTATTCCGATAACAAATGTCGGAATGTTAAATACTGCATTCATATTTGCTGCGATTGTATTTACCTGTGTCATATTTCCGATACCGAAAGATGCCAGTACACAGAAAGATGCGAACAGTCCTGCCAGTCCCTTACCGATAGCAGCGCAGCCCTTCTTAGAACCAAGACCTTCTCTAAGGTAATACATGGCACCACCGCACCATTCTCCCTTACTGTTCTTTCTGCGGTAAAAGATTCCGAGTACGTTTTCTGAATAGTTTGTCATCATTCCGAAAAATGATACGATCCACATCCAGAATATCGCGCCGGGACCACCGGATACGATAGCCGCTGCCACACCGGCGATATTACCGGTTCCGATAGTAGCCGCAAGAGCCGTACAAAGACTCTGAAACTGACTTATTGATTTATCCTGTTTTTCTGTATGTGCCGTTACTTTTTTATCCGTAAAGATCGCGCCGATCGTATGATGTATCCAATGTTTGAAGTGGGACACCTGAAAAAAACCACTTCTAATGGTCATCATTATTCCGGTACCGATAAGCAGGATCAGCATAGGGACTCCCCACACAAACCCGTTCACAGATGCGTTCATACTTGAGATCTTTTCAATCATAACTAATACCTCCTCTAAACCAGTCAACAGTTCCGATCGCCCAAAAGCGCTATTTATGTAAAAAAACGCAGGTGTTCCTGTTTTTGGAACATACCTGCGTTGATATCCTTCCCTGTATTCACTTTAGGACGCTAAATCATTAAATTTTTATAAATAATAACATTCTTTTGAGTGGAAATCAATCATTTTTTATCAGACTCTTTTCTTTTCAGAAATATTTTTGTCAAACTTGTATCTTATCATTCACTAAAGTGTGAAAAAGTTATGTTTACCTACTATAACAAAAATATGTCATTAGCTCATCGGGAATAGCGTTATCGGCGTTATTGTATACTTGTCAGATTATTTTATGGTTTACGTTGTATTGTTTACGTAATTATATTATGTAACTCATGTTTGTTTACGTAATATTTTTATGTAACCGCTGTTTTCTTTTAAATGCACTTAGATTTCCCGCGTTATTTTTGTACAAATCTTAGGACATAACTTGTTATTTTATTCCGTTCATTTTTTTGTTCCAAATCATCAAAAGCAAATTGTCGTAGCACTTCCAAAATGATAGAATGTACATAAATACGTACGAGTTTTGGGATCGTGCCAAATAATACGCATATTCTAAAGTAAAGGAGGAGAAAAAATTGTCCGATAAGACAAAAGGTTTTGTAGGAGAGTTCCAGGAATTTATCATGCGTGGTAATGTTATGGACATGGCAGTCGGTGTTATCATCGGCGGTGCGTTCCAGAGCATCATAAATTCTCTTGTTAATGACATCATCATGCCAGTGATCAGTGTCCTGACAGGTGGTATCAATTTCGAGAACTGGTTCATCTCACTCGACGGTTCACACTATGCAACTCTTGCCGCTGCTCAGGAGGCCGGTGCAGCTACATTGAACTATGGTGTATTTATTACTGTAGTTATCAATTTCCTGCTCATGGCTCTCGTTATCTTCTTCCTTGTAAAGGGAATGAATACTGTCCGCGACAAATTCTCAGCTAAGAAAGACGCCGAGGAAGAGGCTGCTCCGACAGTCAAGACTTGCCCTTTCTGCAAGTCAGAAATTCACATCGAAGCTACCAGATGCCCTCACTGCACAGCAGAAATCCCTGCTATACCTGAAGTGTGAGCAAATCTGAGTGAATTCCTATTTCTCACGAAGAAAGCATACTAATCAAAAACTTAACTAAATATAGTATCATTTTGATACCTTTTTTATGATTGTAAGGCATCAAAATGATACTATTCTTAAAACATATAACTATACTTACGCATTTGCTCAAATACTATTGTTCTAACCCGTTCTATTACCCGATCAGAGTAATGTCCCTCTGCTTTTTTCAGGATAGACTCCACATCCCGATGTGTAAAACTGAATTTAATCTGTCTTCCGTATATTTTTTCTGCAATATCCAGCTGGTCATCAAAAGATTCCGAGAAGGTTTTCGGTTCTGCATACTCTATCATTTCATATACATCACCAGTTAAAGGATAATCCATGCGTGTATCGGACAGAAGTCCAGCTCCATGATCAAAAAACGGTGCTGTTTTATATTTACCATCTTTTCCCAAGACCAAGGCAATATTGTGCATGTGTCTATCTTCATTCAAAAACAGCGCATCGATAGTCATGCATTTTGCCATATACTTTCCAAGATCACGTATACCTGTCACAATTTCGATCCGTTCAACAATATATTTCAACCGCTCCTCGTGCTCTTCTATGCGAAACACGATATCCGTCAAATTTTCCGTATATTGAGACATAAATAATCTGTTAAACGTGATCAACTGCTCACCATCTCTCAGAAAATTTTTGCTTTTACAGCCTGACAACACATTATTTCTGTATTTAATGTCTTCTATTTCATATAATACATATTCATCAGATTTGAGCGTCGATTTTGCAAGGAGCGAGGAAATTACATACTCAGACAGTCCCTCATACCCTGTGCTATCTGCTTTATACCAGTAATCCCCGGATTTCCATTTGAGCTGATTCCCCTTGGACGATACTCTATCAAAACTGACGGTATCCGATTCAAACAGTTCAATCATTTTCTCCCTGCCTCTCAATCTTTATCCAAAAATCGTCCTCAGCCATGCGTCCCTGCGTTTTTTCTATTATCATAAACGGATCATAGAATGGAAGCCCAAGCTCACGAAGTGTCAACTTCTGCATATCTCTTTCTTCCGGAAAACATCTGGACTTCAGAAAGTCGTTATAATCTCTAAAACTTGGTCTCTCTTTTACTCCAAAAGCTCTAAATACAGGATTCTCTGTGTAATTATGTATCTCTATTTTCTGTTGCGGCATAAAGACGTCAATTATCGTGCATATACTGTCTTTGTGCATATAATAAAGTCTAAGCGGAGCTTTTCTTTTGGGAATTATAAATTCATCTACAATTTCCGGATGTCTTTTTAATATTTCCACGAGTACCGTTATAGGACCTGTTATCTCATCAGACTTTTCCCAGCGTTCCACCGTAGCCTTAGAAGAATGAATAAACCTTACAAACTCCGCCTTCGTCATCCCAAGCTTCTTGCGCAGATCCTTTATACCGTTCTTATCTGTTTTCTCTGGAGTAATATATCTATTCATAGATTTCCCTCAAGATATTTCGATACTTTTCATCATTGCCGCTCTACTTTACAAGTATAATAGTATTATATCAATACTTTTTTAATTATAAAACTGCATTATTTTGATACCTTTTAAAGTCACCGTTACTGTTCACTCGCTTCCAGCTCGCTCACGTATCGGATTTTGCCAATTAAATCGCCTCCGGCGATGGGCAAAATCCAATGGCTTTTCATCTTTCTTGGTCGTAAACTCCGCAGCGTAGTGCTCCGTTTACGTGTGAACTGTTACAAGTCACCTGTCTATTTTTTGCACAAGGTATATTTAACTGATTTTTAATTATTTCTATTTACAAAAAATTGTAAAATAGACATCAGGAGTTATTTCTGTCTATTAGAGGAGGATACAAATGCAGAAAATAAATATCGCACAGGGACCCGAAAATGTAACCCGTCTTATTCTCGGCTGTATGCGCATGCCCTCACTTTCAGTGGAAGATGCATCTAAAATGATCCAAACAGCTTATGATCTCGGCATTAATTTCTATGATCATGCTACCTGCTACGGTGACGGTGAAGCAGAAAAGAGATTTGGCGATGCAATTTCCCTCACATCTGTAAAACGAGAGGACATTTTTATCCAGTCAAAGTGTGGTATTCGTACTGATAAGAAGATTTTTGACTGGCGAAGAGAAAATATCCTGAATAGTGTCAATGAGATACTTGCAAGACTCAAGACTGAATATCTGGATGTACTTTTACTTCACAGACCTGACCTCCTATTTGATCCCGAACAGGTTGCAGAAGCATTTGATGAACTTGAAAAATCCGGAAAGGTCCGTTCATTTGGTGTAAGCAACACAATGCCGATGCAGATCGAGCTCTTAAAGAAGTATGTAAAACAGCCGCTTAAGATCAATCAGCTGCAGCTTTCTCTGGAGCAGTCACAGCTCATCGATCAGGATCTGTACATGAATAACAAAACAACCGATATGTCCATCATGCGGGACGGCGGAGCTCTTGATTATTGCCGCCTGAACGATATTACTATTCAGGCATGGTCACCCCTGCAGCATGGAATGTTTAAGGGTATGTTCATTGATAATCCTGAGTTCCCCGAGTTAAACAAGGTTCTTCAGGAACTGGCCGATAAATACGGTGCAACCAAGGCTGCCATTTCTATCGCATGGATTCTTCGTCATCCGGCAAAGATGCAGGTTATCGCAGGAACTATGAATCCTGTACACCTCACCGAAATGGCCGAAGCAGATAAGATCGAGCTTACTCATGAAGAGTGGTATCAGCTGTACCTTTCTTCCGGAAAATTCCTGCCGTGATTTTATAATACCTTTTTGAAAAAGGCGCTGATGCTTTTAACATCAACGCCTTTCCTTATCATATTTTACTTGTTATACCCCACATATCTCATCTATCTTCTTAAGTTCTTCCCCTGAGAAATCGCAGTGTCCGACTATCTTTAGATTTTGCAGGATCTGCTCCGGTCTGGATGCTCCGATGAGGACTGATGCCACTTTTCCGTCACGCAGTATCCACGCGAGAGCCATCTCCGCAAGAGACTGTCCACGCTCTGATGCCAGCTCGTTTAAAGCACGTATCTTTTCCAACTTTTCAGGTGTCAGGTCGCTCTCATGGAGATACCTGCCATCCCTTGCCATACGACTGTCTGCCGGGATCCCATTCAAGTATTTATCAGTGAGAAGTCCCTGCGCCATAGGACTGAAAGCAATGATACCGAGTCCGTTTTCCGCACAGAAATCCTTTACTCCATCACTTTCTATAGTTCTGTCCAGAAGTGAATACCGTCTCTGATTCACGATAAGCGGAAGATGTATCTCCTTTGCGATCTCCATTGCTCTCTTCGTAAATTCTTTATTGTAGTTTGAAATGCCTGCATAAAGCGCTTTTCCGCTCCGAATGATCTGTTGAAGAGCTTCCATGGTTTCTTCCAGCGGTGTCTCAGGATCCATCCTGTGATGATAGAAAATATCAACATACTCAAGTCCCAGACGTTTCAAACTCTGATCACAGCTTGCTATGAGATACTTTCTGGACCCCCAGTTACCGTAAGGTCCGTCCCACATATCATAACCAGCTTTTGACGTTATGACCAACTCATCACGGTACGGTCTAAAATCTTCTCTAAGAATCCGCCCTGTGTTAGTCTCCGCACTTCCATACGCAGGACCATAGTTATTAGCCAAATCAAACTGGGTGATCCCGTTATCAAACGCAGTCCTGCAAATGGCTTTCATATTATCATAACTTCCGTTATTGCCAAAATTATGCCAGAAACCAAGTGAGATTGCAGGGAATTTTAACCCGCTTTTTCCCACACGGTTATACTCCATTTTTTCGTACCGCTCTGCCCCCGCTTTATACACATTCGCTATATCTGCCATTGTCCCTCTCCTTCTCCTTCTTTCATATGACACGAATTGCTTCGCTTCTTATGAAGCTTTTGACCCTTTCATCATTTCATTTTACACCACTTAAATTAAAATTACTGAAAATAATATGACATTGACACATTTTAATCACGATTTATAATTTTATTATTATGAAACGATAAAGTGCTTTTTATTAATGTCAAAGGACACCGCAATGGACAACAAAAATTCCTATCTTTTTATACGAACGGTCGCAGAGATAAAAAACATGTCCAAAGCTGCTGCAGCCCTAAATGTCTCACAACCTGCCATAAGTGCGCAGATAAAAAAGATCGAGACCTATTACAATATCGAGATCTTTGATCGCTCCGTCAAACCTCTTGCGCTTACTGAAGCTGGAAAGGCTTATCTTGATTATTGCGAGATGGACGCACGGCTTGAACAAAATTTTGTCCGTCATATTTCAGACACGACCAATCTGGAAACAGGTGAACTGACCGTGGGTGGTGCAACTCTTTTCAATTCCACTTATCTTCCAAAGACCGTTACTGATTTTTCCAAGAAATATCCCGGTATAAAACTTCATATCACAGACCGGCCGGTTCCTGAGCTTACAAGACTGGTTCTTTCCGGCGACATCGATCTGTTCTTTACCCCTTCTGTCCCTGACAGCGAAGAACTATCTTTCCTCAAAATAAAGGAAAACCGGCTGCTTCTCGTTGTTCCGTCAGAATGGGATATAAATGCCGGATTAAAAGAATATCAGCTAACCGAGAATGAGATTTTTTCTCAGGATTTTTCAAAACCGCATGTTGATCTCGCAACCTTCAATGGACTTCCTGTTGTATTCCTCGCCGAATCGCAAAACGTTGGCAAGATTTTCCGAAAGCTTATACGGGATGCAGGAAGCACTCCCGGTCAGATCATCACGGCAGATCAGATACTTACAAGCTATTCACTTAGCTCCGCTGGTGCCGGTATGTCTCTTGCACCGTCGCCTATAGTAAAGACGCACGGCCTGAAAAACCTGACTTATTACCTCGTCGGTAACGAAGAATGCCGGCGACAGCTCTATGTCTGCTCTGCAAAGCAGGAATCTCTTTCAGCTGCGGGACGTGCATTTACCGATCTTCTCGCCAAAAATCTTGAAAATGAATAATTTTTCAGGTTAATGATATGACAAAAAGTCATAAGTTTTGTTAATAAATCTAGGAAAGGGAGTTATTTATGAAAAACAAGATACTCACACGACTGATCTTTGTCGCTGTACTGCTCACAATATGGGAATACGTCAGCAAGACAAGCAGTGTACCTCTGATGTTTCCCACACTTGAAAAAATAGGCGAAGCATTCATCACCGGATTTACCAACAACGATCTACTAAGCTATACTCTATATTCTCTGGGGCTCATCACAAAAGGACTGGGGATCGGCATCATCCTTTCTTTTATCCTCTCCGGTCTGTCCGTTGTCAGCAAACATTTCTATTACATCTACAATTTCGTAGTATCTGTCATGGACCTTATTCCCGGAATCGCCCTTTTGCCGCTGGCGATCCTCTGGTTCGGAATAGGGCAGACAACCGTTATTGTTATCGTCGTTCACGGTGTTCTGTGGCCCATGTCCAGAAATATCCTTGATGGTTTCCGCTCAGTTCCGTCTATCTATGTAGAAAGTGGAAAAAATATCGGCCTTTCAGGACTTGGTCTCGTAACCGGAATCTATCTTCCTGCTTCGTTTAACAGCGTTCTTTCCGGTATGAGAGTCGGTTGGGCTCGCGCATGGCGCGGACTTATTTCCATCGAAATGGTTTTTGGAACAACCGGAAGCGGTGCAGGTATCGGATGGTATATCTTTATGAAGAGAACAAATCTTGACACAGCAGGTGTTTTTGCTTCCCTTCTCGTCATCATCCTTATAGGACTCGTTGTTGAATATGGTGTTTTCCGCACTATTGAAGTAAAAACCGTAAGAAAGTGGGGTATGGTTAAGAATGGAAACTGAAGCACTGCTTAAGATATGTAATCTTACTAAAAATTATAATGACACTCCGGACTCTGAAAATATACTTGATAATATGAATTTCAGCATAAACGAGGGTGACTTCCTGTCTATCCTCGGTCCCTCCGGATGCGGAAAAACAACACTCATTCGTTGTATCTGCGGTTTTGAATCCTATGAAGGCGAGATCCTTGTTGACGGCAAAAAAGTAACTAAGCCCGGAATGGATCGTATGATGGTATTTCAGAGCTTTGATCAGCTCTATCCCTGGAAAACAGTTCGCGGAAACATCGAATATCCGCTGAAAAAAATGGGGATTCGAGATAAGGCAGAGTTAGATAAGATTGTAAAAAGACATCTGGAACTTATCGGTCTTTCCGGCTACGAAGACTTCTATCCGCACCAGCTAAGCGGCGGAATGAAGCAGCGTGTAGCGATCGCACGGGCACTTGCACTCCGTCCCCGTATCATGCTCATGGATGAACCCTTCGCAGCGCTCGATGCCATGACCCGAAATAAACTCCAGCGTGAGCTTCATGAAATAGCAGAAAAAGAAAAACTAACAGTTATCTTCATCACTCACAACATTCAGGAAGCCCTCGTTTTAGGAACACGCGTTATGTTGATGTCAAAACACGGTGAATTAAAAATAGACCTGGAAAATCCTATTCCCAAACCCGTTACTCCTGCATCACCGGGATACGGCGAACTTTGGAAAAAATTTGAAGATGCTCTTGAGGGATAATAATCACCGTTCGACCATCGTTTCACAGACCCAAAAGTTGACAATTATCACTCGATATTTATAATACTATTAGTTATTAATTATATGATAAAAGGGTCAAAAGTCTTAGAGAAAAATTATTTAAGAAAGGGAAAAAAATGATCTCATTTAAGAAAATCACAACAGTTGTTTTATCTGCTGTACTTGCTGCATCTCTCACTGCCTGCGGCGGCGCATCCGGTGCATCTTCCGGTTCCTCCGGAAGCACTTCCTCAAAGAGTGAAACCGCAACTCTCCGCCTCGCAGTTCAGTACGGTCTTGCCTATGCCCCCTATGCTATCATGCAGGAAAAAGGTCTTATAGAAAAGAATTACGATGGTGACGTTAACGTTGAATGGACAACCCTTAATTCCGGCTCTGCGATCAACGAAGCCTTTGCTTCCGGTCAGCTTGACGTTGGCGCAATGGGTATCGCACCGGCTATTACCGGAATCACAAGCGGTGTTCAGTACAAGATTTACAGCAATGTTTCATCTATTCCCAATAAGCTTTATACAAACAAAGCTGATATAAATTCTCTCTCCGATATACAGAGCACCGATCAGATCGCACTCGTAAATGTCGGAAGCATCCAGCATCTTTTCCTTGCCATGGCATGTGAAAAAGAACTTGGTGATGCACATGCGCTCGATAATAACATCGCAGCAATGGCTCATCCGGACGGAATGTCATCTCTCCTTTCCGGAAGTGTAGCTCTTCACTTAACCTCTGCTCCGTATACTTTCCAGGAAGATGATAATGCTGATCTCCACGAAGTATATGACTTCAGCACAGTATGGCCTCAGGGCAATTCCTTTATCGTAGGTCTTGCATCAACATCTCTCCATGACAATAACCCTGAGCTCTATCAGGCAGTTGTAAAGGCAACCGATGAGGCAATGAAATTCATCGAGGAAAACCCTGATGAAACTGCCGAAATCCTTGCAAAGGTCAATGACAAGGATGCCGAGACCATGAAAGACTGGATGAGCCGTGATGGTGTCGAATATTCATCAAAGGTCGGCGGAGTGATCACTCTTGCAAAATTCATGGATGACAATGATTTCATCACAAATGAAGCTTCCGAAGATCTTACAACATACGTCTATGACGGAGTAGAAGGCGATTGATATAGCCAACCATTAAATAACGGTACCAAACCTGCGAATACGCGGATTTGGCACCGTTTTTTTCTCACATCTTCCTTGAGACTTCAAGGCACTTCTCCATACATTCAAATACAGCACTTCTGAGACCTTTTTCCTCCAGGACTCTTACAGCCTGTATCGTGGTTCCTGCAGGTGAACAGACCATATCCTTCAGTTCTCCCGGATGTTTTCCGGTTTCAAGAACCATCTTTGCACTTCCGAGCACAGCCTGAGCCGCAAAAGTATATGCCTGCGCTCTCGACATTCCTCCGGCAACCGCCGCATCAGCCATAGCTTCGATAAACATAAATACATATGCAGGCGAACTTCCGCTAACAGCCGTTACCACATCCATAAGATTTTCAGAAATAACTTCTGTTTTTGCAAATCCATCGCATATATCACGCACAAGTTCAGTCTCTTCCTTAGACACCTTGTCATTAGGGCACATCCCTATCATTCCTTCTTTAACCATAGCAGGTGTATTTGGCATGGTACGGATGATCTTTAAATCACGTCCAAACTTTTCCTTAAGCCACGCCAAAGTCTTTCCCGGAGCGATAGTCACGATGATCACATCATCTCTAACCGCATCTTTTATCTCCTCTATCACAGTTTCATAAAACTGCGGCTTAACTGCCAAAAACAAGATATCAGAAAACTTAGCCGCTTCTTTATTATCCGTTGTTATATGTATCCCAAATTTCTTTTCATGATCCTTAAGTTTCGTCTCCGACCTGTTCGACGCTATCATGTCACTACTGCTGCATTTTCCCGACTCCAGGATCCCCTGGATCATAGCACTTCCCATGTTTCCGCAGCCAATAAAACCTATCTTCAAAATAGACACCCTCCTTGCTACCGATCTACATTTTTCTGTACTTAACTTTACTCCGATACGCTTTCATTAATCAATGATGTAATCTATCAAATATTTGCACATTTTTGTAAACATCCTTTATTTATTCAAATACTAAATATCTTTTTTCTTCAATATTTGAAAATTTTACCGATATAATGCATGAATACTACACAGGGTTGTTTATTCCCGGTGTTTATTTTTTAGGAGGGGATCACATTATGGGTAAGAAAATTGAACAGGCTGACAAAAAGATCAAGCGCAGTATCGGAACTTTATTACTGACGATACTTCTGCCGATCACAATTATCGGCATAGGTGTTATTATTGTGCTGCTTACATCACGGGCTCAGAATTCGATAGTAGCGCTTACAAAAGCCGATCTAAAATCCGAAACCTATGGTGAAGCGCAAAACCTTGGTTCCGGTTTCAGAATGCTGACTGCAAAATTTGGCGAATATGCAGATACGCTGGAACAGATTGAATTTAAAGATAAAGAAGCAATCCGCAAATATATCGAACCCTCCGTGAATTATCGTTCTGTGGAGAATAGCGGCATCTATATCGGCTATGACGACGGAGATTATGTATTTGCAAACGGTACAAAGATGGCTGACGACTATGACCCAACTACCAGAGACTGGTTTGCAGAAGGCTTAGGATATGACACCTTTAATCCTATTGCTCCATATGTTGATCAGGCCACAAATTCCATGTGCTTTTCTTATTTGCGAAGAATTGACTTCTATGACGGTTCCAAGGGAGTCATGGGTATAGATATTTACCTCGACGACCTTCAAAAAACCGTTACAGCCCTTACTCCTATGGGAATAGGTCAAGTAAACGTTATTGATACCGAACATGACTACATTATCTCATTCTTTGATGACAGCGTGAACGGAAAGAGTATCACAGAGGTCAATAATCCATTCCTGAACAATGCTATCGCGTACATAAATTCCGGAAATGAAGATGCGATCCTGACTACAGATAGCAGCGGGAAAAAAGTCTTTATCTGTGCAAGTCCTGTTCCTGGAACAAGCTGGCATCTCGTTTCTGCAGTATACGAGTCCGATGCATTAAAGGAACTGAACGAATTTAAATTCCATGCTTATATCATCATGATCCTCGTTGTCATCGTTATGCTGGTCGTTATCCTTCTCGCCGTACGCAAGATCGTATCCACTCCTATTCAGGCACTTGCTGACCAGATACAGCTCATGTCCGGTGGAGATTTTACTGTACAATTCCCTAAGGGCAAAGGCGATGAGATCGGACTTATCCAGGATGAATTGAATGAATATACTGACAAGATGTGCAAGATGATCAGCAATATTCAAGATTCATCGGACAAGCTGCAGAATCAGGCTAACGACAGCAAAACAACTGCCGAAAATATGACAAATGCTACGCAAGAGCAGTCCGAATCAATTGTCAGGATACGTGACTCCATAGAGGGCATCTCAAATGCAGTTACTGAGATAGCAAATAATGCAACTGAACTCGCTGGTGCAGTAAGTGATCTGACAGAGATAGGAAATCATACCGGAAAGATCACTCAGCAGCTTATCGATCGTGCGAATACCGGTAAGAAAGATATGAAAGCCGTTCAGATCAATATGGATAACATTAGCGCTTCCATGAATGAGATGAACGCTGCTGTTGACAATGTTGGTGAGTCTGCGAAGAAGATAACAGGTATTATTGAAATTATTAATTCAATCGCAGAACAGACAAACCTCCTGTCTCTCAATGCTTCTATCGAGGCTGCAAGAGCCGGCGAGTCCGGACGGGGCTTCGCTGTTGTTGCAAGCGAAATTGCAACTCTGGCGTCAGATAGTTCAAACTCAACAGAAAAGATCGCTGCGATCATAACAGATATTACCGAACAGATAAAATCTCTTTCGGATAAATCAAATGCAAATGTAGAGGCGATAAACCACAGTAACGAAGCTGTTGTTACTGCCGAAGAAACCTTTGAAAAGCTCGTAAGCGATCTAGGTGAAGTAGGAAATTCGATGCATGATATGAATAATCGTATGAACAGTCTCGATGAGATTTCCTCTTCTATGGCAGCTATTTCCGAAGAACAATCCGCAAGCACGATGGAAATTCTGGAAACCACAGAAAATCTCACAAGCAGTGCACAGCAGGTTGCCTCAGACAGTCAGGTCGTTGATTCCACAGCATCTACTGTATCTGACTCTGCTTCAGAGATCAGCGAGTCACTTAGTATATTCAAGATCTGATGAATTAGTATTCCTATAAGTTAAAAAACCGGTCATGCTCAGAGTCTCCTAAGCATGACCGGTTTTTCATCATTATATTTTTCTCACCCATCTCAGTTTTGTGGAATGAGCCCTCGGATTTCGAAAATTTTCTTCAGGTGTAGGACGGATCACATCCTTATTTGACTCATATTCACCTGTGGATGTTAACTGCTTAAATGCTTTCTTTACAAGCCTGTCTTCACCAGAATGGAAAGTCAATATTGCTGCCCTTCCTCCGGGTGCCAGTACCCCCGGGAGCTTCTCCAGAAATTCGTAAAGTACTTCAAATTCACTGTTTACGTCTATTCGAAGTGCCTGAAATACTCTTGCGCAGGACTTTTTCACGGCATCCTTTTTCTCTTTCTCAGAGAGACCACGAATGTCCTTCTGCATAACAATAACACCCTCTATTAATTCTCTGAGTGATGTTGTTGTATCTAAACTCTTTCCACGTTTCTTATAGAACGCGATCTTATCAGCGATCTCAACTGCATATGGCTCATCAGAATTTTCTATAAACATTCCGGCAAGCTCATCCGCATCCAGCTTAAGAATTCTTTCTGCGGCACTTTCTCCATGCTCCGGATCAAGTCTCAGATCCAGCGGTCCATCAGTCTTATAGGAAAAACCACGGCTCGGATCATCTATCTGCATCGATGACACACCGAGATCTGCCAGCAAAAAGTTAAACGGACCATATTTCTCAGCTACTTCATCGATATTTCGAAAGTTTGTCTGTATCGCTGTAAACAGATCCTCTCCAAAGCCTCGTTCTGCAATCCTTGCCCGAGTCTTTACTATTTCTATAGGATCTACATCTAATGCGTATAGATGCCCTTGTCCCTCAAGCTTTTCAAGCATCCTTGATGTGTGTCCGCCATATCCCAGCGTACAATCGAGACCTTTTTCTCCCGGCTTTATTTCCAGAACCTCAAGGATCTCATCCACCATGATCGGGATATGCATGCCTGCCGGCGTGCTACCCTTTGAAATTACCTTTTCAATAGTATCTACGTATTTTTCCGGGTCATGTTCCTTATATTTTTCGTTAAATTTCTTAGGATATTTCCCGCTGTAATGCGGACGTCTCTTATGTTTCTGCTGTTCTTCCATATTTACCTCATCACGTCCATCTCATCTGCATAACTATTATTCCGTGATCGTGATGCTCTCGATCACCGGCTGATCTTCTGACGCCACAGTACCATTATCGTCCTGAACCGGTGTATTTTCACATATCTTATCTACAACATCCATTCCCTCGGTCACATATCCAAAACATGCATACTCCCCGTCAAGGAATTCGCTGTCCTCATGGACGATAAAGAACTGAGAGCTTCCACTGTCAGGATCTGCTGCACGCGCCATTGATATAGCACCTCTTGTATGAGAAAGATTGTTCTCAACCCCGTTTGATGCAAATTCGCCCTTTATACTCTCTTCTGATCCGCCTGTACCGTTTCCGAACGGATCTCCACCCTGGATCATAAAACCGCTGATGATACGATGGAATGTCAAACCATCATAAAATCCTTCTTTTGAGAGCTTTACAAAGTTCTCGACTGTTATCGGAGCCGCATCAGCGTACAGATCAACTTTTATATCGCCATAATCTTTTACCTTGATAACAGCTTCATACTTTTTCCCTGTATACTCGGTTCCTGATTCACTACCTTCAGTTTCCGACTCTGCTGTAGTACCTGTTGTTTCAGCATCACTGCCTGACTTGCTGCCTCCACACGCAGTAAGTGTCAGCATGGATACTGCACAAACTAACGCTATCAGGACATTTATTGCTCTTTTCTTCATTTCAATGTACCTCCAAAAATGTGATAATGACCGTATCAAAAGTCATGTAAAGCTATTTTAACACAACATTAGCTTAGTTTAAAAAGGCTGTTCCCAAACGGAACAGCCCCAACACTCACTTTTCATTCAGATTTATTTTCATTTTGGATGCTATACCAAGTTCGATCGGAATATCGTCTAATGAAACATTAAATATATCTCCCGGATCTTCGTCAACACTTATATCAGGATCGACCACAAACCTGAAATCACCCTCCCTGACCTCATACATGATAAGAAAATGTTCGGATCCGGATGAATTAACCGCATATCGTACAGCCGCCTCCAGATGTGCCTGATCTCTAACTTCCTCTGCTGTCCAGGCCACCTTAAAATACTGCCCTCCCGAATTATGCGTTATTGCCGTCAGACCTCCCTCCATGCCATGGATCAAGCACACGGAATTACCCTTTATGATAGATAATAACTTCTCAACCAAAATCCCCATATATGACATATCACCGAAATGAAGGACAGCCTCCGGTCTCGGTACTATATATCTCGCAGCATCTCGATTCCCTTTTAAACCAAAATCATCAAAAGTTCTGACACTATTCTGCATAGCCCCTCCTCATCTCGTTACTTTTTCCTCGCTTGAAGCACACTCCAGTAACGACTATGCGCATTTTCTTGACGCATTGCTTCAAATGTTCTATTCTCTGTAATGGTCTGCATCTGACCCCAAAAAACAATACCGGAAAGGTTTACATAATGAAGATCACATCAGACAAAGCTGCACTTTGGACAAAAACGCCCGTTATACTCGCCGCTGCATTCTTTGCGACATTCCTGTGGGGCTCTGCTTTTCCCAGCATAAAAGTCGGCTATTCTCTCATGAATATTGCCTCAGGAGACAGCGCTTCTCAAATGCTATTTGCAGGCATCCGCTTCTTCTTTGCAGGTATAATGGTACTCCTCTTTGGAAGCTTCCGTCAAAGATCGCCACTGCTTATAAAGCCTACTTCACTTAAATACGTCATCATCCTTATGATGACCCAGACCGTTGGACAGTACTTTTTCTTTTATATAGGACTTGCACATGCGTCAGGCGTTGCCAGCTCCATAATAGAGGCTTCTGCCACTTTCTTTACCCTTTTGGCTGCTGCCTTATTATTTCACTTTGAAAAACTGACGCTTACAAAGGTGCTCGGATGTGTGCTTGGTTTTGCCGGAGTAATAATCGTGCAGATCCCAGGACAGGATACAGGAACTCTGTCTCTAACCGGCGAAGGCTTTATCCTTATTTCCACACTGATGGCATCCGCTGCCGCGAATTTTATAAAAATCTTTTCCAAAGACAAAAATGCTGTCGCACTAAGCGGCTGGCAGTTTACAGGCGGTGGGCTGATAATGGCACTTTTTGGTTTCCTTGCAGGAGGTCATCTGGAGCTTAATACGCCACATGCCATCCTGCTGCTATCTTACATGGCATTTATCTCTGCCGCAGCCTACACCCTATGGGGACTGCTCTTAAGTCACAATGATGTAAGCCGGATCGCAGTCTTTGGTTTTATCAATCCACTGGTAGGTGTACTGCTGTCTGCACTGCTCCTTCATGAGCAAAATGAAGCTTTCAGCATCTACGGAATACTTGCCCTCATACTCGTATGCATCGGCATAATAACTGTATTTCGTAAGCCAAAGTCATAACAGAATTAAGTACAAATAGAAATTTAAACGAATTTTTCTATAATTCAAAAAACCCGGACCGATTTCTCAGTCCGGGTTTTTCTATATCCGTATGAATACGAGTTTTGAGCTTAGACTCAAGCCTTTCCAACAGATCCGAAAAGCTCCATCTTCTCCTTAACCTTTGCCTTGATAGCCTCAAAGCCAGGTGCAAGAAGCTTACGAGGATCAAATCCCTTGCCCTCAAGGTCCTTACCAGCCTCAACATACTTACGAGTAGCCTCAGCGAATACAAGCTGGCACTCTGTGTTTACGTTGATCTTGGATACACCAAGGCTGATAGCCTTCTTGATCTGATCATCCGGGATACCTGTACCACCGTGAAGAACGAGAGGCATAGCACCAGTCTTAGCCTGGATGTTGTCAAGAACGTCAAAACGAAGTCCAGCCCAGTCAGCAGGATACTTACCGTGGATGTTGCCGATACCTGCAGCGAGCATATCAACGCCAAGATCAGCTACTCTCTTGCACTCTTCAGGATCAGCGCACTCGCCGGCACTTACAACACCGTCTTCTTCTCCGCCGATTCCGCCAACCTCAGCCTCGATAGAAAGACCAAGCTTGTGAGCAACGTGTACGAGCTCAGTTGTCTTCTCAACGTTCTCCTCGATATCGTAGTGAGATCCGTCGAACATGATGGAAGTAAATCCAGCCTTTACACAGTCATAACAGTTATCATATGTACCATGATCAAGGTGAAGAGCAACCGGAACAGTGATTCCGAGGCTCTCATCCATAGCCTTAACCATTGCTGCTACTGTGCTGAAACCTGTCATATACTTACCAGCACCAGCGGATACACCAAGGATAACAGGGCTCTTGAGCTCCTCTGCTGTCAGCAGAATAGCCTTTGTCCACTCAAGGTTGTTGATGTTGAACTGACCTACTGCATAGTGGCCTTCCTTTGCTTTTTTAAGCATTTCTGTTGCAGATACTAACATTTTCTTACACTCCTATACTTGAACTTGTGTTTGATGAAAAGATGAAAAACTCACATTTCTTTTCACAGGGTTCAAAGACATTATAAAACGTCAACGCTAAAAAACAAAGTTAAATTTTTAACCTTTTCTATTTAACATTCCACTCTCTTTCATCCGATATACATTTAGTAGTACTTTTACAGGCATGACATCGTTAGTTACATCGCCTGCCCATGAAAATGAAGTAAAGGACAAAAGTACCTTCAGCAAAGGAGGGAAAAGCTAATGGACATAAGCAATTTTCGTTTTGATGGATCAGAAAAATGTAAACTTCAGGATATCCCGACGGATAGTAGAAACGCAGTCGGGGCCAAAAAAGATATCTTAAAAAAATACGAGAAAAATCTTATTCTTCTGGACGAACTCCAGCATACATTTTATTCATACAGAAAAGAGGGACTTATTATCGTCCTTCAGGCCATGGATGCCGCCGGAAAAGATTCACTTATCAGGCACGTTGCATCCTCCATGAATCCTCAGGGGGTTTCCGTATGCTGCCTAAAGCGCCCCTCACCAGAAGAACTCGAGCATGACTATCTCTGGCGCATCAATAATGCTCTGCCCAGACGCGGCGAGATAACTATTTATAACAGGAGTTATTATGAAGATATCGTAACTGTAGCTGTGAAACACCTGATGAAAACCTTCCCCATGGCAGACAGAGTCATAAACATAAACGAGAATAAATTTATCTCAAAACGTATAGATCAGATAAAACATTACGAGGAATATCTATATGAAAACAGTTACCGGATCATAAAAGTTTTCCTGCATCTTTCAAAAGAAACACAGAAGAAACGGCTTCTCGAACGGATAGACCTGAAAGAAAAGAACTGGAAATTTGAAAAAGCAGATCTCGACGAGAGAAAGGTTTTTGATACTTACCTCGAAAAATATGAACATGTGATCAATAAAACCGCCACTGAAGATAGTCCCTGGTTTGTCATACCGGCAGATAACAAATGGTATACCCGCTACATTTTTTCGGAGATTTTGATCGACTCCTTTAAGAAAATCGGCGCCTCACCGCCAACACTTTCTGCTGAGGAGACTGCTAACCTGCAAACCTATCGTGATCTCCTTGAAAACGAATAAATTGCACCTATTACAAAAGCCTCGCCGGTAGCGATCCGACGAGGCTTTATTCTTAATCAAAGACTGAATGTATCATCTTGGCTTTTTGAATTATCTGTTTCATTATTATAGGAACTATCAGTATTCACGCTGCCATTCTCATTATATGATGTATATCCATTTCTCTGACCATAGCCCTGATTCTGTGTATTATATCCACTATTATACTGATTGAAATCACGTGAATTATAGATGTTGGCTCCGGTTCTGTTGTTAAAATCCCCATATCCTCCGTTATACAGATATTTCTTACTAAATCCCAGGATCAACCATGCCACATACGGAAACATGATGACCAGGATCAGAAATACTGTAGGTGCATCATAAGATTTCATAAGGTTATAATGAAGGATGATTTCCATGATCTTTTCCGCAGCCACAAGCATTATAGTTGCTATACCTGAAATGATCATGATGACCAGTGCAAATACATTCACATCTTCATAATTCACGGTATTAACGCCTATAACAATTGCAGAGCATACAAATGCTGTAATAACCACTACCGATATTACCTGAATGATGATCAGTATCTTTGCCAGCTTTTCTTTTTTTGCGATCTGTCCGATAACAAACGTATTGTAATATGGGATGATACACTTCCAGCCCTCAACTCCTGCCTTGGAAAACATATTCCAAAGACCGATGTATGCCAAGATCATTGTTACAAAGCTCACCATTAGCTGTATTCCATTTGTCATAAGTGACATGCTGTCTGATAATGATGTGTAATCCATAATATTCTCCTCCATTAATTCTAGTATACTGACACGTTGATAATCAGACTAAATGTTGACGGACACCCGTTTTCATATCTTTCCTGTGCGCCAGTACGAATTCACATAGTTTGGATTATATAATCCGCGATACGGATACTTCTCACTTAATCCCAGTATCATCCATGCAATTGCCGGCAAGAAAAAAGTCAAAAGCAAAAATCCTGTAGGCGCGCCGTATGACTTTATTATATAGTAATCAAGCATGGTCCTTAGAATTTTTTTGATAACGATAGATATAAATGTTATCAGTGCCCCAATCGTAATCCCTAATGCCACCGCTGATGTCATATCATCCTTAAAAAACAGATTATTGGATGTTCTGATAAACTCATATACCACTACCGGAAGAACAATCATCATAATCAGATCGATCGCTATTATAATCTTTGAAAGTTTTTCCTTTCCACATATCTCTCCCATAATATATACATTATAAAATGGAACAAGACATCTCCATCCATCTTCTCCGGCTTTTTCAAACATGTGCCACAACCCTATATAGTTCATGAGCAATAGCACAATACTTATAAAACCTCCCATACTATTTGTCATACCAATTAATAAACTTAAAAAAATAAACGGTGTCTTCATTTGCCCTCCAAATCGACATATTCGAATTAATCTCCCTTAGATACTACTCTGCCCCGCCATATAAAAACTGATAGATAAAGCATATCTCTGAAATGTCGCGCATTAAACCGGCATTTGATCAAGATATATACTCCTATCCTGCGATTATGGCACAATAAATATCTCATAACTGCTTAACTATCGTAGCATAAAATCATCCGTTATTTTCTTAAGTTATTTTTAAGAACAGCTTTATCCACCATGCTAATACCCAAAAAGACTTTTCTTAAATCTGCGATATTATCCCTGATGCCAACATTTCATTACCATCCTGAATCAGTTTTTCCTGAAAAGTTCTCCAATCAAACGAAGATGAAAACTTATCAATACTCTTCTCCGCAAAATCTACTCCTGCATTAACAAGAATCCTTCTAATATCTTCCCTGACCCATTTTATCTCACATAATTCATCATTTTTAGGAAGTTCCAGCACAACTTCAATATCCGCCGGAAGCCAGTCCACGGCATACGGAAGTCTTGAGTCCATTTCCAGCCATTTCGACGATTCATGCTCCAAAAGTGTAAGCTCACCCTTTATAACAGAACACATAAATGCATGCATTGTTATATGAAATGAAGGATAATCCGTTTCAACGGTTTTTATCAAATCTCCAACATATATTTCTGTATCAAGTTCCTCTTTTATCTCCCTCGCAAGTGCTGCCTTTGGATTTTCCCCCTGTTCGACCTTTCCACCCGGAAATTCCCATCTATCCTTAAACTCTCCATATCCTCTCTGGGTTGCAAATATTTTTCCATCTTTTTCGATCACAGCACAAACTACTTCAATATTTTTCATTTCGCATCTTCCTAATCTGTAATATAGTCGTAGAGATCGTCCCTGACAGGGCAGTCAAGATGGTACTTGATTTCAAACGCATCATCCATCTTTGTATTTCCATCTTTATCGATAACTGGCATTTTTATTGGTGTCGGTTCATCATGCGCCGTTATCTCACCCAGAAAATAGAATTCCTTCGCCTCGTGATCATCCTTATTCTTTCTCACAAAAAGGTAAATTTTATTATCCTTATCCTGCGCTGTTCTTTTATAAAAATGATCCGCATCCGAAGATGTAATCTTTCTCGGATGTTTTGATAACGCGATCAGCTCATCCGGCGCCACAAAACGATCCTCATATGCAATCGCATCCTCAGATTTATCATAGTTTATAAATACAGGCAGCGTTTTCGCAGCATCTATAGACTCAAAAATCCTTTTTCTCGATATTTCATCAAAATGGATCGAAGAACTACCGGGAATGATCCTCGTTCCATCAGCCACATAACGACGCATGTTATCTTTGTTATACGAACGGTCTCCGGACAGTGCTATTGGAATCATGTAATTATTTGCATAATTTCCGATAAAATCAAGTATCACCACGTATTCTTTATCTTCTGCTTTACGGAGACCTCGCCCAAGCTGCTGAATAAACACGATCAGACTCTCAGTTGGACGAAGCATGATAACCTGATTTACCTCAGGTATATCTACACCTTCATTAAAGATATCGACCGTAAAAATATAGTCAAGTGAATCATTCCTGTCATCACTTGTTAGTCTGTCTATCAGTTCTTCTCTCTTACTTTGAGAATCATCTCCTGACAGAAACTCCGTCCTGTCAGGGCTCGCCGTCATTCCGAGCCACATCTTGGGCTTAAAATACGACATTATCTTTTGATAACTGGATGCTCCAGCCCTGTGAACTTCGTCTATTACGATAATCTCAAACTCCTCAGGCTTATATTCCGCAAGTGTTTCATCTTTTGCCATCATATTCATAGTAGAAAAAACAATGTCGGCATGATAATCCTTAGAATCACCGGAAAGAAGTCCGTACTTCTTATTAACTCCAAAAACTCTTTTATAGCTTTTCAATGCCTGTTTGGCAATCTGTTCTCTATGAACTATAAACAAAATTTTGTCAGGATTCTGATCTCTTAACGCAAATGCCGAAGCATAGGTTTTTCCCGTACCCGCTCGTGTCAAGAGTGTGACATAATCTTTTTCAACTTTTTTTGTATATCTGGGTTAATTCCGGCCAGTAGTCCTTTAACTCCGGAATCTGCACCTGTGCTGCATATATCATTTGGATTGCCAAACATTTCACAGGTGTCCATCTATCCTCAGATGCATCATTCAATATTTTCACCAAAGGAGCAATTTCTATATCTATATGTGCACCTCGCTTATCTGCCATATGTTTTATGAAATCATACAACGTCAAATCATAGTATCCCGCAAGCTTTAGAATCCTAAATATTTCTTCAAGAACATGGTTATCATCGCAATCCTTGATTACATAACAGGGATTGTCCTCGTTCTCATATTTTAAGAATGCATATGTCATCAAAGAGTCGAGTAGATTCTTATCAGTCTTATTTAACTTATTTCGAATAACGTTATATGTTTCTTCATTTATCGCATAAGGCAGATCCGAAACGCCCTTGTCAAAATATGCTATCTTTTGTTTCTGCCAATCAGACAATGCTATCCAGTTGTTTTCGTTTATTTCATAGGGCGGGAGAATCATTTTTAGTTTGTCTTCACTCTCAAATGAGATTCCTGACAAAGGTGGCATCTTAAAAGAGGGTTCCAACTTTATCAAAAGAGAACTCTTTTCGCATAGCATTTTTCTTAAAGTCACAACAATAATTCGATCAGACAGTTCTTTTGACGCATTCTTGTTGTCTTTTTGTGATAGTCCTAACTGAATGATATCAAATTCTGTCTTAACCTCTTCAATCATTCCATTTCTTGAAAGGTTAAACTCCGTCAAAAAGTTCAATTCAGGTTTATACGCTTTATCCATCTACTCCTCCATATGCAAATACAGAGCAGCTTCCGCCGCCCTGTTGATAATTAATCGCTTATCGGAAGCAATATAGTTTGGCCGATGAATATTTCATTCGGATTATCTATACCGTTCAATGATAAGATTATTCTGTATGTGGAACTATAATCTATTCCCTTTTCATTGCAAATAGCCACAAGAGAATCTCCACTTTTAACAATATATGGTCTAAGAGTTACAGTATCATAAGGTTCTTTATGAGATGATTCTTCGTTTATATCGGTTCCATCTTCAGAAGCCTTCTCTTCATTGTTTTCATCTATATGGACAGGTTCTTCAATAGTATCAGTATCTGTTTCTTCGGGATCGTTCATCTCAGCAATATTGCTTTGATTAATGCTTTCCTTAACAGATGATAATTCATTAGCCTGCTCAGCAATCATCATTCTTTGATCCGTTATTTGTTCTTCAAGTATTTTTTGCTTTTCTAGCTGTCTGTTATATTTTGTTGACAGCCCATATACAGACCAAATCAAAAATATCGTCAGCGCAGATAGAATACCTATCGCTATTGGTTGGATCATATTCTTATTCTTATTTACCGTACTGTCATTTGTTAGAGAATCGGAGATCTTAGTCTTAGGTGGGTCAATCTTTATTTTCTCTCCAATGTCATCATATATATAATACCCATTAAGTTTCTCAACCTTACCATTCTTCCACTGAAAAAAACCGCGAAGATGCTGCACGGGGTCAATAACATACGCTACCTGAAATGGAGTATTAAAGAAGTTTTCTTGAATAAACATGTCATAGTTCGACAAGAATATCCCATATCCAGGATGAGTATGCTGCCATCCCACAATTCTCTTGTCAGGATATTTTTCTTCATGTTCCCTATGAACATAATCCCATGTTTCATGGGTAAATGTTAAAGTTGAAGCAGATGCATCTGTATACTTGGCATAAATAAAATCTGATATAACCACATGCATCTTTCCTAGATCTTCCGAATAATCGCCCAAAATTATTGTACCCAACTCATGAGCTGTATCCGATGATGCATACTTTTCCAATTCTTTATATACATTCTGCTTGATATACACCTTTACATCATCATTTTCGATTTCACCTATTGTAAGAAAATTAAGTGGAAGTTGCACAGGTTTATTGTTATCTGATGATTCTGAAATAATCTCAATATCAAAGTCTTCCAAACCGCATCTCTCCCTTTAGACAAACAATATAACGCATACCAATACATAAATAACAGCTGCCACCGCTGGTATGGTGGCATTAGTGTCACCCTTTTGCTCTAAATACGCTGCTTTTTGAGTGCCGGATAGACTTTTCCCTTTAGCAATTCTCTGTTCCAAATCATACATATAAAAATAATTTGCAAATATACCAACCAAAACAGCGACTGCTATGGCTAAGATTCCAGATACTGCACCGCCAATAATTGCAAGGATGAAGTCTATGCCCAGAATTACAGCCCCAGGTATATACATCTTTCTATACATGCACCAAAACGGGGATATAAGAAATGCAAATGTATTCCATGAATTATATTTATTCTGGCTTTTCAGCGTTGAAAATTCATTCAAATAATATTCTTTTTTGCTTCCTATGTAATCTCCTAGTTCCGGATCCAGATAGTCATTTGTTTTATAATCATTCATGACTGTTTTTATCTCAGAAGATAATTTAGAGGTAACCTCTGTTACCCTCTGAGAATACGTATTCTGTGAAGCATTTTGTTGTGAAGCAACAACTTGTGCTCCGCATTTACTGCAAAAAGCCATCCCCTCTGTCAACTGAGCTCCACACTTACTACAAAATGCAGGCTGCTCCGAATCTTTAACACTTACTGCATCCCTTACCTCATACTTAGGGGCTGAGCTTATACTCGTGTCAACTTCAAAATCAATTCCCTGAATCGTCCCTTGACACCCAAATGTCGTACATCCTTTATTCTCAATCCAACAATCTTTGTGATGGGGCATATCGCAGTCACTACATACTACTATCTCATCATTTTCAGTAAATGGAGATTTGCAGTATGGACATATCTTACCAATATACTTATTCATTCACCATCATCCTCCGTCGATATATTATTATCTGTGGTTGGTTCTGTCCCCTGACTTTCATCTATAGCAGGGCTATCATCATCCACCTTGTTTTCGCTAATCTCCGAAGCCGTCGCTTCATCCCCTTTGTCTATATCTACTGCACCTTCATCTAACGCATCCTCTGGTAAGGATTCTTCTTCCGGATGCAATTCCCTTATCTGCTCTTTTAATTCTTCAATATCACCATTCAAGATGGTAATCTGCTGCTGAAGATAGGCTATACTCTGATTAGCACTTTCAACAAGATTCTCCTGTTGATTTTCTAAAATCTTCATCCTATTAAGCATATTTACACTTATGAAAGCAAACACTATTATTGATACTGCTAGCGCACCACCTAATATCCAAACTAGAAGCGGATTGCCTGCAGATGTCTCAGGAACTTTTAATTCACTATGCTTATTACTACTCTCTTTTTCTTCCTCTATTTCTATCTTCTCACCGGTTTTATTAAATATATAAAATCCTTTACATCTCTCAATCTTTTCATTAATCCAAAAATAAAACCCTTCAATGTTTTGAATCGGATCTACAACATATGCAATCTGATAATCCTCTTTGAAGAAGTTTTCCTGAATAAAAGTATCATATTCGGATAAGAAAATACCGAAGTCAGGATGAGTATGAATCCAGCCAACAATTTGAGCATTTTCATACCTCTTTTCAATTTCCCCATGAACATAATCCCATGTTTGATGGGTGAACTTCAATGTGGTCGGTGTTCCTTCTGCATACTTGGCTTCTACAAATCCATATATAACAACATTCGTCTTTCCGAACTCTTCTATAACTGTACCAACAAGTATACCCCCACTTTCATTGGTGGTTTTATTCTTAGTAAACTTATGAATCTCCTTATATGTCGATTGAGAAATATAAATATTCTTATTAGCCTCAACTCTTTCTCCCATCGGCAGAATATTCTGTGGAAGATTCTGATCTAATACTATCTTACTTGCTTTTTTAGCGGGTTTTTTTGCCATTTTATTCACTCCTGTATATCTATATCAAAGTCTGTACGCTCACTTTTATCTGGATAATAGTCTCTGTTTTTATTCTTTTGATAAACTATAAAAATAATTAACGTCACATTTATAAATACTGATATACCTAGCAATATTCCTAAGGCCAAAATAGCAGATCCTGAATGGTTCTGAATAACGGCTCTCTCCGCATCAGAATCATTATCATTTTCTCCCTTAATTGTATTTTCAATAAAAGGCAGGTTACCCTCCACATTGTTGTTTTCTTTAATGGTCACACCATTATTCTCTATAAAAGAGATTACAGCAGACATTGGTATAGCAAAGCCGATTCCTTCTGAATCAGATGCTTTCATAGAATTTACCCCTATAACTTTACCATTACTATTTAATAAGGGACCTCCGCTGTTACCTGCGTTTATAGCTGCATCTATTTGTATATAATTGTATTTCCCTATGGATCGTTCTTTGTTTGATACAATTCCTTTGGTAAGTGTGTACCCCATACTCTTAGGAGCACCGATTGCGTAAATATCGTCACCAGTTTTAACAGTCTCACAATCCCCCACCTCTAACGGGATAAAATCTGCATTCTCAACGCTCAGTACAGCAATATCAAAAGAATTATCAATCAAGTACACACTTGCTCTATATACATCCCCACCAAATGTATACAGTTGAACATCGTTAGTGTTTCCAATCACATGGGCGTTTGTTACAACGGTGTTGGATCCAATCGCAAACCCACTTCCAATATAATCTCCAGAATATACTACAAATACTGATTCGTATACATCTTCAGCATCAAAACCCATAGCATAGGTTATTGTAGAAAAGGCGAACAGTGTCAAGAAGCAACACAGAACACCTATCAACAGTTTTCCGCGCTTCATTAACCCATTCGCCTCCATTCAAAATCATTTTGCGGTATAGAATACTAATACAGAATTGCCTACTGCAATTGCATCTCCTTGCCTGAGAATATGCTGTGTGGTCTTCATTCCATTAACTACAGTTCCCATTGGCGTTCCACAGTCTTTCAAAATATACTTACTCCCTTGCATTACGATATCGCAATGGTGTGGTCCGACAAGTTTATCCTTAAATAGAACTATCGTATTCTTGCTGTTGTTACCAATACTTGTTGTCCCCGGGAATATAAGGTATTCTTTACCCTCAAATTCCCCTCTGATTACTTTTAGCCAAGCAGATTTTGCAAACTGTTCAAGCAGACCTACGCCAACTCCTATCAGAATACCCATTATGATAATTGCTATCCCTCTGGATGCAATAGCATTAGGCACAAGTTTACTAACATAGTTGAACAAGCATCCTCCAATAAACGCTCCGATAAGGCCTCCCACAGCGCAAGAACCTATCCGCTTCAGTTCCGGTTTAATCAATCCAACCGCCACACCAATTCCTAATCCCATTATCGCCCATCCAAGACCTCTTACTAAAGCCGCAGTAATATCAGAAGGCTCATCGCCTAACATGGATGCGTACATCCACTGAGCCAGGTATCCGCTAATACCTCCGATCACTGCTGAAACGATAGCACCAATAACGGCATATTTAATGGCATTCTGCTTAGATCCATAGTATACGCCCTCACCGATTCCAAGGAACAAACCAATGAACAATGCAATTACACCCGACCATATAGCGGTAGATGTTCTTGTCACCTTTGCCATAGCATCCTTCAAATCGGATTCATCCTCATCAAAATCATCCTGATATGCTTCATACAACTGTTTATTTGCTTTCTGATAAGCATCATAATAATCAGAAGCAACACCCAATGACGTTTCATCTGCAGATGTTAACCAATTTGTAAATGCGTCATCCTCCTCCTGATCTATACCCTTTTCTTCGCAATATTTCTTAAACATGTCATAAACTTGGTTTTGTAACTCATCTACTTTATCTTGATACTTATAGTATTTCGATAAATCTTTATACCCAAGCATATTTGCAATTCCGGAATTTGATGTTGTATGCTGGCAAATCTCTCCAAATCCAAATCCGATTAAAGCACCTAGCAAAGCCCATAGAATGCCTTTTACTAATACGGTCTTGAAATTAATTTTCACCTTTACAGTCGATGATGCTGACGCTGAAGCACCTTGCATTCTTTCTGCAATAGGAACATACTCGATACCTTCTAGTTCCTCAGCAGTTATTTCAAAGTCATTACCCTCGTCTTTTTCCACCGGAACAGATGCTTGCTGTGTTGTGTCATCAGACGCAGATTGTGGCATGTTGCTATTGCCCTCAATAACGGATCCATCTTCAGCAAATAAATCTATTTCAACCTCATCTTTTGCAGAAGCATAATCCGAAACATATAGATCAACATTTCCCACAGGAAACAAATGCTTATTATCCATTGCCCAGGCCGCCGCATCAGCCGACAAGGGACTATACGAGTTCCAAGACTTGTACTGGATCATATCACCAATGTTTATAATGATGTCCGTCAGGGACTCTCCAGCGCCCCAGATATCTCCTATGCAAATTTGACCATCTCTAAAGTTTGGATGCCAAATCGGAGTCTCAATCTTACATATAGGTTTATAACGAGGATACTCGGCATGTAGTGTTATTTCCACTTCATGCCTACTCAAAGTCTCGATTCTCCCGTCTGGTTGCAGATAAATACCATTTACAAAATATGTGACGTGATACTTCTCTGGCGGTTCATCTCCTATAGGTGTCACAATAATATTCTTATGCCCTGCAAAGTCCTTTTTTATTTGCTCGTAATCCGAAGCAATTCTTCTTAATCTTGCGTCCATAAGTGCCTCCTATAATCCCTGGAAAACGGTCTCAACATCTTTTGAGAATTCATAATGTTTTTCATTCATCCCAATTCTTCCAGTTATAATATGCAATGGTGGAATTCCTATTTCAGCAAATGTTTTACTGATATAATCTTCACTCCCATTGAAAGAATGTTTACTTTCAAATGTCATCTGTTTGCCGCACTTAGGACATGTAAGCATAGTTCCCCTTAACTTATGCACCGGCATAAACAAATTTTTTGTTTCACCACATTCGCACTTAGCCTCAATGGCAATATCTCTATCCAAATCAATTACTGCATTTTCTCCCATATCATTTCTAACTGATTCTAATGCAGCACCAATCGTAGTATCAGTAACAGACCACTCTTTCTCTATGATATCTTCAAAAATATCATGACTCATGCAGTCTGGCTTTTCTTGGTATTCAACGACATAAGAATCATGTGTTAAACCATTGAAAACATATCCCTTACCAGTCAATGTAGGAAGCCCTCTATCTGAGTGAAGCAATTTGAGCATCTCTTGGACTTGAATTCCCGCAATGACCGATGATGATGTCGGAGTAGTCGGTATCTTACCCTCATTCATCTGTTCATGCGTCAATAGAGCGCATGATTTCCGCTTATTTATCAGCATCCAATCATTTTCGGTCATAGTACACTCATAACATGCACCTTGCCCAGGAACAAATACTCTAGCAAATCCGCTTAAAGCCTCTATCGCTCCATCTATCCAAGGTCGATTCACCTTGTAACAAGATTGGTTAATGTGTAATCTCGCCTCTCTGTTATCCAGTCCACCGAGAACCACATCCATCCTTCTAAATACGCCAAGACCAACATCGTCAATGATGTTGGATACAAAGGCTTTTGCATGAACATCTGGGTTAATCTCCATAGCACGTTCTGCTGCAACTTCAGCCTTAAATCTTCCAACATCTTTTCTTCTATACAAAACAGACCTCGTGAGATTTGTATTCTCTATAGAATCCATATCATACACAAGGATCTTTCCTATCCCCAGAAGCGATAAGTTTTTTATCAATTCATTTCCAATTGCTCCTGCACCAACCACCATTATCTTTGCATTGGTAAGTCTTTCTTGATCCCACCAAGGTATTAAACGAAGGCGGCTATACTGATCTTCTACAAAATCAGCGCTATCTAGATCAATATTATTTTCCATAACATCCACCCGCAGTTATCTCCGGCTGAAGCCTTAATACATCACCATCTTTTATTCCTGCTTCACTCAAAGTCTGCGATTCTAACAATTGTTTTCCAGTAACCTTATGAATAAATTTATAACTGATAGGATTACCATCAGGACCAACCGAAGGAAGCTTTATTTTTTCAATAAGCTTAACCATAATGATTCCACATTTTATATCGTCAGGTAATCCCACCTTCTGTTCCTTATTGCCTGTAGCATCTACAATAACAACATTTACTTTTCCCATGATTATTCTTTCCTTTCATAGTAAATCCGGGGATCAGGATTACCCTTGATCCCCGAATTTAACAATGTGTTAATTATTTATTCCGCACCATTGTCTTCGTCATACACATCAAGGAGTTCAACATCATCCAATGTGTCCGCTTCAAACATAGCATTAATTCTCTTAACTCCATCCTTACTTAATTTTAATCCATCATTCATTATATCCTTTATAGATGACCGTCCGATGTTGTTAACTAACTTTTCTGCCATCTCGTCAGAATCATCGTACTTACTGTATTCCTCATCTGACAAATCTGATACTGAGCAGAAATACTCCCACTTATTCTTATCTGCGGTCCACGTGTATAACCAATAGCTACTTACACTTGCGCCATAACTATTGGAACCACTGATGTACAGAACAAGTTGCGCGATTTTCTTTCCGTCACTATTTTTATCTTTTTTAAAGTAAGCGTCTCTTAAAGAGAAAGAAGACGGGTCTTTAAGATTATCTGCAGAAAAAGCACTCTGGACAGCTGCGGCATTCTCTGCAATAACGGCAAGTTTCTCAGAATCATCTTTTGCTTTTTCGTATGCTTTCTGGTAATTTCCCTGTGCCATGTAGCCTTCAGCATTAATAAATATCTTGGGAGCAAGTTTTACACCAGCTATTGCAACGAGCGCTATAATCACTACAGTTACCGCAATAACAATTGGCGTTTTCTTTTTCTTGGCATTTGCTTTGTCAACCCCAGCATTAAACTGGTTGATTGCAGATGAAACGCCACTATCCACTGACACTCCCACCTTCTGGCCACATTTAGGACAGAACTCCTGTCCCTCCTGTAACTCAGCACCGCACTTTCCGCACACATTCTTTTTAGCCCTCGGTGTGCCACATTTAGGGCAAAAATTCTGCCCTTCCTGCAGTTCAGCTCCGCACTTTGAACATGTTTCCACCGGCTTAGCCTCTGGATTTGTTCCTGTCGCTGTTTCATCTACAGGATTCATTCCTTCATAACTGTCCATACTCGTTTTCTCCTTTACTTAGGTAGACATATTTGGCAAGGCTCGTAGTTTCCAGAATAGAATTCCTCTTCTGTCAACCGGTGAACATTGTCTTTATCCTTAACAAAAATACACTCTTTTTTATGGTATTTCTGCCCAGAATCCGTTACATAATACTCTCCATAGTATTGTTGCTCTATTCTTATATAGTTCAATGCCAAAAGAACCACAATAAGTAATAGCAAAACACCCACACCAATAAGTATCCTTGTCTTATGTCTGGCAATAATATATCTTAGTCTATCAAAGAATGCAGGTTGTAGAACATAATGAACAAACTCATTAGCCTCATGTTCTTCCTTAACATCTAATCCTATTATGTTACTATGAGAAAAGTGACCGCAATAAATGTGACCTATCTCATGTAATATAACCAACAGTTGCTCTTGCTCATTTAGGTCTTCATTCACAAAGACAAGTCTATTTCTGTCATCTACGTACGTAAAGCCCTTCGTTCTGATAATTTCATCAGAAAGCTTCAATTTATCTATAAGCGTAGCGACTGGTTCATCATTGAGAATATAATTAAATTCTACAAGTGTATACCCGAGCTTTTCCAATATATTTGTCGCCTGTTCCTTTGTAATGCTTTGCACCGCAAAATCTCTGCAAAACTCCCGGGCTTTCCTCTGCACGACATCATCCACCGTTCTTCCTCTTCTCTTTTATTTTTTTGATGGCGGCAGATACTTCTTTATCATTCGATGTAATGTCGTCCTTAAAACTCTGTCCGTCGAAAGACTTAATGACAACATCACCAGGCAGTCCCTTGCATCTAGCATATTCAACCATTAACAAGGTCTTCACTGCATGTATGCCCTGATCATCTAATCCATCGAGCATTTCTTTTACCGGAAAACTCACACCATCATCTGCAAGGGTGTCTCCACTAGTTTCCCCATTATTAAAATGTAATATCAACTCGTCCGGAAAAACTCCCGTCTGTCGCAGCAATTGATGCGTCTGCTTGTTCTGGTCAAAGAAAAAAAGCAACCCTAAATATGTTCCCCAGGACATCTCTTTGTCTTTTCGTTCAATTGCTCCGTATGTCTGCCTGGAAATCCCAACAATTTTGGAAAGCTCATCTTGCGGAATACCCGCTTTTGCTCGTAGCGTTACCAATTCACTTGTTAGTCGCTTTATATATTCTGCCTTTTCTTCAATCGTTAACGTCCAATCAATTCTTTCTTCCATGTTGATCACAACCTTTGCTTTCAAATAATCAACAGTTTCTTTATGTCATGCCCCCTCAATTGTATGTATTATACTTTTTGTTGTTAATATTGTCAATATGTTTTTGGTTTTTACATATGCGTTGCTGTTTTTGTCATTCTGTATTATTACAAACCATTTTGACTCGCTCCATACGCTGCTTGGTCATATGAGAACCCTTCATATTCAAGTTGTTCTATCAATTCCGACCGCGTCCAATTACTATGTGATCTCAAATATGATGCAGCCTTTTTTGCCGCTTGTTGTTTCCAATCTGCATTACAGTTCTTAACACCATACGAAGCCTCATCCACGGTAAACCCTTCATATTCCAACTGTTCTTGTAGCCCAGATTCCGAAAACGCAGAGCTATCTAAATACGATTTTGCTTTCTTAAGAGCCTGATCCTTCCAGTTAGCGCCGCAATTATCCGCACCATATGTTGCTTCACTCGTTGAAAAGCCTTCATACTCTAACTGTTCTATAAGACCAGTATACGAGAATGCAGATGTGTTTAAATAGGACTTCGCCTTATAAAGAGCACCTTCATTCCCTGTTTTGGGATAAGATGTCCTCCCATAGTAATCAGACGAATAGCCCTTGTAATCATATCCAGCAGTTTTGCTCTTTTCCCTATTTGAATTTGCTACTCCTACACAAATGATTATGACTATTAGCGCTATTGCTATGCCAATTATTTTCTTGTTCTTTTTCTCACGTTCTGAAACCGTATCCCTGGGGTTGACTGTTTTTTGAGAAAAAGTCTGTAGATTATTTGTAGTATTCTCGTTATATTGCCCGCTTGTATGTGTTTCAATATTTGTTCTTTGTGGAGACCTCAACGTAAACCCACAGCATGGACAGGTTTCCGAATCGTCCGGAATATCATTCCAACACGCCGGACATTTTATTTCAGCCATACTATTCCCCCTTCGGCTTTCGCCAATTCTTATACATACCGGTTGTTATTCTATTGTCTGTAGGCTTTTCAGCGTTTATAGGTATTGCCCACACATCTCCGAATTTTGTTGCACCCTCTATCCTACCTTCTGAACACATGGTCTGAACGGTACGAACTGAAACTCCCCATTTTTTTGCTATTTGCTTAACTGTAACGAAACCTTCAATCATCCATTGTCCTCTTACATATGTGATATATTCCTACAAAAATTTTAGTTTGATCGTTTCAGCGCAAAATGTCAATTGCATTTTGTACATATTATGCATCAAAAGCACCCGACCGAAGCCGAGTGCCGACACATTGCACATATTTCTTTACTGTTTGAACTTCCACACAATCTCCACCTGCCGCTCTGGCTTCAGGATCACCTTCTCCACAAACGCATCCACCAGCTCTTTGGTCAGCTTATCCGCCGTTATAGTCTCATGTGCAACGGTAAGCCCCTAAGGCATAGCATCCAATTCCTTATCCAAAGCCTTTACCACCACCGTCTGCTTCTGGATTCCCTCGTTAAGCTTAATTTCCAACTGATCATACAATGTCTTCTGCTGAAGGAAAGTCTCTTTGTCCGTAGTACCGTCCTTATACGCTTCAAATTCTTCCATCTGGTCTCCGTGGAGCCGTTCAAGAGATAACCGCATATCCCTCAGCCTATTCTCAGCTGCATCCACCTTCTCCTGCTGCACCTGCCTTCTTTCCTCACAGATCTCAGCCGATGATACTCTCAAATCCAACTGTTTCTGTATTGCAGCTAAAACGATAGGTTCCAGATCCTTATCCCGTATGTTATTCCGCTCATGCCAGTTCCCTTTATCAAGATACATATGAGCACAAGTAAACTTGGGATAACCGCTGCTTTCATGCCTCATATTATGATGGCAAAGACCGCATTCAACTTTACGCGATAAAGGGTGTACCGGCTTTCTGAATCCATGTTTCTTATTCTGTGCCAACCTGTTCTGTACCCATTCAAAATCAGCGTCGCTTATTATGGCAGGATGATTGTTTGGCACCCTCTTCCACTTCTCCGGATCCAAAACTTTCTTGGCTCCGCCACCGACAGCCGTTTGTTCGTATTTGTGATAAACATACGTACCCATATAGGATTCGTTTCTAAGCATCCTCATGACTGTGGCATTGTCCCATATCATTTTCCCTTTATGATCCTTCTGGCAGTCATATCCAACAGTCCTTTTTATATAAACCGCCGGAGCTTCAACATCCTCCCCATTCAAATCCTGTGCTATCTGGTATGCGGATTTGCCCTCTATGTATTCTCTGAAGATCCGCCTAACAACCTCAGCGGCCTCATCATCTATCAGCAGGCTATACTTGTCTTCGGGATCCTTACGATATCCATACGGTGCAAGCGTGGCCTGGTATTTCCCTTTGGCTCTGCTTACTTCAAAGGATGTTTTGATTTTTCTGAAAGATCCTCACTGTAGAAGTCGTAAAGGATGCCCTTAAATGCCACATCGATTTCACCGATGCCGCCCACAAAATCCTTGCTGTCATAGTTTATCATTTATCGCTATGAAACGCACACCCATAAACGGCAATATCTGTTCCAGATACTTGCCGGTTTCCAGATGGTCTCTCTCGAAAATCGACTGATATCCTTAACCACGATGCATCCGATCTTCTGGGCTTTGACCATTGTAAGAAGATCCTGCATCCCCGGACGGTTCATATTCTTGCCGGTATACCCATCATCCTTAAACTCCACTGTCTCCATCTTCTTAAGTTCCGGTATTCCACGAATATGCTTTTTAATCAATGCCCGTTGGCTTGATATACTGTTGCTCTCATCCCTGATGTATTCGTCTTCCTTGGATAACCTCAGATACATAGCCACTTTTTTCATAGGCTCTTCGCTCCTTTCCTATATCTTGAGGTTTCCGTGCGAAAACCCTTCTCAAAGTTCCATGTAATTTCAAAGTCACCGGTAGGATGGATCACAATCCTGTCAATAAGTGTAACCAGCGTCTCTCTATCAAGTGAAGTAACACCATTTACGCGATAAACAGCCTTGATCCCGGCAATATACGATTCATACTCCTTCTTCCTGTCAGCATACTTTTCCTGAGCAGAATCCAGACGGTCTTTCAGCTTTTCAATTTTCTTCCCGGACACCTTCTGCATAGCTTCCAGTTCAGTCCAACTGATCTCACCGATGCCAAACTTTTCATGTGTCTCAAAATCCTCGTATTCCTGCTTCTTTATAGCCCCAAGCACTATGTGATCCAACTTCCATTCCATGATGTTTGACTTACTTAACTATCATTCCTGTCTTTCTGTCTGCGAATACTGCTACCATTACCAGGAAGACGATACCCATGATGAGCTGCTGAGTCTTCGGCTCGATACCGAGCATTACGAGTCCTGCTGTGAGGATCTTGTAGGTCATGGCTCCGAGGATAATGTTGTAAAACTTTACCTTAGCGCCTCCATTTACCGGCATTCCACCGAGAACAAGCGCGATCATGATCTGTGTCTCAAGCTGATTTCCTGCTGTGGATGTTACTGAACCAACCTTGATGCTGTTTATAAATGCTGCGAGTCCTGTGATCATTCCCGCTGCCATATATACGAGCATCTTTGTTCTCTCAACTCTTACACCTGCAAATCTCGCTGCTGTCTCACCTGCACCGATCGCCTTCAGTCTGTTTCCAAGGCCTGTATACTGAAAAACTGCAAACGCGATAACAAAGATAACAACTGTGAAAGTAAGATTAAATCCGATCGTGTTGTAATCTGTAATATTTGATGCACCATACACCGGGGTCTTTGTTGTCGCATATGCAACTACGCCGCGAAAAAGGTACATATTACAGATAGTAACGATAAACGATGTGATCTTGCGCTTAACATTAAAGAATCCGTTTATCAGACCGATAACTCCGCCCGTAAGCACACCGCAGATCACTGCAAGGAGCATATTTACATTTGAAAGGTAACAAACAACTACCGAGCATACGCCGAGCATTGAGCCCTGAGAGAAATCCAGACCTCCCATTGTCATTACCATAAATACTCCGATACATGCTATCAAAAGCACATATGACTGTGACAGCAGGAGCTTCAAGTTACCTGCCGTATAAAGCTGACCACCTGTAAGAATCGCAAACAGCACTACGATAAATGTAAAACCCGCAAAAGGCATGACAGTTCTCACGATAGGCCGCTCCATGAAAGGAACACTCTGCTTTTTTTCGTTTTCCATAATCGGCCTCCCTTATACCATCTTTGCAATGAGGTCTGTGTCCTTCAGCACCTCAGATCTCTCAAACTCTCCGCTCTGACGTCCGTTCTTCATGATGATGATACGATCAGCCATACCAAGGAGCTCGGATATTTCTTCTGAAATCATGATGATCGACTTACCGTTCTTTCTCATTCGATCCATCATCTGATAAATATCTGCTTTTACCTTTACGTCGATACCACGTGTAGGTGAATCGAGGATAATAATGTCAGAATCTTTTCCTATCCAGCGAGCAAGTACAACTTTTTGCTTATTACCACCGGAAAGCGCTGACATAAACTGATGTACCCCCTCCATCTTTGTACTCATCTGCTTTGCAAATTTCTCTGCAAAAGCCTTCTCATCCTTTGCATGAAGGATATGATTTCTCTTTAAGTTTTCAATGGACGGCAAAACGATATTATCCTGAATAGTGTCATTTATGACGAGAGACTCATTGTCTCTGTCCTTTGATGCATATGCTATGCTGTGATCTATGGCTGTCTTTATATCATTTATTTCCGTGCCATCCGCAAGTGTGACCTTTCCTTCTCTATCATAGGATGCACCGAAAAGCGCCTTGCCTACCTCGTGCATACCGCACTCGGAAAGTCCTCCAATACCAATGATCTCGCCCTTATGAAGCTCGATGCTAAAATCCTGTATCTCTCCCGGAACTGTCAGGTGTTCTCCCTTCAACACTACCTCGGATGAGATCTTCTCACCGTAGTCGGCACGATAGTAGTTATTACTCATCTCACGTCCAACCATGAGTTTTTTCAGATCATCCGTATTAACCTCAGCACTCTTCACAGTATCGATCAGGACGCCGTCTCGAAGAACACTGATGTTATCAGACTGCTCAATGACCTCGTCCAGATCATGTGAGATAAAGATCACGCATCTGCCGTCATCACGAGTCTCTTTCATAACCTTAAAGAGCTCCTTTCGGCCTTTCTCACCGAGAGCTGTTGTAGTCTCATCAACTACAAGGATCTGCGGCTTAAAATGTGTAGCCTTTACGATCTCTATAAGCTTCCTGTCTTCAAAGTTATATTTGTCAATGATATCCGTAGCCTTGATATAATTAAAACCATAGGAATCAAGAAGTTCCTGGGCTTTCTTATTCATGGCATTTGTGTTTTTTACACAGAATGTAGTAAATTCATTCTCTTTGCCGAGAAAGATATTTTCTGCAACAGTCAGACCTGACAGCGTACCTATCTCCTGCACGATTATTGCAACCCCCTGATAGTTTCCATCCACCTGATTCTTTGCGTTTATCTCTTTTCCGTTAAGTGTAAATGTACCGGTATCTTTATGATAGATTCCCGTAAGACAAGAAGTAAATGTTGATTTACCGGAACCATTTTCACCTATGAGCGCATGTACCTCTCCTTTGTAAAAGTCGAGAGTGACATGGTCAACTGCATGTGTTACACCGAAGTTTTTATCAATACCTTCGGCATGTAATAATACTTCACTCATGTCTATTCCCCCTTTACTTTACAACTGCACCCTTAACAGGCTTGATCGTCATGGTAACAATTGCGAGAAGTACGATACCGGTCACAATATTTTGTACAGTGGTCGGTGCTCCAAGTGCTACAAATCCCTGGAAGAGAAGCTGGATGATGAATTCTCCGATAACTATTGCGATTACCGGATGTCCATACTTCTTAAAAGCCAGACCAAAGAATGTTCCCATAAGAGGCGGGAAATTTCGGCTCATGGATGCCAGATTAGAAGCACTTGTCATTGATGTTCCGTAGGAAATAGTAAGGACAGCTTCAACACCTACGAAGAAACCGCAAAGAACAAATGCAACAACTTTATACATATCTACATCCACACCCATGTTTTTCGCAACGACTTCATTTGAACCAATAGCATAAGTGTATGTTCCAATTTTTGTATATTTAAGGATAAATCCGCAGAGGAAAAATGCCATAAGCGCCAGGATCAGGTTTCCCGGATAATCACCGAAAGCCCTGTAACCTGCTGCAAGGATTGCTTCCTTACCATTTGTTGCATAAATAGACAATGCTTCGTATACCAGAGAAAGTCCGGCAGTTACGATAAGTGATGAAATTCTAAGCTTAATATATACAAGTCCGTTTAAGAGTCCCACCAGTGCTCCGCTTAACATAGGAGCAATCAGGAGTCCTGCATAACCGAAACGTTCGCTCATATTTACTGCAAGCACCGATGAAAGCACGATGTTTGCGCCTACACTCATATCAAAAGGACCCATTACACAGATAAAATAAAGTCCGCAGCCGCCTACTGCATAATAAAGAGCTGTCTTCAGATAAGTCTGTAATTTATCAAAATCACCAAAAGTCTGAGGTGCCAAAACCTTGAAAAAAGCCCAAAACACAAATGCGATCAGAACCAATATCAATAGACCATACCAATGGCTCTGCCTGAATTTCTGAAATTTCGTCATAAAACTCCTCCCGCAAGAGCTGATAGTAAATGCCGTATCCCCTGGATGGCAGGAAATACGGCATATCCAAGTTAGTACAAAATGATCTTAGTTGCTGTGACGAGAGATAACATCGTCGATTGAAAGATTTGATGCTGCTTTATTCAGGTCATCAAAGCTGTATGCTGCCATTGCTGCGATCTCTTCATCTGTGTAAGGATCATCCTTTACAAAATACTTCTCGTAATTTGCATAGTCATCAGGAGATGATACATACAGATACGGGAAGAGGATCTCATAACCAAAAGTTCCTTCATCCTTTACGTAGTTACCCTTAACTGCGTTGTATACCATAAGGAATGCAAAAAGAGGATCACAGAAGTGTCCGCCGGACTCAGCAAACATTCCGCCGCTCTTTAACTGCTCAGCAAGGTCATCAAGGAAGTCTGTAGATACAACGTCGATCTTACCTGTAAGACCTTCATTTGCATATGCTCCGATAGAACCTACGAGCGGATCTCCACCGCCGCCTGCTACGATCAGCGCATCCATTCCCGGATTGGAGTTGTAAAGTGACATAGCTGCAGCAGCACCTTCTTCGGAAGATGTATTAGCGTAAACGGGCTCAGTAAGTGTTGCCTGATCATCAGGATGAGCAGAATTCCACTCTTCGATTGCCTGCTGATATCCCTTCCATCTAAGCTGGAATGTAGCATCACCAACAGTCCATGCCTCAAGACCTATCATTCTGTCGCCCTTTTCAAGAAGAAGGTTTACAAGTGTATAACCATTTGTAACCTCATCCTCATGAACGGCACCTACATAATACTTGGAATTACATGCTGTCTTATATACTTCAGGGCTGTTCTCTTCAGAAATGATACGGAAGAACTGTGCGATATAAACGCCGTTTTCTGTACAAGTGTTGATAGCACTTGTCATTTCAGAATCAGCTGAGTTACAGATGATGATTCCCTTACATCCTGCTGCGCAGAGCTGCTCAACAGATGCTGTAACCTGCTCAGATACGTGACCCTGATCAACGTACTGAACTTCAGCACCGACAGCCTTTGCTGCCTTATCAACGATCTTTTTACACTGGCTTCCAAGTACGTCTGTGGAACTCCAGATAGAAACACCGATCTTTACATCACCTGATCCGCCGCCTGCAGCTGCTCCATCAGAACCTGACTTTGCTGTAGCGCCGCATCCTACAAGTGATGATGTAGCCATCATTCCTGCCAAAAGCAGTGCTCCCACTTTCTTCATTTGCTTTTTCATAAATCTGGTACCCTCCTTTAGAAATAAAAAAAATATGTTAAACCGTTCCGTGCCATCCGCGGATACGGTCTGAAACCGTACATCCGTTACTTACCCTTTAAGCCCCTTTACTTCAAATGTCCGGCTTTCCTCATCCCCGAACGTTACACCGGCTGATTCTGCCGCAGTGTTATCATATGAAACTGTCACAGTTACCTGATCTCCATTTGAGAGTTCTTTGTTTTGGTCGATGCTTAAAGAAATAGATGAAACTGCGTTGATATACTTCGTAAGTGTTGAAAGATCACTCATGTCATCAAGTTCTTTTATCTTTTCTTCTCCACCAACCATTTCTGTTTCCAGGCCGTCATAATCTACATTTACAAATGCTGTGCCTTCACCATTTTTGCCATCAAACTCTACTGTCACATAGTCCAGGATATTTGTAATCCCGTCTTCCGTATCTATCGATGCCTGCTTTGTTTCCCCGCATCCGGTAAATATGAGCATTGCCGCTACACTTATGGCTATCAGTCTTGCAGCAATTTTTTTACCATAGACCATCTATATATAACCTCCTATAATTAACAAAAGAAAAAAGCTCCATGAGCAGGCGTTTATCCTGTTCATAGAGCTATTTTAGCAATTTGTCATGTGCGACTATTAGCACAATTTAGAAAAAGCTACTATCACTTTTTTGTCGCTTCCTGTATTCACTTGGACTAACACCCTCTATCCTGCGAAATACACGGCTGAAATAGTTATAGTCATCGTAACCGACCTTGAAGGAGATCACTTCCAGCTTATTTTTCTCGTCCATCATCAGTTCCTTCGCCTGATCCATCCTGCATCTTGTTATATATGCGGTTATCGTTTCGTTATATTCTTTTGAAAACTTTTTAGAAAGATAACTCGGTTCCACATAGAACTGCTCCGCGAGCTCTGACAGGGATAAATGATCCATGTAGTGTTCCTCTATAAACGCACGTACACTTTCTACCTGATCTCTTATGGAATTATCCTCTGTTGGCTTCGGTCCCGCTGACACTCTGAGTGCCACCTTGATATTATCAAGAATGATGTCCTTATTAAGAGTCCGGAGTCCGTAATTAACTGCATCCAGTACTTCTTCATAAGCACGACCGTCATTCCTTCGGTCAGTATCCGCTATGGTATTCATCACACCGGTAGTAAACTGCGTTACTTCAAAAAGACTCCAGCCGCTGCTGTCACATTTCTGCAGCCCTCCCATCTCCATTATTACATTTTGAGCCTGTTCGGTATCTTTATCACAAAGACACTCCAATAGCAATGCTTCGATCCGATCCGTGTATCTCTCCTGAAGTCCTGTTTTTTTCTTCTCATTTGCGCATGACACTATACAGTGCTCTCTCCCAAAGGGTCTGGTAACGAGTTCCGCTATCATTTCCCTGTAAACTGCAGCTATGTCATCAAGTGAGCTGGACTGATCATGAATAACTACCGTTATAGGGCCCTGTTCTTCTATAGGAAAAGCTCCCAGTATTTTATCTGCAATAAAGCGAAGTCTCGCCGGTGTCGCATTTAACTCGACTATAAATTCGTTTACCTTGTCTTTATAGTTAAAAACGATAGTACGATCATCCCCGATAAGTTCCCTTAATTTTGCCTTTAATGAATAGGACATCTTCAGCATGTCTTTTTGATAACTCTGCTTCAAAATTTCCACATCATGAAACTTTATGAGTAAAGTTGATATTTCCGAAAATACACTTGTCGAAGGGATATGTGACTCTTTTCCGGGTCTGTACAGTTTCCCGCTCAAAAGCGAAGAAAACTCATCATCTTCCAAAAATGAAGAAATATAGTTCTCCTTAAGGCGACTGTCTTCCTGGGCAGCTTTTGTCTCTTCTCTTTCTTCCAGTATCTTTATCGCTTTACTGAGTGTATCTACTAACTGCTCACGCCCAACCGGCTTTAATAGATAATCTATCCCCCCTGAGATAAAGACACCCTTTACCTTCTGAAAATCATCATATCCGCTTACTGCAATTGTTATTATTTCCGGATACTCATTATGGATCCGGTTCAATAGTTCCAGTCCGCTTAAAAAAGGCATATTTATATCTGTTATCACTATGTGCGGCTTTTCCTCAGGAATCCTCTCCAAAACCTCCTCCCCATCGCAGGCCGGCTCCAGAAAATCTATCGAGTAATCCTCCCAGTGAAGCATCTGTCTGATATTTTCCCTGCTCCAAAATTCATCATCAGCCGATAGCACTCTGTACTTCGCGCTCATCTTCCACCTCCTTTAATGCCGGCAGTAATATCACTGCTCTTGTTCCCTTACCTTCTTCACTTTCAAAATGAATGCCGTAATCTCTCCCGTAAACACTTTTTATTCTGGCATTTACATTCAGAACACCTATGGATCTACCCATTTCTATCCTGCCCATATCAGCCTTTTCAAGCTGCTCATTCATGGCATCTGCATTCATTCCTACGCCATTATCCTCTATGGTGATCACCAGCTCACCGCTTTCATGCCTAGCCCGGATGATAAGTTCCTTATCTTTTCTCCGTGCACGCCTCAACCCATGCTGCAAAGCATTTTCCACAATAGGTTGCAGCGTGATCCTCGGAATATTGTCCTGCAATGTATCTGAATCTATCTGATAAGTATATTTCACCGAGTTTCCATTTCTCACATCCATGACATAGAGATAATTCCGAACATGTGCCATTTCCTGCTGAAGTGTTGACTGCGTCTCCGAGATATCGAGACTATACCGAAAAATAGCTGACAAAGACTGACATAATCCGCTGACAAGAGTACATTCCTGAGATACAGCTATTCCGCTCATGGTATCAAGTGTGTTATACAAAAAATGCGGATTAATCTGTGCCTGAAGTGCCTTATACTGCGTCCTCTCCATCAATACCTTTGCTTCATATTCTTCCTCTACCATCTTCTGTATGCGGTCAAGCATCTCATTGAACTCATCACCCATAACTCTGAGTTCTTCGCACCATCCGTCAGTTTTTGCTCTAATCTCCGTATCACCGTTTTTTATTCGGATTATCGTATTACTTAAGTTTTCAACCGGTCGGTATATAAACCTTGATATCAGAATCCCAAGAAGCAGCGTTACTAGCAGCATTATGATCGCTATAACTATCAACATCCTTACAAGGGTATTCTGCGTTTCAAGCATCAGCGACTGTGGGGTCAGCATCAGAATATGAAGATTATATTTACCGGATGAACGGTGATTCAGATAGAATGAACCAAATTCATCCCCATACTCCGGCAACTCATCCTCTGCAATTGCCACACTTCTTGTAAGTTCAGAAAAAATCCTGCTTTCTTCCTTTGTTGTATTTCCGACTTGTGCTATTGACGCGTCCCCCATTGGCTGCAGCCATGCATAAACATCTCTGGATGATATGTATTTATTCATGATCTCTGAAATATTCTGACTGCTGAAATCACAAATAAGATATCCGAACTTATCCCGTCTGTCATCATAAGTATGAAGTTTTAACCCAAATCGTATTACATCCTGATCTGCAGCCTCATTGTGATACCCGGAAAGCATGACTGAATTATCATCCGACCTCAGATATCTTCTTAAGTGAGATATATTCACATATATTTCCGTGTCATACAGGTCATGCGGATACTTGTAAGGCTGCTTTCTCCACGAACTTATCAGATGATCCTCATTATCATAGATATACATAGCAAGAAGCTGATCATCTGATGTAAATCTCTTTTCGGAAAGATTCCATGCTTTCCAGTAATACTCCAGGAGATTCCTGCGATCCACTGACGGATGTCTCATGGCATAGGTCATATCCGTATCGGTGTATATGGTCTGCATTTTTCCGGTTAATCCATGAATATAGGAATTAAGCTCTGTTTCCATGCGCTGAAGTGTCTCGTCATTATTCAACAGACTTTCTCTTCGGATCTGTTCTCTTGATGTAACTTCAAATGCAAAAGTCAGCGCGATCACCGCAAAAACCGTACACCCAATAACCAGCGCCAAGATCGCCTGACGCATTGTCCATTTTACTTTATTCATCCTCGGACCAACCCCAAACCGCTGTCATAATTTCCTATGATGTCATCATTATTGTTCTTTCTATTATACAATATGACCACATTTTTGCCACCCCGGGCAGAAAAAACAGGTATGGCGCGATTTCCTACAACGCGACATACCTGTTCTGCTTTTGCCCCTGTCATATGACACGAATTGCTTCGCTTCTAATGAAGCTTCATGCAATTCATCACATCCTGTGCTGGTCACAGATTGTGATGAACTCTTTCATGGCTTTCATGATATCTGCGAAGCGATCTCCGTCATCACCGGTCTTCTTCCAGGTAACATGTTTACCAAATATATCAAGTGTACATTCTCTCTGGTCCTCTGACTTTGCCTTCTGTGTAAGCTCTTTCTCACTACAGTCAGCGATCCATCCGATCTTACGGAAAAGTTCCTGAAGAGCCTTAACAGGAATCTTTCCTTCCGTATGCGGCTCTCCCGGCTTATCTGCTCTCCAATAAAGAGCATCTACATCAAACCTGTACGAAGCTCCGCCCTTCTTATCCTTATCATGCTCTTTTGAGAAGCCGATTCCTTCATAGTACTCGATCTTTTCCCCACGCTGCTTGAGCATCAGCTCACCATAGGAACGGGTACCGATGATATTTCTGGAACTAATCCTCTGCCTCAGATCATTTCTCGTTGACTCGTCATTAGGCAGGAACGGAATCTGCGTAACACCATAGTCTGTTACGAGCAGGATCACGATCCACATATTTCCCTTTATAAAATGCGATGTAAGAGAAGATCCAAACTTATCAAATACCTTTGGATCCCATTTATCCGTAAGCAAAAATACAACGCTCTCAACACCTGCTCTTCCGGCTCTCATCTCGATCCGGACCTCCATCTCCTGCAGGTGCTTATCAACAGCCTTTAGATAGTGATTTAATGTCTCATTCCCTCTGCATATGGCAAGATACTCAGGATGCAATTCCTCGTCCTTTTTCCCAAGCGGATACACATTAAATTTCAGTTTTCCTGTCGGTACAACACCCTTTTCTATCACTCTATCCAGATTCTCAAGATATGTACGTCCTGCATTTCTTTCCAAAATTTCACTGCGTATTAACTCCATCAAAGGATGCTTAACTTCCTGTAATTCTTCCTCTGCTGTATTTTCCGCGATCTTTCTGCGTATATCGTCGATTCTGTAATCCATATACACCTCCACACACTTACCTACGCAATCGAGAAGCGTTTAACGTTACAGTTCAGAGGCAAATAAATTATCGTATCCTGCCGAAAAATGAACAGTAACGTGTTACCTAATTATCTATCGGAAAAACTAACATAGATAATTATAGTTTCAATCCCATAAATAAAATTACCATGCATTTTTTTGTATCTATCCTAATAAGTAAATTTATCTGGTACATAATCTCGTACATGCATGGACTGCACATAGCCATTTCGTATATTCTTTTAGTAGAAAAACGTTCACTGTATTGAAAATAAGGAGGTGCTCTATGTCCGTTAAAACACAGTCCGAAACGACAAATGTTTCTAAAGAACTTGATGAGCTTATCCTTTTAATAAGAAATATCGGTGCATTTAAGACCATGATGAGCTGTAAAGTTCCTTTTGGAGACCCTGAGTCTATCCAAAATGACCAGGGATGGAACTCTGCAATGGAAAATACTTACGCGAGGGCTAACCGCTATTGGGACATCATTCAGGCTGAACTTCTTAGTGAAAAAATCGATGTGGATCCTGAAATAATAGAAAAGATAAAATTTTTCATGGAAGAAAAGATACCTGTGATGTTAACCAGAAATGAGCAATATATAAATTCTGAGATCAACTCAGAAAAAATAGATTCGCTTTTGTCAGAACTATCAGAAATGGATGTGCCATTTATGTCCAAAGATTATAAAGCGTTTATGGATGCGATCGCTCTTTATAAACGTACCAAAAACGATCTCTGCGATGCTGATCGTATCGAACGTATGACAGAAACAGAATACTGTCTGCGTCAGACCGTATTTAAACGGGCAAACAGTTCCCTGATTTCAACCTGTCGCCGTTACCTTACGAATCATTATGGCCCAAAAGGAATTGGTTTTAAAGATAAACGTTTTGGAAAAATGATGGAATTATGCGAACTACTGGACATTAATACAGCAATGATCTTTGCCGGAGAAGTCCCCTTGTAATTGTATATACTTTTATACTTGATTTTTGCTTCTGTATGAACTATTATTTAATTACCAAATAAATGAAGCAGTAAACAAAGGTAAGGCGGCGAGAGCTTCACCAGACTTGGTTTATTACTTCGGAAACAAAAAAGATGGCTTGAGATGCGGCGGCGAGAGCTTCACCAATTCAACACCATCTTTTTTTCTGTGTTCAGCACATTACCGGCTGAAAAAGTCCAAGCTTCTCACAGGCATTATATATACCATTCTTATCTACATCATCAGTCACATAATCCGCTAGTTCCTTCAGTTCAGGAATAGCATTTCCCATAGCCACCTTTGTCCAGTCATCCGTAAACATGGAAATATCATTTCCTGAGTCCCCAAATACTACCGCATCCTTATAGTCCGCATGGAAATAATCCATTACTTTTTTTATTCCTACAGATTTATATGCCGGCTCTATAAAAATATAGTTATCATGAAATCTGTACCATGGGAGATCCTTTAATGCCGTCAATGTCTTTTCTTCATCTCTATTGCAGGCAACATACGCTTTATAAATATTGTCATAATCATTTGGATCAAGGTCCTTCACTACGTTCTGTTTCATATATATATCCTGCGCAGCCTTTTGAAATCTATCATCCGGCACCAATCTGGTATCTGAATTATCAACCTGTATTCCCCATGGATACCCATTTTCCTGACATTCTCTTACAAGTGCCACAATATTTTCCTTCGGGAGCGGTCTGATACCTAGAAGTGAATTATGTATAGTCACACCATATCCACCATCACTCACCATATTTTCAAATCCCAGCTCCTGCATTATATCAACTGCAAGAGCCTGCGCCCTTCCTGTAGCTATGCACAGAAAATGCCCTGCTTTTCTGAGCTTTTTTAGTGCAAGCTGTGCTGACTCAGGTATATAAAAGTTCTCATATCCTCCTGCTGCCAGTGTTCCATCTATATCAAAAAATAAATATCTTTTTCTATTCATGTAAGTCACTCCACTTCTATATATAAAATAATTTGTTACCGTTTTTTTCTTTGTATACAGAATAATTTTAAGTACGCAGTGTAACGCCTCCTGCTACCTGTGAACTGTATTCAGAATAACACATACATAAACACCTTTTAATGTTTATTATTGTTTATTCTTTAGTGTTTTATGATATATTTATGTTTAATTAAACACCAATTCTTATATCAGCCTAATTCAGACGTCCAATTTACACACATTCAACTATAAAACGGAGAAAAACATATGGATCAAACAACTGAAATATCCGGCATTGTACGCCGTGAGAAAATTTACGACATTATAAAAGAAAACACAACCGTCACTGTAAAAGAACTTTCAACCCGTTTTGCCGTATCGGATATGACCATACGACGCGATCTGCATATCATGGAAGAACAAGGCATACTTACCGTTCATTACGGTGGTGCGACTCTGAGACGTCCAAGTATGGCTTTCCATTCATTTGACATGCGAAAAGAAGATTTTTATGAAGAAAAAGTCTCTATCGCGCGATGTGCTGCTGAATTGATACACGAAAACGATGTCATCTACCTCGATCCCAGTACCACAGTACTTCTAATGACACACTTTCTTCCACCTCTACACGTAACCATAGTAACCAGTTCCTTGTCTGTAATGGAGGAATGTGCCCATAATCCCTACGTGAATCTATTCATCGCTCCCGGAAAATACCAGGCTGAATATGGAGGCACCATGGATGCAGAAACCATGACATATTTATCAGGCTTTCACTTTACTTCAGCATTCCTCGGAACAGGTTTTATAGATACCGTATATGGAGTAACCAGCACTGAGATTGACTGCTCCATAAAACATGCTGTTATGCGAAATTCCGAAAAAAACATTCTGCTTGTAGATCATTCCAAATTTGGTCATCGTGTCATGAAAAAATTCGGTGATATACGCGACTTTAATACGATCATTACTGATTCTGGAATAGACTCCAAAAACGAACGTGCCATACTTCAGCAAAATGTAAGGCTACAAATCTGTGATTCACAATAACCACACAAGTAGTTTTCAAAACTACTTGACAAAGACACAACCTCGCAGTATTATTTCTGTGTTATTTAGTTAAATTAGTTTTAGATAAATGCTATTGAGCTAAACGAGGTTGAATTAAAATGTCATTACTTAAGATCAGAAATAAAGTTCAAACCATCCCGTTGATCCAGGGAGGTATGGGCGTAGGTGTTTCACTTGAGAATCTTGCTGGAGCTGTGGCTGCCTGCGGCGGTATCGGAACTATAAGCACTGCTGACTGCGGTTATCGTGAACCGGATTTTGATACACATCCCGAAGAGGCAAATCTCCGGGCACTCAAAAAGGAGATCGAAGAAGCCAATCGCCTCTCAAATGGCAAAGGTCTCATTGCTATAAATGCAATGGTAGCTACTCAGCAATATGCCGAGGCAATAAAGACTGCTGTAACAGCAGGTATCGATGCCGTAATCTGCGGTGCCGGTCTTCCTCTGGATCTTCCCGAGTATGTACCTGAAGGTGCAGCGCTCATAGCGCCTATTGTTTCAAGCGGACGTGCAGCTACGCTTATTGCCAGATCATGGAAAAAGAAATACGATCGCTATCCTGATTTCATCGTTGTCGAGGGTCCCAAAGCAGGCGGTCATCTCGGATTCAAAGAAAAAGATCTCTTAAATGGAAACTGTGAAGATATCTATGATATACTCCCGGAAGTAAAATCTGCTATTGCACCTTTCGCTGAAGAAGCCGGCAGAGAAATACCGGTATTCATAGCCGGCGGAATATGGGATCACGAAGATATTCAGAAAGCGATAAATCTCGGTGCTGACGGTGTCCAGATGGCAACCCGTTTTATCGCCACAGAAGAATGTGATGCTTCTCAGGCTTACAAGGATGTTCTTATTAATTCAACCCCGGAAGAGGTAAAAATAATACACAGTCCCGTAGGTATGCCCGGACGCGCAGTAGAAACTCCTCTTATTAAAAAGCTGGATGTTTTAGGCCGTATCGCTCCCAAACACTGCTCACGATGCATAAAAATGTGCAATCCTGCAGAAGTCCCTTACTGCATTACACACGCACTGATCGAAGCAGTTAAGGGAAACTTTGAAGAGGGTCTCTTCTTTACCGGAGACAATGTTGGACGTCTTACAGAAATGACCACCGTAAAAAAACTGATCACCTCTCTATTTCCTGAATATGCAGTATAAAAAATCCGGCATATGCCCTTACGTTAGAGCATATGCCGGTATTTTTCTATGCAAGTTCACCTAATCAGATAATCTTATGCACATAGGATTATAAATTACTTATCAGAATTTACTGAATTAGAAAGACTACTTAAGTCAGCCTTACCTGAAAGATTGATATTCTTGTCTGTCTTAGCATCGTAGGTATTTGCTCTCATTACTTCTGTGAGATCAAATCCAGTTGTCTCTCTTACAGATTCAATAGTTTTTGCAAGAACTTCGGGAACATAACCTCCCATGTTGTTTACACCGCTTCCAGAAACTCCGCCACCGTCGATAATTGTAATCTTATCAATAGCTGCAAGAGGTTCAGCGATAGCCTTAGCCATTTCAGGAAGTTTCTCAACTACCATCTGAGTCATAGCTGCACGACCGTACTTCTGGAGAGCTTCCGCTTTCTTATCCATAGCTTCAGCTTCGGCTTTACCTTTAGCTGCGATAGCTTCAGCTTCTGCCTTACCCTTGGCTGCGATAGCTGCTGCTTCGGCTTCACCAGCGATCCTAACAGCCTCTGCTGCTTTCTGCTGTTCGGCAAGTTTAGCTTCAGCTTCGGCAATTCTCTTATACTTTTCAGCATCAGCCTGCTGCTGGGTCTGATAGTTCATAGCTTCAGATGCCTGCTGAACACGATATTTATCGGCATCGGCCTGCTTTCTGATAGTTGCGTTGAGCTGCTGCTCCTGTACAGCTGCTTCCTGCTGTTTGAGCTCTACTTCCTTCATCTGTCTGGCAATCTCAGCTTCAGTAGTCTTAACAGCGATAGTTTTCTGTTGTTCCTGATTATGGATTTCATAAGCAGCATCAGCTTCTGCTTTTTTAGCATCTGCTTCTGCCTTCAGGCCAGCCTGCTTAATAGCAAGTTCATTATTCTTTTCTGCTATAGCAGTTTCGGTTGCAACTCGTGCATCGTTGGCCTCACGCTTTGCAAGAGCCTGTGCAACAGCAATTTCCTTTTCAGCATTTGCCTTGGAAATCTCTGCGTTTTGACGGATAGCAACAGTATTTGCGATACCGAGATTATCGATCACACCCAGTTCGCCGTCGGAGATATTCTGAATATTGAAGGAAACGATTTCAAGTCCCATTTTATTCATATCTTCTTTTGCATCCTCAGAAACTTTCTGAGCAAAACTCTTACGATCGTTCATAATATCTGTGAGCTTCATGGAACCGATGATCTCACGGAGATTACCTTCGAGTACGCATACGATCATGTTGTTGATATAAGCGCTGTTTTTATTAAGGAAGTTTTCCTGAGCTGCTTTCAGAAGTTCAGGTGTAGTACCGATCTTTACGGTTGCAACGGAGTCGACCATGATATTGATATAATCGAGAGTAGGGATTGTTCTTGATGTTTTAACATCAACGGAGAGCATTCCGAGATGAAGACGGTCAACTCGCTGTAAGAAAGGAATTCTGATTGATGAACGTCCGATGATAACCTTCGGTGCACGGGAAATTCCTGAGATAATAAGTGCCTGATCTGTAGGGGCTTTGACATAGCCCAGTACGCATATCACCAAAACAAAGATGATGATTGCTCCTATCACGATAAATTGAATCATGATATTCTCCTCCTTAAGTTATTGTTCTGAAAAGTTAGAATTGTTTTAGTTCAGTTCTGAACTTTGACTAAATTATAACAAAAGTGATGTTAAAAAAAATGATGAAAATATTAAGATTGAGGTTCTATTTTGCCAATTGGTACAAGAAAAAGTATGTTATTCTTTTAAACGCCAAAAACGCATAGGCAAATTCCTATGCGCTTTTACTAAAGTGGGTGGTGGTGGATTCGAACCACCGAAGCAATCGCAGCAGATTTACAGTCTGTCCCCTTTGGCCACTCGGGAAACCACCCATATTAAATTAAAAAAGAAAAAGCCGATGAACGGACTCGAACCGTTAACCTGCTGATTACAAATCAGCTGCTCTGCCAATTGAGCCACATCGGCGTATTTCTAAGTGGGACCTACAGGGCTCGAACCTGTGACCCTCTGCTTGTAAGGCAGATGCTCTCCCAGCTGAGCTAAGATCCCACACATCTTGATTATCATACCACATTTTTGTATGTACATCAAGAACCGAACATCGAATCATTTTTTCACATCCGGGAATAACTCCCGATTTATCTTGGACAAGCACTCGACCTATTAGTAATGGTCAGCTGCACACCTCACGGTGCTTCCACCTCCATCCTATCTACCCTGTACTCTTCAGGGGGTCTCGCGGATCTTTAAGATCCCTGGATATCTCATCTTGAGGTCGGCTTCACGCTTAGATGCCTTCAGCGTTTATCCGATCCGGATTTGGCTACCCTGTTGTGGAATTGGTTTCCAGCAGGTGCACCAGTGATCCGTCCATCCCGGTCCTCTCGTACTAAGGACAGCTCCCCTCAGATATCCTACGCCTGCGCCGGATAG
>JNJK01000014.1 GCA_000701625.1 Lachnospiraceae bacterium MC2017
CCGTTCTTCGAAGTTACTGGAGCTTTGTTTTTTAGATTCTTTGATCTTGCTATCAGCATCTTCATAATATTTCTTAGTTAGGCAATCGATCATGTAACTAACGCCATTCCTTACATGTTTCATAGATTTGATATAAGCATTGGCTTTTTCTGCATTCTCGATCTTTCCTTCTGCAGCATTGAGAATCTTAATCGCTGACTTTAACGAAATCTTTGGCTTGAACATTTCTCGTACCTTTTCGATATCTTCATCAGAGTAGCAGCCAGGATCAGGGATCTCTACAGCTTTTCCGTCAACTATCCTCTTTGGTGTTACTCCATCGGGCTGCATCTCTCTCAGAATGGAAAAAATTGCATCATACCTATTCAAGAACTTAAAATATAAGATAGCAACTTGGAGAGGTTAGAAATTATGATTAGTAGAAAAGTAGAATACGAAAAAGCAATTAAAGCCATTAAAGAGTGTTTTGATGAGGGAATCATAAAAATAACTCACGGTAAAGAAGCGTACGGGTGCACAGGCGTAGTATGTGAATTTAACTATAAATACAGTCATGGACAGTTCTATTTCGACAATGAAGCCAGTACGTTTGAAGGAGATGTAAGCGAATATTTACGTATATGTGGTGGGATGAAAAATATATGTGGAAAGATTGCTGAGGTCTTTTTTGAGCCGGAAATAAATGGGATGGGAGAGCTTGAAGCAGAACTGTATATCTCATATATTCATGAGCTTACAGGATATAAATTTCACCATGTATCGGAATTTAAGAAGGCGAATTGGATAAGAAAAAAAGTCAGGAAACTTGATAAAGAAGGTTATAATGTCCGTGGATATGAAGATCTTGATCCGTTTTACATGGATGCAAGATGGTACATGGGAGGAAAGGGAAATGAAAAATTAGAGATCCCGTTGCATTTGAGAAATAAAGAAATGGAGATATCATTAGAAATACGTGGTGAAGAATCGGCAAAGTATATATGTGATGATGAAATTCAGGCAGAATATATGAGCGGAGCATCATCATGCTCTTTTAAGGATATCTTTGGCTTTATATTCAAGAACGATGATGAGCTTAATTCTGCGATTGAAAAAGGGCTCTTTATTGAAGACAGCAGATGCCATTTAGCGGTCGTTATAAGCAAAGAGGGAAAGTCTTATAGATACGAAAAGGAGATACAAAGAATTGATGACCTATTGGAATTAGGTACGATTCAGAAAATAGAGAAATCTCTTCAGAAAAAAGCGTAAAACCGTCAAAATAAACTTAAATATAGCAAAAAAATGCCGATAAAAATGAAAAGAGAAGTCTTGTAACTCAATGACATGGAGGTAGAAAATGACAGATGCTCTTTTCATATACGCCTTAAAAGACGGTAAAATAGTCAAAGAAAAATGTCCAATAATCAAAAAAACTAAAAATACTAATGTTATAGCTAGCTATATTCTTTTTTCTGGCTATAAAAAAGAATTAACCGTAAAAGCATCAGAATTAGGACTTTTCGTAAAAAAATATCCGTCACGTGTGATTTTGGATAAAGACGATGATACCCTGGCCAAACAGACTATTGAAAATTTTTGCAATGGTATGATTAAATCGTTAAAAGAAGAGATTGAAAATGTAAAGGTTGTAAAAGGGTGGAATATTACTGATATAACTGAGGCCGAAATCCGTGGATGAAAATGATGACATACGGTGATAAAAGATAAAATTACGCTTTAAACTAGAGCTAGGATATAATATAATCATTCCGACCAACAAATAAATCAGTATTTCTTTCAACCGCAATTCGGAGTTCTGGAGAACTCTGAACTGCGGTTTTTTTACTGGTCTCAAAAGAGAAATCAAAGGAGAAAAGGAGAAAAATGGACAAAGACTTTTTGTCATCACTTACGGCTGAATCAGCTGCAAGGATGAAGAAACGTGCAATAACCGGAGCAAGAAAGCTCTGCAATCCGAAAAGACTTTATGAAGTCATGCATGTTTTGCCCGGTAACAGGTACCAGAGATAACTTGCAGGAAGCACAGGCTGAAATTGGATTTTAAGGAAACCACAGGAGAGTGGAGAAAGAAGAGGTTAAAACTATATGATTAAAAAGCTTATCAGAAAGGTAAAAGGAATAATGACAAAATCAAGAGAAAAGCAGAGAGAACATAATTACTACAGCATATATTGTGCAGTAGCAGAATCTGCAAAGCAGATAAATGAAGAACTTAATGATCTTATAGATGAATCTATTAAGATCGAAGCTAAATTTATCAAAGAAGGCAGGCTTAATGCCGCCTGTGAAGAGCGTAGATGGCGCTTAAATAAGATAGCGCAGGAATCTTCGCATAATAGATTTATAAGCGGAATGAGGGCAGACAGCATTGCGTAAGGCATGGCTGCATACTTCCGCTAAAAGAAAATAATGATAACCCAAAGGGGCGATGTGAAATGAGATCATTTTGCATCGCTCCTTGTTTTTTACAAAGGAGACCAACTATGAATTTAAAAGAATTTTACCCGACACCTGAAAACCTTCTTTCAAAGATTCTTGGAAATATCAAGTGGTACAAAGTATCTACCGTACTTGAACCATCCGCAGGAACCGGAAATATAGTCGAATATATCCGAGAAAATGCAAAGGATAGATATGGCAACTGTGGAGTAGATATTGATTGTATCGAAAAGGAGTCCGAATTCAAGAGTATTTTGGAGGGAAAGAAATTTAAGGTAGTACACGATGACTTCCTTACATTTCGAACATTTAAGTCTTATGACCTAATTGTGATGAATCCGCCGTTTTCTGATGGGGACAAGCACCTAATAAAAGCTCTTGATATGCAGAAGAAAACAGGTGGAAGTGTGATCTGTATCTTGAATGCAGAGACGCTAAAAAATCCATACTCAAATATCCGTAAGGACCTGCTAATGAGACTGGAAGACATCAATGCTGATATAGAGTATATAAGCGATGCATTTACAAATGCAGAGCGAAAAACCGGTGTTGAAATTGCGGTTGTTAAGGCTATGTACGAAGCTCCGCAGTTTGAAAGCTTAATATTTGAGAATCTAAGAAAGTATTCTGAGTATTCTGATGAATACGCAGAAAAGGAGGAGACTGATGTTGCTTCTGCTGATTATGTCGAATTGATTGTAAAGGCATATGAAATGGATGTTGAAGCAGGCTTGAAGTTTCTGAAAGAATACCGGGCCCTTAGATATCACTTCAAACCTTTTCTGAAATTGAATGATGAGGATCCGAACTCCTACATCAAAAAGGTTAGGATGAAATACTGGGAAGCCTTGTTTACAGACACTAGGATAACAGGAAAAATGACAAGTAACCTTAGAGATCAATTCCTGAGCCGTGTGAACGAGCTGAAGGATTATGACTTCTCACTCTACAATATCAGAAGGCTTCAGATAGAGATGAGTAAACATCTTGTAAAAGGTATTGAGGATACAATTATCGAAATATTCGATAAATTAAGTCAGCAGTACAGTTACAATGATGAATACTCACGAAATGTCCATTATTACAATGGATGGACAACAAACAAAGCCTGGAAAATCAACAAGAAGGTAATATTGCCGATGTATCGGTGCGTTGATCTTTTTGGCAGGCTTGATGTCGCTGATTACAGAGTTATCAATGAATTAAGAGATATAGAAAAGGCTCTTGATTATCTTGATAACGGAAAAACGTCATTTGATGACGATATTTCCAGCATATTGAAAAATGCCAAAGAAGAAGGTGTGAGCAAGAATATAAGTCTCAAGTATTTTGATGTGACTTTCTATAAAAAGAAAACCTGTCATATCGTATTCAAAAACGAGGAACTTCTTAAGAAACTGAATATATTCGGCTCACAGCAGAAAGGATGGCTTCCGCAGGAATACGGTAGGAAAAAGTATGCCGAGATGAATAAAGAAGCTCGTGATGTAGTTGATTCCTTTGAAGGAGAGCGAAGCTACAATGAAGTCATGCTGAATAAAGAATACTATATTCTTGACTCCAGTAAGATGTTCATAGAGCAGAAAGTAGGATAAAAAAAAAATGACAAATGAGGAAAAAAACTTCAACGAAGGTAGCGTAAAAACGCTTATGCAAGCTATTTACGACTATCTTTACGAAACAAACGAAGATGAAAAAAGCGAGGAAAAAAATGAAAGTTTACGTTTACAAAAACTATAACGATTCGAACGCTTATGGAGAGGAATCCATAAGAGTGTTTGAGAGAAAAGAATCTGCAGAAGCTGCATTAAGAGCAGATGTAGAAAACTGTCACGAACTTCTGTGGAAAGATATCCCAGATGAAATGGGACTCACGGAAGAAGACACATTTGAACCAGATTATGTGTCTATACATTACGGAGACGGTGACACAATTTTCTGGATCATTGAAGAGAAAGAAGTGGAATGATCCACTTTAGAAAAATATGAGATTAATTCCTGACGAGGACACCTATCGGTGGTTTGATTTAACAGCCACCGACGGGTGTGCTGTAACAGGAGAAAAAAATGGGAACCATTAATTACGGAACTTCGTATAGATTTTTTGAAAACGAGGCTAATAAAGCACCCCGAAGAATCTGGGAAAAGGACATAACGATCGGACTTAAGCCTATGAGTTATTTCTCAGATAAGGAATCTGGATATAACGAATGGCTTGAGGAAGAAAAATCTGAAAATCCAGATTTTGAGGAATCAGATATGGAACGTTCTGAGTATGATCAGATGATGGACGAGGAAGATTTAAGCAATATTAAATGCTTTCTCGATAATCACGAAAACCTGCCAGAGCATTATGAAATATCCATTGTAAACGGCTATTATGAAGGATTTTACCTCAATATCGAGGATGATATTCCATGGGTATTTGATGATTCAGAAGAAAAAAAGGAATACCTGAAAGACATTACCCGTCTGAAGAAAGTATTACTTGAGCTTTTGGACAATGGCCTTTGTGTCGTTTATCCGGGATGGTGTACAGATTTCGCAGACAAAAAGAACTCCGTAAAGGAAATTATGACGTTTGTAAAAAATCTGCGTGAAGAGGTAAAGGCTGTAGATACCTTTGCTGTGTACAAAAAGAAGGAGACCGTGGCATGAAATACGGAGCGATGCTGTTAGTGCAGGGATTCATTCATTCTCTCGAGGAATGGTCAGATGATAAAGAACGAGCCTGTTATACGATGGACGAAAGATGGGATTATCTTTTGGACTTTAGTAAGGGAATTCACTTTATCGACAGGACTTATGCTTGCGGAGAATACGATCCGGTGGTTAAGGATCGTATCGAACGCAACGAAGTTGAACTATTCTTTAATACATTTGACGACTTGTTTGAATGGATTGATAGAATGCACATGTGTGCTTAAGTAGGTGAATAATACAGGATTATGATAAGAGTCGCAGAAGTTATAGCTACGGCTCTTTTTTACAGAGGACAAAAATGATCAATATAGAAAGACAAAGAGAAAATTTCAAAGATCATGTTGCGACATTCACAGATTACGGAAATATCAAGATAATCGACTTCAAGAATCCGAAAAGCTTAAATTACAGAATCAGATTCATGTTTGAAGAAGATTATTACAGACTTCATATATCCGGAGATTTGGGCGAGCTGATCGCAACCAATTTCAATAATATGTGCTATAAGGACTTCTCAGACTTTATTCACAATACAGGCTATTTTGAAGGCAAGGTGAACTGCTCCAGCAGACCCCTTTATGAGTATGATTACGATAAAGCCAAAGAGGATCTTCGAGAACTTTTCGAAGATTATGATTTTACGCCTGAATATGACTTTGAAACAGAAGAAGGACTTCGTGATGAAAAAATAAATGAAATTCTTGAGGATCTGGATCTGAGAACTGGTCTTGGCTCAAAGGCTTATGAAATATTAAGTGATATGGACGGCAGCTACTATGAAGAATGGAAAGATATCGGCAAGGTAAAAACAGGAATCCTGGAACTATATGTGCTTGCCTTTGAACTTGCTCAGAAGCAGCTTTCCGAAAAGAACTGACACGTATTATTTCGTGCGGTTTCAAGGTGGATTTGCTATAATAAAGGTGAAAGGAAGAACATTGGGAAAGAAAGATTTGACCGAAAAAGCGTATCTTTCCGATAACAGGAAATTTGCAGATGTTGTAAACTATGTGCTCTATAACGGAGTCCAGAAGACACACGCAGAAGACCTGTCGGGAGAAGATACAACAGAGGTATTTGAGGATATCATAAAAAACATCCCGATTTCTGTTCAGAAATACAGGGATGTGCTGAAAAAAGTAGTTTTCAGGCGAGTGCAGGAGCAGTATTGGATTGCTATTGTCGGGATCGAAAACCAAACTGACATTAATTTTGCAATGCCTATTCGATGTCTTTTGTACGATGCCATCAACTATGCAGAGCAGGTAAAAGAAACTGCTAAAAGCAACAAGGAAAAGGATCCGAACGGTAAAGAAACGGATTTTCTGTCAGGACTAAAAAAGGATGATACGATCCTTCCGGTGATCACGATCACCGTATATTGGGGACCGGGCAAATGGGATGCTCCCAGAAGCCTGCACGAAATACCAGGAGGTGATCGACGTGTGTAAGGCTGTAGAAGAATGGCGCCAGGAGGAACGCGCCGAGGGACGAACTGAGGGGCGTGCAATAGGAATAAAAGAATTACGCAATTTGTATAATTGGTTAATCAGCACAGGTCGAACAGCCGACGCTAATCAACTAATGTCATCAGACGATGAACTTTTTCAAAACAAACTTTTTTTAGAATATGAAAAAGATAGGTAAGGTTGTCGTAGAACCGACTTAAGGATCAGCAACAGCTGATTCATGAGTTGTTTCCTGAAATGGAAGATAAAAAGTCAGAATAATACAGAGTTTAAGCGGAATCCGAAAGGGTTCCGCTATTTTAATTTTAAATGTTTGAAAAAAGGTGCAAAAGTTCAAATTGAAACTCAGTATTACCATAACTTATATTTATGTCCCGTAAAAAGTGTTAATGGAGTAACAATGTCAGTAAATACGGAAACAATAAAACTGATCATTATTGCCGGAGGGATAATCTCGTTTGGCTGTATCTCAGGTGGACTTATTGTTTGGTCTGTTCTGAGATCTGTTATTAGAACGTTACAGTTCATGGCTGGAAATCAGCCGGAAAAAGCTAAAACGATAAAAATAAGCTATCCAAAACGAAGTGGGTGAAGTAATGATTTTATTTGAATTTAGAATTCAAAAACGCTTTGATATGAATTCTTCTGAATATGCTCAAAGGGTCAGATTCCTTGAAGAATTAGGAATTCCCAAGCCAAAGGGAATCTATTTTGCAAAAAACTTTTACCAGTCCGCAATGATTGTAGGTGACGGACTTGAGCGTAACGGGTTCATATATCTGGGAGAAAAAGCATTCATCATATACCGCGAAGTAGAAAATACGATCGAAGGGGAAAGAAGCTATGACCGGGTACTCCGGTTTATTCCTTACAGTGAAATCGCCTGTGTATCAGTAAAGGATATCCGTCAGACCCAGAAATCATATTATTACATAACTCTGGTATTTAAACATGCGATTGATGATGGAGCAGAGGCTATCCAGTTGGATGTACCGCATGATTTTGGCGTAGGTCAGTTTATGTGCCGATTTACGTCAGAATGTTACAGTTATAGATCAACTCAAACCAAACAAATCGGATAAAGAAAGGATAAAACATGGCTGACTTAAAGGCAGGAATAACACGTGAGGAGATTATACAGTTTCGTGATGAAGTTAAAGTTGGATCAGTTCTAAATGTAGTCGGAACAGATCCTACACAGGGAGATAGTTCTACCCACAGAAGTCAGATGACTGTTATCGGCAAATACAGAAATATATGCCTTCTTGCGTCAAAAAAAGGAAATAGGACTACATATACGTGGAAAGAGCTGTATCTTCAGAACAGCCCCAAATTCACAGGAAACACCACGACTGAAAATTCCTCAGAAGAAATCTTTATGGAAGAGGCATATAACAGAGAAAGGTATTGCGGTTGAAAAAAAGGGTAATAGCATTAACATTCCTGTGCGCATCTTTTCTGATTGGATGTACTCATGATAGTGCGAACGTGTCCAAAATGAACACCGTTTCTCCTTCGAATATACTTGTAACAGAAGAAAAGATAGTAGAACGGGATATAACTGAATATGCAGCTAAGAAAGCTGCTTCAAAAAGCATAGATGGTGTCGTTCTGTCTGATAAAGAGATCCTTTCCAAAGAGGAACGTATAGAAAAGGCCGAGGAAACGAGAAAAAGACTTGTTGAAAGCCACAAAACAAAAACTCTTATCAAAAAAGAAAAGACTGTTTCTGAAAATAGGGAAGAATCGAAGGATCCTAAAACAATCTATGTAGATTATGAAGATTATTATGATTCCATTATACGCAGCGATGATTCGGAAGAGCACTCTGATGAAAATGAGGAAGATTTTGAAACAGAGGATGAGACGCATCTTGACAATATAGAAGATTCTGAAGACACAGACACTGATAGTAACGAAAAAGATTACAGTGGAGTCGATTTCCTCAATCTTGACTATGATAAACAGCAGAGAAGAGCCAATCCTGAATTTTACAAGACAGGAGAATACTTTAATCAGGGTGTAAATAGTGATGATTATCAGGGAACGTGTGGCGAAGCAGCACTGGCAACAATAATGAACTCCCTGTTTAATACTACGGTATATACCGAGAATGCAGTGCTCCAGTTCACAAAGGGAAAAGCTCTTTGCGGAGCAAACGGAGCAATGACAGGCGTTCAGATCAAGAATACAGCAATGGAGATCGGAAATGTCACAGGAGACATGGTTGAGTCATATACAACGGAAATGGCAGGAATACCGGAACCGGATGAACTTGGACCGATGCTTACGGACAAAAAGAAAGCAATAATCCTATTGGACAGTTATCTGTTATGGGGCGCAGATCCGAATGTAGTTGCTGCATCCGGAGACAGGTATTACACATCAAATCACTGGTTGGTATTAAAAAGCGCAACATATGATAAAAATGGACACGTTTCGGGATTTAATATAGTTGATTCATCTGGATTTGGGGCATCGTATTTATCGGTTGATCAGTATGTCAGTTATACATATGGACCGACAGGAAGAGAGGGACTAACACCTGTATGTGTATTCGTCAGCAGAAAATGAGCCTAAGAATGATACCGAAAAAGAGAGAAGAACAAGGTATGGAGAAAAAACTGTCACTTTTATGCGGCAGTTTTTTTTCTGTAGAGCTGCTTCTATTTATTACCACGATCATCATCAGCTTCCCAAGGCTTGTTATAGATAATGACTTCTGGTTCTATCTGTCGCATGGCAGATATATTATGGCTAATGGTCTGTATCCGGGAACAGACCCTTTTTTGATCCATGAAGGGTTTCAAATGACCTTTCAGAGGTATGCTACAAGCCTGTTATTTTGGAATATATACCGCTTATTCGCAGAGAAGGGTATATTTTTACTCCTGATACTTTCAAGCTATCTGACGGCATATATTTTATATAAACAGGCTATGTTTGTGAGTAACCGGAATAAGCAGATAAGTCTGCTCACAACAACGATCTTGATGTTCTGCATGAAGGATCTTATCGTGACCAGAGCGCAGATGTTCTCAACGCTTTTACTCGGCTTAAGCATATTGTGCCTGGAAAAATATATGGCAGATCGGAAAAAGCGGTATCTTATCCCTGTTTCATTATCATATTTTCTGATCATTCAATTCCATTCATCCTTATGGCCAATGTTATCAATCTTAGCAGCGCCGTACTTTGTTGAATTGGCACTTGAATGGAAAAAAGATAAAGATAACGGTTTTAAGGAATTTATACTTTCCGAGCTGACAGGCATCGGTTCGATGATCTTAAATCCGTATGGCATAAAGTCTATAGAATATGTTTTTCTTGCCTATGGAACGAAAGAACTTGAGATGATCTCAGAAATGAGAGCAGTATCGATCAAAAACATGCCGGAAACACTGTTTCTGCTGCTTGTATTAGTCTCATTAATGTGTATGAGACGGGAATGGCTGATAGAGAAAATATCTGGTGTAACAAACATATATGAAGGCAATACAAACGGTATAAGATATATATTCCTGATCGCAGGTTTTGGAATTTTTTCACTGGTTTCAGCAAGAAATATCACAATGATGGCAATGTGTGCCGGATTTATAATAGCCTTTTTCTTAAAGGATTACAGATTCGGAAAATTGTCTGTTCTCAGAATGGGACTGATATTGACAGCTTTTATGGTTATAGAAATATGTTTGCTAAAACCTTCAGTAACATGCTTTTCAAGTATGTACAAAGCCATTGATTATCTTGCTGCATACGAGCAGAGAAACGTTGAAGGTACAGAAAATGTTCTGACCTTTACCGGATATAACACAGGAAATTATGCTCAGTATAAAGGAATGAAAACCTACTCTGACGCAAGAGCTGAAGCCGGTATGAACAAAATAAACGGAAAAGCGGATACGTTGAAGGAATATTACAATCTGACCAGAGGAATACTGAGTCCAAAGAAATTTATAGAAAAATACAGGTTTGACTTTATGCTTGTTGAAAATCTGGTGGATCCGGAGCTGTACTGGTATCTCGATTCTGATGAAGGGTACATGAAAGTGTACGATGTGGGAGGATATTCAATCTTTTTTCGAAAATAGTTCTTCTTAACATTCGAAAAAACCAAAACAAAATATTCGAAAAAGATAAAATAAAATACTCGAAAAAACAAAAATAGATTACTCGAAAAAACAGAAATAAAACACTCGAAAAAATATAAATGCCATTGAGTTTTCCCCTTAATAATGTGAGAGGAAAAATAAACCTCAAATTATACTCTGCTTTTACAATCTGATATAAGTTCCGTTAATTTAGTTGATCTATTTCATCTATTTGATATTTTAACCGGAATTATTATACTGAAATGGTCACTGTCGCGTTAAATTAATTTTTTCAGACGGAAAAAGGTTGCCCTGCTTAGGTCAAGAAGCTGCATGATCTGAGCATTGGACTTTCCGGAGAGAAGCAACTTCTCGATCTCGTTGGCTATTGCTTGCTGCCGTTCAGTTTCTTTGGGTCTTCCTGCCTTTTTTTGGTTAGTCTCAATAATTCTGTGAGTATTTCTAAGACTACGGTTCACAGCTAGTTGTTCTTCTAATAATGAGACGGTTTCGGAGTGTTCTTTCTGAAGTTCTTTGGATGCTGCTTTTACCTTATTGAGTTCGTCTTCAAGATCCTGGATGATCCTATAATCGGTAAAAGGCTCTTTTTGGGGATTCCTGCAAAACCAATAGAAGCCGCCATTCCCATCTGGCGCCCATATGTCGTTAAATATACGTTTTCCTCGGCTGTCGCTGTGATGGACTATTATCCGTCCGGTTTCTCTTTCGGAAACGACCTCAGTCCCTTCGGCATTTAGCATCTGCGTTTTCTCAAATTCTATACATAAATGGTAATCTTTAATGACTTTGCTTCGATATCGAAATCCTTCACCTTCTGTAGATTCAAATTCCTTTGGTCTAACAGAATAGGCATCCAGTATCTGATTTAAGATGGTCTTATTTAACTTCACCCGTATCACCCCTGATAGTCTCAGAAATATTATTGATACTTATGAGCATAGAGAAAAATTTGCATTGTGGCAAGGGAATTGGACAGTTGTTTCGATTTGTATCTCATAAAGAACAATGTAAGTGTATACAACATACAAAAATGTGGTATAATACACAAGACAAAAAACGAGAAAAATTTCACAAAATACTTTCACCGAGCGAACAGCCTGTCCGCTCGGTTTTTTTATGCTCAAAAATAAGGAGAAAGACTGATGACGGAAGTAAACATCGAAGTAGCAAATGGACTTACAATCACTGGTATAAAGAACAGATCCAAGAGCTGTTCGGTATATGTGATCGAGGACGGAGAGAAGAAAGAGTTCAGATCCAACAAAATGACAGTAACTGAACTTGAGAAAAATATTTTTAACATTAGAAAGATTGTTGGTGGAATTAAAGAAGTTATTTATTCAGGCGGTCATCCAAAAGAAATGGAAAATGAAATACGCAGACTCTCAACACCGGAAAATGTGATGTATGAGCTTAACCTTGCGCTTGGACTCATGCGAGATGAAAAAGAGCATAAGGTTATGAAGGAATGGCGTAAACGCAGATTTGCTGCAGGACTTCAGATGTATTGAGAAAAGAAATATATCAAAAAGAAAGTTTTGAGGTTTACCTATGCCAGAAAAAATAAGTGATTGTCTACCATTTTTCTTTATCGGATTTTTCGTAATGATACTAGCGGTATTCTTTTTATGGATCCAAAATACGTTTATGGGCGACATAAGAATTCCGGAAAATCCCGCCTTTGTTAAAGGAACTATCACTGACTATGAAAACCATAGTTATTATAGAGAGGGGGGGATGTTTATGGAAAAGAAAGTGCCCCATTATGTGAAAAATTACACCTATTCTTTTGATAATGAAGAATTTCAAGATAAATCTCCGGTTGGTGGAACTACATGGATATCAAAGAATATTACAGTAGTAGTCGATTCAAAGGATCCTTCGCACAGTATTCCACTTATTGACCTTATGTCAAGCTGGTGGATGTATGGACTTATGTTTTTCTGCGGAGCACTTGGATTCTTTTCAGGTGGATATTATATAGTTAAAATTCTTCTTAACCGAAGATAGTGACATATCGAGAAGAAAATCATGCTATAATTAATCGAGATTTTGCACAGAAAAATATCATTCAGTGGAAATGGTTTCTCTTGCCGGAAGAGCGGAGAAGCCATTTTGCTATATGGATTTTGGGAGAAACAAGTGAATAATAATAATAAAAGGGCAGTCTTTTCGGTAATAAACGGAGGAAAAAGCACGAATGTTAGAAGTGACTTCCTTCATCCATCACAACAGTCAAATACAGACAAAATCCCGGCATACGCACACTCTGACAGGAAAATAGGAGCCGGTGACCTGATCGTGGAGTATTCGGTTCCCTCAGAGTGTATTAACGCTATTCTGGACCTCAAACTCAAGCCAATGGAAAAGAGAACGGAAAACGATTACAAGCGTCTTAAAAGCGATAGGGATAAGTTTGAGACTATGGGAGAGAATGAACTGATAAAACTCCTTGATCCGGCAGCCGTAAGATACATCTCCAATAACACGAAAGCTGGAAAGAGAAGATCAGATGCCTTCAGATGGGCAGCGAGAGGATTAAATGCTGATGATGCGCTAAGAAAGGCACTTCTGATGTGACAATTCTCCGATAATGTGAGAAATCCTAATGTTTGCAGATAGGAGAAGGTCGATGGAAAAGAGAGATTATTCAGATTCTCGCAAACCTGAAGCTTCAGAAAAAAGTGATAATAAAGGAAACAAAAGTATAGTAGACGAGTTGTATGGAATCGCAGCGAATGTTTCGTTGTCAGTAGCGGAAATCCGAAGCGAAAGGCTTCAAAAACAAATACAACCAAAACCAAAGCCCTAGAGTAGAGAGTGCTCTAGGGCTTTTTCGATCATAACCAATAATCTCTTGTTGACACCCTATTAGATAGGGGAAGTATAGTGAACTACTCGGCAATTGAATTGCCGAGCATCTGATGCGCGTTGAAAACATCAACGCAGGTTCAGGGTGCGTCCATAACACCAATACTGCTGTTTAGGCAGCTACTTTTATTACATAAGGTATTTTGATAGACATGGGATCCAGTTCCATGTCTATCTTATTTTTATCCAGATACAGACGCAGGATGTTATAAGCACCCACACAGTCTGCGTTCCATGTATTTATCCCGTCCCTGTACAGACCTCTGCATACACGGTTTGACTTCACCGCATGTATTTTATCTACCTTTGGCATAAGAGGGCTTGTCTGACTTGAATACGCTTCGCACTGCCCGGCAAGAGTGATACCTTCCAACGCCAGCTTATATTTCAGCATAATGTAGATTTTCCTGTAAGGGAGACTGTGTAGTTTCTGATTTGTAACTGCTCCAAAGTTCTTATCCTTGCGTATATTTGTGATATCACCGATCACAACTGTGTTGATACTGTTACTGATGCAGTAGTTTACAATGGATCTTGTTACTTTATGCAGATAATCCAGAATTGCATCATTTTTCTTTTTGTACAGACGCAGCACATGCTTTGAGGGTTTCGGATATTTAACATCTTTCTTCACCTGTATCATCGCCCACTGTCCCTGCACTCTTGCAATCTCTTTATTGTAATAATGGCATAATGAGAGATATTTTCTTCCGGCAATAAAAGTATTGCCGTCTGTATCATAGCAAGTCATAAGATTATGCAGTCCCATGTCGATAGACAGATATTTTCCGTTATCATCTAATGCCTGAACGTCAGCTATCTCATAAATGACGATGACTTCGCAAAGTCCATTCTCCGGTGGATATATCTTTATCTGTTTAATGGCGTCAGTGTCCTTGAAAATCTTATTTTCAAGAAACAGGTATTTGTCACTGATACCATAATTCTCAGACATATAAGACATTAACTGCCTTGGCAGTGATAACCGGATCATATGAGAACCGGGTTCATGCACGATCGCGTTCTGCATATAAGTTATGGCAATACCGTCATGTTTGAACCTTGGCGGCTTGGGATTTTCAATACCTTTGGATTTTTTCAATGCGAAAAATGACTTCCAGGATTTGTCGAGGAGCTTACATACTTCCTGCGCTGTCTGAGAAGGAAGCTGCTTGAACCACATATCATCTTTATGAGCTTTTTTCTGATAATACCAATCAGGATAATCAACAGAAAGATTCAGTTCCTTATAATGAAGACGCTCATAATTGCAGACATTCCAGAGCTTGTAAGCGGCGTAACACATATGACCAATGATGTTGGAATGATCGCTATTCAGTTTTATCCTGGTTTTATGCGACAACAGCATACTTTTACTCCTTCAATAAGATTTGCTCTGCTTCTCAATATATCTGCGGATATTTTCTTCTGAGACTGAGCCTATGGTCTCACAGTAGTACGAATGATTCCAAAGTTCTCCCTTCCATAGTTTTTGACGTATCTCAGGGAACTGTTCAAAGAGTTTCCTTCCGGTAATGCCTTTTAGATATTTGACTATGGTTGTCACTGACAGTTTTGGCGGAGCTGATACAAAACAATGTATGTGATCACCTTCGCCGCACTCAAACAGCTGCACGGTAAATCCCTTTTCCACAGCTATTTCCTGCGCCAGAGTCTTTAGGTAAGTTTCAATTTCTGGTGATAGTATTTTCCTTCTGTACTTAACAGACCACACCACATGGTAGTTTATATTACATACAGAAGTACGGTAATGCACAAGATTATCTTTCATACACATAGTATACCATGGCAAAAGAAAAACGTAAACATTTGTTTGTGGCAAATGTCTACGTTTTCTCACCGGTCGCTTTCATCTCGGTAATTGAATTACCGAGGATTCCCGCTCTTTATCCTAAACTTCTTAAATCGGAGAGGTTCACTCGTTCCAGTAGTCTTCGGTCCCTTGGGATGTGGTTTTTACCCCAAAAAGATCCATCATGAAATCTTCACGCTCGTTATAGATATTAACGATATATATACAATCCTGTTCTATCCGGTAGAACACATAATTCTTTGCAACAAAGATACACAAGCAATCCGTATCTACTCCATACATATCACGCACAGAAATACCTATTTGCTCGTATTCACGCAATGAACGGACACGGCTACCAATTTCTTTGATAATCTTTTTCCTGACTTCTCCATTGAACTGAAAGTCAAGATACTTCTTTAGCTCCCGCATCTTTTCGGTATAATCGGGAGAGTACTTTAATTTCTTCAATCTATGATCCCCATCTCCCGATCAAAATCATCCGCATCAATCCAACCTTCACGGTTAGCTCGTGCTTCAGCTCTTCGCAAATCTGCAGCTAGTGATCTGGCCGCTCTTATCCTGTCCAATTCATCAGCTTCAGCAACTGTCATGATAGTATATGCACCATGACCATTTCTGGTAAGATAAACACGATTTTTATTATCAACTTCCTTAAGGACTTCTGTGTAATTCCTTAAATCTGAAATTGGCATTATACTCGGCATATTTCACACCTCCATCCATTGATTCTTCTATGTGTAAGCCTATAATTATGATACAATACAAAAAATTTATACGCAAGTATATTTGCGTGTTAATTTGCGTGCGTTATCATCCTTAATAATCTCGGGTGAAGAGGAAATTAGCAGGTTTACAGGAGATTTTCAAGTAATTTATTAAGCGATTGCCTTATTGTAGTGCTTGAGAAAATACCAACCAGATGATAATCTAATTGTTGCGCGACAGCGCAGGAAAAGTATCCATGACAGGGTGGCTGCCTCTCAGACTGACTAGAGCAGGAAGGGAGGTGACGAGATGACAGATTACGAAATTATAATGGTAATGCTTGGAATCCTGGCATTAGTAATTTCAACAAGTAGTTTGTTAATTGCGTTACTGAGCTTTCTCGACAAGAGAAACAACCGACGTAAATAAAAAATGCCTCTCCTGTCTGCCAACAGAAGAGGCGGCTCATGTAATGTGAGCTAAACATTTCCACGAGGCATCCACTTTGGAGTGGGTGCTTTTTCTATACTCAATATACCATCATACGGTTTTGGATTCAATGTTAAAATAAAAGATCGTTGTAAGGCACTTATTAAGCAATCACCTAATATGGCGCTGATAAAGCTTGAGAAAATACCAACCAGATGATAATCTAATTGATGCGCGACAGCGCAGGAAAAGTATCCATGACAGGGTGGCTGCCTCTCAGACTGACTAGAGCAGGAAGGGAGGTGACGAGATGACAGATTACGAAATCATAATGGTAATGCTTGGAATCCTGGCATTATTGATTTCAAGCAGTAGTTTGTTAATTGCGTTACTGAGCTTTCTCGACAAGAGAAACGACAGACGTAAATAAAAATTGCCTCTCCTGTCTGCAAACGGGAGAGGCGGCTCATGTAATGTGAGCTAGAATCTCAACGAGGCATCCACTTTGGAGTGGGTGCTTTTTCTATATTCAATATATCATTATACTGTTTTGGAGTAAAGCCCTAGAAAATCAATCTAGGGCTTTTTTATAGGTGTTCATTTTGAACACAGCTTTCATCGTTTCTTCATGAAGTAAATAACAGCGCCAATACCAATAAGTATTACAGAACCTCCGGCAACAGGGAAGATTGGGAAAGATGATTTTGGTTTCTCGTCCTGTGCAATCTCGGTTGCTTCTTCTGTCGGTGCAAGTGATGCTTCAATCTCTGTAGCCTGCTCTGTTGCAATGCTTTCAGCATAAGCCTTATTTAACTTTTCAACTTCGCTAATAATATCCGTCTCTGAGATGTAGTAATCAATGGACAGCTCTGTTACTGCAAGATCAAGGAATCCATCTTTATCAGTTCTCTTTGAGGTAAAGTAGTCAAAGCCTTCCTCTGTCTTATTGAGAACGTAAACCTCATTGTCAGAAACACCTGTCTGAACTCTGAAAGTGCAGCCATTATCTGAGACAGTTCCTCCTGCGAATGATACTTTATTTGCGCTTGCGGTTACTGTTTCACCGCTTTTAGCGGTTTCTGATATTTCAGTTTCTGAAATAGAAGCAGTAAGATCTACCGACGCATCATCTGGTCCAACATACTTATCGAAGATCCACTCATAGTCCACGCCGTCATCGGAGACAAAGGAGATCTTTATATCTTCGTTTTCCGAAGAGTTAAGCTCTTTTCCACTGATGATGTTCTCTGTTGAAGATGACTTTATGTTCAGATAAGCATTATCTGATATGTCATCGCTTAAGAAGTGATTCAGTGCAGAAATCGCTTTGTCATTCAGAGAGTCAAAATCATGGGAATAATCAACAGTTGGCTTCTCTACTTCAGGAATGGTTTCTACTGAAGTGACCTCTGTCGGTGCAGCCTCGGGTGTTTTAACCGGTTCCGGTGTAGTCGGCGTTGACGATGTTGCTTCTGAAGTGGTCTGTGTTGGCGTCGAAGTCTGTGAATCAGAAGTAGTCTGTGTTGAAGTGGAAGCATTTTTACCATATTTATGTTCTGGATCGTAGAATTCGTCAGGATGAGATGTGCGATATGCAGATTCTGCACCAAGATATCCTGGAATTGCACCTGGCGCAGGAGCGCCTTCGGGAGTCATTGCCTTTTGAAATTCCTTTGCTTCTTCTGCCGATGGATAGCCATTTTCCCACGTATCCCAAATATCAGTAATCGACATAACAGTTCCTGCAGTCAGCGTTGTAGAAATAATAAGCGCAATAGCCAATTTATTTAAGTTTTTCATAATAATTCTCTCACGGGTAAAACTCCCCCGCGTCCTTTCGATTGTATACAATAATCGTAAGGATATTATTTTGTCAAATATTATTTCCAACTCATATATTAATAGTTCTTGAACAGATCAGTATGTGAACCAGTTCTTACTGCGGTAAGAATGAGACTATCTTCGTCTTTTCCATAGATGAGCAACCAGTCTGGTTGTATGTGACATTCATTGAAACCTTCATAGTTACCATGTAAAGGATGATCCAGATACTTTGCATCTAATGTATGTCATCAAGCTCATTGAACAGCTCTTTTGCAGAGCCATAAGTCTTTGCTTCCACCTTTCCAGACATTATATCTTTTGCCTCGTTAATGGCATCATTAGTTTCTTTATTGTACTTAGGAACACGTACATCAAAAGGAATTCCACCTTCTATAAGGGACATCTCAAAAAAAATGCTGACTGCCTCTGTAAGAGTCATTCCAAGACTGCCATAGAGCTCTTCAAGGCTTGCTTTTTTCTGCTTGTTCATTCGCATGTTGAAATTTGTATCTTTAATTAATGTTGCTGACATAAGCATCACCTCCTAAGATGATAATATCACAATGTAACACGAATGCAACACATTGTTTTACGGGAACAAATGTCCGAATGAACGAAAAAAAGTGCTTGTTTTTGGGGTATACGGCAAAATAATATATAAACGTGTTGTATACAAAAACAAGGAGTTTTTTTATGTATAGATTTTTTCAAAAGGTGATGTGTTTTATCTTGGCAGTGATCATGACTGTCCCATCTTCCGGAACAACTGTATTTGCAGCCAATAATGGTCAGCCGACATATGACTATGGGGATACTGTAGAAGTTGATCCTGACATGACAGGGGATCCAACAACTGAAGGAAATACCAGTTTTGGTGTTACGATCAATGGAGATGGAGATATCGTGATCCGAACCAGAGATAAGAGACGTACGTCTAACACATGGTATAAAACTGTAGGATTCCATATATCAAGGTGTAAGTACAATCCTGCAGAAGAAGAATTACACTCTGGAACGACATCGGATCATACTGAGTTTTATCTTGATGAAGCTCATAAACAGGTGGATGAAAGTGATCCTGAGAGCTATTATACGATCACTAGATTTACATATCCTTTTGAGGAAGTGTATTCGCTTATTGCGGCAGTAAGTGCTGATTGGGCGACAGAGGTATCAGATGCCATGTACAATGGCTCGTCTTGTTATATTAAGTTCGACTCTATAATGGTTGTTTTTGATAACGGACATCTTCAAAGATATCTATATGTAGATAAACCACCTGTCGATGGTCGTAACCCCGGTGTTCTCCGTGCATCACAGCGAGCACCGCAGGATAAGGGTGAACTCTATAACGCAAGACCGTGGGCAAACCCTTCGGGAATCCCAACGCACTTTGACAGATACCTGCCGATCAGCTCCCCGACAGAGATACCTGTTCCTGAAGATTATCCTGTAACAGAGGATACGAACGTACCGGATACTTCAGCTAAGGGATATTCCGCAGGTAACGCAAATCTGCAAGGCTATGATGCGTCGCTCGGAGTTCCCTCATCAAAGACATTGGAAGTCTATGGCGAGGCTCTTCCGTGGTGCGCTGAGAATAAGGTATGGGCACGAATGGTGGGAGCTACATACTATCCTGTTTATTATTACAGGTGGTCATCGCACTATTCCGGTTCATACCATGATGCCAGTGCAGAGAGGCTTCTCCGGGCTGAAGGCGTATGGGATCTCTTGGACGGAGATCAGGATGTTTATACTGTCACCAAATCCGGGTTCAGTGAGATAAGAGACGAAAATAACGTAGGAACAGGTCAGTATCATGGCGGTACGGTCACATTTAAGATAAGCCGTCCTCTCCATGAAAGGGGCTATGCAGGAATAAAAGCGTATGTCGCTTTCCAGTACCTTGACCGTGCCAAGACAAATGCCTATGACCTTGAAACTATGGATCTGAAAAATGATGCATATGGAAGTGCAGGACTGCAGTTTGTATCAAATTACATGACCAATACAGATGCATCTGTGGGTCTTGAAGAAAAAGACTTTAATGACAGTACATTAAACGCAGTCACAGGTGATTACGTGTCATGGGCTGATACCCCTACAAAGGTAGCAGGAAAGATCACTCACAATTTTGATGAGGATCTGAAGGAAGCCTGTGAGGATATCTATAATGGCACGAAAACAGCCAATGACTATCTGTATATAAAAGATCAGCCGGGAGAAGATCCGGGTCCGGGAACATACCTTGGCGGTTCACAAACCAGAGGCGTAAATTTCCGTGGAAAGAGAGGCGCAAATGCAGATGCGCTCGGACACAGAGCTATCGGTAATCTCACTGCCAATAACAGCAACGGTGGTTATGGCTACAGTGATCACTGGGCAGAGTGTACTGAGTCTGCAGCAGTTAAAGCCGAGTGTCATCCGTACACACAGGGCGGCAGGAAATTCCCTGGGGCGAATGCGGTATGGGAAAAGTTTGATTCCCAGTCAGTTACGATCCCGCCCAGAACAAATAACGGAAAACACGATACATATTTCGATAATGAGAATGGTGTAACGTACACAAAGATCGGAAACCTGCTTCCTACAAGCAATGGAGGCACACAGATCTTTGGTGCAGGAAAGAAGGTAAATACAGACTATATTTACTGTGATACATATGCTCAGTTCGGAAATCATGTAAATATCCAGTCAGAGCAGTCAAACCAGATCCTGTCGTACTGGAATAATGCTCTGGGTATTGCAGGAGACGAGAATACAAAGATAGTTGATCCGGTAAATGTCCATACACCGGTAATAGCGCCGACAGTTATCAATGATGGAGATGGATCTTCACAGCAGATCGGCGGCACCGGAGGGGAAAATCAGCTTATCCATCCGAACACAGGTAATGGTGATGGATTTGGTGAAGATGATGAAGGAGCGATATTGCCGTCAGAACTGAGGCTTGACGGATGGTATATCATTCACTGGGTTGACCTTGTAACCAATGCTGATTCAGATCAGGACGGCGTAGAAGACGGAGCAGAACACCGAAACATACCTACGCCTGATGACGGTGGATATCAGGATGAAACGCTGCTTCATGACCAGTTCACTAAGGACAAGTACATGAAGTTCCCGTTTGAAGTTTATTACGACGGTGTATTTTATGCGGCAAATGAATGGATAAAGGTCGTAAATCCGAATGAATATAAGTTCACGGAGCAGTCGGATACCACACTCACAAAGATATATCGGACTTCAACATCAAGTACGGGATGGCAAATTGCTTCTTATGGTGATGGAAGTTCATGGAAAAAGAACGGAAATGTGACATGGTATGACAGCTATGGAGCTACCCGTTCACTTAACCACTGGAAGGATACGCCGATCTATATCCCGTCATGGTCAAAAGAAGGACTGTATAAAGAGATCGCAAAGAGTGAGAACGAGAATGATCCTGATGATGACCGTATAACCTGTGCACAGTTCAGAGTTCACGCGATAAATACGTATGATGATGACAGTCAGTTCCATTATGACGAGATGAAAAAGATAGCAAATAACAGTTATAACATGATACTCTATCCGGTAAGCAGTACAGGAAGCGGATATGCTGCATATGTTGCTCTGTTCAATTCCGCAGTAGAACTGTCCGGCTGGATTCATGACTTTACTATCACAGGAACAAATGAAAGTGAGCTGTTTGGAGGTATATCAAAGGAAGATGTCAAGGATACGCAGATACACAGCGACCAGGACTATTCTTTTGCCGACAATAAGCAGGACAAGAAATCAGGTGTACTTAACCGTATAGGGGAAAAGGCACTGAGATACTTAAAGGATGGTATTATATCAAAAGTCAGTGGATCTGCAAAGTGGCTTGAGGAAAATACTGTGGCTCTTCTCGGAGGCTACGATTATAACGGCAATCATATTTACGGTAAATCAAATGCTTTTCCGGATATGGGAACAGTTCCTAAGGGTACGTCGTTCAGCTTTATGTTCAGGACGATATCAAATCTCTGGGATTTCACTGATCTCGACTCTTCGAAGGGCGATTTTGTAAAACTGACACCGACTTATAAGTATTACAAGTGGAAAGATTCCGCATGGTACACACTTAATAATCCGGATATTAAAGCATATTACTCCGAAAACGGAGAGGACTTTATCCCTTACGGAAGTGAAAGGGACGAAAACAACTGGAAAGAAACTTCGCTTGGAATAAAGCAGTTCCGGCAGTCTTACTATGATGAAAAAGATCAGGTAACTAATGGCTCTGAAGTTCTCAGATATGCTGACTGGATCACGTGGAATACGTACAGATACAACATGGAAAATCCTGCAAGTGGTCTTCCAAATACGACGACGTTTGAGAATTACAAAACAATGGAAGAAGGAGGAACGTTACCTGACCACTGCATCACGAATCAGGAATGGCTGAAAACGATGCAAAAGAACTACAAACTGTCAGAAATACAGGCAGGAACAGAAGATAATGTGTATCTGAGACTTCTTTCCGGAGAATACGATCAGCTCCGCATAAATATCTACGGAAACGGACAGGATACAGGTGATACGATGTTCAGAACGTATAAGGATTTATTAGATACTGATGTGACAGGAAATGCATGGAACAAGGTCGGAACAGGCTCGTTTGACCGTAATAGAAATACGGGTGATGATGGTTATAAAATGACCTTGAAAACAGCCACTCTGACAGAGAATGACTGGGACATGGACACAGCGTTCAGAAATTCCATGCAGGCATGGTATGGTTCATATTATGTGCCGGAATCACTGAAACTGATCGATCTTAATGAAAATCCGATGTTCAGAGACTTTTCTGATGAACATTCACTTGTGCACAGTATTTTCAACTCACAGGGGTACGTTACCGGAGATCAGCTTGAAGCTGCATACTCGATCGGAGGACCCGGAGGGGATGCATCCAAAGGCAAATATACGGATGCGATGCAGTATTACGCTAACATTAAGCGATATATTGATCCTGATAGGGACGGACTCAATGAAGATGATGAAGTCTTTATCAAAGATGGTTATCTTATCATCAACTTTGACATCATTGCGTATAAGAACGGTAATGAATATATGCGATACACTGGATCTAATGGTGGTCAGTGGACGAAAGAAGGCTACATAGAAGTACCAGATGACGAAGTACCTGATGATGACGATGATGCACCGCCGACAGATCCGGGAGATGTGATCGTTATTGACCTTGAGAAAAAGGTAAGTGACAAGTACAGAGCCGGAATCTACAACATAAACTAAAAAGAGAGCGGTTATTAGGAAAGAAAAAACGCCTGAAAATGAGAATATCATTTTCAGGCGTTTGTTTTAAAATTTTGGCATCGCTTCCCACCATTTAGTTTCTTTACTGTAGCGGCTTATAGTACTGAAGCTGTTGAGGATTTTAAGAGATTCCTCAAAAATAAATACCCATAAGTCATTGTTAAAAGAGGGATTAAAAGTTACCGAAATATACTCATCCGAAATGGTTACAGATTTTATCACGTTTGTGAAACGTTCAGGAGAGCTTTCAATTATAACCCAACCCAAAAGACTCTTCGCACATTCCTTGTTATAATCAGCTTCAGCATCGGAAATTTTTTGGAGCTTATTATCCGATGTAATAGGAATCTCAGATATGATGGTGTTTAATTCTTTGTCCTCTAGTTTCGAATTTTCGAAAGCGAGAGCGAAGAGCCATCTCTCTATCGGAGCTAGATCGCCCTTAACGTTAATTAATTCGTAGGAATTATTGTGAGACTTTTCGTCTGAGAGAGCCATTTGAACCTCCTTCAACCAGGCTGAATTTCAATAAGATAGACAAATTAACTCCAAAACTTCACGGGTCAAAGAACTGTTAAACATGATACTAATCTGACAATCCCGATAACTAATACTTTGAACAACGTTAAAGCCCTGACACATTTTATCGTCGGGATGTTTTTCAATTAAACGGACACGTGACAAATGCAACTCTGAGTCGGCTATTGAATCGAAAGATGGTTTTAAATCATCCATATGCAATAATCTCTCAGGAAAAATCGAGATAAGGGTATTCAATTCTTTGTCTAATTTTGCGTATTTTGCTCCCATTGAAAGGATTTGACGATCCATATTGGTCAACCTTCCTCTTGGAATTTCAACACTAAAGGAATTTTTCATTGCTGCCTCCTTAAATAAAATGGAAAAAGTACATGAAAAATCATATCATTAAATTTATCGGACATTTCGCCAGAAAAAATAACCGGAAAAAAAGGAAAAACATAGTTTGAAGGAAAGTTTGAAGAAAAATTCTCAATACAGACAGATCCATACGGAAGAAAAAGCAAATAAAAATTCGCAAACTGACGATGGAAGAGGTTCAAAAGATTATTCTGGAAAGGAAAAAGTATGAGCAAACTTGTGGGGAAATCCACGTTTGACGATGTAATAAGTAAGTGATACTATGGAAATGAAAAAGGTGCTGCCGATAGACGGTTAGTCCTGAAATCTTATAACGAAAAAATAACCGCTCAAAGTTTCTCAGGCTCTTGGGCGGTTATTTTTGTGTCTTGGAATCACGCTTTCCATGCATGTAACCAAGACTATAGAACGTCGCACAAAGTGCGAGAACTGCAATCAAGTCACTAATGGTCAGCATTTATCAAGTACCTCCTTTCAAAGATTTCCCTATAAGAGATTTCTATGATAAACAGAGGTCACAGTCCTCTGAGAAAAGGACTAACCGCTTACCGAAAATGGTAACACCCGAGGCAATATTATACAGAACACATATTCAATGTGCAATTGCCTATTTTTTGACTATAATCCCCATTTCTACAGCGCCCTTCCAAAGAGCTTCATTGATCCTTGTCTGATATCCTTTTCCAGTGGATTTGAAAGCATCAACAAGCATAGAATCAAGGCGTAGAGAGATGAGCTCTTTGTTTGGACGATAATATTTTGGATTTGCAGGTCTAAACTCATGGAGTTCGTCGTCTGTAAGCTTTGGAGCATCATCGGTGAATGTTACGGGCTTTTTTGAAGCAGCCTTTATTTCTTCAAGCTGTTCTTTAGTAGGCTGGTCCCCAGGGTTCAGATTCATCGTTACAGTAGCCATTGTAGATTCTCCTTTCATGTGAGGTAGCGATTCTTGCAGATATCAAGCGGATTTCACCGTTGATTCTTTCTTCGTAGGCAACGAATATAACATCATTAACTTTGCCCATGGTCTGCCATCTGTTTTCAAGTGTATTGTTATTCGCAGATAAATCTGGACGCTCAATCCGATAAGGATCATTGAAAACATATGCTGCAGTACTTAAGTGTATGCCATGAATGCTATAGTTTTTCGCGTCCTTATTGTCATCCCATGTAAATATCATATTGTAGTACCTTTCTGTAGCTACAAATATAATATCACGTTTGGGTAGTAAATTCAAAACTAAGAATAAGAAAACTCAAATGTTTTTTTGACTGATAAGAGGTCAGAAAAGTAAAATTAAATAAGATAGAAAGCGCTTAAAATCTACATTTTTTCACAATTTACAAACTATTATTCTAAAAGACATGGCTCGGAGGAGCGGGAAGATTTTATTATGGCAGATTCAAGATATCCAAGAGAGGTTTTCGGACTCGTAAGACAAAAGACTTTTTCAATCGAAGCAGCATTTTCAAAGGCAAAGGATGACATTTTCCTTAAAGTTTTTGACGGACACTTTTCAAGATTTATTTTTGCAGTTGTTGCCGAAGGAAAGGGAGCAACAGGCAATTTCCCTGTAAGCGAATTTTCGGGATTAAAGAGACGAAGTGAGTATGCGTATAAAAAGCAGCTGTCGCTTATGAATGATGGAGAAAAAGGGAAAAAAGAACATAATTCAGCAGCCTATACGGTCAGATTCCGTGCAGGAAAACTCAAGGGAAAGACTCCGGTTGATGTAATTCTTGAAAATGGAAAAGAGGCAAAAGAGATCCTGAATGAACAGTATAAATTCCTTAAGCAGAACGTGAAAAAATATCCGGCAAATCAAGAAATCATGGATGCGATCAGTGAAGCCGCAAAGATTCCAAAGGAAGATCTTGAAAATGCCGAAAGTACGCAGATTGAACCGTTTACTCTTTTCAAGATGCCTATAAGACCATTGCAGAGAAGAAAGCGTCCCGACGGACTTGCGTTTGTTTATGAGTATTCCGTGGAATGGGATTTCAATATGCCTGAAACGCCGGTTCACGTGCATATGAGAAACTTTTATGCTCCGGTAGTTAAGACGGAAAAAGGACTGCTGAATGTCCAGGCAAAGAAGATGGATAAATCATCCGAAGTGAATAATACCTTTGACATCACAGCAGATGAATGGATGGAGGCTATTGATTCGATGGAAATGGCAATTACATCTTTCCATCAGATGAATTTCCCGGAAATGTTCAAAAAAGCAGAGGATGCAAGCAGAAATGTCAGAGCATCTGTATCTCAGAAAGAAAGAACGGAAGAAAGAAGTGAAAGCAGAGAGGTACAGAGAACAGCGAAGGAGAGTACAGAAAATAAAACTGCGCCAAAAGCGACAGCAAACCCTTCAGTAAACAAAACTGTACAGTCAGATAAAGCAGAACCGGCAAGGGCAAATCAAGCAAAAAAGACTTCTGAACAGACAGGTGAAAAAGAACCCAAAGCACAGGAGAATGTTCAGAAAGTAAAAGTCATCTGCGAAAGTTTCCGGGCAAGCTCGTACAAAGAGGACAAAAACTGTCTAATCGTTACTGCATTTACGGAAGATAACAGGGAAGTTAAGGTCAGATTTGGACAGAACTATTACAACAATCTGGATCCGATCACACAGACTTCAATCCGTAACGCAGTCATGAACGGAAAGAAATTTACAATCCGTGGAGCATACGCAAAGAATAACACAATGTTCTGCTTTGGTGGAGTAGCGTGAGAGGAAAGGCAATAGCTGGACAGAGCAATCGTTTAATATAATGCTTGATATTATCAGACATAACCATATACAATATCTATATAAACGAACTATTTCAGTATTTCTTTTAAGTTTTTATAAAACGAATAATAATATATGGGTGCTTCGCCCTGTGAGAGAAATCAATCAGGGCGAGGTTAATCCTTTCCCTGTTTATATAGATGTAACATGCTAACCTAAACAGAGAAAGGAATTAATATGATTAACAAACTGACTTTAGAAGAAAAACGAGCAAGGGTTCGAGATTTTCGCCCTATTGATGACGTTTTCTTTGAGTTACTTGCTTCAAATAAGGAAGTATGCGAAGAGATACTTCGTACAATACTAGAAGATAATATGCTCGCTGTTAAGGATGTTATTGTCCAGAGTAGTGAGAGGAATATCTACGGACGTTCGGTAAGGCTTGATGCGCTATGTACTCTTGGTGATGGCAGCAAATGCAACATTGAGGTGCAACGAGCCGATAATGATGACCATCTGCGTAGGGCCAGATTCAATGCAGCAAGCATAACCGTCAAAGAGTCAGCTCCGGGCAATAAGTTCGAAGAAGTTGCCAATGTATGCATTGTCTATATATCAGAGTTTGACTTCCTTGATAAGGGAAAGACAATCTACCATATAGACAAGGTTATCAGAGAGACAAATGACGTTATTGATGACGGTCTGACAGAGATATTCGTTAATACGGCTGTCGATGACGGAACGGACATAGCGGATCTCATGTCATGCTTTGTAAAAAAAGAGGTTAATAATCCAAAGTTTCCTAAATTTTCTAGTGAGGTTAAGAAACTTAAAGAAACGGAAGGAGGACTCAATTCTATGTGTGAGTTAATGGAAAAATACAACAAAGAAGCTGCTGAAAAAAAACAACTCGAAATCATTGAAAATATGATTTACTCTAACTTTACCGATGAGCAAATTTCGCTGGCGGTAAAGCTTCCGATATCTGATATTGAACTGATTCGAAAAGAAATAATTCAAAAATAAAAGTAAAGTGAACTACACTGACCCATAAGGCAATAGCCGTAGATCAGAGTAGTTCTCAGTAAATTATGGTTGTTTTTAGCGGTCAGCCATAATATACTAAGGCATAGAAACGAAAAACTTCAGTATTTCTTTTAATTATCGTCGGTGGACGCATACCCCCATACTGACGATTCTTGAAGGAAATACTGGAGTTTTTTTGTTTTTAAAAACTAGTAAAGGGAATTATCCCGGAAAGTGAGGAAAAGATGGCATTAAATGAAAGGAGAGCACTGATCAGAAAGGAATGCACTGAGCATTTTATCGCTGAGTTTTACTACGCACAAACAGTCGAACAGGAAATAACTGTAAAACTGATCGTAAAAAAGATCGGTGGTTCCATCAAAGAATTTAGAATTGATGGAAATCACAGTGTTGTTGAAAGCATGGTGAAGGACTATGGCGATAAGTATCTTTCCAGAGTGTTTTCATCGGAACTTTCAACTCTGTCCGTAGAAAATGGCTATGGACGGAACACATCGCATTCTGAGATAGCGATGAGCCGTGAGCAGTTGGCATTTTTGCGAGAACTTCTCGGACGTACACCAGAAAATAGTGCAGAAATCAATGCACTGAAAGATGTTCTGAGAAGCGCGGAATAGGCGTAGACAAGAAAGGAAAAATATAATGAGAGAAAATACTTTGTCACTCATAGACAGAAAAGACGAGGCCGCCTTTAAGATAGCAACGGACACGGAATCACTTTGGTTCTGTATTCAGGAATACTCGGAAGGTGGTTATGATTATAATTTGTATCACGAGGACTACTCTGAATATGATTCAGGTATAATCGAAGATGAAGATCTGTCCATGAGCGAAGCTGCATTGGAAGCTCTTAAAGAATGTGGAATAGATATTTCTGACATTCAAAAGAGAATCAGCTTTGCCGATTATGATGAAATAGTGGACGCTTCCTACAAAAAGTGGGAAGAAAGAGTAAAGCTCGCTAAGAAAGGATGCTTTATGTCAACTACCACGCACCTAAAGGTACGTGGCTTGCGACTACCCAGTAGTACGTCTACGACTCCTACCTTTGATACGGTGTAATTTCCGTGGTGTCGCATTAACGGGGTGATTGACAACACCCTTTACAGACAAGATATGCTCATCTGTAACTGTATCAGGGACTCTGTATGCAGACCACACGGACTGCATATTCCCATGCCGTACAGCAAACGCGGATGCTTGAGTATATTTTACGTAACACCAAGACTTATGTGTTACAACCTCATATATACTTGCCAATGTACAAAGAGTGCCTTTGGTGAACAGCACACCTAACGGTTTTCTCTTGAAACTTGCTGTTGAGTATATTATTGCATACATGTTCTTGAATAACAATTTACAAGGCTCCTCCCACCGCCAAAGGGCAGTGGGTTTCCGCCTATGACAACCGAAAGGATTTTATTTATGAAAAAGGAATTTGTCCAGTTTAATAACGGTGTAAAACTGGCATACTCACCTGTGCAGGAACCTGATGCACATATCATCATTTACTGTACACAGGAAAAAGCCGGAAAGGATAAGAATGCGGAATTCAGATTTCCTGATGCAACGCTTCTTAATAATGATGGATTTTCAGATGGAGAACTGATGATGATCCAACAGCAGGTAAACCGACTAGGAAAACTTGCCTTGATGCAGGCAAGAGAAGAAGCTCTTTAATCAAAGATTCGAAATGGAAGAACTCCCACAGCGAAAGTTGTAGGAGTTTTTCTGTTCTTAAGAAAGGAAAAAATGATGAAAAAATATTATTTACGTCGCCCTGTAGATATAGGAACCTGTCCCAAAGGATTCATTTCATTCAAAAACTATGATGATCTTACATATGTTTCTGAAGTAGGAAGAAACTGCTGGGGTGAAGTTACCTACGATCGTGAACTTCGGAAAGAAGAGATTGATCGTTATGAGCTGTATTATCCTGCACCAACATATCCCCTTGTGGATGAGGCGGAACAGGAGATGGTTCGCTCGATGACCGGAAAAGAACTGGAGCAATATTTGGAATACGCGAAGCAGCTTCAAAAACTGATTATTGAAGTAAGAGCAGAAAGGGCAGTATGAAGAAGGAAGATATTATGTTTTTGATAAAGACATGGGATCTTCTTATGGAAGAAAGCCCTGAAGAGGACGTAAACATTGAGGGGGCGGTTAATCTGAAAGCCCGCCCTATCAGTGATTACAAGGTTCGCCTTGCATATGGCGATCTGACACTGATAATTTCAATGATCAGAGATTATATAAAAGGTCTGGACCAGATGTGCGAAGATGGGGACTTAAAGATAAATCCCATAGAATATAAGGCTTATTACCGAAATAAGTTTCTTAAGATCGCAGACCGTATTTCTGAGCAGATCGAATACGACTACGACACGCACTTGGAAAAGTGCGTAAAAAAGCTCGGAAAAGAAAGCAAGAGCGATATCGGCGGCGAGGCTTTAAGTCTCGCATTAAAAAGGAAATAAGAAATATGGTGAATTGCGAAGAGACCAAAAGGATAAAGGCAAAAAATCTACGGTATAAAAAGACCATGGCTAAATCCATGAATCTTGAACATATTAAGCAGACACTCTGGGATATTCAGGAAGAATGCGAAAATGTAAGATGGTATGTTGATGGCGATGATGACAGTCTTATAAATGCATTGGATGGAAATGAAGATGAGGCGTATGAATTCCGTATGGAATTTGCAGATCTTTGCGCCGAGTGTGAAAAAATGCTTGAGGACCTGAATGATCATTGGCTTGATGCAAAATTTCAGGATATTTTTAATAATTTCTTTGTCGCAATAAAATACAATGATGATCTGCTTGGCTGGGACAGCTATGAGCAAGATTACTATGGTATTGAGTATAGAGATTTTGCTGAAGATGAAGCCGGAAAGAGACTTATGAAAATGACTAAGGAAAACATAATTCAGTATGCCGGATTGTCATTTAACATTGCCATGAATTATATCGGACTTCAAAACCGCTACGATAATCTTAAGGCCGCTTTGGATATTCTTAAGGATAAAAATACCGGGCATATCCAGGTAATTAAGAAAATTGAGAAAATGTATGACCAGATCGAACACTCGGATCTGTGGGGAACCGGTAACGACAAAGAATGGGAACGATTTACTAACTCACTTCCACAGGAAGCATGGATAGCATAAGAAAGAATAATCATGGAAAAATTTTTCAATATAAAATTAGACAGTCGTGTTATCTTCACTAACGTTCTTATTGTGATAATATAAAAGGTGTTTTAACATTTTAGGAAAGGGTGAATGTATAAAGAATGATTAAAAATTTAAATCCATTTGAACAAATAAATACAAAATTACCATACCCTCTTTGTATTGTTGAGGATAGATATTGTGGGGCGTATTCTGGTGCCTGTTTTCTTGCATTTAATTTGGAGCCGTATCATGTGCAGGAACTTCCTATTGATGCGGGTGATATAGATTGCGAGAATTTTTGGAATGGTAAGGATAAGGATTATGATATAAATGATTATATCATCGGCAAAGGAGAAACTCCTGAAGAGGCTGTATGGAATTTGATTTTACTTTTACGGGATAAAGTTGATGGACAGACGAGATAAGAAAAGAAATTAACAAAATAGTTGAGGAAATGAGAAAAGAATAGTTGAAATCAAGTTTATGATATATTATCATAAACTTACTTAACAAATTATTATCAGTCTTTCTTTTAACGATTTATCCATAGGGGATATTTCTATTCAAAAGAAAGGCTGTTTTTTATGCCTAAACGTCAGAATGACGTAAAGCAGGAAAGAGAGGAAAAGATGAAAGTATTATGGTTTTCAAGGCACAAAATGACACCCGAGCAGATGGAAGCTCTCAGAGCGAAAGTCGGAGAGTTTGAACTTGTTCAAATTTCCAAGACTATTAACTCTGCGTTTGAGCTGAAAGATGAGGTTGAGGAGTGCGACGTAATTGCGATCGTTGCGCCGATCAACATCCAGTCACAGTTTCTGAAGATCGCAGGTGATAAGCCTGTGATCACAGCGCTCTCTCGAAGGGAGCTAATTAAGAAGGAGGACGGCGAGGACGAAGTAAAATTCGTTTTCGAAAAATGGCAACGTATCGAAAAGATAGAAGTTGTCATGTCCGATTTCTGTTAACGAAAAAAAGATAAGCTTGATCCTGATCAAATTGAGCTTTTCGTAAAGTAGCTGTTTGACAGGGCATTCTTGGAGTTTAACGACTCTGTATGCTTTAAGGGCAGCAAGGTTAGAAGGTAAAAGAAAAAGAGTCGGTTATATGCCGGCTCTGAGCAAAAAGAAAAAAACTCAGTCCTGATCAAATTGAGTTTTTAAGGAGGCAAAATGCTATATTTGAAAAAGGAGCTCCTTGAAATAAAGGAGCAGATTATCGCTGAGATGTTCGAAATCGAGGCGGCCGCTATGAGTGGAATGCCCGCTGTTTCTAGAGATAATCTCGAGAAACACGAGTGGTACAAAAAACTCGATGAGCTCGCAGAACGCGTCGATGATGAGGACCGTGCAGCGCAAATTGTCGGTTTTTCCGACAAAGATGCGGCATGGACCGCAATGATGTATTCGTAAGATATGAAATACAGGGTGTAGAGCTTGCTCTACACCCTGTATTACTTTTAAATTAAATATTTACAAAAAAAAATAACCTGTTATAATAAAGACACTTAACAGATTAACTTCAGTCTTTCTTTTACGACATATCCATGAGGGATGTGTTCATGTAAAGGAAGGGCTGTTTTTTTATGTCTGAAAAGTCGTGGTGCTTGACCACCACGAAGTATGTGCTCATTCCAGGAGCATATACAGAGGTAATCCATCCTCAGTACGCGAATAAAAGCTTATAAAGCGAATCGCCTCTGCAAGAAAAATGGATAGAACATTGCATAGTTCGAATCTTACAGGTCGAGATGTATCGGAGCTGGAATCCCGATGATCTATATGCAAAACTACATCTCAAAAAAGTCAAAGATATACTTTGAGTGGAAATAGCTGTTAGCTGCCGCACCTGAGCCGGAAGGTCGTTTCGAAAGAGACGGGGTGTTGGAGAGGGTTATTTCACTCTATATATGGGCTGATCACCATATATAGAACCGTTCAAAGTATGTCTGCTAATACTCTCCCGTAAGGGACATCTGAAAAGGATGGATCAAAGAGTAAAAGCTGGGCGCTTAACCTCTTGCAGGAATATAATCCTGTGGGAGATGAAATCTCTTGCGCCTCGTGGATACTCGTTTATCGGGTATCAGAGGCTTTACATATTCCCGTCGTCACCCGGTACGATAAAGGTACAGGATGATGGCGGGATTTTTTTATTATTACGATCATTATAATTGTCCTATTAGCAAAGTTTTATATCGTTAGAGGACAAATATGACATGATTTTTGCGTCATAATTGTCCGCTAACATTATTTTTTACTGCTTAGAGGACAATTATAATTATTTTTAAAATATTTGTTCAAGAAAACATGCAAAAATCGTTGTTGATTTTGATATAAACGACAGGGTAACATACGCGTGTATACAAAAACGACATTCGGAGGGCATAAATTTGAACATAAATGATATTTTAAGACAGGGAAAAAGGCACGTTGTCTGTAAGGACGGCCTAGAATTTGATATTAAACGGCTTGAAGACGGCCGGATTCTTATGCTGAATCAGACTATAAACGGAGAGCAGGTAAATAGCAAGGATTTCGGAACTGCTATGAAGCTAAAAACAGCGGAAACTCTGGTGAGAAAAAAGCATCAGGGGGTTGTTGGCTTTGAATCTGTAGGATACGTGAATAAAGATAAAACCGGAACAGATGATATAGCAATGGCTGAACCGGATGAAGATTTTTTAGAAGATGCAGACTTTGAAAATGAAGAGCAGCCTGCTTTCAATCTGAAGCAGATAATCCATAGGACATACTATGACAGAGAAGATCTGACAAATGATGATGAGGATCCGACTGAGCAGATCTTTTATGATGAAATCAGCGATGAGGAAGAAGTAGAATACGAAAATGTTGAAGAAGAGATCGAAATTGAGGAAGCCATAGAAGAAAACGACGGTGACGATGATCTGTTCATCGACTATGAGAAGGAAGCTGAAGAACAGGAAAAAGCTGATCAGCATGTAGATTCGCTTCGTGAAATCGAAGAACAGAAGAGAATAGAAAGAGTCAAAAAGCAGATCGCTGAAATGGAAGAGGTTCAGAGAGCACATCTGGAAAAAGAGCGTCTTGAAAAAAAGAAATCTGAACGTTCAGACATGATCCGTCAGGAAGCAGCAGACAGGCATGAATCAAAGAAGCAGGAGATTAAGCCGAAAGCAATAAAAGAACCTTCATATAAGAAAGTGGAAAAAGTCACACCGATAAGAAAGGAAGTAAGAAGCGTGAAGAAACATTACAATATCAACGAGCTTGTAGCAAAACTCAATGAGGTAATAAAGGGAAATATCTACAAGTGCGGTAACTGCGGAACGGAACTTGAGGTACACCTTGATGGAACACTCCAGTGCCACTCCTGCGGACAGGGCTATCTTAACAGTGAAAGTGTGGAGGCGTTAACCATGGTAGATCTGCTCGACAGGGATGTTGTGGCATCGACATATATCATGTCAGATGGCTTCACCTATGAGTCCGGAAGAGCATATTTCCTCAGGGAAAACGGAATAGAACTTTATATCGACACTGATCTTCAGAGCATTGAAATGAAGGCTCCGGGAATGAATGATTCCCGTCCGATCATGAAAGCTGTTGTTACAGCAGTAGATAAATGGCTTAATAACAGATTTGAAATAGAAAAGAACGCAATCCGATGATATGATCCCACGGCGCAAGCCGTGGGATCATTGTGGGAAAGCTGAAACTTGAAGAGTAGTAGGGAAGATAATGACGAAATCACACATACATACGTACATATACAGATTTGTCATATGTATATTATTGATAATAAGTGGAATAGGTGCATTTGCAGCTAAGGCACATGCCGCAAATGATGCAACTAAGGGCACCAGAGAGAAATATGGTCTGCTGATATATGATTATCCGACACCGGAAAAGGAAGGATATCAGTTTGCTGGCTGGTATACTGCGGCGAAGGGAGGGACAAAGATCGATCCCGCTAAATGGACAACGCCGCTTGCCGCAAAAACAGATTATTATGCGCACTGGACGCCAAATTCATATAAGCTGACGGTAAATATCACAAACAATCGTAATAAATCGCAGACAAATAATAATGGAAGCGATGTTAACGCAATAAAGGATGTTACTATCACAGCAACCAGAAAAGGTTCCTCTGATACAAGAACATATACTATTGCAAATGGCGGAACCTGTTATCTGAAGTTTGATGACGAAGTAACAGTTAAAGCGAATATGACGGATAGTTATACTCAGGGAGACTGGTTCTATCCGACAAGCACAGTTCGATATAAGGCAAGGCATAACATAAGCTTTGGAAGTTGGAAACTGACTCCGGCATCAAATTACCCGGCAAAGCCTGCACTGGCGAATGCTTCTTCATCCACAACGACATTCAAGTGGAATTGTACGAATTCTATCGTATTAAGCTGCAGTGGTACTGATACGACGAGTCAGACTGAGCATATGGGTAAATTGACGGTAAATGTCACCAACAACCGGAATAAAACACAGACTGGAAATAAGGGTGATAACGTTGATGCTATAAAGAACGTTACTGTCACAGCAGTAAGAAAGAATAATACCGATAAACGTACTTACACACTTGCTAATGGTGAGTATGTATTCCTGAATTATGAAGACGTTGTATCAGTTAAGGCAAATATGAATGCCGGTTATACTGAGAGCAGTTGGACAAATGGATCAGATACCTCTAAGTATAAGGTTAAGCATGATATTGCATTTAACAGCTGGCAGTTGAGCCCGTTGTCAACATCACCTGCAAAGCCTACTCTGGCAAATGCGGCAGCATCCTCAACTTCATTCACATGGGGCTGCAAGGAAGGAATCGTATTAAAATGTACAGGTACTGATACGACAAGCCAGACTGAGAATATGGCTAAACTGACGATTAATATCACCAACAATCGAGATAAGTCACAGACTGGAAACAAGGGTGATAATGTTAACGCAATAGATAAAGTTACTGTCACAGCAGTAAGAAGCAATAATACCGATAGACGTACATACACACTTGCTAATGGTGAATCAGTATTCTTGAAATATGAAGACGTTGTAACAGTTCAGGCAAACATGAATACCGGTTATACTGAGAGCAGTTGGACAATTGGATCAGCTACCTCTAAATATAAGGTTAAGCATGATATTGCCTTTAACGCTTGGGCAATGACCCTTATTTCAGGAACACCTGCACAGCCTAGACTGGCAAATGCGAGTGCATCAACAACTTCATTCACGTGGAGTTGCACAGAAGGTATCGTATTAAAATGTACAGGTACTGATACGACAAGCCAGACAGAAAATATGGGTAAATTAACGGTAAATATCACGAACAATCGTGATAAATCACAGACAGGAAACAACGGTGCGGATTGTGATGCGATACAGAATGTCACTGTCACAGCGATCAGAAGTGATAATACCGACAGCCGTACATATACTCTTGAAAACGGTGAGTCTGTATTCCTGAATTATGATGATGTTGTAACTGTTCAGGCAAATATGCATGAAAGTTATACTGAGGGCGACTGGATCAACACATCAAGTACTTCTCGATATAAGATAGGACATAATATTACCTTTGATGGCTGGGAGCTGAATCCATTATCAACAACACCTGCAAGGCCATCGATGGCAAATGCGGCTAATTCATCAGCTTCATTCACATGGAAATGCAAGGAAGGTATCGTATTAAACTGTAGCGGTACTGATACGACAAGTCAGGCTAATAAGCAGACTTATCATGAATCAACATATACATACTTCCGCATTACAAACTCATTCCTTAGTTCAACTCCTCAACCTGCGAAGTTAGAAAGAGGTGAAACAAAAACTTGGAGATGGTACGCGGCAGATTGGGAATGTTATTATGATGGAGATGTGTTAACAGTTTATGGTGGTGTTCATGTTGATCATGAAAGAACCATTAGGGTAGAATGGGGACCTTCCGAGGATGGCCCTTGGTACGTTCCAAATGATCCAAATAACAACGACTGGTACTATACCGGTAAGGCAGGCAAAATAACAATTAAAACACATGCTCTTGGAAATGGAGGATGGTATTAACCGTTTGAAAAAAAGAACTCATTATAATAATTCAAACCACAACCACAGGCTCACTCATATTTATACATCGAGAGAGCTTTCCCTCCTACTTTTGGATAAATAATCCAAGCCTCGAACAGTAAGTTGCTGACACATTGAATCAGAAAAAATAACACAAGCGTTAGATAGACGGTTATATGTCTATTTAACGCTTGTTTTTTAAAATCACGTAGTATATACTTATCTCGTAAACGAAAGCTTCAGTATTACCTTCAACGAACGTCGGTGTTCATTATGAACACGGGCGATTTTTTATGGTAATGACTGGAGCTTTTTTATTTTTAAAAGCTTAGGTAAAGGGGAATGCCCCGGAAAGAGAGGTAAAAAATGAACCTAGCTGTAAAAGGACGAGCGTTATATAACGTTCAAAGATGTCTTCATTTACCATCGGAGACACTTGTTCCGAAAACTGAGGAGCACGCAGCCGGAAAGTATCGTGTAGCAACGATCAAAAGTTTTAACTCGATCGCTGTTCAGCTCAAGGCTGATGTAAACGAGCTTCCGTATAGGAAGTTTGAGAACGCTTCAGAGCAGATCGAGTTCGATCAGTTCAGAAGTGAGCAGGCTCAGAACGTGATCGGCACAGCGATGTGTCTTTACGATCTGAAAAAAGAGCTCTCTGATGAAGAGCAGGACCGGCTTTTCGAAGACAGGTATGCAAAGGCTTATGCCGATGCAGTCACTGCGATCGAGAAGTTTGAATCTTCGCTCGAGAAAGAAGAGAAGAAGAAACAGAAGGACAAGGCATTCAAGGAGAAGATGGATGCCTTAAAAGCTAAATCCGCTTCAAAAAAAGCGGAGAAATCGTTAACAAAGATTGAAAATTACACCGAGCAAAGTGGAACGAGCTTCGCTGCTGCGGTGTAAGGAAAGGACTAATATGGGAATAATGATTGTATTCTTTATCTTTTTTGCACTTTCAGTGCTGTCTTTCAAAGACGCAATGGATAAGGGAAAGCTTGAGCTTTTTGGTTTAGGCTTAATCTTTTCAATGATCACAGTGATCGTTTTAACGAAAGTGATCGAAGAAATATGGATATTCTGAAAACCTGAGCAATCAGGAGCACAACCCTTGGGAGCAATCCCAGGGTTTTTTTTATGAAAGGAAAAATTATGACAACAGCAGAAATAAAAGCACCTGTAAACATCACATTCGACGGAGGAGAAAAAATTCGTCGGGAACTTAGCAGATTAATCCAGAAAACTTTGGAAGAATCTGGAAAAAAGAAACCCGGTGAAACGGATACTCAGGCTGCAGATAGAGAACTGATTGAAAAGATGCAGCTTGCTCAGTGGGCGGTAGTGATCGATCCGCTTGCAGAAAAGTGCAAAGAGGATCTGATCCTGAATGCCAAGGTGCTGAATCCGGAGCTGACGATCCCGCTTTTGTTTGAGTATCTGTCAAGCAAAGCAAAAGCGTTTGCCATTTGTGGCATCGCCGGTGTCATGGATGAAACCGTGATTAACTGGGCGAGAGATTTTTACGTTGAAGAAGGCGTGAAACTCCTTGAAGAAAAACGCAAAAAAGCCGAGGAAGAAGCCAAGAGAAAGGCAGAAAGGGAAGCCCAAAAGAAGGAAAAAGAAAAAAAGAAGAAAGCAACTAAAGCTCGGACCATAAAAAAGACTGAGCCGAAAGTTGTGGAACCTGTGGAGGAAACAGCACCGGTTCCTGTAAAAGAGAATCCCGTGCCAGACCAGTCTCCCGAAAGAAAGGTGATCAAGCCTGAAATTAAGGAAGCTGTGACGGAAGTGGAGGACGAAGGAATCCCGTTTCCGGATGCAGGTGAAGAAAGCTCTGCTAAGAGCGAAGATGAGACAAGCGAATTTATTGATTGTCCAGATGATGAGTGTCCTTTTAAAGAGAACACGATTCATCCGGCTTTTAGAAAAAGCTCTCTGGAAAGAGAGGTTTCTGATATTGGTGATGGACATCAGATGTCGCTTTTTGATCTTAACTAATGTGAAACTATCCCCGAAGGGATACGGGTTTAAGACCGGGTATCCCTTGTACAGGGATATTCGGCAGATTGGAGAATTATGATGAAAAAAATAAAAGATCTGCTGAAGAATAGTAAAGAGGTAATCAATTCGGAGGATCTAAAAAAGATAAAAAAATCCGGAAGTGAGTACCAAAAGGACAAATGTTCCGATGGTACTAAGTATTTCTATAAAGCAGTTGTCAGAGATGGCAATCTGTATGTAGAAGGATATGGGTGCTCTAAAAAAGGAGGTTCTCCTTTTTATGTAGGAAGAACTGTCCTGCTCTCTGATAAGAGCGATATGCTCACCCAGAAATGGGACGGCTCATTCTCTGTAACTCCGGTAGATGGATACAGAGCAAGGGACTGTTGGTGGTATTCAAGATCTGAATACCTTGATGATTCAAAGGAAATCATCAAAGAATTTGTAGGTCCCAAAAATTCCACTCTTGAACAAGTCAGAAATGACATACTCAAAGTGGCAAATAAGAAAAAGGCCGATGCTGAAAAGGAAAAGATGGACAAGATCTTTAAGGGATTAAAGCCACTTTCATCAGCGCAGAAGAGTTTCCTTCAGAAAGAGGTATTTGAAACAGCCTCATATATGTTCTATGAAGGGAATAAAGGCACATGCTCATATTGTGGGCATGAAGTAGAACTAAAAAAACCCAAGCACAGGACAGAAACGAAATGTCCGAGCTGTGGATGCAGAGTAGAGCTTATTAATAAAAGAAGGAAGAAAAATGCCTTTTGGGATACACGATACGCTGCTTTTTTACAGAGGCTTGCTTCCGGCGATGTTGTGATCAGATACTATCAGGTAAATAGATCATTGACACCTCAAAATGAGATAAAGTATCTGCACTCTTCAGAAGAAGCCCGGCAGATTATCCGAAAGGATGGAACGGTTGAGGATTACAAGTATGTCCTTGATCAAAAAATAAACGCATACGTCTGGAAAAAAGGTATGCATAGTGAAGGAGGATACTATTATCATGGTATCCAGTGGAGAGGCGAAGGCAAGGTTTATCTGAGAGGTGTAAAGTCTCTCTTAAAGTCTTTGCCTAATATGTCTCGAACCGGAATCATTGAAATGATGCCGGTTATAAATGGAAAAGGCCTTGATACTGACTTTATAGGTTATTATCTTAAGGCCGTAAAGGAAAGACCATACCTTGAATGGTTTGCAAAAAGCGGATTCTATTATTTAACGGAACAGCTTGCCTATGCGTATGGTTACGTGTTGAAAGACTTTGATCCTTCAGCGAAGAATATCCATCAGGTGATGGGCATTGATAAACAGTGCTATAGAAAGCTTCTTGAAGAGAAGGAATCTATATCTATGGATATTCTGAAGTATGCAAGGGAAAATCCGGAAGGATCACTTGCAGAATGGAAGGAGTCTGCAATTCTTGGTATTGAGCCGGAGAAGATGAAACTTGTAAGAAAAGTTACAACTCCTCATAAGCTGCTTAAGTACTATGAAGCGCAGAAAGAACTTGAAAAGTCCTTAAAAGATACGGACTCTCGGAAGAAATTCGGCTATGACTTTTCTTGGGGATCTCGGCATGTGCTTTCAGATTGGCGCGATTATATTGAAATGTGCATTGAAAGAGCTGGATGTGAGGAAAACTTTGTTTTTGATAAAAAGAACAGCATGCAGGTTTTCCCAAGATGGCTTAAAGTCGAACACGATCGCATGTATGAGTGGAAACGTGCTCATGAGGACGAAGAGAAGAAGAAGATCCGTGATCAAAAGATCGCAGCCTTGAATAAATTTCTCTTTAAGATTCAAGAGAAATACAAGTTCGAGGATGAAAAGGAAGGAATTACTATTTCTGCACCGGAAGACGGAATGGAGATAGTAAACGAAGGACTGAAGCTACGAACTTGTGTAGGCAATAACGGATACATTGAGGACATGGCAGATGGCAAAACGGAGATCCTGTTTGTCAGAAAGTCAAAGCGTCCGAAAAAACCGTATTTTACAGCAGAAGTCAAAAACGGAAAGATAGTACAGCTCAGAGGATATCAGAATTGTGCTCCGGGCGAGGATGTACTTAACGCCGTGAAGCATTTCGCTGAAAAAAAGGCACTTGTTTGTGATTTCTAAAGATGATGAATACAGAAAGGATAAGAGCCGGTTCCCCTGTGGGCCGGCTCTGAATAACATATGAAAGAAATCAGAGAAGCAACAGCGGAAGAGATCGAAGAAGTTATGGATATACTTCCATACGCATTTGAAGAATGTGTAGATCAAATCGAAACTGTCGAACATGACAGGAATCGGTTTGAAGAATTTAAGAAGAATAACCGGATTGAAGAATCTGAGTACCTTTTTAAGGGTGCTTATAATCTGGAAGAGATTATCACATCAGGAGGACTTGATGTTGAGAAATCTCATAACGGTGGAACATATACCACCGGAAAAGGAATCTACCTTGCGGATGATCCTATGCTGGCACTTTCCTACGCTGACAAGAAATTCATAATCGTTGAAACGGCTGTGAATTGGAAAGAAATAGTGAAGGAAGGCAAAACCAATAATCCTCATGATGTTGAAGAACTTCGTAAAGAAGGATTCAGCGGACTATTAATGCAGGACTATGGGGAAGACCAGCATGAAAATGAGCGCATCGTTTTTGAGAATGATGCAATGCTTATAAGATATATTGTCAAAATGAAGAATATGCCTCCGATATATGAGAGGCCAAAATAGAAAGGAATAAAGAAATGGGAATAGAAGCTAATTTAATAATCTCTACGTTCTCCGTAATACTTGCATTTGGTGGGTATTTTGGAGTAGTAATGGCTGACGAGTTTGTAGCAATGTCAGCATTTATGTACATCGTAGCTTGTCTTAATGACTCGCTAAGTAAGATTACCGGGTATAAAAAAGAAGAAGGAACCTTTGTCCTTCTGTTCAACCTGATCGGACTGATCGGGTCAATGATAGCTGTTATACTTATCTTTAGCTATTATTTTAGCAAAAACGATGCCACTGTTGAATGGATAAAATGTTTTTTACTAGTTTATCCAACAAAGAACTCCATGTTGTTTATCCGTAATATCGGGAAAGCAGTAATGAAAAAACAGAAAGGGTAAGAAATGAATTACATAACACTACTTATTTGTGCTGGCCTGATTGGGTCAATATTCGGAGTGGTGAGCTTAATCGAAACAGAGATTGTAAGATCTTTGAAGAGAAAAAATGACAAGAAATGATAAAAGTCTCGGTTCCAATCGGTTCCGGGGCTTTTTTACAAGATTTTTTGGTATAGGACAGATGAAAATGGTAATATGTAAATATAAGAAATAGGAAGAAGATTAATGGGAGAATACGAGAAAACGCAATGGCATCCACCGTTTTGCGCGGCAGTAAAGCTAGAGCTACGGGCGAACAAGAAAGATCTGAACTTCAATACAGAACACACGCTTAACACGAAATCGATACAGATAGATCTGCTTGTCATAAAGAAGACGCGAGATGTAAAAATCGAGAATGAAATAGGTAGGATATTCGAAGGACATAACATCTTTGAGTATAAATCGCCTAAAGATGCTCTAGGAATAGACGAATATTTCAAAACACTGGCGTATGCGTGTCTCTACAAAGCGAACTGTCCAAAAACAGATAGTATAAAGGCAGAAGATGTGACTATATCGCTTGTCAGGGAGGGAATACCTCGGGAACTTATTAAGTGGTTCATAGAGAATGGATGTGAAGTTATCGAGAAATTTCCGGGAATACACTATATAATAGGAAGAAAGATCATCTTTCCTACGCAGATAATAGTATCGTCTAAGCTGAATGAGGCTGAACATCAGTGGTTAAAGGCGTTAACCAAGAAGATGAGCATGGAAACAGGCGAAAGACTTATTCTTTCAGCAAGAGATTTGTCCGAAAAAGAAGATAAGGATAATGCTGATTCTGTGTTACAGTTGGCGCTTTCAGAGAATAAGAACATTTTTAAGGCATTAAGGGAGGACTCAGTTATGTGTGAGGCTCTAAAAACTTTAATGAAACCGGAATTAGATGCAGCAACAACTTTGGCAAAAAATGAAGGTAGATCAGAAGGCCGAGCCGAGGGTGTTACAGAGTTATCGACAGTAGTAAAACGCCTAAAGAAAGGTACGTCGGAAAAGGCTCTCGTCGATGAAGGTTTTTCAGAGGCTATTATAAAATCAGCGAGGGAATTATTGGATGAACTTAGTTGATATATTTTCACAGTATGAGGGATGAACTATGGATTATTCTAAGCTGTTGATACTAGCTGGTGTAATAGGTGCAGTATTTGGAATTATGAGTCTTTTTGAGAATGATATTGTTAGACTTATAAGAAAGATACTTAAGAAAGAAAAAACTGAAAATAAGTAAAAAATAAGCTGTAAACGTCTACCATGTGAACCGTTTACAGCTTATTTTTATACCTTATACCTTGTGCTAGAAGTCTGTACGCATAACCATTATGCATTATAATTATTAATAAAAATTTGTATAACAGGCAATCGTTGGGGACACAATGTTATATTGTGCGTCTGCCCGTGACAGACATTGCCTATGCTTATTATAGCTTGTTGAAGAAAGAAATAAAACATAAAAATTAGGCTGTGTCACAACAGCCTGTCAGTATTATTTATTTTCGCCTATAAGCTCATCTTTGTTTGTTACGGGTTTGGCTACTATGGTGACAATATCCTCATCATCACATTCATCACTTTCCCAAACCATCACGATTTTTTTCTTTTCATTTTCACATTCTAGTGAATACACCTTGAATTTTTTCTTTTTATTTACACAATCTAGCAAACACGCATTGAGTAATGTCTTGTATGGTATTCCTGTCTCAGAAGCCTGTTCTTTGAAATAATCTTTAACCTTATATGGAGTCGTTATAGTGACCAGCGTTTTACGCTCTCTTACAGATTGATTTTTTCTTGGATTCAGCTTATCAATATCATATGCCTCTAAAATCCTAAATTTTTTCTTTTCCTTTACAAAATCTACCAAATAAAAACAGATCAAATTCTTGTATGATAGTCCTGTCTCAGAAGCCTGTTCTTTGAAATAATCTATAACTGCAGGCTCAATATTTATAGGGACCAGCGTTTCACGCAAAATTGCATATGGATAAGGTACTGGACTCATCATAGCAATATCATATTCATCTAACATATCTTTCGCTCTCCTTTTTTGTTGCTTGCTCACGCTAACTGTGAACCTCTCCGACCTACGGCAAAGCCTTAGAGGTCGGAGCTTCTAAAGAGGGGCGGGGAAATCCGCCCTTTTTTCTTATTTAAGAAGTTTGGTATTTAAGTCTCCACCTGAAAATTCAGGCAACCCTTATTCTTATAGGCGTGTCCACATCGCCTCTACCGTATAGGATACTAAGATCCACAACGCTACTTTTACGCATGATATTTAATGCTCCATTAACATCGGCATTAAAACAAAAGCCACTGGCAGTTTTATACATTCCACGATGTATTCTTTTACCACTGAACTGATACTCTTTTGGATTGTCGTTATTATATACAGGAATATAATCTTTATCCCAAAATGATGCCTTTGACGTATAGCTTTCTTCCTGTTCAACATAAGTAATACCATTAAGTTCACAAAGGTATGACAATTTATCTCTTAACAGCCCATAAGGGATATTAACGAAATTCTGATTTCTCTGTTTACCCATATGTGAACTTCTCTGAAATGTAACATTATATCCAGCTACAAGAGTTCCAATATCATTAGTAATACAGTAATCTATAACCTTACGTGCAACCTTACTCATATAATCATTTATCTTATTATTACGATCACGAGCTATGGCTTTCTGGCGGTTCGTAGTTTTTCTACAAAAATGCTGCTTATCTTTAATAGACTGCAAACGAGCATTTTCTTTATTGAACCACTGGTTTATGGATTTAAGTCTTTTTCCATCAATTATAAATGACTTTCCGGTATTTGATACTGCAGTTACGAGATTATTTATACCAAGATCGAGCGCCAGTGCATTGTTTTTGTTAAGATTTCTTTGAATACATTCAGCTTCATAAGTGTACTGAATTTCAAAGAACCTGGCATGAGCTTTTGGTATGATACGTATCTCTTTAACTTTTTTATCAAGTAAAATTGGCGGAATCTTAATTTCAACAGGCTTATGAGTTTTCTTAAAGCTGTTTGAAAATGGAAGTATCAGCTTATTTCCATTAAGTCTTACAAATCCAATAACAAGTGTAGTATATCCGTCTTTTGGAAGATAATTTGGAAGTTTACAGTCCTTAAAAGCATACTTACCCTGTTTGGCAAGTTTAAGTAGTCCAAAAAATGACTTAAAACTACCATCTACTTCTTTGAGGATCTGCTGTGCCATATTTGAATTTAATGTCTTGTAATTATGGCTATTCTTTAAGAGAGCATAATTCTTTTCGTATTTCAAGAATTTACTCTCAGTAAAGTAATACTGTCTTACATTATAAATAGCTTCATTAGCCAGATTTTTAGCAGCATGGCACAATTCTTTTATAGAACGATAATCTTCTTTGGACAGATGTTTTACCTGTTGTTTTACAGTAAGATACACATAACTATTTCCTTTCATAAGACTCGGATTGCTCCTGTATGTATATTGTATCATATATTTTACCGAAAGTATAGTATTATAGTAAAATACAGATACATTAAAAAAGACCAATAGCTATGCTATCAGTCTCTTATATTTTTCTTAAGTAAACGCATTCATCCCCTACCTACGCTACGCTTAGAGGTAGGGGGTTTCTGCAAAAAACTTGATAAAGGCAGAAGATGTGACTATATCGCTTGTCAGGGAGGGAATACCTCGGGAACTTATTAAATGGTTCATAGAGAATGGATGTGAAGTTATCGAGAAATTTCCGGGAATACACTATATAATAGGTAAAAAGATCATCTTCCCCACGCAGATAATAGTTTCGTCCAAGCTGAACGAGGCTGAGCATCAGTGGTTAAAGGCATTAACCAAGAAGATGAGTATGGAAACCGGAGAAAAACTTATTATCTCAGCAAGCGGATTATCCGAAAAAGATGATAAGGAAAATGCGGATTCTGTATTGCAATTGGCTCTTTCAGAGAATGAGGGCGTTTTTAAGGCATTAAGGGAGGACTCAATTATGTGCGAGGCTCTAAAAACTTTAATGAAACCTGAATTGGATGCGGCAGTTGAAGCGGCATCAATAGTGGCAAAAAATGAAGCCGTTACAGAGTTATCAACTGTAGTAAAACGTTTAAAGAGTGGTTTTTCGGAGAAGGAACTCGTCGATGAAGGTTTTTCAGAGACTATTATAAAATCAGCGAGGGAATTATTGGATGAACTTAGTTGATATATTTTGAAAGTATGAGGGATGAACTATGGATTATACTAAGCTGTTAATCCTAGCAGGTGTAATAGGTGCGGTATTTGGAATTATGAGTCTTTTTGAGAATGATATTGTTAGACTTATAAGAAAGATACTTAAGAAAGAAAAAACTGAAAATAAGTAAAAATAAGCTGTAAACGGATTACATGTGAACCGGTTACAGCTTATTTTTTTACGAAAATGAAGCAGTAAGCTCTGAGCACTAAGCAAAAAGCAGAGGTACGGAAGAAAGAAAATACTCCTGATGTCGCACGCATGAAGCATTATGTGTCATAAAAGTTGACAGACGCGACAACTGACTTTATAATAATGTTGTCGCATGAATGTGTCACGATGCTGCATATCGAGCATAAAGGAGACCAACTATGAAAAGCCAAGATCTAACAACCTTAAATAACCTTATTGGAAACAAGCTGTCAGAGCAGCAAAAAGAAGAGTTTAAAAAAGCTCTAATTGAAGCGATGAACGGAAGAACTCAGATACAGTTTGCAGCAGACTCAGGAATCTCAAGATCGCAGATTTCAAGACTTCTCAATGGAGACTATACTACACCGCCATCCAATGAGACCCTTGAAAAAATAGCGGATCACGCTGCTGGACGGGTGAACATGGCAAAATTAAAAGGAGCTCTGGGACTTACTATCCTTGATAAGGATTCGGAGGATAACTTTGAAGAATTATCCTATAGCAGAAGAAATGCAGTGCAAGCAGAAGAACTAAGGAGAGGGCTTACAGAACTTACAAATAAGCCAATTAAGCATGGAACTGTTGAAGAAATCCTTGAAACGCTGATAATGCTGTACTCAAGAGACACGACAAAATATCAGGTTGATGAGATATTCTCACTAAACGATGAGGATGAAAAAAAGCATAAAGGAGCAGAAGAAGCCTGCAATGTACTCCTTAGATGGGAGAACAGGGAAAGCTATGTAGACTATGGATGCACCATATTTTACTGCAAGACGCAAAAGGGTGGAATTATCGTAAATGATCTCGCCTTTGATTTAAAAACTCTCTATGAATGCAAGAACCGAGTAGCTATTGAGATAAAAGACGGACTTGTTACCGGAGAAGAAGAAATAAACCCGGATGACAATTCGTTAAGCTATATAACTGTTGTAAAGAATGACCCAAATGCCTTTGTAAAGCAGGAGAATAAGGATAAGGATAACGCAAAGATACTATCAAGCCTGTATGCAGTTGCAGGCGACGAGGAAAGAAAAGTTCTTGATATTCTCTGTGAGAGGATAAGAGAGTTTGAGAGTTAAGAGGTAAAGAGAATGGCACTGCTTCCACATAATGAAAAAATCTACACTGCTCTTGAAAAGGCATACCTAAAGAATCAGAGCATACTTCTCATTCATGGCACGGGTTTGGGAAAGAGCTTCTTATTTTTGGAACTCGCCAATATGCTAAAGGGTAAGAAAATTCTCTTTGTGATACCAAAGTATGCTGTACAACAGGGTATAAGTGAATATGACGATTACAAGGCAGCCGGCGTAGATGTAACCTTTAAGACCTACAACTACTTTAATACCGTAGATAAGGCGATAAAGGTAGTCTGTGATTATGATGTCTTTGTTTTTGACGAAGCGCATCACCTTGGAAGTAGTCTTTATGGGAAGAATGCCAGAGAGATATTTAACCTTATAGAAGGTACGGATAAGAAAATCCTCGGAATGACTGCAACCAATGTAAGAGAAGATCACGTGAATATCGAAGAATACTTCTCAAAAACGGTCCACGGTCTTAGCACTTTTGATGCAATAAGGAATGGGCTGATACCGCCCTTTGAGTACCTTGTATGTAGAGATAGTGGGGCAGAAATGGCAGATAAGAAGGAAAAGGATTATAAAAAAGTGATTGATTATTATGACAGCCTTCCACTTCTTTCTGAAACGGTATGCAAAAATAAGAGAAACAGATGGCTATGCTTTTTCACCAGCATAAAAGAACTTGAAGAGCATGAAAGCACCATAAAAGAGCTTTTTTCAGACGAATATACATTTATCAAGATCACATCAAAGCACGATGCAGTGGTTAGTGAGATATCCGAGCATGAAAATACCGTAGTTTTATGTGTCGATAAACTCCTTGAAGGCATACATATTCCGAAAACACAGGGAATTATCTTGTTCCGAAATGTACAGTCACTTCCTGTATTCCAACAGATACTTGGGAGAGTAGTCCATGTAGGAGAAAAAGAGCCTCCGATTGTTATTGACTGCACAAGATCTGCTATAAAGATTCTAGCAAAACTGCTTAAGGAAAATGAGCTAAAAGGCAACGAAAGTAAAAAAGGGGTATCAAATAAGCAGATCCTATATTGCTCATTAAGCAATACGGAGCATTTTAATCTAACAAAGCTCCTTGCCCTCACAACAACATCATGGGCAGATGAGGAAGTTGAGATAATGAAAAAGTATTATCCAACAGAAGGGACAAGGGTAAGTAAGAGACTCAAAGGACGTACCCCGCTTGCCTGCAAAGCATTTGCACAGCAGGCAGGAATAAGATATATAGTAGACAAGTCCTGGTCTGAGGAAGAAAACGAGATTCTTAGAGAGTATTACCCGACAGAAGGTCGTGATGTGGTGAAGAGACTTCCAAAAAGATCTCTGTCAGCAGTAAGAAATCAGATAAATAAGTTGGGAATAAAGGTGATCAACCAATCTGCTTATACAAATGATGAGATAGAAAAACTCAGAGAATTATATCCAAAGATGGGGCAGCGCTGCTATAAAGATTTTCCCGGAAGAACAAAAGAATCCATTATCCAGAAGGCTGTTCAACTTGGAATCACAAAAGCAAAGACAAAACCTTTTGATGAAAAAGAACTGCAGTATATCAGAGACAATATAGATAAGGGTTTTGAGACGATAGCTACTGCCCTTGGAAGAAACGCAGACAGCGTAAGGAAAAAAGCAAAGAAAATCGGAGCATACACCCCAAAATCGGAGCAGAGATGGTCTGAGGACGAAATAAAGCAAATCTCAGAAATGTATATGACTGGGAATTTTACTATCCCTCAGATCGCAGAAGCAATAAGCAGACCCTATGCGTCAGTAAATGGTAAACTCGCCCAACTTCGTAAAGCCGGAAAGTTAACAAAAAGCGCATGATTGTTAAGTCGAAAGTCGGGAATTCTCAGTACGTGACCGAGAATTCCCGACAAAATTCTTATATAAGATAAAGCTTCAAATCCTTCTTAGAAAAACGTTATTATGCTGACTGGTATAATCGATCAGCGCATCTGAAAATCCGCTTTTTGAATATAGAACGTAAAATTCATCTCTTATATCATTTTTCCACTTAACAGATTCAGCTTTCGTTTGAAGATTCGTAAGAACATCCATGCCCTTCTTTTGTTTTGAATATTTGCACTCTCCAAATACAATATCTTTCCCAACGGAGTCATAAGCAACAATATCTATCTCGACATCTTTTGAGCCCCACCATCTGCCTGATCTGTTGAAAGAAACACCCTCTGATAGAAGGTTCCATATATCCTCCCTACAAATATCTTCATATATATATGCAACGTGATTATCCAGAAAATTCTGACGCAGCTTATCCTCCACATATCTGATTCGGCCAGATTCAAGTAAAGCGCGATTGGGGTAAACGAACTTAAACCAAAAAGAGATAAAGTTATCTTTGATGCGGTAAAGTCCCATTTTACTCTTTTCGGGAATTTCTTCAGTTATAGGAACGTCGCGTTCGATTATATCCAAATCTATAAGTGTTTTTAAATAAGAAGTCAAACTGGATTGCGAAACGCTTAGTGCAGCAGCAATTTTTCCGAGTTTGTGATTTCCGGCAGCAATAGTCTTTAACACTGAAAAGTAACTTCCGATTTCAGAAACCTCTTTTTGAAGTAGAAATTCCGGCTCTGCATATAAGAAAGAATTAGGAGAAAGAACATTTTCTCTTATTGAGGTTATGATATCGTCTTTTTTGCGGAAAAGCTCGACATACTTTGGCACACCGCCAGTTACGGCATATTGCTGTATCTGCTCATCTTTTGAAAGAGTATCATCAAATTCATGATAATAAGAGAACTCGATTTGTTTCAGTTTTATCTGAGCGGTTCTTCTTCCATATAAAGGAGAATCGTAATTGAGGACCTGTGATGTCATCATGTTGATAAGAGAACCACAGAGAATAAGCATAACATTTGCTTTACTCAAAATGTCGTCCCATACTTTCTGCATGATCGAAGGGAAAGCCTTATTTGCTTTGCAGAGATACTGAAACTCATCAATTACAAGGATCAATCTTTCGTTTCTTGACTCATCAGCTATTAGCCTGAAAATAGGAATCCAGGAATCCAGCGAGGCGTTTGCTAACAGATCATTCTGAAAAGTATTCGATATTAAGTCCTTGAAAGACTTTCTGTTCTCAGATTCCTTTTCTTCTGTTGCCAAAAAGTAGATTGTTTTTTTTTCTTCACAGAAATGATTTATAAGGGTGGTTTTCCCGACACGTCTTCTTCCATATAAAACTACAAACGAAGCATCTGATCGAGCGTACTCATTTTCGAGTGTTGTCATTTCTAATTTTCGATCAATAAATTTTTGCATCAGATTCCTCCTGAAGTTTATAATTATAAATATTATAATTCAGAATATAATAATATCAAATATAATTGGTGCTTTACGTTTCGGCGCGCTTGAAAAGTAAATTTTCAATCCAGTTCCACTATATATGACTTAACTATCAGTGTGGTTAAAACGGAAAAGCAAAAACAAAGAAAGAATGAAAACTATATGTTAAACAAATACACTGTAAATATAAATAATCTCAAAATATCAGGTTCGGCAGAAGAAATTCATAGACTCGCAAATGTATACGGACTTGCCTCATGTCAATATGGACATCAGATTGTTGAAGAAATCAAAGGTAAGCATCGTGACGATCTCATAACAGAACTATCAGTTGAAGAAAGAGCTCTTAGCGATATTGAAAAACAACTCATAGATGTTATTCGTGATAGCGACTATTATAAACATTACTCTGCTGAAATGTCAGATATGATAGATAGCATCTTGGAAGAAATTGAATGATTCGGCGGCGCATTCTCGTGACTTGAGTGGGGAGTGACAAGCGGTTAACTGAAACCACACTCAAAGTTAAAGGGATTCAATTATGTACTAAAATTAACGTGCGGCAAAAATGTACTAAAAGTGATGGAATAAAAGGCGATTTTGTTATAAAATAGCAGTACTAAAAATAACGAAGGTTAAATATAGTACATAAAACCGCAAGGGAGATTTGAGAAATGATAAATAACGAAGAAAATATTTCAAGGTTTGAACAGTTAATGGGAAAAGTCGAACGTGACGGAAAAAAGGAACTGATGAATTATATAAAGAATAAGACGGATTTTTATAAGGCTCCGGCATCGACTCAGTTTCACCTGTCGTGTGAAGGTGGACTCCTTCAGCATAGCCTGAATGTATATGACTGTCTTATCGCAAAAAAAGAATCTCCGGTATGGAAAGGTGTTTTTGAAAGTATCCCCGAAGAAAGTCTGATCATCATGGCTCTTCTTCATGATCTTTGTAAGGTTAACTTCTATATAAAGAGTACGAAGAACCAGAAGACCTACGATAAAGATAAAGTTGCCGCAGCTGAAGGATGGCAGCGAAAACATGACAGCATGGGTGACTTTATCTGGGAGACAGTTCTTAAGTATGAGATCAACGATACTATGCCATTAGGGCATGGAGAAAAATCGGTAATGCTCATACATTGTTTTATGAAGTTAAAAACTGACGAGATTTTTGCAATACGCTGGCATATGGGATTTTCCGAAGATAAAACGCAGTATAAAGCATTAGGCGAAGCGATGGAAAAATATCCGATCGTTCTGGCTCTACATGAAGCTGATTTGGAAGCATCGAATCTGATGGAAGACACTGATGGAAACAAGGAGCATAAAGCATGATCTACGGTTATGCAAGAATAAGCCGGAAGGAGCAGTCGATAGAAAGACAGGTGCGAAATATAAAAGCTGCGTATCCCAATGCTCTTATTGTCAAAGAAGTTTACACCGGAACAAAAATGGATCGCCCTGAATGGAATAAACTATATAATAAGGTAAGAACTGGTGACACGATTGTGTTTGATTCGGTTTCCCGTATGAGCCGAGATACTGATGATGGAATAGAAGTATATTTTGATTTCTACGAAAAGGATATTAATCTGATCTTTCTTAAAGAACACTATATTGATACATCTGTTTACGCTGAGAATATGAGGGACAGAATGGAGCTGCAGGGTACAGACGAGGATGAAATCTTTAAGGGACTGAATAACTACTTTAGGAAACTTGCAAAAAGGCAGATACGCATTGCTTTTGAGCAGGCAGAAAAGGAAGTACAGGATCTTCATCAGAGAACAAAGGAAGGAATAGAAACCGCTCGGCTCAATGGAAAGCAGATTGGCCAGAAAAAAGGAAAAAAGCTAAATATAAAGAAAAAAGAGCCTGCAAAAGAGAAAATACTTAAATATAGTAAGGACTTTTATGGGAGTCTGAAAGATTCAGAATGCATCCCGATAATCGGGATCAACAGAAATACATATTATAAATATAAGAGGGAACTCAAACAAGAACGTTTATTAAAGAATTTCAGAAAATAAAATAAGCTGCAAGCCCAAGTTCCGGACTTACAGCTTATAATCACTCAATCATTTCTTAAAGTTTTTCACCATTTCTGCAAACTCTGCCTCGGTTTTATTACAGCGTTTTGCAGCAACAGATTGATCAAGAAGGCCATCGCAAACAAGAGAAACAAGAGTTTTTATCTCACCGCGAGCCTCGCCACGAGCTTCGCCAATAGCCTCGCTTTCTTGTCTTTCAAAAGATATTACAGCGTTAAAATCAGCCTCTGCGTATTTTTCAGCCAATAACATAGCCTGCACCTCCTTATTCTGAACAAAGGTCTTTGCCTCAACAATCATATCCCATAGTTCCTGATATTTATGCGCTTCAGACACTACTTTTGCATTGCTGGAATCTGCGAGTAAAGACAACAACAACTGCAGTTTGGCATTGTTTTCGCCGTCTTTTCCGTCAAGGAACTGCTTCAGACACTTGTCCAACTGCACATACACTTTCTGTATCAGCGGAGTATATTCTATTCCAGACTCTGACCGCTGTACCTTAAATCGATGAATATATCGATCCGATTCATGTGATCTGAATGGTTCAGGGCTGTTTTTCATCAAATATATGATAAGGACACCCTTGACGTTTTTATAATTTACTTCAGATTTCTTATCTCCATAATTAACACTATACTGAAGCAAAAGCAGATCCGAACCGTATATATCTCCACGTTCGAGAGTGAAGTTCTGAGCCATTAACTGAAATTCGGCATCGCCAAGCCGTCCATCATGAAAATGCGACGTTATGTCAAAAATCGTCTTTTTTGATCCAACAGCCTGAATGAACCCTTCATTTCTGAATGACGAATCTACTATTATAGTATCATCACCGGAAAGATCTCGAAACAGACTCTGCAATCTTTCCCTGTGCTCATCAGCATCGAAGAGTTTCTTTGCAACCACATCGGACATGAAGGACGGCAGTTTTTTACCTTTGATCACAGCCTCATAATCACTGCGATTCTCTTCCGACAGATGTTTCAATAAAATTTCTTCCAGGACTTCTCTATCCGGATTATCCGCATTACTTAATATGCGATAGACTGAAGATTCCTGAACTATACCTGTTTTTTCCAAAACGTTTTCCTTTCTCTGTTTAAGTCAACATGTAACATCTATATAAAACAAACAGGGAAAGGATAAGCCTCGCCCTGATTGATTGCTCGCACAGGGCAAAACACCCATATATTATTTTAATTCTATTATTGTCAGTTATATATTGATAATATGTATTATTCCAACGATAGACAACGGATATTCTTTAAGAATTCCCGCTATATAAAACTACAGCATCAAAAAACAAGCTATGTTTGATTTTTTGGTTCCAATTCTTCTCATTTATTATATCGGCTAATTGCCGAGGTCTAACTCATTGAATAATTAAAAGAAATACTGAAAAAAGTTTGTTTTATATTAGATATTGTATATTGTTCTGTAAGGTGATTTCAAGCAAATTATTAAGCGATTGCCCTGTTCCAGAAATTCTTTCTGGAGGTCTTTTTCTACATAAAATCAATCGTGAGCATTCGCTGTATGTGATGTTTCAAAATCTCGTCAGTCTGTTTACGTGCGTGAGAAATGACAAAGTTAAATCTATCTTCATTTTGAAGCATTTCTTCTATATAAATGTTCATGCCAGACTGTTCTTCTCCGAAAATATTTCCACTTCGTCTGAGTTCGAGATCCTTTTTTGATATTTCAAATCCGTCCGTAGTGTTGCACATGGTCATAAGACGAGGGTTTTCTCTTGGTGATACAGGAGAAACGAGAATACAGTAAGATGGAGCAGATCCTCGGCCTACCCGTCCTCTTAACTGATGCAATCCGGAAAGACCAAAACGCTCTGCATTATGGATGATTATAAGAGTGGCGTTAGGAACATCAACACCAACTTCGACAACGGTAGTCGAGACAAGGACATTGATCTTACCGGATCGGAAGTCTTCGAGAGTTCGTTCGGTATCCTCTGGAGCCATTGTCCCGGTCAGCTCTTCGATACGGTACTTCGGGAGATATCTTCTATAAAGAGTGAGGGCTTCTGTTGTACTTGTAATTCCTTCCATAACAGAGCCATCAGCGGAAGATTCTATCATTGGGCAGACAACATATATCTGATGCTTATGCTCAAGTATCTTCCTTGCAAAGTTTATTGTCTTAACACAGTCTAGCGCTCCATTGTCGTAAAAGGTCTTAACAGGCTTTCGATTTCCGGGCATGTCTTTAATGGTAAAAATTTCTGTATCACTTCCATATAATGCATTGGCGAGAGTTCGGGGAATAGGAGTCGCAGACATACTAATATAGTTTACGGATTCCTGTTTTTCTTCCAGAGTGCGTCGCTGAACAACGCCGAATTTATGCTCCTCGTCAACTACAATGAGAGAGAGATTGTTAAACTTAACCTTGTCAGAAATCAAAGACTGGGTTCCAACAGCGATAAGAGCCTCACCACTTTCAAGGGCTTTTAAGTCTTTTTTTGATGTTGCAGCACCCGAGAGGAAAACACACTTTATATCTGTTCCTTGGAGGAAAGCAGAAAGTTTATCATAATGCTGCTTGGCCAGAATTTTGGTCGGAGCCATAAGAGCACTCTGAAAACCGTTACCGGCAGCAAGCAGCATTGCTAAAAAGGCAGTTATGGTCTTTCCGCAGCCAACATCTCCCTGAACAAGTGCTTTAATACGTTTACCATTCATCATAAGGGATCTAAAGGCTTCATAAGTCTTTAGCTGTCCTTTTGTAAGTTCGTAGGGAAGGGCCTCAATTATGTTCCTGGTCAGTTCATCATTGGATATTTTCACTCCATTAGAGGAAACCTTGCGTTCTGAAAGAATAAATCTGCCTGCAAGGTAATACAGATCATCAAATAAAAGGCGTCTTTTTCCGGAAGAAACCTCATTAAATGATGTGGGATTATGCAGGTATTTAAGAGCAGTATTTATTGGAAGAAGGGACAGTTCATCACGAAGATCATCAGGAAGTGTATCATCTTCGTCAGAAGAGAGAGCACGGTTTATAGCTGCTTTAAGCTTTTCACTGTCTACGCCTTTAATATTGTGATAGACCGGATGAAGGATCATGTTTTTTTCTATATTGGTAGATAAAACATCTGGATTCCCGATTAACGGTCGTCCGTTACGATAAGTCAGCTTGCCGGAAACGATGACGGTGCTGTTTATCCAGGTTCTCATATATTTATGAAGATGGTTTTTTCCGAAAATATAGATCCGGACAGCTTGCCCGGATTTACGGTCTATAACAGAGCATGTTATATATTTTGGCTGACGAAGCTCCAAAACGCAGTCGGTAAACTTTCCTATTATAGTGACATGAGAATCAGCAAGTTTAGGATCTATTCCTGTTTCAACCGATGCATCTATATATCGAAAAGGAAAAAAACGTCTTAGCTGATAATCATTTGTGATACCGCGCTTTTTTAATATTGTCTGTGTTCTTTTTGGAAAAAGTGAAAAAATACTGTCCATAAAAATACCTGCCTTTGTTGTTAATGTTAACATTTACAAGTTTGTTGACGCAAAAATTTTGCTATTAGTTACCAACGGGGAAGTAAAACTTTGGAAAAAACATGATAATTTGAGGAAATTGAAAAAAAATAAAAAAAGGTCTGAAAATTGTTGTTGAAACTCGAAATACGATGATATAAGATGCAGATAACAAAGAAAACGAACAGCGCTCACACGTATCAGCGTGCGTAGCGCTGTATTTTTTTGCGCAAAAATAATGAAAGATTTTTGATTTTTAAAGTACTGAAAAGCAAAAATGCAGACAGAATCACGTGAAAGGAGAAAAAATGTTTGCAAAGCACCAGATTAGAGTAATGTCCGCGATACTTGCGGCTACGCTTTCTATGTCACCTTCAGTTCAGGCTGTTGCCGGAACAGGCGTGAGCTCAAATTCAGGAAAGTATAACTCTGAGTATGAGGAAACAGAGACCGGCGATATTGCTAGTGAAACTGAAGAAGCGACAGAAATGACTGAAGAAATGAGGGAAGAAGCAACAGATTCTTCAGCAACAGAAGAAAGCAGCGAAACTCCGGCTGACAATGAATCTGAGTCTACGGAAGAAAGCGAACCTTCTGAATCAGATGAAGATGTTGCAGAGCATAAGGAAGAGACAACATCTGAAAATGAAGCTGTTGAAGACGAACTCCCATCTGAAGAAGTTTCTGAAAATGCTGCAGATGAACAGGACAAGAAAGATGTTTCTGAAAATGCCGTAGATGAACAGGACGAGGAAGAAGTTAGTTCAAACGATGCAGAAGAAGGAGATTTTTCGATCATGTCTGTTTCTTCAGACAGCTCAGAAAGCGCTAATTCGGTGTCTTATAATGCTTATTCCGGAGTTGAGACAGTTCCTTCAAGACTGAATGACGGTACGTTGGGTATGGTCAGAGGTCAGAAATGGTACACCAGTACAGATGGACTTGAAACCGGTAATAAGAAACATATAAAGATCAATACAAAGAAAGGTATTGTTCAGGCAAGTAAACCCGGAACAGCAGAAGTCGGTGTAGGTGGAAGAAAGTACAACGTGACAGTTGTTGATCCGGTCCTCAGTACAAAGAGAGTTTCGATCGGGGTAGGTGAAAATGCATCTGCCGAACTTAAGGATAAGAAGAGCAAAGAGAGTCTTGAAAGTCTTGGATTCAAGGTTGCATGGGAAACAACCAATGCAAACGTTGCACAGGTTGTAAATGGAACAATTGTAGGATCCGGAAAGGGCGCTGCAAAGGTATATGCCGTTGTAGGCGGTAAGATCTATTCCGTAAGTGTAAGGGTTAAGGATAAGCCTTCATCAGAGTATCTGATGAATATGCCTAACAAGAAGTCGGCACGAAATCAGGTTCCACAGGCAAACAAAACCTCATGGTCTTACGAAGGCGATAAGATTAGCATTAGCGAGAAGAGCAAGGCAACGGTTAATGCAAAAGAACAGGGACTTACCATTGTACAGGGTAACGATAACCACAAGGTTTGGGTGTACAGTAATAATCCGACTGTAGATACTTCTTATGGAATCAGTGCGGTTGGTAAAGCAAATAAATATACTGTACGAATGATCCCCGGAGACAAGCTCCTTATCAATCTGTCAGAATCTCATGAGCTGCCGATCTGGAAGACAAATAAGCCCGGCATTGCAGTTGCATCAGAATATGGTGTTATCATTGCAGAAAACAAGGGAACAGCAAATCTTTCAGCACGCGTTGGTGGTAAGAAGGTAAATGTGCAGGTCGTTGTAGGAGATACCCGCAGTTACGATTATTCAACAATGGATGATTCTTACCTTGAGAAAACAGTTATCGATCCTCTTAACGGTAATAATACCGTAAATATTTTCATCAAGAGGGATGGTACTTTCGTTATAGGTGATGTTGCGCCTAAAGAATATGCAGATATAAAGTTTGACTCTGATGGTGGAACACCTGTCGCAGATGCAAGAGTAAAGAAGGGAAATACAGTTTCACGGCCTTCTGAGCCTGTGAAAGAAAAGAATATTTTCGATGGTTGGGATCATGCAGGAGTTAAATGGGACTTTGCACAGGCAGTTACAGATGATATGACACTGACAGCAGTATGGCTGGCAGATGAAGATGAAAACGGTATCCCCGATATGGATGAGGCAACTGTAAAGTTTGACTCTGACGGAGGAACAACTATTGCAGATGCAAGAGTAAAGAAGGGAAGTACAGTTTCATGCCCTTCAGCACCTACGAAAACAAAGAATCTTTTCGATGGTTGGAACCATGCAGGAGAGAAGTGGGACTTTAATCAGGCAGTTACAGATGACATGACTCTGACTGCATCATGGCTTGTAGATGACGACGAAAATGGTATCCCGGATAAGGATGAAGCAACAGTAAAGTTTGATACTGACGGTGGATCACATATCGCTGACGCAAGAATTAAGAAGGGAAGTACAGTTTCATGCCCTTCAGCTCCCACAAAGGCTAAGAATCTTTTCAATGGTTGGAGCCATGCAGGAGAGAAGTGGGACTTTAAGCAGACTGTTGCAAATGACATGACGCTGACTGCATTATGGCTTGCGGATGAAGATGAAAATGGCATCCCTGATAAGGATGAAGCAACAGTAAAGTTTGATACTGACGGCGGATCAAATATCGCAGATGCAAGAGTAAAGAAGGGAAGTACAGTTTCATGCCCTTCAGCACCTACAAAGGCAAAGAATCTTTTCGATGGCTGGAACCATGAAGGAAAGAAGTGGGACTTTAAGCTGCTAGTTTCAGATGACATGACACTGACAGCAGCATGGCTTGCTGATGACGACGAAAATGGCATTCCGGATAAGGATGAAGCAACAGTAAAGTTTGATTCTGACGGTGGATCTCATGTAGCGGACGCAAGAATTAAGAAGGGACACCTGGTTACTCGTCCTTCTGATCCTACGAAAGCAAAGAACGTCTTCAACGGTTGGAACTATGCAGGTTTCAAGTGGGACTTTGAACAGAATGTTGAAGATGATATGACACTGACAGCATCATGGCTTGCGGATGAAGACGGAAACGGCATCCCTGATTCTGATGAAGCTGAAGATCCTTCACAGAAGATTTTCACAGTTATCTACGACGCAAATGGTGGAAAGCTTGGAAATGGTTCCGAATTTGGAATCACAGAAACAAGCGAAAGCAGGATCAGAGCAGATCTTATTGTTCCTGTACGTGAGGGATATGAATTTAAGGGATGGCATTATCAGGATAATAAGAAAGCCTGGAATCCAAAGGATGTCATTACCGGAAATGCAACTCTTATAGCATACTGGGAAAAGGACGGTGTTATTTACGGAAACGATCTTCCGTTAGTTATGTTCAATGATGCTCATGGCGGATTTTTCATGAGAAGAGCAAATGAGGATCATACTGTAACAGCGCCGACTCCTGAATGGACAAATCACGCATTCCAGGGATGGTTCTATGAGGACGGTACAACAGAATACGCTAGTACAGACGTCTTTACAGAAACAAAGATCCTTACAGCAAAGTGGGATGACGGACAGATCGGTACTTATAAGGATCTCGTTGTCACATTCAATCCCGATAATGGCGATGAGCCTACTATCGTGAAGGTAAAGACTGGTGCAAAGGTAGACGAACTGGAAGAACCTTGGAAGGATAAGTTTGCATTTGTAGGTTGGTATAACGGAAGTGTTAGATACGATTTCTCTGACGCAGTTACAAGAAACATCACTTTAACTGCAAAGTGGGTTCCTGCGACATACATGACTGTTTCATTCAATTCAAATGGTGGTACAGAGATATCTCCGGTAACAGTTCAGTCAGGAAACAGGATCGCAAAACCCGAAGATCCTGTAAGGGAATCCGATTTCCATGGGGATTATGAATTCCGTGGATGGACTCTCGATGGAGAAACATTCGATTTCGATACAAAGATATATAAGAACTTCACACTGAATGCAGAATGGAAGAAAGTATTCACTGTTTCTTTCAACAGCAATACAGATGATAATATTAAGTTCAAGTCCCAGAGAATCGACGAAGGCGATCATGTAAATGAGCCTGATTCACGTAAAATGAAGGGACATACTCATGCCAAGACATTCAAGCATTGGGAAAACGATGAAAAGTTTGACTTCAATGAAGGCGTAAATGACAGCTTCACACTGGACGGACAGTGGACAAAGGCATTTACAATGTACAAGGATGGAAAAGAAGGAAATAAGATCCTTAAAGCACTTGTAGATGCAGAAAAGGGAACATATTCACAGGTAAAACATTATACTAACTATAACGGCATTCCAGAGTTCCTTTTATCTTATGACGAGGATAAGCTCGTTAATGGAATTGGAACATTTGATGGTGTAATGGTGGGGGTTTTATCTGTTCCTTTCGGAACTAATACTCCGGCAGTGGATGAAGATGTAGATACTGACGTAAATACAGAGCTGTTTGTATGGTATAACCACGCGGAACATACCTTTTATTGGTGGACCGAAGCTGTCGGTGAAAAGAATGGAATCTGGCCTGGTACAAACATGGATCACTTATTTGACGATTTCACAGGAATTGTTCCCGGAGATCTTCCTTTTAAGTCCGAATATGAATACAAACTTACATACGCTCCAGTTTCAGATTCCTTCGCAGGAAGTATTACTAACAAAAATAATTATCCGAAAACCGATATGACAATAGCCATCAATAATTCAGATGGAACAATCAGTAAAAACGTAATTAAGGCAAATTATGGTGCAACAGAGGAAATCAAGTTCCCGAAAAATGCGAAGGCGGTGACACTTTCACTTGTTCTGAAAGAAGCAACGGACAGTTATTATACCTATAAGTGGCATGTAATTGACGAAAACGGTAAAGAAATACAGACCGGTGGTGGTCAGTCAATTTTGCTGAAAACACTTGGAAATTACACTGTTTACTTTACAGCTGAACCTATGCCGGCTTTTTTCGGATAAAGTACCAGCTGGAGACCACTAAGGCTGGTACGTATCAGAATGTGGCATTTGCAAACGACTCTACGGTTAGAGCAAAAGGTGATGGTACGAAAATAGATACTTCAAAGTACGCAACAAAGGTGGGTAAGTGGAATCTGACAGTCGATGAAATTCTTTCTGAAGCTGTTGGATCTTCTAAGACACCGATCGTATCTAAAGAGACAAGTTCAACAAAATGGAATAAGGATCATTCACAGGGATTTCATCTTGTAGGCGTGAAGATGGTGAACTCATCTGTTCCGGCAGATCATTCAGAAGGAAAGACAATAAACGCGACAAGTCCTAAAAATGTTGATCAGGCACAGAATCTGCAGCTTGATGCGACAAAGGTAAATACGTTATTCCTTTTCTACGAGAGAAATTACTATGATGCAGTATTCCATACAAACGGAACTGATAATGGAGACGGAACAATATCGTCTACTACAGCAAAATTCAAAAGCTAATATGAGGTAAAAAAACGGCGTCTGGACTCAAAATAAGAGGACAGGCGTCGCTTTTAACTGAAAATATGTGTTATACTAGCACTCGGAGCGGTAGCCCTGCGTAAGCAGGGAGGTGAGGCCGATGGTTACTTACAATGATTTATTCACGTTTGTGATAATGATAGCAGCAGTTACAACGTTGACTATCGAAATCGTAAGACTTGTCATCGAAATTATCCTGAAGATAAAGAAATAACCGCCCCGGACTGGCAATCTAGGCGGTTATTCTTGAAATAATCAATTAGTTTACTAAGCGGGGTTACCGCTCCTTCTTTATCTGAATTATAGCATATGGCACAGTATTTTCAAGCTATGTAGTGTCTGATTCTTAAAAGCCCTAGAGGAATTTTTCTCTAGGGCTTTATTAATGAAGAATTATTTCGACCAGTTTCCCGTAAATCTTCCACTGAATGTAAGAGAATCTTCCGTACCAGAAAATTCACTTTTCTTTAGCTTTATTCCATTTACAAGAACAGACTTTAATACACCCTTAGTGTTTATATTAACAGTAACGGAGTCCTTTGTAGAAACCTCATAAGGAACTATTGTTACAGGGAATTTATACTTCTTGATCAGCTTTGCTGTCGCTTTATCTCCGCTAGGAGATTTGATCTTAAAGGATGTTGATCCGGCTTTTGTAGACTTTGAAATCTTAACGGCTTTAAATGAAAGCTGAGATCCATCGGAATCTGTTATAGTGACATCACCTGTGTTAAATGCTGCTTTCTTTCCCTTAGAGAAAGATATTTCTTGCGGATAAGTTATTGTAGCAGAACCAACTACTACAGAAACCATGTTATCAGAAAGCGAATCGTTTGTACGTGTGTCAGGTCTCGAAGCAGATGGATCGCCATCTATCGGATTAGTAATAGGCCTTTTGTTTTCATCAGTCGGATGTGTAACATCGTTATTTCCTGGGGGATCATTATTGTTTCCGTTATTCAGATCAGAGACATCAGTACCGCCAGATGAATCATTACCGTTTTCAGCATTTGAATCAGAATCATCATTACCGCTGTGGCTATCATTATTGTCTTCATCAGTCGAATCAGAGACATCATTATTGTCATAGATTACATTATTGTCTTCATCATTCGAATTAAAGACTTCATTATCGCCATGGGAAACATTATTGCCTTCATCAGTCGATTCAGAGGCATTATTATCGTCATAGGTTACATTATTGTTTTCATCATTCGTATCATAGGCATCATTATTTCCGGGGATATCATTATTATCGAAATTATCGCTTTCACTAGGCTCGTCAGAAGGAACACTCTGAGAAATCTGGAATGACTCTGTAACGGCTCCTTCGTAATGACCGATACCTGTAATAGTAATGGTGGCAGTTCCTATTTCGATGTTATCTGAATAGGAAATGGTGTAGTCAATACCTTCTTCTAAAAGCTCATCATGCACCCTAATAGTTGGTTTAGGTTCTATAGCAGATCCGGCGTAAACAAATTTGTTTTGGCTGAGCGTAACTTTTGCTGTTTGAAAACCTGCATTTTTAACAGTATCAATATCCGTTATCGATCCACTATAATTACCTTTTCCGGTTATTGTATATTGAACATTATTATTTTCGAGATTTTCAAACGAATCTGAAAAATCAATTCCCCTCTTTAGGTAAACGCGATTATAGTAGGCATCATTATCGGAAAAAGCTTTCAATTTATAGGATGCATTTTTTGAATAAACCGCAAATCCATCGCGGGGGGAATCAATATAAATGCCCCAATGTGATTGGAATACCGTGTTAATATCTATAGGATGAATTGTGAATTGGGTCGATACAGTTCCTGTAAAGTGATCTCCGTCTCCGGTAACAGTTACTGTATGAGTGCCGGCCGATACAAGGTCATCGTACTCTACGGTGTAGTAACGATGTGGGACAAGATTTCCTTTTTCATCATATACAGATAATTCTGGGCTTACTTTCTTAAATTCAGGATTAAATTCAAGGTCGTTCTCATTATTAACGGTAACAGAACTCAGTGCTTTTGCAACACGATCCCCATCAAGATTACTGGTTGTGAACATTTTTATTCGGGGAATACCTTTTTTTACACAAGCTTTATCATAAATATATTTCTCTGTATTGAAGCGACCTGTTCCATCATCTAAATAACTATAGCCTTTAAGGAAGCTCGTTCCTTCTCTACTACTATTATTCCCAGAATAAGCAATCGTAAATTCGGAATTATCAGTTCTATGGATAACTATCGCTATACTATCTCCATAATTGAGCGTAATTGGATCTATGGAGAATACTTTGTATTGCATGAAGGGCATTTTTACAGTTGTACTTGAAATAGGAGATAAACCATCAATATTCCACGGAGAAGCCGTATTATTCCCATAGTTATAAATATCTATCGTATATTTACCTGCATCAGCATAAAAAGATACACGATCAATGGTTTCGTGTCCATCTTTGTTAGCTGAAAGTGTGAAAATATTACTAGCATAGAGTACACGACTCTTAGCGTGCGTATAGGATGATTCATCATACTGATATTCGTTATATTCACTTAGTAAAGGTTCACATTTAACAGCAGTAACTTCGTTTGAAAGAAGAACGGAGTCTTCATATGATATATAAAAATAATACGAATCCTCTGTCAAAATACCTTCCGAAGCATTAGAATTCTTGGCAATCCAACCACCATTACATGACGGTTTTTTTCCATCGGTATTAGTGAAAAATTCAGCAGGTAGTGAATCATCCCAACCTATAAGAGCAACAGAATGATTTGCTGTTGTCTTATCTGAAAGGTATAAGGCCTTATTCTTATTAAGATAAACCTTACCAGATGTTGCGTCTCCGGCAGTGATACTTACAACAACTGCACCATATTCTTTTATGATATTTTTGATACGATTAGTATTTCCTCTGGCAGACTTAAGATTAAAGGCATCTGTGAGAGTTGCGACAGAATCGTAAAAAACGTCATCATCGTTCTTTTCATCAGCAAGATCAGCTCCCGTTGCAAGATCGTAAATGGCCTGATGGGGATTATATCCGCCTTCATTTGTTGTTCCCCAAAAATTTTCTGAACTATGATCAATCTTTATTAACCCAAGGGGATCGGTGTTTACTGTCCAAATCTGACCAGCAAATTCCGCTTCTGAAAGATCCGGTTCTTTATTCTTATATACATCTGGATAAAACTTTTTTAATGAAGCTTCTGCGGCAGCATTAAGTGCATATGCCCAACAGTTTCCAGGATATTTTACTCCCTTAAACATATCCGATCCTTGATTTTTACCTGCGGTAATAAATCCGAGTTCACGAGAACTATACTTTATTTCAGATACCGGACGGTCAAGAAAACTGTCATCAGCAATATTACAATTCTCGACGTAGGCTTGTGTATTAGGACTTTCCTTATATGTAGATGCACTAAAGCTCGGTACCATGAGCATCGCAGCAGTAAATATTATTCCGGTTTTCTTAACCAGACTAAATTTTCTTTTCATTATATTATGTCTCCAATTCTTTCTCTCTAATTTGAACGGTATACAATATACAAAACAAGCATATCGTGTGTCAAATAAAAAGCATTTTACGACAAAATGTCGGTATAAAGTGTCGGTTTGAATGTCGCATGAAGGCAAGGTCACAACGCGCGAGCTATTTCACTGAAATGCGTGATAAACGGCTTGAATTGTGATATATCATGGTATATGATTTAATTATGGAGGTGATATTTATGATGACAACAACCAAACCGTTTATGTCTGGAAGAAGTCAGGCAATAAGGATACCAAAGGAATACAAAATTGATGCTTCTGAGGTAATAATAAATAAAATAGGTGATTCGCTAGTCATTACGCCGAAGAATTCTGTAAGGAATGCCTTCGTGAATGGATTATCCATGTTCTCAGATGATTTTCTTGCAGATGGGCGACCTGAAGAGGTGGAAAACGAAAGGATGGAATTGTAGTATGTACATCCTTGATACGAATATATTAATTTTCTGTATACGGTATCCAGATTCTGCGTGTGCAAAAAAGCTATCGGAACATGTGGGTAAAGATATCTTTATATCTGTAGTGACATATGCAGAGCTGGAATTCGGAATATGTAACAGCAAATTCCCGGAACAGAACAGGGCTGCGCTTAACAGTATGCTGGCAGGTATACCAATAGAAGACTTTGATCTAAGATCCGCCGTACATTTTGGACGTATACTTGCAGAATTAAGAAAAAAGAATCAGGACAGACTGAATCAAGACAGAGATAAGATGATTGCAGCGCATGCAAGATCACGGGGCTACATCCTTGTTACCAATAATCTCAAGGATTTTGAGAATATAGAAGGATTAGTGATTGAAGACTGGCGTGAGAAAGGCGATCTTGGCTGACTATTTCCAAGGCAAGCCCATTGGAGCAGTCATGAGAGAAAATTATCCTTGAAAACGCTTGAAAAACTGCTGTATAATAGCCTCATCAGTAAACTATTTTAGTATTTCCATCAAGGCATCCACTCCACCCGGAGTGGGTGCCTTTTTTGATGGTTTCAAAGAAGCAAAAAGCTTCGGAAAGAGAGGAATGAGAAAATGGAAATGTCTTACGAGAGAAAACTGTGGAATGCGTTGTTTAAGGAGCTGAAAGGTATAAACAGCACCAACTACGCAGCAGGATCGACTTCGAGACAGCAAAGTATTCACAATCGGAATGAGGACCTTTATAACAGACAGAGCCGACTGGTTGCAGAATACAGCGAGAATATTGCTGCCTGTGCATATGTAAATGCCTTGTTTACTCAGATGGGTATATTGATGTATGCAAGCTCGGACGAATCGAAGGAGGCTGTTAAGGAAGCAGCTCTTCTGACAGATCAGATATTTCTAAAGGAAAGGGAAATATCTGAAAAAAACGGAAAGAAATCCGACAGTTACTGGGATGAACTGTTGGAAGTTTGCCAGGAAAAGGCAAACAAAGTATCTGAAATACCTGATCCAAGATATAGAAAGAAAGCCTTTGCAATATCTGCAATTCTTTCAACTATCAGGTATTTTGAGGATAAGGCAAAATATGATAAATGAGACTGAGAGGCATATATCAGTATTTCAAAGTGTTCAAAATGAACACAGAAAAGAAATATTGGTATATGCCTTTTTTTATTAGAAAGAAGGTAAAAAATGAAGAGACTTCTGGATGACATTGCAGAATTCAGGATTTCAGAGAAAGTGATGCTGGCAGGACTTGTACTTGTCGGCATTATTATTTTGGTCATCTGTATCTACACTAAGGCTACAGGTGATTATGGTAATGAGTTTGTGATCAAGGCAATGATCATAGAAATCATGCTGATGGTAACAACGAGTCTGTGTGGATTCTATTCCGTACTAACTGAAAACTATGTTGAAGAATTAAGAAAGGAATAATGCTATCCCCGTATATACGGGGTTCTGCTAATGCTAGCATGGTGAATTAGCAGCCGATGGCGTTTATTACGCATAAGGGTATTCAAAAGAATATGTAAAAACTAACGGAGTGGCCGTGCCTAAATAAGCACTTAATAACGAATCCAGACCGGCAGTTAGTACCACGAATGTGCGGTGAGATCGCATAGACGTGGAGCATGAAACTTGAAGAAAAAATTGAAAAGAGCTGTAAAACATTGATTTTGGGAGCAGAGATGAGTAAAGCTTTTTATTCATCAAAATTGGTTCTCTGTCATAGTGGTGGGAAAGATAGCGAATGTATGCTTGGACTAGCACAAAAGTGCCTGTCACCGGACGATTATGAAGTCGTGCATAGTCATACGACGCTTGATGCCCCACCTACTGTTTACCATATTCGAAATGTATTTTCAGCTCTTAACATGAAAGGAGTTAAAACCAGAACTATTTATCCCAAAAAGAGTATGTGGGAACTTATAGTAGATAAGGGAATGCCGCCAACTCGGTTATGCCGATACTGCTGCAAAGAACTCAAGGAAATATCTATCCCTAACAGAATGATTGCTGTCGGGGTACGATCAGAGGAAAGCGCTGGAAGAAAAGGACGGGCTGAATTTTCTCTAAGAGGAAAGACTAAAGAAGATGCTTTGTATTTTACGTTAGAACACTCTGGAGAAGTTTTTCGTGAGGCTCTTGAAGCAGCAACTATGACCGGAAAAACCATAACTGAGATGGATGTTTCTGATTGCACACTTATAGTGGGAGCAAAGGCGCAAAAGGATATCATAGTGAATCCTATATATGATTGGACTGAAAATGAAGTTTGGAACTATATCCGCTCAAATAGGATTCCCTACAATCCTTTATACGATATGGGCTATACCCGAGTCGGATGTATAGGATGTCCTAATGCATCGTGGAAACAAAAGCAGAAAGAGTTTGCAGATTTTCCGGAATATAAGGCGAATTATATACGTACTTTTCAAAAAATGATCGAAAGACGTCATGAAAAAGGACTTCCTGTAAAGAATACATGGAAAAGCGGTGAGGACGTATTTAATTGGTGGATCGAGGAATATAAGCATAACTGCAAAGGGCAAATGACCATATATGATTGGATGGAAAGTCTTGCTGGGTAAAAGAAAGGAGATACAATGGGCTTTTTTAGCTGGTTAGACTGCGTGACAAAAGAGCAGATCAAAAGGTGCGACGAGGTATACGTGCTTATTCCAGAAGGATTCACAGATAAATATGGAACAGCGATCGGACCAGTTTTATATGATGGTTTCGGTCATTTCGGAAGGTACGATATATATGAGCTTCTGGCTGAATGGAACCGGGATCAAATTGTTCCTGAGATGATGAGCGGATATCCATTGCATGAAAAATACAGCGGCCTTTGGGATTACGAAAAGGAAAGTCTCAGAAGAAAAGGGAAGAATGAAGATGAAATCCTGAGAGCCGATGAGGAAAAGAGGGAGGAAAATTACCAGAACGCCTGCAGAAGGTGGAGAAATGAACTAAATAGAATGATGGATTACCATGATGGGCTTTCTCACAGTAATATGGTAAGCAAGTATGGTAAAGAATATCTCAGAGAAATCGGGATAGATATTAGCGAAAATAAATTACTCTACCCGATAAAAATTACCCATTATAAAGATGCAGTTTATAAAAACTGCAGGGAATCACTAATAGACCCAGAGCAGGGCTGTCAGTGAGTCACCAAAATTAATTTACAATTTCCCGTTTGCTACGTGATGTAGTAGACGGGATTTTTTGTTTTAAAAATAGTGTTCTATTTGAACTGATTTTTGGTAAAAAGTCAATCATACTTCAAAATGTTTAAAAAAAAGTGCACACGCACAAGGCTGATTTTTTAGTCACAAAATGGTCACAAATACGATAAATAGGGGATTCTTAGAAAACGATTTCAATAATTTAATGTCAAAAAAATGTCATTGATTTTGACTATAACCCCATCATAAAATCATTTACGGCCAAGATACTGTATACAGAATACATCTAAGACAAGGGAGGGATTTTTCATCTATTCAAAACGGGTAACATGGGTTCTCGTGATCATGATATTTGTTACATCAATTTTAAGACCGATTTCAGTAAGTGCAAGTGAAAAGAAATCAACTATACGTGATGAAATATCATCTGCATCGGCAATATTGGCAGATGTCATGAATAGTCAGTACGATACCCTCCTGGACAATATAAAAAAAGATGTATCGGAAAAAGGTTATGATCTGGAACTAACAATGGAGAGCTTTCTTGATAAAGGAAAACCTTTAAGAAGTGCTGACTTTCTTGACTTTGTAGTGACTTATATGGCTATTAAAGATTACTACAAAAGGACTGGAAAAGGAAATCCAAAGCTTTTATCGGATCAGACCTTCGTAACCTACACAATGGGCGAAGATTCAATAACTGAGTCAAAGCCTTTCAAAATAACAGAGTATGAAAAAAACGATGACGGTTTATATGAAGTATCCGGTTACAGGTATAGTACAGTCGAAGAAACTGTTGGGATCTATAAAGAAGTTAAGGACGGACTATACGAAAAGACCGGAACCGAAAAGGTAGAACCGGAATCCAAAAAAACTTTATACGGAACGGTTTCCGTAAACGTAATAAAGCCTGAGGATCTCTACGAGATTTATGAAGTTGATGCTGAAGAGATCGAGGATGAGATAGCCGAGAGAAAGGCAAAAATCCAGAAAGAAATAAATGGAGACGAAGTAAGATCGAGCGTCCTCCTGACATTGCCGGAATTTGATCAATCAACATCCTGGAATCAGATACTTGCTGAAAAGATCAGTTCACTCAGTGTTAGTGAAAACGGAAATGTTCTTTCGGTATCAGAAACGATAAAAGCAATCGCTGAATCATTCATTGGACAGCTTCCTTACGAATGGGGAGGAAAGCCGACCGGACCGGGATATGATCCGACATGGTGGACTTGGGACAGCTCTTCAGGAACTCAGAATGGTCTTGACTGTTCAGGATTTGTCCAGCTCGTATATCTGACAGCAGGATATGATGCATCTATTACCTCGCAGATGCAGTCAACTGTTTCGATAATGGCTTCAAACTTTGAATTTGTGTCAGAAGCAGAACTTCAGCCGGGAGATATAGGAGTCGTTGAACGGGCAACAACCAACCACACTGGTATATATGCCGGTAATGGCGAATGGATACACTGTTCAAGCGCCAAAAATACAGTAGTAAAAGCAAATTACAAATTTACGAAGTTTTATCGACCGACATTTACTGAAAATACAGAAGTCAATCTATCAAATATCAATAACTGTGTTGTAAAACAGGAAGATAGCGAAATAGAACTTCTGGCAAAAACGATAGCACATGAGGCTGGTTCAGAGGGATTAAATGGATGGATTGCTGTTGCAGAGGTAATCAGGAACAGAATCTTATCAAACAAGTATCCCAATACAGTTTCTGAGGTCGTTTATCAGCCTGGTCAGTTTTCTTCTAACGAAGAAATTGCAGGAATGATACCAAACGAAGAAATCAGAACCGTCGCAAGAGAAGTACTCGCCGGCAGAATGAGTATTCTGAACAATAGTGATGTACTTTATTTCCGAAACCCAACTATGACGAGCGGAATAAGTTCTACTGAGCCGGTGAACTGGGGAAATCACCAGTACTATATCGGAATTGGGCATCATGCCTTTTATATAAATTAGCAAAGTAAACCTAACTGAAACTTAAATATATGGGAATCGCTAAGGAGAAAGAAAATGGCAACAAACAATGAAGAGATCAGAATTGATGAAGTTCTTGAAAATGCAGGTGTTGAAACAACAGTAGAAACTGAGGTAAAAGCGCCGATCGTAAGAAAAAGAAGAAAAAAGACCGAAGAAGAACGGATTAATACCAATGTGGCATTTTATTCCCACCCGGTGTCTCTTGCTTCAAAAGAAGTAAGGGCAGATCTTCGTAGTGGGGAGCACGTAGTAACAGAAATCGGAGACGAAACACCTTTTGAAAATGAGAATACTATTCGTGAGGATGAATACAAGGAACTCGCAGGCTCAGCTTCAAGCGGAAGAATCCTTGAGGGAACAATCATTGGCGTGCGTCACAGCAATCCTGACGATATCGAATCCACTCTGCTTGCAGATGTCCTTTTCAGAACAGGCGCAATTCAGGTAACTATTCCTTCCTATGTACTCTTCGATTATAAGGAAGAGGAATTTGTTGGGGAGCGTGGCGCAAGAAGACTTGAGGATTACGCGATGGCGAGAATTAATTCCAAGGTCCACTTCATTGTCAGAAATGTAGATGAAGGTATGGGAATTGCTATTGCGGACGCACTTGAAGCCCAGAATATGCGTGGCTATATCAACTATATCCGCAAAGGCGAAAACGGAAGAACACGCGTGAACGAAGGCGATCTGGTACAGGCTAAGGTCATTGCTGTTGGACTTTCCTTTATCATTGTGGACGTTCTTGGTGCAGAAACTCTTATCAGATATGATGAGCTTTCCTACATGTATCTCGGTGACGTTCGTACAGAGTTTAATGTTGGCGATACGGTGATCGTAAGAGTTCTTAAGATCGAAACAGAGGAAGTTAAGAAGCGTGCCAACTCTTACAGACTCGTAAAGATCGAGGCTTCTGTTCGTCAGGCTCGCCCGGATATGAGAAAGCACTTTTACGAACAGTATAAGTTAAATGGAATATACTCTGCAAAGATCACATTTATTGATGAGGCTGGTCATGTATTCTGTGATCTTCAGGGCCAGATCGACTGCATGTGCAAATACCCTACATATGGTGTAAAGCCTTATATCGGCCAGACGAAAACGATCCGAATCACAGAAAAGAACGAAGAAAAGCTGCATCTGTACGGAACTTTCGTATCTTAAGTTCTTTGCAGTCCCCGTTGGAATATCCAACGGGGATATTTAACGAAGACACATAGGAGTTAGTGTTGTGAGAAAAAACAAAGTAAAAATTTTTATAGGAATTATTTCAGCATTGGTTCTGATCGTGTGTATAGCCGCGATAACTATCGTGCTCGGAATACGTTCACTTGACCAATATAAGGCACAGCTGGAAAAAGCCAATGCTGAACTCGCAGAAAATCAGAAGACAGTATATGTTGCATCGCAGGATCTGCTTAAGGGCGATACCATTGATGAAACGACAGTAATGCCGCAGAGGATATATACAGGATTGGATTCAAGTGCATATATCTCAGAGGAAGATCTTGGAAGTACAGCGATAGTTTCAATTTCTGCCAATATGCCGGTAATGGAATCAATGGTGACTCCTCTTGAGATCACAAGTGATGAGAGAGTATATGAGATGACAGTTGCTCATCTTATGACAACACAGGCTAATAATGACATAGTAGATGTTCGTATTATGTTCCCGAACGGTGAAGATTATCTGGTTCTGTCACAGAAACAGGTAAAGGATCTGCAGCTTGGCACATCCGTTTTTTCTACATATTTAAACGAGGATGAAATTCTTCGTATGTCATCAGCCATTGTTGATGCATACACAACGACAGGAGCACGCATTTATACAGTCAAGTATATAGAATCCAATCTTCAGGATGAAGCTATTCCAAATTATCTTGTTAAGCCGGCAGTAATCGATCTGATCAATTCTGATCCGAACATCCTTGATCAGGCAGAGATGACCCTTAACTTACAGGCAAGAAATGACCTTGACGCACGTCTTGGTGCAATTTCTGAGGATCAGTTAAAGGCAGTTGCAGAAGGTCTTTCTCTTGATGATACAGCTAAGACTTCGGTAATTCGTGAAGGAACATATTCTGCATCATCTGCTCAGGAAAGCGATACAGAGTCCGATGAGATGTCAGAAGAATCAGATGACTCAGATAATACCTCCGTTTCAGATGATGACAGTGATTCCATGCTTGAATCCGACTTGAATATTAATGAAACAGAATAAGGGAGGAAAGCAGTGAAGACAATCGTTTTTGCAGGAATAAATAGATGTGATTTTGCATATTACGCAGCAAAGATCCTTCATACAATAAGCGAAAAAATCGTTGTTGTAGATAATTCCGATGATAAAGAGCTGTTTAATGCAGTTCTGAATCCTTTGACAGATGAAGATAGGGAAATCTATCGTCAGACCGAAAGAGACGGGATCACCTATATTCGGGATTATAAGTTCTCTCCGGAATTTAATGAGGCTTTTGACTATGTACTCATTTACCAGGGAGACTATCTTGATGAAAGCGTAATGGTTCAGAGTGATCTGGTGTTTCTGATGCCGGATTATAAGCCATCATCGCTTGAACAGGTAAAAGGACTTCCCGGAAATGCGGAATATATCCTTTTTGACAGAGCAGGAAAGCTCACCGAAAAGGCTGTCGCAATCACATTGGAAGTACCTGAAGACAAAGTTATCGGTGGACTCGATTACGATGACAAGGATTATGGCTGTTATCTGAATCTTCTTTATAACGGAAGACAGAAGCTGTCAGGCTTATCAGAGTCCTATATTCAGGCGCTGGCATATGTTGTAGAAAAGGCTGCTGATGTTACAAACAAAGAAGCCATGAAGATCACAAAGAAAGCGAGGAAGTAAGGCCATGGTTGTTATGTACAGAGGAACGGATGAGTCCAAGAACTTTGCCCCTCAGGTTACGGCACTCTATGCTGCATTCAACGCTATTCGATATAACCGTAAAACTCTTGTGCTTCAGTTTGCACAGAAATATCCGGTTGAAAATATCATGATCGGAAAGCAGCTTCATGCCACACAGCTGAATTCCCATGGATACGAGGTTAAAGATTCGGGAATGGATGCTCTTCTTAGACGGGTATCATCAACACAGCTTGATAAAGAAGCATTTGATATGTGTGTACGCCCCTGTATCAAGGGAAACGAAAATCTCCTGGATATCGCTGAGATATCAAAAAAACCTGATTTTGAGGATGAGATGGTAGCAAGAGGTCAGGATATAAAAAATCTGATCGACTTTGCAAAAGAAGTTTATGATGATGTCTTCATTATCGGAAACGGAAAAAAGAAGGCTCTCATGAACACTCTGAATGGAATGGCAGATGTTACTATCATCTGCGTTCCACAGGGTAACAAAGATGAGGTTTCTGCACTACCAGAAAAATACGTTTATATGGTCACAGATTTTGACAGCAGATCGAGCTATGACGTTAAACGTATGGAAAAGATATATGGGGTAAAGAATATAGCACTCCTTCCGTATAATCCATCATTTAAGGACGCGTATAACTCTGACAATGTGCTTCAGTTTGTTCTGAAAAATTCCAAACCCGGAAAAACTGATGATAACTATGAGCTGATGCATACTTGTGAGTCCGTTGCAAAGCATATGTTCGGACTGGAACTTCCTGAAGATGAAGAGCTGAATTTTCCGACTCTTGTCCATAGAAGAAAAGCCATTCGTTTAGAAAAAGATGTCCTGACAGGGGACAATGTGCGTCATACAAAGGAAATGAGAGGATTCATTTTCAAAAAAGAAGTGACTGGGGTTGAAATCAATGTCAACGGATTTGACGATTTCGTAAATGAAGACGAAGAAATAACGGATTCTGAAAATATAAGTGGTCCAGTTCTGGTCTATGAAGATGAAGAGGATAACTCTGATGATGAATGGATCGATACCTTTGAAGAAAAGGCAGAAGAGGAACCTCGGAAGCTTCTGAGAATCAGAGAAACAAGAAAGGATATGTCTAAGAAGCGCAAAGCTGCAGGGGCAGAACAGTTTGAGGATTATCAGGCTGAAGAATCTGTCATTGACAATGTTATTGAGCCTGAAATCCTTGTACGAAAGAAAAAAAGGAAAGTGGTAAGAAAAGCCGGCACAATTGTCAGAAAGGATAAGTAATAATGGTGGTACTGAACTACATTCTGATTGCGGTATTACTGATTTCATTGGTTGCCGGAATGGTGTGGTACGTTCGTAAACTGAATACGACATCCGAAGACGTTGTTTATGACAATCCATATACGGAAAAGCACCTTGTACAGGGTGTTGCCGAGGTGTTTTCGCTTCAGCTTAAACAGAATCTTAAGGATATGAACCTTTCACGATATGAGCTGAATATTGAAAATAAAAAGAAGGCACAACTTCGTTCTTCCCTTAAGGAAGCTGCATATGGAAACAGGGCTGCGAAGAAGTATATAAAAGACTTTATCAAGGATATCATCCGCTCCAACGATAAGTTGGGAATAGATGAAGATACCATAAATAATGTCATTAAATTTGATTCGATAAATTCGCTTAAGGATAAGGATAAATTTGAGATCGCCGTTCATATCTTTAACAAAAAGTATGGCGATAAAGGTTTATCGGAACTTATCGATCAGTACGAACTGGATAAGCCTAAAACAGACGAAGATGGTAATACATATTACGAGATCACTGCATCAGATATTGATGCTGCATACAGAGACATCATCCAGTCGTATAAGCTGACGTATGATGATAAGCTGGATATTTTATCACAGCGAATATTTGAGCAGTATAAAGGATTCGGTGCGGTTGACCTTCTTTTTGACGGAACTATAGATGAAATAGACTGTGGTGTGTCAGGAATCCCAAAGGATGCCTATGATATCAAATCCGGAGAGGTTAATGTAAAAAACCTACTGTTCTCGTACGATGCAGTATGGATCGTATATCATGGACGGAATATCCGTCTTTCAGCAATAGGACTTGGTTCTCAGAGTGAGCTTATCAGAGTATGTCAGAATATCTATAAGTTCAATGCTCCACAGGCATTAAGCCGTAGAAACGGTGGTATTGTTTCTACAATGAAAGACGGATCTCGTATTGTTGTTGTAAGACCACCGTTGTCCGATTCATGGGGATTCTTCAGCCGTAAGTTTGATTCAACGCCCAGTATTGCTCCTCAGGATCTGTTTAAGGATGAAAATAGTGACATGGTTATTACCATGATCAAGTGGCTCATAAAGGGACACAGAAACATGATCGTTACAGGAAGTCAGGGTACAGGTAAAACAACTACTCTGAAATCTGTATTAAGATTTGTTCCCAAATTCCTGACCATAAGAATACAGGAAAAGGCGTTTGAGATGAATCTGAGATATGTATATCCAGACAGAAATATTGTTACATTCCAGGAAACAGATACTATCTCAATGCAGGAAGGTATCAACCTTCAGAAGAAAACAAACGGTAGCATCAATGTATTCGGTGAGATCGCTTCGAGAGAAGGCTCTGATGAGTACTTACAGACCTGTCGAGTTGCTTCGCTCTTTGGTATAGGAACACACCATGCGAAGACAACAAAGGATCTTATCCGTTCATTTGCAGTGGATGGAGAAACAGAAGAGACTGTATCACAGACAATAAATGTTGATATTCACATGGAAAATGCAGCTGGACACAGATTCTGTCAGAGAATTACAGAAGTAATTCCTATCCGTGACAGAAGATATCCGTCAGAGATCGAGAACGATACCGATATGACAGCAAATCTCTATAAAGACACGATGGAATTTGAAAAACGAATGACAGATCGTGAAATCTTTAAGGCTGTGGATCTCATTGAGTTCAAAGATGGTAAGTACCATATGGTAAATATGCCTTCTGACGATATGGTTATTTCGATAAAAAATAATCTTACTGACGACGAACAGGCTGAATTTGAAAATGACATGGAAGCGCTCCGTATGCGCATGACTGCATAAGAGGGGGAAAAGATGTCTTTACCGCTCGTAATAGTTCTTGTTATCGTCCTTCTTTTGGGACTTGCTTCTGGTGGATACGCATTGTATCTGTACAGAAGCGGCAAGACTGATCAAATAAAAATTAAAAAAGATTCCAGCCGGAACCGTCTGTATTTTTTCTATCTGCTGTTTACAAGAACTCCGTTAATAAAACGTTATTTTCGAAAGTTCCGAATGCGGTTGGAGGCTTTGTTTCCGGCCGATGCAATAGATGTTAATAAAAAAGCCACAGTAGAAATGCTCAAGGCACTGGGTATGGGTCTTCTGGCGATGACTGCGATTGTTATCATGTGTGCGGGAGACATTTTCTACATGCTGATCGGATTACTGACAGTATATGTGATCATCTCAAATGCCATTACAAAATCAGTAGAAAAGCTTGAACTCAGACTTTTATATCAATTTGCAGATTTCCTCACGGACTGTCGTGGAAATTATCACACTTCAGGAATGGTTGACGATGCGATCTACATGACTTTGGATGATATTCCTTATGAGATTGGTCTTCATATCAACCGGATCTACGACATCATAATTGCTACGAATATTTCAGAGGAAGTAGAGAAATATACAGACATTGCTCCAAACAGATTCTTAAACATGTTTGCCGCAGTATGCGCAACAATTAAAGAGTTTGGTGATAAAAAGCTTGAAAATGGAGAAAGTCTGTTCCTTAAAAATCTGGAATATATTAAACAGGAAGTCTACATCGAGATAAATAAGCAGGAAAAGAACAATTTCCTGTTTTCAGGTCTCGTTTTTACGGCAGTATTCCCTGTGTTCTGCATGAAACTCATTTCAAGATGGGCGATGTCCATTTCGGAATTATCGGATTTCTATAACGGACCGATTGGAATGATCGTAATGGTTCTTACCTTTGGATCGTCCTTCCTCTGCTATGAGCTTATCAGCAACCTAAAAGACGGACGGGTAGGCGAGATCAGAGAACACAAGCTTATGGAAAAAGTTGCAGCAATCCCGATACTAAGCGGAATACTCACAGCTTATACAAATAAGCATTATACGAAGGCACTGAGAACCGGAGATGACCTTAAAATGGTCGGTGATCATATATCACCACAGGCATTTCTGGCCAAACGCTTAATAGTTGCAATCGTTCTTATGCTGATCACTGCCGGAGTTATCCAATCGGCTGTATTTATGAACCGTAACAAGATAGCTCATGACTTTTCTGAATCATTTAATAATTCTATTGTCGTCGATGAAACATATAAAGAGACGATGAGAGAAGCTGCAGAAATGGCACTGAGGGCACACAGGCAGCTTAAAGCTACGCCCAATGATATAGAAACACTTTCAGCAGAGCTTCAGGCTGAACTAAATATGGAGCCGGCTCTTGCAACAGAAGTGGCAACAGAAGTAAATAATAGAGCGGTTCAGTACCGCAATTCATATTATCGCTGGTATTACATTCTGATCATCCTTGCAATAGGTGCTTTAGGATTCTATGCACCACTCGGACTTCTTAAATATCAGCTGTCAATCATGCAGATGAGCATGGATGATGAGGTTGCCCAATTTCAAAGTCTGGCTCTAATCCTTATGCATGTAGACGGAATGACTCTTGACGTGATACTTGAGTGGATGGAGCGGTTTGCGTTCGCATTCAAGCAAAGTATCTCAGAATGTATCCTGAACCTGGAAGCTTCTGAAGCAGATGCACTGGAAAGAATGAAAGAACAGGAAACATTTCCAGCATTTAGACGGTTCGTTAACAATCTTATGAATGTAGATGAAGTTGGCGTTGCAAGTGCTTTTGATGAAGTTAAGACCGAACAGGAAAATTATAAAGAGCAGAGAAAGCTCAAAAATGAGGTCATGATGACCAAAAAATCTAATATTGGTAAAGATATCAGTAAAATCCCAATGGCAATATGTGTTGTGGGGTATCTGATCTTTCCGTTCGTACAGATGGCATTCAAAATGATGCAGTCTATCGGACAAACATTATCATTTTAACAAAAGGAGAAAAAGAACATGGGAAACGATAACGCTTCAAGCGCACTTAAATTTGCAATTGGACTTGCTGTAACGATGATACTTATTGCACTGGTAATTGTTGCATTTACCTTTGCGCGCTCACACGCAAATTCTGCGATCAGTAATATGAGCAAAGATACTGCACAAGTAGAGGAAAGCCGTTATACACAGTATGACGGAGTAACTGTAACAGGAGCAGAGGTTCTGAATCTTATCGAGAAGTTCTCTTCTGATAATATCGGTATTGGCGTAAAGAACAGTACAGGTATTAACCGTAACACACTTTCCACTCTCCCATCTCCTACAACTGTTGCCGGAGATAAGATATATATCACTGGAATGACTTCTGCGGATCTTACAACTGCCCTGCGTCTCGCAAAAGATCCTACAAATGCGGCATATATCACTCCTTCCAAGGACTTTTATGGTATGGTAGTTCGTGATAGTAACACTGACGCAATTCTTGGAATCAATTTCTACAAAATCAATTAATCATCCTGAGGCGGCTTAACGGCATAGTAAAGCCGCCTCTTATTATAATTTGGAGAAAACATGGATAATATTTCAGATGTTCTTGATCTTGCGATTCACACAATCATATATGCAGCTGCGGTTTCTACGCTGTTCCTCGCCGTAAGCTTATATCAGAGAGGAAATCTGGCTGTCGCGAAAGAAATTCCTCAGAAGCAAAGTATTACTGAGGTAATAGATCATACGGAAATTCAGCCAGAAGATGCTGTTGTTTCTGCAAGTCAGGTCTTAACATCAATCCTTGCCGCAGATGAAGACGTGGCCGTATACGTCGATGGTCTCAAAATTGATGAAACAAAGCGTAAATTAGCAAAAAACGGTAAACTATCCGCTGTAACCTGGATAAAAGGCAAAATTACCGGAGCAAAATACACAAAGTCATTTAAGTTTTCTGCCGGCACAGATAATGATGACAAGATAGCAGCAACATATTTCGTTAGAAAAGGATAAGGGCATGACAGATGCAGTAGGAAGGCTTTTTGCCGGCGTATTTGGCGCCATATTGATTTTTATAGTACCTCTGACATTTCTGTTTGTTAAACAGGATGATGCAAAGCAGACGATCATTAATGATGCGGTAGTTGAATTTGTAGACAATGCCCGTGCGTCGGGAGAGATTACAGTAACAGCATATCAGAGAATGATGAAGCGCATCATTTCAGTACAGTCATGTGATGTAGATGTAACGTATAGTTCAGTATACGTATATCCCGAAACAGATTCTGCCGGAAACGTAACAGGATACAGACAGGCACAAAGAGGGTACAGTAACTCTGAAATCGTAGAGGAAGTTTATGCAGATCCGAACAAAAGATTTATGGAATTAAAAGATGGTGGATATCTGAGTGTTGACGTAAAAAACAACACTCCTACAATGGGAACCAAAATGCTCAGACTTTTTATCCCCGGCTACGTAGGAAGATCTATTTCATCAACGTATGGCGGTTACGTCGGAAATAACAAGCAGTAAGAGGTGCGTATGTCACATCACAGTAATTTTATATTTGCGTTTGTTATAATCATGCTTGCTGCATTTACAGGCATATTTATACAGACGGATATCATAGACATTGCAGGGATTTCCAATACTGAATATTCCACAAAGCTCACAGCCGCAAGTCATAGTGGAGTTAATGCCGTCGATATGAGTGACCTTGCTGTTAAAGGCACGGTATGGGGGTCTGAAAAAAACAGGAAAGCAAGTCTGGATGCGTTTTATTCCTCATTGGAATCAAGCTTTTTGCAAAACAGAAATGAAGATAATGTAAAAATATCTGTCCCGTTGGTTCTCCTCATAGACACTAACGGATACTACATTAATTATCTCGCAACCGCAAATGACGGGGATCTTTTGAATGATGTAAAAGACTATAAGCACCTTAATCAGATAACAGATATAAATACCTGGTCTGCAAATATTGGCGGTTCAAACGTGCGCTTTACGTTAAATGATTACGTCTATGTGACCACAAATAGTGGTAAACAGTATGAAGGTAATAAGGAACAGGTCGCTTCTGATATTATTGCCGAAAGTGGATCAAGTGTCCTTACATCATTCCTATCAAACAGTGTATATACATATAATGGACTAACTTTTGAAGAAATGAAGAAAAAATCCATTATTAATGAAACAACTGAAACCATAGAATACTATGTAAATCAGCAGAACAGGACACTTGGTTCGTATGCGAGCGGATATTACATTGAAATACCATCTGTAAAATCTGAAGACTGGCACAGATTTCTTGAAAATCCTACACTGATATCTTTTATGCAGGGAAGGAACAGTGATACCGGAAAAAAAGTGATTAATATTTATTCCTATGCAGGTGGTGAGGTGATAAAGACGGATCGTTATTTCCTGACACATTATACAAATAATGGAAAACAAGTAACTTATTATCACAGTATGCGTAAAGCTCTTTCCGATCGTACTTTGCATCTTATTGCACAGGGAAGAAATGATGCACAGGGAAATCGGTTTGATGTATATTCCTATACAGGAGCTTTCTCAGACACAAATCCGCTTGAGATAACTACGTTCTATACAAATATGTCCGACTGTGCTGCACAGGGCGCATATCCTTGTCCCGACTGTGTTTTGGACAACAGATAGTTTGCTTGCTTAAGACTGAAAAAAATGATACTCTTGTTGATGCGCGACAGCGCAGGAAAAGTATCCATGACAGGGTGGCTGCCTCTCAGACTGACTAGAGCAGGAAGGGAGGTGACGAGATGACAGATTACGAAATCATAATGGTAATGCTTGGAATCCTGGCATTATTGATTTCAAGCAGTAGTTTGTTAATTGCGTTACTGAGCTTTCTCAAGAGAAACGACAGACGTAAATAAAAAATGCCTCTCCTGTCGGCAAACGGGAGAGGCGGCTCATGTAATGTGAGCTAAACCAAAACGTAGGCATCCACTTTGGAGTGGGTGCTTTTTCTATACCCAATATACCATCATACGGTTCGGGATTCAATGTATGGTGCCGAAATTATACATGGAAAAATTATTTTTGACGCTCATATGAACGAGATGATATATTCTTTCCTGCGAAAGGAGAATGCGTGGATCGCAAAAAATATCATGAATATCACAATCCGAGATTTAATCAATAAATATAAAGATGAAGTTAAGCATATAGAATTTTACTGTGGAAATCCCGAGAGAAAAAAAGATCTGTTTGTACCTGCTGATGACAACCCATTACAGAATGACCGTATTCTTGATTTCTTTGTAACACCTATAGAATGGTCAATTACCAGTAAAGGGGAGTACGCTGTTCAAGTAGGCTATGATGATGTATATCCGAAGGGAGAACCAGGAGATTCTGTTCTTCTTATAATATTATCATTAAAAGCGTATGATACTGCTTGTTCTGGACGTCAGGGCGTGGCAGAATATAGATATATAGATACTATTTGGCGCAGAAAAAAGCCTGCCGGTTATTGCAAATATTATCTTCATCCGGGTTATATGACGCCCAAGAACATAAAAGACCACGGATGCCTTGGTAAGAACTGTCCCATGCTTGAAAAAAATGAAGATCATGAATATTGGGGTCAGCGAGAACAGAAGAAGGCGATGAAGAAAAAAAGACAGGATAGACTTAACGAATTAATAAAAAACGCGTCAAAAGGGGAGGAACAGAAAAATTTTTAATATCAAATTCTCAAATAATACGGTTGAATCACTTGAAAGTCTTGAAAACAGGGTGGAGCAAGAAATAGAAAACAGGGCTTCTTTGAGTCATGGACAGGCTATTTATATGATATATGAGGTTATTTGCCGGTTTATTATCTCAATTTCCCTCGCAATGACATCCCGATCCTTTTTGGAACTGGTTTCATTAAAAAGATGGATTAATGTGTCACCGACAGTATATTTCATTATCCCAATTGTTGTTGCCATCATATGCATGATCGCAGGACTTTTAGTAGTACCGTTTTTTACATCTAATCTGCCAATCGTGAAACAAAGATCGCTCTATGCTATATCAAAGAAACTTGTTTACATGATTGATTCTCTTGAAAAACTGAAAAAATATACAGAACAGGGATTAGACGATATTTCCGCTGAAAACCATCCGCACCATATGGTTTCTCTTAAAAAAAAAGACGGAAATGTATGTAATGTCTATAATCCCTATGCCGTAAATATGCTCCGTGAAGAAAACGGGGAATATGTGTTGGATCTGTCATTTTATGATGATTACGCAGAGCGCGTAAGAAAAGCATTAATCTCTGAAGAAGCTCTTGAAGATCCTTCATGGTTCAATACACTCTGAAGAAAAAACAGTCATTGAAACTCGCATGTACCTCAGTATATCCTGTCTGAAGAAAGAAGAGGTTGAAAACATGCGAGTTTTTAAATTTTATAAATGTCTTAAATACTGTATATTCGGTGGGCTTATCTGTATATCACTCACAGGATGTAATAAGGAATTACCCCAAAAAGAAGCAGCAATTCCTGACATCGTAGAAAGCGTGTCAAATAACACCCCCGAAAAAAGAACTGAAAATAATTCTAAAGGTAATGGTGTCATCTTAACTAAAAGAAGGATACCATCCGAAAAAAGAATTAAAGATCAGACCAATAACAATGTCTTAAGCGCAGCCGATCAGGATAATTTTGAAAAAATAATAGATAATCTGATTGCAGAAACATGCGAGACCAATAGCTAAAGAAGAACAGAGAATATACGAAAGGAATTTTATGAGAAAACTAAGTCGTCTTGAAAAAAAGAGAATTGCTATTGGCGGTGGACTGATCACAGCAGTAGTTTTATTCGGACTGGGAATTGCGATTATTCCACCGAAAGTAAAGGATTATCTTTCTGTGCCTGAGACTGTATCTACAAACAGTGTTTCTTCAAAAATAACAGAAGATTATAGTAACCGGCGCTATATAGGCGATGTAACATATACCGGTCCAATAAAGTATCCCGAGTTATATGATTATCCGTTTAAGCGTTCCGAATCCTATAAAAGAAACAAAGATCTTCAAAGAGTTGATAAAGAAAAGGCTGTAAGCATTGTTAAGGGCTTTTTTAATGACCTCTATAATACTGGATACCGTGAGATTGCAAGTGATGCAGAAGGATATAAAGATAAACTTCTGAAGTATTTTGACATTCAGGATATGCTGTTTATTAATACCAATCAGAGTGAATATTTCTGTGATTTTACATTTCCGCAGGATTACATAGAACAGGTTTCAGATCATATTGTTGGTAATGAAATAAATGCCCATGCGGAATTTATAACAAATGAATCACTCGTTTACTCTGATGGATTCTACTACATCCGTGGAATGCTTGAATACACACCGTATAACTCTGATGACTCTTTGGCTGCTTCTGGAGAGACACAGACGTATATGCTGGATGTTGAATTTAAGAATTCGGTTGATGATCTCGGATCATACCAGATTACCGGTATTGAACCTGTAAAAGGGTATATGGAAAGCGTATCTGAAAACGAAGCGAAAGAATAATCCACGTGCTGTGGAGAAAGCGAGGTTTCTATGGAGAAAGGTAATGATTCAGAAAAAAATGCTCTTATTGGCGCGATTATAAATCTTACCATTGAAACCACCAAAGGACATGTTGACTGGATGCCTGACTGGAAGCTCAAGCTAAATTCAATGAATCCAGACAGGATAACACATCCACTGTTTCAAAAAGTTCTTACAGAAGATTATGGCGATATTCTATTCTTTGTTTCAGCAGTATTTGGATCCCGGACAACAATATTTGATACATGCTTCCATGTAAAATTAGATGATGAAAATACGATTTATCTGATGTACGTAGCTGATTCAAAAGGATTATGCGGCGAGGCACTGGAACTATGGATGTTTGATAAAACATTGGATCAGGCTATTCATATATGCAACAGCAGAGAAAATTCCGGTAGATATGAAGAGCCACTTTTTGCTCTATATAAAGAGACCACAGCCCATGTGGGAAAACCGGAGCTGAAGCTCCCAAAAGAAAGTTAAGTGGACTGTTCAAGAAAACATGCAAAATTTGTTATTGAAATCAGCTATTACTACGTGTTACTGTACCATTGTTCTTGTATACAGGAAGTGTAAAAAATTCAATCTCCCGAATTTCTCTCCTAAACATAGCTTCTACTGTATACAAATAGCTTAGCGCAAAGCTTTCACTTACCGTTGTCACCAATGTGTTCATCGTGAACACCATTTGATGACAGCGGTATTTTCATTTTGCTGATTAAAAACATACGATAGGATAAACAGATGACAGACAGATTATTAGATTGGTTTATAAAAAGTAACAGCCCGATAGCAAGTATTATTAAGAGTATTTTAGCAGGACTATTGTTGGTCATTTTAGAAATTATCCTATTAAATAACAAAAATCCGCTAATTCTTGCGACAGCATTTCTTTTTGGAATGGCATTCTCGATCCTTATCCAACTAAAGATATCACGTATAAAAAAGGATAAACAAAATGAATTTGAACAAAAGTTATTTGCAGAGGTTCAGAGGATCGAAGATACATTCACCATGTTAGAAAATGGAGAAGAATTGTCATCTTTGGAACTAAACCGTGTTCAGCCACTTATATCCCAATATCATCAGCTCAGAGAGTGCATAAACAGAGGAAGTGTCCCTAAGAATATTGTTGAAATGCTTTCTTCAATTGCAGAAGGACTTGAGAATATCGAATTCCGCAGAAACCTTCGTGCTCAAAACGCTCGTAAAGAAAAACAGTTAGAAAAACAGAAAAAGGCCAAACATACAGAGAACGAATACATTACCTACTTTTTTAAGGGCTGTCACTCCATTCAGGAAATCAAGATACGCTACAGAAATCTGTGTAAAGCATATCACCCGGACAATGGAGCAGGAGATAACGATACCTTTGAAGAAATTCAAAAGCAGTATGCTGCTGCGCTAAGTATTGCGGGAGGATCCGTTTGAACACAATAAGGCTTTATAAAAAATCAAAAGACTTTGCAAAAGTAATATGCATGAAACAAATGCTTGAAAAAAATCAGAACGATCTAGGAGCAAATATCATTGCTAACCTGAACTTCACGCTAGAACTTCTAACCGGCACTACGTTAGTTTCAGTAGATGAACACGACAATGCGATTGGCTTTTGCCATTTTCATAAAGATACCAAGAACGGTGAAACAGTACTCCATATAAAACAGCTCTTCGTTGCCGAAAAATTCCGTAACGAAGGTAATGGAACGTTTTTGCTTGACCAGGCATACGAATATGCCTCAAATCGTGGTATAAACGACTTTCTTATGGATGTTTCAGTTTATGGAACTTATCCCAGAAAGCTGCTGCAAAAGATTCTTAACAAGAAAAACCTGATTAAACCCGAAAGGCGGTCAATATGGCAGAACTGATTCTTAATGCATTTACAATCCTGATCATCGGAAGTACGGTTTTGGGTATCGTCAGAGGCATCATACGAGCCAAAGACACTATTGTGAGCGCACGACGTCCTAAAAAGTAAAGGAACATCTTACATGAGCAAGACTATTCTAAGACAAAAAGAAAAAACTCTTTTTCCTGAAGAATCGGATATAAAGAAAATACGGGTAGACCCAAAAAAGAGCCGTATAAACAACCATCAGGAAATTAATAAAAACGAAGTAGAAGAAGGTCTTGAACGACTAAAGAATGATATTCTCGAAAACAAAGCCTTTTACAAAAAACTCGGCATAATCAGCTTTATCTCTTCAGTCATCTTCTCAGGAACACTTATCCAATCCCTCCGATATTCCATTGGTGCTCAAAAGGCTATCTATATATCACACATCCCTAAATGGGCTTTTTCTCCTATCGGGATTCTTCTGATCATCATATTGATGACGATAGCTTTCGGCTTCCAGTTTCGCTTTTTCAGAGCGATAGAAGTCGATTATGTAACAGATACAAAAAGAGGCATTGATATTTCTAAAAAAGGAACCTACGGCGTTGCAAACTGGCAGACAGAAGACGAAAGAAAAGAGTGCTTCTATCGTTCGCGGACTATTGATAAACTGACACACAATCAGGATATCCTCGGATACGATGATAATGGCTTTTTATATGCATTGCGTGACGATCTTTTTGCAATGAACAAAAATGTAGCAATTCTAGGTGCTCCCGGCGCAGGTAAATCTGCAGCTTTGGTAATCAATGATATTTACCAGAACATTTTGCGTGGTGAATCCATCATCGTAACCGACTCAAAGGGCGATCTTTACAGAGATACTGCTTATGTCGCCAAAAAGCACAACTATAAAGTAAAAGTCTTAAACCTCAAAGCCGGAGAACTAAAAAATTCTGATGGATGTGACTTTCTAAAAATGACACGAGGTGATGACGCAGACGCAAAAGCCCTGACCATCGCAAATACGATCATTTCTAATACCGAAGGCGATAAGAGACTGGATTACTGGGCCAAGAATGAGCTTAACTATCTAAAAGCTCTTATTCTGTATGTTGTTACAAGTCCAAGATTCAAGGCAGATAATTCCGATAATCTTGCCGGACTCTACAATTACTGTACAACACACAGCCTTGACGATATCACGGTAGACTTTATGAAATTAAAGCCTCATGATCCGGCTAGAATGGCTTTTAACATCTTTTCCGATTGTAAAACGGAAATACAGGGTCAGATTTCCAACGGACTTAAAATACGGTTACAGACACTTGGTAACCGGTATATGCAAAAGATCGTGGCTTCAGATGAGATCGATCTTCTTGCTCCAATGAAGGAGAGATGCATCTACTATGTAATTATTTCAGATACAGATTCGACCTATAAATTTATAGCAACACTTTTCTTTGCCGAACTTTTCATGGGAATGTGCGACTATTCCGACAGCCTTACAAAGGCAGAGAAAAAGAAACAGTTAGCCGTAAATTTCCTGCTTGATGAGTTTGCAAATACAGGAGCAATTCCGGACTTTGTAAACAAGGTTACTACCGTAAGATCCCGAAAAATCGGGATAAAGATCATTTTGCAGGATATTGGTCAGCTTGAATCGATGTATCCTTCAGAATGGCGTAGTATTCTCAACGGTATGGCTACTAAAATTTACCTGTCTTCTAACGATGAAAATACCGCTAAATACTTCTCAAACCTTCTTGGAACAATGACCGTCAGAATGGAGAACAAAAGGTATGCGGAATCAGCCGATGCGCTTTTTCATACCCATGAAGAAGCAATGATTTCTGAGGGACTTGGAAAACGTGCTCTTATGACACCTGATGAATTGATTAACGATCTGTCAAGTGACGATCTTGTAGTTCTGATCTCCAAGCGTCATCCTGTGATGCTCCACAAATATATATCTGAAAATCATCCAATGGATGCAGAACGTTTTGTTACAAAAAAAATACGTCAGGTTAATAAAAAAACCGGAGAAATCCGTGAAAGAAACGCTATAGTCGAGCAAGAGCTTCCTCCATCAAAACATATTCCTGAATGGCGTAGGGAAATGGAACAGTATGACGAAGAACGTCGTAAAAAAGAAGCTCAGACACAGGAATTCCTCGAAAAAGAGCGTGAAAAGAGACAGAACGAGCATGACTCTGAAGTTAAGAAGCAACGGGACACCTACAAGGAATATGAAGTAAAGAGAAAACAAAAAGAAGCAGAAGCTCTTTCCAAAAAGAAATCTGAACTTGAAAATATAATCCGTCAGGAAGCAGCAACTGAAGCTCGTAAAGTCGTAGAAGAGCAGAAACAAAGTGAAGAAGCACAGGAAAAAGCCAAAACAACACGTACAGGCAATGCACTTGATGCAAAGCAGACTCCTAAGCGAAGAAAAAAGGAAGTACCCGTCAATAAACCTAAAAATGGAACAGAAATTATTAAAAAGGAAAAAATGCCTGTTCCTCCGGCACCCGTTCCACAAAATAATTCTCCAGAAAAGCCGGCAGATATCAATGCCGCTTATGAAACAGATGAATTTGATGATCTTGCAGGGGATCTCTTTGAAGAATTTGGATCCTTTTAATCTTAGCGGAAGGGATATTTTACCCTTCCGTTTTAATTTTTTTGACAGATATAGTGGAAGAAACTCATACTTTTTCTGAAACTATATTTAGAAAGGGGTTTTTTTGAATCTCACTGTTTATTGGAGTAAGAATCATATTTGCTGCCGGATTTGCATATTTGGGATTCTAAGCAAAAAAATTTGGAAATTAAATTAATGAGACAAAATCGCTAATCAAAAGGTGTAAAAATGGACGAAAAAAACACTCCATCTTATGTGGATCTGCATCTGCATACCGGTTACAGTCTTCTTGACTCTAATGGAAAGATAAAAGAAATCGTAGCAAGAGCAAAAGAACTGGGACGAACCGCGTGTGCCATAACAGATCACGGGGTAATGTTTGGCTGCATAGCCTTCTATCATGCCTGTAAGGATGCAGGCATAAAACCGATCCTCGGCTGTGAAGTCTATGTTGCTCCGAAAACTGTAGAAGACAGAGATAAAAACAACAAATATCATCATCTGGTTCTGCTAGCGGAGACACTTGAAGGTTTCCACAATCTCCAGAAAATCACGACTATGGGATACACAAAAGGCTTTTATTCAAAACCACGTGTTGATGACCATATCCTCGCAGAACATCACAAAGGGATTATTGCGCTTTCAGCGTGCCTTGCAGGAAGGATTCCTCGTCTGATAACAGCCGGAAAATATGATGAAGCAAAGGCTGAGGCTCTTAAATACCGAGAACTTTTTGGAGAATCTAATTTTTTCCTGGAAATACAGGATCACAATGACAACGATGAAAAACTTGTCGCCCAGCAGCTATATCGCATGAGCAAAGAAACAGGGATTCCTCTCGTTGCAACAAATGACTGTCATTATGTCAAACCTGAAGATGCCGAGGCACATGAGATACTTTTGTACATGCAGAGAGGGCTGACTATAAAAGATGAAAGTCCCGAATATGGTAATGGTCAGCTCTATATTAAATCCGAAGCGGAAATGAGAGCACTGTTCCCCTATGCACCTGAAGCTATTGATAACACAGAAAAGATCGCTGCACGGTGCAATGTCGAGATCAAATTTCATGAAACAAAGATGCCAAAAGCTCCTGTTCCCGAAGGAATGACTTCCTGGCAGTATATAAATGCACTCTGCGATGAAGGCTTCAAAGAACGGTATCCCGATGATGACGGATCTCAGCGTAAGCAGCTTGATTACGAGCTTGGGGTCATTGAGGACATGGGATATACCGATTATTTCATCATTGTACGAGAATTTTGTCAGTGGGCGAAAGATCACGGGATTGCTCTTGGAAAGGGAAGAGGCTCTGCCGCAGGATCTGTTGCAACGTACTGTATGGGTATAACTGATCTCGATCCCTCAAAATACGGTCTTGCCTTTGAGCGATTCCTTGGAAAGCACCGTTTATCCATGCCTGATATAGATCAGGATATTGATAACGTTGGACGTCCTGCTGTTATAGAACACGTCCGGGAGCTGTACGGCCGTGATAACGTGTGCCAGATAATAACGTTCGGTACACTTGCAGCCAAACAGTCAGTAAAGGATGTCGGAAAGGTACTTGGGTATGAAGTTGCGTTCTACAACAAACTAGCCTCATATATCCCCAGTACTCTCGGAATAACCTTAAAAAAAGCCCTTGAAGAATCCGTTGAGTTCAAAATAGCTTACAACTCGGACAATGACGCAAAAAAGATCATTGAAACCGCAATGAAACTTGAAGGACTTCCTAGAAATACCAGCACCCATGCTGCCGGTGTAATAATCTCCCGTCTGCCTGTACAGGAATATATTCCACTTGCACTTACAAAAGATGGAGAATTATGTTCCCAATACAATATGATCGAAATCGAGGAACTTGGACTTCTAAAAATGGATTTCCTTGGACTTCGAACACTGACTGTTGAAACAGAATCCTTTAAAAATATTCAGCTAACTACAGGAAAGATAATCGACAGTGACAGCATTCCACTTGATGACACCGAAGTATATGAGTTTATCGGAACAGGAAAGACTTCCGGCATTTTTCAGCTAGAATCAGCAGGAATGCAGAACTTCATGCGTCAGCTAAAACCGAAATGCATCGAAGACGTGATTGCCGGTATCGCGCTATACCGTCCGGGACCAATGGACTTTATCCCGAAGTATATCTCTGGAAAAAACGATCCCGATACTGTTACCTACGCATGTGATGATCTGCGACCCATTCTTGAAAACACCTATGGATGCATCGTATATCAGGAACAGGTTATGCAGATATTTCAGCATCTGGCCGGATACAGTCTTGGTGGTGCTGATAATATCCGACGCGCCATGAGTAAGAAAAAACAGTATGTTATCGACGAAAACAGGGAAATATTTATTCATGGTGGCGATCTTAAAGTTGGCGAAGAAATGCAGCATATCCCCGGATGCCTTGCAAATGGAATATCCGAAGATGCTGCAAATGAGATATATGACAGCATGACGGATTTCGCCAAATATGCCTTCAATAAATCTCATGCTGCCTGTTATGCTCTCATAACTGTTCAGACAGCCTGGCTAAAAAAATATTATCCGGCAGAATTTCTTGCCGCTAACGCAACCGTATTTACCGGTGACGCAGAAAAACTTCCTGTGTATATGAATGCCGCCAAAGACTGTGGTATTAACATATTAAACCCCGACGTAAATATCAGTACCGATAAATTCATCCCAGAAAAAGAGGGAATAAGGGTATCTCTTTCAGCGATAAAAGGGGTCGGAGCTTCTGCCGTTGATGGAATTATAAGATACAGAGAAGAACACGGCGTATTCGCTAACTTCATAGATTTCATGGATCATGCAAGAGAAATGGATGTAGATAAAAAAGCTATTGAAGGGCTGATCAAATCCGGTGCACTGGATAGTCTCGGGCAAACACGGAATACATATCTATGCAATTACGAATTCTTGCTCTCAAGTATCGCCAAAGCAAATAAGGATGTTATTGCCGGTCAAATGTCGTTATTTGACTATTTGCCCATTCCTACAACGGAAAAATACAGCCTTGTGAAGCTGACGGAACTAGAAGATAAAAAGAAACTCACCTTTGAAAAAGAAGTTACAGGATTTTATATATCCGGTCATCCTCTGGATACGTATAAACCGATGTGTGACCGCATATCATCTTGCCGGTCATCCGATTTCGTCCCTGCTGATAACGAGTCACTTACGCTTAGGGAAAAGCAGGAAGTGATACTCTGCGGAATGATATCCGAAGGAAAACAAATATATACCAAAAAAGGAGACTGCATGGCAATCCTGACTCTGGAAGACCTTTATGGATCAGTCAAAGTTGTGATATTCCCAAAACTATTTGATTCTGTCTCTGAATTACTTGAAGACGATGCTCTTATTACCGTAAAAGGTCGCGTGTCTATCCCTGATGAAGACGATAAGCCATGTGAGATAATAGCAGACAATGTATATCCATTTGATTCACTTCCGTTTACACTCTGGATAAGAGTAGAAGACAAGAACAGTTTTCTGGATAACAGGAAAACATTCATAGATATCGCAAAAAACAACCCCGGTAAAGGCAGGCTCAGAATCTTTGTTAATGAAACAAAGAAAATCTCCGATTATCCAAACAAAGTGGCTCTAACCACTTTCAAGCTTTTCTCTGATATATTCGGCAGCCACAATGTAAAATTAACTTAAGAAAACGCGGACAGAGCGTTAACCTCTGTTCGCTTTTTTTGCGTGAACCATACCCTAAAGAGTATTGTAAAAAAGGACGTAATTGATCGTCGAAAATAATTTGAGGTTTTTACTATGGTTAATTCTTCATCAAAACAGATAACATTCAATGCACGTTTTTCTTATGCTCTTTACCATAACGAGGAAAATGATTACTGCATTTACAAATATGTAATGACAGAAAAACCCAAGGAAATGCATTCCAAAAAGGTTATGTGTGTCGGCACAGCTCTTCCAGCTAATAAAAAGATACGCTATTCCTTCCTCTGTAAAGAGACCTGTCATCCCCGCTATGGAACGCAGTATGAAGTCCTTTCATATGAAGAGAACATTGGTGAAGAAGAATCCGATATCGTAAGCTACTTGTCCAGTGGTATCTTCCCCGGAATAAGGGAGAAAGTAGCCCAGAAAATCTATAAAAAATTTGGAAACAGTACGCTTAGCGTTATAGCGAACACCCCGGAACTGCTCGAAACCGTGCAGGGAATCTCTAAGAAAAAAGCAGCTGCAATCGGTGCCAGGTATCAAAGTAAAAGAGATGAACTTCGACTTATAAAGAAGTTATCAAAATATGACATAACTGTTAGACAGGCGCACGAAACTGCTTTGCGCTTCAAAAAGCAGAATATCAATGAAATCATTGAAAAAGATCCATACCGGCTTTCTCTGATCCGAGGCATAAACTTCAATACATGTGACATGATCGCCAAAGACTATGGTATGACCAATACTGATTTTGTCCGTATTTCAGCAGCTGCTGTTGAAGCAATACATATTGGAAACGCATCTGGCGATGTAGCAATGCCTGTCACGGAATTTGCCAAAGAGTTCGTAAGGATCTGCAATTGTAGGGAGATCACCATGTCGAACTGGTGGCAATATATTTACGGACCTCTAAATTATGACCCAGAAACACGAAAAATACAGCTACTCGGAGACTTTACTGAAGGGCATGTTTCAAAGTCTGAGGCAGGACCCATACGTACTCATGCGATCTATCGTGAAAAAAGTCTTAACAGATCCGGCGAAAACGTTGAACTGTTCTACACAAAGAAGGCATATGAAACAGAAGTAGAACTTGCAAATGCAGTAAGCCGACTCTGCTCGGGCAAAATAGAAAAATTCGATATAAGCACGATAGAAGGAGTAGAAGACCTTGATCCTTCTCAAAAGAAGGCTGTAGAAACCGCTCTTTCTAACCCAATGACCATTGTGAGAGGCGGTCCAGGAACAGGAAAGACCACTATACTAAAGAAAATAGTTACTGCCTATAAAAAGAAATATCCAAGACGTGATATCGTGCTCCTTGCGCCAACTGGACGAGCTGCAAGAAGAATGACAGAATCCATCGGGCTTACGGCTCATACGATCCATTCATACATGCAGATCGGAGTTTCTGAAAATGAAGCAGTGCCCGATGCTGAAAGCAGTAAAACCATTAAAAATTCCCTTCTCATCGTTGATGAAACCTCGATGCTTGACCTATATATAGCCACAACACTTCTCAGTAATACAACAAACTCAAAGATCATTCTCGTTGGCGATACAGATCAGCTTCCTTCTGTCGGTATTGGTTCAGTTCTTGAAGATCTTATTGAAAGTGAGTGTATCCCTGTGGCAACATTACTGTATACACACAGACAGGCTGACGGCTCAACAATTTGTGAAAATGCTGCTCTGATACGTCAGGGAGATGCAAATATAAAAAAAGCCTCTGACTTTACGATAAAAAAAATACCTTCAAGCAATGGTTTTATGGACGAAAGTCAGCTTCTTCAAATGGAAAACGAAATGGTGGAAGAGTATCTTCAGGGCGTAATGACCTATGGCAGGGAAAACACTATCTGCCTTTGTCCTTATAAAAAATACCCCGGCGGTACATACTCCATGAATAACCGCATTCAGGACATTCTTAATCCTGCAAAGGAAGGCGTAAAAGAGTTTCCCGGAACAAATGAAGTTTTCCGTATCGGAGATCCTGCAATACAGCTCATAAACGTCAGAATCGACGATGATGACGAAGGATGTGGAGAAGAATTTCTCTCAAACGGTGATATTGGGACTGTTACAGCTATAAGCGAAGAAAATGATGAGCCTGTTATGACTGTGGATTTCGAAAACGGTATCCGAAAAAAATACCGTAGGACAGATATCAATACTCTGGCTCTAGCATATGCGATAACTGTCCATAAGAGTCAGGGATCAGAATACAGCGCAGTAATTACCGGTATATGTGATTCTCACCGGATCATGCTCTATCGCAAACTGATATATACTGCAGTAACCCGAGGTGCAAAAAAAGTATCGCTTATCACCTCTGACACGGCACTGCATAAAGCTGTGACCAACGTGAACGCAAAGAAACGACATACGTTCCTCGCAGAGCGTATCCGTTCTCTTGCCAAAAGCTGTACTTCAAAAAAATCTGTCTGAAAGAAAGGAAAATAGCTTGGTTAAAGAAGAACATCTGCTAAAAATCGTATCAAATAATCCTGAAACTTTGCCTGTAGTTCTTTCAATCCTTGTAGTTGCATGGCTTCTCTATGTACTTATTGATGCCCATCTGGAAAAAGCAAGAATGGAAAAAGCAAAACGTGCGAAAATAACCCTTCAGGCAATACATCAAAAAGTCATGCTTCAGCGCATGGAAGATAACAGAAAAGAAGCTATGGAAAAGAGGACGAAATCGTGAAACTGAAATTTCTGACTCTCTTATTAACGGTATCCGTAGTCCTTACAGGCTGCAAGGATGTTCAGATCTTTGTAGAGAAAGAAGAACCCGGTGCAAAGAAGATCACTGCAGAAAGCATGGAACCGGACAAATACTATGTAAAAAACGGAACAAAATTCCAAGAAACCATGGAGATGACAGCAAGTGCTCACGGCCTATCTGCAATGGTAAACGAAAGCAGAGTGATGTACACAACGCCCGAAACAGAAGAGTATATTCCGACTCACTATAAAAACGAAATCATAGCCTATGCCTCAGCCAATGCCAAAATTGATTCAGTTACACTGGAACGCTTTCAGGATCTTGGCTACAGTTTCGGTCTCTACAACGGAATATACGATCCTTCCGAAGGTTCAATAACTTTCCTAAACGCAAAAGGAAGTGCCGTTCCCGACTCGGATGCATCATTAAAACTTGAAAATATCGAATCTCCCGATATCAAGATTGTGGAAATCAACGGTAACCCCATTACTGAGGAAGATATATCAACAGGTGCAGGCGTATTTCTAAATCTGGAATATGGTCAGGAATATACGATTGCGTATTATTCCGGTACATACTATCACGAAGATACCTTTATCCCAGATACACATATGTACAGCTCCTACGAGATCATGAATTATGACTCATCATATATATCCATTACCAAAAACGGATATACTGCATTTAATACGCCGACAGACCTAAAAAGCGGATATTACTGCATAAATGGACAAGGTTTTTTCAAATATTATTCGCATGAACGTGGTGAAGGGGATGATAATGAGGACATGAATGTTGCCTATTACCTTTCCGAAGAAGACAAAATCGCTGCTTATTCAAGACAATATGTTGTTGATGTCCCTTCACTGACTAAAGACATGAGTATTGAAGTACAGTACGACAGTAAAAAAGATCTGAACGGAAACTACATCGGCAATGAAACTGAAACAGAGCTTAACAGCTTATTTACAACATCGCAAATTAAAGCATTTGTCTATTCTCCTGATAAGAAGCAGTACATCATGTCACGCGATGATGAAAAGAATAAACTGATACTAAACCTGACAGAAGCCATTCCCGGAAAGTGGACTATAAATATAATCCCTAACACACTGAACATTCTGAGTGTTGATGTAAATAGCACTCAAACTGACCGAGAACGTACTCAGGAAACATATTCATTGACACTCTCTGAAAACAGGACAAATGTGGCATTTAAGAGCTACTACACAGTTGACGTAGAATCTGATTATAATGAACTCCCTATTGAGGAACAGCTGAATGCCGTTATGGTTGCTCCCGATGGACAGACATATACGATGACATTTGAAAATGAAGATGATCCAATAACAAAAGAGAAGAAGAACATTCTTATATACAGAATGAACTTTGCTCCTGCAGGAGAATACTCCTTCCGAATAAATCATTATCCGACAAGGACAACCGTCTCCGGACCACAGATCGTGGATAATACAGAAAGTGCTGTTGATGTAATAACAGTTGAAGAATAGTTTGATAAGATGAAAAAAAATAAAGCAATAAATAACACCCAAAAAGACAGCAGGGCACTGCCTGTTAACAAAAATTTACTGAAGATACTGATTGTGATCTTTTTAATCATAATCTCAGCAAAGATGCTACTTTCTTCATGCTCAAAAAACAACGCTGCATCCGAACCTGTATCTCTGAAATCCGGCTTTGAGGAAGTCAGTTCCGTGGATGGTGTTGCATTTCAGGTGCAGCAGTCAGTCCTTGACCGCGCCACAGCCGTAACTCAGATTTCGGAAGGTGCTACGTTCAATGAATCTGATACTTATGTATATAAAGACGGAAAAAGTCGTTTTCTGCTGTTTGGCCTTAACAGCCTTGTCATTGCAGTTGAAAAAGACACAGATTTCCATTTTGAATCAGCTGACAGCAAAGAAACTGCACTTGAGAACGGTAATATCAATAATATCTGGTTCAGCAAAGCAGAGAAGAAGTTCTCTGTTGATTCATCAAACGGCCGCTCTGTTGCCAATGCAACAGGCGGTGTGGTGATAACAACTAACCAGTTCAATGATTTTACCGGACGACTCGTAACTCTGACTGATGGAAACACCGAATGGGGCATGTTTGTCGGCGTCCCCGGAACATCCTATAAAGAGATTCCCAAAAAGCAGAAAGAGGCAATAGAAGACATTATTGAGACATTTACGCTTTCTGACCATAGCTCAAACGAGCGTACAGAGTATGCTATTTCCATCTCAGGAAACACCTCCGAACCTGATCTCAGTAACGAAACCTCTCAGAATGCTTTACCAGTAGAAACTCCCGATGATGTTATAGTCGAAGAAAGCACTGTTTCCGCAGATAGAGTTTCCGATAATTCGATTTCACCAAACAGTATCTCGGACAACAATGCAACAGAAGACGCTGAAGGTATAACAGAACCCGAAAAAGATCCAGAAGAAGACGATGTTGTGGTCATTACTGAAGGCCCAAAGATCATCCCTCGCATCCAAAATGATACTGTAATCGAACCTGACAGCCTTGATATTTCTGCATCTATAGAAGCTGATACATCAGAAGAAAATGAAGCTGATAACAATGTTTCTGAAGAAGAATCATCTGAAGAAAGCATAGTTACTCCTTCTGAATCAAAGAAAACCACTGAAAGAACTCGTGGCGAAGCGCTACATCTTTCAAATGTACAGGTTCACGATGAAACAGATGCAGCCCATGCATATTCATCATCCGTATACTCGATGCTGACTCCGGGAACAACGGGACTTGCAGCGTCAGTTTCAAAAACAACCTTTGGAGCTTATGCTGTCGGAATCCAGAAAGTATATACCGACGCATCACAGTTTGTTGATGACATGTACACATTGCCTGACGGATGCCACTGGGAAGCCATAGAATACAGCGTTGTCTATACAGGCGAAGAACAGCCCTACGTCAACACAAAGATCATAGGAAATGACGGAAAGGCACTCCGTTACCGTGGAATCAAATACAGCACAAGAACATTTGATGCTAATGAAAACGCTGTAAAGAATGGAAATACAGTTACTCACCTTATCGCTTATTACGCCGTTCCAAATGGATGTAGCGATTATTCAATCCTTATAGGCGATGTTGTAGAAAAGTATGGCGGCACAGGCGCATACTACTACATTTCCCATAAGTAAATAAGGCAGAAAAAGATCGAGAGCCTTGTGAATAAGGCTCTCGATCTTGTATAAAAACAAGAACAAAAATTGTGATTGTATACAGCATTGCCATATGTTACATTATTCCTCGATCAATAAGTAAACACTACTTATTGCTCTCTCTTTTCTCATTAAGATAATAACTCTCCAAATCCATACAACGCTGAAAAGTGGAATCTGTGAAGCGTAACCAATATGGCACAGATTCCTCTCTCTATGAGAAATTTCCCGGACACTCCACACGATGAGTGTTGTTTTAGTATAAAGTGCGATACGCACCAACTAGTTACTTTAACGCCCGGATACTTCACCAAAAGTATCTCGGGCATTTTTTTATGCGCAAATTTAGAAATAAGGAGATTATATGAAAGTATCGAGAAGTGCTGTTGCTGTACTGGCAACAATGATGGCTCTTCAGCCAGTAAGTACAGCGATGGCACAGTCCGTTTCTTCTGACCAGATTGAATTATCTGAAAAAGCCATCGAAATGTCAGAGGATAGAGAAGAAACGCAACTCATAGAATCCGATGAAACATCGGAAAAAGAAGTCGAAGACAATGAGAATGATAATGACGGAGAAGAATCATCTTCTGGTGAAGAGGACGATTCCTCAACATCCACCAATGAGATTGAAAATCCAGATGCTCGCTCTGAGGATGATAAAAGTCCATCCATATCCAACAACAAAACTAAAGATCCGGACATTCATATAACCGAAGGTGATCTTTCGGTTAACTCAGTCTCGGTTGACTCATCACAGAACGCAAACGGATGGGTACGATCCGGAATGGTAGACTATTCAGACTTTACATCAGACCTCGCTCTCTCAAATAAACCCGTTATCCTGAAAGCCGGTGAACTAAAGAAGCTCGACTTCAGCAGTTCGGTTGATCGAAGAGACATCTCATGGTCATCATCAAATACCGCAGTAGTACAGGTTGACGTCAACGGATACGTATACGGAGTACGTACAGGCAAGGCACGTATAACAGCATGGTGTGATGGAAAAAAACAGGCAGTATGGGTAAGAGTTACAAAAAGTCCCCACACAGGCGAAAGCTTCGCAACTGAAGTATATGTGAATAAAGGAAAATCTAAAGCCGCATCCAGACTCTCAGGTGTTGAACTGAAGGACACAACCTTCAGCAATGCGTCCAATGATATTCTCCAAAAGAACGGATACAACAAATTTAGAGGAATGAAAGTCGGACACAGTACCGTAAACATCACCTCAGATGCCGGTAATGCATCGGTTGAATACTATGTAGAAGATCCTTCTGCGGAAGAAAAAGACGTAACAATCTCGGTTGGCGAGTCCCATACGCTTGTTCTTAAAGGCGTGTACCGTAGTGCCAAATGGCGTTCTTCAAAAAGGAAGAGGGTTGTCGTTGATGGCAATGGTGTCATAGTCGGACTCAAGCCCGGAAAGGCAAGAGTGACAGCAACGGTCGGTGGCAGACGAATCCGTTATAACATCACCGTAAAGGAAGGCTCACGCGAGTATAATCCCGACGAACATAAGGAAGTCGTTGAGATCATCCGACAGTCAAAGTTCATAGAACTTCACATGCACGATGACGGGCACTACAACATAGTTCAGACAAAAGACTATACAGGACTCCACGACCTCGAAAGTGGTACATCTCTTGGAAATTTCGACACGCAATATAGCCAGGACGAGAACGGAAACTACCATATAAGGATTACAGATCTCACCGAACTCGGAAAAGGACAGAATCCTCTTACAATCCCTCTTACGATGGGCGATGCAGACGTAGTACAGGTCGATGATCATGCTCTCAATGCAAAGGACGTCGTGTTTGAGAACGGTTATAAGGGAATGGTTGATATCCTTCCCAATACGTTAGGTGATCATATCTATGAGAACGGTGACTACCGTTACCGGTACATGAAGGAAGGTGACCACCTCATTGTTGAGATAGTGGGACTTACTGAAGAAGGAAAACAAAAAGATTCCTGCGAATATCCAGAGAATATCCACGGCATTGAAGTGAGGACCCTGCTTGACGAAGCACTTGATGTTAAAGATGCGGCATTCGTTGAAGCTTACAAGAACACCCCCGAAAGACTTCCTGATACACTTGACAGTCATGTGTACGAAACTGAAGATTTCCGTTACAGATACATAAAAAAGGACGGCCATCTTACAGTCGAGATAGTTGGACTTACAGATATAGGAAGACAAAAGAACCCTTGTCCGATCCCGAACGAGATACACGGCGTAACCATAAGCGGATCCGTATCTGACACATTTGCATCAGGAACAACCGTAACCATCGGTGATTTTATTTGCAGGACCTCAGATGATGGAAATGGTGTTGACATCGTAGGACTCTCAGACGCAGGTAAGAGAGCCGAGAAAATCATTGTTCCGGAAAGTGTCCTCGGAAATCCAGTGAAAAAGCTCGCCAAAGACTCTCTCAGCGGAAATACAGCCGTAACGATCATTCTTCCAGATGAATCTACTGCGGGTGATGAATCCGACAGACTCGTAAAGAATAACGACAATGAATACGCTGTAAAACACAGCTATACAGTCTACATGGAATATGAGCAGGAAGATGGAAGCTACAGCCGTGACGTGTTCTGTACGTCAGAGACGCGATATGCACCCGTAGGTTCAACACTCGTAAGTACAGCAGAGGGCGCACGTTACGGCTTCGATACACCGAACTCTGAAAACGTGAACGTGTCAAGAGATGACAGTGCAGAGTGTGTTATACGCTATGCTCGACATACTTACGGAATAACTCTTGAAAAGGGAGTGGGCGTAAAGAGTGCAGAAAGCCTCTCTGAACAGAAGTACGGCAAGAATTTCACTGTCTCTGCTGAACCCGAGGAGGGCTACCACATCGTATCAGGTCCCGGAACTTATACCGTGAGCGGCAATACGACTATAAAGGTTAAAGCAGACACGAACTCCTACAAGATCAGCGTGACTCCCGGACACGGAGTAAAGTCAGTAAAGGGTGACGGCGAATACAGATTCCTCGACAACTATGAGATAACAGCTGAGCCGGAAACCGGATATCACATCACAGCCGGTCCTGGTTCATACACCGTATCCGCATCCGACAGAAATATAGACGTTACGGCAGCGCCTAACAACTACACGGTAAAATTTAACGCAAATAATGGAACCGGTAGCATGGAAGATCTTTCCATGACATACGATGAAGATAAAGCTCTCACAGACAATTGCTTCACAAGGACAGGATACACCTTCCTCGGATGGAGTTCGGATAAGTCTGCAACATCTGCTGATTACAC
>JNJK01000015.1 GCA_000701625.1 Lachnospiraceae bacterium MC2017
CATTGTATACACGGTAATATATCCATGTCAATTTAGATGTGAAAAAAGCATGAATTGTATCACATTTTGATCACAATTCATGCTTTCTCTTTTGTTTCGTTTTTTAATTAGTGCTTCTGGTGAGCGAGGATGTAGCCGATGGTGCCGGGCTTGTATTCTTCCTGCTTTTCAGGGCGCTTGCCATTATTGGGCTTACGATGGTTGTTGTTTCGCTTGCCGTTATTATTATTGTTGTTCGGACGTTTTTTATCCGTCTTTGCGCTGTCATTCCTCTTGTTCTCGGACTTTTCTGCGTTCTTGCCGGACTTTCCGTCTGAGCCGCCGATCTTCATGGTGAGGGAAATTCTCTCTTTTTCCATGTCTACGTCAAGAACCTGTACGTCTACGATATCGCCTACTGATACTGCCTCAAGCGGATGCTTGATGAAGCGATCTGTCATCTGGGATACGTGTACGAGTCCATCCTGATGTACTCCTATATCTACGAATGCACCGAAGTCGATTACGTTTCTTACTGTTCCCTTGAGTACCATTCCAGGTTTCAGGTCCTTGAGTTCAAGGACGTCTGAGCGGAGGATAGGCTTCGGCATGTCTTCACGAGGGTCACGGGCGGGCTTTTCAAGCTCGTGAAGGATATCGATAAGTGTATACTCACCAACTCCGATCTCTTCTGCGAGAGATGCCTTATCCTTTATGCTGTTCTCAAAGTCACGGATCTTTTGCTCATCACGGATCTCGCAGCCGATTTTTTCCAGAAGCTTTCGCGCTGCATCATAGGACTCGGGATGTACGCTTGTTGCGTCGAGGGGCTCTTTTCCATCCATGATACGGATGAAACCTGCACACTGCTCAAATGCCTTGGGTCCGAGCTTCGGTACTTTTAAGAGTTCTTTACGGCTCACAAACTTTCCGTTTGCTTCACGGAATGCAACGATATTTTTTGCTACTGCTGCACTGATACCGGATATGTACTGAAGAAGTGCTGCTGATGCTGTATTTGCATCTACACCTACTTCATTAACCGCGTCTTCTACGACACCTGTGAGTTCTTCACCTAGCTTTTTCTGATCCATATCGTGCTGATACTGACCTACACCGATGGACTTCGGATCGATCTTTACGAGTTCTGCCAGCGGATCCTGAACACGACGAGCGATGGATGTTGCACTTCTCTGTCCTACGTCAAAGTTCGGGAATTCTTCTGTTGCGAGCTTACTTGCTGAGTAAACAGATGCTCCTGCCTCGTTTGTGATGACGTACTGAACGTGTGCTTCCGGAATCTCATGCAGGAGTTCTACGATAACCTTCTCGGATTCTCTGGATGCTGTTCCGTTACCTACGGAGATAAGTGTTACATTATACTTTTTGATAAGCTCTTTCAGGATCTTCTTTGATTTCTCTACATCATTCTGCGGTTCGGTCGGGTAGATAACTACTGTATCAAGGACTTTTCCTGTCGCATCTACGATAGCGAGCTTACATCCTGTACGGAATGCGGGGTCCCATCCAAGTACTGTCTGACCTGCGATAGGCGGCTGCATGAGGAGCTGCTTTAAGTTCTTTCCGAATACGTCAATTGCGCCGTCTTCTGCCTTTTCTGTGCTGTCGCTTCTAAGCTCTCTCTCGATCGCGGGCGCAATGAGTCTATTGTAGCTGTCAGCGATAGTACCTTTCAGAAATTCTGCTGTGTACTCGCTCTTTCCTGTGATTATCTGCTTTTCAAGATATCCGAGGATGCTTTCTGTAGGCGCAACTACGGATACTGTGAGGATTTTTTCCTTTTCACCACGGTTCATGGCAAGGATCCTGTGACCTGCAACCTTATTGATCGGCTCCTCATATTCGTAGTAATTTTCATATACAGATTTAGCCTCTGCATCCTTTGCAACAGAACGGATCTTTCCTTCATTAAAGGTTCTTTCACGGATCCATGTTCTGTAGTCAGGTTCGTCAGAGATCTTTTCTGCGATGATATCTGATGCTCCTGCGAGTGCCGCTGCCGCATCGAGCACTTCTTTATCCTTTGCTGCAACTTTGTCTGCCTTTGAATCACTTGCGGGTTCAACGGGACCTGTTACATACTTTTCTGCTTCTTTTTCAAGAGGCTCTACTGCATCCTGCTTCAGGATATATTCTGCCAGAGGTTCCAGTCCTCTTGCCTTTGCGGCTGATGCCCTTGTCTTCTTTTTCTGCTTGTAAGGACGATAGAGATCTTCGACTGTAACAAGCTTTTCAGCCTCTTCGATCTTCTTTCTGAGTTCGTCTGTAAGCTTTCCCTGCTCATCGATAGCGGAAAGAACAGTCTGCTTCTTTTCCTCAAGCGAACGGAGATAAGTAAGACGCTCATCCAGATTTCTAAGCTGTTCATCATTTAATGAGCCCGTTACTTCCTTCCGGTAACGTGAAATGAACGGGATGGTATTTCCTTCATCGATAAGCTTCACTGCTGCATCGACCTGTTCCCGTCTGATCTTAAGTTCCTCTGCGATCTTCGCGTTAATTTCCATCAGTCTTTTTCGCGCTTTTTGCGCTCTCCTTTTTTTATCCGGTTTCCCGTAAACGTAAATTTTATTATAATCTTTATTTCATTTTTTTACAAATGTAATAAAGCCCGATGCAAAACTGCACCGGGCTCGGATTTTATAAATATATCTACTTAGTCCTCAAGGCCAAAAGCTTCATGAGCTGCGTTCATTGCCCGCTCTGTATCCTTTTCGTCGATAAGAACTGTTACACGGATCTCGGAAGTGGAGATCATGTTGATATTGATGTCTGCATTGTAGAGGCACTCAAACATCTTTGCTGCTACGCCGGGAGTACTCATCATTCCGGCACCTACAACGGATACCTTTGCAACATTCTTTCTCATGTCGACTTTCTTTGCCTTAAGTACCTCAAGATTGTCCTCAAGAAGCTTGTAGCACTCATCTGCCATATCTTCCGGTACTGTGAAAGAGATATCCTTTGAACCGTCGCGTCCGATAGACTGGAGGATCATATCTACATTGATGTGTGCTTTCGCGATCATATTGAAGAGCTTGAAAGCTACACCCGGTCTGTCCTCAAGACCGACTACAGAGATACGAGTTGCATTTTTATCGGCTGCTACGCCGCTGACAAGCATTCCTTCCACTTTAACAACCTCCTTAATTGTTGTTCCTTCTGACTCATTTAAGCTGGAGCGTACCACTAAGGGCACGTTGTATTTCTTTGCAAGTTCTACTGAACGGTTATGAAGCACGCCTGCACCGAGTGTTGCGAGATCAAGCATCTCGTTATAGGTGATCTCTTCCATCTTACGCGCTTTTTTTACGATTCTCGGGTCTGCTGTATATACGCCGTCTACGTCTGTGTAGATCTCACATTTGTCTGCATGAAGAGCTGCTGCAAGTGCTACTGCTGTTGTATCTGAGCCGCCTCTTCCGAGAGTTGTGAAGTCATCGTATTTATTTACTCCCTGGAAACCTGTAACAATGACGATCTTTCTGCCTTCCAGCTCATGCTGTATACGTTCTGTGTCGATCCTCTTGAGTCGCGCATTTCCGTATACGCTTGTTGTGTGCATTGCTACCTGAAATGCGTTGAGAGAGATTGACGGTATTCCCATTGTGGCAAATGCCATCGCCATGAGTGCTACAGATGTCTGCTCTCCTGTTGTGAGAAGCATATCCAGCTCTCTCTTTGGCGGATTGGGATTGATCTCATGTGCCATATCGATCAGCACATCGGTCTGCTTTCCCATTGCGGAGAGTACCATTACTACGTCATTTCCTGCCTGGTACTCTTTTGCGCAACGGCGTGCTACATTAAAGATTCTTTCTGCGTTTCCGACGGATGTTCCGCCGAATTTTTTTACAACCAGCATTTATTTCTCCTCCAAGGTTCCGATTCACTGATTTATACGGATCCTACTGATAACATCACCAAAGGTCTCTGATCTATCTGCAAATTCCTTCTCTGTTAAAATACCTGTAACGATACCTACTTCATCGGGAAGTGTGTCTATTGTTATTGTTTTTTCTGCATTGAAAAGCTTTTCTGCTTCTTCTTTTCTGGATGCAGGTACGCGAAGGAAGAACGGTCTTGTCGCTGTATCATTGGGTGAAAGCTCGAGTTTTTCTGAATCCCAGAAGATACTGATATTTCTGTTTCCATGTCTTACTGCGTCTACGACATCTCCAACAACTGCACTGGCTGTCGGAAGGCTTCCGGCTCCGCTTCCATAGAACATTGCATCACCGAGCATATTTCCGTGAACGAATACTGCATTGAACACTCCGGTAACACTGTAAAGAGGATGATCTTTACTTACAAGGAAAGGCGCTACCATTGCGTAGTAATTTGTCTTATCACCGTTTACAACCTTATGACCGCTTGCAAGGAGCTTTACAGCCATCTTTAGTTTCTTTGCGTAAAGGATATCTTCCGGAGAAATCTTTGTGATCCCTTCTGTATAAACATCTTCGTAACGTACTGTCTTTCCATATGCAAGGGAAGAAAGGATCGCGATCTTTCTGCAGGGATCATAGCCTTCTACATCTGCTTCAGGATTTCTCTCGGCGTATCCAAGTTCCTGTGCCTCTTTAAGGGCATCTGCGAAGTCTGCACCTTTTTCAGTCATCTCTGTAAGGATATAGTTTGTAGTTCCGTTCAGAATACCTGAAATCTCATCTATGTCATCTGCTGTAAGTGAACTGTTAAGGGGACGAATGATCGGAATACCGCCGCCGCAGCTTGCTTCAAAGAGGTAATTAACATTCTTTGATCTGGCAATGTCGAGAAGCTCTGATCCGTGAGCTGCAACCAATTCTTTATTTGATGTGCAAACACTCTTTCCTGCTTCCAGTGCTGCTTTTGTAAAGTCATATGCAGGTTTGAGACCGCCCATTACTTCTACTACGACCTGCACTTCAGGATCGTTAAGGATTACATTAAAATCATGTACGATCTTGTCCTGAATGGGATCTCCCGGGAAATCCCTGAGATCAAGCACATACTTTACACGTACTTCTGTACCGGATTTTTTATCAATAAGTTCCTGATTTGTGTTCAGTACCTGAACTACACCTGAACCTACTGTTCCATATCCAAGAACTGCGATTTTTACCATTCTGCATCTCCTTTGATACTTCGGCTATTTGGGTTTTACTGCTCTTTACCTAAAATTTTTACAGACTGAACTCCTGCATGTGTACTCATTTCTTCGATCATTTCTGAGGGATCTCCGGAATTATCAAGTACCTGCAATGAAATCGTCAGCGATGCTACACCGTTCAACGGGATGGATTGATGAATCGTAAGGATATTGACTCTGAAGTCTGCTACGCTTTTTAATACGTCTGACAAGAGACCAGGTTCATCATCCATCTGAACGGACAACGTGATAGTCGTACCTTTGGTACTGTCATGGAAAGGAAATATGTCATCCTTATATTTGTAAAATGAACTCCTGCTTATCCCAACCGCTTCAGTGGCTTCCTGCACACTTACCGCACGTCCTGAATCGAGAAGCTTTTTTGCATTTACAACTTTGATCAGAACATCAGGAATAGCTTTTTCAGTTACTACAAAAAATTTCTGCTGCTCATCCATACTTGTTTCTCCAGCTTCCATTGTTATATGTTCGTACCATAAACACAACTGTGCGTCAATGACAGATATGATACCACACCAATTTTCACAATGCAAGGCTTTAATCAATTAAAGTGTTAAAAATTTAAATAAAGAAAAAAGCCGATGTACTCATATTTTAATAAATACATCGGCCTTAATTGTCTTGATTTTTACTTTATCAATCGATCTGATCCGGCATTTTGCCGCCGTTTGCTGTCCATACGAGATAGCCATTGATAAACGGATCGATATTTCCATCGAGGACACTGTCTGCCTGAGCTACTTCTACTCCGGTTCTGAGATCCTTTACAAGCTGATAAGGCTGCAGGAAGTATGAACGGATCTGTGATCCCCATGCGTTGTCCTTTACTTCTCCACGGATCTCGGAAAGCTTCTCTGCATTATTTTCCTGCGCGAGCATTACGAGCTTACTCTTGAGCATCTGCATAGCCTTGTCCTTATTCTGGAACTGTGAACGCTCATTCTGACAGGTTACTACGATACCTGTAGGGAAGTGAGTGATACGGATAGCTGATGATGTCTTATTGATATGCTGTCCGCCGGCTCCAGATGAACGATAGGTATCGATACGGATATCATCAGGCTTGATCTCAACCTCGATATCCTCATCAAGTTCAGGCATTACATCAAGTGATACGAAGGATGTCTGACGCTTACCCTGAGCATTGAAAGGACTGATACGTACGAGTCTGTGTACGCCCTTTTCAGACTTCATGTATCCGTAAGCATTTTCACCGTTGATCTGGAATGTTGCACTCTTGAGACCTGCTTCATCTCCGTCAAGCGAATCCAGAACTTCTATCTGGAATCCATGACGCTCTGCCCAACGGCTGTACATACGGAAGAGCATACCACACCAGTCACAGGACTCTGTACCACCAGCACCTGCATTGAGACGAAGGATGGCATTTTTCTTATCATATTCGCCAGAAAGGAGTGTCTTGAGTCTCAGTGTCTCATAGGACTCCGTAAAGTCAGCATATTCTGCACGAATATCCTCAAGCATGGTCTCATCATTTTCTTCATTTGCCATTTCGATGAGTCCAAACATATCCTCAAACTGACCTTCCAGCTTGTTATATGTATTTACATCGTCCTTGAGGCTTCCAAGCTCTTTACTCTGTTTTGCACTTGATTCCGGATCATTCCAGAAGTCCGGTTCTTCCATCTTTCTGCTTAACTCATCGATCCTGTTTGACTTATTCTCAAGATCGAGTGAGCGATACAGATCCTTAAGCGGCTGACGGTATGTTTCAAGCTCTATTTTCAGATTATCTAATTCTAACACTTATAAATCCTTTCTAAGCTTTGGGTGATTACAGTCAAGAAACCATCCCCGGTAACCGGGAATGGTTTTATGTTTTACGGAAGGGGATCTGCTCCCGGACGACCATGGCAGTTTTTATACTTCAAACCGCTTCCGCACGGGCAGAGATCATTTGGATAAACCTTCTGCTTTTCTCTCTGAACGGGTCCCTTCTGAAGAGAATCGTCCTTGTTTGTTCCTGTTACTTTTGCCACCTGTTCACGCTCAACCTTCTGTTCTACATGAACATGCATAAGGAGTCGGATCGTATCTTCCTTGATGCTGTTTGTCATCTGGTCGAACATTTCAAAACCGGTCGTACGATATTCAACTACCGGATTTTTCTGAGCGAATGCCTGCAGTCCGATACCCTGACGAAGCTGTTCCATATCATCGATATGCTGCATCCACTTACGGTCAATTACCTTAAGAAGTACAACTCGCTCAACTTCGCGGAGCTGCTCTGCCTCAGGGAACTCTGCTTCCTTGTCCTCATAAAGTTTTACTGCCTTTTCTTTGAGGTAATGCTTAAGCTCAGCTGTACGCATCTCCCTTATATCAGGGGTCTTTATAGGCTCCATAGGAATTATGGGAAGAAGAAGCTCATTAAGCTCTGTGAGATCCCATTCTTCTGTCTTCTGATCTTCTCCGATAACCATATCAACAGCGCTCTCAACAATGTCTGTGATCATATGGTAGATGGAGTCACGCATGCTCTCACCATCGAGAACCTTACGGCGCTCTTCGTAGATGATCTCACGCTGATCGTTATTTACAGCGTCATAGTCAAGGAGGTTCTTACGTATACCGAAGTTATTATCCTCGATCTTCATCTGAGCCTTCTCAACAGCGCGTGTGAGCATCTTATGCTCGATCTGCTCACCTTCCGGTATATTAAGTGTCTCAAATGCAGCCATAAGACGCTCTGAACCAAAGAGGCGCATCAGATCATCTTCAAGAGAGATGTAGAAGCGGGACTTACCCGGGTCACCCTGACGACCGGAACGTCCACGAAGCTGATTGTCGATACGACGTGATTCGTGACGCTCTGTACCGATAACATAAAGTCCACCGGCTTCTTTTGACTCTTCATCAAGCTTGATATCGGTTCCTCGACCAGCCATGTTTGTAGCAATGGTAACCGCACCATGCTCACCTGCATGAGATACGATCTCAGCTTCCATTTCATGGAACTTCGCATTCAGGACCTTATGCTCGATACCACGCTTTTTAAGGAGCTTTGACAGTTCCTCTGATGCTTCGATAGTAATAGTACCTACGAGAATCGGCTGTCCTGTCTTATGTACTTCTGCTATCTCATCAACAATAGCCTTGAGCTTTTCTTTCTTTGTCTTAAATACCGCATCCTGCATATCGATACGTGCAATAGGGTTATTTGTAGGAATAGTGATAACGTCCATTGCATAGATCTCACGGAACTCTCGCTCCTCAGTGTATGCAGTACCGGTCATACCGGCTTTCTTCTTAAATTTATTAAAGAAGTTCTGGAATGTTATGGTTGCAAGAGTCTTACTCTCTCTCTTAACCTTTACATGCTCTTTTGCCTCGATCGCCTGATGAAGACCGTCTGAATAACGGCGTCCCGGCATGATACGTCCGGTAAACTCATCAACGATAAGTATCTCATCATCCTTTACTACATAATCCTTATCCTTGAACATAAGGTTATTTGCGCGAAGAGCGAGGATGATACAATGCTGGATCTCAAGGTTTTCTGCATCGGCAAGGTTTTCAATATGGAAGAACTGCTCTACCTTATGCACACCCTGATCTGTAAGGTTTACGATCTTGTCTTTTTCATTAACGATGAAATCACCGGTCTCTTCGATCTCAACACCCATGATCGCATCCATCTTTGTGAGCTCATCACTGGATGCCTCACCGCGCTGCATCTGCTTTGCGAGGATATCGCATGCCTGATAGATCGCAGTTGACTTTCCGCTCTGTCCTGAAATGATAAGCGGTGTACGTGCTTCATCAATAAGAACAGAGTCGACCTCATCGATGATACAGTAGTTAAGATCACGAAGAACCAGCTGATTCTTGTAAATAACCATGTTATCACGAAGATAATCAAATCCAAGCTCGTTATTTGTTACATATGTGATATCGCAGGCATATGCCTTCTGACGCTCTTCATTTGTAAGACCGTTAAGTACAACACCTACTGTAAGTCCCAAAAACTCATGTACCTGACCCATCCACTCTGAGTCACGCTTTGCAAGGTAATCATTAACTGTAACGATTTCAACACCCTTGCCTTCCAACGCATTAAGATATGCAGGAAGTGTGGAAACAAGTGTCTTACCTTCACCTGTTCTCATCTCGGCAATACGACCCTGATGAAGGATGATTCCACCAATGATCTGTACCGGGAAGTGTTCCATATGGAGAACTCTCCTGGCTGCCTCTCGTACCGTTGCATAAGCTTCCGGCAGAATATCATCAAGAGTCTCACCGGCTTCCAGACGTTTTTTGAACTTATGTGTCTGTTCCTTCAACTCTTCATCGGACAGAGCCATCATCTCGTCTCTAAGTGAAAGTACCTTATTGACAATAGGCTTTATCTTTTTAAGTTCTCGTTCACTATGGGTTCCGAATACCTTATCAAAAATACTGCTCATATCAGCCTTTCATGCCAGCGCCTTTCGGCGGGCTCTATACTCCTCATTCTGCCTCACCATATACATGGCTGCAGTAGCCGCTTTGAACGCGCATTTGCGCAAAACAGCTATATTATTCTAACAGAAAAGGACGACCGCGTAAAGTGTACGCTGTCGTCCCTTTATTAAAACTTGATAAACTTGAATAACAAAGACCAAAATTTAGTACAAGTTAAAGATTACTCGTAGATCTTTGCTTCCTCTTCTTTATTCATTACACGGAGAGCACCCTGTGCAAGAGCAAGAAGCTCGTCTTCTCCCTTGTAGATGGTTACAGGAGCGATAAAGCCAACTCTTTCCTTGATACCGTCTGTGATGTAGTTCTCGTAAGAGATACCACCTGTAAGAATGATCTGGTCAACATGGCCCTTAAGTACAGCAGCCATTGCGCCGATGTTCTTTGCGATCTGATAGATGAATGCATTTACAACGAGCTCTGCTTTCTTGTCGCCGTCGTTCATCATCTTTTCACACTGCTGCATATCGTTGCAGTGGAGATAAGAATTGAGTCCGCCCTCTCCAACGAGCATCTTTCTTACCTCTGCCTCTGTGTACTTGCCAGAGAAGCAAAGCTTTACAAGAGGACCTACCGGAACTCCGCCTGCTCTCTCAGGTGAGAATGCACCGTCACCGTCAAGTGCGTTGAATACGTCTACGATTCTTCCGTTGTGGTGAGCTCCGCAGGATACGCCGCCGCCCATGTGAACTACAATGAGATCCAGCTCGTCATACTTTTTGCCAACCTCTTTTGCATAGCGTCTTGCCATTGCCTTCTGGTTAAGCGGGTGAGAAATAGCTGTTCTCGGAATAGCCTCACATCCTGAAAGACGTGCGATAGGCTCCATCTCATCAACAGCTACCGGATCAACGATATATGCCGGAACGCCAAGCTCATCACCGATCTCACGTGCAAGGATACCACCAAGGTTACTTGCGTGCTGACCCTGTACGCCAACCTCAAGATCCTTCTGAAGTGCGTCATTTACGATATATGTACCACCGGAAATAGGCTTTACAAGACCACCACGTCCTACGCATACGTTGAGGGACTTGATATCAAAATTCTGCTCCTTTAAGAAGTCAAGAATGATATTCTTTCTAAAATCCTTCTGAGCGATGATGGAATCGAACTGTGCGATCTCTTCATTTGTGTGACGAAGAGTCTTGTCGAAAAGCATTGTCTCATCCTCAAAAACTGCGATTTTTGTGGATGTTGAACCCGGATTGATGATCAGTGATTTGATTGCCATGAAATACTTCCTCCTTGATATTGTCTTTATCAGTGTCAAAAGGTCATAATGCGACCGCGTTCCCACGACCGACAGTATGACCTTTCAGTGATCAGTTCTGGTGCTTCAGATGCTCAGCAACTACAGATGCAAGAGCGATGGAATTTACCTTTGTCTCAACAGAGTCTGAACGGCTTGTAAGGATCGCAGGTGCCTTTGTACCTGTAAGGATACAGCCATTCTTGAATTCTGTAGTATGAACGATAAACTTATATGCGATGTTTCCTGCATGAATGTCCGGGAACAGAAGGATGTCAGCATCGCCTACGATCTTTCTGTCTGTTGCTCCCTTGTGCTTTGCAGCCTCAGGGAAGATAGCAAGATCTGCGGAAAGAGGTCCGTCTACGATACAGCCCTTGATCTTTCCTTCTTCGTTCATCTTTGTAAGCTCAGCAGCCTCAACAGTTACCGGCATCTTCTGATTTACTACCTCAACTGCTGCAAGAGGAGCTACCTTCGGCATTTCGATACCGCAGGCATTACATACGTCTACAGTATTCTCAATGATATGAACTTTGTCCTCAAGTGTCGGATATGTCATGAATGCAACGTCTGTAAGGAACAGGAGCTGCTCAACGCCCTTGATCTCAAATACACATACATGTGAAAGAGTCTTTCCTGTACGAAGACCAACTTCCTTATCAAGGATGCTCTTAAGGAAATCCTTACTCTGGATAAGTCCCTTCATATACATATCAGCTTCGCCGTCGTGTACAAGCTTAACTGCTGTATGTGCTGCCTGAATAGGATCTTTTTCGTCAATGATCTCATACTCATCCATGTTCATGCCGAGCTTTGCGCCGATCTCACGGATCTTATCCTCGTCACCTACGAGAACTGCGTTTGCTATGCCGTCCTCACGTGCCTTTTTTACTGCCTCAAGAACGTTCTCATCCTCTGCTGCTGCAACAGACAGCTTCTTCATGGGAATCGCTTTTACCTGTGCGATGATGTCATCAAAATGCTTGCTCATCTCTATCAGATCCTCCTCTGAACCGAATCATTTGTGATATGCGTTTTAGAAAAACGCCCATTGTTAAAAAAATATCACATTGTTAATTCATTGTCAAGCTTGACTGTTTCCGTCAATCCTCTTATTCGCTAATTCTAACCTCTATATCCTCAGTGATCGGAGTGTCTTCTGTAATCTCTTCTCCGGTGTCTTTCCGTACCCAGTGTGTTCCTTCCTTCGCTCCATGCGGGAATGATGGAAGAGCTGTAAGTGTCTCACCTTTTATCACACCTATATATGGGTCTCTTTCTTCTCCGTCTCCAACGAAATGAGCCACAACGATTTCCGCATCCTCGAGCCATATCTCGTCGCAAAACGCCATCCTGTCCTTCAGGAAATTCCGGACTTCTTCTGTATCCTCAGCAATGGATTCCGGGTTATCATGCCATCTGAATCCATCCATGTCGTTATTTGATGTGGTTATAGCTGCAAGCTCATCCAATTTGCCATCGAGAAGACTCTGCACATAAGGTCTGACTTTCTCCTTGTATGCCTTTTTTACAAGGGAACGAAATTCATCATTTTTCATATACAGATCATAAAAAAGCATCGTCTGCTGTTTATGATTTGTATTAAAGGTTATGGTACGTACAGCATCCACCGTATCATTTTGTCCATTAAGCAGGGTTTTGTCATAATCCCATGCGGGACCTGCAAAAATATGTGTATCAACCGAGTCCGCATCTTTATAGAAAAAGGAACTGGTCGATCCTGAAGCTTCGTTTTTTACAAATTCTTCCAGCACATATTTATCCGCAAAGCTCTGCATATCGATAATATCTGATATTTTTGAATCTCCTGCCGATGCAAGATCTTCCATTTTCTGGAAAAGATCAGCTATATACTGCACTTCTGTCTTTGACGCATATGCAGGACTTCTGACAACATATCGCTCTCCGCTCTCTGTCTTAAATCTGGAAGGTCTTGAGGAATACCTGTCCACATAGTTTCTCTCGATCAGATATCCGCCGGTATAGTCTGCCGGTGTATTGTCGAGTTCCGCGTATGCTATTTCGCTTTCTCCTGTACCTTCTTCCTCTGTAGTCTCATAGGTTGCGGGATCTTTTAGGTTAACTCTGCGGTTTTTGTCTTCAAGGTCTGTAATATTAAGACGCGCATCGTCTATTTCAACCTTTTCAGAAAGCTGATACATACCTGCATACTCACCGTTGAAATATACATCTGTCATTACCGAGTCTGTTGTGCCTTTAAGCCCCTCAGCCTCCGCCATTCCATTCACGATCAGATTTCGTACTTTTGATACATCCAGAAGATTTGCTATAAGTAACCAGCTTCGTGCTTTTGTCATCCCGAGAAGGGAACTTGATCTGTGAACTTTTATCTGATACGGGCGCTTTTCTAACCGCCAGGATGTATTTCCATGGCCATGTATCATATCCAGAGCTCCGGTAAAATCCACTGTACCATCAGCAGTAAATATGGTCATCTCTCCCTTTTCAGTATTTTTCTTTGAGATGTTCAGATGATCCATACTTCCTGTTTCTGTATAAATAAAGGCCGCCGGCAGATTATCTGACTGCTTGTATACTATCTTTCCGTCAGCCAGTATTTTTCCGCTTCCTGACATAAAACGTATCAGATATGTTTCATCTCTGTTTAAGCCTGTGAGGTAGCCTCCGTTCGGGATATTCTGCAAATTTCCATTTATATCCTCTATTTCCAGGTGATCCGCACCACTGAAATGTACAGGCGACTCAGACAATTCAGCGCAGGATGGCAGGAAAAAATACCATGCATCTGATGCGTGATTTTCGTCATAATATGCTTTTATGACAGATCCGCTTCCGTGTCCGTTGAGCTCAACCGACAATGATCGAAAGTATCCTGTGTCTTGTAATTCATCTGCATGATTCCAAATGATCAGGATAAGAGGGATAAACGCTGCAAGAAACAGCAGTATTATCCCCGTGCGTCTGCGGTTCATAATGTTACTTCTCCGTCATGCTGCAGAACTGATGATGAATATACGCCTTCTACTCCTGCTACAGCCTTTGCAAGCGCTTTTTCATCCTTTGTACGTACTTCATATACTACATCTGTTCCGGATGCAGTAATATTTCTGGACTTTACTTTTGAAAAAGCTGCATTGTTATTTATAGCGCTTTCAAGAGCCATTTCTGTTTCATCAGAATTCGCCATATTTACAACAAGGATCATGGGAGCTTTTCCTACAGGAATAAACTCAAGAACGACAATCATTAATGTGATCACCAAAGACGATATGATCGCTACTTCCGTCATTCCTGCTCCACACATGATACCGATGCTTATTGACCAAAACATAAATGCGAGATCCATAGGTTCTTTAACCGCTGTACGGAAACGAACGATAGAAAGCGCACCTACCATACCGAGTGATACCACAAGACTGGACTGTATTGTAAGGATTATCGCTGCTGTGATCACAGCAACTGCGGATAATGAGATGTTGAAATTTTTAGAGTAAAATGTCTTTCTGGTCACTGCTCTATATACAAAGAAAATGTATAAAGATATGATACATGTCACTGCAAGTGCAATTATTATCTGTGTTGTTCCGATGTCCTGTCCTGAGAAACCCTGTAAAAATGAGTGTTTAAAAATGTCTCCGAATTTCATGTTGTGCCTTTCTTATGTTTGATGTTGTATTCCTAAAAATCTTTATTCATTTAAGGTAACCACTTCTCACATCGGATCAAGTGAATATCTTCTGCAAAAATAGTACTTGGAAAAAGAAGTGTACCGAAGAGTATTGTTTTGAATGACGCTCTTAATGCTGTCCGGAAGAAAGCCGTCGTATTTTACTTCCAGTAACGACTGACCTACCGGAAGAACCGGACGTACCGGCAATTTTTCAGAGAAGAAATCTTCAAATCTTTCCGACGATGAAATCTTTCTGTCAAAAGTAATGCGCACGTTTCCTAATGTATATATAAACGGAAGACGCTCGTACTGGACAATCACCCTTGGTTTTAGTCCATCTGTCAGTCTTAAGAGCAATACCTTTCGAAGGAGAGGTTTTGTGTCTTTATCTGTGATCTTTTCAGCAGCACCTTTTCCTGTCATAAGGATCTGATACTCTTCCAAAGTGATGCGCTCCGAGAGCTTCTTTGTCATGCCATTCTCTTTTATTTTGCATTCTAAAGATATGAAAGATTTATCGCAGTTATATGCTCTTATCCTAAATTTATGTCTGGGATCCAGTCCTTCTTCATTAGAATCAAAATAATGATCATCCATATCATCAAAATAAATGCTTCTTATGAGATATGTACCATCCGGTCTGGTATGACCATCTTTCCTTAAAATACCCGAAAACCTTGCCTGTAGTATTCTCATTGACGCATCTGTGCCAAAATATTTTAATTCATGGCGCCAGCCGTGATCATCGGGATTCCTGCAATTTTTCCAGAACATTCCGGTCTTATCCTCCATTCTTCTATTTTTGAACCAGAATCATATCCTTGTTGATCACTGTTTTTTCGTCAACAATCTCTCCTGTTTCCTTATCTTTCCAAACCGTTGGATCATCAGCCTTGCCAAAATTCGGCATATTCGATATGGTCTCGCCTGCCGAGACTCCTATATACTGATTCTTGTCCTGATCCGGTATCTCATACTGTACTATGCATAAATTACCCTCTGACAACCATACCTTATCAAGAAAGGCTATACGACGGACGAGAAAGTCGCGTATAGTTTCAACATCTTTTTCTTCTGCGCCACATTCCAGTCCCCAACGATATGAATTCATATCATCATCGTTTTCTACCACTTCGAAATAGTCATCAAGACCTTCTTTTAAGAGTTTTTCAACATATGGACGTATTTCTTCTTTATAGAACCTTTTTGCTTCCTGACGGAAGGGCTCATGATTTTTCCAGAGTTCATAAAAAATGTATGTATTCTCTGAATGGTTGGTGCAAAAATCCAGCGTTTCCGGATCGTTAAGCGACGGATAGAAGGTATTTCCCATAGTCTGGTCATAGTCCCATATCGGACCTGCATATATCAATGGATCTACGTTGTCAGAATTCTTGTAAAAATATGAGCTTGTGACGCCTGCCCCCTCATTTTTTAGAAATTCTTCAAACACATATTTATCAGCAAAACTCTTCATATCTATAAGATCAGACATGTCTTCTCCGGAGTAAGCTTTGTCCTCGATCTTCTGAAAGATGTCAGCGATATATCCGACCTCATCAACAGAACTGTATGCCGGGCTTCTAAGCACGTATTTTTCACCACGCTTTGTAGTGAATTTGGTTGCCTCCGCTGCATACTTTGGACCGTAATCATGCTCAATCAAGTACCCTCCGGTTATATCTTCCGGCTGTACTTCAAGTTTTACTCCTACCTGCTCTGAACCGTCTTCTCCTGCTTTTGTAACTTTCTCCGCCGATTCTGCGGGTGTCCGGTTCATTTTGTCATTTTCGGATTCAAGATCAGTTATATTAACGCGGTTACGTCCGATCTCTGCCTTTTCGACAAATTGATAAAGACCTCGATATTCTCCATTTATATAGATTTCCGCATACCTTAATTCCGGTGAATACCCGGGCATCACAGAGTCTGCCATATCGTATGCGACAGCATTACGCATAAGTGATGCATCAAGGGCATTTGCCAGCATTATCCATTTTTTTGCAGAACTCATGCCAAGGATCGAGCTTTCTTTATGAAGAGTAATCTGATATGGACGCTTATCCTGAAGCCATGTTGAATTTCCATGGCCTCTAAGGCTGTCAAATCTGCCACTATAATTTAATTCTCCGTCTGCCTCGATTATTTTCAGCTTTCCGCCCTCGGAGTTTCCTTTTTCAGCATGAATATGATCCAGTGAACCACTTGCTGTAGTGATATATGCGGCAGCGATATCCTTGCTTTTCTTAAATATCAGATTGCCCTTTTCGCGGACTTCACCGTTTTTATCACAAAATGATATCGTATACTGCTCATCAATCGAGATCTCCGGCAGTCTGTCACCACTGCTTATTCTTTTTTCCGTGCCGTCCGACTTTGTAAGAACTATATGATCTCTGTTTTCAAATGTCACGGATATACCACCATTATCTGCAAATGACGGCAGAAATGCATAGTATTCCGTCGGTGTTACACGGACATCTCCAAAACACTTCACAGACTCTGTCTGACCATGACCCGAGGCATAGAATACGAGATGATCAAATACAGTTCCTTCTGAAATAGATGCCCTGTAATCTGCAAATTTCAATCCCGCAAGTATCGTGAAAAAAGCCGCTAAGAAGATCAGCAGCCCTAATATCAAAATATTTTCTTTTTTTCTTAAAATACGCATGGAGAAATTATATCACGAATCGTCAGATAGCACACATTAAAGAAACTATAAGAAAACTATATACAGAAAAAGCAGGCGCGGATGCGCCTGCCTGATCAACGTATGGACATTAATATTTATTAAGGTTTTGGCTTAAATTAAGCGTTTGCCTTTGCTTCCTGCTCAGCCTTGATCTTCTTTGTGAGCTCAGGAACGATCTTGTTAAGATCACCTACGATACCGTAGTCAGCAACTTCGAAGATCGGAGCATTCTCATCCTTGTTGATAGCGATGATGATGTCAGACTCTTCCATACCAGCTACGTGCTGGATAGCTCCGGAAATACCGATTGCGAAGTATACGTGAGGACGTACAGTCTTACCTGTCTGACCTACCTGCATATCCTTCGGCATCCAGCCGGAATCAACTACTGCACGAGAGCAGGAAACCATACCGCCCTTGAAGAGAGCAGCGAGATCCTTCAGCATATCAAAGTTCTCCGGTGAGCCAACTCCACGTCCGCCGGATACAAGAACCTTTGCGTCCATGATGTTTGCTACGTTAGAAACTTCCTTAACAACCTTCTCGATCGTTACATACTTGTCGTTCGGAGTGAAGCCAGGATTGTAGTTAACAACCTCAGCCTTTGCACCCTTCTTCGGCTCGATCTTCTGCATAACACCAGGACGAACTGTTGCCATCTGCGGACGATAATCCGGGCAAGCGATAGTTGCGATAGTGTTACCACCGAAAGCAGGACGAGTCATGAGGAGCTGCTTATGCTTCTGCTCATCTTCCTTACCAGGTACTGCTACGAGCGGGAAATCACCGATCTCAAGTACTGTACAGTCAGCTGTAAGACCTGTATGAACACGAGCTGATACTCTCGGGCCAAGGTCACGACCGATTGCTGTAGCACCTACGAGCATGATCTCAGGCTTATACTCGTTGATAGCAGATGCAAGTGCATGTGCGTAAGGCTCAGTTCTGTACTCCTTGAGTTCAGGATCGTCAATAACGATTACTCTGTCTGCACCGTACTCAGCGAGCTCATCTACAAGTCCGCCAACTTCGGAACCGATAAGAACTGCTGTTACAGTCTTGTCATCAAGGTTCTCAGCGAGGTCACGTGCCTTACCAAGAAGCTCCAATGCGATGCTGGATACTTCATTATCTACCTGCTGAGCGAAAATAAATACGCCCTTATATTCTTCTAATCCCATTTTAGTCCTCCAGGAAATTGCTTGCTTTACATTTACTTTTTCATAATACCACGGATTACTTCGCACCTACGGTGCTCCCGTAACCCGCAAAACACTCACATTCCGCGCAACAGCGCTACATGTTCGTGTTTTGCGGGTTCCAAGTTCCAAATCCTCTTTGTGCAAGCACAATCGGATTTGTACCTTTGAACCCTGGTATTTTCATAATACCACGGATTACTTCGCACCTATGGTGCTCTCGTAATCCTAAAACACTCACATTCCGCGCAACAGCGCTACATGTTCGTGTTTTGCGGGTTCCAAGTTCCAAATCCTCTTTGTGCAAGCACAATCGGATTTGTACCTTTGAACCCTGGTATTATCATATTATTAGATCACGTGCTTCTCTGTGAGCTTTCCTACGATGTAGTTTACTGCTTCAGCCGGAGAATCCGGAGTAACTACTTCGCCCTTACCCTTAGCAACCTTATCGGAAGCCTTAGCGATAACTGTCGGTGAACCAGCCTTACCGATGTTCTCATCAGCAACGTCCAGCTTATCTCTTCCCCAAACAGTTACTTCCTTCTTGAAAGCATCAAAGATTCCGCCCGGAGTCATGTAACGGGGCTCATTAAGCTCGGAAAGAGCAGTAACGAGGCAAGGCATCTTTGCTGTAAGGATGTGATATCTATCATCAAACTGACGCTTAACTGTTACAGTCTTAGCTGCACGGTCAACCTTAAGCTCCTCTGCGTAGGAGATTACCGGGATATCAAGGTGCTCGGAGATCTGAGGACCAACCTGAGCTGTATCACCATCGATAGCCTGACGACCTGTGATGATGAGATCATACTCCATGTTCTTCAGAGCGCCTGCGATCGTGGAAGATGTAGCCCAAGTATCAGCACCACCGAGTACACGGTCTGTGATCAGAAGACCTTCATCAGCGCCCATAGCGAGTGCCTCGCGAAGAACTTCATCAGCCTTCGGAAGACCCATTGTTACAACAGTAACTGTTGTGTTCTCAGGATCTTCGTCCTTGATGCGAAGGGCAGCCTCAAGGCCAGCCTTGTCATCCGGGTTCATAATTGCAAGCATTGCTGCTCTATCAAGTGTTCCATCGGGCTTAAACTTTACTCCACCCTTTGTATCAGGAACCTGCTTTACACATACAACGATTTTCATGTATTTGCTCCTTTATAATCAAACTAAAATGCTAAGTATAAGAAGTTCTGATCACTTCGTTCTCAGAACAAAGTTCACACTAAACTCGAAAAAACCTCGTTAAGTGTTCACTTTACTTAAGCAGTGCGCCGGAAATAACCATTCTCTGAACTTCTGATGTTCCTTCGTAGATCTCTGTGATCTTAGCATCTCTCATCATACGCTCTACTTCGTACTCTCTGATGTAGCCGTAACCGCCATGGAGCTGTACAGCCTTAGTTGTAACATCCATAGCAACCTCTGCTGCGAAAAGCTTAGCCTTAGCAGCTTCTACACCATAGTAACTCTTGTTTGCCTTAGCGTCTGCTGCCTGATATACAAGAAGTCTTGCAGCTTCACACTGAGTAGCCATGTTTGCAAGCTGGAACTGAGTATTCTGGAAAGCACCGATTGCTCTGCCGAACTGCTTTCTCTCCTTAACGTATGCAACAGTTCTGTCAAGAGCACCCTCAGCGATACCAAGAGCCTGAGCAGCGATACCGATACGTCCGCCGTCAAGTGTGTGCATTGCAACTGCGAATCCCTTGCCTCTCTGACCAAGAAGGTTCTCAGCCGGAATATGGCAATCCTGGAAGATAAGCTCGTATGTGGAAGAACCACAGATACCCATCTTATTCTCCTTTGTTCCGAATGTGAAACCAGGAGTATCCTTCTCAACGATGAATGCAGAGAACTTCTTCTGCTTTCTGCCTCTCTTATCCTCTACGATATCTGTGTAAGCGATGATGATATAAACATCAGCTTCCTTACCGTTTGTGATGAAGCACTTGGAACCGTTAAGGATCCACTCTTTTCCATCCTCAGAAAGAACAGCCTTTGTCTGAACACCCTGAGCATCTGTACCTGCGCCAGGCTCAGTAAGACCGAAAGCACCAAGCTTCTCACCCTTTGCAAGGGGAACAAGGTACTTCTGCTTCTGCTCTTCTGTACCGTATGTCATGATAGGGTCGCAGCAAAGTGATGTATGTGCAGATACGATAACTGCTGTAGTACCGCAAACCTTTGCAAGCTCTTCTACGCACATAGCGTATGTAAGCGGATCACAACCCTGTCCGCCGTACTCCTTCGGGATCGGAATACCCATGAAACCGTACTTCTGCATCTTCTTTACAGTTTCTCTGGGGAACTCATGTGTTTCATCAACTTCGATTGCGAGCGGCTTAACTTCCTTCTCTGCAAACGCTCTGAAAAGGTCACGAGCCATCTGATGCTCTTTACTTAACTGAAAATCCATTATATTTCCTCCATATATAAAGTCGGAAGCCGACTGCCATGATAATTCGCCGGCAGTCGGCGCCGAATGTTCTTTTTATAAAATTAAAGCTTGTCTACCGGAGTCTTTGTACGATCTTCGTTGTACTTGTAGAAACCGATGCCTGTCTTTACGCCAAGCTTCTTTCCGCGAACCATCTTGCGGAGAAGCGGGCATGCGCGATACTTGCTGTCGCCTGTCTCCTTGTAGAGAACATCCATGATAGCAAGAACGATATCAAGACCGATGTAATCACCGAGCTCAAGGGGTCCCATCGGGTGGTTGCAGCCGAGCTTCATTGCTGTATCGATACCCTCGATATCAGAAATGCCCTCGCTGTATACGAAGATACCTTCGTTGATCATCGGAACAAGGATTCTGTTTACAACGAAACCAGGAGCCTCGTTAACCTGTACCGGGATCTTTCCAAGAGCCTTGGAGATCTCAACAACCTTCTCAGTTGTCTCCTTCGGTGTGTTTGCACCGGAGATAACCTCGATGAGCTTCATTACAGGAGCCGGATTGAAGAAGTGCATGCCGATGATAGGCTTTGAAAGTCCGGAACCGATCTCTGTAATGGAAAGTGAAGAAGTATTTGATGCATAGATGCAGTCAGGATTCTTAACGATCTCATCCTGAAGCTCCTTGAATGTAGCCTTCTTGATATCCATAACTTCAAGAGCTGCCTCAACTACGAGATCAGGATCTGTAGCCTGAGAGTTAAGACCTGTAGAGATCTTTGCGAGATAGCTGTCAGCTGTCTCCTGTGTGATCTTCTCCTTCTTTACGAGTCTGGAAAGATTCTTTTCGATCTTAGCCTTTCCGCCATCAGCGAACTCCTGCTTAATATCGCAAAGATAAACCTTCTCAACCTCACCGCACTGTGCAAATGCCTGTGCGATACCGCTTCCCATTGTGCCGGCACCGATAACTGCTACCTTCATTTGTATTTCCTCCTGTTTATTCTTACGGGATATTTAGCCGGTCCCGTCTCCGGAATCTATCAAAAAATGTTAAAGTCAATTACTCGTTCTTGAACTCAACGTGCTTAACCTTAGCCGGATCATCCTTCTTTCTAAGGAAGTTTGCCATACCCTCTTTCTGATCGTATGACTCGAAGCATGAACCGAAAAGCTTCTCTTCGATAACGAGAGCATCGTCGATATTTGTCTGCATGCCATCGTTGATAGCCTTCTTGCAGGCACGTACAGCGATAGGAGCATTCTGAGCGATGGTATTTGCCATCTTCTCAGCTGTTGCCATAAGTTCCTCAGCCGGAACTACCTGATTTACGAGACCGATTCTCAGAGCCTCATCAGCCTTGATATTTCTTGCAGTGTAGATCATCTGCTTAGCCATACCCATGCCTACGAGACGAGCAAGTCTCTGTGTTCCGCCAAAGCCCGGTGTGATTCCGAGACCAACCTCAGGCTGACCAAATACTGCATTCTCAGATGCGATCCTGATATCACAGCTCATGGAGATCTCACAGCCACCGCCAAGTGCGAAGCCATTGATAGCTGCGATCACAGGAATCGGGAATGCTTCGATCTTACGGAAAACATCATTTCCCTTCTTACCGAAAGCTTCGCCCTCTGCCTTTGTAAGTGTGCTCATCTCTCCGATGTCAGCACCAGCTACGAAGGATTTGTCGCCTGCACCTGTAAGAACAAGGCAGCGAACAGCGTTTGTGTCAACACTGTCAAGAACAGCGTTAAGATCATCAAGAACCTGAGAATTAAGTGCATTGAGAGCCTTCTCACGGTTAATTGTCATAACTGCGATCTGACCCTTAACTTCATAATCAACGAATCCCATTTAATTGGTTCCTCGCTTTCATTTTATTTTTGTAAAAGGGGAAGTAACCACTTCCCCTCTTTAGTTACATGCTTTAATAAAGATTACTCTTCGTAAGCCTTAACAACTGTTGAGCAGCCCATACCACCACCGATACACAGTGTAGCAAGACCTGTCTTTGCACCAGTTCTCTCCATGTTGTGAAGAAGAGTAACAAGGATACGGCATCCTGAAGCTCCTACCGGATGTCCAAGAGCGATAGCACCACCTGTTACGTTGAGCTTGTTGAGATCGAAGCCAAGATCCTTACCTACTGCAACAGACTGTGCTGCAAATGCCTCGTTTGCCTCATAGATATCGAAGTCTTCGATAGTCATGTTGAGCTTCTTCATAACCTTCTTTGTGGAAGCTACAGGTCCTACACCCATGATGGAAGGATCTACGCCGCCGAGAGCTCCGCCAACCCATGTAGCCATAGGCTTAACACCAAGCTCCTTAGCCTTCTCCTCAGACATAACAACAACTGCTGCTGCACCGTCGTTGATACCTGAAGCATTACCAGCTGTAACAACACCATCCGGATTGATAGCACGAAGCTTGCTAAGAGACTCAGCTGTTGTACCAGCACGAGGGCCCTCGTCTGTATCAACAACGATAGTCTGCTTCTTCTGCTTAACTTCTACAGGAACGATCTCCTTCTTGAAGTAGCCCTTCTCGATAGCGTCAACAGCCTTCTGCTGGCTCTTTGCAGCGAACTCATCAAGTTCTTCACGAGTAAGTCCCCACTGCTCAGCTACATTATCAGCTGTCTTGATCATGTGATAATCATTGAATGCATCCCAAAGAGCATCCTTGATCATTGTATCAATAAGTGTATTGTTGCCCATTCTGTAACCAAAACGAGCCTTATCAAGTGCGAAAGGAGCCATGGACATATTTTCCATACCGCCTGCAACTACGATATCAGCATCGCCTGCCTCGATCATCTGAGCAGCCATATTTACGCTGTCAAGACCTGAACCGCAAACTACGTTTACTGTAACAGCAGTTGTCTCGATCGGAAGACCTGCCTTAAGAGTTGCCTGACGTGCAACGTTCTGGCCAAGACCTGCCTGGATTACGCATCCCATATATACATGATCTACCTGCTCTGCAGGAACGCCTGCTCTCTTAAGAGCTTCTTTGATGACGATTGCGCCAAGGTCAACTGCAGGAGTTGTGGAAAGTGCGCCGCCCATTTTGCCGATTGCAGTACGGCATGCGCCTGCAAGTACGATCTTCTTTGCCATTGAATTGCCTCCTTAATTTATACATTTGTTTTAATTTACTGTATAACCTGTCTTGCTTTTTTCCTGACATTCATCATTTCTTTTGTATGATTGCACAACCAGGAGCAAGATTGTTATTTTTTTCACAGCCATCTACGATAATAGCACACGTATGCGGCTTTTGCAAGAAATATGTTAAAGTTTTGACGAAAAATGTATTTAGGCAAAAACTTAGCCGGGAGCAGATGCTCCCGGCCTCATTAACCCCTTTTCCCCTTTCACGGCGTCCCCTTCAGACGCGTTTTCTTAATTCTCAGGTTCGATCAGACCGTATGTGTTTCCTTTTCTCTTGTAAACAACATTTACTTCATCTGTTTCCGCATTACGGAATACATAGAAATTGTGTCCAAGGAGTTCCATCTGCACGCATGCATCTTCGGGATACATGGGTTTGAAGCCAAACTTCTTTGACTTTACGATCTTAATCTCGTCATCTTCCTCATATTCGCGATCAACATACTCTTTCGCAAAAGAACCGCTATTCTGCTTGCGATCTACGATCTTATTCTTGTACTTCTTCATCTGTTTCTCGATCGTCTCCTCCACGAGATCGATAGAAACATACATATCATTAGTAACCTGCTCTGAGCGGATTATACTTCCTTTCACAGGGATCGTTACCTCGATTTTCTGGCGATCCTTCTTCTCAACGCTCAGTGTGACGTCAACTTCAGTATCCGGTGCAAAGTACTTCTCAAGTTTACCGATTTTCTCCTCTACCGCTGTTCTAAGGCCTGGAGTAACATCAATATTCTTTCCAGCAATTGCAAAACGCATACAGACCACATCCTTTACTTTTGTATTTGACCGTCAGTCATATGCCGTTTACGTATGAACTGTAACACGACATTCACAATTTTTTAACATCTAGCACGGTCATCTTTGTGCAAATATTATAACACGGTGTTTTTGGTCATGCAATAAAAATATATAAAGACTTTTGTCTGACCATACCGCCGTTATCTCCGCGTTTCACTATCCACTTTTCGTTTTACTTTTTTATTGACTCATCACCAAACGTCTCGATGTTAACAATCATTTGTTCATTATTCGAATATGGTGTATTGTAATTGTACATATTAAACCTTTGAAAGGAATTTTTATGCGAGAACTCGAATATCCCTTTGACGGAAATTACATTATAAAAAAGAAAAAATCTCTGCGTCGTCAGCTTTTGAGTGAGGAAGGTGTCCGTTTTACACCTCTCCGTATCGCGATCCTCGGCGGCGAAACAACTAACGATATCAAAAACGTTATGGAGCTTTTTCTCCTGAACAACAAGATCCAACCGGAATTTTATGAATCCGAGTATAACCGTTATTACGAAGATGCAATGTTTCCTAACGAGGAACTGGAATCTTTTAAGCCGGAACTCATTTTTTTCTGTACCTGTAACAGAAACATTGCCGAGTTTCCGGAAATCACAGATAGTAATGAACTTGTCGAAAGCAAACTCCAAAGCACATACGAAAGATTTCAGGCAATGTGGGACCATGTTTCCACGACTTATAACTGTCCGATCATCCAGAACAATTTTGATCCCCCTATGTTCCGTCTCATGGGAAACCGTGATTCATGGGACATTCACGGACGAACAAATTTCATCAACAGACTTAACCAGCTTTTTGCGGAATATGCTGCAGCGCATGAGAATTTTTACATACACGACATCAATTATGAAGCTTCAGTGATCGGTCTTTCTAACTGGTCCGATTCTTCGTACTGGCACATGTATAAATATGGTGTATCTGTTCCCGCGATCCCTTTTTTCTCATTTAACGTATCTAATATCGTCAAGTCAATAATAGGAAAAAACAAAAAAGTGCTCATGCTCGACATGGATAATACGCTTTGGGGCGGAGTCATCGGTGATGATGGAGCAGATAATATAGAAATCGGACAGGAAACTGCCATGAGCCAGGTCTACAGCGAGTTCCAGAGCTATGTGAAATCTCTTAAGTCTCTGGGCGTCCTTCTGACCGTTAATTCTAAAAATGATCATGATACGGCTGTTAAGGGATTGGAACGACCTGATTCTATCCTCCATCCCGACGACTTTGTCTCCATGAAGATAAACTGGGATCCAAAGAGCAGAAATCTCGTAGATACCGCTGCTGAACTTAATCTCCTGCCTGAAAGTTTTGTCTTTGCCGATGATAATCCGGCAGAACGAGAGATCATCAGACAGGAAGTTCCCGGAGCCTCTGTTCCAGAAATTGGCAACAGCCCCGAGCACTATATCGAGATCCTTGACCGTTCGGGATTTTTCGAAACTACAAACCTTTCTGCCGATGACCTCAAACGCAATGAAATGTATCAGGCTAATGCAGCAAGAAGTGCTGCCAAGGCTTCTTTCCAAGATTATGATGATTATCTGAAATCTCTACAGATGAATGGTGAGATACAGGGCTTTGTCCCTGCATATATGGCACGTATCGCCCAGCTCACAAATAAGAGCAATCAGTTTAATCTCACCACAAAGAGATATACTCAAAGCGAGATCGAGGCTGTTTCTGCTGATCCGTCCTACATTGATATATATGGAAAACTTACTGACAAATTCGGGGACAACGGTGTAGTTAGTGTGGTTATTGGAAATGTCCGCAATAACGAGTGTCACATTGATCTCTGGATCATGAGCTGCCGTGTTTTAAAGCGCCAGATGGAAAATGCTATGATGGACGCACTGGTTCACGAATGTAAGGCACGGGGATTACAAAAAATTGTTGGTTACTATTACCCTACAGCCAAGAACAATATGGTCAGAGAGTTTTTCGCTGATCGAGGTTTTAATAAGATCAGCGAAGACACCGATGGTAATACCGTTTGGGAATTTGATCTGACTGCCGATTACACATTACAGAACACTGTTATTAGCGTTAATAAGACGGAGGATTGTTGATTTGTCTTTGAAAGTGCACCACATCGGATATATGATAAAGAAGATTTCCCGTTCTCTGCCACAGTTCCTTGAACTCGGATATGCGGTAGAAATCCCGGAATTTTCTGACGAAAGTCGTAAATGCGATTTCTGTTTTTTGATAAAAGATGGTTACAGGGTTGAACTTATCAGCCCATGGAGTGAGGAGTCTTCTCTTTTTCCGATGCTTAAACATCACAAAAATATGATGTATCACATCTGCTACGAGACTGATGATATTCAGGCAGAGATCGACCGGCTCACCGGACTTCATTATGCTCTTATAGAGCCGCCAGCAGCTGCCCCCGCGATTTCCGGCACTGCTATTGTTGCTTTCCTCATGCACAAGGATCTTGGGATGATCGAACTCGTGAAGGAATGAGTCAAAATATTTATATAAGGAGTTATTATGCCGAAACTAACTGACAAGCTTATCGCAGATATTTCAGAAAAGAATCCTTTACAGAAGATGTATCTAAAGGAACTTTTCGAAAATGATATCCTGGATGAAGAAATAACCGATCTTGAGAATATACTGGAACTTCTCTGCAATGAACACACTATTGAGGAACTTGCAGATGCATATCTTCTTCTGGTAGGGGATACAATGGAAGAAACCGCCTTTTTCATTCGGAACGGTCACTACCGCTACTCTACTCTTGCTGAAGTTAATGAAAAGGTTTATCAAAACACAGAGTACATGAGTAAATATATGCTCGGTCTCATGCTTTCAGGTTATCTCTGGAAAAACCATCTTGCGATCAACAGGTATTTTAAGAAGGCCATTTCTACTTTCAGGGGAAAGAATTATCTGGAAATCGGACCGGGGCACGGCAGATATTTTCTCGAAGCTATCAATATCGGTGCTTTTGATCATTACACAGGAGTTGATCTTTCTCCCAGTTCCATCGAGCTGGCTCGGAGCTTTATTGAATTAGGCAAAGTATCTGATGCGAAACCTTATGATCTTATCTGTGCCGATATAAATAAGTATGAATTTGATTCACTTTTTGATGGTGTTAGTATCAGCGAGGTTTTGGAACATGTGGAGGATCCTCGTTCTCTATTAAAACGGATACATGAGATTACAAAAGAAGGGGCTGATGTTTACGTTTCCGTACCGATCAATGCACCCGAGATCGATCACATCTATCTTTTTAAGAGTAACGAAGAGGTCTTCAGGATGGTTGAAGAAGAGAATTTTGCCATTAAGGATTCTTTTTATGTTACATCCAACGGTGTTTCTTATGAAAAGGCGCAGAAAAAGCGCATAGCTGTTAATCTTGCAATGCACCTCATTCGCAAGTAAAATAGTACAGGCAGTAACATTTTGATTTCGTATATTAATGAAATGGAGATAATAATGACAAAAGAAGAGGTTTTTAGCCGTCTTACAGAGGTTTTCAGAGATGTTTTTGATGATGAGAGCATCGAGATTTCCGAAAGCACTACTTCTGCTGATATTCCCGATTGGGATTCTTTCGAACACATTAATCTGATCCTTGCTGTTGAGACAGAGTTTGGTGTTAAGATTCCTATGGGAAAGGCCGTTACGCTGAAGAATGTCGGCGAGCTGGCTGAGACTATTATTTCTATGCTGTAAAAAATAAGAGAGCCGCTACGTTGTGTAGCGGTTCTCTTTTTTGTGTGGTAGTGACGTCCGCAGGCGAATGTTGACCGCTCAGAAGCCCGGCGGGATTTGCCGAATCCCGGTCACGACTCGCTAGCCGCTCGCCCTTAGCACGGGCTCGCGGAGCGATTCGGACAGTGTATCCGTCAAATCCCAAACGCCTCCAGATGCTTCCTCAGGTCAGCATTTCGCCTGCGGACTGTCGCTTCGCTCAGTCCTTGACAGAGAATGTGACTTTTCGAAATTCTCAGCGCAAGCGCAGAAGTCGCAGGTTCTTTCTATAAGTTAAAGAAGGTCGTCTGATGAAAAACATCTGGACGACCTTCTTTTTTAGTCTGCTTTCATATATATCTTTCCATTATAGTCATACTGGAAGTATTGTTTTGCGGCGAATTCACCGTCGGATTTTCTTCTGACTTCTATTTTCATGTCGTAGTTTCCGGTTGTTTCCTGTTCGGGATCTTCTATTACCTCTACTTCAAAGTTTTCCAGGCAGTAATCCATGGCGTACTGGGTTTGAAGCAGAGTTTTGTCTGTTACATATATTGTATATTTGTAATCTTCTCCACCAAGCCAGTTCATATAGGATACTGCATCAACCTGTTCTGCGACGCGTTTTAGCCGCTGTGCTTTGTATTTCTGCACATCTTCTGTCCATGGCTCTGCATATACCGGATCATTCCTGTGATCCCCGATCTTGAGATCATTTGTCATATACTCTGCCAGCTTATCAGCTGTTTTATTTCCACCAAGATAGTTCAAATGGACCGAATCTCCAAAGTCATAGTCGTAGTCTATATCAATGTCTGCATCTTTTTCATTTAAGCCCATATATGCTCCGCCATGTTCTTTTGTAAGTTTTTTCAGAGCATTCATGCGACGCTGGCGTTTTTCATTGAACATATGTCCCGGAACCGGAACATCTACAAGGACACATCTGATACCCTTTTCCTTGCACAGATCAAGGATTTTTGTGAGATATACTGTTCCGTCTCCTCCTTTTAGTGTTTCTGATTCATCTGTATACTCAGAAATACCTTCAACCTGACGAAACGTGCTAAGCATATATGCGCCCTTGTCATAATTATAGTTTGCGACAAAGTCATCTTTTGTCAGATTTTCATAGCGATTATGATATGCATAGAGTGGAGAAATAAAGGCCAGCATGCCTCCGTCAAAAAACTTTCCTGCATATTTTATTGCTTCAAGCTTATTCTCATTTAACGGCAGAGCATCAATGGATTGATGAACATAGCCATAACCGCAATTTATATCATCTTTTACGTCACCAATTATTGCAGAATCAACAAATACAACTTTGGGATTGCTGTGCTCCAATGCTTCTCTTACTACAAAATATGTAACCTGGATCGATTCTCCTGCTGATGCAAGATTATATGAAGAAATTCCATAGTTATTCCAAATATATATAGGATCGATCGCTTCATGCATCCGGCTCGCACCGAAGTATAATGCGTCGAATTCCGTTTTTGCATTAAAGAATTCACTTTTTCCGTTTCTACTGGTCTTGTCCCGAAGCAAATTTGAAAGAGATACTGTCACAAGTGCAACCAATAGAAGAAAAGCGATAGTTGATATAGCTTTTTTCATCCTCATTTAAAACCCCGCGTAAATGAAATCTGCCGAATGGTATCCCGGACCGTACTCGCCGTATACTATAACGCATGCAAACAATGCGATCCAAATGATCCATCTGAATACAAGTCCCTGCTCTGCGATCCAGTTTCTTGCATAACCATATTTTTCACGCAAAACTGCTGCAAATATAAGGATGACGATTCCCGCAAGTATAATTGTAAAGTCAAACTTCGTAAGCCCAGCCTTGTAAAGACTTCCATCTGTAAAAATCCATAAATTTGCAGCAGATGGCATCAGAGCACCAAACATCCGCCTGATCATCTTTACAGCTTCGGATATTCCATCAGACCTAAAAAACACCATCGATAACGTATAAACAATATATGTTCTGATGCGTCTGAACATTATCCATCCAAAGCTTTCTTCTTTGATATGGAGAATACTATTTAGTCTGCTTAACACAGGACCGAGGATTTCATATGATATCATTACAAACCAATACCATATACTGCATCCGACGATGAATTTATAATTTCCATGCCATACACCCATTACGAACCATGTACAAAAGACACCTATCGCAAGAGAAGCTATCTTTGAGGCACGTTTTCCATATTTCTTCTTTACGGATTTTGTAAGTGCTACTACTCTTTTTGATTTGAGCACAGGATACATAATATAATCCTTTGCCCAGTTTCCGAGAGACATATGCCATCTCTGCCAAAATTCCTGTGAAGTCTGCGAAAAAAACGGGTTATTGAAATTTTCCGGGAGTGTGATCCCAAATAGTTCTGCCGCACCTAACACAACATCAACGCTTCCCGAGAAATCTGTATAAATCTGTACCGGATAAAGAAGTGCTGCAACCCATGTCCACAATCCTGTGTAAGAAGCCGGATCACCGTAGACTGTATTTACTACTATCGAAACTCGTTCTGCGATTACCAGCTTTTTGAAAAAGCCCCAGAGGATCCTTTGCGAACCTCTGGCAATCCTGTCTATTGAAAATCTTACTCCTGTATAAAACTGAGGCGCAAGCGCCGAATGGCGGCTTATCGGTCCCGTGGTCAGCTGAGGAAAGAATGCAAGAAACAGAAACAGCTTCCCAAAGTTCTTTTCGGGCTTTGCCGTCCCCCAGCTGCAATCAATGATATACCCTATGGTCTGACAAGTGTAATAACCCATACCAAAAGCTGCTGCAAGAGGAACAGCCTTCATTTCCGGAAAAAACGAAAATTTTGCATGAAGCCACGCAGAAAGCTGGATCCAGTATGCACTTCCCTTCATTACGAACCAAACAGCAATATTTAACACTATTGCTATCGTTATGACCGCTGTTGTTTTTTTATTAAATCCGTTCAGCGCATCTCCGTTTTCCGGATCTGACATAATAATTCCTGAAAAATATGCCAGGCCTGCCGAAAACAGTAAAAAAAGTATTGTATATGGTGTCGCCGCAAGGCAATAAAAAACAATGCTCAGAATAAGCATTGTCACCCATTGCATTTTTCCGGGAGTAAGGTAATAGATCAATACTGCCGCCAATAAAAACAGTATAAACCCCAATGATATTATGTTCATGTAAATCCTCCTGCTACCTGTGAACTGTAACATTATACCCAAATAGGAATTTAGATACAACCTCAAAAAGTTCTTCATTTGAACGGTCTTTCGCTAATACAAAAGGAGGCAGGTTATTACACCTGCCCCCCTTAAAAAGGATAAAACCGTATTTTTAATTACTTTTTGATGTTCTTAGCAACACCACGGTAAGAACCGTTTCCAGTGAAGTTTACTGATCCATCAGAATTTACAGACCAAAGAAGATCTCCAACGATCTGTCCCTTTGCATCTGTCTTAAATGTATTGGAATCAACACGCTTTGCAAGCTTCAGAGCCTTACTTCTCTTCATGGTACGAACATTGAAAGTGCCTTTCTTCATCTTCCAGTTCTGCCATGCGATATTTGCCCTAAGCTTATTTCCATCAGAAGAAGGAGAAAGCTTACTTATATAATATGCATTTGCCTTCTTTTTATCTGTAGTAAAGAGGTCTGTAGAAATCTTCTTAGGCTCGATAGTGAAATAAAACTTTGTATTCTTGAGAAGCTTTCTAAGCGCATTTCTGTCTGATCTGCTGAGAACGCCGTCGTCTGTATTTCTGAAAGATACAGAAAGTGTGAAGTACGGTGCCTTATTTGCGCTTGCAGACGCAACAGCCTTACCATTCTTGATAACAGCCTTCTTGATCGTGATACCATTCTGGTCTTTCCAATAGTAATCACCATAGCTGTCACCCTTTACAGGGTAATAAAGACCATTTGAACTAAGCTTTGTAAATCTTACAGATATACCGATAGCACCGTCAATAGTTCCATCTACATCACTGTCATTTATACGATGAGTATTTGCTGTTATGCGTGCTCCTCTGTATTCGCATGCACCATCGTATTCAACTTCCATAAATGTCTTTGCACCATTTATAGAACCGATCTCAAGACGTCTTGTTACAACTTCACCTGCATTTGCCTCATGCACAAATACTTCACCTGTAACTCCATCTGCCGGTGTAAACGTAATATTCTTCTGGTTATCAAGATTTGCAAGCTTTAAGGTGAATACAACTGTCTGATTTCCTGTTACACCGGAAAGAATACCATTCTTTACTTCAACAGTTTTTGAAGTTGTTTTTCCAAAGTCCTTGATAGCATATGAAATGATAATGTTTGATGAAAGGCTGTCAGAAATCTTCTTTCCGTCAGTGATCGCCCATCTCTCTTCACCTGTAGTATTATCAGATATAAATCTGTATGTTGCTCCGTTATTTTCTAAACTTGTGTGCTCCAAAATCTCTGCACGGATGATACTTTCCGGCAATGTATTATCAGACAGAACTTTGAGGTCGTCCATCTGATCATCACTTACCGTCATAACCGTATTTCCGCTCAAAAGCTCATCTGCCGGATTTTTTGTGTCAGGTGCAATTTCAGCAATTTCCGAATCCTTGATCTCGGTATACTCTGATACTTCCTCAAATTCGTCATCACCAAAAATCTGCTCTGCCATTCCTATTCCATTTGCAGCGCTGCCATTAGTTTCCTTAGCAAAAGCGGCGGTATTTATAGAAAATACCATAGACGCTGCAAGAATCATAGAAATGATCTTTCTTGTTCTTTCTCTCATGTCTACTCTCCCATCCTAAATAATATTTACTGTATGTTCCTGTAAACTGTAACAAACGGTTTAAGTTAAACACACACTTACAACGTGTATACATCTTTTTGTACCACGTTTTCTATTATAACCAAAAAGACCGACTCCTTCAAGGAATCGGTCTCTTAAGACTTTTTTAATATTGTAATAATATAAGATTATACTTACTCATTCCGAAGCTTCTGGATAAGATCCCACATAGCTTCTACTGTATTAAAGTTCTCCGGCATCAGATCATTGACATTAATGTCAATATCAAACTGATCATTTATTTCTCCAACGATAGAGATAATATCAAAGGAATCAAGTATCTCGTCGTCAATAAGTGCCTCTTCATTCTGAAAATCCACATCCGGTCTGATCTCAGACAGGAGATTTAATAATTCGTCCATTTTGTCCTCTCTTTCACTTCATTCGGGATTCAAAGGCAGACCGCCTTTTCTTTCGTACATTTTAACAGTGTAAGCATCACTGTGCAATATATTGTAACGATGTTCGATATTTTTTCAAGATTTTTTTCACAACCAAAAAATCTTTTTATGCACACACATTCGTTTTTATCTTAGAAATTCTGATAAATGAATGACGATGCATCATATCCGGCACCATATATACCAAATATAAGTACTGCAAAAATCGCTGCGTAATAGACGATCCATCTTGCCGGAAATACCATTCCCGCAATACGATTACGTATAACTACACCCTTTTCATTAAAGTAGTCAACAACCATCAGGAACACTATCATCACTATAAGAAGATTCCAGTTTTTCTGATCAAGTCCCATATTCAGAAGGCTGTTATCGGAAAACACCCATAAATTGAATGACGAGAACATTGCTCTTATCATGCGGACCGCATCCATCGCAGATGTCCCTCTGGAAAAGAAACGACCTACAAGAACGATCATTGTTGTTCTCAATACCTGAAAAGAACTATACCAGAAACTCTTATCATCTATTTTTAGCTTTGTCCTGATATCCATATACAGCTGCTCAAATAGTGTATTAGATGAAACAAATGTCGCCATAAAAATACCATAGACAACATACTTCCACTCGGCGCCATGCCATATACCTACGATCAGGAATGCTATAAAAGATGCAAATGTCGGAACCAGTACTCTTCCATAATGATTTCCAAATTTCTTTTTAAGGCTTTTCTGAGCCCTTGCCGCACGCTTTGACAGACAGATCGGATAGAATACGTAGTCTTTCATCCATCCGCCGAGCGTCATATGCCATCTCTGCCAGAACTCGGATACGCTCTTAGCAAAATACGGCTGACGGAAGTTCTCTGTAAGATGGATTCCAAGCATATCAGATGCTCCGAATACGATATCCATTCCTCCGGAAAAATCCGCATAAATCTGAAAACCATAAAGAAGTGCCGCTATAAAAATGACAAATCCCTGATATCCGGCTGAATCATAATTTGAAAATACTTCATTAACAAAGATTCCTGCTCTCTCTGCAATGACCATTTTCTTAAAGTATCCCCAAAGAAGTCTCATAAAACCGGTTCGGAATCCAAAATCATCCCAATAATGAGGTTCTTCCAGCTGTTTCGCCATGTCATTATAGCGACCGATCGGTCCCTGTATGATCTGCGGAAAATATGCCGTAAACAGGGCGAAATGGAAAAACTTATGATCAGCCGCGTATTTGCCTCTATATATATCAATAAGATATCCCATTGTAATGAAAGTGTAGAAAGATATTCCAAGAGGAAGAATAAAACTTGTCTCCGGTATTCTGCCACCCATTCCAAATGCGGTCATCGCAGCATCTATATTATCGATTACGAAATTTCCATACTTTAAAACAATGAGTATGCCAAAATTAAGCAACAAACCTGCTATAAGATATACCCTCTTCTGCTTTACGGATTCGTTTTTCAGTCCGTTTTTTTCATCAGAAGAAAGCTTTTTACCTGATGCCTTTGCTTCATCAAGCTTTGCCTGATAAGCAAGCTGTATCTTCTCGATCTTTCGTGCCGCTAAATAGGTCGTGATGGTGGTGACCAGAATAAATACAACACCTTTCCATCCTGTTCCATAGCAGTAAAAAAAATAACTCGCAATGAGAAGTACTGCCCACTGAATCTTTTTAGGCACGATGTAATATACCAGGATCGTAAGAAGTAAAAAAACAAAAAATGTTAACGAAAAAAGTGTCATGCTGCGCCTTGTTCCTTTCCTTTGCCGTGTTCCGATCTTAATTCAAAACACTTACTCTCATCCCCATATTCTGCTGTAAGCACATAATTTCCGCTTCTGTCCACAGCAAGATATTTATCTGCAAACAATGACAATATACGCATGTTGCCGTTACTATCCGTAAATACCGTCCATTGCTGAGATGCAAGTCCGGTTTCTTCCTGCATTGTGACAGGTGTTCTTTCTGCATTATCAAAGTTTTCCGGTGTAAGCACCATTCCGCTTTCGATATCCTTGATCATATAACATCCATCATCAGTAGAAACAAATTTAAGATTTTTCTTATTTCCATTTGTTATGAGAACACCATTTTCTATTTTAGTTTTTTCGGATTCAGTATTGTTTCTCAACCGATCTTCTGCATCGCCATCCGGAACATGATCTTCAAAACAAAGTTTCCCTTTATCATCAAGTCCAAAAGCTGACCTTGAAATCACCTTTCCGTCAGACCTGTCGATCACTACCATGTTTATTCCGGGGAAATCGCAGGTATACTCTCGTCCATCAACCTCAAGAATACTCTCTTTACCTGATGTTGCCCCCGAGCTTACGATATGGTACGAATGCTTTTCTCCGTCTTTGGAAACAAAGCTTCCTAAAAGCTCCTCTTTTCTATAGCTTGTCCTTGAAAAAATATCTCCATCCCGGTCCGCAACAGCGACCACTGACTTCTGTGATTCCGGATTTATACCATTTTCAAAACCCATTCTTTGAAACAGTTCATCCATCCCGGTATCATAGAAGGCCTCCGCGTCCTGATACACCATGAGCAAAACAATGTACTTATCTGTATGATCTGCAACATCACTTAAATATCTGTATATTTTTTGACGAGGATACAGGCAGTCATATACCGTTGATCTCTCCCATTTCAGATACGTATCTGCCGTTTCATTCCATATTCCATCCGTCGAACGGTGATCCGTAAATATATTCATGGATTTAAGATAACCCGCAAACCAATGTGAGGTTTTTGCGTTACCAACATAATTCAGATGATAGCCGTTATCATGAGTGTCTGTATCCCAGTCAAACTTAAGTCCATCCTGATCTAGCATATTTTCTATTTTATTAGCACCACGATCAGCGAGATATGCATTGATCTTATCCGTCCATTCACTATTCCAGTGCCTTGTGGGGCACTTTACCGGAATCATCTGTATATCATTTTCATTACAGTAAGCAATAATCTTTTCAAGATATGATGCCGCGTCACTGCTTATGTCCATGTGTGCCTCAGAATAACTTTGTGTCCCGTCAGTCTCAAGAACAGTTTTTTCCGTAGTCCTTATACCGACCTCATCTGATGCATATTCATTGGAGGAATAAAATCTAAGGGCGGATCCCCTGAGATAGTAATTGCTTTCATTTACTCCCTGAAAGCTTTCACGATTCAGATCAGTCCATCGATCATGAAAATTATACAGGGGAAAAAGCGCTGAATAGACGGTATCCATATCCGGACTACAGTCAAATATCGCATGGAACTTTGTTATAGAAGGCTTCATTGCAAGGAGTTCTTTTAATATAAGAGAACTTGAGTCCTTATCAGCTATCAGCGACGATACATCAACAAATACAGCTTTGAGTTTATGTTTCTTTCCGGCTTCCAATACCCAATAGTACGAACAGGACATATTTTGCTGTTCACCTGCCAGCACATAGCCCGTATATCCTGTTTCTTCATATATCTGCATAGGATTTACGGCATAGTTCGCATGACTTGTCCCAACAACTATATAATCCAACGTATTATCCGGAAGCTTATAGAAATCACGATAACGTGTACCTTCACCCGCATCATCTCTGTCCATGGTATAAGTCCATTTCGGAACCATAACATCAGTAAGGCGCACTATCAGAAATATTCCTATTGCACAAAAAAATATCAGCATTAATGCTGATTTTAATTTCTTCAAAACAGATTACCCTTTCTTTTGCCGAACAACGCCAATATTATAACCTTTTGCCTAATATGACGCAATAGTCGTAGTCTAATGGATTAAATTACCATAATATGCTATTTTTATAAAATGATGTATGCGTCAAAAGAAAATGCCTAAGGCAAACGATCAATAAAGGAGCAACAAATGAATTTTCCACAACTTCTTGGATACTATCACGAGAAACTCACCCCTCCATTTCTATACCCTCATGAACTTAAACGCTGGTATAAAAAGTGTACCGGTCGTGAGTTGGACCTTGAACATCCAGAGACTTTTAATGAAAAATTGCAGTGGATAAAACTCTATTACAAAAATCCACTAATGACCACTCTTTCAGATAAATTGCTTGTCCGTGACTGGATAAGCAGCAAGATCGGCGATGAATATCTGGTACCTCTGATCGGAGCATGGAAAAACTTTGACGATATTGATTTTTCTTCATTCCCCGATAAATTTGTTCTTAAAGCCAATCATGGTTCTAAGATGAATATCATCGTAAATGACAAAAGTCTTTTTGATAAAAATGCTGCACGAAAAAGTTTCAAACGCTGGCTAAAGCAGGATTTTTCCTTTTATTTCGGTTTTCAGCTTCATTACGGTCCTATTAAGCCTATGATAGTAGCCGAAGAAATGATCCCAAACAATGGAAATCTCTTTGACTACAAGATTCTTGTTTTTGATGGCAAAGCCCGATATATCTGGATCGACAGCGATCGTTATACAGAACATCACAGAAATATATATGATTTCGACTGGAATCCTGCTCCTTTTGAAATAGAATTCCCAAAAAGAAAAGAGGAACTTCCGCCTCCGGTAAACCTTGCAAAGATGAAAGAACTCGCAGAAAAGCTCGCAGAAGGATTTCCTGAAGTCAGGGTCGACTTTTACGAGGTAGACGGTAAACTTCTTTTCGGAGAGATGACATTCACATCCGGAAGCGGTCAGGAAAAGATCACCCCTTATGAATACGATAAAATTCTCGGAGATATGATAACATTACCTCCTGCAAAACACTAAATTTCTTCAAACAGAGGTATTTCGGCTCACGCATTATTATAGTGCGTGAGCCTTTTTTCGCGAAAAATCAGGCTTTGCCGGATTCTTTGTGCCATATTTTGTACATTCGAAAACGTTTATTGTATAAACAATTGTACCGTCAAGGCTTTTTAATTTATTTCTCCTATGGCACATGTTATTTATGAAATACTAACAAAACAGTTTTTCGTTTTTATTTCTAAACAAACAGTGTATGCCTGTAAGTACATTTGTGGATAAAGTGAATAACTTGGTGTATAAGTGCTTTTATGCGGTGTTCCCACTGTGCGTTTGTGGATAATTTTTGTGGACAACTTCACTTTATTAATGAATACACCATACTATTAACACTATTTTGTGCATTTTTAAGAATGTACTATACCTGTATTCATTATCCATATTTTTCCCTGTCTGTCATTTTTTTATATCTACCATTTCATTCAGTCGTTATTGTGTATTGTATGCAAGTGTGAGATTATCTTTTACCACTTTTTATTTTGTATACAATATTATTTATCCCTTTAAATGAACAAAGAATCCGGTTTTACCGGATTCTTCGCGCAAGCGTGAGGTAATAAGTTAAAAAATGGCTGTCCTTCAAAAGAAGGACAGCCATAATATTATCTGTATATCTTAAATTAGAATATTCTTCTGACAGCAACCGGTGTTCTGTAATTTGCGCTTGAAACTTTAATACCTGTCTTTGCTGTAGATGCATGTACGATCTGACCATTACCAATGTAGATCGCAACGTGACCAGAATAACATACAATATCACCAGCCTGTGCATTTGCAAGTCCGCCTGATACAGCAGATCCTACGCTACGGTCAGCACCAGAACTATGCGGCAGTGAAATACCGAAGTTTCTGTAAACACTCATAACGAATCCGGAGCAGTCAGCACCGTTTGTAAGAGATGTTCCACCATATACATACGGATTTCCAACAAACTGAAGTGCATAGTTGGCAACTGATGAACCTGAACCGCTTCCGCTTGCTGAGTAAGAACTTCCGCCTGAGGAAGAACCGCCTCTACCAGAAGAAGAACTGCTCTTTCCTGATGAAGAATTACCCTTCTTAGAGCTGTTGTTCTTTGCCGACTTCCTAGCAGCTTCTTCAGCAGCCTTTCTGGCAGCTTCTCTCTCTGCTTCCTCACGAGCCAGACGAGCTTCCTCTTCTGCCTTTGATTCAGCATATACGTACTCTGTAAAGAGATGAACGAACTGTGTATTCACATATCCTTCACCTTCCTCGATGGAAACCTTTGCCCATCCGTCATCAGTCTCATCAAGAACCGTCAGCTCATCATCCATCGGTACCATACCGAGAACTTCAGCCTCTGTGGAAGAATCCTGTCTAACATAAAGTGTTGTTGTGGTAACACGTGCTGTTCTGGTTCCAACTTTTTTAGCAAGTTCCTTAGCCTTATCACCTGTTACGACAAACTCACTCTTAACATAACCCTCGGTATTTCCAGAGCGGATCTTTATCCAATCGCCCTCTGTTCCAAGGTTTTCACCAACTGAATTAGCATACAGCTTTCCGGCAACCTCTGAATCCTCTGAAGCCTCTGTACGAACATTTACAAAATTATCAACCTGAGCAACAACAAGATTTTCGTATTGCTCTTCTTTTTCGTTTTCAGCCTTTGTAACCGCATCAACGAGATTCATATCACCATCGTTGTCATCGTCTGTCTTTACTTCTGTTCCCGCTCCTGCTGAAATGCTTTCAGCTTCATCGGACTTAACAGATGTTTTAGATTTTTCATCCTTCTTTTTGGAATCTGAATCAGACGATTCCTCCGGATCATTTGATGTTGCCTGTGTACTGCTGGTTGCAAGATCTCCGTCTGTTTCTGTTTCGTAATTTCCTGCACCTGCAGACGGCGTCTCTGATGATTCTTCTGTAGTGCTCTTGCTTTCCTTAGATTCCGTTGCTTCTTTTTCAACAGATTCCTCAGCAACAGTTGTTACTGCTGAAATATCAGATGCATCAACCTTTCCGGTCGCTAATACTTTTTCTGCTCTGAGAGCCTTTACTGATTTTCCCTCACTTAGCGCTCTCGCTGCCCCTGCCGCAGGAAGCTCTGAATTAAGAACACTTGCACCTGCATAGTAGGGTGAACTGGTTGCGAGCATGACGCCTACAAGACACCCTGCCGCAAACTTGACTGCTACTTTTTTCATGTGATTGAATCCTCTTTACCTACCAATTCTCTTGATCGCTGCACACGGTTCTCCCTACCGTCTCAGCAATACCTTCTCTCCCTTAACACCTTATGATAATTCTAACAACGAGATCATTATTCTGCCTTCTTGGCATCCTATGATATCTTAGCCCAACCGAAATATTACAATTTTGTTAAGGCTACGATTGAAATATTAACACTTTACGTAACATCTGTCAATTCACGCATCGTTTACGACCATTCAGTTACCGTTTACGTATGAACACACAAACTTTTGCTCTGAACAGTCTTTATACTCTCTCTGAACAAGTTCACCATTTTCTTCCGAAAGATACAGACCACTGTAAAGTGAGAGTATCCTCCATGTTCCATCATCCATTTTGAGAGGGATCCATTTCTGCATTGCTGTATCATTTATCGTCCCAAAACCAACGTTATCTCCATCGTTATTACCTCCTGAAGTCGCCTCCATGGCGGCATTTTCTTCAGGATTTAGCAGAAGAATTGTTCCTCCATTTGAAGATCTTGCAGATAATTTATGTTCAAGATCACCTGTTACAGATGACAATATCACCTGTCCTTCCAAGGTCAATCCCTGCTGATATTCAGCAAGGCGGCTGTCTGCCTCTGCTGAAAGCGTATTTTGGCGAAAAAGAAGGCTTCCGTTAGAGTCAACACCTACAAATGCCTTTGACAGAACAGTTCCATCCTTTCTGTCTACAACCAGTATATTTATCCCATCTTTATCATTGTAGGAATAATCTTCACCGTCAAAAAAGATCGTACTTTCATCACCACTGGAATATGAAGAACTGATCATTTCTATCGTATGTACAGAACCATCCTCCGCTGTGTAATTTCCTTTATAAGATGACTTTCTGTATTCATCATATAAAAGAGATGTCTCTCCTCCATCTACCATTGCCAGCATAGATTCCTGTGGCTCTACCTTAATGATATCCGTAAATCCGCTCTGTCCAATAAGATCATCAAGACAATTATCCGACACGCTTCTCGGATCATGCATAGAAGAATACAATACGAGATATTTGTCCTTATTTAGAGAAATCATATCAAAATAGCGATACACATTTTCTTTCGGATTTAATCCGGATGCTATTTTTCCATATTCCCAATCTTTGTACTTTGCAAGATCCTGATCCCATTCTTCATAGGAGGCCTGATTTCTGTGATCAGTTAAAATGCCAAGTCCTTTAAGATATTCGGATAAAAACTGCGATGACTTAACACTTCCGAAGTAATTAACGTGTCCACCCTCATCATGAGTATCTTTCATCCAATCTATCTTTACCTTTTCAGTATCGGTAAGATCTAAAAGCGTCATATTTCTTTCTGCAAGATATTCATTGACTTTTTCGCTCCAAACAGGATTCCATCTGGTAGTAGGACATTTTATAGGAATACATACGATTCCGTTCTCATCGCAAAAATCAATGATCTTCCCAAAATATTCCAGTTCTTCCTCGCTTATTCCTCTGTATTCTGTATTTATCTCCGTATCACCGGCATCATTCTGCACGATACAGTCTAATTCTCCTGCTCTAAGTTCATTATTTATAGATTGGTTATCTATACTAAATCTCTCTGTTGCTCCTTTAGTATAATACTCACTGTCATTTGCCCCTGAATAGTCCTCTGTATCCAATTCTTCCCATCTCTCATGAAATCTGTACAGCGGAAATAATGCAGCATAAAGAGTCTCTTTTTTCGGAGAACAATCACGAATTGCCATAAGCTTATTTACTGATGGTTTCATAAGAATCAGGTTTTTCAATATCTGCTCATTATTCTGAACATCCTTGATTATAGAAGATACATCAATAAAAACACATTTTATATTCTGCGTCTTTACTGCTTCCTTTAACCAGTAATATGACACACTCTGCGGCTGAAAAGGGCTTCCAAGGTCGTACCCTGTATATCCTGTATCTGCATAGATCTGCATAGGATTCACCGCAAAAAAGGAATGACTCACACCTATTACCACATAGTCCAGCGTATTTTCCTTTAATTTATAGAAGGAACGATATCTGCTTCCTTCTCCATAATCTTTTTCGGAATATGTCCACTTAGGAGTAAAAATCCCGGTAACAACAGACAAAAGTGATACTCCTATAACAAAAAACATAACAAAGTTCAAAATACGCTTAAACACCTGTTTCAAGTCAGTTCCTCCAGAAATCTATTCATCCACGTCTGTCGTTCATTAAAGAATCCAAAAATTTCATTCATCCTCTTCCTGAAATATCCTTCATCAGCATTGCTTCCATACCAACGTTTTTCGCTGTTTATTGCTGCATTTTCTGTCATTTCCGATATACCATCGATAACACTTTTGACATTTGAAGGCTCATATACCGTAGCCATGATCTCCTTCATTCTCTTGGCAAATTTTCTGCGAAAGCCCTCGTTTTGCATACAGGAAGCAAACATATCTCCACTTGACGAGACAATATCGATCATATTTTTGCTTACCGAAGACTGAAGCATATTAAGATTATTGTCAAACATCAAAAAGCGCCATTTTCCATCCTCATAAGGCAGATCCGTGGCCTCTCTCGATCTCCAAAAGGCCACATTTGAACCTGGCCAGTCTGCTCCGGATTCGATGTAGATCCTTGCTGCATAATAATCAATCATACTGTCTATATCAACAATTTTCTTAAAACCCTCATAGACGTTATCATCAGCAAAATCATCACCATAGGTATATAAATAATGCTTCAAGTCGTTATAGAGTTCCTGATCTTCAGCTGTTCCTTCTGCAAGAGCGCCATTCTTTACCATTACAACATCATCCGCTTTTACTCCGTAATGCTTTGCAATGTATTCCGCATTCTGTCTTTCAGCGACTTCATATGCGCCCCAGTACTCACCGTTTAGAAATACATAGTAAATCGGTCCATACTCGATCGTTCCAAATTCAAGGTTCTTTGTAAGCTCCGATACTATCCGATCCTTTGTCTTTGTTCTTTCATCATTCGCGCCTGTATAAAGTGTTATGCTGCGTTCTCCCTCATCTCCATCAAGAAACGGAACCTTGAAGGTGTCCTGTCCATAAGCGCTCCTCGCAAACAGATTAAAACTCTTTTGGGCATTGTTTCTCGTACGGTTTCCTTTTATACGAAGGCCAACGGTCTGCTCCATGATAAGAGCCCTGTCTTCAGATCCAAAAACCGATACTTCGGTCTCTCGCTCCCATTCAGGACCTCTCTCAGTATAATTTGACGGAGTCCAGTCATTTAATGTTATTCCGCATATACTAACCGTCCCATCAAGCGGAACTTCAGGATTTTCAGAAATATATTTCATCGCATCACTGCTAAGAGATACCTGCTTCTTGAAATAATCCTCACCGATCTTACCAACAACATATATCCCGTTATCATGACTAAAAAGATTATCCGGATCGGTAACAAGCGAAATTATTCCATGATCATCGTAAGCAGATCTATCCTGAAATCCGACAAAATAAGAAGCAGTTGCTATCTTACTGTACTTTCCGCTTTCATCAAATACGACCGCGCGAACTACAGTACATTTATCAACCGGTTTATCCGGAAGCTGCCACTCCGACTTTGCATATGATAAAAAATCCACTGAAATATCTTTTATACCGGCATACAGGTTTTCATCTTTGGATCTGTCACTGATCAAAATCGGTCCCGTATAGAGTTCCGAAGTCTCTGTCGGTACGCTTCCATCTAGTGTGTAACGAATTTCGGAGCCTTCCATAGATGTGATCGATAACTCAAAAGCATTATCGTAGAATCCGCTTTTTTTCGAGAATACCGGTTCTGCCAGCGTGGTTTCATCTGTTTTTTCTGCACCATTGTTGCTGCTTCCGGGAGACGGTATCATTTCTATCATTTCATTTCCGCCATCTGTATTTCGTCCCCAGGATGCATTATATTTCATTTCCGGAATCTCGACTGTATCTACAAGGCTTCTCGACCTGTCCGAAAGATACAATCTTTCTCCTTTAGACGTCAGCGTAAATGGAAGATGTATTTCCGTGGTATCAACTAAAGATATACTTCCTCTTCCGGTCATTATGTAATTTTTCAGACTGAATGACGCATCAGGATCTTCTTCGTTTTTACTTTTCGTGCCATCTGCAAAAAGAAGAAGATAGCCATTTGCTGATATTGTCACATCCGGAAATACATACTTCCTGAGCTTTTTCCCCGAATTTGAGATGCTCCACCCCTCAAGCGAGATATCATGATCTTCCGGATTATATAATTCGATCCAATCCGGATATTTCTCATTTTTGTCCTGTATGACCGAAAGGTTTGATGAACATACTTCGTTGATCAGGATCTTGTCCCTTTCGCCGGTAAATCCCGCCGCAGACGCAAAAAAGGCAGCAACGACGAGAAAAAGCACAATTCCTGCGATTCTGATCATATTTTCAGAAATTAGTCTTCTCAATTCGTTCCTGCCTTATGTTTAAAGATTATTTTTGTACCAGTCTATTGCTTCTGTGATTCCCCGCTCAAAGTCATACTCAGGATGATACCCGAGAAGCTCTTCAGCTTTGCTTATATCTGCATTACTATGACGTATATCCCCTGCACGCGGAGGTCCAAAGATCGGCTCGACATCGCCTTTGCCAAGAGCTTCTGCCAGACGATGATAGATATCGATCAGATACTCCCGACCACCTGCAGCAATATTATATGCCTGACCGCCTGCTTCATGAGACGCCTTGCAGGCTTTCAGATTACCCTCGATAACATTCTCTATATAGGTAAAATCACGGCTCTGCTTTCCGTCACCGTTAATAGTCGGCACTTCACCATTAAGCAGCTGCTTAATGAACTTTGGTATCACCGCTGCATATGCGCCGTTAGGATCCTGACGTCTGCCAAATACATTGAAATAACGCAGACCGTAAGTATCAAGACCATAAAGTTTATAATAAAGCTTTCCGTACTCTTCATCAACTCTCTTTGTCAATGCATACGGCGAAAGCAGATTTCCTTCCTGTCCCTCTTTCTTCGGAAGTACCGGGTGATCACCATACACCGAAGAACTGGATGCGTATACAAATTTCTTTACTCCGTTCTGTCTGGACGCTTCCATCATATTAAGTGTACCGCGGATATTGTTTTCTTCATAGAAAAGCGGCATCTCTATACTTCTGGGAACCGATCCCCACGCAGCCTGATTAAGGACATATGTTACGCCCTCTGTGGCTTTCATACAGGTATCAAGGTCTTTTATATCTCCCTTTATAAAAGTGTAATTGGGATCATTTATGAACAGATCTACGTTCTCCTGCTTTCCTGTTGAAAGGTCATCTAAACCACGGACCTTATGACCTCTTTTTAAGAGTGCTTCCACAAGATTTGAACCAATAAATCCTGCCGCACCGGTTACAAGAAATACGTCTTCCGTATCAAATTTAATTTCTGAATATGACATTTACTGTGCCTCCGATAAAACATTTATTTCTGTCTGCTCTTTAGAATACACTCTGCAAGAAAAAGATCGAAGGGCTTATCTATGTCCACAGAATCCTCTTCCTCCATTACATATGGCAGGCAACGGGTTCCGTAAAGACTTCCCGTCTTTCTGTAAACATCTGTATAAACTGCATATATCGCAGCTCCATTCCTCGCGTACAGATGAGGCAACGCCTGTCTTGTCGTATATTTTTCGCCATCTTCCTGATAAAACTTCAATGCCCCGCTATCATCCATCTTCATTATCTTCATAGGAAGATATTGATGCGGCATATCCATAACACTTACTATCGCATCTGCAGTCTCATCCTCAGTGAGAAGCTTCAGTGCCTCATCAATATGCTGTGATGTTCGAAGCGGCGATGTGGGCTGCAGTAAAATAAATATATCAGGTGTATATCCTTTTTCTGCCAGACGATCCAGATGATAATTTATCACATCTTTCATAACAGCTGTGTCTGTTGCAAGTTCTGCAGGACGCATTTCTACGTCAATGCCCTGACTCCTGCCGAATTCAGCAAATTTTTCATCATCTGTTGAAAGCAGTATCCGGTCTATGAATTTACTTTCTTTTGCTGCATCGAAGGTGTACTGCATAAGAGGCTTTCCATTCAGGTCAACCATATTTTTCCCTGGAATTCCCTTTGATCCGCCTCTTGCAGGTACAATGGCCAGAATATTCATTAGTAAACTATCCTCTTCTGAACAGGAACTTCTACTTTGCTAAGGATCTCTGCGATCCGCTCACCGGCATGACCATCACCGTAAATCGGCTCTGATACATACGGACCATGCTCAAGCTGCTTTTTAATAGCCTCATATACTGCATTCTCTTCATCCGGAGCATCGATAACGTTCTGACCTCTCTCACGGCCGTTCTGTCTTGTTCCTACATTTACAACCGGTGTTCCGATAAATGCACCCTCACGGATACCGCTTGATGAATTACCAACAAGGCATGCTGTATTCTTCATCAGACGTACATATATGCTGATTGGAAGATTCTTAAACACGTGGATCTTTGCATCAGGATTGAATTCACGATAAGTTCTGATACCCTTTGAGATACCTTCTGATCCTGCATCCGCATTCGGCCAGAGCATAATGATATTAAGTCCTGTCTTCATAGCAGCCTTGATAGTTGCTGTGATCTGCTTCTTCGCTTCAGAATACTCTGTTGTAACAGGATGCTGGGAGATAAGGATAAAAGGTTCATTTAAGTCAAAAGCAGGACCTACGCCGCCCTGAGTCTGATAAATATCCATAGGCATTGATGAATCTTCATCAAGAATTCTCTTAACGTTATCGATTCTCGGGCATCCAACAACAAAAACGTCTTCCGGTCTCTCTCCAAGCTTTTCTATTCTCTCGCCAGCCTCTTTATTTGCCGGGAAATGAACGTGAGCGAACTTTGTGATGGCATGACGGATACTTTCATCAATAGTACCTGTTACCTCACCACCCATTGTATGTGCTACACGGATATTCATATATGCAGCTGCAATCGTAGCTGCCATTACTTCATAACGGTCTCCGATAACGATAACAAAATCGGGCTGAAGTCGTTCAAATACATCTGCAAGTCCGAGCATTCCGAGGCCTGCTGTCTTTACCATGGCATTAGGCTTATCACCTTCAACCTGCATGTATACTTTCTCATCGATGTTGAATCCATCAGCTACAAGGATCTTTTCAAGGTTACCAAACTTATCGACAAGACCTGAGCCACCGAGAACAACCTGAAGCTCAAGTTCAGGATGCTTCTGGATTGCCTGCATGGCAGACTTTATTGAACTGTAATTTGCTCTGCCTCCGATAAAAACACAGATTTTTCTCATAATTTTCCCTTCTAAATGAAACGGCTGACTTTCTTCTCCGCCTCTCTTACCAGTTAATATCCTCTTTTTTTATAATGTCATCAAAGTGAAGATCTCTTTTTGCTGTATGGCCAAGGATCTCCTTGTAATATTTTGTAGGAAGTCCTGTTCCCGGCTTTTTATATCCAAGCATGTGCGCTTCAATAGGTGTTCCTGCCGGTATGTCGGTGATGGATACGATACTCTTTTGGAATATCTCCTTCATGTTAGAAAACTCATCGGCACTTGTTTTATCCACCGGATTTGCAAGTGCGATCTCCAGGTTCTTAACCGAATCACAAAGCTGTGTCATCTCATCCGGCTCCATGGACATCTTTGCATCAGGGCCGTACATTTTTTTGCTAAGAGTAAAATGTTTCTCTATGAGATGCGCACCCTTCTGGAATGCTGCGATCGCTGCCCATTCACCTGATGAATGATCTGAAAAACCAAGAGGAACTCCCGGATACTTCTCCTTAAAGAGGTCAATTATATTGAGTCCGACATGCTTCGGATCACACGGATACTCCGATGTACACTGCATCAGAGCTACATTGCAGTTTTTCTTTAAGAAGATCTGCATGCATTCGTCCAGTTCTTCCAGGCTGCTCATGCCGCTGGAAACGATCACCGGTACATTAGCATCAGCAAGATGCTCAAGATACGGGATATTAGTGATCTCACCGCTCGGAACCTTAAAGCAGTCTATACCAAGTTCCAGAAGGAAATCAATCGCCTCAATAGAGAACGGAGAAGAAATAAACTCTACATTGTTCTCTGCAGCACATTCCTTTAAGGTCTTCCACTGATCCATATTAAACGCAGTACGCTTAAAATATTCATATCTTGGTTCTGCCTTAAAATAAGGCGGCTGCGGAGCATTCCGAATAGTCTCCGCTTCTGAGATATGTGTCTGCAGTTTTACTGCGTCCACTCCACATTCTGCGGCCGCAATTATCATTGCCATGGCTTCTCCAAGACTTCCGTCATGAGTCATACCAAGTTCGGCAATTATCTTTCTTTTATTAAAATCCATTCTTTGTGCCTCAATATTTTACTGCTGTGAGAGGTTTAGCCTTTTCCGGCTGTTCAACCGTAAATTCACCCATATGTACATAATCGCCATTCGTACTGTCGATCACATATGTCTTAACATCCCAGGGATTTTCTTTTGCATCCAATGTGTCTTCCAGAATATCCTGCTCAACTCCATCTACCATTAAGGACGCTTTACCGTTTTCTTTCAGACCAAATGAAACTTTTCTTCCATCGAGTTCGATTGAAATGCCCTCTTTCGTAGGTGTATAAGCCTCAAATGAACCTGATGGATTATCCGTAACAAAAAGAACACCGCCGGTTATGTCTTGAGGAACAATATCTGACGATACTGTATACGCCTCATTAGCACGTTTCGCAGAAACATCAGCTCTGTGACGAAGCGTGTTTCGTAAAAGCTTCAGCATTCTCTCATCCTGAAGAACCGGCGAATCTTCTCTTACATAGATCATCGAGCTATAATTCCAATCCGCAAGCTGGCTCAAGTATACATCAAGCTCCGGCTGCTGAACTATACGTCCTGTTTTATATGTATAATACTTATCCCAGTATTCTGTCCAGTTAGTATATGCAGGATCATTTCGGTGATCTTCCAAATGATAGTTTGCATTTATAAAATCACCTATATACTCCGTTGTCTTTCTGGCACCGGCTTCATTGAGATGGCCTCTCAGATCCTTCATGTCGATAGTATAATCGACCACTCCCGGAATATGTGAAAAATCAAGATAATCTACACCATATTCATCCGCAATATCCTTTATTGCGTTTGCATACATCTGCCTGTCGGCCTTTGCAGGAAACGGCAGATTTGTGAGAAGAATAGTTATTCCTCTCTCCTGGCACATCTCAATAGACTTTCTTATATAGTATTCTGAAAGATCCGCAGGCTCTGTCTTTGCATCTTCACTTGTTTCTTCATGAAGTTCCGGCTCGGACACAAACATTTCCTCGATGGTATCATGGTATGCCCCATTATCCATATATGGCTTGTAGTATCCAAAGTCATCCTTTGTCAGCTCATTCCATCTGGAATGATACTTCACGATCGGGAATAACAAACCTGCCCGTACCGTCCAATCCTCCTCCAGATCCATCGCCATTTCATACTTAGTCCTGCTTAGAGGAAAAAGATCAAATGTCTCAAGCGCAAGATCCGATACACCCTTATAATTCACGTCCGAACGGGTACAATCCATAACAACGACCTTTGGATCTGTGTAGTCAAGTGCATTTCTCATGACCCAATAAATAGTGGGGATCGTATTACCTGCACATCCCATATTGTAAGCAGTCATTCCATGATCCTGCCATAATTCCAGCGGATATATACCATATTCAACATGACTTACTCCAAAGAACAGAACATCCGTCTGCTCTGAGGCTTCAAAAAATCGTGTTAATTTCTGTCTGCTTTTTTTAAGAGAAACAACGTATGTCGCACAATAAAAAAATCCGGCCAAAATTGAAATAAATACTACAGCGCAAACAGCTCTACGTATTTTTGATGTCATGTCTTACAGTCTCCAGTAAATGTATCCTGCGTTTTCATATGTCTTACGATCAAGTATGCCCTTTACGTCAGAAAGGATTTTTGAGTGATCATTCTCTCCGTACATCTTATCAAAGTCCGCAGGTGTAAGATCAGCAAATACATCATGCTGAACTGCAAGGATAACTGCGTCACAATCCTTAACATTCTTGATATCAGTAAACTTAACGCCATAAAGCATCTCTGCTTCCTGTGCGTCCGCCTCAGGATCTGCGATCAAGGGATCGATCCCATACTCACGAAGCTCATTTACTATATCAATAACCTTTGTATTTCTCGTATCAGGACAGTTTTCCTTAAATGTAAATCCAAGGATAGCGACACGTGCATTTCGTACAGGAGCTTCTGCCTTTATCAGATTCTTAACAAGGCTCTCTGCCACATACTTGCCCATATCATCATTAATACGGCGTCCTGACAGGATTATCTGACTATGATATCCAAGCTGTTCTGCCTTATATGTCAGATAATACGGATCGACACCGATACAATGACCACCCACAAGTCCCGGGAAGAAATGCAGGAAATTCCATTTTGTTCCCGCTGCCTTAAGTACCGCCTGTGTATCGATACCCATCCTGTTAAAGATCATCGAAAGCTCATTCATGAAAGCTATGTTGATATCTCTCTGGCTGTTCTCGATAACCTTTGCAGCCTCAGCGACCTTTATGGACTCTGCTCTGTAAACACCTGCTGCTACAACAAGACTGTAAGTATTTGCGATCTCCTCAAGAACTTCATCATTCATTCCGGAAACTATCTTTGTGATAGTCTCAAGACGATGAACCTTGTCACCGGGATTTATTCTCTCGGGAGAATATCCGACAAAGAAATCTTCTCCGCATTTCATTCCTGATTCCTTTTCAAGGATAGGCACACAGATATCTTCTGTAACTCCCGGATAAACTGTTGACTCATATACTACGATCGAGCCCCTTGTGAGATTTCTTCCGAGTGTATGGCTTGCGCCCTCTACCGGTCTGAGATCGGGTGTATGATCGGAATTTACAGGTGTCGGAACAGCTACGATATGGAACTTTGCTTCTTTAAGTCTTTCCTCATCCGATGTAAAGTCAACCGCAGAATTCTTAATACCATCGTTTCCAACTTCATTAGTTGGATCAATACCTGCTTTATATTTTTCAATCTTGTCTTTGTTTATATCAAAACCGATCACATCGATATGCTTTGAAAATGAAACTGCGATCGGCATACCGACATATCCCAGTCCAACCAGTGATAATTTAGTTCTGTGATTTACCAGATCTTCATAAACAGACATAATTTCCTTCCATTCCGGAATCAACCATGACTCCGCCTCTTATTTATTTACAAAAACCAATTCATTATACACTCTTAGGTGTTAAATGGCAAAACAGTTTTAGTGTCCTGCCAACCCGAGATCTCCAAAAATTAAATCTTGCAAGCACGATCATATTTTTTATTTTATCCGTGCCCAATACAGGGCTGCCCTTCATTGAACCCTCTTTTACAAGCTTTCTGTATACTTCTGAACGATAATCTTCTCCAGGCATTTTTTCCGGAAAAGGAGACTCATCGAGTATGACCGACTTTTTTTCTGTTCTGTCATACATTATAGTCAACGTACGAAATGTGTTATCTTCGGTGTCATATTCCACCATTAAGCCATAGTCGCAGAGATTTTTTATTTCAGACGGAAACTGCTTGTCATACCCATCTCTCTGTCCTGCAAAATAAAAATTTCCCAATGAGTAAAAGACAGGTTTTCCATGCCTTATTTCATACGGCTGAGGACAGTGCGTATGATGTCCGATCACCATTTTCACCTGATCTATCTCACAGAGTTTATCAGCAAGTTCTATATCAAACGGCATAGGATACATACTGTACTCAAATCCCCAGTGCATTACAGGAATGATCCTCGTGTCCGGATTTTCTTTGGTAAATCTCCGTATTATCGTTAATATGAGCTCATTATCCCTTGGCGCACATCCACCGCTTCGTTCACTGGCATACACAGTCTCCTCTTCTTTCCAGCCAAAATTAAATATTGCTGTGTCACCATTTTTTTCTTTTATTATTGCAGGACAGCAGGCTTCCTCCAGATTTTTCCCGGCTCCGGCGGTCTTTATACCAGCATTATCAAGCGCTGCAATAGTATCCCTCAGTCCATTTTCTCCATAATCCATGGTATGGTTATTTGAAAGCATGACAGCCACTGTTCCAAGTTCTGTTAATATACCTATGCTTTTAGGATTTTGTGCCAATCTGACTCCACGCTTCTTTATTGGTCTATATGAAGCATCCGGTGCATAAACCCCTTCATAATTTATAACCGGACAATATTTCTTTTCTTTGAAATAAGCGGCAATCGCTTTTATGTCTTCATTTTGATCCGCATGATCATAAAAGAAATCTCCGGTGAATAATAATTTCATAACTTTTACTCCCAATTTCAGCACAGTTGATAATTACTGATTTTCAAACTATAATGAATTCTTAATTATACACGTAACGAGAAAGGCACAAAAATAATGAGCACATATTTTGAGAGAATCTTTAAGCCCTGTTTTAATGAGCTTATGAACATCATCCCAGGCAAAAAAAGCCTCTCGCAGTACATTCGTATGATGAGTAACCTGATCCTTCCGGGTAAAACTATATACCCTGATATAGTAATGGTCATCACCACTCGCTGCTCTCTGAAATGCAAAAATTGCAATAATCTGATGCCATGCTACGATACACCATATCATATCGATGCCGATCAGGTCATAAGCGACATTGACCGCCTTTTGGAAAATACCGATATGATAATAAAATTCGGACTTATAGGCGGCGAACCTTTTGTTTATCCCGAGCTTTCAAAGGTACTGACTCACGTACTGAACAGCGACAAAATAATGTACGTTTCTTTGACAACAAACGGAACAGTTATTCCGAACAATGACCTCTTAAAGCTCATGGAAAATCCAAAGGTCATCGTTGAACTCAGCGACTATGGATTAAAGACACAGAAGATCGATGAAATGATGCGAATACTTGCCGAACACAAGATCAAATGTGTTCCCGATAAGGTTTCAATGTGGGTAAGCCCGGGCGGTACCGAATTCAGAGGTAAGGACAAAGCGCAGCTCGCAAAGGAATATCAGAACTGTTATTCATCAAAATACTGTCACACAGTCCTTAATGGCAAAGTCTTCCTTTGCGCACGCGGTGCCCATCTGTATGATCTTGGATTTATGAAGAGCGACCATGATTATTTTGATATACGTACTCCCCGTTCAAAGAAAGATTTTAACAAGAAACTTCAAAGTTTCCTTTTGAGCGATTATGCAGATGCCTGCAACTACTGTGATCATGCGCTGAAAATACCGGTCAAACCCGGCGAACAAAAAGAAGATTGATACAAAGAATCCGGCAAAGCCGGATTCTTTTTTATTTTCTTCTTTTTTTTATTTCATGCTCTATTCTGTACTTTCCCTGTATCAGAAACCACTGTGGAGATATAAACAGAGATCTGACGTAATGCCCTAATGCGCATATAAGGATCTTCAGGCTTTTTTCCTGAGATGCACCTTCTCTCATGTAATGGGCAATGTGAAATTCCACATTGAAACGGGCATCCCGGTCCTTAATTATATCTTCTCTATATTTCTTATACAGAAGCCTGTGCGCTTCAACATTTTTTCTCCAGTTAAGTGTTATCTGTCCTGCATCGTGCGCCTTATGGTACTGATATAGTCCCTCCGGTACTCCTATTACAGGAAAACTTCTGCTGATCCGGAGCCACATCTCATAATCCTGTCTTGCAGGCATATCTGTGTCAAACATTCCAACTTTTTCAAAAGTTGCCGCAGGGATCATTGCCTGAGATGTCGTACCTATCCGATCCTCATGGAGCAGTTCGCGATACGTAGCATTTGGGACAAAATTATGTCCATGAATAATACCTCTTACCGGCGGATCTGTCCTCTCATCTATCCTGTACCCATCCGAATAACAAAGACCGGCTTCGGGATTAGCTTTTAGACACTTAACCTGTTTTTCTACTTTTTCAGGAAGCCACTCATCATCATCATCGAGAAATGCTATATACTTTCCCCTGGCATGACGTATTCCGGTATTTCTCGCATACTGGGCTCCGTGACCTCCTTCTGTAGGGATCACCTGTATTTTTTCAGACAGTTCCTTAACTTCCAGAAGTCCCTTTGAGAACAGCTCGCTTCCTTCTCCACGATTATCATCGATTATCAATATCTCTGTCACAGGACACGTTTGGGAAAGAATGCTCTTTACTGCCCTTCCTACAGTGTCCTTATCTCTTTTATAACTGGTTATCACTGCGCTGACGAGCGCTTTTTCATCTGACACTTAATTCTGCCTTTCAAATACATATAATCCGATATTCTTATCGAAAGATGTCTGCTCCCACTCTTTACCGAGTAGTTCTGTATAAACATCGGGTTTACCGCTCATTACCTGATAGATGTATATCTTATCAGCCGCATCGAATCGTTCTTTGATGTCATCATCTCCATTTGACACCACATGGAGTTCCTCGCCTTTTCCACCATATTCCATGTAATACTCTTCAAATCCGTCCGCATTTGCCCGATTGGCATTAATTGCCACGACTGTGCTTCCGCTCTTTATAGAATCAACAGCATTCTCAGAAGACAGTATCTCATCTCTTACATTTCCATAAGTATTGTCATATGGTGCACTTACTTCTTCCTTTACGTCATAGTAGTAATTGGGTGCTCCTATAAAGAAAAGGATCATAAGCACTACTGAACTATATATCATAAACTGGGTATAGCTTATCTGTAGTCCGTCTTTTGCTACTTTTTCAGAATCAGTAAATACATCGCTTCTGATACTTACGCGTATCACAAATTCAATGATATCCTGCATTATCAGACTCACCGTAAGAAGTGCCGCAGGTACAACCGACAAAAAATAACGTATAACAAAAATGCCGCCATTTGATGCTATATGAGCACTGTATATATAATCTCCTATGACAAATGCAAGAGGCATCATTGCAAACCCCAGTCGAATAAAGCCCTTATAAAAATCAGGTCTTAACTGAAGAACTCTCCAAACTGATGCCATCACTGCCGCGATCATTCCAAGTATCAGAAAAACATATATCGGCTTATCGTTACTTACAAGAAACATTAATGCAGTCGGTATTGATTCAAATGTTGGTGTTTTCGGCCAAAACTCCGAAAGATTCATTGTTCTCCGGATAAGCATCAGTATAAACCAGGGAAGAAGCGTACCTCCGGCGATCACATATGAAAAAATCGTGCAGATACGGATCCTCTTTGCTATAAGAAATACCACATCCATAAGAAAAAGGTAAACGATCATTATGCATCCAAAATAGTGTGACCATGCAAGTCCTGTCATGGCAAGTCCAAGCACTATTACGCTTTTTAAGGATTCCCGTCCCTGCTCTTTCTGTCTTTTTATATAATAAAAAAGAACCATTGCAGTAAACAGCATCCAGAATGCATGCACACGAAAAGTTAATCCGCATTTCTGCATGATGGTTGCCGAGCTGCACGATAGTACAGCCATGATATAACCTGTGTACTCATCGCCTATGGCAACAGCCATCTTTATCAGAAAAATTATCGCACCTGTTGTGAGAAGAACGGTTAAAAACCTCATCCACCCTTCTCCATATGGAACTACTCTATACCAGACAGCCGCAAGCAGCGGAAACAACGGGAGATTTGTTACCTCACTTGTCAGATAATAATCGAGTATCCCTCCAACGCCCAGTTTTTTTGCTATAAATCCTATCTGTGATACTTCATCAAGATTAAAATACTGTCTTCCCATGAAGTGAACCGAAAACATGAACTGGATAAAGACAAATATCCCGCAAATAAGCCAAAAATGATGCTTTTTAATTGGTGTCAGTATGGTTGTTTCCTTTTTTGCTCTTCTCTCAGTCATATTTCCGTACCACTGTATTCCTTAAAATATTCTCCATTTTTCTCACCATAAAGAGAAACCCTATCTTCTTTTTACGGATCAAATGCAGCTGCAGACGGTCAAACAATCCCATTCCGGATGCATCTACATTTTCAATGGCTTCTCTGTACGGTTCTCTCTCTATAAGTCTGTGAAAGCCGGTAATCCTGGTTCTTTCAGATTCCTTATTTAAGGGATGTGTATAAAAAAGTTCCTGATACTCTCCTGTCAGAACCTTATAGTACTTTCGATTAACAGCATTTATAAACCGACTGTCCTTTTCATACTTCTCAGTAAATTTCTTATACTCGGAAAGCGTCTTTTCCATGATATCCACGATTTCAGGGTTAAACCTCTTACTCACCGAGCTTCCCGATATCCTGTAATGATATCCGAGATACGGATAATACCTAAATTTACTGCTGTGTTCCATGAGATGCAGTACGAATACCGTATCCTGTCCTTTTTTTAATCCAGGAGTATATCTAACGTGACCATCCTCTATGGTCTGTCTCCTGATAAGTTTTCCCCATGGAGCGCCAACCTCTACCGGTCCCAGCAGAGGATTTCCTTCAAGCACGGCGAGTTCCAGTGTTTCTCGATTCCACAGACGTTCATCCGGATCCTGAAGCACCCTGTTCATTTCACGATTTGTATAACTCGTTGCATATCCAAAAAACAGTATATCAGCCGGATCCCGTTCCATTTCAGTGAGAATGTTTTTTAGACAATCTCCCGATATCCAGTCATCTCCGTCTACAAAGAGAACATATTCACCGGAAGCATTATCAAGCCCCGTATTTCTCGCAACAGAGGTTCCGCCGTTTTCCTGATGAATGACTCTGAGGCACGTATTTTTATTCTGAAGCTCATCCAGTACCGCAGCTGTTTCAGCTTTTGACCCGTCATCTACGGCTATCACTTCAAAACTGCCTTTTTCCATTCCGCTCTGTGTTTCGAGGCTGTCGATACATTTTTCGAGATATTCTTTTTTTATGTTATATACCGGAATAATTACTGATATCTTCATCTCTCTGCTTTCACATCGTCCTGTTAGTTTTACACTTAAGCGAATCCTGATTTGCCTTTCTTATAAACCATTCATATGCCAAACGGAATAAACGGATAAATACTGAACGCGGTATCTTTCTGTACAGCACCTTTTCAAATTTTAAGACAATACCTGTATCTGCAGGCATCTTTCTGTAGCCCCTCCAGGGTGACAAGGCGATATATTTATCAAAAAGCGCATTGTCAGGATGCACATTGTCCTTATGCCACGGAAACTCTCCGACAAATCTGAAAAAATGAAAGATCACAGGTTTACGGAGTGCATCATGCAGTTCATCGGGACTGTAAAAGCCTCTGCTTCCGAAAGTTCTGAAATAATCTCTCAGGGAAAAAGCAAGATATGCAGGTTCGATATTGTACTCTGCCGGCAGTCTCATGATCTCGCCCTTAAGAACGACATTTAAGAGATCCTGATCAGGTGACGGATACCATGCACGTACATTTTTTACGTGATTTGCGATCCTTTCCGAACAGCGGTCACTCCTCCATTTCTTCATGTCAAAGAGGATCACGCCGGAATTGTAATAATAGTCATCTTTAGAAAAGCCGAGTCGACTCTTATGGAGACGAACAAGAGAATCCAGTGACATCGCCAGCGGATGTCCCTCCATATCGAGGCTGTTTAACTCATCCAGTGACCCGTTTACGATAGTATCTGCGTCCAGATACAGCAAACGTTCCACATCATCATCGAGGAGCCACGACAGAAAAAGTCTCATATTCGCAGCATAAGAGCCGCGGTACTTCGGCATATTCATCTGTTTCATGCGAAATACAAGTTCCTTTGTATCGATAAAGCACAAACAGCGGTGATAACCGGCAGCCAGGGATCTGAGTTTTGCTTCCGATTCCGGAGAAAGATTTTCTCCAAGGATAAATACTCTGATCCTGTCTGCATGACGGTTATTTTCAAATAGTGACGTAATGCTGGCACCGGCATACGGCGCATATTTCTCATTAAACTGATATAGTACATCAAGTTTCATGCTCTGTTGATCCTTCCTCCGATGATCCATCCGTCTCCGCCGTGTCCTTATCAAAGTTCAGACGTCTTTCCTCAACCACCAATGGACGATGCATGATTCGTGTATTGATATTAAGGATATATTCGCCCATAAATCCTATGAAAAACAGCTGCAATGAGCCAAGCAGGAATACACCGATAACCATAGGCGCATAACCTGCTGAAAATTCATGCCAATGTGTAAGCTTCATTACAAGATACACAAGTGCAACTACAAAGCTCGCTGCAGACGCCATAAAACCTGCAAAAGTAGCCAGTCTGAGTCCAACTTTTGTGTAGGATGTTATGGAAAGCATGGCTGCATCGTAAAGAAGATAAAAATTGTTGCTTGTTTTTCCCGCCCGACGCTTTGGCTGAGTAAACGGAATCTCTTTTCTCTTGAAATTATATTCCGCAACGATACCTCTAAGGAACGGGATAGGATCATCAAGCTGACGCAGAAGGTTTATAAAAGATTTATCATATAGTCCAGTACCGGTAAAGTTCTCGATAAGCTTTACCGTGGACATATTTCTGATCATCTTGTAATAGCATGTCCTAAGAAAATAGATAAGCTTATTTTCTTTACTGGTAGTCTTTATGGCACTTACGATCTTGTAACCTTCTTCCCACCATTTTACAAATTCCGGTATAAGCTCCGGCGGATCCTGGAAATCACATGCCATAGAGATAGTTGCATCTCCTGTAGTCTGGCACATTCCATAAAATGGCGAATTGAACTGACCAAAATTCGTTACGTTAAGGATCGCACGGATATGGCTGTTTCCCTCACAAAGTTCTTCCAGTTTTTCACGTGTGCCATCTTCTGAGCAGTTATCGATGAACAGTAGCTCCCAGTCATAGCTTGAAAGCTGCTCTGTCATGATCTTTGTGATCGCTTCGCTTATAGGTCCTACATTTTCGATCTCGTTGTAGCACGGGATCATAATACTTATCTTTTTCTTACGACTTTTTTCTTTCATGTTTCTTTCCTAATCAAGGTTAATGCGGTTCAGATGTTCTGTGCTTCTTCACGGATCTTTTTATACTCTTCTTCCGGAAGGAACGGGAACATATCATCAAGCGGCGGAGACACGATGGTTCCGTCAGGATTTACCTTTGAAGAAAGCTTGGGTTCAAAGTTCTGATCCGGATCAACAAATACCTCACAGATAACCGGGCCTGTGCTGTTTAACACCTCATCAATCTTTTTACCGGCATCCTTTAGTGAATCTATCTTTGAGTATTCAAGTCCAAAAGCGGATGCGATCTTCTTAAATGACGGGAAACTAACACCATTTCCATCGCTTATTCCAACAAGCGCACGTCCCTTAAAGAGATTTGTCTGGGTCTGACGGATCGAATGATATCCGTTATTGTTAAGGATAAATATCTTCAGATTCAGATTATTATATACTGCGGTCTGAAGCTCCTGGATATTCATCATAAAGCTTCCGTCACCGTCAATGCAGATGGTTCTCTTCTTTCCTCTGGCAACCGCTGCTCCAAGAGCTGCAGGGAAACCAAATCCCATAGCAGCTGAGCCGGAGTTTGTAAATATCCTTACGCCCTTACGTACCTTAAATGCCTGGAATGTCTGTACGCATGCTGCACCATTTCCGCAGATGACCACGTCATTTTCTTTCATGTGATCTGAAAGTTCTTCAAGAAAAGGATACGGATTCATGGGCTTTGGAACTTCACTGTACTCAGGCAGATTAGGTGAATATTTCTTATAAATGTTTCTGCACCACTTGAGCCACTCCTGATGATCACCAACTTCATCGGTGGATGCGTGTGCAAGCTCTGACAGTACTTCCTTTACATCTGCATGGATAGGCATATCGATATTTACCGTAGGCTTATGAAGCTCATTTTCATCGATATCTACCTGTATCTTATATGCGTCTTTTGCAAACTGATGCTTATTGTAGCTGATGATACGTATATTCATGCGGCATCCGAGCACAAGCAGAAGATCAGCGTTCTGTACTATGAAGTTTGCTCCTCGCTGTCCTACTGTTCCCGGAATACCTACATAATACGGATTTGCATCCCATAAGAGATCCTGTGCATTCCATGCTGTAAGGATAGGAATACTGAGCGCGTGTGTTGCTTCCAGGAACTCCGGATAAGCATCACCCAGACGGATTCCCTCTCCCGCAAGGATAACCGGTCTCCTTGCAGCTTCTATATGCTCAAGGATCTTATCTGCGTCTGTTTTTCTAAATACAGGCTGTTCTTTCTTTTTTGTATTATCAGGTGAAAAACCTGTGAGATCATCTGTGTCAATGATAGCAGCCTGAATATCAAGCGGCACATCGATCCAGACAGGGCCTTTTCTGCCGTGATTTGCAAGATACCATGCTTTTTCCAGCTGATAGCGAATCTCATTCGGATTTGTGATCATTACAGCAAATTTGGTAATGGATCTTACCATTTCTGTAATGTTGCCCTCCTGGTCACCAAGCTGACGGAGCGGCACGTCTGTTGACCACATGGTAGTTTCACGCTTTACCTGACCTGAGATCACAAACATAGGGACAGAATCTACCCAGCAGTCAAATGCTCCTGTTATGGCATTTGTTCCTCCGGGACCGCTTGTTACACATACCGCTGCGATCTTTCCGGTAAGTCTGGTATAACCCTCTGCAGCTATAGCCGATCCCTGCTCATGGTGATTGTACACACAGTGAAGATCATCATGATGACCGAATGCATCATTTAAATGCATGGCACCGCCGCCTGTAACGGTAAAGACGGTATCTACGCCATGAGACGCGAGAAAATCTGCTATATACTGAGCTATCTTGACCTTCATAATTAATCTATCTCCTCTAAAACGCTAAATTTTTTGACAAATTATTGTCGAATGTATTTTCCGTTTTAATCACATCTTGCAGCAACTTTCAGAATACCACATATTTCATCTGTTACTGCCTTTTTCTCAAATTTTTAATAATTCCTATATTAAAGATCCCTATCAAAATGACAACTATTACAGCCACAACTCCGCCTATCAGTCCAGCCCGTACATATGGTGTTTCATAATGAAGTTCTATTTTATGACTTCCGGGTTTAAGCTCCAGTGCCATAAAGAACACATTTGCAGGAATGATCTCTGTTTCAGTTCCATCAACATATGCTTTCCACCCTTTCATATAAGGGATCGACAAAACAAGAGCCTTCGGCTTTGTAACCGTTATTTTTCCGGAAAGGCAGTTGACACCTTCCTCTATATCTGTCAGTACTTCCTGTCCGAACTTATCCTGTGCATCCAGGACATTGGATAAAGGCGACGCAACTACATCAAATTTTTCAAACGTATAGGTTCCGGGATTACGAAATGTTACGGTAATCTCCTCAGGAGCAGAATCGCTATAGCCTATATTTGCCAAAAAGTCATGCCGTCCACTGTAAACATCGCTATTAGCCGTAAGAATTCCTACTATACTCTGCCTTTCCCCATCATTAAAGAGTATCGTACTTTCTTTATCTGACGTATAAAAGGCATCCTCTGCATAGACCTTTTGTTTTTCATATGCGGTAAGCTGAGACCATGCGCCGGCATCATATGTATCCTTCTGTCTCATGCCTTTAAATTTCAGATTTTTAAATAATACATGGAGCTCTGCGTCTTTGGCACTCTTTAATTTAAGGGTCAGCGAACCTCCATGACGGATCACAAAAGAATTCTCAGTAACTTCTGCATTTCCTTTTGTTACAACATCCTCTAATACCGACACCGCATCATCCTTAACCGATGCCTCAGGAAGACTGCTATGTTCCATGACGGCACCTGTCAATAAAGCTGCTTCTCTCTCTGTTTCCGACATCTCGGAAAACTTATCATAAGGTATATAGCTGTCACAGGTAAAGCCGACCGGAAGCGCATCAGGATTCTTCCACACCGTAACATGACCTACTGATGTATCTCCCTCTGCCGCTTTTTCCTTAAAGAGCGGCGGAACCATTTTTTCAGAATCTTCATTTGAGAGATAATACTTTACACCAGTCAGAAGTTCTAAAAGACTTCTGCGCTCCACTCCATCATAATGCCACTCCTCTGTAACATTAAAATAGAGCTTATTTAAGAAATCGGAGCTTGATGCATCTGTTAATGAAAAATACAAACGGTTTGTGTACTTTTTCCTTAAGATCGATGAGTTTATGGTAATCGGTAATGATGATTCATCTATCCTGTAAAAGCTGCTATCGTTAACTTCGTTTAATACCTCATCCGCATTTTCTTCAAGAAGATTTTTGTCTGCAGCATTGAAGTCAAAATAATTTCCCAACGAATCATTCTCTACTACAGAATACCGGTATTTACCATTTGCAGCTATTGATACCATCAGCAGTATCATCAGGATCATCGTACGAGCGGTATTATCTTTCCAAAGACCGATGTTCGCCATCATTAATGCAGCAGCACATATCAGTATCAGAAAACAGGTAATGCTTTCTGCATTTCTTGTAATGGAAAAGGATAAAAGCAACACAGACAGACATATTGATGTGATAAGTATCCTCTTTTTTTCTGTTTCACTTATCTTGTCCAGATCAGGAAGAACCTTTGCAGCGATCATCCCGACTATCATCGAATATCCCCATGTCCACCTATTCGTAACATATGAAAAGCCAGTGAGTGCAAAGGCACACGCCGGAATCATAAGCATTGCTGTTCCAATAATGAAGATAGCCCTGTAACTTTGCCACTTTTTTTCTTTATGAAAAAACAGAGTTATTACAGCGAGCATTCCTATCGCCGTATAGCCCATAAGTGTCCAGTATCCCGGACGCTGAGTATTCATGAAATTTGAAAAAAACTTTACATAGTATGAAAGGTCATATAGTAACGGAACTGCATGCTTTGAGTTGAATCTTCCTGAGTTAAGCGTTGCCAGTATAAGCGGCAGCATTATTGGAAGTGACAGCATCACGCCCACAATTCCCGCACCTGTAAATCTTCCAATAACAGGTATCAGTTCCCTAATATTTATCTTTTTATAGATCGTTATATAACGGAATACACAGTAAATAACCAGCAGAACTGCCTGCATGTAAAAGAAATAATAGTTACTTATCGCGGCTATCCCTACTGCCAATATAAACGGAATCGGATTTTTCTTTTGGAAGATCCGCTCAGCTCCATATAAGATCCATGGAAACCATGCTACAGGAAGCAGGAAACATGAATGCATTATGCCAAGTACCATTGGAAACGCCGAAAAACAGTATATCAATGCTCCTATAAGGGTTGTACTCTTGCGATTTCCATGAAGTATCGAAAAATATGAAAATCCCAGTCCACCTATATATAATCTCATCAAGAAAAGCAACGTATAGTAATGTTCTATGAGCGATTCCGGCACCAGTACCGATAGCAGAACCATCGGGTCTCCTGCTCCGTAGTAATGGAAAGTTGTAAGTATATCTGACCCGTACCCCACAGAAAAATCCCACATTGGGAATACTAACCTGTGCTCTGATAAAAATGTATGCATCACATTTTTCAGATATCTGCTGATATAGAGCAGTGCGTTATAATGCTGTTTTATTCCGTCACCGTCCCACACCATAGTCTTTCTGTATAACGCAAAATAGCCGTACACCAGCAGTGCGGACACTGCAAAGAGTACGGTATAGCTGATCATATATGAGCATTTTTTTGCGCGAAATCGATCAAAGACATTCTCTGCTTTTTTGATGCAATCTCTCATAGATACCTCGACGTTTTTATTTTTCTAAAACAGAGAATCCGGTGTTACCGGATTCTCCAATTTTTACTCAAAAAATGAAGGAATTTCCGATGCGTTTGCAGCTGCTCCGATTGTCTTATATCCTTCTATGTCTCCCGGTTCATGGAATCCAAACCCATATGTGACTGCAAGGAACGGACTTCCTGCTTTTTCCGCACCTTCTGCATCAAACATCGTATCACCGATCATTACTGCTTCAGAGGTTTCTATCCCCATGTTCTCGCAGCAAAGTCTGATGATATCATGCTTTTTCAGGTTATCGAGGGCATCTGATCCATAGATACAGTCAAATACGGTATCTAATCCGAATTTTTCACAGATCCTTTCTGCCATATCCTGCTTTTTGAGCGTTGCTACAGCTAATTTTACACCTGCTTTTTTCAGCTCTTGTAAGGCTTCGATCACACCTTCATAGGGATCACATTCTAACACATATCCCTTTTCACGATAGGCTTTTCTAAAGAGGTTTGCTACTCGTATTGCTTCTTCCATCGGAAGATCATAGTATTTCTGGAATCCCATCTGGATCGGTGGGCCGATGAACATATCTACTTTGTCACGGTCTACGAGCGGCAGGCCTGCTTCTTCTGATGCTGCGTCTACCGCATGTACTATTCCGCGCTTTGTGTAGAATAGTGTGCCGTCCATATCCCAGAGTGCTGCTTTATACTTTAATGATGACATATTTTTCTTTCTTGTGCTTGTTTATCAATAACACATCCCGGACGTGTACCTCGTATAGTTATCTCATTCCGCGCTCGGACAGCTCTAAGCTCACGCACTGTCCTCATATGCTAGGGAAACTTTGTTTTTTACTCTTGTTCAATACCGTTTGCTCGCCGCTGGCTCGCTCCGGGAATATACTTCATGCCTCATATTTAGAAGATGTGAGGAAACGGATCTTCATCCCCTTGTCTCTGAGGGTGCGGACTACTTCACCTGTGTAGTGGTTGAGCTTTATTGCGTAGTTTGCGGCAAATTCGTATTCCATGCCAGAGTCTGCGTAGTTTCGTCCGGATTCCGGTATATAACCGTCAAAACCTGCAAGTACTACTTCTTTTACATTTGTGTCGGCTAAGAGACGGAGAAGCATCGGCAGAGAGTTATCCGGGATTTCAAAGTTCATATCAACGAGTCCCGCGTAGTCTACATTGTAATCAAAGCTTCCTCTTGCAGGTGTTACGTTTGATGTGGCTACTATTTTGAGCGACCTGTTGTCGTTTTCTGCTGACAGCTTTGCAAGTCTTGAGGACATCTGCATATATCTCTTGGCATTGCTTAAAAAGATGTAATCAAGATGGAACCTCTCCGGCATAAAGTTTATCGCCATTGTTACAGGCGCTTCTGATGCTATGAAATCAGTAACTTTTTCTCTTTCATTTCCAATAGATGGTCCGGGTCCGAGAACAAGTATCGTCTTTCCGTCAAGTACTTCTGCTAACCGCTCTCTGTCTGCTGTATCACTTATTGTATTGTTCTGATATTCAAGATAGAGCTTTTCGATATATTCCTGATTAAATGCAAGTGCCTCTTCGGATTTTATCATGGAAAGTATCTCATTTATGGACTTTACAGAAAGAGTCTTTTTCTTGAGAAGATACTGGACATATTTCGGATGACAGTCATTACTTGCACAGAGGAAGTACTGCATCTGATATCCCCATGGATTCTTTTCATAGATCTTCATGATGCAGGTATCTATCATCTCGAGAACCTGGCTCGTATGGTAATGAGTATACTCATGCTCATTCATCCATGTTGTGAGGAGTTCCAACGGACAGTTTCCGGCGGATTTTCCGATTCCATAAGCAGAACCGTCTATCACGAGATCTCTTTCCGACTCCATTTCCATAAGGGCTACAGTATTTGAAAATGCCTGCTGGAAATTGTTATGCGCATGGTAACCTATCGCGATATCCGTAAGCAGATGACGGTCTATCAGATCATAAATATGCAGGAGTTTACTGCGATCAAGAAGACCGTAAGTATCCACTATATACATTGCGATCGGATGAAGCTCATTTATTTCCTCTACGAGTTCAACCATTTCCGCGTCTGTATAACCAGTAACAGAAACCGGCTGCGCTCCGACCAGATATCCCTTTTTCTTCAATTCTTTACAGAATGCGATAGCTTCGTGTCTGGTCTTTTTCTTTATCATGACACGGATTCCGTCCAAAACAGAATCTTTTGCGTCTTTAACCTTAGACAGATCACAGGTTCCGTAGTCGATCATTCCAAAGATCTTTGAATTACCGTGATCAAGCCCTGCAAATATCTTATCCATTGCCTCACTGTCAGGTGTCATAGTCCTGTCAGGATCAAATGGTTCTCTTTCGTCAAGGAAACCTGTTTCTATGTAGTCGATGCCGGCTGAAACCGAACGCTCAAAAAGGGTTATGATATCTCCGCGTCCAAATCTCCAGTCATTTACAAAGCCACCGTCTCTAAGAGTACAGTCAAGCAATCTTATATTTCTCATTTTGCTCCTTTTCGAAAACTTACGCCTTAGCTGCGTGACGTATCACACGGATCATACGATCAAGCCGTGCTTCATCCATTCCGGGATACACGCCTACCCAGAAAGTATTATTCATAATATGATCTGTATTTGTGAGATCTCCCACAACTCTGTATGCTGTCTCATCGTTACGGATGGAGTCAAAACATGGATGTCTCAAGATATTTCCCGAGAAGAGCATTCTGGTCTGAACACCTTCTCTCTCGATTTCCTGCACCATCTCATTACGACTGAGACCTGATCCTTCTTTTACTGTTATCAGGAATCCAAACCATGACGGCTTTGAATTTTCACAAGGCTCAGGAAGTATAAGTTTGTCGGACAGATCCTTTAATCCATTATAAAGTGTTTCAAAGTTCTCTCTTCTGCGCTTTACAAAATTCGGGAACTTCTCGAGCTGTGCACATCCCACCGCTGCCTGCATGTCTGTAGGCTTAAGGTTGTATCCGAGATGGGAATATACATATTTATGATCATATCCTTGAGGAAGTTCTCCGTACTGACCATCATAACGGTGTCCGCAGGAATTATCTACACCTGAAGGGCAGCTGCATTCTCTTCCCCAGTCTCTCATAGAGCGGATTATCTTGTGCAGAAGCGGATTATCAGTGTAAACAGCTCCGCCCTCTCCCATTGTCATATGATGAGGCGGATAGAAACTTGATGTTCCGATGTCTCCGATCGTTCCTGTAAGCTTCTCCTCCCCATTTATTGTATAAGTGGTTCCGAGAGCGTCACAGTTATCTTCTACAAGCCAGAGATCATGCTTCTCACAAAATGCCTTTACTGCACCGAGGTCAAAAGGATTTCCAAGTGTATGCGCGATCATTACGGCTTTTGTCTTTTCGGAATATGCTTCCTCAAGGCGTGTAACATCAATATTGTACTGTGGTATCGTCACATCGATAAATACCGGAACAGCTCCGTACTGTATCGCAGGAGCGATGGTAGTTGGGAATCCCGCTGCCACTGTTATGACCTCATCGCCTCTCTTTATACGACGATCTCCGAGAAGAGGGCTGGTAAGTGTCATAAATGCGAGAAGATTTGCGCTTGACCCGGAATTAACTATTGATACATAGGGAACTCCGAGATATTCACCGAATTTCTTCTCGAACATGTTTGTATATCTTCCGGAAGTAAGCCAAAATTCAAGAGAAGAATCCACGAGATTCAGGATTTCCTTTTCATCATAAACCCTGCTCGCATAAGGGATCCTCTGACCCTCTTCGTAAGGCTTTTTCTCGCAGTGATATTTTTTCGCGTAGTCTGCTACTGCATCGAGTATCTGCTGACGCGCTTCTTTTTCTGTCATATTTTCAAAATTCATTTTATTCCTCATTTATAACACTTGATCTTATCTGACTAAAGCCGGTCTGTTAACATCAAACCCTGAATACCGACTCTTCCATATCCTGAAGATATTCTTTTATTTCTCTCTCGGTTTCCTTTCGTACATCTCCGCCTGATATATATACATGGCTCCAGAGAGCGGTTCTTTTTACTGCTTCTCCGACTCTCCATATCGGATGCCAGCCAAGTTTTTCACGTATCTTTGTACAGTCAAGTTTCAGGAAAGATGCTTCGTGCGGGCCACCATCACTGTGATTTTCCCATGTGAGACCATCTCCGTAGGCTTTACAGAAAAGTGTCGCAAGTTCACCGGCACTCTTTACGTCCGTGAGTTCCGGTCCGACATTGTAATAATCCGCAAATCTATTTTTATCCTCATATTGCTTCTCAGCGATCTCGAGATATACTGCAAGCGGTTCCAAAACATGCTGGAACGGTCTGGTTGCATCCGGATTTCGGATGATTATCGGTTTTCTCTCCTCTGCTGCCCGTACACAGTCAGGTATCAGACGATCAACAGCAAAATCACCGCCGCCTATTACATTTCCGGCTCTGGCTGTTGACACTGCAGGACTGTTTTCATCAGAAAAGAATGACTTCACATAACTGTGAGTCACGAGTTCCGAGCATGATTTTGAATTTGAATAAGGATCATAGCCATCGAGAGGCATATCTTCCTTAAAAGCTGTATCATCGTCTCTATTAAGGTAAACCTTGTCAGTTGTGACATTAAGCACCGACTTTACTGAATCACATTCTCTGACGCACTCTAACAGATTTACGGTTCCCATCACATTTGTTTCATAGGTGTAACGGGGTTCCTTATATGAAGTACGAACTATCGGCTGAGCAGCAAGATGAAAAACTATCTCCGGCTTTTCCTCCATGAAAACTCTCCGAAGATGCTCATAGTCCCTGATATCACCGATCTCCGAACGAAACTCATTTCCGTCAAAGAGCATATCGAAAAGTGCCGGTTCTGTAGGAGGCTCGGAAGAATAGCCTGTTACGACAGCCCCTGCCATTAAAAGCATTTTTGTAAGCCAGCTTCCCTTAAAACCTGTATGGCCTGTGATCAGCACTTTTTTATTTTTATAAAAAGAAAGATCTAACATATTCCCTCTGCTAAAAAATCAATCCCAGGACTTCCAGGGTGCCTGTCCTGATGCCCAAAGCTTCTCAAGCTGTTCTTTTTCTCTCTGTGTATCCATACATTTCCAGAATCCATCATGATGGAATGCCATGAGCTGTCCCTCTTCTGCAAGTTTCGGAAGAGGGCCCTTTTCAAATACGGTGTCATCTCCCTCGATATAATCAAATATCGCAGGCTCAAATACCATATATCCACCATTTACGACTCCGGCGTCTTTTTCTTCTTTTTCAGCAAATTCATGTACCTGACCACCCTTGCCAAGATCAAGCACGCCAAATCTCTGATCTACAGAAATAGCAGTGATAGTTCCGATACGGCCATGACTCTTATGAAATTCCAGCAGCTTCTCTATATTTACATCAGACACTCCGTCACCATAGGTGAGCATAAAGGTCTCGTCGCCTATGTAGTCTCTAATACGGCGGACACGTCCACCTGTCATGGTATGAAGTCCCGTATCCACCAGAGTCACCTTCCACGGCTCTGCGTAGTGGTTATGTACTTCCATGGAATTTTCCGCAAGATCAAACGTAACATCTGATGAATACAGATAATAATCCGCAAAAAATTCCTTTACCATATGCTGTTTATATCCAAGGCAGATCACAAACTCATTAAATCCATAATGAGAGTACTCTTTCATAATGTGCCAAAGTATCGGCTTATCACCAATTTCTATCATCGGCTTCGGTCTTAAATGACTCTCCTCGGAAATACGTGTTCCGAGACCACCTGCGAGAATAACGACTTTCATACGATATTCCTTTCATCATAAAATCCTAACCCTACTATCATATCATGAGTTGAGATACAAATGTGGACAAATTATAAGACCCTCTTTAAAACCTCATGTATCATAAACCATCCTATAGGGATAACGTAGAAAACTGCTGTGAAAGCTCCGAATGCGAGTGTGTATAGCACTTCTATCGATCTTCCAACAGCCCCCTGTGCCAATCTCTCACATGCAGTATTTATTGTCAGGCCGCGTTTTTCCGCGATCATGAGAAGTATAACTGCCAGCAATGCAAGGGCGGTGATGATACTTCCGGGGATCAGACCCTTAGGACAGAACGTAAGCACTATCTCATTTTCACCGTTTTCTATGGGTACACCTGTAAGTATTCCTGCGATGTCTGTGATCTCTGCTTTTTTGCCGTTTACGTTTGCAGAAAAGCCCGGATCACAGTGAACCGGAAGGATTGCCATATTTTTTTCTTCTGACCCCCTAATAGTTGCTGTGAGGGTGGATTTTCCAACTTTTACGCCAGCTTCCTCAGCCTGAAGCTTATCGCCAAGGCTCTGCAGCTTATCCAGATCGAGGATAAAAATGTACGATTTTTCCGGACATTTCACAACCACTTCCCGGTCCTCATAAGACCCAAGATAGATGAGACTGGTATTAAACCATGCAGGATATGCAGTATTATCAATATCTCCGATCGTCGGCACCGGAATATTTTCTCCGTTTACCTGTACAGCATCAGCCTGTCCACCTCTCATGTACAGAGCCTTTCGTCCCTCTATCAGTATCTTTCGCTCTGACTTTCCGTTTTCATCATCAAACCGGGTTATGATCGTGTCATTGCTTCCGCTTACCGCCTGATACAGCTCATTCTGTGCATCTGCAAGATACATATCTGACGGATCAAAGCTTTCCAGATTGTTTCCATTGATCGCAATAACTGACGGGAATGCTGCATTATTTTTATATAATTCGTACTTTCCGTTTGAGGTCTCTGCTTCTCCGATCTTTTCAGTCACGAATGATGTTGCCGCAAACGGTACTCTGGTTATGTACTCTGTAACGCCCAGCAGCGAGTCTGTAAAAAATGTTCCGCCCGCATCAAGAATACGCATAAAATGAGTACTGTAACCGAGCTTTTCGGCACTCTTCTGCTGAGTTCCCGTGACAGTATTCGCCCAGCCTGTCACAGTCGCACGTCCCATTACCATTCCGTAGTTTGTATTTAAGTCTGTATCAGGATTTTTTAGTCTCTGTATCCTGTCCGTTTCGACTTCATGTGTAAGCTGCAGCTTTTCATCAAGTTCAATTGCTGTAACTACATATTCACCTGACTGCTCCGGATCAGCAAAGAAAGTATCAGTAAAATGTGGATTTCCACCGTATCCGATCGCTGCACCGATCACAAACTCCGACAGAGGGAGGAGTATCATCAAATAAAGCGCTGTTTTTCTGAAAAATATGCTTCTAAACACTGTGATCTTTCTATAGCGTACCAGCATACATGCAAAAAAGATCACAAACAGCCCCGCTGCAAAAATCTTCCAAAAACGGTAAAGCTCCTGAACTGTCCAGATATCATGCTTAAAGAAGTATGTAAGTACTGCACCTGCAAAGATCACGGCCGCACCTGATGCGATAACTCCCGGGATCAGTTTTTTAAGAGAATTATCTGACTTTTCTCCCTGATCTTCCCTTGTAAATTCGCCTGCGAAATAAGCTGCTCCTGTGAGGATTGCAAAAGGGATAAGATACGCGCATCTGATCGGATAATGATAATACGTTCCGAAATGCCACAAGATATTTATTGATTCAAAAGGAATCAGCGCACACGGTATAAATACCATCAACAGTACCGTAATCGTACGCTTTATATCCTTTCTAAAATGAATCGCACCGAAAAGGATCACTGCCATTGCACATTCCATGCCATATATCTGCCAGCCTTTGACGTAATACTCATCTGCACCAACAGAATTTAATATCGACACAAGTGTATCGACCGGTCCACCGCTTAAATTTGAGTTAAATCTTGATGACATAGTCATCTGCAATACAGCCGGTATCAGCATCACTGAAGAAATTGCCAGGCCACCGACTGTTCCTGCAGCGATCTTCCAGATCCTGTCTCTGCGGATTTCTGCGTTTTCCTTTCCGGAAAGCAATATAAACATCCATACTCCGGAAAACAACAGAATATATATCAGATGCATAAATCCCAGATAGTAACTCAGTGCTGTTGTAAACCCAAGCATTATCGTATATAGCCACGGCTTACCGTCTTTCATCAGTTTGTAAAATCCTAGTGCAAGGACTGGCAGAAATACTGACGTATCCAGATAGGTCGGAATTGTATAATGTGTCAGCGTATATCCACAAAGGCCATACGCTACTGATGCGATAAATCTGGCATGATATGGTGCTTCCTTTTTCATCCCTGTCAAAAAAACATACATCGCGAGTGCCATTCCCGCAAGATGAAGTCCCATAAATACAGACAGACTCTTCATCACCATATTTCGTGGGATAATCACGAAGAATAGATTAAATGGAGAGATATTCCACTGGATCGCACTTCCCATGGAAAGATTCTGCCCCTCATTTATATACCAGCTATAAAAGAGAGAACTTTTGCCATGAAGTACGTCCCAGATATGATAGTACAGCGGAGCATTTGTCTGCCCCATATCGTAATAGTCTATCCTTCCTGCCCCAAATGGAAATATTCCTTTTGCCAGCAATACTCCCATGAATATCGCAAGTGTAAGTATCGCCGGAGCTATGCTAAGCAGGATATTTTTTATTTTTATCTGATTCTTCATGTTCTTTATTCCAATCTAAGTTTTTCAAAACTGTTACTGTTCACTCGCTATCAGCTCGTTCCAGTAACTGATTTTGCCAATTAAATCGCCTACGGCGATGGGCAAAATCATAATGGCTCGCCTTATTCTATGGTCGCAACCTCCGCAGCGTAGTGCTCCGGTTGCGTCTGAACAATAACTCAAAACTTTCTATACGGCGCTGTTCTTACAGATACTTCTTTCCGCGCTCGGACTGCACAACCTCTAGTATTCGCCACAGTGTAAGTGCAGGTTGGGTATATATATCTTGGAACAATCAGCCGGCAGCACTTAGTGAGCGCAATGACTGAATAGGTAATTTACGCTAACTGTCTGAGCCGCTTCTGCGGCGAGTTTAGCGTAAATTACCGCGTTTATGAAGGCGTTGTGCGAGCTTAGTGACTGTCCGAGCGTGAAAAGATATATATACCCAACCTGCACGTACCCATTAAATGCGTTATAATCATAACTATGATGAACATAAATACTAAAAAAAGCAACCCACAAACTGACCATATGCTGCATGTATTGATAACCGGCGCATCCCGTGGGATAGGCCGCGCTATTGCAGAGCGTTTCAATGAAGAATACGGCGAAAACGTATCACTGTGGCTTATATGCCATAAAGACGTCCATGCACTTGATGACCTGCCGGGTCACCATTTCGCGGGCGACATCGGCGATCATAACTTTGTAAAAAGCGTAATAGCTGAAATGCCATCCGTCGATGTGATAGTAAATAACGCCGGTATCTCCTGGATCGGACTCCTTCAGGATATGACTCCCGACGAATGGAATAATGTTATCCAAACAAACCTGTCAAGCGTGTATAACACCTGCCATAATGCCATCCCCAAAATGGTACAGGCTCATTCAGGAAAGATCATCAACATTTCTTCTGCCTGGGGAAATGTAGGCGCTTCCACAGAAGTAGCGTATTCTGCATCAAAAGGTGGTATAAATGCATTTACAAGAGCTCTGGCAAAGGAGCTCGCTCCCAGTAATATCCAGGTAAATGCCATTGCCTGCGGCGTCATCGACACTGACATGAATAAATGCTTTACGGAAGACGAGCGAAATGCGCTGATCGATGAGATCCCCGCATGCCGCATGGGAACACCACGCGACGTTGCAGAGCTCGTCTTAAGCCTCTCAAGAGCCAATGACTATCTTACAGGACAGATAATCGGGCTTGATGGCGGATGGATATGAGCGTTCATTCTTTAGAGGGATGCATACAGAAATCAATCGCATACGTATAAAGCACAAAGATAACGAGAGGAGCGATCTGCATCATTACGCGGTTTCCGGAGTCACTCATCCTGACTGCGAGAACTCCTCCTCTCGCCCAGCATACGGCAATAACAGAAAGCATCACTACCGGAACAACTGCTGAAATACCGCTTAGTTTTCCCTTACTTCTCAGAAAATCTACCGCGATCAGGACAACTAACACACCAATGACCGCACCAAAGATCCCCCAGCCATTTCCCTGACGGATGTTTAATATAAATGCTTTGATATCCGTAAGATATCGCTCTCTGCTTATCACGCAGATCCCTGCATTTCCCAAAAGCAAAACAGCTAAAAGTAGCGTCGGGATATAATCCTTCGGGATAAACGGGCGTATCAGCATGATATATACAACCAGCGCAATAACCATCGCTATCATCATCGCCGCTTTTTTCCAGTCAAGGAAGCTGTAAAGCGGATCAATCCCCATACGACCAAAGAACATCATATAGTAGCCTGCAACCGTGAGAAACAAGGGCAGACAATAAACCAAAAGAAGCTTTTTCTTTGATGCCGGATAAACCGATATAAGGACAGTAAGTATCGTCACGATCACTCCGCCTTCCATACGGAGCATGGACACCATGCCGATAAGAACGGCCTGTATAACCAGATAATCTATAGAATCCCCTTCTTCCGCCATCTTCACAGCCAGATAAAACACTAAAAAGAAGTATTCCATAAAATAAGCATTAGATAATACCCACATGGCAGTTCCAAGGAACGGTTCGGATGTCGCAAGCATAAGAACGGCTATTCCAGCTGCAATCTTTGCATACTTCGGCTTTACACCTCTTCTGACCGCAGTTTCTCTGCATGCTTCCAAAAAAATCAGCAGGAAAAATACATTCAGAACCCACTGTATACCAAAAGTCTCATCAAATCCAAAAAGAAACGGCAGACAATTAACGACGGCCGTGGTTTGTCCTACATTACTCAAAAAAGAATCAAGTGAGGAAACATAAAATCCCTCAGACGTAAGGATCGACGGATAGGTCGAATAATAATAAACCGAATCATTTGAAACAGCCACCGCGAAATCGCCTGATGTAAATACCATTGCAAGGATAACCACTGCAAAGCATGATGCCAAAAACGACTTAAGGTCAAATGCCTCGATCTTTATGCCGCGCTTTCTCTTTACCAAAAGGATCACCAAAAGAACCAGCGCTATAAGCAAAATAACATTCCGTACGCAAAACTCTACACCGATAAGTAAAAGAGTATATCCGGAAAGGGCATAAAATGCCAAGCCGACGGGATAGGCAAGCAAAGCCTCCCATCTGTCATTTATGCCGTCTCTTAGCAGATGGATCAGAAGAAAGCCTATAATATACACTCCTATTATCACAAGTACCTGATTTCTGAATGCCGCATCAGAGCCTTGCTGCAAAACATTTATCACCTCATTCATTCGGCATCCTCCTTTCCGGTATTTGCAATAACACTTTCATAATAATCTTCGCCCATGAGATACAGATCCTGATCCGGCCCCCATACAGCTACGAGTTTTTTCTCCTTATCGTCATCCGCGAGATTTACATAGATATCCGGAAACAGATCCTGCCCTCTCTCTTTCTCACGTTTCTCCGCAAATGCATGATAGTACCAAGAGTACCAGAATGCTGTCGCCTGCTGCACATGTTCTTTATTTAAGGGAAATGCATATCGAAGCATATCATTTGCCTGACCAAGATGGATAAAATCATCCTGAACCGGAACAAAATTCTCAGACACCGCATTACCGCTCACGATGTCATTATCAACCTCTACGCTTCCCGCGTATTGCCGAAACCAGAGTGTATAATCATTTTCGATGAGATAATTTCGGTCGAAAGGATTTCCGTCCATCTCGTCTTTACCGTAAGTTCCATACATGTCGTAGGTCTTTACTTCCTGTGAAACACGAACTGTACGGTCTTTAAGATACACACGTAAAAACATATCCGGATACTGACCATTAACCAGAAACTCCGGATCATACATGGTCTGGGTTTTGTGATTATATATCTCCAGTTCGTTCATGAGATGATTCGGAACCATGAAAAGATTTAGGAGGATCAGCACTACAGCTGCTCCTCCCACGATTGCTATTCTGTTTCTCTTTTTCTTGTCCTGTCTCAATTTTTACCTCATCTATAAAAAAAAATGACCTTTTACTCTCTTCTTATAAACTTCTGAAGTACAGACAATCCGTAATTAAATGACAAAATAAGGCTGTCTCTTTCTATCACACAGACTGCGAGTATAGATCCTATCGCCATAGCCGTCGTTATCACAATGCTGTCGATAAACGATGCTGCAAATGCCAGTATGACCAAAAGAATACCATCAACCGCTGTACGTATAAAATCATATCTTACACGGTATACTCTTTCTGAAAAGAAAGAACCGATCGCGAAATAAATAATATAAGACAGTCCTGTCGTGATCGCCGCGCCGACTCCCGCAAGCCTGGGGACAAGGATCGCGTTTCCGCAGATATTACATACGATCGTCACCGCGCTTGCCGCATTAAGGTACATATTTTTCTTCTGAAATTTAATGCCCTGAACAGTGATCTCAAACATCATTGCAAAAATAGGCATAAGCGTCAGGAAAGGGATTATCTTATCCGCACCTCTGTACCTGGCACCGAGAAGAAGTACGATCACCTGGCGGAACATGATGAGCCCGATCGCTGCCAGGACGCAAAAGAAACGAACAATGCGAAACGCCTGTCTGAAAAATGCCTTAGTTTCCTCTTCTTTTCCGGTCTCATACCGCTCCATGGCTACCGGAGACCAATATGCCAAAAAAGTATTTTTGAATGTTACAAGAAGAACGATTATCTTTACCGCAGCCCGATATATACCAAGTTCATTGTAATCCGCCCACGTTTTTAACGCGATGCTGTCACAACTCGATAACAGCCACTCCATAAGGAGTACCATTATGAACGGATATCCATATTTTATAAGCTCTACTATAGATACTTTTTCTGTCCCGTTTGTCAGTATCGCGCCATTATCAGCAGACTTTATTTTCCCTGACCTTATAAGGAGATATCTTATCCCCAAAAAAAGTGTCGTCATTCCCCATGAAATTGTCATGGCATAAAGAGCTACTCTGAAATCATTTCCCAAAAACCACGCTGTACCGAATATCAACAGGATATTCAATACTTTTTGTGTAATATTGATATTTGAATAGAGTTTTCCATTCTGCTGCATCCTGACATCAAGAAAAAGAAAACGTTCAAATACAGATATAACGGTATACCCTATTACAAGAATAGTGACATCTATACTTACATTTCTCTTAAAAAGCCAGTAATTAACGTAGTCCGCAGCAAAAAGATAAACAACGATAAGCCCCGCAACTATCATAAGAGTTGTTTTTAAACAGCTCCTCATGAGATGATCACGGTCAATATTCTTTTTATAATAGTAGCGGATAAAAGACTGATCGAGGCCGAGTATGGCAAAGATATAAATGCACGAAACCGCAGCCTCAAACATGCCTGCTCTGCCGTATTCATCCGTAGACATAAGCCTTGTGACTATCGGGGTCTGTACAAATCCAAGCAGCAGAACAATAAAGTTCCCATAAAAAAAGCTTAAAAAACTTCCAAAAGCTGATTTTTTATTACTCATAGTTATATTTATTCTCCGAGGATCTCACGGTATACCCGGAGATGTTTATCCAGATAGGCTTCTTCCGTAAAGTTATCAAGATAACGCCTGTAGAAGTATTCCTGAGATTTCTTAAGTTTCTCCGGATCATCCATTAAACGCTTTACCGACTGTACGGCAACTTCCGGGTGCTCCTTTGTATATAGACAGTCAGGATCACCTATTACTTCCGGAAGACCTCCTACCTCTGTGGAAAGCACCGCACATTTACGGCTCATGGCTTCCACTGCAGCTTTTCCAAAGGATTCAAACTGTGATGTCATGAGGAAAAGATCCAGTCCGTAATAATAACGGCTCATTTCTTCCTGAGAAAGATCTTCTTCATAAACAAAATTTTCATCTCCGATGATGTCAGCTATCTTTCTCCTAAGTTCCGCTGCCTGCGCATCATCTCCCTTTTCAAAAAGAGAAAGGACCAGATGTACCCTGAACCTTAATCCTGCATCATGCAGTGCCTTTACGAGAACCGGCACAAAAGGCCAGTCTTTTTCTATGCAGATACGTCCTGCAAATCCGATCGTAAATATGCCGTCACGCTTTTTTTTACTTTCATCATACTCACTGAATATCGGGCTTATGGTGTTATATATTACGCTCAACGGACGAATCGACGAATTATCTTCCCACAATTTGCGGTTTTTCTCAGTTGTAGTGACCATCATCGAGGCACCCTTAAGTACAGGCATCATAAAGATCTTTGAACGTGTCCTGTATCCAAAGTACATCCCTCTGTCCGTGTACAGATATGGGATCTTCGTAAAGAAATTCCTGATAAATCCATAGGTTATGAGCGATTCTGACATTTCGATATGAATGAGATCCGGCTGTTCTTCCCGAATTATCTTTAAGAATGCTCTGATGCGTATAAATAGATTTTTTACACGGCTCTCCCCCATTGGATAGGTTCTGACCTTAAAATCGTATTTTGAATTTTTATCCAGGAGTTCCGGACAGATCACGACAGGCTCATAACCACACTCCGGATTATTAACCAGAGCATTGCATATACTGATCGTAGAGAGCTGTGCGCCTCCGGGAAGATCGATCGGATACTCCATTAAATAAACGACTTTTTTCAAACAAAGACTCCTCCAGGGTTCTGAACAGTTACCCTCTATTGGTTTATTCACGGTACCAGTTATTATACAGATATTCGCAAGGCGAAAGGGGACCCTCATTATAATGCTTCATTGACCCTGAAAGCATTGCATCCGACATCTCGACGATCCTCTTTGCCGCAACTTCCGGATTCCAGTATTTCTGCATATTCTGATGAGCTGCACGTCCGAGTTCACGCGCTGTATCCGGGCTCTTAAGAAGTGTTTCCAGCTTATCCGTGAGGCTGTCCTCGTCTCCGCTCTTAAATACGAATCCTGTTCTTCCCTGTGATACGAGGAACGGTGTTGCCCCTGCCGCATGGCTTGCTATCACTGCACATCCTGCGGAAAGTCCCTCGTAGATCACAGATCCCCAGCCCTCAAGGAAGTTACTGGTCATCACAAAGATATTTGCCTTTTCCATCTCTGCTCTGGTTTCTTCAGGACTCAAAAATCCCTTAAACTCTGTGATATCATCAAGTTTCAGGTCATGTACAAGCTTCATTAAGTGTTTTTCTTCTACACCGTCTCCGACAAACTCCAGCCGGAAATCATAACCTGCATCTCTGCATCTTTTCGCTGCACGTATCAGGAGATCTGCTCTCTTAAGTTTAAGGAATCGTCCTGCCCACAATACCTTTACCGGCTTATTTCGGTCTTTCAGCTCTGAAAGCTCCGCAAATGATTTTTTCTCTCCTGTCGGGAAATATCCGAATTTATAGCACTTTCCTATATATGAGTGCATAAATTTATAATCTGATGCACAATATGCACTAGCTGCAAGAAGATACAGTTTTTTATCCCTGTTTCTGTAATGATTATGTACAAATTTCTTCGCAAGCCTTGGGATAAGTACCTTTATCCTGCCTTCTTTCAGCGGTCTTTCCGAGTAGCGGAATGTAAGCTTATCCAGTTCCAGACGTTTCTCTATCATATCTTCCGGAGCTGTACCCATGATCACCACATCACTTTTTTCCCCAAGTTCATATGCTTTTTTTAGGTTTTCATCTGATTCATAGGACTTTAATACATATGACGGAGCCTTTCTGCCCCATCCCATATCAGAGCGAAACTGCTCCATGGGCTCGGTTTCTACGAAAGTAAAGCCATCTCCAAGTATGCTGTAAAAAGCATTGCAGAGAGCTTCCTGATGATGATTAAAATAGTTTGAGAAAAAAGTTAATGTTTTCATGTTTTTTCCAATTTCACGCTAATACATATTTTATCAGTTCAAATGCGACACATTCAAAGATATAGAATGGACTATACCCATTCTCTCTGTATATCCTAAATCGACGCCTGATACGGGGTATGATCTCTTTTGCAGGTATCCTGCTACTGACGCCTCCCATCTGGAAGTCTGCGAGAACTTTAGGAACTGCGACTATTTTGTATCCGGCTCTCTTTACTTTGAAGTAAAGATCCATATCATCACTTATGTCGCGGCATCGATAACGGTATTTCTCATACACTTTTTTACTCACAAACTGTGTGGGATGATTCCAGTCGCGGCTTGTTGTGTACTTACGCACCTTCGCATGTTTGATGAAGGTCTTTCCGTCCCTCATATGCATTCTGATATCTGCAAATGCAAGATCACATCCTGTTTTTTTGAAGGTCGTGATCATAGTACTAACTGCTTCCGGTTCATACCAGTCATCACTATTGATGATACCGATGATATCTCCATGAGCTCTGTCTATTCCCTTATTCATGGCATCATATATACCTTTATCGGGTCCGCTCTTTATATCAAGGGTATATCCCTTTTCTTCAAAACGAGGTCTGTAACTCTCTATGATCTCAAGTGTCCTGTCGGTGCTGCCGCCGTCTACGATCAGGTACTCTATTTTATCGGCTGTTTGCGCAAGTACCGATTCTACAGTCCGCGCCACTGTTTTTTCTGAATTAAAACAAACAGTTATTATTGAAACTAACATTTATTCTCCTTATCACCGTCCTGACTGAACCCTTCTGTAGAGTCATCAGCGTTAAAGAGTACGAGTACTGTCTGGAACAACAGACGGATATCTAAGAGCAAACTGAAATCCTCAATATACATGAGATCAAGTATCAGCTTGTCCCGGGAAGAAGTATTGTATCTGCCTACGATCTGAGCAAGTCCTGTAAGACCAGCCTTCATGCGGAGTCTGTATCGAAACTCCGGCATTTCTCTCTCATATTCACTGACATTTTCCAGCATCTCAGGTCTCGGCCCTACGAGAGACATATCACCGCGGATTATATTTAATAACTGCGGAAGTTCATCTATCCTGTATTTTCTAAGAAAACGGCCTATCTTTGTGATGCGGTCATCACCTGATGTCGCAGAGAAATTCTCTACATTTTCTTTCATGGTGCGGAACTTATATATCTCAAATACTCTTCCGTGAATAGTCGCTCTCTTTTGCCGAAAGAAAATACTTCCCTTATCTTCCGCATGGATCAGAGCCGCAGAGATCAAAAACAGAGGGCTCAGTAAGATCAGGAAAAATGCAGAGATCCCAATATCTGCCAGGCGCTTTACTATACGCTGTTCAAATGTCATCTTCCGTGCTTCATGAGCAAGAAACGGCACGTCTCCGAACATCATCTCCCGGCTCGTCATTTCCACAATATCCGAAATATCCGGATTAAGATATATGTTTATCTGATGCTTATAACAGTAATTTACGAGTTCTGTTCGTTCTCCTGCCGGAACATCATAGAAAAAAACGGCATCTGACTCTTTTACAAGCTTCTTTATATCGGGATCATCATAGCGAACTATATTTTCAATTACATATCTCTGCCTGAATGACCCTATAACGCGTTCGATATTGGCTTTTTCAGCCACATTCGCGATAATAACCGTCGTATGTTCTTCCGGAGTGACATACAGATAAAACTTATTTCCGATATAGACCATCAGTATTACAAGTATCGCCTGCAAAACAAGAGACAACAGGAAGAATCCTATAGAAGTAAGTCTAAATACTCTTCCATTTGCATCATTGACGTTCATGATCAGGAATACCAGATATGTCCCGACTGCAGTAAAGAACAGGGTAAGCTCCATCGCAAGTACTATCGTCCTGTTCTTTCTCCGTCCAACATCAAAACTCCCGTAGATGCGAGTCAGCGCAAACGCCATAATGACGTACATAACGCCCATGATGACACTTGTTCTGGATAATACTCTTACCTGGCGGTTCTCAATTCCGAGCATGAAAAAGAAAAGCGCCATGGAACCACCATAGAGCAGAAATTTTATAATTGTCTGTATGCTGTTCTGAAAACGTGTCAATAATTTTTTCATACTCTGTAGACCGTTCTTAGATATTCTTCAAATCTTATTTCCGGACTGTACTGCTCTGCCTGTGTTCTGCAGGCACGGGCTGTCTTTTCAGCATCCCGTGATGCCATATCCTCTATCGCACGAAGTACGCCATCCATATCCCTGACAGGCACAACAATTCCCGTATCAGAGGTAAGCGACTCCGGACTTCCACCTGTCTCATAAGTTATAACCGGTGTACCGCATGCCATGGACTCAAGATTGGTGGTCGGAAATGTATCTTCAAGCGTGAGATTAACGTATATGTCAGCAGTACTGTACCACTGAACCATCTCTTCTATACTGTCAGTGTGACCTATACCTATAACATTTCCCGGAAGATTTTTCATCTGTGAAGGTTTAAGCCCTATCATGACTATCATGGCTTTATTTTTTAGGCGTTCTGCCATTTCCATGAAGTCATCGATTCCTTTTCGCTCTCTCCAGGGATTTGCTACTCCCAGTAACAAAAGTCTGTCTCCGATACCGTATCTTTCCCTCAGATCAGAATCAAGGCACCTGAACCTTTTTAGATCAATTCCTGTCGGAACCACATGCACCGGGTAATCCTTTAGATATGACTTCTGAACCTCATCCTTGAGCCATCGGGACGGGGTTACGAGCTCTGTTTCAGGGATACCTGTAAAAAGTGCCTTTTTGTCAATGTAGTTTCTTTTAGACGAATCCATTAAAAAGGACGCCGGATACTGTCTTTTCTGCGGACAGTCATGGCATCCTTCCGCCTTCCATTTGTCGCAGCCGATATATGCAAAATGAGTGCAGTGACCGGTAAATGTCCAGCAGTCGTGAAGAGTCCAGACTATCCTGTGTCCTGCTTTTTTCATATATTCGTCTTTTAAGTACTTAAAAAGCATACGGACATTCACATAATAACCGTGAACATTGTGAATATGGATAAGATCCGGATCTTCGCTCCGTATAAATTCAATGAGTTTTTTTGTAACTCCCGCAGAATACATTCCGTGTCGGTCAGTGATACGACTAAGTACACCATGTATATTTACATCCATATCAGAACCTATCCGATATGTACGATATCCCTCCGGTGCACTGTTCCTGCCGTATGCACAAACACTTTCTATCCCTTTATCAGAGAGCGCGTCCATAAGTCCTGTGATGATACGTCCTGTGCTTCCGTTACCCACTATGGAATTTATAAAAAGGACTTTCTTCACTTCATCGCACCTATTGCCGCTTCCGGCTCTTCAAGGATCAGATCTATTACACGCTTCTGTCCGTTTTCAAACTTCCGTGTAAGCTCAGCCGAACGCATCTCACGTCGGACATTCGGTGTATTTACAAGCCATCGGATAGTCTGTATCACAGTAGTATCATCTGTTCTGCTTCCGAGACCAAGGTTTATAAATCCATTCTGGATACCGGCAAACACATGCTGCGCCTCGCGCTCATTCTGTGCAAGCACAACTGCTGGAACACCCATACTGGCAAGCTCATAGATGGTCCGTCCCTGACTGGTAATAGCCAGATCAGCGTTCTTCATATATGCAGAAACACGCTTCACATCATTATGTACAAAGATATTCTTCTCTGGTATGTCCACCACCTGATCTTTATGAGCATAGCCAAAACCTGTTATAAAGTGGAATGCTGTCTCAGGCATTTCATCATGAAGTTTACCTGCAATATTGTAAAGACGTCCTGTAAGATCCGCCGGATCAGAACCTCCAAAGATGATCATTATATTCTTGCATTCTTCAGAAAACTTCTTTGGCTTCTCCTCAAGGAACTCATCACGGATGAAGTAATAATCAGAGCCTTCGTACACATTTCCGGGGCGGTCGGTATGATTCTCATAAAGAGCGTTTATGACCGCATCCGCAAGACGTGCGCCGCTTCCTGTATCCTCGAAATTCACGATCCTGCCGGTGTACTTTCTCTCTAATCGGATAATATCTTCTTCTGTATCCAGAATATCATTTATGACGATATCCGGCTTATAAGTGGCAAGTACCTGCTCATATTCTATCTGATTTGAAATAACCTCAAACGGGAAGAAGGAACTCTTGAGTCTTTCGATTCCCATTTCACTTTCGGAATCGGTAACGAACAGAAGCTCATGCCCGATAAGCTTATAGGCAAGAGAAAGACATCTGTAAATGTGTCCCATTCCAAGCTTTCGCTTTCCAACTGTTCTGAAAAGGATCTTCTTTCTGCCAAGTATAGCTTCCGCTGTGATCCAGTCCTCGTAAGTATCAATATCCACCGCTTCCTCGGGACTTGTCTCATAAACAGAAACATTTTCTCCGATACGGTTATTCTTTGAAACACACTCACGTTTTGTAATGAGGAATCCGCCTGTCTCCAGATAGTTTTTGGGAAGGAACTGGGAATTAAGCCTCTTCTCATAATTCTTTACTATCTGTCCGTCTTTCTCAGTCCAGGATAGATGCGGCTTATTTACAACACTTATAATTGTATCAAAGTTATTTTTTTCAAAGTATGAAATTGCCTTTAAGACTGTCCTGCTCTTCAGTGTCGGAGAGGTTGCCTGCATTGTGATAACTGTGTCATAATGCACGCCCTTTCTCTCTTCCATCCTGCATACCGCGTCATGGATCACGGGATCAAGTGTAACTCCGTCTGTTGCCAGAGAGGGATCACGCATCACCACATCAACTCCGGTATTTTCCACTATACTGGAAAGTTCCTCATCGTCTGTTGATACTACTACATCAACTTCATATTTTTCTGTCAGAGCACAGGCATTTTCCACTGAATAAAGTATCAGCGGTCTGCCGTTCATAAGTCTGACATTTTTACGCGGAATACGCTTTGAACCACCACGCGCAGGGATACACACTAGAATCTTCATGACTTAAAAAATTTCCTCCGGACGAAACAAATCGCCATGATTATATCATTCTTTTTAATAATTGCCAAAATAAGGGCTACTGCTATTAGTAGAACATATCGCAGTATCCACTGTGAATAAAGGGCTGTGAGAGTGATACTGACCACACTCGTAAGTATTACCATGATGAAGTACAGTCCGTCCGCATAAATCTTTTCCTTAAGCATCAGTCTGGTGCTCAGGAAATGAAGTATCATCAGGATAAAATAGCCAGCAAGTGTGGTATACGCGGCTGCAATATAACCGTACTTCGGGATAAAATATGCATTTAGGCCGGTATTGATAACCGCAGCCAAAATAGAATTGCCTGCGATGATCGTGGTCTTTTTCATGTAAAGCTCAAGATTTACATAATTTGTGTAGAAATACTGACACAGCGTTCCAAGTGCTACAGGCGGAACGACCCACATGGAATCCCAATATGTCCTGTTGAACATGAATAATATCTTCACAGCTTCCGGCGCTGCTGCTATGAAAAATATAGTCAGCACACAACCGTAAAACATAAGGATCTTATTCTTCTCGCGGATCGCATCTCTGTTCTCCGCATACATTTGCTCATTAAACCACGGAAGCCAGGCCTGCCCCACTGCACCGATTATGAACGTGAGCAATGTTCCGATGGTATAACCAGATGTATAAAGACCAGCATCCGAAAAACCGCATGTATTTTGCACCATCGTCGTATCGATTCTTGACAGGATACTAAGCGACAGGCCATGCGGGATCATGGGTAAACCGATTTTTAGCGCATACACCCAATACTTCTTTTTATATAATGTCTTTCCGCTTTTCAGAATATTGATATAGCACCAGATAGCTACAGCCGAACTCGGGACGAGTGTTCCTAATATCTTCATCAGTCCCTTATCTGAGGGAAAAAGCAGTATAAAAGCGACCGTCAGTACTACCGTTGAAATGGTGATAAATACAGATATCGCTATATTTTCTTTATACCGGTACTCAAAACGGTATTTATACTGCATATAGTCGATAGACGGAAATATCGTAAGATATGCAAAAAGCATGATGACCACGTACCTTGGGAAATTCATCATTCCTTCTGCCGGGCAGATGATCATCATAAGTATCATTACAATTAATCCAAAACCGCTGGACAAAGTCTGTATTGATGACATGAACTCATCAAATTCATCCTTAAAGTCAAGCTTTGCCCGACCTACACTGTAGATCAGGCATAAACAGGTCACTACTGTAATGATCGATACATAACTTAAAAAACTGTTGGCATATCCGGTTTCCTCAGTTGTAAGCAGTTTTGAATATATAGGTGCGGTTATGATCCCCACCGATCTAATGAGCACATTACTGATCACATACCAGAAACCGGACTTTACAGCCTTTGTACTGTTGTTTTCCATAAAATAATCTTTCGTTGATGGACATTATGAATGTCCTTTTCACAGATCAATCTAACATATCCTGTGTGAGGATCGTATCCTCGCTGATATCTGCCGCTGCCTTTCTGCCTACAACCTTATCGATGTCAGACGGTGAAATGCCTGTTCCGGGGCGCTTGAAAGTGAGCATTTCTTTTGTGATGACTGTGCCTGCTTTTATATCACAGGTTGTTACGATCGATCTTCTGGCATTTGCTCTTGCGGCACTCTCTGTTTCAAGAGCTTTTAACTCGCCATTTCCACGGATCTTATCGAGGAGAGCGATTCCGTCAAGGATATCCCTTGCATCTTCAGGATCCATCGCGTGATAGTGATCGTTTCCGACAAGTGATTTATTCAGCGTGAAATGTTTTTCTATAACAACTGCACCGAGATTATAGGCGGTTTTCAGCACATCAAATCCCGGCTGGGGTTTTGTATGATCTGAGTAACCGATATAGCAGTCCGGGAACTCTTTTTTAAGCGACTCGATTTTTAAGAGATTTGCGTCCTTAAGAGGTGTCGGATACTCAAGAACACAGTGAAGAAGGGTCACTTTTTTGTCGTTTACGCTATGGATACAGTCAACCGCACGATGTATCTCATCGAGGTTTGATGCGCCAACAGACAAAAGTATCGGCTTATTTTTACGAGCCTGATACTCAATAAACGGCAGGTTCGAAAGGTCTGATGATGAGATCTTATAGACTTCCATCAGCGGATCCAGATAATCTGCAGATTCGAAATCAAAAGCTGTTGATAAAAATTCTATGCCGATTGAATCTGAATACTCTTTAAGTTCCCTGTACTCCTTCTCGCCGAATGAATCAAACTTCTGGAAAAGCTCATACTGTGAGCCTGTAGGCTCCTCTGTCCTGTCCCAATATGCCGGTGAGGCCTTGGCTGCGAGGGTTCCTGCCTTATATGTCTGAAATTTTACCGCATGGATACCGGCTTCGGCAGCTTCCTTTATCATGAGCTTCGCCGCATCCATGTTGGAAATTCCCTTCTCTGTCGCGATATCGTAGTAATTAACTCCGATCTCAGCGATCAGTGTGAATTTTCCCTCTTTCAGACGGTCAACAATGATATTTTTACTCATTTCTACCTCCATCCTTCGGCACATCATCACGGATTTCTCCGTTAAGCCACCTCTTATATCCCTTTTCATAGAAATAAAGGAGTTCCTGAAGCATTTCGTCAAACTCAGGTGTTTCCTTTGTCTTTCCGGCAAAAATATCTTCCGCGCCATCCATCAGTTCAAAGATCTTTACTTCTGCTCCGGCTTCTTTAACAGCCTCCAGATAAGCGGCTGCTGAATGGATATTGTCGATCGATCCAAATGAACGGATCGCTTCCGGAAGATCCTCATACGAACGGATCCTTGTAACACCGTCGATTATAGAAAACGGAACATCTCCAAATACGATAGATCTCTTTCCGAGAAGAGCTGCCTCATAGGCGGCAGTTCCTGTAATGGTCACGACACCCTTTGCTTTTGCTATCCATGGCTTCGGATCCTTATAATGATTTATCTGAACTACACGGACATTTGCGATCTCTCCGGCTTTTCTGTAAAACTCAGGATCACGCTCACCAAGCATTGCCTGATGCTCTTTTACATATAGTTTCCAGCCTACAGGCAGAGACTTGCTTATCTGCTCTATAAGATTCAGCTCATCTACATAGTAGGATGCTTTTACAAAAACCGATGATTCAGGTATCAGATGAAGCGGCATATATACGTAGTCTTCACCTTCTACCGGAACTTCAAACAGATCATTCGGAACGAGGAATTTTCTCTTTCTCGTCATGGCATTCCAATAATACTTGAGATACGGCCATGTACGGGCATAGAGCATATTGCTCTTTTTCTTTATCGCCCTGTTATTCCCCTTACGATCCTGATCCATAAAGTAATTCCACTTGCCTCTCATCACGCGAAGTATCCAGAGCCAGCTGTCTCTCTCATACTGCGTTGTAACAGAGCCTGCAAACTCCGGATTCATTATGTCTGATTTCTCGCGGAAATCCTTTATGTAATTTATAGACTCAGCCATCTCTTCATCAGAGAGCTTTAGCTTGTCTTCATAGATCTTTCTGAAATACGGATCGATTCCAAAAGAATTCTGAAAACTCGGATACTTCCAGTAACCATATTTTCCGTATTCTATCGTGAGATACGGGATCTTTCTCTTCCATGCAACCTCACAGAGAAGCGTCCTCTGGAGCTCTGCATTATCAAGGTCAAGTATCACATCCGGCTGAAAATCATCCAGTACCTCGAATATCTTTTTATAATTAAGCTCAAGCCAGTACTGATTTTCTTCATCACTGGTAACTGCCCAGTATTCTCTCCAGTGATAATGCTTTGTATTTTCCTGCGAGCTCATGAGCTGAAGACCGAGTGTTTTGAAATGTGTGTATTCTCGCTCGATCATCTTCAAAAATTCCAGATCAGCTGGTCCTTTTGTCTTTGGGTCATCCGGTCTGTCGATAAGGATACGGCTTCTCTTTCCGTGCCCTTTACCGTCAAGTCCGCCCTGACGTCTGAATTTCTCCATGCCTTCGACAAATTTGTCACAGATGTCACTTACATCATAAAGCTTACATTCAGGAAGATTTTCTCTAAATTCCCAGATCGTATGCTCATTGTAATAACACTTTGCAAATCGGCTCTCGCTGGACATTATATAAAATGCACCGACTTTATTGTTTTTTGAAAGGTCACGTGCCAAAAACCAAAGCGGTTTTGAATAAGTCTCCCGGCAAATAAATAATATCTTCTTATTTTGAAATACTGAACTTTTCATGCTCTTTCTCCGCGCGTTTTTGGCCATGCATTGTTAAATATCGTAATCCCGGTCTGAAATAAATCGCAAGAAATGCTTTTATACGGGTATTTTTATTTACATAGCTGTTTTCTTTTGCCTTCTTCCTGTGCTCACGGATATAGGACAAATGCTCTGCCGCACTTTCCTCTGTAAATGTTCCGTTCACAAGCGCATTCTGAATACAGGTTATGTGATCATAAAGCAAAAATGCCTCGCACTGCTCTTTTAATGCAGGGAAATGCTTTTCTGTATAATCACAAAACGCTATGTCTGCTTCTGTATTGATCTCTGACATTTTTGCTATGCGTGACAGAGAATCAGAGCGAACTCTGAAATGATACAGAGGTGTCCTGTCGAAAACGATCTTATTTGCCTTTGCAACAATACCGCCGATTATATATCTGTCTTCCACATATCTGTCTGTCGGGAATGTCACGTCTTTGAACAATTCTGCCTTGAAAAGCTTGTCCCAGCAGTGAAAAAAGAATCCCGTTCCCTCAAGGATCATTCTGAATGCTGCCTCAGGGTACAGCTCCTGAACCGGTTTGTAAGTGTCTTTCACCGCTCCGTCAGGATACTCGCTCCATTTACCGCATACAGCGATATCTGCGAGATGCTCACTCATCATCTTCATCTGATGCGTGATAAATGTAGGCTCAACCCAGTCATCACCGTCCACAAACGCGATGTACTGACCAGAAACAGCCTTCAGGCCATTATTTCTGGCATCTCCCGCACCGTTTTTCTTTATGACGATAAGCTTTACCCGTTCGTCTCCCGCAGTTTTTTCTCTGGCGATCTCATAACACTCGTCTTCCTCCGGGTGTTTAGGATCCTCTACTCCCACTACGAGTATGATCTCCAGATTTTTCCAGTCCTGGTTTAAAAGGCTGTCGATGCACTTAGACAAAAACGGTGCTACGCCGGCTATTATTGAAATGACCGATACTTTCGGTCCGGATTTTGTTTTTTCTATTTGTTTATTATCCATAATCGTTTTATTGTAGCACGTTTGTTTTATTTGCTCAATTATTCTCTCGCTAAGGGTTAAATAAACAATTTCAAAAAAGAGAGAGTATACATTTTCTGCATACTCTCTCTTTTTAAGCTAATTTGTAGACTATATTACTTTACAACGATGCAACCGCTGTAAAATCGCCGTTACTTACGTAATGAGACAAATGCCTCTGCATAACCTATCACGCGCTCCCTAAATGCCGGCAAGTGCTATTATACTGCCATCTATTTCGGTTTCATCACAGTCTGCTGTATCTGCATATATTGCCGTTAACGCATGTCTCAACTCTTCTAATTCTTTATTCGGAAACGAAAGATTTTTATCATGTCCCATATCTATGATGTATAGCGGATAGTCTGGCACATATGGTCTATAGACGTCATCTATGTCCATGATAACCGATTCGAAGAAACCAGCCGTATATTATCTGCAACAGGAAAGGAAAATGTAACTATGTGTGAAACATTAGATATCATAGAAGACTTACACACTTAATTTGACACTCTCCCGCGCAATCACAAAAAGCCCCATGACACCGGTAAATAATGGTGTTCATGGAGCTTTTTGCTGTTTATTTCGTATAAATTACACTGCCATAGAAATTATTTTTTCCTGTGACGGTTATGCTTCCGTCACTGTTTTCAGTCATCGTGTAGTCGGTCTTTGCTTCATTTTTCTTGTACTTCAGTTTGATATCTTTTGGAGCGGAACCTGTTGCAGATGACTCTGGCTTAAATGTTATTCCCTTAATGCTGACCTTTCCGTCCTTTCCGGTTTTAACCTTTGTGAATGTTACGGCATTTTGCTTTAGCTCAGCAGGCATTATTCCAAATTCAAATGTTTTCCCCTTCAGGGTCTTGTTTACATCTTTGAAATTCTTACCCCTAAACTTAATACTGAATATAGGCTTCTTTATTCCTGACTTAAGCTCTGTTATTCCATCAGTCGATACTGTCGCCAGTTTATTATTCTTTGCCTTAACCGTAAATTCTTTAGGATCAATCAGTTCGCCATTCTTCGTGACAATAACCTTGATGTCATAAGCCTTGCTCGAAGTAGATCTTCCTTCTGCGTTCCATGATGTATCCGCTCCGATTCCAAAGTGCTTTCTTCCGTCATAACCAACATATTTGTTCCAGCTTACAGTATATGTATCACTGCCTACTGTGAATGTATCGGAAGTCTTTGTTTCGATGACCGGAATCACTTCTTCTGCCGGCTTATCATTACCATAGTCGTGGTCAATACCTTCTTCTGCTGCTTTTCTGAGATCTGTTTCCTTAAGTATGTCGCTTGTAACATTCCTTAAATCCGCCTCGCCGTCAGGGCTCTCTATATGTATAGTAAACCTCTGCTCCACAGGACTATCTATTGTCAGTCTGTTTCCACTAAGTGCGACTTTAGCAGCATTTGTATCTACTATCATATTCATGGATACCAAAAGATAATCATCCGCTTCCCCGGAATTTTCTTCCGCTTCTGTGATATCTGATAGCATAACTGTCACTTCACTCCTGCCATCCGCAGACAACTGCAGCGCTGTCGGTGAAGTAAGCTCTGCCGTAACCATGTTGCCTCCATCCGATGCCACAGCAGCACAGTCACCATCCTGCGCCAGCAATATGTTTCCGTCCGTAAAGCTATACGAATATCCATTATCAGGCACAACAACCTTGCCGTGCCTGATGCTACTTCCGCTTCCGTCAGCCAGGATTCCGTCAGACAGATATTCCTTTACATTTTCTGTATCCACAATATTTGTATAACCATCAGTAACAGTATAAACTGCATCACCTGCTGAGTTCTTTACAGTAACGTTATTGGAATCATATATGGCTCTGACGCCGTCTGAACCAAGATTTGAATAATGCAGACGATTTAGAAATCCCCATTTAATAGTTGCTACATCGTTGATACCCTCAAATCTTATGGTACCGTTATTATTACATTCTGAACCCAGTTCTACTTCTTTCCCATCGGAACTAACACCTATTTTTTTCGCTGTCCATTCACCGGTATTGACATTTAAATCCACATAACAACTATCATAAGATTTATATAAATCAATAGGGTTATACTGCTTACTGTCATCTCCAAAATATGGATGATTACAGTCATAAAGGTATATTCTATACGTTCCATTATTATCAATTTTTTCGGGATATCGGCATGAATCCACTACAACTCTATGACCTACATTACCGTCTTTAGGATCATCCCATCTAAATGATACCGAATAAAACTTTTTTTCTGAGTTGCTGTTTAATTTATCTATTATCTCTTTAAAATACTCCGGATACTTATCTGCGGAAACCGAGCTTTTATCACGTATCTTTTCATACTCACAAGAATCCTGCATTACTTGGTATTCTTCTATAAGCTTAACGATTTTATTGTCTGGACTTGTAACCCACTTTATAGATTTACCGAAATTTTCATGATTACTATCATTACTAGTTTCTACTACCGCAAAATCTCCTGAATTTATATCATGACCACTTCCGATATAGTCTGAAGAATCCATATTTCCATTATCAAACAGAAGTGATGTTATTGATAATCCAAAGCAGTTACCGCCCCATTTTTCAGGTTCATGAGCCCATCCCCAATCAAAACCATATACATTTTTATATCTCTCTAACGGAATACTATAATCTAACGGATACTTAAAAATAGTCTGGTGATTCAATAACGAATACCCATCCGTCGTCACATCGAATAGTTCTTTACTACAATCGGGCATTCCCGTATGATCTATCGTAATTTTTTTATTACTATTATTAAGATTATTAAGTCTTGCAAATCTGTGAGGATATGAGCCCTTGCTGCATGTTAATGTAAGATTTTCGCAACCATTAAATGCATTTTGTGCTATTGATGAACATCGCTTGTATATCTTTACATTCTCCAAAGAAGAACAACCATTAAAAACATTTTCTCCGATTGAAGTTACTGTATCCGGAATTTCGACTTTCTGAAGTTTTGTACAGCTTTGGAAAGCGCATTTTCCGATACTTTCCAAACCTGTAAGTCCCTCAAGTTCATCTATTTCCGTCATTGATGAAGCCCAGAACAAACGATCAGGAA
>JNJK01000016.1 GCA_000701625.1 Lachnospiraceae bacterium MC2017
GCATGTGTTGCTATTTCTGAGCAGTAATTAAACATAATTGCTCTGGCATATACTTCTTGAACAATGTAATTGTATTTCTTGCTGTGAAAAGCCTTTAAACATAAAGGATATTTTAGATCCCTGTACGCAGTTTCCTGATCCCAACGCTTATGATAGAGTTCTTTTAGCTCTTCGATATCAAACTCAACATCAGGCAGGTTGGTTATAAGATTTTCATAGGTGTTTTCTGATATTTCAATTCGGACTATGCGCAATGACATATGATATTCGGTGCATTCAGAATTCAGGTAATCAAATGGAACTTCTTGACAAATGTATCTATAATCCATAGAACGCTCAGGATGAAGACGCTTTTTCTTTTAAACCATGAGGTTCCCCATGAGGTTCCCCATGAGGTTCATTTATTGAAATCCGCGGCTGAGGTAAATCCATATGCGGTTTCAGCAGATGTAATTGCACGTGTTATTGCTTCGCTCATGACTTCTGCAGCGAGAGTGCCGACGAGATCCATATCAGCGCTGACATCACCAACAGAGAGCGCATAGATACTGTCTCCATCTGCAGAAGTGTGAACAGGTCTGATAGACCGTGCATATCCATTGTGTGTCATGCCTGCGATCTTGCAAAGCTGTGATTTATCGAAAGCAGCGTTAGTGATGATGGCTCCGATAGTCGTGTTTTCTGCAAATCTGTTTTCATGAACAGCGATACTTTCTTTCATGAGAGAAACGCTATCGCGAAATGCTGACTTGTCCGGAGTTAAAAGACCGGCAATTTTTTGTCCCGTTTTGTGATCGTATATATCTCCGAGAGCATTGACTGCGACTATGGCACCGATCTGCAGAGAATCAATCTGAATAGCATAGCTTCCGATTCCGGACTTCATACAGGTGTCCATGCCACCGAGTTTACCTACGGTCGCGCCGCATCCTGCACCAAAGTTTCCGTCTTTATAATTAGGGGCTTCCATGGCGTTTTTGGCAGCCTCGTAACCCATTGCACGGTCAGGTCGCACAGATTTATCACCCACTGTCAGGTCAAATATATCCGACTGAACCACAAGAGGAACTTTTGTAACACCTACATCAAAACCAATATCATGCTCTTCCAGATATTCCATGACTCCGTTTGCTGCACCAAGTCCAAAAGCACTGCCGCCTGCAAGCAGGATCGCATGGACAAATTGTGCAGCGGTCAGAGGATTTAGGAGCTGACTATCTCTGGATGCAGGACCACCGCCTCGCACATCCAGTCCGGCACGCATGCCATTCTTACTTATCAGGACAGTACAACCTGTACCGGCACTGCTGTTTTCTGCCTGTCCTATACAAATCCCCTTAATATCGCTTATCGAAATCTCTCGTTCCATAATTACCCCCGATAATTGCAAGAAAACCTAAACAGCTGAGTAATGACTTCAACATTATTATCGTGATTAATTCTATGATCCGCAAGACTGAGATAGGGCAAAAAATTGTTATGTGTGATCAGATGATTTATAATAAGCGGATATTGGGTCAAATACGCATTTATGGCCAAATATTAATATTTTTATGGAGGAAAAGCGGGTTTGATTAAAAGAATAATAGCGATCATAGGTGTTTGTACGCTGATCGTCGGATGCAGTAATATTGGGCTTAAAGAAGCGTCAGAGGAAGCAGCTACAGAGGAAGAGCAGGTTGATGCTGAGAGCGTAGAAGCTTCGACAGAATCAGCAGAAGAGATCATGACAGAGAGTGCTGAAACCGTAAGCTCTGAGACAGAGGATTCCGAGCAGTCTGATGCAGATTCTCTTGAGGCGTTTATTTCTGGTGAGGGGAAGCTTAGCTTTGATTATTACGGTAGAAATGTATTTAAGAGCAATGAGGAGTATATTTCCAACGAAGACGAGATCCTTAAGGACATCATAGATTCAGGTAAGGACTATACTCTTGCAGAGTTTCGTGACAAACTCAATGAAATCTTTAATTCGGAGGATAACTATTTATACGAGGGAGAAGTTAATTCCATTTCGTACGCATATATTGATTGCGGGAATGATGGAGTAAAAGAACTTGCCCTAGAAATGGTAGGTCCTTTTGCTGATCCGACAGAAAGCACTATGACCTTTATTATTAAAGAACTCGACGGAAAGCCGGAGCTTGTATATGCGTTTTCTCAGTGGTCACGAAGTGAGACAACTATCAATAAGTATGGATTTATCTCCGGAGGCGGAAGTAACAGTGCATCAAATCACGGTTATGATGAAGCTTATATCAATGCTGACGGAAAGTATATGTATGGCTTTTACGAAGAAGAGGAGTATGATATAAACGCTTTCGGTATGCTCAGAGACCATGATGATTTTGATGCAGAAGGCTTAGATAATATGCTGGCAGTTTACACGCTGAGGCTCGATCAATATGACGCTGCAAATCCGCAGAATGAGTATTATTCCTACAACGTCTATGACAGCAACACATATGAGGAAGTGGACGTTCCGAACCTCTATACAGACAGCAAGTATAAGGATATCATGGACAGTTTCAAAGATATCAGTTTTATCTCCATGGATGAGATGAATAAGATGGAAAAAGAAAAGATGGAATCCATAGGTGTCACCGACGAAATAAGAAATGCCGAAGTGCCGGAATACACGGAAGTGAAAATCTGATATATTACGATAAATAATTAACAGCATGGGACAAGAATTTGTATTATAAATTGCTACAATACCATGCTGTTGATCGTAATTCTCACTTGAGAAAATAGCAATCAAATGATAAGCTAATAATTGCGCGTAAGCGCAGGAAAAGTATCCATGACAGGGTGGCTGCCTCTCTACTGACATCAGATCAGGAAGGGAGGTAACGTAAATAAAAATGCCTCTCCTGTCGGCCAACAGAAGAGGCGGCTCACGTAATGTGAGTTAAAACATCGACTGAGGCATCCACTTTGGAGTGGGTGCTTTTTCTATATTCAATATAACATTTTCCACACAAGGATTCAACGGAATTATTATCATACAACTTTAATGTAAAAAATATGTCTGCACCTTGATTTTGCGTGTAATAACGACTAATATGATGATGTTCGGTTTTTTGAACATTAAAATATCATACCGGGGGAGCGATCGCGCTGAGAGGAAGGTTTGAGCCTTCGACCCTTTGAACCTGTCGGATAATGCCGCTGAAGGAAGAGTTATATATAGTCATATCTTTGGAGATCAGAAACTCCCGACATGGAAATTTTTCTATGTCGGGTTTTCTTTTTTATCTTATAGGAAATTCTGATGGAAATCCTGTAAAGATCAAATCCTATGCCGGCAAAGGCCAACAAGTCAAATAGTCCCCCCTGTAACGTCACTGCTGTACAAATGCACTCTGCGTATATGATGCAACGCGCGGAAAGAAAAGGAGAGAAAATGGAAGCAAGTGTAGCAATTCAGGTATTACCCAAGGCAGATAACGATGACGAAGTATGCCGCATAGTAGATGAGGTCATCGCGTATATCGCATCGACCGGCCTTAATTACTATGTAGGTCCCTGCGAGACTTCTATTGAAGGCGATTACGATACCCTTATGGAGATTGTAAAGAACTGTCAGAAGATCGCTATCAAGGCAGGATGCGTATCAGTAAGTTCATATGTAAAGATTTCTTACAGACCGGAAGGAGAAGTGCTGACAATTGACCGGAAGATTTCAAAATATCACGAATAAACTGCCGGCGGCAGCGGCGCTTATGCTGCTTCTTATGCTATGGCAGGTGATCACCGGTTTTGGGATAGTGCCTTCATATATGATGCCGACGCCGGTGTCCGTGGTAACAGCACTTGTGACACAGTTCTCAGTAATAATCACACATGCTATCGTAACGCTGCAGGAAGCGTTTTACGGGTTATTGATAGGAATTATTCTGGCGGTGGTTACGGCAACGGCGATGATACATATCCCTGTCTTGGATAAGGCACTTTATCCGTTAATGGTGATCACTCAGACGATACCGACGATTGCCATTGCGCCGATACTGGTACTGTGGATGGGGTTTGGAATGGCGCCCAAGATAGCACTCGTGGTATTGACTACATTTTTCCCGATAGCAGTTGGAACGCTTGATGGTTACAGGAGTGTTGATCCTGATTATATCGATATGATGCGCTCTATGGGGGCAGGAAAGAGAGCGGTATTTATACATGTACTTTTTCCTATGGCTCTGCCGGGATTCTTCTCGGGACTCAAGATATCTGCATCCTATGCAGTAGTAGGAGCAGTCGTATCAGAGTGGCTCGGGGGCTTTGAGGGACTTGGTGTATATATGACGAGAGTCCGCAAAGCATATGCTTTTGACAGGATGTTTGCGGTGATCATATTTATCGTAGTGATAAGTCTGCTTTTAATGCTGTGCGTAAAGCTGATAGCGAGAGCAGTGATGCCGTGGACAAGGAAATGAGAGGAAGATTATGAAAAAGATAATAACAACTGTTATAACTGCATTTACAGCGGTTTCTCTACTTACAGCGTGCGGCGCGTCATCTGCAGCAGGAACAACCGCATCGGGTGCGGAAAATGCAGGAAGTGCTGCAAATACCGAAGCCGGATCAGAAAATGCAGGAAGTACTGCAGGAGAAACAAACGGTGAATTAAAGAAGATCACTTTTTGTCTCGACTGGACACCTAATACAAACCATACAGGAATCTATGCTGCAAAGGCGCTTGGATATTATGAAGAGGCAGGACTTGATGTAAGCATAGTTCAGCCGCCGGAAGATGGATCAACGCAGATGTGCGCAGCAGGTCAGGCACAGTTTGCGATTCAGGCACAGGACACCATGGCAGCGGCACTTGATCTGGATGAGCCGCTTGGCATAACAGCTGTAGCCGCTGTACTTCAGCACAATACATCATGTATCATGTCCAGAAAAGAGGATAATATCACGAGTCCCAAGGCTCTCGAAGGAAAGACCTATTCCACTTGGGAATCACCTGTTGAACTTGCCATGCTTGACTATGTAATGAAAGAAGATGGCGGAGATTTTTCAAAGGTAAAACAGATTCCTAATGACATCACAGATGAGCCGGCAGGACTTGCGGCACACCAGACAGATGCCCTTTGGGTTTTTTATGGCTGGGGTGGAATAAATGCGGATATAGAAGAAGTTCCGGTAAATACATGGATGTTCTCAGATATCAGCCCGGAACTTGATTATTATACGCCTGTTATTATTGCAAATGATGCGTTTTTACAGGCAGATCCGGATGCGGCTCATGCGTTTATGAGCGCAACTGCAAGGGGCTATGAGTATGCTGCAAAGAACCCTAAGGATGCGGCGGATATACTGATAGCCGGAGACGATACACAGTCTCTTACAGGTTCTAAAGATCTGGTATACGCGAGCCAGGATTACATTTCTGGTCAGTATATCGCGGATGCAGATTCCTGGGGTATCATCGATCCTGTGAGATGGGATGGATTTTACGGATGGCTTTATGAAAACAAGCTCACTGCACATGATCTGAGAGGCAAGGGTTATACCAACGATTATCTGAAAAATACAGACGGAGCAGCAGAATGAGCCTTCTTACGGCAGAACATGTAACTAAGATATATGACAACAAAACTATAATTGATGACATTTCCATAGAGCTCAATAAAGGTGAGATTGTATCAGTACTGGGACTCAGCGGCTCCGGAAAAACCACGTTATTTCAGTGTATCTCAGGTCTTGTATCGCCTGAGAAAGGACAGATAGTTCTAAACGGAGAAAACATAACGGGTATTCCAGGGAAGATAAGTTACATGCTTCAAAAGGATCTGCTGCTTCCGCATAAAAAGGTCATAGATAATGTATCTCTGCCCCTCGTCCTTAAGGGAAAGAAAAAGGCAGATGCCCGAAAAAATGCTGGGGAGTATTTTGAATATTTTGGCCTGTCAGGGACAGAGATGCAGTATCCTTCTCAGTTGTCGGGAGGGATGAAACAGAGAGCGGCGCTCCTTAGAACTTACCTCTCCGCAGACGGTGGAGTAGCACTTCTTGATGAACCTTTTAGCGCATTGGATCAGATCACTAAGGAAGCCATGCATGAATGGTATCTCAATGTTATGCGAAAGATCGAGCTCTCAACTATTTTTATAACGCATGATATCGATGAAGCGATAGTGCTTTCTGACAGGATATATATAATGACCGGATCTCCCGGAAGGATCAGGGATGAGATAGTAGTAAATAAAAAGCGGCCAAGAAATAAGGATTTTGGACTTAGTGAGGAATTCCTTAAGATCAAGCGCCAGATCCGGGGTATACTTGAAAGAGGATAAAAAAGTACAAAAATCACTGGTATTTTTGGCATTTTTCTGAGAATCTGCTATAATCCGATTGATATACTTAAAATCTTAAGATTTGGATAGGTGCCGTTACAAAAAAGCGGACATCGGACAGCATTTCGTCAGACATGGATTGACGAGGAGGAAAAATGGAGATTAAAAAGTTTGGTATCAGAGAAGTCGTTGCCATGGGAATCGGTACAGCACTTTTTGTTGTGTTAACAACAGTTCAGATCCCGTGCGGAATCCCTAATACATATCTGCAGCCCAGAATGGCAGTACTTGCATTCTTTTCAGCTATATTCGGACCGATAGTCGGTGCAGTGGTAGGTCTTTTGGGACACGCTCTCGGAGACGCGATATTTTACGGATCCGTATGGTGGAGCTGGGTATTTCCGGAGGCAGTTACAGGTATTCTTGTAGGATGCTTTGCGAAAAAGTTTGCAGTTCAGGAAGGCGGCTTTATAACTGCTCCGAACATCATTCTATTTAATATAGTTCAGATCGCAGCTAATGCCATCGCATGGATCGTAGCAGCTCCGATACTTGATATCGTTGTTTATGCAGAGCCTGCAAAAAAGGTATTTAGCCAGGGCGTTGTAGCATTTGTAGGAAATATCATTGTAATAGGTGTCCTCGGAACTCTCGTGCTCGTAGGATACTCAAAAGCATCAGGAAATTCACAGGGACTCAAGAAAGAAGACTGAGTACAGCTGATATATTTCAGATGAACATTCAGAAAAAGAAATAAAGTAATGGCGGACGGCTACTGCTGCCCGCCATTAATGTGTTTAATAAGGCAGGTAGTAATGGAGCCTATCATCGAGTTCAAAGATTTTTCATTTCAATATAAATCTCAGACAGAACCCACTTTACATGACATAAATTTAAGGATAATGCACGGAGAAAAGATCCTCATAGCAGGCCCGTCAGGTTCGGGAAAGTCGACGCTGGCGCATTGCATAAATGCGCTTATCCCATGTTCGTATCCGGGAAAAACCGGCGGAAGCCTGAATGTAGCCGGGTTAAATCCGGAAAAAGAGGGGGTTTTTGGCATGTCCAAAAAGGTCGGGACCGTACTGCAGGATACGAACGGACAGTTCATAGGTCTCACCGTAGCAGAGGATCTCGCATTTGCACTTGAAAATGACAACGTTCCGCAGGAAGAAATGAAGAAAAAAGTCATGGAAGCTGCAGAAGTAGTTGATATGACGAGATTTTTACGTCGTTCACCGGAGGCACTTTCAGGTGGGCAGAAACAGCGTGTGTCCATGGGCGGCGTGTTAGTTGATGACGTTGACATACTGCTTTTTGACGAGCCTCTTGCAAATCTTGATCCGGCGACGGGAAAAAAGACCATCGAACTAATTGATCAAATTACAAAGAACAAGGACATTACGGTTCTGATCATTGAGCACAGGCTTGAGGATGTGTTGTATAAAGACGTTGACCGCATAATCGTTGTAAATGATGGAACGATCATTGCAGATGAAAAGCCTGATGATCTTCTATGCGGAAATGTGCTTGGAGAACAGGGAATACGTGAGCCTTTATATCTTTCTGCGATCCGTCATACAGGTCAGACTGTGGCACCGAATGATCGTCCCCAGCATGTTGAATCTATGAATCTGGAACCCTATTCTGATGGAGTCAGAAAGTGGTTTAAGGCGGCGCCGCCAAAGGCAGAAAAGAGTCTTGGCGATCCTGTATTGGAATTACGCCATGTAAACTTTTCTTATGTTCCGGGACAGCCGGTGCTGCAGGACATAAGTTTTTCGGTCCGAAAGGGAGAGATGCTCAGTATCGTTGGAAAGAACGGTGCGGGGAAATCGACCTGTGCTTCGTTGATCTGCGGCTTTAATGAGGCTGATTCCGGTGAGATACTGCTTAATGGCAGGGATATAACACCTCTTTCAGTAAAAGAGAGAGGTGAAAAGATCGGATTTGTGATGCAGAGTCCAAATCAGATGATCTCTAAACCGATGATACGCGATGAAGTAGGCCTGGGACTCGCTGTACGAGGTGTTCCCGAGGAAGAGATCAGGGAAAGGGTTGATGAAACCCTTAAAATCTGCGGACTCTATCCGTTTAGAAACTGGCCTGTAAGCGCGTTGTCTTTCGGTCAGAAAAAGAGAGTTACTATCGCTTCCATACTTGTAATGAAGCCGGAGATCATGATACTTGATGAGCCTACGGCAGGACAGGATTTTAGGCATTATACCGAGATCATGGAGTTTCTAAAGGAACTTAATGAAAAGCATGGACTGACTATTCTTATGATAACACATGATATGCATCTTATGCTTGAGTATACAGACCGCGCTATAGTGTTGTCAGAAGGACATCTTCTTACAGATGAGACTCCTGCACGTGTGCTTACTGATGAATGTACGGCTGAGAAGGCCTGCCTTAAGAAAACTTCGCTCTATGATCTTGCTCTCAGATGCGGGATATCCGATGCAGATGAGTTTGTAGACAGGTTTATTGCGTGGGAGAGAGAGGAACGAAGATGAGCAGAATGATTTCATACCAGGAGAAAGATACCTGGATCCACAGACTCAGCGGTGTTACAAAGCTTATCTTTTTAATGCTTTGGTGCATTACCAGCGCTCTTACATATGATACGATGGTGCTGGTTATCATGATCCTCATCGGAGCTTCGATATATGCTGTATCACGGACGGAATGGAAACAGGTAAGTACAGTATTTAAGACGATTCTGTTTTTTATGGTACTTAACCTCGTATTTATCTTTATATTTGCACCTTATGAGGGATGCGGGATCTACGGCAGCAGAACGGAGATGATCAGGCTTTTCGGAGACATTTATCTTACAAAAGAGCAGCTTTTTTATGAGCTTAATGTAATGATAAAATACTTTACAGTGATCCCTGCGGTCTTTATCTTTTTGGTGACGACAGACCCAAGCGAATTTGCAGCATCCCTTAATCTTGTGGGAGTGCCGTATTCTTTTGCTTATTCGGTTGCTATCGCGCTCCGGTATATTCCGGATGTACAGGACGATTTCATAAGGATACGAAATGCGCAGGAAGCCCGCGGCATCGAGATGTCTGGAAAAGCGAGCCTTAAAGACAGACTTATAAGGACTTCCAGCATTATTTTTCCGCTTCTTTTTTCTACAATGGAAAGAATAGACGTGGTCAGTAATGCAATGGAGCTTCGCGGCTTTGGAAAAAAGAAAAAGAGGTCATGGTATGCGCAGAGAAAGCTCATGAGAAATGACTGGATAGTGATCATCAGTGCAGTAGTTTTTTCTATAGCAGCACTTATTTATACGTTTTATGACGGGAACAGATTTTATAATCCGTTCTAAATTGTTTTTATCCGGTAATCGTTGTATAGTTCTATCGGGGAATCGAGGTGAGTCACGTGTCAAAGCTTGGAAAGAAAAAGAGTTCAAAGATAGGTGAGCAGAAAAAAATGCAGCAGCAGCTCGCCGCACTTAGCCGCAAGAATGCAGCAAAAAAGAAAAAGTAATCTAATTGTCAGAACCTATAAGGTTCTGAACAGTTACTAAGTAATCATAAACGAATCCTAGAAAGGATAAATGGTAATACATGAAAAACCGAAAATACGGAAAGCCGGTAGGAGACATTGTAAAGATAAAAAATGATTTCTTTGAGCATAACGATAAGATGCTCGAGATGTCGGCATTTCAGGCAGATTCATTATTATGTCAACCTAAGCGAAGCATGTGCAAGATCTGCCATGAGCCTATAAAGGGTGAGAAGCTCTACACAAGTCAGCGTATGGGTTATTATCTCTGCCCGAAGTGCGGTCACTTAAACAGCGAGTTTGAGGATACGGATGACTTTGCAAATCGTGTATATATACAGGACAGCTACGAGAATAACTATTCCGAAGCTGATCGGGAGAAGTATGAGAACCGTCTCAATACAATATATATTCCAAAGGCACAGTTTCTCCTGGACAGCTTAAAGGAAGACGGTATCGAGGCTAAGGATGTACATCTCCTTGATGATGGAGCGGGAAGCGGATATTTTGTACGTGCGATGAGAAAACTTGGCGCGGATGCAAATGGTATCGAGATTTCAAAGGCTCAGGTGGAATTTGCAAATACCATGGCTGGTGAGGAGATCCTTCGTCAGGTAGACAGCGAAAACATCGCGCCGATCATTTCAGAAACAAAGTGCAATGTTCTTTCTTTTATAGGTGTATTTGAGCACATCATAAATCTTGATGAGATCCTTGAGTGCATCAGAAAAAATCCGGAAGTAAAGTATGTTTACCTTTCTGTACCGATGTTTTCGATGAGCTGTGTATTTGAGGCATCACACCAGAAGTGCTATAACCGTCATGCAGGAGGCACACATACACATCTTTTCTCGGATTCATCTCTTAAATATATGGCAGAAGAAATGGGCTTTGAGGAAGCTGCCAGCTGGAAATTCGGTTCCGATATGATGGATCTCTACCGTATGCTTTGTGTGAGCCTCGATCAGAACGGGAACAGCGCACTTAAAGATTATTTTGCCCCGAAATTCCTTTCTATGCTGGATGACCTCCAGATGGTAGTGGATAAGAGTGAATTTGCATCGGAAATCCACCTGCTTCTCAGAAGGAAAGGATAATAATAATGAATCTGAAAGAATTCATGAAGAAACCGTCGCTGAATAAGAGGCGGTTTCTGCTTGTTTTTTTCATTACGATGATAACTGCATGCCTTCCGCTTTTTACAGTGAACTGCATACAGGGACATGACATTCAATATCATCTGTTACGGATAGAAGCTCTCAAAGTGGGTATCCAGAATGGGTTGCCGTTTCTACGAGTGAACATGCTGTTTTTTGGCGGCGCAGGATATGCAAGTTCAATGTTTTATCCGGACTTTTTACTATATATCCCGGCGCTACTGAGAGCAGCAGGCTTTGAGATCAATTCTACATTTCATATTTTTATAGCACTGTGTATCGCAGCGAGCTTTTTTACATGCTATTTTTCCGTGAAAGAGATCACAAATGATCAGCTTCCGGCGATGATCGCAGCGGTGATATATATACTTACCCAGTATCATCTGGATGATGTATATGTTCGTTGTGCAGTAGGAGAAATTACGGCATTTATTTTTATTCCGTTAGTTATCGCAGGTCTGCACGATCTGGCACTTAGGGAGTTTAAGAAGCCATGGCTTCTCGGGATAGGTATGGCGGGAGTTCTGCTTTGTCATACATTATCAACAGTTTTTTGTCTGGTACTTTGTGTTGTTGCATTTATCTTTGCTCTGCCGCGTATCATGCGTAAACCTGAAATTTTAATAAAACTTGTAATAACTGCTGTTATTTGCATGGTGATTACATCTTTTTACTGGCTTCCGATGATCGAGCAGATGCAGTCTACAGTATTTAAGTATACGAAGTCGGAGTTTGACGTAGCATTTGAAGCACTTCTTTTTAAGGATGTTTTTGCAGATGCATGGCCTGGGATCGGTATAGCACCGTTTATATTTCTGTTGCCTGCTTTCTTTATATCTCATAAAGAAAAGCTGATAAGATTTGCAGATGCCTGCACAGTTGCGGGTATAGGAGCTGTTCTTTGTACGACTCGTTTCTTTCCATGGAAGAGATTCGCAAATATACTTAAGTCAATTCAGTTTCCGTGGCGTCTCTTTATCATGGCTACGGCATTGTTGTCAGTGAGCGGCGCGATCTATTGCTGGAAGTATGTGAAAGAGGCTTCGGAAGAGCGGAAAGAAATAAATAACTCAAGGTATTATGGCATTGCGCTGATGTTGGTGCTTGGCATCATGGTAGTTTCGGCGGTTAATGTCATCGGAAGGACAGAAATAGAGTACTATTCCTATTCAGGAGATTACTATGACTACGAGCCGTTTACAGAGACGGTTATCGCAGGAGAATGGCTTCCGGATACTGTTGAAGTAAGAGACAGTATTGGCAAGCATGTAGGAGAAGCGTATACTGATAGCAATACGCTGTCTGTTACCCGTGACAGAAACACACTAACTGTCGTTGATCTCAGCGGTACAGAGAAATATGTTGATGTTCCGTTTACTTTTTATCTTGGCTACGCAGCTACTGATGAAAATGGAGATCAGCTAAAGGTTGATGGAACAGGTAAGAACGGTCGTGTCAGGGTTTACCCTGATGGAGCAACAAGTGTACATGTTTATTATGCAGGAACAGCGCTTCAGCATATGGCGGACATCCTTTCCGCAGTGACACTTGCAGGTTTGGTGATCTATATGATCATTAATTTCAGAAAAAAGTTTATTCGACAGAAATAGAGAAGTATTGTCCTTTATCCGGACGCAGAAAGGAAATCATGAAGATAGTAGTACTTGCCGGCGGAACGTCGACAGAAAGAGATGTATCATTTGTAACAGGTTCCATGGTATATAAGGCACTTAAAAAGAAGGGACATCAGGTTATCCTTCTGGATGTATTCTATGGTTACAACGGAATGGACGCAAATGAGACGGATCTGCTTTTTGAGGCAGACAGAGACTGGGCGGCTGACATAAAGGAGATTACAGATACAGATCCTGATCTTGAAAAGATCAAGGAACAGAGACCTGATCAGTCAGATAGCTATTTCGGACCTCATGTAATAGAAATCTGTCAGCATTCGGACATTGTATTCCTTGCTTTGCATGGTGGTGATGGTGAGAACGGAAAGGTTCAGGCTGCTTTTGATCTTCTCGGGATCAAATATACAGGTACCGGATATCTCAGTTCTGCGCTTGCCATGGATAAGTTCTATACAAAGGCTCTCTTTGAGGTAAATGGTATTCCTAATCCCAAGTGGACGCTTGTAAAGAAGGGCTCTGAAAATGAGGAGATCCCGTTTGCGCTTCCTTGTGTGGTTAAGATCTGTTCCGGAGGTTCATCCGTAGGTGTTTATATCCCTAAGACAGAGGAAGAGTACAGAAAGAGTCTACACAAGGCATTTGAGTACAATGACGATGTTCTTATCGAGGAATATATTCCCGGACGTGAGTTTTCTGTAGGTGTTATTGATGGTCGTGCTTATCCTATAATCGAGATCGTTCCGAAGGTTGGTTTCTATGATTACAAGAATAAGTATCAGGCAGGAAGCACCGAGGAATTTTGTCCGGCAAATATTTCTCCTGAAAAGACTGCTGAGATGCAGCAGTGCGCGGTAGATGTATATAACGCACTCGGTATGGAGAGCTATGCCAGAATGGACTTCCGTATGGATGATAATGGCGGAATCTACTGCCTCGAAGCAAATACGCTTCCCGGAATGACGCCCACAAGCCTCGTTCCTCAGGAAGCAGCAGCAGAAGGCATGAATTTCGAAGATCTTTGCGAGCTTCTGATCGATGTTTCTATGAAGAAGTACGAATAAATCTATGAAGCAGCAAAAGAATCCGGCATCTGCCGGATTCTCTTATAAGTAAAAAAAGAGCAGTTCCCGTGGGAACTGCTCTTTTTAAGTACTTAATGTATAAAGGTTGATAATTACTCAGCCTTGATAGCGCCTGTAGGGCATCCACCCTCGCATGCACCGCAATCGATGCAAGTAGCAGCGTCAACTTCGTACTTTCCATCACCCTCAGCGATAGCGCCAACCGGGCAAGTAGATGCACAAGCACCACAGTTTACACAAGTATCATCAATTACATGAGCCATTTTAAAATTCCTCCTTAATAGATTATAGCCATTATTACCTATTCAGACTCTTAAGTCATATATCGTATTGTAATATATTCACATCAGCAATTCAAGAATGTTGTGCTGTGCTAATTGTTAAAACATTCACGGGAAAAATCGGGATTTTATTTAATCTTTGCTCTTATTGACTTATAAGGTTATAAAATTTTAATCTTCATTGTAACGAGGGATACTTGTCAGAAAAAAGTTCAAAGTGTAAAATAGCATAAACTATTGTCAAAAAATATGACGCAACTATTCAGAACAGTTTCCATACGACAAAATAGTTAAATATAAACCTGCTATAAATAAGGAGGACTAATAATGGGTGTTGTAACAAAGGACACTACTATTGGAGATGTTTTAAGAATTAAGCCGTCAGCAGTACCGCTTCTCATGGAAATCGGAATGCACTGTCTTGGATGCCCGGCTTCACAGGGTGAGACAGTTGAGGAAGCTGCTATGGTTCATGGTATCGATGCAGATGATCTGGTTCAGCAGATGAATGCTATGCCGGATGAACAGTAATTGCGAACTAATTCGAATAAAAACGCTAAAAACCCGCTGACATTTGCCAGCGGGTTTTTGCATTATTAACGCATAAGCGCCAGAGTGGTCGCCTTGCATCATTATCAGATTTTTGCAAGTGACTGCAATGCGTCGTCGCGGATTATCAGTTCACCATGCTCCTCGTACCATGCCTGCACTGAAGGAGTAAATTTTTCTGGACCTGCATACTCTGTAATAATATTGCAGATCTTATTGAACTGCTCCGGAGTATGAGACGATTTTTTCGCGATCAGGTAATAACGATGATCAACAGGATCTCGGTAAAGAGTGTTTTCGCCATCGTAATATCCATTGAGGATATGTCCGAGTTGTGTAACTCCCTCAAGATCGTTGAAGGAATAAAGTTTTGTAATTTCTACAGGAACTGTTATCTGGACTTCATCAGCCTTTTTCTGCACAGGTTTTGCGGTAACAGCATTTCCGAAAGTCTGAGGGATCGTATTGCCGTTACTGTTCTTATTAGAAGCAGTCTTATCATTTCCTGCGTCCGTGCCCTCCTTGATCTTCCTGAAGAGATCGAGGACATCGTCTGCACCGGAATGAACCTCAGCTGCTGCTACTGCTTCGTCACCACGAAGAGAAGGAGCAAATTTGGAAAAACGTGTATCAAGTTCCTCCGGATCCTCTACCTTTGTAATAATGAGAACAATTGCTTCACTGGAAAGAGGAATAGCCTCGATCATAAGAGGGATGTCCTCTGCTTCAAATCCAAACTGATATGAGGCCTGCTGGATCATATCGCGGAAAAGACTCTTGGCTTTATCTGTTCCATAAGCAAGTTCACTTATTTTAAGCTCGCGTTCTGCGAGATCTGCCTTTGTAAGGGTGCAGCGGATCTGATGGTCATTAACTTTTTCAATCTTCATGAGCTCACCACGTCCTTTCTGTTATATATCTGACGACCGATAAACGAGGGTCGTTAGTTGTCTACCCTCACTAATGATTTTCAGATTAACATTCTTTATATACTTTTCCGAGAATCAAGTCAAGCAAGATAATCATATGTTCTTTAAAATTTAATAATGACAGGAGAATATCTCCCTTATATCTTTTTTATCGGCGGTATATAAAAAAATGTAATGTATACTTTATACATAAATTGCACGAAATTATGAACTTGCATTAGATAAGGGCTGTACGTATAATATCAATTCGTGAGTCAGCGAGACAACGCTCCGTAAGAAAGGAGGCTTTCGCTGCACTGCATTTTCAGACATTCAGGTCTTTGATCAAAAAGACCTTTTATTATCTGTCGGCTGTATGGTCAGCGTTCTGTAGACCTTCAGCACAGATAATTTTTCAGATCACCTCTCGGTGATAGAATCCCAAAGCTATTTTTATTTTAGAACGAAAAAACAAAGTTATGCAGTGTGTTTTTGCGGACGGAGACTATAGTGTCGGCTCATGGAACCAAAGTGGTTCAGGAGACTTATGGATCGTCTGTATGATTCTGGCAGGGTATATCACAGTTCCTTAAGGTCATGCAGATTTTTAACGCAGGGTAGAAAAATGTATAAATTTAATGATATTGAAAATCTGATCGAATGGCTTGAGAGTTTCGTTGATCGTGGTATTTCTCTTTTTTTAATGGGAGAGCGAGTATCGCCGATACAGGCAGCAGAAGCGGTGATGAATATGAGCGGAGCTTTTATGGCAGACTTCGTTCATGATAACGCAGGCTGTCTCAGAGAAATCCGCTATGATATGGTCAGATATGTGTAAAATTTAAGTGAATATTAAGAAACGGTCGGAGAATCGTATGCAGCATTTCGAAAGGCGCCCCAAAAGCTTAAAAACTGCAGGTTTCTTCGGCCGTTTCTTTTTTTCTTTATCTATTTATATATGTTATAATATTTAGACTGTGGGGTTAAGGGGTATGCGTAGCAATATCATCAAAATAGGTTATGAAAGGTACAGAATTTATACTGGGTTAAAAATTCTGTTTTTAGTGATTTATGAAGCTTAACGATGGCAGCCTTAACGAAATAGAGCATGAGGACATTGAGACTGTTCGACGCCGGGTTGAGAACAGGAAGCGTGGACACAGAAGACACCGCAGATCCGGACACGATGGTCATAGAAAGGGAAGGATCATTGTACTGCTTATCCCCGTTTTAATAATTCTTATCATAGCAGGGATCATCATAGGTGCTATTAAGGGCGGAGCGTTGGATGATATAGGTTCGTCCAATGAGGAAGCAGATCGAAATGCCTTATTTGGGATAACAGATGAAAAACAGGTCGGTATACTGTTAAACAATAATTATATAGAAGATACAGCGGTTCTTTCTAATGGAAAGATATATCTTCCGTTGGAATTTGTGTTAGAAAATCTAAATTCATGGTTTTATTACGATTCAAATGAAGGGCTTTTGCTGTATTCCACACCTTCAGAAACAAGGCAGTGGGCCGAAGGAGATACAAACCTCCTGAAACAGGATGGAAAAACATATATCGCACTGGATCTGGTAAAAGAATATACATCACTTACCGTAAGTGAACTTATGGAAGATCCGTCGAGGATCGTTATAAGAACAGAATTTGGGACAGTTACGACTGCAGATGTTACAAAGAGCAGTGCGGTCCGTGTATCAGATTCAAAGAAGAGCGAAGTGATCACCAAAGCTAAAAAAGGTGATAAGGTACGCATCATTAGTTCTAATAATCTTTGGAGCACAGTTGAAACTTCTGACGGATATATTGGATATATCAGAAATAAGCGCCTTGCTTCATTTAGTGAGAGTGAAGAAACGGCAGACAATACAGTTGCAGATCTCAATTATGACAATATTTCCTATGGTGGAAAAATAATACTTGGATGGCATCAGGTTACAAATAAAGATGCAAATACGACAATAGACAGTATGCTTACGTCCGACAGATCGATGAATGTGATAAGTCCGACATGGTATTCCATTACAGATACAGAGGGAAATCTTTCTGATTTATCATCTGCGGATTATGTTACTAAAGCGCATAACGCAGGGGTTAGAGTTTGGGCAGTCGTTGATAATTTCAATGTCTCAGGATTCAGTGCAACAGAGGGTTCATTTGAAGTCCTGTCATATACATCCAAGAGACAGAAACTTATCAGCACGCTGGTTTCCAGTGTGGCTGCTTCGGGTGCAGACGGTATCAATGTAGATTTTGAGGAATTATCCGGAGAAACCGGACTTCACTTTGCTCAGTTTGTAAAGGAACTTTACATCGCAGCTCATGCACAGGGGCTTGTGGTATCTGTAGATAACTATGTTCCTAAGGCATATTCAATGCTGTATCACAGAGAGGTTCAGGGCGTTGTATGTGACTATGTTGTTATAATGGGATATGATGAACATACAGCTGGCTCAGATGAGGCTGGACCGGTAGCATCTATTGATTTTGTGCGCGATGGCATCGAGCAGACGATGTTAGATGTGAATCCGTCAAAGATCATAAATGGTGTTCCTTTCTATACGAGGATATGGGAAGAAGAAAATGGAACAGTAAAGAATTCTTCTGCAGTTGGCATGAATGAGGCAGCGTCCTTTGTGTCAAATCATGGAATGACAACCGCTTGGGATGATGTTTCAGGTGCAAATTATGCAGAGGGAACATCAGGAAACACCACTTACAGGGTATGGCTTGAGGATGAAGAGTCAATAAAAGAAAAGTTTTCTGTGATGGATGCAAATAATATCGCAGGAGCTGCATTTTGGAAATTGGGACTTGAGTCTTCTGATATATGGAATTGTATAGAAGCGTATGCTTCCGGAAATAGTCAGTGAGAAGTTTGAAATGGAAACAGAGATAATAAAAGCGTACGGCGATCCTGAAAGAGATGCCGCACTGATGGAAAAAGCAGGAAAGATAATAAAGGACGGCGGATTGGTTGCCATGCCTACAGAAACTGTATATGGTCTCGCAGGAGATGCACTTAATCCCGGATCCTCAAAAAAGATCTATGAGGCAAAGGGAAGGCCGTCTGATAATCCTTTGATCGTTCATATAGCTGAGCTTTCTGCTCTTGAAAGAATAGTGAGCGAAATACCTGACAGTGCAAGGAAGCTGGCAGAGAAGTTTTGGCCCGGGCCACTTACCATGGTATTTCGTAAATCAGACGTGGTTCCGCTTGAGACTACCGGAGGGCTTGATACGGTAGCTGTAAGAATGCCTGTAAATGAGATTTCAAGGGAATTTATCCTGGCATCGGGCGGATATATTGCAGCACCGAGTGCAAACAGATCCGGAAGACCGAGCTGCACGACAGCTGAGCACGTCATGGAAGACATGAATGGCGTGATACCTCTTATAATAGATGGAGGAGAGGTCGGGATCGGTATTGAGTCTACGATAATCGATCTGACAGGTGATATACCGTGTCTTCTTAGACCCGGATACATAAATCTGGAGATGCTTTCGGAGGTGTTGGGAAAGGTTGACGTAGATCCGTCAATAGGAGGTGTATTAAGTCCTGATGCACATCCAAAGGCTCCCGGCATGAAGTATAAGCATTATGCCCCTAAGGGAGAGCTGTTCATAGTAAAAGGTTCTCAGGAAAAAGTCGTGGAAAAGATAAACTCTCTTGCCCGTGAACATGAAGTCAGGGGAGAAAAAACGGCTGTTATCGCGACAGATGAGACACGCGATCGATATAAATGTGATATTGTTGAGACAGTGGGAACACGTGATAAAGAGGAGACTATAGCGCATAATCTGTTCCGTGTACTTAGAGACATGGATGATCTGGGTGTCTCGACTATTTATACAGAGGAATTTAATACTCCCGTCATGGGAATGGCTATAATGAACAGGCTCATAAGGGCAGCAGGACATAAGATCATAGAGTGTTGATCTATATGATGATAAAGGTTGTTTATGCATGAAGTCACATGCTTTACACATATGAAAAAAGTTGGAGGATATAAAAATGAAAATCGCAATAGGATGTGATCATGGTGGATATGATCTGAAGATGCAGGTCATTGAGCACCTGAAGGAAGAAGGCTATGAGGTAAAGGATTTCGGATGTCATGACAAGGAATCCTGTGATTATCCTGTATATGGTCATGCAGTAGCTAAATCCGTAGCTTCTGGGGAATCAGACCGCGGAATCGTTATCTGTACTACAGGAATCGGCATTTCTATCGCTGCAAATAAAGTTCCGGGTATCCGTGCTGCCATCTGTACAAATGAGCTTATGGCAAAGATGACACGTCTCCATAATAATGCAAATGTACTTGCACTCGGAGCAAATGTGGTAGGCCCTGGTCTTGCATTCTCGATTACAGATATTTTCCTTTCAACCGAATTTTCTGAAGGCGAACGTCATATCAGACGAATCAACGCGATAGAGGATCTTAACGTATAATGAAAAAACGACTCCTGAAAAACTGCATGCTGCTTTTGCTGTGTGCGGCAGTGGGAGCTGGATCTTTGAGCTCTGCATTGTCAGTGCAGGCAAAGTCTACGTCTGAAAAATTAAAAGAGGCGCAGCAGAACAAAAAAGATACAGAAAAGAAACTCGATGACACTTCGGATCGTATAGATGATCTGAAGGATACAAAACAGGGTCTCCAGAATAATCTGAGTGACCTAAATACCCAGCTTGCTTCTGTTTCTGACAAGATCGCTGAGATTGAGGGCCAGGAAGCTGATAAGGAAGCTGAGATAGAAGAAACGACAAAAGCTCTGGCGGCAGCCGAGGAACAGCAGGCTGCCCAGTATGAATACATAAAAGCCAGAATCCGTGTTGTCTATGAGAGAGGTAAGGAAAACTATCTGGAACTATTTCTCAGGACAACAAATTTCAGTGAATTTCTGAACCGTGCCGAATATGTGTCAAAGGTAAATCAGTACGATGAGCAGATGCTGGATAAATATGAGAAGCTGGTAGAGGATACAAAAGAGAAAAAAGCCGAGCTGGAGGAAGATAAGGCAGAGCTTGAAAGTCTGCACGAAGATGCAAAGGTTGAGCAGGCAAAGGTGCAGAAACTTGTAGACTCTACAAAGAACTCGATTACGGCATATGCCGGTGCGATCTCTGAGGCAGAAGCTGAAGCACTTGCGTATGAAGCAAAGCTCATAGCGGCTAAGAATACCATCAGTGCATTGAAAGAACAGCTGAAAAAGGAAGAAGAACTGGCGCGTCTCTCTGCTTCCATGAAGAAGAGAAGCCTTTCTGAAGTAACTATAGGGAAGGGAGAAAAAGAGATGCTGGCAGCGCTTATCCAATGCGAAGCCGGTGGAGAGCCTTGGGCAGGAAAGATCGCGGTAGGTGCGGTCGTAATGAACCGTGTAATGTCCGGAGCATTTCCTAATACCATTACCGGTGTAATATACCAGTCAGGTCAGTTTGAACCGGTTTCCTCCGGACGATTTGCAATCGTTCTCGGGCAGGGAGCTAATTCGGAGTGTACAAAGGCTGCTGAGCAGGCAATGGCCGGATCAAATAACATAGGTGAGTGCCTGTTCTTCAGAACGATCGTGCCCGGAATCAAGGGAACGATAATCGGCCACCACGTATTCTACCTGTATTGGACAGGAAAATACTCGGGTTACGGAACAGCAGAAGATTCGTTAAAAGATGGTCCCGGAGCTGCAACCGGAGCACCGGAGAGTAGTTCTGAATCATCAGATGAGAAGGAGTCAGAGGAGAATTCCGATGACAAGTCAGAAGACACATCAGATGAAAAATCTGATGATAAGGGCGATGATGAAGATGATGAGGATGAAGAAGAAAATTGAGCAGTAACCCCAAAGGTTTCTGACAGTTAATAAACCGGAAAGATTTCGCATATTTACGCGAGTCTCTCCGGTTTTCGTTTTTACACAACACGGGAAGTTAATTCCTGTGTCAGAGTATCAAATTTTCCCGAATAAATAATGTCTAAAAGAGCTGCAAGAGAATGAAGGGCGCGCTTAACACCTTCTGCATCAAGCAGACCCTTATCAAGCGCCTCCCCAAATTCATCAATATCCATAACTTTCACAAATCCGTCCGGATAAACCAGAACATCAGCAAGTAAATCCCTGATGATCAGTGTAGTATCATCGGGATACTCGTAATCAACAATATCACAATACCAGTAAATCGGGTTTCCGTCAGGCTTTAAAAAGCGGCTGACCTTATAACCCTCTTTAAGGAAATAACAGGACATTCCATGATCGAAATTTTTCTTTGGATGAAGCGTCCGCCATTTGGTCACAATGATTCGGTCATCAGCATAGATGATCTCATCATCTTTCAGGAGAATACACTCCTCCGGGATTAGTCTCTTACGAAATAGCTTAAGCTCTGGCATATTGGGCATCCTTATGAAGAATGGTTCTTTCCGGCAGTCTCGATACGAACAAGAGAGCGATAAAGTTTCGCCTCAGCCCGATTTCTTGCTTCTTTACTCAGGTTTTGCTTATTAAGACGTTCCTGGGCTTCTCTATGTGCAGCCTCGGCACGCGCCACGTCGATATCTTCACTCCACTCCCAGGTGGTAGGAAGAACACGGCACTCTCCGTTCATTACAGATATCATACCACCAATGCAGGCTGCTGTGCGCTCGGAATTATCTTCCATTACAACAACTGCAGTACCCATACCTATGGCAGAACAGTAATTCATATGCCGTGCCAGGATGGCGACATCGCCATCCACGGTACGGAGCATGATGCGCTGCACGTTTCCCTCATATTCCAGGCCATCCATGGAAACTACCTGTAAAGGAAAGGTAGACATATTATCACCTCATTTCAATGAGAGACTCAGTGCTGCTGTTTCTTTGCCTTTTCAAAAACTTCATCAATGGTTCCAACGAGCAGGAATGCTGACTCAGGAATGTCATCGCATTCACCGTCAAGGATCATCTTGAAGCCGCGAATTGTCTCTTTAAGCGGAACATATTTTCCGGGAAGACCGGTAAACTGCTCAGCAACAGAGAAGCTCTGGGACAGGAAGTTCTGAACTTTACGAGCTCTGTAAACGGTCTGCTTATCATCCTCAGAAAGTTCGTCCATACCCATGATGGCAATGATATCCTGCAGTTCACGATAACGCTGGAGAACCTGCTGAACACCCTTTGCAACTGCATAGTGTTCCTCACCTACAACTGCAGGTGTAAGGATTCGGCTTGTGGAATCCAGAGGATCAACAGCCGGATAAATACCCTTGGAAGCGATATCACGGGAAAGAACCGTTGTAGCATCCAGGTGTGTGAATGTCGTTGCAGGAGCAGGGTCAGTAAGGTCATCCGCAGGAACGTATACAGCCTGTACGGAAGTGATGGAACCCTTATTTGTAGAAGTGATTCGCTCCTGAAGGGCACCCATTTCTGTAGCCAGTGTAGGCTGATAACCTACGGCTGAAGGCATACGTCCAAGCAGAGCCGAAACCTCGGAACCTGCCTGTGTGAAACGGAAAATGTTATCGATGAAGAGGAGCACGTCCTGATTTTTAACATCACGATAGTACTCAGCCATTGTCAGACCTGAGAGAGCAACTCTCATTCTGGATCCCGGCGGTTCATTCATCTGTCCATAAACCAGAGCAGTCTTGTCAATAACGCCTGATTCCTGCATTTCTCCGTAAAGGTCGTTACCTTCACGAGTACGCTCACCAACACCGGTAAATACGGAGATACCACCGTGTGCCTTAGCAACGTTATTGATCAGCTCCATGATAAGGACTGTCTTACCAACTCCGGCACCGCCGAACAGACCGATCTTACCACCCTTTGCATACGGGCAGATAAGGTCAACGACTTTGATACCGGTCTCGAAAATCTCTGCAGCAGGAACCTGATCTTCATAACTCGGAGCAGGACGATGGATCGACCAACGCTCCTTTGTCTCAGGTGCCGGCTTGTTATCAACGGGTTCACCCAGAAGGTTAAAGATACGTCCCAGACACTCGTCGCCTACAGGAACAGTGATGGAATTGCCTGTATCAACTGCATCTGTTCCGCGGACAAGTCCGTCTGTGGAACTCATTGCGATGCAGCGAACAACATCGTCACCGATCTGCTGAGCGACTTCAGCTATTACTTTATGGTCGTTAAGCTCGATCTCAATAGCATTATTAAGGTCCGGCAGTTCACCTTCTGAGAAACGGATGTCGAGGACAGGTCCTGTTACCTGTATTACCTTTCCAACATGCTTTTCACTCATTACGAGAACTCCTTATTTGTTTGCGAATTGCGGGAGTCTGATTCCCTTTACTCCCCTTATTTTTTACACGGAACAGGATTTTACGAACCACCCTCGGCACCTGCCACGATTTCTGTAATTTCCTGTGTAATGCTTGCCTGTCTTGCTCTGTTGTAGAACAGCGACAGTTTATCGATCATCTCTGAAGCATTATCGGTTGCTGCTTCCATGGCTGTCCGGCGTGCGGCAAGCTCACTGGCAACAGAAACATTTATACTTGTATAGAGAAGACCGGACAAGTATTCCGGTACGATATCATTAAATACTGTTTCACTATCCGGCTCGTACAGGATAAGATCCCGGGCTTTGCCGGTCTCTTTCTCATCAGATGCGAAATCTGAGAGAGGAAGCATGGAACTTGCTTCCGGTACCTGAGACAGCATGGAGACAAAATTCGTATAACACAGATATACGTGTCCGAACTCGCCCTTTTTGAATGCCTCGCAGATCAGGCGTCCGATCTCAAAGCAGTCCGAGATGGTAACTGCAGCAACCTCAGCGTACTCCTCTGTAAAGAGAGGTACCTTTTTGTGCTTAAAGTATTCCACACTCTTCTTACCGATAGGGAAAACGGTGATATCACGTCCCTCAGTGGCTTTCTCAACAAACTTGAAAAGGTTTGAATTATATCCGCCTGCAAGTCCGCGGTCACCGGCTATGACAATATAGAGCCATTTGTCATTATCTGTCGCCTTTGTATAAGGAGACTGAAAATCGGTATTTCCGTTCGCGATATTTGTAAGGGTATCCTTTAAAATATCGAGATAAGGTTTGCTCTGATCGGCTTTTTCCTTAGCTTTACGAAGTTTAGATGCAGCTACGAGCTGCATGGCCTTCGTGATCTGCATGGTACTCTGTACGCTTTTGATCCGGAGTTTCACAGCCTTCATATTTGCAGCCATGTTTCCTCCTAGCTGGCAGAGTATTGAACTCTGTCAAAAACCTCCGGCGTTTAAGCTCTCTGCTTTACGAAGTTGTCCGTAAATGCCTTAAGGGCTGCCTTCAGCTTGTCTTCAGTATCCTGTTCCAGCTTTCCGGTCTCGCGGATAGCCTTCATAGCTGCGAGTCCGTCCGGATCCTGGTCGAGGTAACGATTCAGCTCGGCTTCATAGGTTCGGATATCCGAAACCTCTACCGGAGCAAGAATGTTATTGACTACGGCATAAAGAATAGCAACCTGCTTTTCAACCTCAGCCGGAGAATTCTTGTCCTGCTTCAGGACTTCAACGATTCTTTCACCCTGTGCCAGACGAGCCTTTGTATCTTCGTCAAGATCGGAACCGAACTGAGCGAAGCTCTGCAGCTCACGGTACTGGGAATAGATCAGCTTAAGGGTACCGGCAACCTTCTTCATTGCCTTTGTCTGTGCGTTACCACCAACTCGGGATACAGAGATACCGGGGTTAACAGCCGGCATGATACCGGAGTGGAAAAGCTCTGTCTCCAGGAAGATCTGTCCGTCTGTGATGGAGATAACGTTTGTCGGGATGTATGCAGATACGTCGCCCGCCTGTGTCTCGATGATAGGAAGAGCAGTAAGAGAACCGCCGCCCTTTTCCTGAGAAAGCTTAGCAGCTCTCTCAAGCAGTCTTGAGTGCAGGTAGAAAACGTCACCCGGGTAAGCCTCACGTCCGGGCGGTCTGCGGATCAGGAGGGAAAGTGCACGGTAAGCAACCGCATGCTTACTTAAGTCATCATAGATGATGAGGACGTGCTTGCCCTTCTCCATAAAGTATTCACCCATAGCACATCCTGCGTACGGTGCGATGTACTGAAGCGGGCTTGGCTCTGAAGCAGTAGCTGCAACTACGATACTGTAGTCCATTGCTCCGTTATTCTTCAGATCTGTAACGAGTGAAGCAACTGTCGAACGTTTCTGACCGATAGCTACATAGATACAGATAACATCCTTACCCTTCTGGTTAATGATGGTATCGATAGCGATAGTGGTCTTACCTGTCTGACGGTCACCGATAATAAGCTCACGCTGGCCTCTTCCGATAGGGATCATGGAGTCGATAGCCTTGATACCTGTCTGAAGCGGCTCTTTAACGGGCTGTCTGTCAATGATTCCGGGAGCCGGTGTCTCAACCGGACGGAAATCGTCTGATTCGATCGGTCCTGCACCATCGATTGGCTGTCCAATCGCATTTACAACACGGCCGATCATTTTCTCGCCTACCGGTACAGAAACGACTCTACCGGTACGTTTAACGGTCTGTCCTTCGCTGATACCTGTATCAACACCGAACAGAACCGCGGAAACTACGGTCTCTTCAAGGTTCTGTGCCATACCAAAAGTTCCGTTCTGGAACTCCAGAAGCTCGCCGGCCATACAGTTCAGGAGTCCGCTCACACGAGCGATACCATCACCTACGGTAAGTACCGATCCGGTTTCATTCTGAATGATAGCATTCTGGTAATTCTTGATCTGGCTTCGGATAACCTCGGAAATTTTTTCTGGTTTCAGTTCCATTTTATCCTCCGAGTAAACCTGGGTTAACAACCCTGTGCACAAAGCACAGGTTCTTACATAACAGTTTCATTGATTTCTCTGCGGAGCGTATCAAGCCTTCCCTGCACTGTTCCATCGAGGAGTTTTCCATCGACTTCAACACGGAGACCGCCCATAACAGAAGGATCGTTCTTTTGCTGGAGAATGATCTTTTTGCCGGTCATCCGGCTGAGCTTCTCGGTAAGTGCAGAAATATGCGCATCGCTCAAAGGTACGGCAGAAACGACAAGTGCGTCTGCAATGCCGTTATCTTTGAAGTAGCTCGCACGGAAACGCTTATAGCAGGCAGAGAATTCATGAAGCATTCCACGTTCAGTAAGTATCTTGAGGAAATTCAAAAGATACGGCTGTATGGAATCTCCGAATGCCTCGTCTAAAAGACGGAGGCGTTCCTTTTTGGGAATGGATGGCTCCAACAGGAGCCTGATGTAATCCGGATTCTCTGCAAAGATCTTCCTTAGCTCCTCCATTTCATGAAGGATAGCATCAGTCAGATTTTCGGAGAGTGCCAGATCATACAGACTCTGTCCGTATAAATCTCCGGCTTTTGTCATGATGCCTCCCCTACTTTGTTGATGAATTCATCAATGAGCTTCTTATGATCAGCTTCGCTGATCTCTTTTTCAACTACCTTGCCGGCAATATCCATGGCAAGACCGCCAATCTCGTTTTTGGCATCGTTGATAGCTTTTTTCTTTTCCTGTTCGATATCTGCTTCTGCCTTGGCTTTGATACCCTTGGCATCGGCCTCTGCTTTACGGATCATTTCATCTGCACGTGTCTGTGCAGCTTTCTCTGCATCAGCAACAATTCTGGATGCCTCTGCATGAGCGTCACTGAGACTGCTTTCATACTGATCTTTCAGGCTGTCAGCCTTTTCCTGGGCCTCTCTGGCCTCACGGATCGTCTGATCTGCGAGTTCTTTCCTCTTTTCGAGGATATTATTAATAGGCTTGAAGAGAAATCGTTTGATCAGATACAACTGAATAAAGAGATTCAGGATCTGGGCAATGAATGTCCAGGGAATGATGGTAACGAGATCCTGAGTCCCTTCGGATGTCAGTAACAGCATCATATGCATATGATCTCACTTTTCCTTTCATAGTGTTTTACAGATGCATTATCATGATGACAAGGTCAAAAGTAAAAAATACGATTGTGCGTGCACAAGGAGGATTTTTTATTTGGGACCCATAAAACACGAGCATGTAGCTTAATTAAGCGAAATGCGAGTGCTTTAGAATTGCGTGAGCTGCATCAGCTGCGGAGCAATTCGTGTCATCCGTAAGGGGCAAAAGTTTTTGACCCTTACATCATTATCATTGATTAAAGATAATTCATGAATGCGCCCGGTGCTACGAAGATCAGAAGAAGACCGGTAACGAAACCGTAAATACCTGTTGTCTCTGCAACTGCGCAGCCGAGAAGCATAGTACTGGTTACATCACCCTTACATTCAGGCTGACGTCCGATTGCCTCAAGTGCCTTAGCAACGGCATTACCTTCACCAATACCAGGACCGATACCTGCGATCAGTGCAGCGCCTGCTCCGATACCACAGCCAGCGAGTGCAATACCTCTAGCCAGTAACTGAAAATCACCCATGTTAATTTCCTCCTGAAATTTAATTGTTATTAGAAATTTGCGGCTGAATCATGCAGCAGCCGTTTCTGCAAAACATCATTCCTCTGCAGCGTTTGCGATGTACATGATAGTCAGCATTGTAAAGATAAATGCCTGCATTACACCGGTAAACCAGTCAAAATAGAATGAAAGAATGGCAGGAATACCGACTTCTAAGATCGGAATCTGCGCCAGTGTGGAACTGATCAGTCCAAGAAGTGCAGATGATGCAATACCAAGTGCACAATAGATCAGTCCGTTAATAACTATACCGGACAGAATGTTACCGAAATGACGGCAAGCCAGACTGACCGGAGTTGCCAGTTCAGACAGCACGTTGAACGGTGTCATAACTGGGATCGGGGTCGTGAATCCCTTTAAGTAACCAAGGAATCCAGACGTCTTGATCTTTTGAGCGGTGATCATGACGAAGACCACAACAGCCCAGGCCGCTTCTGTTGAAAGATCGGCAGTAGGGCTTCGGAGTCCGGTCAAGCTGATCATGTTGGAAACTACACTCGTTGCAAATAGAGCAGCGGCGAATGGTATGAGCTTGTCAAAACGTGTAGTTCCGGTGTTTGTGCGGACAAAATTATTTGCCGCTTCCACCAGCATCTCCGCGATGGCCTGACGCTTTGAGATATTCTCAACTTTCAGGTTTCTTGTCAGGAAGATACACAGCAAAGTAATGATTGCCATGACAAGCCAGCTGACCACCAGCGTTTCCGTGATCAGAAAATCACCCAGGACCGGGATTCCCGTAGGGATCCGGGCAAATATCCGGGCACCAGCGACTTCAAAATCCATTAAGCTTTTTCCCCCCCTTTCTCGCGGATAGGATTCCACGGAATTTTATAGTAAGGCTAGGTATAAACAGCGGTATAATGCCGGCCGCTGCATTGAAAACCGGGAGAAAGATGGCAAGTACTACCCAGAGTAGCTGGGTAAGAGTGCGGTAGCGATAACTCAGAGCCATAGTCTTTCTTGCCCGATCATCATTCTCAATGGAAACAACTTTTTGTACCGTAAGAGCCATCCAGAAGAAGTTTCCGGCGGCGATAAGACCCCCGACAATTCCGCCGGCGATCACTTTAAAATTAAAAGGAATGAGTGCCGGCTCAAGATGTTTTCCGATAGCAAAGCAGAGGATCATAATTATAACGCCGATAGCGGTTGATACCACTACGTAGATACTTTCCTTAAGTACGGCGTCCTGTATTTTCATCTGTCAATCTCCTGTCATCCGTGACAACCGGAAAAACCAGCTGCCATGCGGTTTTTTTAATAATGCCGGTTAAAAGATACACCACGTTTTTTTCGAGTGTTGCGAGAAGTTTTCTGTTCCTTCTTCATAATGGCGAGATAAGTCTTCCAGGCTGTCATGCCTGATCCTCCGAGACCAAAGATAAATCCCGGGACATAGATCCATCCGCCGACAGAAAAATGCGCACAAATGTAGTAACACCCGACTACGCAGATCAGCAGGGGCATGATAAGAGCCAGTCCTAACTGACCCACCATTGCAAATTGATTTAGAATAGAAAAATTTTTCATCAGACCCCATTTTAACGGCAAAAGAAAGCATAGTCAATTAGAACTAAAAAAGCACATAAAAAAGACCACATTTTATCAAAAATGCTTAAGAAAGCATTTTCTAATATTTTATCGTCAAAAAAAGAACAATTCTTTATAAAAATGTCAGAACTGTGGCTCAAAATATTTTAAAAGTCTATCAGTTGAGGTTTACGAAAGAGTGAATTACAATAGTGGAACACGTAATTCTTTTATTTAAAATGTAAGAAAAAAATATTTTTTGAAAAAGTTAGACATAAAGAGAAATAATTATTCAAAAGGAAAGATATATGACTAAGTCGATCATCAAAGCAGCAGTTTTTATAGTAGTATTTGTGCTTTCTATATTTATCATAAGCGCGGTAATGAATCGCGGAACCACGGATATGACTGTGAAAATGGCAGATGCGAGTTATCCGGTGGTAAACATGCATTATGAGGATAAAGATATTAATCTGATGCATGGCTACAGCAACAAAGAGATAAAACCGGAAACACTTAGAGACACATTGACACCTCTGAATCAAGACCGGAGTGCGAACATAGTTATCAATACCTATGGACAGAAGATAGCCGGTCTTTCCTATGAAGTCCGTTCGGCAGATGCAAAGCGCCTGGTTGAGGATACAGAAGTTACGGATTATCTGCAAAAAGGCGATATCATCACGGCAAAGCTTTCGATAAAGAATCTAATTAAAGATGATACGGAGTATATCCTTGCAGTAGTACTAAAAGATCCTGAGGGGCATGAGATCAGATATTTCACGCGAATTATTCATAGCAATGACCTTCATGGAAGAGAACTCCTGCAGTTTGTTACTGATTTTTCAAAAAAGACTTTCGATAAGACTCAGGCAAAGAGCCTGACCTCCTATCTGGAAAGTGATTCCACAGGCGATAATTCCTCATTCGCAAATGTGAATATCCATTCGAGTTTTGATCAGATCACCTGGGGGAATCTGGGTTTTGCCGCTCCGGAAAAGATTAATACGAAGATTTTTGAGATGGATGACACGACAGCTTCTATATCTCTTTCGTATACTTTGAACCGAAATGATAATGGCAATGCGAGATTTTATGATGTAACGGAGTTTTATCGTGTGAGATACACTGACCGCCGTATATATCTCCTTAATTTTGAGAGGAGTATGAAACAGGTTTTTGACCCGGATGCATCAGGCATATTTGCAGCGGACAAGATAATGCTCGGTATTACCGATCCTAATGTAAATATGGTGGAAAATGAAGATGGAAAGGTTGTGGCCTTTGTACAGAACGGAGCTCTTTATGCATACAGAAATACGGATTTCAGAGCGGTAAGGATCTTTTCTTTCTTTAAGAAGGGTGACGATGATGAGCGTAATAGATTTAATGACCATGGGATAAGGATACTCCGTGTAGATGAAGTCGGAAATGTATATTTTATTGTATATGGCTACATGAATCGCGGACGGCATGAAGGAGAAGTCGGGGTATCTGTTTATTACTACAATAGTGCATTAAATCAGATTGAAGAAGAAGTTTATATTCCTTATGACCGTTCTTATGCTTATCTAAAGTGTGAGATTGAAAAGCTTTCGTATTCTTCCGGAGGAAATGAAATTTATTTCTTCCTCGACAGCAAGATATTGGAAGTTCATCTGGATACACAAACTGCGGAAATTGTTGCAGGAAACATAAATTATGATGAGTTAGTGGTTTCAAAGAGCAGCCGTATGGCAGGATGGCAGTCGGAAAATGGTTCGGCTGTGAAGCTTTGTGATTTCAATACCGGAGAGATCAGAGAGATAAGCAAGGGTGAAAATACGGAGGTTCGGCCGCTTGGTTTCATCGGAGAAGATCTGGTATATGGCATTGCAGATCCGTCTGATACTGTGAACAGCAGCATAGGTGTCATTTTGAAACCCATGCATACTATCTGTATAGAGAGCAGCAGCGGAGAACTGCTGAAGAATTATCAGCGTGACGGTATTTACATAACGGATGTAAATATAAATGAAGATGAGATAGTTCTGAATCGTATTCAGATGGCTCATGGAAGCGGAACATTTGTTAGTATTGCTGCTGATCAGATCGTCAACAATATGGAAAACGATACTGACAGAAACTCTGTGATGTTAGCTGCAACAGAAGACTATGAAAATATCGTAGAGATAGCGCTTGCAGGGCGCATCAATAAGAATTCTGTGCATGTGCTGACTCCGGAAGAGGTTCTTTATGAAGGTGGCAGAGAGCTTGCTCTGGAGGACACAGAGGACCGGCAGGAGATATACCTGGTTTACGCAAAGGGCGAGATCATTGGTATATATGATATGGTATATGAAGCGGTTAACGTGGCTGACGAACAGAGTGGAGTTGTCCTTGATATGGATCAGCACTATATCTGGCAGAAGGGGAACCGCGCTGTTACAAAGGAACTAAGGGGTATAAATTCCGGATCTTCAGAGGGCGGAAAATCTTCACTTAGCGTATGTCTTGATGCAGTTCTTAAAAACGAGGGCGTAGTTGTAGATGCTTCGACTCTCTTAAACAGCGGTATGGATGTCATGGAAGTGATAAATACCGAGATTGAAGGCGCAAAGGCACTTAACCTGGGCGGATGTTCGTTAAGCTCGGTTCTTTACTACGTGAGCATCGGCAGACCGGTTTTTGCTGAGGTCGAGACAGGGCAGGTTGTTCTGATCGTAGGCTATGACGCCAAGAACACAGTGATCATGGATCCGTCCACAGGAACGATCTACAAGAAGGGCATGAATGATTCCAGAGAGTGGTTTGAGAATCACGGAAATGAGTTTGTATCATACATATTGAACTAAACCACAGCTCCGCAGGCTTTGTCGTCTGCGGAGCTGTGGTTTTAAATTTTGGGGCAAGGGTACGTACAAGACGTATAGTTATTTCTTTCCGCGCTCGGACAGACACTAAGCTCACGCACTGCCTTCGCGGACTCGGTAATTTTCGCGAAACTCGCCGCAAAAGCGGCTCAAACAGTTCGCAAAAATTACCTGCTCAGTCAGCGTGTTTGCTAAGTGCTGCCGGCTGATTGCTACAAGAAATAACTATACGTCTTGCACGATGGTTTTTGGCATAACAAAGAAACTGTTCAGAATTGCCATAACGTAAGTGCAGGACTTGTAGATTTCTCTTGGAACAATTAGCCGGCAGCACTTAGAGAACACATTGTCCGAATAGGTAATTCAGGATAACTGTTTGAGACGCGAAGCGTCGAGTTTAGACTGAATTACCGTGTTTATGAGGACAATGCGTGAACTTAGTGCCTGTCCGAGCCGTGACAAGAGAAATCTACAAGCCCTGCACGTAAAAACTTATTCAATACGTACACCCCTTGTACGTACACATCTGTCAAAATCTTACATGCACTCAGGATGAAAAACCTTCTTAACAGGCAGGATAGCAGCGTAGAGGAGCTGCCCCAGGATGCCGCAGGAAATGACCTCGCCGATACCAATAGTGATCATAAAGAAAGGAATTGTTCCCTCAGCATGATAGAAAAATTTAAGAGTGATGGGAACGATAAGGGTATTGGCAACAATCGGAGGGACAGACGCAAGGAAACGGTGCCTCTTGCGGAGAAGGTAAGTGCCTACAGCTCCGATAAGAGTGGCAATACTTCCGAGAATGACGTCGGGCGGTATACATCCTGTAGCGATATTACTGATGATGCATCCGGCGTATAACCCCGGGATAGCAGCAGGAGTAAAAGCCGGAAGGATGGTCATTGCCTCGGAAATACGTATCTGGATAGCGTTAGAAGCAAGACCAAACGCGTTGATAAAGCAGGTTAGTACAACATACAGGGCAGCAATCATGGCACCCTGTGTAATGTAAATGATCTTTTTCTGAAAATTTGACATGTTTTTCTCCTCAAGAACAACGAATCTGACTTTGCAGGATTCTGCGTACAAGTTAAAAAATTCGTGCCGGACGAATCCGGCACGAAAAATGATATCGTTTTATAAATTACAGTTCTCCGTTGCGATAGCGGTTAACAAGAGCCTGAATACGGTTATTAGGATTCAGGAGATCGCTTATAGAAGAATCGTGGTTAAGTGTATCGATGATGAAAGCAATATACTTACTCATATCGCAGGATACATAGTATTCACGCTTTAAGAGCTCAGGACTCTGGTAGATACAGTTAGTAGTAAGAACGCGTGTAATAGTACCGTTTTTGTAAGCCTCATCAAATTCTTCAAGCCCATTTGTGAAAAGACCAAATGTAGCCATGATGAAAATACGCTTAGCTTTACGTGCCTTAAGCTCACGTGCAACGTCGAGAACACTCTCACCGGAGGAGATCATGTCGTCGATAACGAGAACATCCTTGCCTTCAACGGAAGAACCAAGGAATTCGTGAGCAACGATAGGATTCTTGCCATCCACGATCTCAGTATAGTCACGACGCTTATAGAACATACCCATATCAAGACCAAGTACGTTAGCGAGATAGATAGCACGCTTCATACCGCCTTCATCCGGGCTGATAACCATCATGTGTTCTGCATCGATCTTGAGGTCATCTACATTGTTAAGAAGACCCTTCATAAACTGATAAGCAGGCTGGATGGTCTCAAAACCATGAAGAGGAATGGAATTCTGAACACGGGCATCATGTGCATCAAATGTAATGATGTTATCAACACCCATAGCAACCAGTTCCTGAAGTGCGATAGCACAGTCGAGAGACTCGCGGGAATTTCTCTTGTGCTGGCGACCTTCATAAAGGAAGGGCATGATCACAGTGATACGACGAGCCTTACCGCCTACAGCTGCGATGATACGCTTCAGATCCTGATAATGATCATCAGGGGACATGTGGTTTTCTCTGCCGCAGAGCTTGTAAGTCATGCTGTAATTGCAAATATCGCAGAGAAGGAAAAGATCCATACCACGGATGGACTCATTGATGGTTCCCTTTGCTTCGCCTGTACCGAAACGGGCGATGGAAGCCTTGATCATGTAGGAATCACGCTGATAGCCGGCAAAAGCAAGGCTGTTCTTGTGTTCATTCTCACGCTCTGTGCGCCAGTCAACAAGGTATTTGTCGACCAATCCGGAGAGATCTCTGCATCCTTCGAGCGGAATTACACCAAGTTTACCAACCGGGATACTATCAAGCTTACGCTTACCTTCATGCACTGCCATTCCTAAAATTCCTCACTTTCTGTGAAACAAAAAAATTTGCCATATATGGGATCAGAGGCCAGTTTTCCTGAGCCGGAGATCCTCCCCTTTAAACCTATACAGATTATACCCGCTAAGAATTCTGGAAAACGAACGTTCCGAGTAATCCTCCTTAAGTCTGGAAAGATCCAGATTACTGGAAATGATCGTGGAGCGCCTTCTAAGATTTCTTTCATTCAGGATTAGAAACAGTTCGGATCTTACAAAAGAATTTACCGTTTCGGTGCCGAGATCATCAATTATTAAGAGATCGGCATCAAAAATATTCTTGTAAAAATCATTGTCTTCGGCTGTATCGCTATTTTGATTGAAAGTATGATCTGCAAGCGCACGAAAAAGCCGGAAGGCAGAAAAATATACCACACTGTATCCCTTATCCAGTACTGCTTTAGCAATACAATTAGAAAGGAACGTTTTTCCACTCCCGACGTTTCCTAAGAATAACATATTGGTATATGTGTTGGCAAATGTTTTTACGAACTCACGGGCGTCATTATACGCTTTTTCCATGTCCGGACGAACATTGTCCGAAAAAAGATCCATTCTGCATGCCGAAAAGTTCTCTTTATCGAGAACCTCGATGAGGTTCGACTGGGCATACATGGCATTGATGAGCTTCTGCTTCAAGCAGTGACATTTCTCAGATCCGATGTATCCGGTATCCTTGCAGTCAGGACAGTTATAGATGGGAGAGAGCCAGTTTTCGGGGTAGCCGAAAGAACAGAGCAGCTCTGATTTTTTTTCTGAAAGAGCACCTATTTTTTCACGAAGCATAGCGATAGCGGAATCGTCACCTTTTATGTAACGTTCGGCAGACTCAGTAGCTGCATCCGCAATCTCCTTTTCAAGTTCCTGAAATCCGGGAACATCGCGTCTTATCGCTTCTTTACGCTCGGTAAGGATTTTTGCGTTTTTTGTGCGGACAGTTTCGTATCCGCTCATTATTTCATTAAAACAGCGGTCAGACAGTGCCATAGATTTTCTCCACTTTATCAGTTTTTAGCAAATCTTTTTTCCAGATCATCATAATCGTAGCTGCGTTCTTCAAAGTTCTTGAATTTATCCCTGCGTTCAGGAACAGCAGCTCTTTCACGGCTTGCGGGAGCTGAGCTCTTTGCGTGATCTGCATCGAGAGCATCGAGATCGGACTTCTTTCTGACATGCTTTGCCTTCCAGTTTTTCATGATGCTATCTGCATAGCTGAAGCTGGGCTTTGCAATGGAACGCATAGTACGGTTAACTGCTTCGATGATGAGATCCATGTCAAATCCGTACTCGTCTTTCCAACGCTTTATAAAATCAATTTCTGTCTGAACGGGATTTCTTCCGTTCAGGCCGAAGGCGCGGAGTACTGTGTAGTAGTCCTTGCGAAAAGTACTTGTGGCTGCGCGTGCGGAACTTACATCATGTATGCCCTGCTCGTCCCAAGCAATAGCGGTGGCTTCTATATAGCGCATGCTTCTGTGACCAGCATTTACGCAGTATTCAACCAGATATTCGATGAGATCCACATTGAAGCTAAGCTTGTCGTAGATAAAAAGGATAGTACTGATATCGGACATGCTCATAGGACGTCCAATATACTGTTCGGTCATAAAGAGTAAACCCTTAATATCTTCACGGCTTTTAAATTCATCAAGCTTGTCTGCGGAGTAGAAAGGACGTGTCCCTTTTTTGTCCTCCTGCGGAGCGGAGGGAACTTCCGGGGCAGCGGGCTTTTCTTCTTTAACCACAGGTTTTACAGTGGAAATATTTGCTTTTGCGTTACTCTTAACTTTGTTAAGGCATATGCCGCAGATATTTTTTTCAGAATCATATTCAAGGGAAAGAAGACCTTGACGATCCCAGTATTGAAGGGATCTGAGAATATCGCTTTCTGTGAAATTGAAACGGTCTGCAAGGGTAGAAACGGAAATTTCAAGATCACCGCCGGCTGCGCGGAGCAGATACAGATAAATTTTTATCTGTGCTTCGTTTGCTTCGGTCATGAACTGATCGATGAAGATATTTGAAACTAATGTGGAACCTGTGTTGCTCTTTTCGTATAATGCAATGCTGCTCATAGTACCGCCTTCAAAAAACTGGATTTCTAATGGATCTTCTGTGATTCTATGTCATCAAGTCAGTGCGATTATAGCATAAGAAATTAACAATTTACAATGAGAAAACGTACGCAAACCCGCATAAAATGGGCGTTTTCGGAGTTTTGTGGATAATGTGGATATCGTGGATTACTCATCTGAAAGCTGAAATTACGCGAAAAAGAAATCCACACCTTTTTGTGGAGAGTTTTTCACAAAAAGATGTGGACAATGTGGATAACTTATTCGCCAAGGAGGTCTGTGCCAACTTTATACACATCTCCGGCTCCCATAGTTATTAACAGATCACCGTTGATACAATGTTCATGAATAAATTTTTCAATTTCTTCAAAAGAGTCGAAATAATAGGCATTTCCGCCAATTCTGTTGATTTCGTCCGCCAGGGTTTTGGAGCTGATACCAAGTGTATCGGTTTCACGAGCAGCATAAATATCAGCAAGTATCACATTTTCTGCATGAGTGAGAGCTTCTGCAAACTCGGGAAGGAGTGCCTTTGTTCTGGTATAAGTATGAGGCTGGAAAACACACCAGAGTGATTTATGCGGATAGTGAGCAGCAGCTTCCAGTGTGGCTTTGATCTCTGTAGGATGATGAGCGTAGTCATCAATCACTGTGATTCCGTCAAATTCGCCCTTTTTCTCAAAACGGCGTTCTGTTCCGTGGAATTCGGAAAGAGCTTTGAGAGCCGGTGCCATGTCGATACCCAGGATGTGGGCAGCGGCTGCTGCAGCACAGGCGTTACCTACATTGTGCTCACCGGGGACGTGGAGGGAAATTCTTCCTATTTCTTCACCCTTATGATTGAGTGTGAAAGAAGGGTGAGCAAATTCATCATATGAAATATCGGTAGGATACCAGTCAGAACTGTTGTCCATGCCGAAGGTTACGATATTGCAGGAAAGTCCGTCAGTAATCGTATTAAAACCGGTGTCCTGTCCGTTCATGATGAGCGTACCGTCCGACGGAATGAGAGCTGCGAAACGGCGGAAAGACTGACGGATGTCATCAAGATCCTTAAAGAAATCAAGGTGATCCGCATCGACATTCAGTATGATTCCGATCTTGGGGAAGAAACTCAGGAAGCTGTTTGTATATTCACATGCTTCTGTTACAAAATAACGGTCGCCTCCAACTCGGAAATTTCCGTTGATGGAATGGAGCATGCCACCTACGGAAATTGTAGGATCAGCATCAGCTTTAAGGAGGATCTCGGAAAGCATTGACGTGGTAGTTGTCTTACCATGAGTTCCTGCTACTGCGACGGGAAGCTCGTAATGCTGCATTACCTGTCCGAGAAGTTCTGCACGGGTAAGAACAGGAAGGTTTCTCCTGCGAACCTCAGCGAGTTCGGGGTTGCCCTCACGGATAGCAGCGGTCATGACAACGAGGTCGATGCCGTCGGTGATGTTTTCTGCAGCCTGAGGATAATGAATATCAGCTCCGAGAGAAGAAAGCATACGAGTGAGATCGCCTTCTTTCATATCTGAACCGGAAACAGTAAATCCCTTAGACAGCAGCAACTCAGCGAGACCGCTCATACTGATACCGCCTATACCGATGAAATGAATGTGAATCTTCTTATTAAAATCTATCTGATACATATGAACTCCGTTTTTATTAAAATTTCATTTTGACTCTGTCATCCATTATATGATTTCTTATATAAAAAGCAACATTGAGGCCTGGGTTAAAAAATTTGGAAATTAGCGTGTATCCTAGGATAAGATTTGTGCAAAAATGTAATCTGTATACAAAAGCAATCAACATGATATGATCATTCGGTGATAAAAATGATGAAAAAGTCACAAAATAATTAATTTAATTTGTAAAAAACATCCCAAACAGCAATTGAAAATGCTATAATGAAAGCACGCTGTAACACTGAAGAGTTCGTGTGTAACTGTTCACACGTAAACGGAGCATTTACTGCGGAGTTTACGGCCCAAAACATTGAATAGACACGTTTGTAATTTGTGGCATAAAGGGGCACGAACAGAGGGGTTTATACGGCTAAGACAGAGGATTTCCAAGGAAACGGTCCGGGCTAACGGATACGCGGGTGAAATCTGACAAACAAACAGGATGAGGTGATGCGTATGATCAAGAAGGAGATGATCGCCATGCTTCTCGCTGGAGGACAGGGAAGCAGACTAGGCGTTCTGACGACACACATGGCAAAACCGGCCGTACCATTTGGGGGAAAGTACCGCATTATTGATTTCCCTCTCAGTAACTGTATCAATTCTGGAGTTGATACAGTCGGTGTACTTACACAGTACCAGCCACTGAGACTGAATTCACATATCGGAATCGGTACACCGTGGGATCTCGACCGCTATATCGGAGGAGTATCTATCCTGCCGCCATTTGAAAAGAATGTCAGCAGTGAATGGTATACCGGTACTGCGAATGCGATCCTGCAGAATATTGAGTACATGGAAAGCTGCAATCCGGACTATGTACTCATTCTTTCTGGTGACCATATCTACAAGATGGATTACGAGGTAATGCTGGATTACCACAAGCAGCAGAAGGCAGATGTTACCATCGCCTGTATGCCGGTACCGCTTGAGGAAGCAAAGAGATTCGGTATCATGATCACTGATGATGATCGCCGTATCGTAGATTTTGAGGAGAAGCCGGAGCATCCGAGAGGAAATCTGGCGTCGATGGGTATCTATATCTTCTCATGGAAGGTGCTGAAAGATGCACTTCTGGCACTTGCTGACCAGCCTAGTCTCGACTTTGGTAAGCATGTAATTCCGTACTGCCGTGAAAAAGACCAGCGTATGTTCGCATACGAGTATAACGGCTATTGGAAGGATGTAGGAACTCTTAATTCATATTGGGAAGCCAATATGGAGCTTATCGATATCATTCCGGAATTTAATCTTTATGAAGAATACTGGAGGATCTTTACAAAGAGTGAAATCCTTCCGCCGCAGTATGTCGCAGACAATACAGCGATCGAGAAGAGTATCATTGGTGAAGGTTCTACTATTTACGGACAGGTCATCAATTCTGTCATTGGATGCGGTGTAGTGATCGGAAAGGGTACAGTAGTACGTGATTCCATCATAATGAACAGAACCGTGATCGGTGAAGGATGTAATCTTGATAAGGCTATCATTGCTGAGGATTGTACTGTTGGTGATCGCGTACAGCTGGGTGTTGGCGAGGAAGAAGAAAATGATACCAGACCGGATATTTACAATCACGGTCTTGTGACTATAGCTGAAAAGTCTGTCATTCCGTCAGGTCTGACAGTTGGAAAGAATACGGTTCTGTCCGGTTCCTTCCAGATTTCTGAATTTAAGAATGAGAGCCTTCCTTCCGGAAAAACATTCATTAAGGGAGGTGACGAGAAATGAGAGCGATCGGAGTAATTCTTGCAGGTGGTAATAACCACCGTATGAAAGAGCTGACAAAGAAGCGTGCGATAGCAGCAATGCCTATTGCCGGCAGTTACAGAGGTGTGGATTTTGCTCTGAGTAATATGACAAACTCTCATATTCAGAAAGTTGGTGTATTTACACAGTACAACGCAAAATCACTGACACAGCACCTTTCATCCTCCAAATGGTGGGATTTCGGACGTAAACAGGGCGGATTATTCGTATTTACGCCGTCCATTACCCCTGATCACAGCTTCTGGTCCAGAGGAACAGTGGATGCGATCTATCAGAACATCTCATTCCTGAAGGATAGTCATGAGCCTTACGTTATCATCACTTCCGGAGATGGTATCTATAAGCTTGATTATAACAAGATCCTGGAATATCACATTGATAAAAAGGCAGATATCACTATTGTCTGCAAGGATTTCCCGGAGACTGAAAATGTAGATAGATACGGTGTACTCACAATGAACGAGGAATCCCGTATCACAGATTTTGAAGAAAAACCCATCGAGGCAAGAAGTCACACTGTTTCATGCGGTATCTATGTTATTCGCCGCAGACAGCTTATTGAGCTTGTTGAAAAGTGCGAGGAAGAAGATCGCCATGATTTTGTGGCAGACATCCTTGTCCGTTACAGGACACAGAAGAGGATCTATGGCTACAAGATAAATGAGTATTGGAGCAATATTGCGACTGTTGAGGATTATTTCCGCACAAACATGGACTTCCTGAAACCTGAAGTAAGAGATTATTTCTTTAATCAGTATCCTGAAGTATATTCAAAGGTAGATGACCTGCCGCCTGCAAAGTACAATGTAGGTTCTGCGGTTCAGAACAGCTTGATCTCTTCAGGATGTATCGTAAACGGTGCGGTGCAGGATTCCGTTGTTTTCAAGAAAGTATTTATCGGAAATAACTGCTATATCAAGAATTCGATCATCCTGAATGACGTATACATAGGGGATAATACACATATTGAGAATTGCATTGTTGAGAGTCATGGAACTATCCGTGCAAACTCATATTATAAGGGAGAAGACGGAATACAGATCGTTGTGGAGAAGAACGATCGGTTCGTCCTGTAAAGTCTTTCTCTTGTGAAGGGCAAAGGGGGCAGACATTGAATATTACAGATGTGAGAGTTAGGAGACTCACCAATACAGGAAAAATGCGTGCATTAGTATCGATTACTTTGGATAATGAATTTGTGGTTCATGATATCAAGGTTATCGAAGGGGAAAAGGGATTATTTATCGCAATGCCAAGCAGAAAGGCTTCTGATGGTGAGTTTCGTGATATTGCGCATCCTATAAACAGTGATACGCGTGAAAGAATCCAGGATATCATCCTGAAACGTTATTATGAAGTGCTGGATCAGGAAGAAACGCAGGTTGTAGCAAAGTAGGAGTCTACGGCGCCTGCGCTTGCGAAGAGAATCCGGCAAAGCCGGATGCGTTGTTCTTTCTGAAAGCGAGTGAACAGTAACGAAACTGGGGAGGGTATGTTATAATAAGGGGCTCCGTCCGAGAGGACGGAGCTCTACTGGTTTTAAATGCCTCGGGGACGCAATGCATTATTCCGGATTTACCGGACGTATCCTACTCGATAAAAAGCTATGTTGTAACCGATATATATGATGACATGGTCATCGTGCTTGCAAGATAGAAAGGTGCTGCTATGAATTTTCTGACATCGCCCCTAACGGAGCTTGGTATATATGAAGATCTGAATAATGCCTTGAAAAAAGTCGGAATCACGGAAGTCGAGGGATGTGTCGATTCTGAAAAGGTGAATTTTGCGGCATCTCTTCGAGAAGATGCAAAATATAAGGTTATTGTGACTACAGATGATACCAGGGCGAGGGAAATACTCTCAGACCTGAGAGTCTATGACAGTAATGCTGTATATTATCCTGCCCGGGATCTGATATTTTATCAGTCTGACCTAAACGGAAATCAGCTGATAAAGGACAGGATGACTGCGATCCGTGCCATGCTTGAGGAGAAAAGCGTTACGGTGGTGACTACTTTTGACGCCTTTATGGAAAAGATTCCCGGACTTGAGCTGATACGTGATCATGTAATGGAGATAGATGACGAGTCCGAGTTTGAAGTAGACGAATTGGCGCATGATCTCGTGAGTCGTGGATATACGAGAACTTCTCAGGTTGAGAGCGAAGGGCAGTTTGCTGTGCGCGGCGGTATAGTTGATATCTGGCCGCTTACAGAAGAAAATCCTATCCGAATGGAACTCTGGGGAGAGGAAGTGACATCGATAAGGAGCTTTGATGCTGTGAGTCAGCGCTCCATAGAAGATGTGCCCTGGTTTCGCGTATATCCTGCAACAGAGCTGATACTTACTGGTGATGAGCGTGAGGCGGGACTCAATGCGATAAAAAAGGAATTTGATTCCCGATATAAAGCTTTACGAAAAGAAATGAAAACCGAAGAGGCCTTTCGGTTAAAGAGTACTATAGGCGAATTTTGTGATGAACTTACGGATGGAACAGGTACGGTCAGTTCGGCAGGTTATGTAAACTACTTTTTTGAATCACTGAATTCCTTTCTTGATTTCTTTAAGCCGCAAGAAACCGTAATTTTTCTCGATGAACCTGTGCACCTGATCGAGAAAGCGGATGCAGTCATGGCAGAGTTTACGGAGAGCATGACTGCGCGTCTTGAAAAAGGTTATACGTTGTCGGGTGCGGCAGATCTTCTTTATGATAAAAAAGAGATATTTGCAAGGATAATTTCCCGCCCGACATTAGCGATGGCAACGATCCTGCAGAGGCAGGATCAGTACAAAACAGAGACCAGATACAGTGTAAGTACGAGGTCTGTTAATTCCTATAATGGTTCTTTCGAATCACTGGTTGAAGATCTGAAAAAATACAGAAAAAATCATTACCGGATAGTTATCCTGTCTGCGTCGGTAACCCGTGCAAGGCGGCTTGCGGATAATCTGAATGATAATGGTATTCCGGCTTTTTTCTCTGATGATAAAAGCCGTGAGCTGAAGCCGGCGGAAGTAATGACGGCTTACGGTTCTGTACGTCAGGGCTTTGAATATCCGGATATTCGTTTCTGCGTCATGAGTGAGACGGATATTTTCGGTGGTATACGAAAAAAGAAAAGAAAGCATCACAAATATGAGGGCGAGCGTATCGCGAGCTTCACGGATCTCTCGGTTGGTGACTATGTGATCCATGAAAATTATGGAGTAGGTCAGTACCAGGGTATCGAGCATCTGGATATCGATGGCGTTACCCGTGATTATGTAAAGATAAATTATAAGGATAATTCCTCGGTTTATGTCATTGCGTCAAATCTGGATGCGCTGCAGAAATATGCGTCGAGAGATGCGGAAAAAAAGCCTAAACTGAATAAGCTTGGGACACAGGAGTGGGCAAAGACAAAGGCGAGAGTCCATAAATCTGTGGAAGGAGTCGCAAAGAGACTGGTTGCTCTTTATGCAGCGCGGCAGAACGGAAAGGGTTTTGCCTGCGGACCGGATACGGTGTGGCAGCGGGAATTTGAAGAAATGTTTCCGTTTGAAGAAACGGAAGATCAGGAGATGGCGATCGAAGCAGTCAAGCATGATATGGAAAGTACACGTATCATGGACCGCCTGATCTGTGGAGATGTTGGATTTGGTAAAACGGAAGTTGCCATAAGGGCGGCATTTAAGGCGGTTCAGGAAAGTAAGCAGGTTGCGATACTCGTACCGACGACCATTCTTGCGGAGCAGCACTATAATACTTTCCGGCAGCGATTAAAGAATTATCCTGTGCGAATAGATCTTCTCTGTCGTTTCAGAACGGCAGCTGAGCAGCGAAAGACTATTGCTGATCTTAAAAAGGGTCAGGTAGATATTGTTGTCGGAACTCACAGGCTTCTTTCGAAGGACGTGGAATTTAGTGATCTTGGGCTTTTGGTCATAGACGAGGAGCAGCGTTTTGGAGTGACACATAAGGAAAAGATAAAGGAACTCCGACAAAATGTGGATGTTTTGGCACTTACGGCTACGCCTATTCCGAGAACACTGCATATGAGTCTGGTCGGCATCAGAGATATGAGTGTCCTTGAGGAAGCACCGCAGGATCGTATGCCTATCCAGACCTTTATCATGGAATACTCCGATGAAATGGTCAGAGAGGCAGTGTCCCGTGAACTTGCCCGCGGAGGACAGGTTTACTATGTTTACAATCGCGTGAATGACATCGCTCAGATAGCAGCGGATCTGCAGACTATGATTCCGAATGCCACGGTAGCATATGCACATGGACAGATGAGAGAACGTGAGCTTGAAGATATAATGAGTGACTTCATAAACGGAGCCATAGATGTACTGGTTTCCACGACCATAATCGAGACAGGCCTTGATATTTCCAATGCAAATACGATGATCATCCATGATGCGGATCGCATGGGACTTTCGCAGCTGTATCAGCTTCGAGGCAGAGTCGGGAGATCGAACCGCACAGCTTACGCCTTTCTCATGTACAAGAGAAATAAGCTCCTAAAAGAGACTGCTGAGAAACGACTGGCAGCTATAAGGGAATTTACCGATCTTGGAAGCGGATTCCGTATAGCTATGAAGGATCTTGAGATCAGAGGATCCGGTAATGTCCTCGGTGCAGAGCAGAGCGGTCACATGGAAGAAGTAGGATATGACCTTTACTGCAAGATGCTGGACACAGCCGTAAAAGAAGAAAAAGGAGAAAAAGTTTTTCCGGAATTCACAACCACCGTTGATATGGACGAAGATGCCTTTATTCCAAATAGCTATGTAAAAAATGAAAATCAGAAGCTGGATCTTTATAAGAGGATCGCTGTTATAGACAACAGAGATGAAGCGGAAGATATGGTGCAGGAATTGAAAGACAGATTCGGCGCACCTCCGAAGAGTGTATTAAATCTTATCGAGATCGCACTTGTACGGCAGAAGGCACATAAAGTATTTATCGAAAATCTGTCCGCAAAGGAAAATTCGATCATGTTCCATGTGTTTGCAAAGGCAGAATTAAATCCTGTAAAAATACCGGAACTCCTCGATAAATATGACGGTGGGCTCACTTTTAAGGCAGTCGGAAAACCTGTATTTGTATATAAATATGGAAAGAACGAAAGTCGCGATTATATAAAAACGGCAAATAATGTTCTTGATCAGATGCAAATTTTACTTAATAATCTGATAGACGACTCAGAATAATTTTGTTATGATTAATTTTTGAAATTTGATAGTTACCAACCAATGTTGTTAAAGGAGGTAATATAATGGATAACGCAGCTATGGATAATAATCCGATCAATAATCTCGAATTTACACCCGGAGCACATATCCGTTTTAAGGATGAGAAGGATAAGATGGTAGGAGGAAAGCTCTTAAAGGAATATCCTTACATCGTAACTGTTCAGGCAGATACTCTGCATGGAAAGGTTTATGGCGTAGCTAAGAATTCATTCGTATGCGGTGACGCGAAGTTTGAGTAATGCGAGTGTTTTAGAATTGCGGGAGCTTCGTAAGAAGCGGAGCAATTCGTATCATTTAGTTAGAAGTCGGATACTTCTGCTGAAATGCGGCAGATGACGGAGTAAGAAAATGTATATAATTGCAGGTCTGGGAAATCCCGGACGTCAGTACGAAGGCACCCGCCACAATGTCGGTTTCTCTGTGATCGATATTCTGGCAGATAAGTATGGGATCGCACTTGATTTTGAGAAGCATAAGGCAATCTGTGGAAAGGGTGTCATCGAAGGAGAAAAGGTGATCCTTGTGAAGCCGCTTACATTTATGAATCTAAGCGGTGAAAGCCTGCAGGAAGTGATTCATTATTACAAAGTGGATCCGGAAAATGATCTGATCGTGATATCTGATGATATAGACCTTGATGTGGGCAGGATACGTGTGCGTCCAAAGGGAAGCGCCGGTGGCCATAATGGGTTGAAGAATATCATAGCTCACCTTGGTACAGATGGATTTGCCAGAGTTAAGGTCGGGGTCGGATCAAAGCCTAAGGGCTGGGATCTGGCAGACTGGGTACTTGGACATTTCTCTGATGAGGATGAGAAACTTGTACAGGAGTCAAAGAAAAACGCTGCTCTTGCAGTTGTTGACATTATGCAGGAAGGCTGCGAGAAGGCAATGAATCATTTTAATAAAAAGGATTTATCGTTATGAGGGATCTGACAAAGGGCAAGCCCATCCGACTGATCTTTTTATTTGTGCTTCCGTTGGTGTTGGGGCAGCTTTTTCAGCAGTTTTACAGCATAGTAGATGTTCATATCGTTGGAGAGACATTAGGGGAGGTCCCGTTGGCAGCAGTCGGCGCGACAACCCCTCTTTCTGACTTTCTGATCGGTTTCTTAAATGGATTCTGTAATGGCTTTGCGATAGTAGTGGCCACCTGCTTTGGCGCGAAAGATGAAAAACGTGTCAGAAAGGCAGTTGCAGCATCGTTTATAGTCGGTGCTGTTTTAGCGGTCGCACTTACGATACCCGGGACACTGTTTTTGAAACCTGTACTGCATTTTCTGAATGTCGAAGATAGCCTGATACCAATGTCGGTATCATATATAAGAGTTATCATTACAGGTCTTATTTTTTCTGTACTGTATAATACCTGCGCAGCAGTACTACGAGGTATCGGGGATACGGTTACACCGCTGATCTTTCTAATACTTTCGGCAGGCTTGAATATCGGTCTCGATTATCTGCTTATAGTCGGTTTTCACATGGGAGTATCCGGAGCTGCACTAGCGACAGTGCTGTCGCAGGCAATTTCAGCAGGGCTTTGCGTGATGCGCATAATCAAGAGATATCCTATGCTTCATGTAGCCGGTCCGGATCTGAAGTTTGACAGTAAACTGTATAAAAATATTTTAACTACGGGCGTATCCATGGGACTCATGATCTCTCTCGTAAATCTCGGTACGCTGGTTCTTCAGAGTGCGATCAATTCCTTTGGACCATATGTGATAGTTGCACATACGGCAGCAAGGAAAGCAACCAGCGTATATATGCTTCCGAACAGCGTATTCGGTTCGGCGCTTGCGACCTTTGCCGGGCAGAATTTCGGTGCAGGAAAGTATGACAGGATAAGAGTTGGTTTTCGTCAGTCCATGATAGCGGTATGCATTTGGGATTTGATGATCTGTGCGCTGTCATGGATAGCAGGAGAGCAGATAATAGGACTTATAACAGCCAGTCAGAATAAAGAAGTACTCTTTTGGGGTGCCTGGTATCTGAAGTTTGATACCATATTTTATGCACTTGCAACAGCCGTAGTCCTTTTTAGAAATACACTTCAGGGAATGGGATTTGCTGTGATGACGATACTCTCGAGCTTTTTTGAACTGGCTACAAAGGCTGTCGTTGCATTTATGCTGGCACCTGTAATGGGATATCGTGGAATCATCCTTTGTGAACCGGTTGCATGGGCAGTCATGCTCATACCGCTGGTCATCAAGTGGATAATGATAATAAGATCGCCTAAGATGGTTAAAGAAAAGTAACTTTTAGAACTCAAAAGAGTTCTGAATAGTTATAACGGTAAGTCAGAATGACAATAGATCATAAATATCCGTGGCAGGAGGATGGAGAGCGTTGGTATACGTTCTCGTCCTTCTGCCGACGTACTTTTGGGAAAAAATTATTTCGTGTGCCATTAGACATAGGGTGCACCTGCCCCAACAGGGATGGAAGTCTGGGGAAGAACGGATGCATTTTTTGTGATGAGGGCGGAAGCGGAGATTTCGCAATAAAATATGAGGGGCAGAGTCTTACGGAAGATGATTTCATATGGAATCATCAGAAAAAAAGAGATGGGGATCCTTGTGGAAAATACATAGCATATTTTCAATCATATACAAATACATATGCGAGCATAGAGAGGCTTGAAAAAGTATTCGGAGCGGCGCTTGATGATCCGCTTTTTTCCGGAATATCCATAGGCACGAGACCTGACTGCCTTGGAATCTATGGGGTTACAAATCGTTCACTATCAATGCCTGATGGGCCTGTGATACCGATGCTTATGAGATTAAAAATGTTGCACCCGGAGAAATTTATCTGGGTGGAGCTCGGGCTACAGACTATCCATGAAAAAACAGCAGGATTTATCAGACGGGGCTATCCTCTGGAAGTATTTGATAAGGCTGTAGATGAACTTCATAAAGCAGACATACCGGTCATATGTCATGCCATCCTGGGACTCCCGGGAGAAACAGAGGAAATGAACCTTCAGACCATAGACTACTTAAATAAAGCTGGAATCTCCGGTATAAAGCTTCAGCTCCTGCATTACCTAAAAGGCACAGATCTTGGACGGATGTGGCAGATGCAGCACCCTGAGGGCGAGGAGAATGCGGTACCTTCAGGCGGAACAGAGATGGCACTCGAAGCATTATCTAAAATAGATTATGTAAACAAAGTAGCAAACTGTCTGGCGTATCTGTCTTCTGACACAGTAGTCCACCGATTAACCGGAGACGGAGCCCTTGACCTCCTTCTATCCCCAACCTGGAGCCGCGCCAAAAAACGCGTAATAAATGAAATCCGCCACACCATGAAAGAACGGGGACTAGTGCAGGGGTGTGAGGTGTGATGATATAATGGTAGGAAGGTTTTGGGTGTGAAATTGATCACTCAAAGGTGATTGTTAAAAAGCAGTGTCTGCCTATATATGTAGAGTAGATGTTGTAGAAGTGTAAGTGAAAGGTGAATATTTATCTCTTGGAACAATTAGCCGGCAGCACTTAGTGAACACGTTGTCCGAATAGGCAATTCAGGATAACTGTTTGAGACGCGAAGCGTCGAGTTTAGACTGAATTGCCGTGTATATGAGGACAATGCGTGAGCTTAGTGACTGTCCGAGCCGTGACAAGAGATAAATGTTCAACTTGAACGTAAATAAAGACAACATTTAAGAAGGGAGAAAAAACATGCACTATTCAGAAGATCCTGACAGACAATATCACATTCAGGTCGCAAAGGGCGAAGTCGGAAAATACGTAATCCTTCCCGGCGACCCCAAAAGATGCGAAAAAATAGCAAAATATTTTGAAAATCCGGTGCTCATTGCAGACAGTAGGGAATATGTAACCTACACAGGAACCTTAGACGGAGAAAAGGTATCGGTAACATCCACCGGAATCGGTGGTCCATCAGCATCGATCGCTATCGAAGAACTAACAAAATGCGGAGCAGATACCTTTGTACGAGTCGGAACCTGTGGAGGAATGCAGGAAGATGTGCAGAGCGGGGATCTGGTAATAGCCAGCGGAGCGATCCGTATGGAGGGAACCAGTAAAGAATATGCGCCCATTGAATATCCGGCGGTACCTGATATAGATGTGTTAAACGCGCTGCGTCAGGCAGGAAAAAATCTGGAACAGCGCTGCCACACAGGTGTGGTACAATGTAAAGACGCTTTCTACGGACAACATAATCCGGAACTCATGCCCGTAAGCTACGAACTTCAGAATAAATGGCAGGCATGGCTCCGTATGGGATGCCTCGCGTCAGAAATGGAATCAGCTGCACTCTTTATCGCAGGAAGTTATCTGAGAGTGCGTGTGGGCTCTGTATTCCTTGTAATGGCAAATCAGGAGCGTGAAGCCAGGGGGCTTCCGAATCCGGTAGTCCACGATACAGATATGGCGATCCGTACAGCAGTTGAAGCACTTAGGATTCTGATCAGAGAAGAAAGGAAATAAAATGAAAACAGAAGAAATAATGAAATATGTAGACCATACACTGCTTGCTCAGACAGCAACATGGGATGAAATAAAGGTAGTATGTGATGATGCGATGCACTATGGCGTGGCATCTGTAATGATACCGCCTTGCTATGTAAAGCCTGCATATGACTATGTAAAGGGCGGCGTAAAAGTAGCTACAGTCATCGGCTTCCCGAATGGAAACTGCACTACAGCAACAAAAGTATTTGAAGCAAAGGATGCGATCGCAAACGGTGCTGCAGAAATTGATATGGTCATCAATATCGGCTGGCTCAAGGACAAAAAGTATGATGAAGTAGAGCAGGAGATCCGTGCGCTTAAAGAAGCAGCGGGAGACCTTGTTCTTAAAGTAATAATCGAGACATGTCTCCTCACAGACGAAGAAAAGATCAAGGCATGTGAGATAGTTACAAAAGCAGGTGCAGACTACATCAAGACATCAACCGGTTTTTCAACAGGCGGAGCAACCTTTGATGACATCAAGCTCATGGTAGAGCACGTAGGAGAAAATGTAAAAGTAAAGGCTTCCGGAGGAATCAGTTCTCTGGAAGATGCCGAGAAATATATCGGGCTCGGAGCAGAGCGACTTGGAACAAGCCGCATCATCAAGATCGTAAAAGGTCAGGAAAAAGAAGTTTCGGGTAATTATTGATGTTCACTGTGTATATCAGATAAAACTATAATGGTTGACATAATGCAATGGAGCAGTGTGTATCATGAAAAAAATAAGCAAAGAACTGGAAGAAATATTGTTTGAAAAAGCAGAAGAAATGATGCAAAGATCATATATTCCGTATTCCGGGTTTGCAGTCGGTGCAGCACTCCTTGCAAAAAACGGGACTATCTATACGGGATGCAACGTCGAAAATGCAGCATTCACTCCATCCAATTGTGCTGAACGCACAGCGTTTTTCAAAGCAGTGAGTGATGGAGTAAAAGAATTCGATGCAATAGCGATACTTGGCGGAAAAGACAGAAAGGTCAGCGACCTCTGCACTCCATGCGGAGTTTGCCGTCAGGTTATGGCAGAATTCTGTAAGCCCGACGACTTTCTGATCCTTATGCGTGACGGAAATGGAAATGTTGAAAGACAGCTTCTGAGTGAGCTGCTCCCGGCGTCATTCGGTCCGGGAAATCTACTATAAGATAAAAAAAGAAAGCCGGGAGAAGTAACTCTCGGCTTTCGTAATATTCAATCAAATGCAGCAGTGATCTTTTTGACTGTGGTCTCGTTTCCGTCTTTATCGAATTTATCAAGAATTCTGATATTGTATTTATCTATGATCTTGTCTGCAGCAAAGCAGAACGTATCTGCATGTCTTTCAAGACTGCCGCTAACGGCAGCGCCTTTGCAATGACCTTTATTTGCATCCAGAAATTTCTCCACTATCGGTGGTATTATCCCCTTGCCGTCAGTGTAAGTGATAAAGATAAAATCATCATCAGCAATCTCGGAACCATCTGTGATCTTAACAGATTCCGGAATCCCCAGTTTCTGAACAAGCTTCTCAACATTACCGGTGCGTGAAGCATAATACAGTTTCATAAATAATCCCCCTTCAATATATAAAATATGCTGAATCCTACCCCATAGACCAGCAAGAAAATCTGATATATCTGAATTTTAGCATAGACAAAAACGAGTAGATGTATTTTTTAGCACACATGAAATAATGTATTTTTTTCATATACTGTCGTTGACAGCAAGCAGTACAAGTGCATATAATAAACACATCTGTGATTTTATTACAGCAATCTGTTAAAGGCTATGACGAAGATATCACTTCCGAGCTGTGACTCTGAACGGCGTAGTGGTGTGGAAACACATCATGAAACTCATTAAGTCAATCCGGTTGCATTCCCCGTTACAGGAATGGTGCATGATGTATGAGTGTTCAATGGTTGGATTTCCAGCTGAAAATTGTGCAGTCACGGTGCATATAGGTGGTATAACGGAAAGAACACAAGGGTCCCCGTCCTATAGGCATAGGAAGAGGACCCTTTTACTATTTTTTAGGAACATTTGAAAGGAGCAAAAACAAATGTCAGTCTACAGTAAAGTAAATACGGACATGAACTTTGTGGAGCGTGAGAAGGCTATCGAGAAATTCTGGAAAGATCATGACGTATTTCAGAAGTCCATGGACACAAGAAAGAAATGCGAAACATATACATTTTATGATGGACCGCCGACAGCAAACGGAAAGCCTCATATCGGACACGTTCTCACACGTGTGATCAAGGATATGATCCCGAGATATCGTACAATGAAGGGCTACTACGTACCGAGAAAGGCCGGTTGGGATACACATGGTCTGCCGGTTGAACTTGAAGTAGAGAAAAAGCTCGGCCTTGATGGAAAGGAACAGATTGAGAAGTATGGTCTGGAGCCTTTCATCAAAGAATGTAAGGAATCCGTATGGAAATACAAGGGGATGTGGGAGAAGTTCTCCGATCAGGTTGGCTTCTGGGCTGACATGGAGCATCCTTATGTAACATATGAGGATAACTATATTGAGTCTGAGTGGTGGGCTCTTAATGAGATCTGGAATAAGGGTCTCCTTTATAAGGGATTTAAGGTAGTACCTTACTGTCCTCGCTGCGGTACTCCTCTTTCCAGCCATGAGGTAGCTCAGGGCTATAAGGCTGTGAAGGAACGTTCTGCGATCGCACGTTTCAAGGTGAAGGATAAAGATGAGTATATCCTCGCATGGACAACCACACCCTGGACACTTCCGAGTAACGTTGCACTCTGCGTAAATCCTGAGGAGAAGTACGTAAAGGTAAAGACAGCTGACGGATATACATACTACCTTGCGAAGGCTCTTTGCGAGAAGGTTCTCGGCGGTGAAGAAGCACCGACGGCTCCTTATGAGATCCTTGAGGAGTTTGACGGAAAGAGCATGGAGCGCATGGAATATGAGCCCCTCTTTGAATGTGCAGCAAAAGAGTCTGAAAAGCAGCACAAAAAGGCTCATTTCGTAGTAGTTGATGACTATGTAACTATGGAAGACGGTACAGGTGTCGTTCATATCGCTCCTGCATTTGGTGAAGATGATGCCCGTGTAGGTCGTAAGTATGATATGCCTCTTGTACAGTTTGTAGATGACAAGGGATGCATGAAGCCGGAAACTCCTTTTGACGGTCTCTTTGTAAAGGATGCAGATCCGGAAGTGCTTAAGGATCTCGAGGCGCGCGGACTTCTCTTCTCAGCACCGAAGTTCGAGCATGATTATCCTTTCTGCTGGAGATGTGATACGCCCCTTATCTACTATGCTCGTGAGTCATGGTTCATTAAGATGACAGAGGTTCGTGATGACCTCGTAAAGAATAATGAGGAGATCAACTGGATCCCTCAGACTATCGGAACAGGACGTTTCGGTGAGTGGATCAGAAATATCCAGGACTGGGCTGTATCCCGTAACCGTTATTGGGGAACTCCTCTGAATATCTGGGAGTGCCCGGACTGTGGAGAGAGACTTTCCATCGGTTCAAGAGAAGAGCTTTACAGATTGTCCGGAAATGAAAAGGCAAAGACAGTAGAGCTTCATCGTCCGTTTATTGATGAGATCACATGCAAGTGTGAGAAGTGCGGCGGCACAATGAAGAGAGTACCGGAAGTTATCGACTGCTGGTTCGATTCAGGAGCAATGCCTTTTGCACAGCATCATTATCCGTTTGAAAATAAGGAGACATTTGAGCAGCAGTTCCCGGCAGCGTTTATTTCAGAAGCTGTTGACCAGACACGTGGATGGTTCTACTCACTTCACGCTGAGTCTACACTGCTCTTTAACCGTCCGGCATACAAGAACGTAATCGTACTCGGTCTTGTTCTTGATGAAGACGGAAATAAAATGAGTAAGTCCAAGGGAAATGCGGTAGATCCTTTTGAAGCACTTGATAAATTCGGTGCAGATGCGATCCGTTGGTACTTCTATGTAAACAGCGCACCGTGGCTTCCTAACCGCTTCCATGACAGAGCAGTTATGGAAGGACAGAGAAAGTTCATGGGAACTCTCTGGAATACATATGCATTCTATGTACTGTACGCAAATATCGATGAATTTGATGCTTCCAGACACAATTTGGATAAGGACAGCCTGAGTGTAATGGATCAGTGGGTTCTGTCCCGTCTTCAGAGTACTGTAAAGACTACAGATGCGTACCTCGATAAGTACAGGATCACAGAAGCTGCAAAGACACTCCAGCAGTTTGTAGATGAGCTCAGTAACTGGTATGTCAGAAGATGCCGTAAGAGATTCTGGGCTAAGGGAATGGAGCAGGATAAGATCAACGCATACATGACCCTTTACACCTGTCTCGTTACTATCAGTAAGGCAGCAGCTCCGATGATTCCGTTCATGACAGAGCAGATTTACCAGAATCTTGTTCTTTCTGTAAATAAGGAAGCTCCGGAATCAATCCACCTTTGCGATTATCCGGTTGCTGATGAGAAGTTCATCAACACAGAACTTGAGAAAGATATGGAAGAAGTTCAGGATATCGTTGTTCTTGGACGTGCTGCCAGAAACGAAAGCGGTATCAAGAACCGTCAGCCGATCGGAAACATGTATGTAAAGGCTGCAGCTGTATCTGATTTCTATCGTGATATTATCGCAGATGAGCTGAATGTAAAGGAAGTTCAGTTCTCTGATGACGTAAGAGCTTTTACAACCTATACTTTCAAGCCGCAGCTCAGAACTGTAGGTCCTAAGTACGGAAAAGTTCTTGGAAAGATCAAGGAAGCACTTTCCGCACTGGATGGAAATGCTGCAATGGATACACTTAAGGCAGAAGGTTCTCTCAAGTTTGACTTTGATGGAACAGACGTTGTATTATCAGAAGAAGACCTGCTTATTGAAATGAGTAATAAGGAGGGCTTTGTAGAACAGAGCGATGCAAATATGACAGTCGTTCTCGACACAAACCTTACACCTGAGCTCCTTGAGGAAGGCTACGTACGTGAGCTTATAAGCAAGATCCAGACAATGCGTAAGGAAGCTGGATTTGAGGTTATGGACAAGATCGTTATCTCCATGAGTGGAAATGACAAGCTTGAGAAATATCTCATCAATAATGCCGATATCGTCAAGGTTGAGACTATGGCGGATGCTATCGATCTTGCCGGTGCATCAGGATACACCAAGGAATGGGATATCAATGATGAGCATGTAACACTTGGTGTTAGCAAGGTTTGAAATTTTAATAAGAAGTGAGCTTTACCCCCGCGATGCCGCTACCGGGGAGTGCGGTACCGCGGGCAACATGTAGACACAGGATTGCAGATGCCGGTTGGGCGGCAGATGCCGAAAAGATCAGGGGGTTTGATATGGTAAGCAAACCGAAATTCGACAAGGCAAAGTTCAAAGAATCTATTGAGTCCAATCTGAGAATGCTTTATCGTAAAACTGTACGTGAAGCAGATGAGCAGCAGTTGTTTCAGGCTGTATGCTACACGGTAAAGGACACGATCATTGAGAAGTGGATGGAAACCCAGGAAGTATATGAGAAAGAAGATCCGAAAACGGTCTACTATCTTTCCATGGAATTTCTGATGGGACGTGCACTTGGAAATAACCTCATTAATCTTTGTGAGTACAAAGAAGTAAAAGAAGCACTGGATGAAATGGGGATAGATCTGAATGTTGTTGAAGATCAGGAGCCGGATGCTGCACTCGGAAACGGCGGTCTCGGACGTCTGGCAGCATGTTTCCTTGATTCTCTGGCAACACTTGGATACAGCTCATATGGATGCGGCATCAGATATCGTTATGGTATGTTCAAGCAGCAGATACGTAACGGCTATCAGATTGAGATTCCGGATGACTGGCTTAGAGAGGGAAATCCTTTCGAGCTTCGCCGGAGAGAATACAAAAAAGAAGTTAAGTTTGGCGGTTTCGTAAAGGTAGAGACCGGTTCCGACGGCAGGAATCACTTTGTACAGGAGGGGTATCAGTCTGTAATGGCTATCCCGTACGATATGCCTATCGTTGGATACGGCAATGGAATCGTAAATACACTCCGTGTATGGGATGCAGAGCCTGTAGAGTGCTTCCAGCTTGATTCCTTTGATAAGGGAGATTACAAGAAAGCTGTAGAGCAGGAAAATCTTGCCCGCAACATAGTTGAAGTTCTTTATCCTAATGACAATCACTATGCAGGTAAAGAGCTTCGCCTGAAGCAGCAGTATTTCTTTATTTCCGCATCTGTTCAGGAGGCTGTTGAGAAGTACATGCGTAAGCATGACGATATCCGTCATTTTGCTGACAAGAATATTTTCCAGCTGAATGATACACATCCGACTGTAGCAGTACCGGAGCTCATGCGTGTCCTTATGGATGATTACGATCTTTCATGGGACGAGGCCTGGGAAGTAACATCACACACATGTGCATACACAAACCATACGATCATGTCCGAAGCACTTGAAAAATGGCCGATAGAGCTGTTCTCAAGACTGCTTCCGAGAATCTACCAGATCGTTGAGGAGATAAACAGAAGATTCTGCCTGCGTATACAGGAGAAGTATCCGAACGATCAGGAAAAGATCAAGAACATGGCGATCATTTATGATGGACAGGTTCGTATGGCATATCTTGCTATCTGTGCAGGTTTCTCTGTAAACGGTGTGGCAAGACTGCATACGGAGATCCTTAAGAAGCGCGAGCTTAAGGACTTTAACGAGATGATGCCGAAGAAGTTCAATAATAAGACTAACGGTATCACTCAGCGTAGATTCCTGCTTCACGCAAATCCGCTCCTCGCTGACTGGGTAACAGATCACGTAGGTCCTGAATGGATCACTGATCTTCCAAAGATACATGGTATCGAAGTCTATGCAGAGGATAAAAAGGCTCAGAATGAGTTCATGAACATAAAGTTCAAGAATAAAGAGCGTCTGGCAAAATATATCCTGGATCATAACGGCGTCGAGGTAGATCCCAGATCTATCTTTGATGTTCAGGTTAAGCGTCTCCACGAGTACAAGAGACAGCTCATGAATATCCTGCATGTTATGTATCTGTACAATAAGATAAAGCGTAATCCAAATATGGATTTCTATCCTCGTACTTTTATCTTTGGTGCAAAGGCAGCCGCAGGCTATCGTAATGCGAAGCTTACGATCAAGCTTATAAATTCTGTTGCAGATGTCATCAATAATGATGCAAGCATCGGCAACAAGATCAAAGTCGTATTCATCGAGGATTACAGAGTATCTAATGCAGAGCTCATATTTGCAGCTGCAGATGTTTCCGAGCAGATCTCAACTGCTTCAAAGGAAGCTTCCGGTACGGGCTGTATGAAGTTTATGCTGAACGGTGCACTGACTATAGGTACTATGGATGGTGCAAATGTTGAGATGGCAGAGGAAGTTGGCGAAGAGAACATGTTCATCTTTGGTATGTCTGCAGATGAAGTCATGGAGCATGAGCGCAACAGAGATTACAATCCGATGGATATCTTCAACAGAGATCAGGAAATTCGTGATGTGCTGACACAGCTTATCAACGGATTTTATTCAAAAGACGATCCGGAAAGATTCCGCGATCTCTATAATTCGCTCCTTAATACACTTAGTACGGATAGAGCAGATACATACTTTATCCTGAAAGACTTCCGTTCCTATGCGGAAGCTCAGGAAAAAGTCGAGGAACAGTATAGAGACAAGAAGGAATGGGCTAGAAAAGCCATTCTTAATGTAGCAGCTGTTGGAAAGTTCTCATCTGATCGTACTATTCAGGAGTATGTTGACGAGATATGGCATCTCGACAAGGTTGTGCTTCCAAAGAAGCCGGCTTCAACCGGTCGTAAATAATCCGGAATGTAAATATGTAATGGTCCAAGGGAGGCGATTAATCCTCGTCTCCCTTATTTTAGAACTAATTCGCTTTAGCATTTTAATGCGAAAGAGTGGATTGCATCTTTAAACTGGCGTTCATAGAGGAGGAATCAAATGACAGATGCGGTAACTGTAAAAGGCGGCGGAGCTTATCTTGTTAATGGAACGGAGTGGGCAGCGGAAGCCGGAGTATCAAAGGATGAGGCAAAGAAGGGAACTATTGCGTATGGTATCCTTTCTGCACATAATACGTCCGGAAACATGGACAGACTGAAGGTTAAGTTTGACTGCATTACATCTCATGACATTACTTATGTCGGAATCATCCAGACAGCGAGAGCATCGGGATTAAAGAAATTTCCGATTCCCTATGTACTGACAAACTGCCATAATTCTCTCTGCGCAGTTGGCGGAACGATTAACGAGGATGATCATGTATTTGGACTTACAGCTGCCAGAAAATATGGCGGAACCTATGTACCGCCTCATCAGGCAGTAATCCACCAGTATGCACGTGAGATGCTTGCAGGCTGTGGAAAGATGATTCTTGGATCAGATTCCCATACCCGTTACGGAGCACTCGGAACCATGGCAATGGGTGAGGGTGGACCGGAGCTTGTAAAGCAGCTTCTTTCTCAAACATATGATATTGATTATCCGGGAGTAGTGGCTATTTACCTTACAGGTGAGCCGCAGTTTGGCGTGGGTCCTCAGGACGTGGCACTTGCGCTTATCGGAAATCTTTTTAAGGATGGTATCGTAAAGAACCGTGTAATGGAATTTGTAGGCCCGGGTGTGTCAAAGCTTTCTATGGATTTCCGTATCGGTGTTGATGTAATGACGACAGAAACAACCTGCCTTTCTTCTATTTGGAGAACAGACTCTGAGACAGAGGAATTCCTTGCACTTCACGGACGTGCAGGTGATTATAAAGAGCTGAATCCCGGAGCAGTTGCATATTATGACGAGGTAGTAACCGTAGATCTCTCTGCGATAAAGCCTATGATCGCTATGCCTTTCCACCCGTCAAATACATATACGATCGAAGAAGTGAATGCAAATCTTTCTGACATCCTTGCAGACGTTGAGAAGCGTGCTCAGGTTTCATTCGGTGATAAAGTGAAGTTTGATCTCCACAGCAAGATCAGAGATGGAAAACTCCTTGTGGATCAGGGAATCATCGCAGGATGCGCGGGCGGTGGATTTGAAAACCTCTGTGCAGCAGCTGATATCCTGGATGGGGCAGATATCGGAAACAATGAGTTTACAATGAGCGTTTATCCTGCATCTACACCAATCTATGCAGAACTTGTAAAGAACGGTGCTATGATGAAGTTCCTGGATGCAGGTGTAGTAGTTAAGACATGTTTCTGTGGACCTTGCTTTGGCGCTGGTGACACTCCTGCAAACAATGCATTCTCCATTCGTCACTCTACACGTAACTTCCCGAACCGTGAAGGCTCAAAAGTACAGAACGGTCAGATCTCAAGTGTTGCACTTATGGATGCACGTTCAATCGCCGCAACAGCAGCAAATAAGGGAATCCTTACTCCTGCAACAGAGATGGATGTTCAGATCGGTAAGTATAAGTACTTCTTTGACAGTGCTATTTATGAAAAGAGAGTATTTGATTCTAAGGGAGAGGCAGACGGTACTCAGGAACTGGTTCTTGGCCCCAATATCAAGGATTGGCCTGAGATGTCTGCTCTTACAGATAATCTGCTCTTAAAGTGCGTATCGGAGATTCATGATCCGGTAACTACCACAGATGAACTGATCCCATCCGGAGAAACAAGCTCCTATCGTTCAAATCCGCTTGGACTTGCAGAATTCACTCTGTCCAGAAAAGATCCGGAGTACGTTGGACGGGCAAAAGAAATACAGGCGTTTGAAAAGGCTCGTGAAGACGGTGTGAACGCAATGCAAAAGGTAGTAGAAGCTTCTGTTGAAATGCAGAGTACATTAAATGCCATAAAAAAACAGTTCCCGGATATGAACTGGGACAATACGGGTGTAGGTTCTACGATTTATGCAGTAAAGCCGGGTGATGGTTCTGCACGTGAGCAGGCAGCTTCCTGTCAGAAAGTGCTCGGAGGCTGGGCGAATATCGCTACAGAATATGCGACAAAGAGATACCGCAGTAATCTTATTAACTGGGGAATGCTTCCTTTCATTATCGAAAAGGGTGAGCTCCCGTTCAAGAACCTCGACTATATCTTTGTCCCGGGAATTCGCAAGGCAGTAGAGGAAAAACAGGATGACATCACAGCATATGCAGTTAAGGACGGAGATTTAAAAGAATTCCATCTTTCGCTTGGCGGTCTCACTGATAATGAGAGACAGATAATCCTTGACGGATGCCTTATCAATTTCAATAGAGTGGATTAACTAACGGGATTATTAATCTTTATTTAAGATTTACTGCAACTGGTAGTATTAAAATTTACGGTGTGATATTATTTACACCGTTGGATACTGTCGGTTGCAGTTTATTTATCTTGCAGGAAATTCCGATAGAATTCCTATAAGATAAAAATGGTCATAAAAAATGCCAAAGCTTGAAAGGAGAAATATGAAGAAAATCGTTATTTCTAAAGCTGCATGTATATTGGTAACGGCAGCCATGCTTGCATCATCTCTTACAGGATGCGCAGCTGCAGCATCATCTGACTGGGTTGGAACATCTCCTTCCATACCTGCCGGAGAGGCAGAAAAAACCGGTGGATCAGTTGCGGATGAGGGCGCAGGTGCAGTTGTAGAATCTGATACAGAAGCAGGTCAGGTTGAAAATGACAGCGCAGGTGAAGAGAACACAGGTGATGATGCATTAGAGGAAGACACTGCTGCTGAGGATACCGCAAACGCTAATAATGATGTAACAGCCGGTTCCTATGATGATAGTGACTGGTCAGCAGAAGCATATATCGGCGATGACAATTCTGTCAGCGTGACAGTATATGCAAATAAGTCTTCGATGGTAGAGGAAAAGGTAGATTCTGCAGATGCAATAAAAGATAAATCAGGAGACCTTGATAAGGCAAGACTTAAGTGGCTCACATCTTACTATGAGGGTGATGATGATTCTGCAAAAGAAGATATGGAAGAGTTCGAGGGTGTTGATGCTCCTTCAGATTCACAGATCTCAGAAGTTAAAAAGTATGCAGATGATCTTGGAAAGCTCTTTAAGCAGTTTGGTGTAACAGACTATAATCTCAGTGCGCCTGAAAGCTGCGAATCAGATGAAATTGTGTATGATGTATACACATCAAAAGACTGTCAGTTCAAGCTTACAATTGGTTTTGCTGAAGGCACATTAACAACAATCGATTTCTCTCTTGAAGAGATGTAATAACCAAAACAACCAAAATCCCCCGGCAGTGAAAACTGTCCGGGGGTTTGTGTTATCATAATATAATGACAGGGTCAAAAGTACTTTTGTCCATTACATCATAATATTGAGATGAAACGGAACATCAGTATATAGTGGCATATTGTGCCGGCCATGATAAACAAATGAAAAATCGTATGTGAATTAAAATAAAGATGTTTCTCGTTAAAGCTCTTGAGCTTCATGGCATAGATGACTGCGCCGACAGTATAGAGAACTCCGCCGGAAACAAGCCAGAAAAAGGCTTCACGCGGAAGTAAAGTCCATAGCGGAGCAATAGTGAAAACACAGAGCCATCCCATGATGAGGTATAGAGCAGACGAAAAAATATGCGGACAGTTTATCCAAAAGAGTTTGATCATGATACCGGCGATAGCCAGTACCCAGATGGCTGTCAGCAGAATGTGACCTCGTGTATCGGAGAGAACGGACAAGCAGACCGGAGTATAGGATCCGGCGATCATGATAGAGATCATGCTGTGATCGATCTTTCGGAATATGTTTGTCTTCCTTTTATCTAAAACTACTGTGTGATAAGCGGTGCTGGCTGCATAGAGAAGGCAGCATGACAAGAGGAAGATCACCATTGAAAAGAGGGTGATTGAGGAACCAAAAAGGGATGCTCGCATAGTGAGCGGCCCAAAACCTATAAGGAGCATGAGGAATGCGGCGAAATGAGAGAGCGCCGGACCCGGTTCCCGGATAGAAAGAGAAATAGTCGAAGGGAGAATACCTGCCCTTGTTATATTTCTATGAATGACATGTTTTTTAGCAATAGGACGGATGATTTCCATAAAACTCCTCCTCTATATACACAGACTGTGATCGAACGAACACATAAAACCATGACATGTGGTTTTTGAAACTACATATGAGTGACATAAATATACACCACTGTCGATTAAAATGCAAGTGAAAGAGTGGTTACTGTTATCACCTTTATTGTGTTATAATATTAACAATTAAGAAGGAACGGAGTATGGTCCACGAAATGTGGATCTAAAAGAAAATGGGTAATATGACAGGAAATTATGAAGGTGTTGATAGCTGGGAAACTATTATGCTCCTCTACAATTCTGCACTGAAGGAAATAGGAACTAAGCTGGAAATCTTAAATAATGAATTTCAGCATGTTCATCAGTATAATCCGATCGAGCACATCAAATCGCGCGTAAAAACACCGGAAAGTATCGTAAAGAAATTAAAACGTCGTGGATATGAATCGACGATTGAAAATATGGTAAAGTATGTAAATGACATTGCAGGGATTCGTGTCATATGTTCATTTACGTCCGATATTTACAGAGTTGCGGAGATACTTGCCAATCAAAGTGATATAAATGTCCTTTCCATCAAGGACTATATCAAGCATCCTAAGGAAAGCGGATACAAAAGCTATCATATGATAGTGACTGTTCCTATTTTTCTGTCTGATGGTGTAGTTGATACAAAGGTCGAGATACAGATCCGTACTGTAGCGATGGACTTTTGGGCAAGCCTTGAGCATAAGATCAAATATAAATATGAAGGGTATGCTCCGGAACATATAAAAAGAGAGCTTTTTGAATGTGCGGAGATGGTGTCAGATCTGGATGCAAAGATGATGTCTCTTAATGAAGAGATCCGTGGAGTTGCAGCAGAGCATGGTGCTGATGACCGTGAAAGAGAAAAGCAGAAGAGGGAAGCTGAACGTACGCTCCTTAAAGAGCGGTTTTACGGTGAAGCGGAATAATGGATTTTTTCGGGGGTGCGCGACAGCGCACCCCCGAATAGATTCTTTAAAAGAAACAGTCAGAATCCAAATGTGGCTGAACAGTTACCTTTAAAAGAGGAGTGCCCCGGAACCTTTCGGCCCCGAGGCTTATTATGAAAAAATCATCTACATTTCTGTATGTCTTTCTTAAGACATTATTAATATAGCAATAACTTATGAACAAATTATGAATTACATGTTAATATATAGTAAATACAACCAAACGAACCAAAGAAAAAACTAAAATATAGGTGAAAATGCACATATAAAAATCGGATGCTCGTTCTGAGAATTGAGAAAAACGACTTTTCTCTCTGACTCCGTAAGAAAGTGATATGGGCGTGAGCGTATTTTTGCCTCGGGCAAATTCTCAAAAATGCGCAAAGTTGTTACCTGAGCGAGCTGTAAGCGAGTGAAAGTAACTAATATTGCAGGTAGTTATAAAAGGTGCTAGAATACGATAGAATTGCTGTTGCAGGGGTGTTGATCATACGGTAATTAAATGACTATTTCGTTACTGTTCAGAGGGGGATGGGATGAACGTTTTTTCAGATAGCCGTAATTCAGAGGATAGCACAAATAAAAGTGCATATCAAAAGAGTGAACTTGTATTGACAGAGCGCTCTGTTAATGATAAATTATCGAGCAGTCTGAATTTAATTCCGATCCGTTCTGAAAAGATGGAAGATATAAGTATCGATGATACTGATAATAAGTCTGTCTTGCAGCAGGAATCAGCAGAAATGACGGCTAATAACATTAGCTCAGAGGCTCCGGTGGATATGAATGAAGAAATGGAACATCTGAGAAATGAACTGATCACACATGTGCATCATGAGAATGTCCGTTGTTATCGCAATGTTCAGGCAGTAATAATTGACAATACAGATAAGATCATGAAACAGGCAGAAAAGAATCAGAGGAGCCTAAAGAGGGTTATGACACTGGTGTGTGTCCTCCTTATTCTGAATCTCGCAGCAGTAGCTGCACTGGCTGTTTTCGTGTTACGTTAAGTAAAATATGAAACAATTCTGGAAGCCCGGAAATATGCTTTTTCCGGTACCCGCAGTTATGCTTAGCTGTGGACGGGAAAAAGAGAAACCGAATATAATCACGCTGGCATGGGCAGGCAATGTCTGTTCTGATCCACCAATGGTATCGGTGTCGATCCGTCGGTCACGTTATTCTTATGACATTATTAAGGAGACAGGAGAATTTGTCCTGAATCTGACTACAGAAAATCTTGCGCGCAAGGCAGATCTGTGCGGAGTGAAGAGCGGCAGGGACATCGATAAATTTGAAACGGTTCACCTGACACCTCAGCCTTCACAAAAGGTAAAGGCGCCGGGAATAATGGAGAGCCCTGTTAATATTGAATGTAAGGTGGAACAGATCATTCCGCTTGGTACGCATGACCTGTTTCTGGCAAAGGTGCTGGGAGTCAGTGTCGACGAGTCATTGCTTAATAAAAAGGGCTCGCTTGATTTAAAAAGAGCAAATCTGGTGGCATGGAGCCATGGAGAATATATGGGTCTTGGAAAAAAGATCGGTAAATTCGGGTATTCTGTTCAGAAGAGGAAGACTGGAAAAAGATGAAATCGAAAGTAGTTTCTATGGATCATTATGTAATTCGCGGCGGAAATGAGCTTCGCGGTGAGGTTGAGATCGGCGGAGCAAAGAACGCAGCGCTTGCGATTCTCGCTGCTGCCATTATGACAGATGAGACTGTAACGATAGAAAATATGCCGGATGTCAGAGACACGAATGTGCTCCTTGATGCAATGGCGGGAATAGGTGTACATATAGAGCGTGTAGATCGTCATACGGTGAAGATCAATGGTTCGATGGTTCAGAACGTAAATATCGAATACGAACTGATCAAGAAGATCCGGGCTTCCTACTATCTTATAGGAGCACTTCTCGGAAAATACCGTGAAGCAGAAGTTCCTCTTCCCGGAGGCTGCAATATCGGAAGCCGCCCTATCGATCAGCATCTGAAGGGATTCCGTGCCATAGGTGCGGACGTCAAGATCGATCACGGTTCAATTGTAGCTACTGCAGAGAAGCTTATCGGTGCTCACATGTATATGGATGTTGTATCTGTGGGCGCAACTATAAATGTTATGATGGCTGCCAGTATGGCAGAGGGAAAGACTATCATTGAAAATGCTGCCAAGGAACCACATGTCGTTGATGTAGCAAACTTCCTTAATTCCATGGGAGCCGATATAAAAGGTGCTGGTACAGATGTGATCCGTATCCGCGGAGTAGAGAAGCTCCACGGAGCTACTTATTCTATCATCCCGGATCAGATCGAGGCCGGAACATTTATGTTTGCTGCTGCGGTTACAAAGGGAGATATTCTCGTAAAAGACGTAATACCGAAGCATCTGGAGTCGATCACGGCAAAACTTCTTGAAATGGGATGCGAAGTAGAAGAGCTTGATGATGCTGTTCGTGTGAAATATACCGGTGAACTGCACAGTACACAGATAAAGACTCTTCCCTATCCTGGATTTCCGACAGATATGCAGCCGCAGGCTGGTATAACACTTGCACTTTCAGAGGGTGTGAGCACTATTACCGAAAGCATATTTGAAAACCGTTTCCGTTACGTGGATGAGATCATGCGCATGGGAGCGGATATAAAGGTTGAGGGAAATACAGCGATCATTACCGGCGTAAAAGGTCTTACAGGAGCGCACATATCCTCACCTGACCTAAGAGCTGGTGCAGCGCTTGTACTTGCAGCTCTTTCAGCAGATGGAGTGTCTGTAGTTGACGATATTCATCTGATCGAGAGGGGCTATGAGGACTTTGATGTGAAGCTTCGTGCTCTCGGAGGACTTATTGAGAAAGTATCCGATGATGAAGAGGTTCAGAAATTCCGCCTTCGGACACAGGCAATATAAAAAAGACCCCCTGCATGGAACATTTTTGAATGTTCTGTGAAGGGGGCTTTTGTCTTTAGGAAACTCCTATAGGATTCTATTTGTCAACTTACCTTTAAAACTGTCATCACAGTATTTCTTCGATATAGAGCCCATGCTCATGTGAAAGATCGATATAGTGACTTCCGCAATGTACAACCGGATGAGACAGATCAAATTTATTGATGAGGATTATTTCTCCGATCATTCCGTTAGACAGGCGGACGCGGTTATTCATGTAAGTATTTACGATATATTCCAGGAAAACAAGGATAAACTCCGAATCATACTTTTGCAGACCCTCTGACTCAAAAATGCTGATAACCTGGAAAGGACATAGAGGACCACGGTAAACTCGCGGACTTGTCATGGCGTCATACACATCTGCAATAGAAACGATACGTGCAAAACGGTCTATACGCTCAGTACTGAGAGCCATAGGATATCCGCTTCCGTCACACCGTTCGTGGTGCATGAGAGCGGCATTTTTTATGTGTTCACTGATAGGGAGCGCTTTAAGTATATTAAAGCCTTCCATAGAGTGAGACTTTATCGTTGTATATTCTTCGTCAGTAAGTTTTGATGGTTTGCTGATAATCTCATTTGGAATCTTCAGTTTACCGATATCATGCAGGAGCCCGCAGAGCGTCAGTGTATTTAAGTCCTCATCGGACATGCTGAGCCATTTTCCGAAAACATGGCAGATAAGAGATACGTTTAGAGAGTGAGCGTAAGTCGGATCATCATAAATCCTCATGTTGTGAAGCATGTCAAATATATGTATCCCGGATGGCGTATCACTTATGAGCTTCATTGGCTCTTCTAAAAGTTTTTCCGTATCGACAACCTGTTTGGTGATGATATCGTTAAGAGATTCCTTGATCTCGCCGATAGTTGATTCGAAGTTCTCTTTGAAAACCTTATATGCTGCACTGGATTTTATTTTCTCCGAGTAGGATAAAGATTCGGAGGGAATATCGGCAGAGACAGCATTTTCCATGGATTCGTCCTTAATACGGACAGATGTAATGGAATAAAATTCCAATTTGGCGATGGCTTTATCGGTAAGTGCCATGTCTTTTGGAAGGACCAGTCGATTTTGAAATGAAATGACATCCTCGGATAAGATCATTCCGGGGACCAGATCCTGGATCAGAACTCTGGGCATAACTTTTCCTCTGTTGAAATAAATCATCTCGTATTTAGGGTTTCAACTCAAAGTATATTTACTTTTTTATTTCAAGTCAACTTGGGGTTGACGAGGCAAAAAAAAAAGAGTATGTTAATGCGGATAAGAAAATTCTATATTGTAAACTTCTCTTATTAAGAGTGATGGAGATGCAAAGGATCTGTGAAGTCACGACAACCTCCGATAGAGCTGTCGGAAGGTGCCAACCTTGAGCGAGTTATGTTTCGAACAATGAGAGGATTTGATTATCGATGTCGGTCCGCTTATTTTTCATAAGCGGTCTTTTTTTTACAAATCAATCTAACTAATTAAGAGGTGCATGTAAAGCACTGAAAGAGAGGAAAGAATGGAAAAAAGATTATTTACATCTGAGTCCGTTACAGAAGGACATCCCGACAAAGTCTGCGATGCTATCTCCGATGCGATCCTTGATGAGTGCATCCGTCAGGATCCTATGAGCCGTGTTGCATGTGAGACAATGGCATGCACAGGTTTCGTAGTAGTTACTGGTGAGATCACAACAAAGGCATATGTAGATATCCAGAAGACAGTACGTGACACTGTTCGTGAAATCGGTTATACAAAGTCTGAGTATGGTTTTGATGCTGACACATGTGCAGTATTCACTGCTATCGATGAGCAGTCTCCTGATATTGCTCAGGGTGTTGACAATGCTCTTGAGACAAAGGCAGATCTTAAGGCTCTCGAGAAGAACATGTCTGATGAGGAGATCGGTGCTATCGGTGCAGGCGATCAGGGTATGATGTTTGGTTATGCTACAAACGAGACACCTGAGTATCTTCCTTATCCTATCGACCTTGCTCACAAGCTCACCCGTCAGCTTACAAAGGTTAGAAAAGACGGTACTCTCAGCTACCTTCGTCCGGACGGAAAGTCTCAGGTATCTGTTGAGTATGATGAGGATGGCAAGCCCCTTCGTCTTGAGGCAGTTGTTATCTCCACTCAGCATGATGAGGATGTAACTCAGGAGCAGATCCACAATGATATAAAGAAATTCGTATTTGATCCGGTTATCCCGGCTGGCCTTATCGATGATAAGACAAGGATCTACATCAATCCTACAGGACGTTTCGTAATCGGTGGACCTCACGGTGATGCAGGTCTTACAGGACGTAAGATCATTGTAGATACCTACGGTGGATACGCTCGTCACGGCGGCGGAGCATTCTCAGGAAAGGACTGTACAAAGGTTGACCGTTCCGGAGCATATGCAGCTCGTTACGTTGCTAAGAATCTTGTAGCAGCAGGCCTTGCAGATCGTGCAGAAATCCAGCTTTCTTACGCTATCGGTGTTGCAGAGCCTACATCTATCATGGTTGACAGCTTTGGCACAGGTAAGGTATCTGATGAAAAGCTTACAGAGATCGTTCGTGAGAACTTCGATCTTCGTCCGGCAGGAATCATCAAGATGCTCGACCTTAGACGTCCGATCTATAAGCAGACAGCAGCTTACGGACACTTCGGCAGAACAGATATCGATCTTCCTTGGGAGAAGCTCGACAAGGTTGATGATCTTAAGAAGTATCTTTAATTTAAGATAAAGAGTGGTTGATATAAACCGCATTCCGGTTGATTCCGGGATGCGGTTTTGTCGTTAGTGTAAAGTTTTGTCATTTCACTATAAATCGGGTAAAATATGATGATGGCAGAATTGCGTGAGCTTCATAAGAAGCGAAGCAATACGTGTTATTATCTAATTTGAAAGTAAGATAAAAGGATCAGAGGTCTACATAATGTCATTTGTGCATCTTCATACGCATACAGAATATTCCTTATTAGATGGCTCAAACAAAATAAAAGAGTACGTGGCAAGGGTGAAAGCCCTTGGGATGACTGCGGCAGCCATCACGGATCATGGCGTTATGTACGGCGCGATAGATTTTTATAAAGCCTGCAGGGAAGCGGATATAAATCCGGTGATTGGATGTGAGGTATATGTGGCGCCGGGATCACGTTTTGATAAGGAAGCTGGTGCAGGACTTAACGATGACCGTTACTATCATCTGGTGCTTCTGGCAGAAAATAATCATGGTTATGAAAATCTGATGAAGATCGTATCCATCGGTTTTACGGAAGGTTATTACTATAAGCCCAGAGTAGATCTTGAGGTACTTGAGAAATATCATGAGGGTATCATTTGTCTTTCTGCCTGCCTTGCGGGAGAAATTCCCAAGAATATTGTGAGAGGTTTTAGGGAAGAGGCTGAAAAGGCAGCACTTAGATATCAGGAAATTTTCGGAAAAGGGAATTTCTTTCTGGAGCTTCAGGATCACGGTATAAGTGATCAGCAACTCGTGGATCAGACACTTATCGCAATGTCTAAAAAGCTGGACATCCCGTTAGTTGCCACAAACGATATTCACTATACTTATAGGGAAGATGAAAAGCCTCATGACATCCTGTTATGCCTGCAGACCGGTCGGAAACTCAGTGATGAAGACCGTATGCGTTATGTAGGTGGACAGTATTATGTAAAAACAGAAGAAGAGATGAGGGCGCTGTTTCCATATGCGCCGGAAGCTCTTGATAATACACAGAAAATTGCCGATAGATGCCATGTGGAGATTGAATTCCACAATACAAAGCTGCCGCATTTTGAAATACCGCGTGAATTTCGTGTGTCTCTTCATAATGGTGAGGGAGAAAATGTTCTTTCGGAGCAGTCTACACCGGAGGAGTCATGGCTGTATCTAAATTATCTCTGCGACAAGGGATTTAAGGAAAGATATCCGGAGGATGATGGTAAGCTCTATGAGCAGATGCAGTATGAGCTTTCCATTATCAAAAAGATGGGATATGTTGACTATTTCCTTATTGTATGGGACTACATAAATTTCGCCAGAACTCATGGTATAGGTGTGGGCCCGGGACGTGGCTCTGCTGCGGGTGCTATAGTATCCTACGCACTGAAGATCACGGATATCGATCCGGCGAAGTATGATCTTCTTTTTGAGCGATTTCTTAATCCCGAGCGAGTATCCATGCCGGATATTGATGTGGACTTCGCGTATGAAAGGCGTCAGGAAGTCATCGACTATGTGGTTCACAGATACGGACGATCTAAATGCGTACAGATCGTGACCTTTGGTACACTTGCAGCAAAGGGTGTTATCCGTGATGTGGCGAGAGTAATGGATCTTCCATATTCATTTGGTGACAATCTGGCAAAGATGATCCCAAATGAGTTAAATATGACGCTGGAAAAAGCGCTGGAGAATAATAATGACCTGCGTAAGCTCTATGAGACAGATGACACGGTTCATACACTTATAGACATGTGTAAGCGTCTTGAAGGACTTCCAAGACATACATCCATGCACGCAGCAGGTGTTTTGATAACGCCGGAAGCAGCAGATAACTATGTCCCATTGTCACGTGGATCCAACGGAGAGATCACGACCCAGTTTACGATGACCACGTTGGAAGAACTGGGACTCTTAAAGATGGACTTTTTGGGACTCCGTACCCTGACTGTTATCCAGAATGCTGTAGACTTTGTAAATGAGAAATTCCATGTAGGTCCATGGGATGCTGAGCGCTATCCGTGGAGCGAAGCACATGAAGATCCTTCGATAGCGGAGAATGATCCAAGCAACAATCCGGGAAGAGATCCGTATGCCATGTGTGATCCGTCACTAGCGACAGGAAATCCGGAGGAAGTAGGAAAAGACGGAAAATATCTTTCTATAGAAAAGATAGATTACGATGATCCTAAAGTCCTGGCGTATATAGGAACAGGAGAAACAGACGGTGTATTCCAGCTTGAGTCGGGCGGAATGCAGAGGTTCATGAAGGAACTGCATCCGGAATCACTTGAAGATGTCATAGCGGGAATCGCACTTTACCGTCCGGGACCGATGGATTTTATACCGAAGTACATTGCAGGAAAGAAAGATAAAGCGAACGTAAAGTTTGATTGTCCGGAACTGGAGCCTATACTGAAACCAACTCATGGCTGTATAGTTTACCAGGAGCAGGTAATGCAGATCGTTCAGCAGCTCGGAGGGTATACTCTCGGGCGTGCGGATCTGGTGCGACGTGCTATGAGTAAGAAAAAACAGCATGTCATGGAAGAAGAGCAGGCGAACTTTGTATACGGAAACAAAGATCAGAATGTTCCTGGGTGCGTATCAAAGGGAATTGCCGAGAATGTGGCAAAAAAGATCTATGGCGACATGATGGATTTCGCAAAGTATGCGTTTAATAAATCTCATGCAGCCTGTTACGCATTTGTGACAATGCAGACCGCGTTTCTTAAGCGCTACTTCCCTGTGGAATTCATGGCAAGTCTCATGACCAGTGTGCTTGACAATCCGCCTAAAATGTCCGGATATATGCTTTCGTGTCGTGCTATGGGAATACAGCTCCTTCCACCGGATGTAAATGAAGGTCATTCGGGCTTTTCGCCTGCGGGAGATCATCAGATCCGTTATGGTCTGTCTGCGATCAAGGCAGTAGGTGTACCTGTTATACATGCTTTGGAAGAAGAACGGACTAATTACGGTAAATTCAAGGACTTCAGGGATTTCGTCGACAGGATGACAGGAAACGAAGTTAATAAGCGTACAGTAGAAGCTTTCATAAAAGCAGGAGCACTGGATTCGCTCGGCGGCACCAGAAAGCAGTTCATGTCTGTTTATCAGCAGATGATGGATGCGGCCGCGGACGAAAAGAAAAATACCATGAGTGGTCAGATGTCGATCTTTGACCTAATGGGAAGCAGTGCAGAAAAGTACAGGGCAACAAAACTTCCGAATGTAGGAGAATTTCCGAAGGAAGTCCGTCTGATGTTTGAGAAAGAAGTGCTCGGAATATATCTCTCGGGCCATCCACTGGAAGAGTACGAAAGCCTGATGGTAAAGCATAGTAACGCAAAGTCGGTTGATTTTGCTCTTAATCCGGAAACAAACCGGATCGGTCTCTCTGTAGGTCAGAGAGTGACCATAGGCGGACTCATAGCTGCAGTGCAGATAAAGCAGACAAAGAAGGGTGACACCATGGCGATACTTCTTGTGGAAGACCTCATTGGTTCTGTGGAATGCATAGTATGGCCGCAGCAGTATACGAAGTACGCGAGTGCGATAACTCAGGACAATAAAGTATTCCTTTCAGGAAGAGTAAAGGCTGATGATGAAAAAGATGGACAGCTTGTTGTAGATCAGGTGGAGACCTTTGAAGAGATACCTCGTAAACTATATATTCAGTTTGAAGATATGAAAGAATACGAGGAAAAATGGCCGGAACTCTCTGATACGCTGAAATACTCGGAGGGAAGAGACAATGTTGTCATCTATCTTAGGACTGAAAAGAAGAAACGTGTACTTCCAAGAGCACAAAATGTTAACGCAGATCAGGGATTATTGGACAGACTAACGGCACTTTACGGTGAAAACAATGTAAAGCTTGTATAAGAGTTGTATTGAAATCGCGAATTATTTTTCGTATAATATATCGACAAGTTTTTGACGAACGAAGTGATAAGTAAAAAACGGCGCTTCCATTATGGAACATAAGACCGGGTTCATGAAAGAGGTAGGAAAATGGCAAAATCCGAAAAAGAGATCAAAACGATTGGTGTTCTGACAAGCGGCGGTGACGCACCTGGTATGAATGCAGCAATCCGTGCCGTAACACGTAAGGCTATCAGAAACGGTCTTAAGGTTATGGGAATCGACAAGGGTTATCAGGGACTTCTTAATGAAGAGATCCGTCCCCTTACTGCTAAGGATGTTTCCAACTCAATTCAGAACGGTGGTACTATTTTGAGAACTGCACGTTCCGAGGAGTTCGGTACAGAAGAGGGTAAGATCAAGGGTGCAGAGATTCTCAGAAAGCACAACATCGATGCTCTCGTAGTAATCGGTGGTGACGGTTCTTATAAGGGAGCTCTCGGACTTTCACATCATGGAATCGGTGTTATCGGTCTTCCGGGCACGATCGATCTGGATATTGCCTGCACAGATTATACAATCGGTTTCGATACAGCTGTTAACACAGCAATGGACGCTATCGATAAGGTAAGGGATACATCCAGCTCACATGAGAGATGTTCCATCATCGAGGTTATGGGACGTCGTGCAGGATATATCGCACTGTGGTGTGGTGTTGCCAGTGGTGCTGAGGAGATCCTTCTTCCTGAGGTATATGATTATGATGAGCAGACTATCATCAATCATATCATCGAGGCAAGAAAGATCGGAAAGACACACTTCCTTATCGTAAACGCTGAGGGTATCGGACATTCCGTATCCATGGCTCGCAGAATCGAAGCTGCTACAGGTATGGAGACACGTGCTACTATCCTCGGATACATGCAGCGTGGTGGTTCACCGACATGTAAGGATCGTTTCTATGCTTCTATCATGGGTGCAAAGGCAGCTGATCTTCTTGCAGAGGGAACTATCAACCGCGTAGTATGTCATGCAAACGGTGAGTTCGTTGATTACGATATCGATGAGGCTCTTGCAATGACAAAGAAGGTACCTGATTACTACGTAGAAGTTGCTAAGGCTCTGGCTCGCGGCTAATAAGATATAGAGAAAGGAATGGTCGGAATGAAGGGAAGCAATATGGAAGTGCTTTCTTCAATCTCGAACCCGAAGCTTCGCCGTGTGCGTGAGCTTCTTGACCGTTCCCGTGCGCGTAAGAAAGAAGATGCTTTTGTCGTAGAGGGAATCCGGATGTTCCGGGAAATTCCTGAAAACAGACTTATGGAAACATTTATATCTGAAAAATTCCATGAGGAAAATCCTTCTATACGCGGCTCTGTAGTAAAGAATGAGGTATTTCAGAAACTGAGTGATACAAGGACGCCTCAGGGTGTTCTCGCAGTAGTCCGGCAGCGTCATTATACGCTACCGGATATTCTGCAGGGAGAAAATGGGCTTTGGCTCATTCTGGAGGGAATCCAGGATCCGGGTAACCTTGGCACGATGATTCGGACCGGAGAAGGTGCCGGAATATCGGGCATCATTATGGATCGGAATACGGCGGATTTCTATTCGCCGAAAACAGTCCGGTCGACAATGGGCGCGGTCTTCCGAGTACCTTTTTTCTATACAGAGAATCTGGCAGGAACAGTCAGAGAGATAAAGAAAACAGGAATAACTACATACGCAGCTCATCTTGACGGCAAGAAAATGTACCACGAGATAGACTATGCAGATCGCACGGCGTTCCTTATAGGAAATGAGGGCAACGGACTTAGCGACGAGCTTACATCTCTTGCGGATATTAAGCTTAGGATACCGATGCAGGGAAAAGTAGAATCCCTGAATGCAGCGATATCGGCAGCGCTTTTGATGTACAGATATATGACACGATGACAGGATCATAAGTCAAAATCTGGTCAGCTTTAAACTTGCATTTATTTGGAGGAGAGACACCATGGCATCACTGAAGAACAGAAACTTTCTCACGTTAAAGGATTTCACACCGGATGAGATACGTGAATTCCTTGATCTGGCAGCTTATTTCAAGGAACTGAAAAAGGCAGGAACACCTCATGACAAGCTCAGAGGAAAGAATATTGCCTTGATCTTTGAAAAGACCAGCACCAGAACACGTTGTGCTTTTGAAGTGGGTGCACATGATCTCGGAATCCAGACGACATATCTTGATTCCACAGTTTCACAGATCGGTAAGAAGGAAAGTATCGCAGATACTGCATCTGTTCTGGGACGCATGTTTGATGGTATCGAGTACAGAGGATATGGTCAGGAACGTGTAGAAGCTCTCGCAAAATATGCTGAGGTACCTACATGGAATGGTCTTACAAATGAGTATCATCCGACGCAGATTCTTGCTGATATGCTGACGATACGTGAGCATCTTGGTACTGAGAAAGGTCAGAAATTCGTATACATGGGTGATGCCCGCTACAATATGGGAAATTCTCTGATGATCGGATGTGCAAAGCTTGGTCTTCATTTCACAGCCTGTGCTCCGGAAAAGTACTGGCCGGATAGTAAGCTCGTGGAGCAGTGCAAAGAATGGGCAGCTGAGTCCGGCGGAAGTATCACACTTTCTGCTGACCCAAAGGAAGCAGTTAAGGGTGCAAATGTTATTTATACAGATGTATGGGTATCCATGGGTGAACCTGATGAGGTATGGGCAGAACGTATCGCAGATCTCACACCGTATAAAGTAACTATGGAGATTATGGATCTCGCCGCAGAAAATGCGATATTTATGCATTGTCTGCCCGCATTCCACGATCATGAGACAACGGTCGGAAAAGAAATGGGAGAAAAGTTCCACTTTGATGATATGGAAGTGACAGACGAAGTATTCCAGAAGTACAGAACGGTGCTCTTTGACGAAGCAGAGAACCGTATGCACACTATAAAAGCAGTAATGGCAGCTACACTCGGATACGAAAAATAAATGGACGATGAGCAGAGAAAGCCGGGAAAGCGTCATCCAATGAGCCGGAAAAACAGGATAAGGCTTCATATAGATCTGTGTAATCTGCTCCTGGGAATTGTCGTGATAGTATTATCGATAATAACTATGAGCACAGAGACAATTTCAGTGAAAACTATGTATCCTGTACTATTTTTTCTCGGTGCAGCTATGATGGCACTTAACAGTATCCGCTACATAAGGAGAAAGAATCTGCTGTCACTTCTATTCATAGTGATAGCGGCAGTCCTTGCAGTGGTCGGCATTTATGCGATGTAAAAATTATGGCAGGAAGTTTATTAGATTTTTTATCGGAAAGAGATGGATTTGTCTCGGGACAGGAAATCGCGGACAGTCTCGGCATTTCTCGAAATGCTGTATGGAAAGCAGTTCAGAAAGTTCGTAAAGAAGGCTATGATATAGAAGCTGTGCCGCATAAGGGTTATCGCATACGGAGTAATGCGGAAGCTTTTGGTGAGGGCTCTATCAGGGCAGAACTCGGTACAAAATGGCTCGGTGCCGGGGATAAGACGATCTTTCGTGAGACAACAGGTTCCACAAATGATGACATAAAGCAATGTGCGGAACAGGGAGCGCCGGAAGGACTTGTGATCGTAGCTGATACACAGACCGCCGGAAAAGGCAGGAGAGGCCGTGCCTGGCATAATCCTACAGGTGTAAATATCGCTATGAGTTATCTGCTCCGACCGGATTTTGTACCGGATATCGCACCTATGATGACACTCGTTATGGCACTCGCGGCAGCTGACGGCATCAATCGTGTAACAGGGCTTGAGACCGGTATCAAATGGCCAAATGACATAGTTATAAATGGAAAAAAACTTGTCGGGATACTAACAGAAATGTCAGTTGAACCTGATTTTATACACTATGTGGTTATAGGAACGGGTATAAATGTAAATCAGGAAGAATTTTCTGATGATATAAGTGATAAGGCTACATCTCTATTACTGGAAACCGGACATAAAGTGTCGCGTGCAGCCGTGACGGGAGCTGTGACCACGTCATTCGAAAAGTATTACGAGATATTCCGTAAGACAAATGACCTTTCCGGCCTTGCAGAAGAGTACGATCGCTTGTGCGTAAATGTAAATAATCAAGTACGTGTACTTGATCCAAAAGGAGAATGGAACGGTACAGCTTCCGGGATAAATGAAAAGGGTGAACTCCTGGTGAGACGTGAGGACGGAACTGAAACAGCAGTATATGCGGGAGAGGTTTCTGTTCGCGGTGTCTATGGTTACGTATGAAGAACAATTTAGGACAAAGAGCGGGAATCCTCGGTAATTCAATTACCGAGATGAAAGCGACTGGTGAGAAAACGTAGCCATTTGCCACAAACAGATGTTTACGTTTTTCTTTTATCATGGTATACTATGTGTATGAAAGAAAATCTTGTACACTATCGCACATCTGTATGTAATATAAACTACCATATGGTATGGACTGTTAAGTACAGAAGGAAAATATTATCCTCAGAAGTTGAAGCTTACCTAAAGAACCTGGTGCAGGAAATAGCTGCGGAAAAAGGTTTTACCGTGCAGTTGTTTGAGTGTGGCGAAGGTGATCACATACATTGTTTTGTGTCAGCTCCGCCAAAACTATCAGTAACAAACATAGTTAAGTATCTAAAAGGCATTACCGGAAGGAAGCTCTTTGAACAGTTCCCTGAGATACGTCAAAAACTATGGAAGGGAGAACTTTGGAATCATTCGTACTACTGTGAGACCATAGGCTCAGTCTCAGAAGAAAATATCCGCAGATATATTGAGAAGCAGAGCAAATCTTATTGAAGGAGTAAAAGTATGCTGTTGTCGCATAAAACCAGGATAAAACTGAATAGCGATCATTCCAACATCATTGGTCATATGTGTTACGCCGCTTACAAGCTCTGGAATGTCTGCAATTATGAGCGTCTTCATTATAAGGAACTGAATCTTTCTGTTGATTATCCTGATTGGTATTATCAGAAAAAAGCTCATAAAGATGATATGTGGTTCAAGCAGCTTCCTTCTCAGACAGCGCAGGAAGTATGTAAGCTCCTCGACAAATCCTGGAAGTCATTTTTCGCATTGAAAAAATCCAAAGGGATTGAAAACCCAAAACCGCCAAGATTCAAACATGACGGTATAGCCATAACTTATATGCAGAACGCGATCGTACATGAACCCGGTTCGCAGATGATCCGGTTATCACTGCCAAAGAAGTTAATGTCTTATATGTCTGAGAATTATGGTATCAGTGACAAATACCTGTTCCTTGAAAATAAGATTTTCAAGGACACTGACGCCATCAAACAGATAAAGATATATCCACCTGAGAATGGACTTTGCGAAGTCATCATCATTTATGAAATAGCTGACGTTCAGGCATTAGATGATAACGGAAAATATCTGTCTATCGACATGGGACTGCATAATCTTATGACTTGCTATGATACAGACGGCAATACTTTTATTGCCGGAAGAAAATATCTCTCATTATGCCATTATTACAATAAAGAGATTGCAAGAGTGCAGAGACAGTGGGCGATGATACAGGTGAAGAAAGATGTTAAATATCCGAAACCCTCAAAACATGTACTGCGTCTGTACAAAAAGAAAAATGATGCAATTCTGGATTATCTGCATAAAGTAACAAGATCCATTGTAAACTACTGCATCAGTAACAGTATCAACACAGTTGTGATCGGTGATATCACAAATATACGCAAGGATAAGAACTTTGGAGCAGTTACAAATCAGAAACTACACAGTCTCCCTTACAGGA
>KL370804.1:0-59534 GCA_000701625.1 Lachnospiraceae bacterium MC2017
CGTCTGTATCTGGATAAAAATAAGATAGACATGGAACTGGATCCCATGTCTATCAAAATACCTTATGTAATAAAAGTAGCTGCCTAAACAGCAGTATTGGTGTTATGGACGCACCCTGAACCTGCGTTGATGTTTTCAACGCGCATCAGATGCTCGGCAATTCAATTGCCGAGTAGTTCACGGAAAGGACAGACAGATGAGTGAAGTTAATGAGGTAGTGCTCTGCGCTGCCAATTCCTATGAGAGAAACTATTATCTGAATCCGGAATTCGGAAAGCTTCCGGATGCGGTCAAAGATGAGTTGAAGGCACTTAGTGCTCTTTTTGCTGAACAGGTCGGAGGTATCTTTGAGATACTCTTTGATGAAGAAGGCGAGATGATGATGCGTACCGATCACGAGCCGGGGGACTTCGGTTTCGATGAGATAGGCGCAGGACTCCTTATAAATAAAGTAAGAAGAGAGCACGCACAGTTATTTGAGGAATTAAGCCTCTTTTACCGGGTAGTATTTCTCGGAGAACAGCTCGACCTGGATACAGATAATTAAGAAAGATTTTTTATGCAAATAGGTAATATAAAGCTCGACAGTAACTTCATACTGGCACCGATGGCAGGAGTTTCTGACCTGCCATTTCGTCTTATATGCAGAGAAATGGGCGCAGGAATGGTGTGCACGGAGATGATAAGCGCAAAAGCTCTTCATTATAAAAATGTTGCAACCAAGCAGCTCATGGCAACTCACCCCGGAGAACATCCGGTATCCCTTCAGATATTTGGATCAGAACCCGATATTATGGCAGAGCAGGCAGCGGCTATTGAGGATGAGCCTTTTGAGATACTGGATATAAACATGGGATGTCCAATGCCGAAGATCGTAAACAATGGTGACGGCTCGGCACTTATGAAAGATCCAAAGCTTATCGGAGAGATCGTGAGCGCGGTGTCAAAAGCAACAAAGAAGCCTGTAACTATAAAGATCCGCCGCGGATTTGACGATGAACATATCAATGCAGTAGAGATCGCAAAGATCGCTGAGGCGTCAGGGGCAGCGGCAGTGCAGGTTCACGGTCGGACCAGAGAACAATATTATGAAGGAAAAGCTGACTGGGATATAATCCGGCAGGTAAAAGAAGCAGTAAAGATACCGGTCATTGGAAACGGAGATGTTATTGGAATCGAAAGTGCCCGGAAGATGATGGAAGAAACCGGCTGTGACGGCATATCGATAGGACGTGCCGCAAGAGGAAATCCGTGGATCTTTAAGGAACTTGTGTCCGGAGAAAAATATCACCCGACTCTTGAAGAAAAGAAGGAGATCATGAAGCGCCATGTTGCGCTGGAAGTTGAGTGGAAGGGCGAATATACAGCAGTTCGTGAAATGAGAAAACATGTTGCATGGTATACGGCAGGGATACCGCATTCTGCTCGTCTCCGTACACAGTGTTGTTCTGTAGAGACCGCTGAAAGTCTATATTCTCTCATAGATCTGTTTGGTACGGATTGAGGAAAAATTGATATGTCAGAGTTTCCGTAAAAAAACTTGACATCCCCATATCGTACCACTATAATTACGAACGTTACGGTGGACTTAGTGTCGTTTTAGAAGGGTAAAAGCTAACTACGACGCTTCATATTAAATGCCCACATAAGAAAGATTTGAGACAAGGGGTCTCAAGTTACGATTTGAATTTTTACAAGAGGTTAAAGAGAAATGGCAGATGAGCATATTCCGGTAAAGAAAACTATTCTGACAAGAGAAGGTCTTCAGAAGCTTCAGGATGAGCTTGATGATCTGAAGATCAATAAGCGAAAGGAAGTATCTATCGAGCTTAAGGAAGCAAGAGCTCAGGGTGACCTTTCCGAGAACGCTGAGTACGATGCAGCTAAGGCAGCAAAGCAGCAGATCGAGGACAGAATTACTGAGATCGAGACACTTCTCAAGCATGTAGAGGTAGTTGACGCCAGTGAAAATTCCAACGGAAAGATCGGTATCGGAAGCAAGGTAAAGATTCTTGATATCGAATATGATGAAGAGATGGATTTCACTATCACAGGTTCCACTGAGGCGAACTCCCTTAAGGGAAAGATCAGTAACGAGTCTCCGGTTGGAAGAGCGCTGCTCGGACACAAGGAAGGCGACACTGTTAAGGTTGAGACTCAGGCCGGTGAGCTTAAGTACAAGATCATCTCAGTTGCGTAATGGTTAATAGGTAACAAAGAGGGGCCGGGTTCTGTTCCATATACAGGAACGGGATCCGGCAGGTTTTTATTTTAGAGAAAGAGGTCCAGGATGCCACAGGAAGACATACTACAGGTAAAAAGAGACAAGCTGAAGACTCTGCAGAGTGAGGGACGCGATCCGTTCCAGATCGTTAAATTTGATGTAACACATCACTCCCAGGAAATCCGTGATAAATTTGAGGAGCTGGAAGGCAAAGAAGTAAAGGTTGCCGGCAGAATGATGTTTAAGCGTGTCATGGGTAAGGCATCTTTCTGTAACGTAATGGACCTTCAGGGCAAGATCCAGGTTTATGCTGCAAAGGATAATCTCGGTGATGATGACTATCAGGACTTTAAGAAGCTGATGGATGTCGGAGATATCATTGGTGTAGAGGGAACAGCTTTCCGTACAAAGACAGGCGAGATCTCTATCTCCGCAACAAAGATCACTATCCTTTCAAAGGCACTTGCTCCCCTTCCGGAGAAGTTCCACGGTCTTACAGATACAGACGTACGTTACCGTGAGAGATATCTTGATCTCATCATGAATGAGGATGTAAAGACTACATTCATCAAGAGATCAAAAATCGTCAGCACTATCCGTCACTTCCTTGATGATCAGGGATTCATGGAAGTTGAGACACCTATGCTTGTAGAGAATGCAGGCGGTGCAGCAGCACGTCCGTTCATCACACACTACAACGCACTCGGTGAGGATCGTAAGCTTCGTATCTCGCTCGAGCTTTACCTGAAGCGCCTTATCATCGGCGGTATGGAAAAGGTTTATGAGATCGGCCGTGTATTCCGTAACGAAGGTGTTGATACAAAGCATAATCCTGAGTTCACACTTATGGAGCTCTACCAGGCATACACAGACTACAACGGAATGATGGATCTCACAGAGAATATGTTCCGTCATCTCGCTGAGAAGGTTTGTGGAACAACAAAGATCTACTACGGTGATAAGGAAGCCGGCACAGGTGTTGAGATCGACCTTGGAAAGCCTTTCCGTCGCCTTACTATGGTAGACGCTATCAAGGAAAATACAGGTATCGACTTTGATCAGGTTACATCTGATGAAGAAGCAAAGAAGATCGCTGACGAAAAGAAGGTTGCATACGAGGCACACCACAAGAAGGGTGATATCGTAAACCTCTTCTTTGATGAGTTCTGCGAAGACAAGATGATCCAGCCTACATTCATCATGGATCACCCGATCGAGATCAGCCCGCTTACAAAGAAAAAGCCCAGTGATCCGAGCAAGGTTGAGCGTTTCGAGCTCTACATCAATGGATGGGAAATGTGTAACGCATATTCCGAGCTGAATGATCCTATCGATCAGAGAGAGAGATTTGCAGCTCAGGATGCTCTTGCAGCAGGTGGTGATGAGGAAGCTCAGCACACAGATGAGGACTTCCTGCATGCTATGGAGATAGGTATGCCTCCGACGGGTGGTATCGGTTACGGTATCGATCGTCTCTGCATGCTTCTGACAAACGCACCGAGCATCCGTGATGTACTTCTGTTCCCGACACTCAAGAGTGTAAACAAAGATAACACTCAAGTAGGTGCATCTGCATCTGATGACAGCAACGGTTTCTTTACACCTAACAACAAGATCGATTTCAGCAATGTAAAGATCGAGCCGCTGTTCAAGGAGTCCGTTGATTTCGAGACATTCTCTAAGTCAGATTTCAGAGCCGTAAAGGTAAAGGCATGTGAGGCAGTTCCGAAGAGCAAGAAACTCCTTCAGTTCACACTGGATGACGGAACAGGCACAGACAGAACAATCCTTTCAGGTATTCACGGTTTCTATGAGCCGGAAGAACTTGTAGGAAAGACTCTGATCGCAATCACAAACCTTCCGCCTAGAGCAATGATGGGTATCGAGTCCTGCGGTATGCTGCTTTCAGCAGTAAACAACAAGAAGGACAGCGATGAGGAAGAGCTTCATCTTCTCATGGTTGATAACCACATCCCGGCTGGTGCAAAGCTCTACTAATTTATATGTAAAAGCCATAAGGCACCCTTTTAGAATTGAATTTCTAAGAGGGTGCCTTTTTTGCGTTTATGCGGAGCACTTAGCGAGGTGTTTTCGAGCATAGCGTAACTTGCTATATCAAAAACCTGTAAACGGATTGGATTCGTGAGCTCAAGATATCATGTGTTGATTGATGAAAGGAGAAGGAGCATATTCAACAATAAAGATCATTTTCCTTAGCATAATAATAGTGGTGAATTAAGCGTCAGCTTGCAATTAGATAAATACAATTGCAGGTCTGACGCTTTTTCATTTTAAAACATTATGAGCGGATGGGAGTATTAGTTTTCTTTAGTTCTTCTATATATTCAAGACCGAAGATTTCAATTTGCTCAAGAACCTTTCTGAACTTCTCTCCCATGTCGCTTAAGCTGTATTCTACTCGTGGAGGCACTTCGGCATATACCTTACGTGTTATTAGTCGATCATCTTCTAATTGCCGAAGCTGTCGAGTCAGCATACTCCTTGTTATATCGGGGATGTTCCTTTCTAATTCATTGAAACGTTGTGTTCCAGTGCTTAATTGAAATAGGATAACGATAGCCCATTTGCCCTGAAGTACGCGTTGGGTAGTTGCGAACGGGCAAGATCCATAAACACTTTTCATTTTTTTCTCCTTTATTTTCCACAATAGTATCAAAAATGAGACTATGTATTATAAATGTTCGTACTTGCGAAAATGAGTCCAATATTTAAAATGATGATATAGCAAATGAAAACAAATTGCAAACAAATGGAGGAAAAATAATGTCAAATTATAGCAAAGTAAGTGTAGTAGAAAACCCAAGAACAGAGCTTCATGATCAGCTTGGTCTTACAGGCGCAGAGGTGAGTATCAATCATCTTCCGGCAGGTGCAAGTGTTCCGTTTGTACATGCTCACAAGAATAATGAGGAAATCTATATCATTTTGTCAGGAAAAGGAAAGGCTGTGATTGATGGTGATGAAATTGTTCTGGCAAAAGGCGATGTTATCAGGGTTTCACCGGAAGGAAAGAGACAATTATTTGCGGCTGAGGATTCGGAAATCAGTTATGCTTGTATCCAGGTAAAAGCTGGTTCTATTGAAGGTTATACTGCAGATGATGCGATTATGTGCTGATAAAACAAAAAGTATATAAAATAAAGTCAGGGTTTTATTACAGCATATTGGAAAGAGGTTCCATTCATAAAAATCTTCAAGATAAGAGTTCTATTATTTTCACTAATCGGTTTACATAATTGTACTTGTAGAGGTCGTGTAGAGGAAATGTAGAGATAATGTAGAGCCACATATGATATGGCAGTTCACATAATGGAATTAATTGACGGATACAGTGGGTACAGCGCAGACCAGCACGACATTATTAACATAGTTACAGGAGAACGGCTAAAAGAAAACCCATTTATTGAATTACACGATATTTTAGATGGAAAGATGGAGAATTAAAAGAATTCAAATTTGTCGGGATGGGCATAGCCTTTTATATTGGAAGTTATGATATGTGTGCTTGACAAAAATACTCCTATATCGTAGTATAAAACTACGATATAGGAGTATTAAATTATGAAGACAAATGGTGGATTTCTTGTTACAAAAATAAAACAGCTGGGTGATCGTATATTTGAAAGGATACTGGCAGAAAAAAACATTGATGCATTTAACGGAGCTCAGGGAAGGATTCTTTATGTCTTATGGCAGGAAGATGGTGTTCCTATTAAAATTATTTCCGAGAAAAGCGGACTTGCAATTACTTCACTTACAACCATGCTTGAGCGGATGGAAAAAAACGGACTGATAAGCCGCAAAACTGATGAAGCTGATAAGAGAAAAACTCTTCTGTTCCTCACAGATAAAGCCAAAGAACTTAAAGAAGCTTATGACTCCGTATCAAATGAGATGGGGAATATTTATTATCGTGATTTTACGGATAAAGAGATTCTTCAGTTTGAAGAGTATCTTAACCGCATCAGGGTAAACCTTGAGGAATGGAGTGACAAATGAGTATCTGTATTAAAGATCAGATTCAGAACATGAATCTTGTTATAGGGTGCACTGTTGGATGTTCGTACTGCTATGCCAGAAACAATACGAGGCGTTATCACATCATAGATGATTTTGAAAAGCCACAGTTTTTTCAAGGAAAGCTTCGTATGATAGAAAAGAAAAAGCCGCAGAATTTTCTGCTGACCGGCATGAGCGATCTCTCGGGCTGGCATGAGGAATGGAGAGAGGAAGTCTTTAAAATGATAGCAGAGAATCCTCAGCACCAGTTTCTTTTTCTTACCAAACGACCGGATCTTCTGTCTTTTGAAACAGATCTTGATAATGCATGGTTTGGCGTTACAGTTACGAGAAAGTCTGAGTTATGGCGTATTGATGCACTGCGGAGCAATGTGAAGGCAAAAAAATATCATGTTACCTTTGAGCCTTTGTTCGATGATCCGGGTAAGGTTGATCTTACAGACATTGACTGGATTGTGGTGGGAACCATGACAGGTGCAAAGAGCAGGACTGTTAAAACAGATCCCGGGTGGGCTTATTCATTGACAGAACAGGCTCATGAACTGAACATTCCTGTATTCTGGAAAGAAGATCTTGTTCCGATTATGGGAGAAGAAATGATACAGGAAATGCCGGATGCTTTTAACAAAGTGCTGGAGGAACAGAGGATATGGAACAACCAAAAATCAAAGTAAATCATATAGAAACAAAAAGTGTAATGACAAAATCGAATACTCCTATTGGAGGATATTCGGTGAATCCCTATGTGGGGTGTCCCCATGCCTGTAAATACTGCTACGCATCTTTTATGAAACGCTTTACAGGGCATACGGAGGAATGGGGAACTTTCATGGATGTGAAAGACTGGCCTGAAATAAAGAATCCAAAGAAGTATGCCGGCCAGAAGGTAATCATTGGAACAGTTACGGATGGTTATAATCCGCTAGAGGAAACATATAAAAATACAAGAAGACTTCTGGAAGAACTAAAGAACAGTGGTGCGGACATACTTATCTGCACAAAGTCAGACCTTGTACTAAGAGATCTGGATCTGCTAAAAGAGATCAATGAAAATAGCAGACTTACAGTATCATGGTCAATCAATACGCTCGATGAAGAGTTTAAAGATGATATGGATGCGGCAGTAAGCATAGAAAGAAGGCTTGCTGCAATGAAAGAGGTATATGCGGCAGGCATTCGTACAATTTGCTTCATTTCACCCGTGTTCCCGGGGATTACGGATATAGAAGCAATCATAGACAGGACAAAAGATCAGTGTGACCTTGTATGGCTTGAGAATCTGAATCTTCGCGGAGGTTTTAAGGCAGATATCATGAAATACATTTCCGATAAACATCCAGATCTGGTGCCACTGTATGACGAAATCTATAATAAAAAGAACCGCAGCTATTTTGAAGCGCTGGAAAAGAAAGCAGAAGAGCTGGCTAAAAAGTATGATTGCAGGTTTGTTGATAATGAAACTCCGTATGAGAGAGTAGAGAAAGGACATCCAACAATCGTAGATTACTTTTACCACGAAGAAGTAAGAGGAACTGCCAATAGTGGAAAGAGAAATGTAATACATAATCCTTGATGGAAGAATAAACCGGAAGTTAATCGCACAAATTCAAGTTTATATGGAGAAACAGGGGGGATGTATGGGGCTTGATCAATCAAACCCCAGCTTCCATTGAGACCTATCTACAAAGTAGTATAGCCGCACGAATTTCTTATATCCCAGCACATCTATCTTGCATGAGCTCAAGATATCATGTGTTGATTGATGTTGCTACAGATTTGTTACGTGAAGTATGAGATTAATGCATTATAGCATAGAAGGTCATAGCTTTATAATGCTATGACCTTCTTACAAATTACTTGAAAGCCCTTTTTATTTGCTCCAGAAACTTTTCGGCAATAGGAGTAAAGGTCTGATACTTATTCCAAATGAGATATAGCTCTGATTTCAGTTCCGGTGAAAGATGCTTAAATACCATGTCAGTTCCTTCGGTATTTATCAGATCTTTAAATGTAAGAAGTATTCCAAGGTTTTCCCTTGCAAATACAGAGCCGTTATAGGAAAGTCTAAAAGAGCCTTCAAGTTTAAGCTCATTAAATCTGTCTTTGGCCCACGCTTTGATTTCATTGTTCCAGCTCTGTTCAGAGACAAATAGAGGTTGTCCTATCAGGTCAGAGACTCGGATAAACTTTTTCCTGGCGAGGGGATGAGATGAAGGCATGATTGCTCCCCACACATCAGCTTCCGGGAATTTTACATATTCATATTTATTGCTGTCAGGGGTTTCACATAGTACAGCAAAGTCTAAAATGCCCTTATCAAGCTTTTCAGTAACCTGCTCGGTATCTCCGCTGGTTATATGATAAGTGAGGTTAGGGTATTTTTCTTTTAACTTATAGATCTCTCTGGCAAGGTATCTGATCTGATAGCTCTCAGCAAGTCCAAAATAAATATCCCCACCTGTTATATCATCCAGGGAGTTAAATTCCTGTTCTATCTTATCGGACATGGCAACAAGATCCTGAGCCCTGTCACGAAGGAGCATCCCTTCGTCCGTAAGTGAAATGCTGAAACTGTGCCTTACAAACAGTTTCTTCCCAAGTTCTTCCTCTAATGCTTTTAATGTCTTTGAAAGAGTAGGTTGTGATACATGAAGCTGCTCAGCAGCCTTTGACATGTTTTCTTCCCTTGCAACTGCAAGAAAGTATTTGAGATTTTTTATTTCCATAAAAGCCTCCATAAAGCGGACAATTTGCGTGTTATTCCAAAAACGAATATCATGATATTTATTTTATTCATTAGCGAAAATCTGGTCAAGGATTTAGTATGAAGTCAGAAGGAGCAAAAAGATGGATACCAAAAAGATTCTTGAAGGCCTATCGGACATGGGCTGCGATGAGAAAGAAATAAGCTTTATGAAAAAGATGTATGAAGAAGGGGATACAGATACACTTCTTAGAGATCTTAGAAAATGCCGATGTCACCTTATGGATGAGCTTCATGACAGCCAGAAAAAAGTTGATAACATGGATTTTTTGATAAGACAGATTCAGAAAGAGAAATGATTAAAACGGAGGAATGTAAAATGATCAGAAAAGAAGAACTAAACCTTGTAACCGAGTGGGATAAGACCTTTAAGAAAAGTGATAGGGTTGACCACAGCAAAGTCACATTTGTAAACAGATATGGAATCACTCTTGCAGCGGATATGTATGTTCCAAAGAATGCAGATGGTAAGCTCCCTGCAATCGCTGTATGCGGACCCTTCGGTGCAGTTAAAGAGCAGTGTTCAGGCCTCTATGCACAGACAATGGCAGAAAGAGGATTCTTAACAATCGCTTTTGATCCTTCTTTTACAGGCGAGTCCGGAGGAAATGTAAGATACATGGCATCTCCTGATATCAACACAGAAGATTTCATGGCGGCAGTTGATTTTCTCTCCTTGAATGAGAAGGTTGATCCTGACAGGATTGGAATCATCGGTATCTGTGGCTGGGGCGGCATGGCTGTAAATACAGCAGCTCTTGATACACGGATCAAAGCTACAGCTGCAATGACAATGTATGACATGACAAGAGTAAATGCCAAGGGATATTTTGACTCCGAAGACAGCGAGGAAGCAAGGTATCAGAAGAAGGCTGCAATGTGCGCTCAGAGACTTGAAGACCTTAAGGCAGGCGAGTATAAGCTTGGCGGCGGTGTAGTAGATCCACTTCCGGAGGATGCACCTTTCTTTGTGAAAGACTATTATGATTACTACAAGACTGACAGAGGTTATCACAAGAGAAGCCTTAATTCTAATGGTGGCTGGAATGTAATCGGCTGTGAATCCTTTGTTAATCAGCCAATACTTAAATACAGCAACGAGATCAGAAGTGCAGTTTTACTTGTTCATGGAGAAAAGGCTCATTCATGTTATTTCTCAAAGGATGCATATGCAGATATGGTCAAAGACAGCAAGTATGCAGGTAACAAGGAACTTATGATAATCCCTAATGCTGTGCACACTGACCTTTATGATGGCGGAGATAAGGATTATATTCCTTTTGATAAGCTGGAGAGCTTCTTTAAGGAGAATTTGAAATAAGGATGGGATGATATGAGCAAAGTATTAGTTATTTCAACAAGCCTTCGTGTAAATAGCAACTCAGATATACTTACTGAAAAGCTTATAGAAGGAGCAAAAGCGTCAGGACATGATGTGGAGCATATAAGTCTTAAAGGGAAAAGCATAGGCTTTTGTATAGGATGTCTGGCATGTCAGAATACTCAGAAATGTGTCATTAAGGATGATGCTGCCACGATTGCTGATAAAGTAAAGAACGTAGATACATTGGTATTCGTCACTCCTATTTATTACTATGAGATGAGTGGTCAGATGAAGACTCTTTTGGACAGACTCAATCCTCTATATCCTTCAGATTATAAATTTAGAAATGTATATATGCTCTCAGTCGCAGCTGAGGATGAAGAGTTCGTGCCTAAAAAAGCTGAAAGCGGACTTCAGGGATGGATTGACTGCTTTGAAAAGGCTCAGTTTTCAGGCTCCTTATTCTGCGGTGGCATAGGTGATATGGGTGAGGCATCCGGGAAAACAGAAGAGTTAAACGAAGCTTTCGAGTTTGGAAAAACTTTAAGATAAAGGTTGTTTGCGATGAAACCTAAAATGATTTTGATAGCATTCTGCATGACAATCATATTTTGCATGAGCGCCTGTTCAGGAAATACAATAAACTCCGGCGATAATCAGGATGCTGTAACTGAAATATCAGCATCAGAAAATATTGAAAGAGAAAGCTCGGAAGAGAATGTTACGTCGGAGGGAACAGCTATGTATCAGCTGGCAGAAAAAGATGAATCAGTAGATGATGAAGCTATTGGAGATAGTACAATGATAATGAAGATTGGCGATACAAAAGTTAATGTGGAATGGGAAGACAATCAGGCTGTGGAAGCGTTGCGTGATATGGCTAAAGACGGTAATGTTACCATTCAGATGTCAATGTATGGCGGTTTTGAACAGGTGGGTTCCATAGGACAGAGTTTGCCACGAGATGATAAGCAGACAACAACATCATCAGGTGATATAGTTCTGTATTCAGGAAACCAGATGGTGGTGTTTTATGGTTCCAACAGTTGGTCATACACAAGGCTAGGTCATATATCTGATAAGGATGAAGCAGAGATGGCAGATCTTCTTTCTAATGGTGATGTTACTATAACCATTAGCAGGGAATAAGCGGAAGAATATCGGCTGATTAAGCGTCAGCTCAAATCTGAGCAGTCAGGTTTGGGTCTGGCGCTTTTCTTATGCCAGTAACCAGCTGACGGATGACGATCCAAGGCTAAGCGTAAACAGAAAGGAAAACACACTTATGGATTATGAAAATTTCAAAGAGCAGTTCGTAGAAGACGTAAAGGAAAGACTTTACGAGCAGGGAACTGAAGTTGACATCACTGTAAACACAGTAAACAAGCTCAATGAGAGCTACGAGGCAATGACTGTTAAGCCTGAGGGCAGCAACATCGGAGTGAATATCGGGATCGACAAGTTCTACGGAGCAAGAAATAGTAAAAGGCGTAATAAGGACCGGAAATGCTAGCGTTTCTGATGGATAATGGATATAGCAGAATAATAGATATAGGCAAATATTGGACAAAATGGTAGAGGATGGAGGATTTACAGATGCGATATTATATTGCAGATATGCATTTTAGTCATAGCAATCTGAATCAATGTATGGATTGCCGTGGGTTTGAGACTGGCGAAGCTATGAACGAATATATGATAACATGATTTTGACAATGATAATATTGATGAGATTCTTATTACGCATATCACCGAGTCTACCGGTGGATTGGTTGTATGGAATTGTGAGTATTTTACCTGGAACGGTAATGGATGGGACTCTCAGTATGCAGTTGATGAAGATGGTCGTGCTTGTCTAGCCGGAGTGGGAGAGGTGCTGTCTGGTGAAGTCGAAAGATATATGGTGAGAGATATAGAGTTTACCGATGATGGAATCATATATCTTGTTGACTATGGTATGAAAGACGGGGCCAACGTAATACTTGATCTTGAAACCATTCAGGTTAAGTTCTCGGGAAAAGAAATGTATATGGAAGATCGTGTTGATAAAGACAGCAGGGATGAACTGACAAATAAAATCTGGCCGTTAGGAATATAAACCGGAAGGCCCTCTTTTAGAATTGAATTTCTAGAAGGGGGCTCTTTTTGCGTCATATCAAAAAAAACTGTAAACGGATTGGATTCGTGAGCTCAAGATGTTATGTGTTGAATTCTGCGCTTGTTTGACATCACAAATTGCGACGTTAAATGTTGGTTATATTCAGAACGAATGCTTATCCAAATCGCATATCTTTTTCGAGATTTGGATAAGCATTCTTGACTTATATAATCGATATGCTTATTATATTCCTATGAAAAAGAAGATTATTGGAAGAACAAGAGAATATGCAAGGCTTGATAAATGTATGCGCGAGGAAACAGCGCAGCTTGTATTGGTGTATGGCCGAAGAAGAGTTGGTAAGACGTTTTTGATAAATCAATACTATGGGAACTCTTTTAACTTTAAGTTGACAGGTGCATATAATAAGCCGAAGGTTGATCAGTTGCAGGCTTTTGTAAATGAGCTAAATCGAAAGACCCATAAAAAAATAGCAGCACCTTCGGGGTGGACAGAGGCATTTGAACTTCTGCGAGAATACATAGAGGGGCAGGATACGGAAAAGAAATGTGTTGTTTTCTTTGATGAGATGCCATGGCTAGATACCCACAAGTCTGGATTCCTTTCTGCATTTGAGTATTTTTGGAATGATTTTGGTTCCGCTGTTGATAACCTTGTTTTTATAGTGTGCGGTTCAGCAACATCTTGGCTGGTGGATAACATCGAACATAACAAAGGTGGTTTGTTCAATCGCCAAACATGTAAACTTTTTTTGGAGCCGTTTTCACTAGCTGAAACAGAGGAGTATCTAATCAGCAAAGGAATTCGTTGGTCAAGATATGATATCGCAGAATGTTATATGATAATGGGCGGAATACCATATTATTTGAGCCTCCTGGACAAAGAAATGTCTTATCTTCAGAACATAGATTATTTGTTCTTTAGGAAAAAGGCTGAACTTTGGGATGAGTTTGACCATCTGTATAATACTCTGTTTGCTCAAGGAGAGAATTATATTTCTATAGTTTATGAACTTAGTAAGAAGAAAAATGGGCTTACTAGAGAGGATATATCCAAAGCGACAGGACTAGCTTTAAATGGGGTATTATCTAAGATAATAAAGAATCTGGTTGACTCTGGTTTTGTAAGAGAGAATCAGTTTTTTGGAAAGAAGAAGAAGGATACCCTATATCAGTTGGCTGATTACTATTCGGGTTTTTATTTTAACTATATAAGGGATAACAAAGGCAGGGATGAACACTATTGGAGCAATACGCTCGATGCTCCTGCCAGAAAGAATTGGGCTGGAAATATGTTTGAGCAGGTCTGCAAAGATCATATCAGCCAGATTAAGCAAAAAATTGGAATTCTAGGTATTCTGTCTAGTGAGTCATCTTGGTTCGTGAGGACAGATAAGAAGCTTGGTACTGCGGGTGCACAAATTGATCTGATTATTGATCGTCGTGATAGAGTCATAAACTTGTGTGAAATGAAATTTTCATTGAGCGAATACACCATCGATAAAGATTATGATGAGACATTGAGAAAGAGGATAGAGACCTTCCGTAAAAACACAAAGACAAAAAAGGCGGTGCAGATAATATTTGTGACAACTTATGGGGTGGAATCAAATCAGTACAGCGGAATTGTTCAAAAGCAGGTTACGCTAGATGATTTGTTCAAGGCAAAAGAAATATAATTACTTATCCTAATCATATGTCAAAATAAAGATTTGGATAAGTAATGATGCAGAATAAATAAGAGTTAAAAAACTGTCAGCCAACCCATTATTATAAGTATTACCTATGTAAAATGGCAGTTATGGAGTGAATTCCATAGCTGTCTTTTTTCATGTTCACAAATCGAAAACCAGATTAGCACTTTTTCAATTTAGAAGCAGGTGCTTTTTTGACAAAGTAACCAGCTTTTTTCAACCACGAGTTAATAGTCAGAGAACTACGTTAAGATTACAATATTATAGATAATCACTAAAGAAGTATATTTAAATGAAGATAAATGAAATATATACATTTGATGATCTTAGGACAGGAATTGACGAGTTTTTGAAAAAGAAGCTTAACTATCTGCTCATAAAAAAGCATTCTATGTCTGCATAAACTATGAAGATGCAGGTTGTGATAAGGTAATTGCAAAGCGAAGTCTGTGCATGTATGACAAGCAACTGAAGAAAACAGATAATAAGAAATATCTTGCGGAGATAAAGGCTGTTCTTGATAACAGGTCTGCTAATGTGACAAATCCCGAACTGGTAGCTGAGTTCAACAAAATACATGAGAAATACTTTGAGCCATTACAGGAGAAGCCGGACCGCTTCATATACATGTTAAAACTGAAGAAGTTGAAGGCTATGTACAATGTGAAAAAATGGCGCTTATTGACCTGAATGTTAGAGGATATTCGAAGATAGATCATATACACTATCCTGACATTATGAATATTACAAACGCTATTTTTTTACTGCGAAGTTTCAGTAATTAATTATTAGCTGCTTTTTACCGATACAAAGAAAGGAGAAAAAGACAACTATGCAGTGATCATCCTGAGGGAATGGAGGCTGGGAAAAATGAAAAAGAGAGTATTAAGCATAATGCTGGCTTTTACAGTTGTAATAGGTTTATCTGCCTGTGGTGAAAAAGCCGCTGAGCCGGTCACGGAACCTGCTGAGGCGACTGAGGATGTTGCTGAGTCGACCACAGAAGAGAGCGGTACAACTGTGGAAGAGGAGACTTCTACGGAGGAAAGCCTTGCAGAGACTGAAGCGGAGGAAACTGAGAACAGTTCATATGCAAAACTTTATTTGGATGAAATAGAAGAACTGTATACCTCAGGAGAGGCTGACCTGTTTCTGCTGATCAATGTTGATGGGGATGAAGTACCTGAATTAGCTGCATTAAATTCTGCGGGACCTGATGGCGAAAACTTATTTTTGTACACGGTTTACGACGAAGAGGTTGTATTGTTAGAAAGCGTTGCGGCAGGGTTTGACGGACATGGAATAGAATTTGCAGAAGGAAAAAATGTGATCAAGCTGGGGTCTTCGATGGGAGGATATAATACCTACGAATTTAAGAAGATCACGGATGGCGAAATGGAAGAAGTGATCACTTTTTTGGAAGTCGGAATTGATGATACAGAGGAATATCATATAAATGATGAAGAAGTATCAAGCGAGGAATTCTATAAACAGGAGTGGGATTTTATCTCGGAATATAACCCTTTTATAGATTTAAGCTGCAATCCGGTGAATGAATGTACTTACAGTTTCGATGGGAACTACCTTGATAAACAGTCTAAAGAAACAATGACATATAAAACCTATGAAGAGATAAAGGAAGAACTGGAAAAAGTATAGATGTTAGCGATATCCCCTTATGTGTTATTATATAAATATATGAAAGAATCGGTAAAGCCGGATTCTATTTTATGAGGGATTATGCTATGGATTATCAATCATGGATTGAGGGGATAAATGGTAAGGCAAGTCTGTATTCTTTTGATATCTTGCCTGATGGACAATATAGTGAGATCCGTCTGATGGCTGTAAATCGTGAGAGCGAGGGAATGATCAAAATGAACCCTGATGCTCCGGAATTTTATCCCAGAATACCGTACAGGACTTATTGGATGGATCTGAATTTTGAAAGTTTTGTATATAAATGTGCGGAAACTCTGGAACCCTTATATTCGTACGTAAATGCCAGGGGTATATGGCTAAAGGGCTTTTATATCCCGATTGCTGATATTTGGGACGAAGAGCCAAAAGAAGAGAAACCGGAAGGAACGCGAACGGTTTTTTGTCTGTATGTAGTTCATTTTGATGAGCAGGCAAAGGCGGATTCGATGATCCAGAGACCCGCCGAGGTGAGCAATGCCGTCCTGGATATTGGTATCAAACTGCATGAGTCAAAAGATTTCTATCAGTCAATGGGGGACGTGATCGAAAGCATCATGGAATTTTGCGGTGCGGAAATGTGCTCTATTTATACTGTAGATAAATCTGCACAGAAGTGTATCTTTATTAATGGGGACGGAGTCCAGGATCAAATAATGGCTGATCTGTCGTCAGAAATGGGACGTACTCCGATTGAAATTGCCGAAGCCTGGGAGAAAGATCTGGCGCTTTCTGATTGTCTGATCCTGGATGATCTCAGTGTGATAGAGGAACGAGATCCGGTGTGGTATCAGTCGATGAAACGGCATGGGATTCAGAATATCGTGCTTTTTGCAATCCGGTATAATCAGACGCTGGTAGGCTTTATCTGGGGGGCAAATTTTGATGTAGACCGAAGGGAACGGATAAAGGAAACGCTGGAATTAACAACATTCCTGCTTGCTGCCGTGATCGCAAACCATCAGCTTCTTTCAAAGCTTGAAATAAAGAGCACCGTGGATTCACTGACGCAGATCGGCAATCGCAATGCGATGGCTGAGTATATGTTGGAATTGGAGAAGGGAAATAAGGAGCATCTTAAAAATCTGGGCGTTGTTTTTGTTGACCTAAACGGATTAAAAAAGATCAACGATGCAGAAGGACATAGTGCCGGCGATAAATTTCTGATTCGTGCTTCATCGATCATAAAAGCTGTATATAGCGATGACCATATCTTCCGTGCCGGTGGAGATGAATTTGTTATATTCTGTCAAAACACAACGGAAGAGGAAGTTGCGGAGAAAGTAACCCAGCTAAAAAAGATGGCAGATGCTACATCTGATGTGAGCTTTGCTGTTGGAAGTGTGTTCAGTAACGGAGAATATGATATAAACTATGTCATAAAAACCGCTGATGAGCGCATGTATCAGGACAAAAAGGCGTTTTACAGCAGTAATCCGGGAAAAAACAGAAGAGTTTAATATTAATAAATTGTCTTTTTATAAGAAAGCTCATACTCACCGATGGCTTCAGTGAGTATAAGCTTTTTTCTATCAATTATAAGATAGGTTGATACTATGTTCTATCATATATAAAAGATTTTTCGAAGTATAATACAGACAATGAATAGAATGCAGATAATACAGAAATGACAGAAATGGTGATGCGTAGTATAATAGGGTGATACAAAGTATCGTAAATCTGCATGGAGGAAAAATATGTTTTCTAATCCTTTTTCGCCAATATTTGGAGGAAAGCCGGATGTTTTTTTTGGCAGAGAGAAAGTATTAAATCTGTTTGAACATGCCATGATCGATGTAGGCAGTGATGACCGTGCTATATTTATCACTGGGACTCGTGGAAGTGGAAAGACCGCGTTATTAGAACAGCTTTCAATAAGAGCAGCATCTAAAAAAAGAAAAGTTATCGATCTCGGACCGGAGAATACAATATCGCAGATGATCTATGCCCTGACAGGTTATGATGAAGTGACAAAGACAGTTAATCCGCAGGCGAATATAAATATATTGGGAATTGGTGGAGGTATAAGTGCCGGCTCGGTTTCAAAAACAGAGCATATCGGAAAAGAGAATCTGCAAACGATTTTGCTGGAAGCTTGTTCAAACTATAAAAAGGGAATTTTAGTTACGGTCGATGAGATTCAGAAAGTTCCGATAGAAGATGTATCGTCCCTCTGCAACGCATTCCAAATGGCATCCAGAAAAGGTTTTGATATTATGCTGGCTGTTGCAGGACTGCCATACGCCTATTCCGATGTTATTAAACATGAGGGATGTACTTATTTACGGAGAGCTACACATGAGGAGCTTGGCTTGTTTACCTGGGAAGAGGCCGCTGATTCATTCAATAGTATTTTTTCTGAAATAAAGGGATTGAGTATTGGTCAGGAAAAAATTGAAAAATTAAATGAGGCTTCTTATGGTCATCCGTACATAATGCAGCTTCTTGGATATCATCTTGTTCTCAATATAAATGATCATGTTACGGGTAAAAAACATAGCGTCACAGATGAAGAAGTACAAGTTGCGATAAAGAATGCCATATTTGCATATGAGCAGCGGGCCTTAAAACCATTATTGGATGAATTAGCTAATAGTGAGAAAACGTATTTGGTAAAAATGTCTGAGTGCCTTAATTCAGATCGTTTAGCGGATACGTCTGATATTGCTGCAAGATTAGGTGTAGCACAAAATAAGTTAAGCAGATCGAGAGCATATCTTATAGACCATGGAATAATAGCATCTCCGGAACGAGGAAAGGTCATGTTTTGTATTCCATATCTTGCAGATTATGTAAAAAAAGACAACTATGTATCAGATGTAATAACAGTTGCAAGGCAGCGCAGAGTTTAGCAGACTCTGCGCTGTTTGAGATTTAAGATCTGGCAAAAAACGAAGCAGCCGTTCTGGCTGCTTCGTCTTTCGAAAAGGGTGGTATATGGAATTTCCGTAGTGGTTAGTTGTAATCATTTGATTATACGAGGTTTTCTGTGGAAGATCATCATCTGCTGCATAGGAGCTTCGAATGCTGCCTCGATACTGCTTGGAGTTAAATTCTTGGAATTAGCATAAGTCGGAAGAGCTGCTGCGAAAGACATAATTGTTAATGCTGCCATGATTCCTGCGATTAAATTTACAAAATTCTTTTTTGTATTCATAAGCTCTGCCTCCCTCTATAATTTATAGATGCCAGTCTGTTGTTGAACGACTGTTTTTCTTTTTGTTGAGCTTATATTATCACAGTAAACATCACAGAACTGTCACAGAAAATAATATTTTGCAGTTATTTTACAAGTCTTTTATACAGTTCTTCCGCATACAGTTCATAGCCCTTTTCTGTGGGATGGATATCTATGGTTTTATTGTCCGGATCGTCAATTACCATCTGGTCGCCGTTAATAAAGGAAAAATCATTTTCTTTCGCAATACGCACGATAGCCTGTCGGTATGGGTATAGGCGGCTGTCTTCATTAGCCTCCTCCTCGAAGTACCAGTTTGGAGGAGGTGTGATAAATATAACATCCGCACCGGTGAAATGAGCTTTAAGGTATTGGCAGAGATCGGTTAGCGCAGATTCCATGCTTTCGGATGTATGGAAATTTCCGAGGTCATTTGCGCCTCCCGCGATGATAAGGTAATCGTAGGAAGAGAGGTCTGTATCCTTAATGGTCTGCACGATGCTTGCAGGTTCATTTCCACCACCGGTAAAGCTTGATCCTCCTTTGGCAAGATTGTCATACTCTGCTCTGACTTTTTCGCAGAAAAGTTTAGGATAGGAGTTTTGGGTAACTCCTCCTTTTGCAATCGCTCCATAGGTAATGGAATCACCGAAAAATGCGATCTTTTTTCCATCAAAGTCATAGGACTTCAGTAATAGATCGCCATATTCATTTTCTTCTCTTATATAATCATTTACCAAAGTTTCTTCTGTAGGAGCTTCGTAAGTTGACTCTGTCTCATCACCTGTCGGCAGCGAAATGCCGCCCTCTCTTACATTTGTCTGTATATCGTCATCTGGTTCGTTAACTTCTTCTACTTCAATAGTGTCTTCATTTTCGATACCATCAGAATCCTCAGTATCTGATAAATATTCTTCGGACGCACTATCTTTATCGGATGAGTTTTCCTCTGTAGTATGTGATCCGGTTTTGTCCGGGTATATAAGTTTTTTATCTGCTTCCGCTTGATAAAAACACATAAACATGATCATAAAAAGCGATAAAGCGAGCATGATCTTGAACTTCATTTGGTACTTCCTCGTAACTATTTTACTTTGAGCCATGTCTGATGACATGAATTGCTTTTAACTCTGTCATCATCATAAATCATTTCAGGCAAAAAAGACCAGCTGATGTGTAAGATTAAATAATTCTTAAATATTTTCGTTGTAACAAATTGAAACAAGTGGCAAAATAGTGGAAGACACTTAAACGATTTAGGTACTATGAGGCGGGAAATATGCAGTACACATTAAATGACATCTACTTGAAAATAGGTGAATCGATAGATGTTGTCTATCTGATCGATACCGAGGAAAATACCTACGTTACACTTAAGGATACTGAACTGTTTCATTCGTATTATGGTGATTCAGGAGAGTATCTCGAGTTGATGGACAGTTTTTTTAAGAATTCGGTGGATGAGAAAGTATCGCATGATACGCCTTATGGGGTCTTTTCAGATAAAAATATGCGATTCACTGACGAAGTGACAAGGTGTTCATGCTTCCGATTTGGTGAAAAAAAAGTGTACGTAGATATAACGAAGCAGATCATGGACAGCAGATTTTTTGCGATCAGTATAGCAATGTCATCTGAGGAGAAATATCAGGAAAAGGTGCATATTGATCAGAGTATGAATGTCATCAAATCTGCCTATCTTTTCACCATGATCGTAGACCTTAATACAGACAAGTGCGGTACCATGAGCATGTCTGAAGTAGATGTAACGCCGGTAAATGTACCGGACTTTTACTATTCTGAGTGGAGAAAAATAATATTAAATATGTTTCTCCCCGAAGATCAGGAGCTATTTAACAGGATAACCGATCCGGAATACTTAAAGAAAACTCTTAGCTATGAGAGATCTAATACAGTTGATTTTCAGATGATGAATCTTGCCGGAAAATATATATGGGTTAAGCTTATTTTCCATCGCATCGATACCGGAAATGATGATGATTTTAAATTTTTGTACATGGTTGAGGATATAAACGACAGTCACATGATGCTCATGGCTACCATGAAGAGACTGGAGGATTCAGCACAGCATGATCCATTAACAGGTCTGCTTAATAGAAGCGGTATAGATGCAGAGATTTTCAGAAGGGTAAAGAAGGGGAAAAAAGATAGTAGGCAGGTTTCTATTTTAATGCTCGATATAGACCACTTCAAACAGATAAACGATACTTTCGGACACGCTGAGGGCGATGAAGTATTGAAGAATGTCGCAAATCTGGTAAGTAAGCGCATTGAGGAGATCGGTGGAGTACTTGGCAGATGGGGCGGAGAAGAATTTCTCGGTGTTATCGGTGATACAGCTATCGAAGACATGGAGAGGATATCCGAGGAAATACGCAAGAGTATCGAAGAATTTGATTTCGGCAAGTCCGGAAAAGTAACGGTAAGCATGGGAATCATTGAATTTGATGAGTCAGATACGCCAAAAACTGCATTTGACAGGCTAGATGCGGCACTTTATAAAGCAAAGGAAAGCGGACGAAACAGAGTGGTCCGTGGATAGTTACTTGAAAAATGAATGTCAGCTGTAAATATTTAACAATTCCAAATGAGGAGAATAGTAAATGCCCCGAATAGGAATGTTAAATATTTACAACGTGACTGATCGCTATGTTTAATTTTTTTCAGTCATAAATTTCACAAATTCTTCCGGTGGCAGCGGGCGTGCGAAATAGTAACCCTGCTCGTATTCGCATCCCATTTCAGCAATCTTTTCTTTCATTTCTTTGGTTTCGATTCCTTCAGCGACTATGCGTAGATCAGAATTTTTAAATAGCCGTATCAGATCCGGAAGAAAATCTGCTTTTCCGTCAAAATACGAGTGAACAAAAGTCATATCGATCTTAACAGCATGGATGGAAAGATGCATAAGACTCGATATATTGGAGGCACCTGTTCCAAAGTCATCAAGGGCGAGTCGTGCACCTGTTTCCTGCAGACCTGAAATCTGCTTTTTTATCATGTCATAGTCTTCGATCATGGACTCGGTAACTTCAAAATCAAACGTATTCATCGGAATACCATGCTTTTCAGCTATTTCGGTAAATTCCGATGCAAGGTTATTATTAAAGCATTGGGCCGGTGACAGATTGATATTAATAAACTGTATTCCGAGTTTTTTAGTGTCGATATTTTTAAGGAAAACGCAGATGTTTTCAAAAATCTGACGTCCGATTTCCATGATATCGCCATTTTTTTCCGCAGCCTGTATGAAATCAGGCGGAGGTATAAAACCCAATTCCGGATCGTTCAGTCTGGCAAGTGCTTCCGCACCTACAACCTTATTATCACGGTTTGAAAATATGGGCTGGAAATAAACTTCAAATCTATGTTCTTTTAACCCATTTTTAACTGCAGTTTCAATAGACTTCTGTTTTTTCATTCCCTCGACCATTTCATCAGAGAAAATGAAATTCCCTTTGTGATTTTCTGAATATGCGTGATTTAGGGCGTATCTGGCAAGGCTGCTTGCCAGATTAAAATTAGCTTTTATAACCGATTCAGGAAGGAGCATTACAGAGGCTTTTATAGGAACGATACCCATGTCTTTTTTCTGCAGATCGTCATATCGGTTTTTCCACTTTTCCATGAATTTATCGGTATTGTGAATGCTGTGTCCACGTATCAGAAGTAGAAAGCAACCGTTACGAACATAGAAAGCAAAGTATTGCGGGTAATTTTTTCTAAGCCAGCAAGCGATAGATTTCAGGTTTTTATTAACCTGCGGGATACCATAAATTGATTTTGATGATTCATAATTTTCTATCCTGAGTATGAGCAGATTAAAAGGAATCTTCTTTTCCCAGTAATCACGACCTATCATATCAAGGGCATCCCTATTGAGCAGTCTTGTCCTGCCGTCTCTGTACAGATCGGGATTCTCAGATGTAAGAAAGATTATGATTATGGAAAGTATGCTGAAATAGCTGGTTACCAGCATATGATAAAACTGTTTTCTGATAATTATTCCAAATAAGAGCAGCAGATTAAATGACAGTAGACCTGCCTGCATACGTATGCGTAGTTTGTGCCAGTTAAGAATAACCATTAATATCGATACGATTATGTAAAAATAGGTACTGAAATAGATAATAGGGTACATGGAACAATTGTGATATCCGTCCTCTGCGATGGTATATATCGCAGAAGTCCAGGGGGTAGATACGATCAAAACAAGGGCAGTAACAGCCGGAAGATCTGTTATGACCCTAAAGAGGATATTGCTGCTCTTATAGGCATGAGTAGATTCTGCCGTATATGCAAAAAGACTCCAGCCTCTTATGATAAAAGCCATGAAATAGGCATGGTTTATGGCATACATTACCCAGAGAGGGAATTCTGTCCATATCTCGTTCATTTCGCAGGAAATAATATCGGCTGATGTCATGACCAGATTAGCAGCCATGACGAGCCAAAAGCATGAACTTTGTCTTATGGGAAGGTTTCGTCTGAAACCATAGAATACCAGTAGTATGATCTGTATCGGAATTGCAGCGATAGCAAAATCATAATTGAACGGACTTATCCAGTTGATCATGTACATGTGTAATAGGCCCTTTCGTAACTGTTCACAAGTAAAATGGAACAGTAACAGTCTTTCAACTAGTCATGAGGGATCAAAAATCCTGCAATCCCAAAATATATATCGGAAGAACCGTTATATTGGAATAGTGACATATTTTGGCATTTCGATGTAAAGATCCTCAAAGTGACTATGTGGTCTTGAATAGAATGATCCGATAAATATGTTATATCCTCTTCAACCATTTATAAATTTGTGGGAGTTAGAAATGGACTGGGATTTATTTGTAAAAATTGTTGGTGCGATCACTATTGCTATATATCTGTATTTCGGTGTAGACGATCTGATCTGGTTTATCTATTCCACGATAAAAACTTTTCTTATGCCAAGGGATGAGGACGCAGTTTTGGACTTTAATAAGCTCAGAGCGTGTCCTCCAAAACTATTGGCTGTTTCTATTGCTGCATGGCACGAATCTTATGCTATTTATCCGATCCAGCTTAATCCGGTGGTACGGGAAATTGCGGATGAAGTACTGGGAGAGACGGAAAGGGTACGTATTATTGAACCGCTTGATGTTTTTGATTTTCATAACTTCATGTCGCGGAGTTATCTGATCCTTACTGACAGCGGAGGCATACAGGAAGAAGCTCCGGCTCTCGGAAAACCTGTGCTTGTAATGCGGGATACTACTGAAAGACCCGAGGGAGTGGAAGCGGGGACCCTTAGGCTTGTTGGCACAAATGAAGAAGTTATCTATAAAAACTTTACAGAGCTGCTTTCGGATAGCAATAGCTACGAAAAAATGGCAAAGGCTGTTAATCCATACGGAGATGGCCATTCGGCTGAGAGAATAGCAGATATATTGTTACAGATGTGAGAAAATCAGATGAGTCGCCCGGCAAAAGGTAGTACAATAGAGACTATCCTTGTCGGGCGACTCATTTTATGATGACAGGGGCAAAAGTAATATGTAAAAGGACGTATTTCGCGTGATGGAAAAAAGAAATTATAAAGGTGCACTTCTCACATTATCAGGTGCATCGTGCTGGGGTATATCAGGATCAGTAGGGCAGTATTTATTCACTGTGCAAAATATGGATAGCAGATGGCTGGTTCCGATAAGATTGGGAATTGCAGGTGTAATACTTTTGATATACTCAGCATTAAGATATCGCGAAAAAGTAATGCTCCCATGGAAAACACTGAATAGAGCAGTTTATATGCTGATATACGGTGTATTGGGAGTCAGCTGCTGTCAGTTTTTTTATTTTTTAACGATAGAATTGTCTACGGCAGCCATAGGAACGATATTGCAGGATCTGGCACCGATATTTGTATTGCTGTTCACTTGTGTGATATCAAAAAGGTTTCCCAAATTTATGGAAATCTGTTCGATAGTAATGGCGCTTTTTGGAGTATTTTTGCTTACTACCCATGGTGACATATCATCCATGAATGTTCCGGTTGGAGCGCTTATCACAGGAATAATAAGCGGTATATGTGTTGCAGTTTACAATATCCTCGCACCAAAGATGAGCTATGTTCCTGTAATAATAGTACAGGGCTGGTCATTTCTTCTTGGAGGGATCGCAGGCACGTTCTTATTCAAAATATGGACATTTGACTATGTTCCAAATATATACGGACTCATGGGAATAGCATTTGTCGTCCTTGTCGGAAATGTACTGGCATTTACTCTGTATATAAGCGGCGTGCAGATGATAGGCCCCGGAAAAGCGATCCTGTATAGTTTTGCGGAACCGATCACGGCGGCAGTCATTTCTGCCGTGGTACTTGGATCGGTATTTACTATATATGATGCGGCAGGTTTTATCCTGATCTTTGCGATGCTATGGCTGATATCTATGGACAGTAGAAAAGGAAATCAGCGGTAACAAGAATCAGTTTGACGCATCTGTTTCATCGGGGTATGATTAAGAAAGTCGTAGTGTAGCAGGCAGTAATTGGACTGCCTGCTACATTTGTGTAGAAAAATGTGAGGAGATTTGGTTTGAAGAAAAAGCTGTTCCGCATAGCGGGCGCCGTATTTTTTATATTTTTGCTCATCTTTTTTATAATAGCTGCAAATATATTTATGACCCCATACTGGAGATATTCTAATGATCCCGATGATGCCGGAGAAAGCTCCAGATATGAGAATTTTTACGAGATGCCGGATAATACGCTTGATTATCTCGTGATCGGACCGAGTAATTCTTATCATAGTCTGGAACCCATGCAGGTCTATGCGTATTCCGGAATAACAGGGTTTGACCTGGGAGGACCCAGTCAGCCGATGTACTGCAGCTATTACTGGCTTAAGGAAGCACTGAAGACCCAGTCGCCTAAAATTGTTTTTGTCGATGCAGGTTCATTTGTGCGGGAAAATCCAAGCAATGAAAGAATATTAAAATCAATCCTGCCAATGAAGCCATCTCTTAACAAACTTCAGGCTATAAGAGATTGCTGCAGTTATGATGATGAGCTTCTGTATACGGCGCTCTTTCCTCTGTATCAGTTTCATTCCAGATGGGAAGAAATGAGTAAAAAGGATATAGTAAGGAAAAATGGTGAGCCGTATTTATCAAGAGGTGCGACCATCCGCTTTGTTTCCATGAATGAGATCGACGCGGAGGAAGTCAATCTTAGGGAAGAAAAGCATATCGAAGTATCAGATGATGGATATGCGTCAGCTGTTCTCGATGAAATGCCATTAAATGAAAACAGTGCATACTGGCTCGGAAAAATGAAAGAACTGTGTGATGAGAACGGTGTTGAATTAGTTACGATCAAATTTCCGACAAAGAACTGGAATAGCCGCTGGAGTGCAGAGGTTCAGAGTTTTCTTGATGAAATGGGGCTTGAACTGGCAGATCTTACGGGAGAGAAAAATCCGACAGGGATAAACTGGTCAAAGGACAGCTTTGATAACGGAAAGCACCTTAATTACTATGGAATGGTAAAAACTTCGCGGTTCTTTGCAGATTATCTAAAAGAGAACTGGTCATTTATATCTCATAAGGGAGATGCAGATTACTCGATATGGGATAGAGACCTCGAGACTTATAGATCATGGGAGACAAAAGAGATCACAGAGCTTTTGCAGTCCGACAGAGAAAAGATAGACCGCTTAAATGAAATAGCGGCTGACAAAGAAAAGTATCTGATATTAATGTCGGTAAAGAAGGATGTATCAACCTACTGGCCAAAGAGTCTTGATGGTGCCATGGAACAGTTTGGAATAAAAACAGATATGTCCTCCATACGTCAGCAGTCGTTTATTGCTGTGTCTGATGCCGGAAAGGCTGCTATGGAGATCTCAGATCCGGATATATTGAATTATGATTTCAAATGGAGTGATGAAAACGGCACTGAGCACATGATCCACATAAAGAGTGGTGGTGCAGGTGGAGACTCGGATATAGAAGTCGATGACAGTTCTTATGGTCTGGGAAATTCCGGACTAAATATTGTTGTGATCGATAAAAAGAGTGGGGATCTTGTATCTGCGGTATCTCTCGGAAGTGATTCTTCTGATAATGATTTTAATCAGAAAAATGCAAAAGAAGTAGAACCATCAGCCGTTATCAGGGATGGTAAATATACACTTTCAGATGGTGACGCTGAGATTTCGCTGGAAATCAAGAGAAACCCGGATAATACATATTTGATAGCAGATTCTGATTCCGGTAAGTACCTGTCGGCAGGGGGACAAAATAAACCCGGGGATAAAGTGATGTCAGAAGATGATCTTGGTCTGGCTAACACAAAATGGAAGATTTACTATGCTGCGGATGGTAAATACTCGCTCTACTCAGTATTCAACGGAATGGCTGTGTCAATGCAGGACGGTGAACTTATCATGACAGAACTTGATGAGAGATCGGTAGAACCTGCGTTTATATTGAAATGATGGCAGGGGCAAAGGGACTTCTGGCCTTTACATCACTAAAAAGAAAGCGTAGGCTGCATCAAGCGGCCTACGCTTTTTCGGTTACTTTTAGATAATAAAAAACCTGAAAGTATTATCTTTCAGGTTTTAGAGGCGACAACCAGAATCGAACTGGTGATACGGGTGTTGCAGACCCTTGCCTTACCGCTTGGCTATGTCGCCATATAAACGACCAGCAGTTAACTGCTGATCGTTATCTGATATTAACTCCCCGAGCGGGGCTCGAACCTGCAACAACTCGGTTAACAGCCGAGTGCTCTACCATTGAGCTATCGAGGAAAGTCAACACATGTATTATATCGCGTACATAGGAAAAGGTAAAGCTATTTTTTAAACATATTTTATTCTGGTGAAAGAATCATTCTGAATCCCTCTGAGTCAAGGGCATAATTATATTCATCAAGTTTCTGTGTACTCCAGTCCATGTAGGTGCAGATTACCTGCAATCTGAGATCCATGTGCAGATGAATTGCTCCGGGCATGAGAGAAAGAGCAAAGAGTCTGTCACGCAGAATCAGAAAAGTATCTTTATCATAATCTATTACAGGACAACGTTCTATCGTTCCGGTCGATAGTTTCTTTTCGAAGCAGAAACGACCGTATTCTAATTGGGAGATGGTATTAACCAGACTCTCATATAGTTCAGGCAGGAGCTTTGCAAATGAAGCCTGAAACTGCAGAAGTAACTGGCAGGCTTCCAATATTGTCGCTCTGTCATCACCGGCAGCATCATTTTCCTTAAGAACCAGATTAGAAATCACCTCTGAGATAAAAGTGTGCATGGTATTGAGTTCGTTAAGGATCACAGTTAAAGATTCTTCCATGTGTTTGTCGCTATTCAGAACACACTTCTCTCCGCTTAACGTGTAATAAACCAAATCTGAATCAATTTTTTTCATAGAACTACCTCCGACCTTCCCTGGTTCGGTAAGGATATAACTTTCACCTTATATATCGAACAAAATGAGGGTCGGAGATTACCGGAATATGGGTGTATACTGCGCTTTTTAAGAAACAGTGCTTAAAAAAATACAAGTCCCCGGCTATGGAGCCGAGGACTATAAATCAATTGTTTTTAATTGTTAAATTAAATAATCTGTGAATACCGCATCTCCAGCAGAGGATCATTCCAAATACTGCGCCGACCAGAGCCTGGGCGATCTCGTACGGGAGCTTTATCATAGCGTACTCAAATGTGCTGTAAACATATATCTTTCCGAGTGTATAACCGACAACCATTATGACTGCACCGATAGCAACGCCGATACCGGATGCGATCTTTGGATGATTTTTTAATACTTTGTGTGAGAAAAATGAAATAACAACAGCCTGAATACCATGAGTTACAAGGGATACAAACATAGGAGCCGGATAGAAGATCATGTCTCCGAGGAAAGAACCTATACCTCCTGCCACAAATGCCTCAAAAGGATTAAGGAGGATAGAGGCGAGACAAATGACTATATCACAGAGATAGAGATGTCCGCCGGGAACAGGAACGCCGAAAGAACTAAGCGCTATGTTCATTGCCATGAGAACAGCAGTTGTCGTAAGTCTGACAGTTGCTATGCGTGCGGTTGGATAGTGATTCAGTGCAGTTGTCTTGTTCATAGATACGTCTCCTTTGTTTTTTGATATCGAGGTCTATACTCTTTAGTTGGATAAAGGATAAACTTAATTTGGTGATAAAAAAATGACCAATTTGAAAGTTTTTGATATGGTCAGATTTGATAAAACCGTGACATTTGTCACTGTCAGCAAAAGAGCTGCATATGATATTATTTTTAATGGCAGGATACAAGTTTTTATCGGATGTTATAAGGAAGTGTCTAGTGGATTCGACAGAACGAAAAGTAAAGATATGGCAGTGGATCACAAATATGCTTGTGATAGCATTTATTGCTGTGGCGCTGTTGGCATTTAGTCAGGATCATTCAAAGAGTCATAAAGAAAAGTCCAGACTTATAGGCTGCAGCTATATGACAATGAATAATGAGTTTTATCAGATATTAAATGAGCAGGTGAGTCATAGGGTTGAGGCGGAAAGAGACCGTTTGATGCTGAGAGATCCTGCGCTTGATGTAAATCGGCAGATAGAGCAGATAAATTCGATGATCGATGAGGGAGTAGATGCGCTTGTGGTGACTCCGGTTGATTCGTCGAGTCTTTCTAAAGTATTACGAAGGGCGAGAAAACATGGGATAAAGATAATTGTCGTCGATTCAGAAATAGATGAACCTGGGCTTGCTGACTGTACAATTGTGTCAGATAACTATAATGCAGGAAGTATCATAGGAAAATATTATCTTAAAGATCATGAAGAGGGACAGGTAGTCATACTTACACATGAAAGCACAGCATCCGGAAGAGAACGGGTGCGTGGATTTAAGGATACCATCTCTGCAAACTCGGAAATCAGGATAATGGCGGAGCTTGATTGCCAGGGACAGGTAGAAATAGCGATGCCTGTACTTAGGGATTACCTTGAGCAGGGAAAAAAATTTGACAGTGTTTTTTGTCTGAATGATCTGGCGGCCATGGGAGCGGCATCAGCACTGGAAGAAGCAGGTATACTCAACGAAACGGATGTATATGGCGTGGATGGTTCGCCTGATGTAAAGGCATTGATCGCAGAAGGAAAGGTAAGAGCAACAGCGCAGCAGTTTCCTACAAGACTCGGGTTTCAGGCAGGAGAAGCATTGTACAAACTCTTACAGGGCGAGAAAACAGAAAAGAATATCATCGTACCGGTTGAGCTCTTAAACAGTAATAACGTGGAGGATAATTATGTGGACCGCTGGCAGTGATGTGGGCTCACCTGACAATCAGATATTAAAACGTATGCCGGACTTTTTGCTTAGAGTCCTCCTTGTGCTGAATTTTTTGATCATAATCACGATGGCGGGATTTATGGCGAGGAGTATCATTGGTACAGTACATGCAGGAGAAGCTACTGCATTTTTGGAAGCCGCAGGACGTATGCCGGTGGAACCCGGAAAGATACCCATGGTAGTAATGGTTTTATATCTGACTCTCATGGTACTCACTACAGTTATATGTAATAATCATTGGGAACTATTGGCAAAATCCGTCGGAGAATGTATCATTGTCGCGCTTATCAGTATTATGCTGGGAATGGGATACACAGGAGCGATGTTTCTTGTGATAGCGGATGTCATACGATACAAGATTGATTGGAAAGAGAGAGCATTGTATATCGTATCTGTATCAATGTTCTATATAATCCTAAATTCGCAGATGGCGATGAAGCTATTGAATATCATTCCGGTTGATGTATATTGGACATATTACAGTGTTCATTTCCGTGAAGGGCTGACCGCCGGTTTCTCGACAATGAAGCTCGTAAATATTTTTATATTTATATTTTATGTTGTGATCATCGCATTGGCACAGATGAGTGAGGCTGACAGGATATATTCACTAAACCTGAAGCTGCAGGCGGCAAATGAGCAGCTTGAGAAATATGCAAAAGAATCAGCACACAATGCAGAGATACAGGAAAGAAACAGGCTTGCCCGCGAGATCCATGATACTATCGGGCACTCGCTAACAGGAATCGTTACCGGAATAGAAGCCAGCATCATGCTTATGGATGTATCGCCTGATGCGGCAAAGCAGCAGATGAAAGCAATAGAAGAAGTTGCCAGAGCCGGTATAACGGACGTTAGACAGTCGGTTAGAGCGCTCCGTCCGGACATATTGGAAAATAACGATCTGGAAAATGCCGTGATGAAAATGATCGATGACATGCGTAAATCCACAGGTGTAACGATCATATATGAAAATTCTGTTCGTATTGAAGGAATGAGTGAAGATGAAGAAGATACGATCTACAGAATATTTCAGGAAAGTATAACAAATTCCATACGCCACGGTAAGGCATCCAGAATAGAGTGTTATATGAGAAAAGAAGAAAACTTCCTTCATATAACGATCTCGGATAATGGAATAGGTTGTAAAGATGTAAAGCAGGGATTTGGCCTGCATCATATGCAGGAAAGATTGAACCTACTGCAGGGCGAATTAAAGTATTCAGGAACAGAAGGATTTACAGTGGATGTAAAGATACCTATCCGCTGGGGAAAGGAAAAATGGGATGATTAAGATCCTGATAGCAGATGACCAGGAACTGATGAGACAGAGCCTTACGGTCATTTTGAATAGTGTTCATGATTTTGAAGTAACGGAAAGTGTAGAAGACGGCCGTGAAGCTGTGCGTTCAGTGAGAGCAAATAAGCCTGACGTGATCCTCATGGATATCCGTATGCCAAATATGGATGGAGTAGTGGCAACACAGATCATTAAAGAAAATTACCCGGATGTAAAGATAATAATACTGACAACCTTTGATGATGATGAGTATGTTTTTAACGCATTGAAATTTGGAGCCAGCGGATATCTTTTAAAGGGAATTTCCGTACAGGGACTGGAAAAAGCGATACGAAAAGTATATGCGGGTTCTGCCATGATCAACGAAGATATAGCGTCTCAGGTAGTAAGACTTTTCTCAAAGATGGCTCAATCCAACATGACTATTCAGGTTGATGATAAGCAGACGGAATCGATAAAAGAGAGCGAGTGGCAGGTAATCAGGCTCGTAGGATGCGGACTTCCGAATAAGGAGATAGCAGCAAAGCTAAATCTGTCAGAAGGAACGGTTCGTAATACATTGTCTGGAGTGCTTTCAAAGCTTGGACTTAGAGACAGGACGCAGCTTGCTATTTGGGCGGTTCAGACCGGAGCGGTCAACCATTGAGAGTTATAGTGAGTGACATAATGAAAACTAAAGAAGTAAATCGCGGATTAAAAGTATCACTTTGCATAATTTTATTTCTTCTCTCAATCTTGATAATGCAGCTGGGTGATGGCAGTTTCAGACGAACAAGGAGCAACCTGACGATTGGTGTTTTTTCCGGAAGTTACTGGGATGTTCAGAACGGAAATACCTATCGGATACTTGATGATGCTATAGAGAAATACGAAAAAAAGTATCCTAACATACACGTCACATATGAAACCGGAATCGTCAAATCAGATTATACAGAGTGGCTTAATGAGAAGATAATGAGCGGATCCATGCCGGATGTGGTTTTTATACTGGGGAGTGATTTTAGCTCTCTGGCAGAGATCGGAGCTCTAAAAAACCTTACAGCATTGTCCGGCTCAGACAGAAATTTTACTAAAGAAGACTACTTTTCATCTGCATGGGAGTCGGGGAAGTACGCAGGAAAGCAGTATGCTCTTCCTTTTGAATGTGCGCCACAGCTTATGTTTGTAAATAAAACGATCCTGAACAGGGAAAAGATAGCACTTCCGGATGCTGATTGGACGTGGGATGAATTTTACAGCATTTGCAAAAAGGTAGCGCATAGTTCGGAGGAAGGTAATAATCAGTACGGTGTAACGGGGTATGACTGGACCTGTGCTTTTAATGCGGATGGCGTGGATTTTTTCAGTAACGGTAGCGAAAAGGTTGATTTTACGGTTCCTCCGATAACGGATTCTTTGAATCTACTGGAAAAGCTAAATGAGCTGAATGACGGATATCAGGTTTCAGGAGCAGATTTTTCAGACGGTAATGTGGCATTTCAGCCAATGCCGTTTTCGCAGTACAGAGCATACAAGTCGCAGGAACTCAGGATAAAGAAGTATTCCGGTTTTGAGTGGAGCTGCCTTACAATGCCTGCAGGACCTGACGGGGATAATGTGTCGGAACTGGATACACTTTGTATCGGCATGAGTTCTTCGACAAATATGGAAAAAGAAGCCTGGAACTTTATGAAACTTTTGTCAGCGGATCCGGAGATTCAGAGAGAGATCCTGCTGTATTCAGATGGACTGCCGGTAATGAGAAATGTCACACTCTCGGATGAAGCACAGGAACTTATAGAGGGTGATCACGAGAGCTCACTGAATATGGAAATGCTTGAGCAGGCTATCGATCATTCGGTAGTTACACCCAGATTTAGAGGTTACAGCGGAGCTAAGGAACAGGTGGATCTGGCGGTAAGGTCGATACTTGACGGTGTATCAAATATAGAAACGGAACAGATACTTTGGAACAGAGAGATAAATAATTATCTCCAGACGATTAATTAAATGATGTCAGGGGCAAAAGGTCAAAATCCGATTGTGCTTGCACAAAGAGGATTGAGACCTTGGGACCCGCAAAACACGAGCAAGTAGCGTTATTACGCGGAATGCGAGTGTTTTAGGATTGCGGGAATTGCGTAGCAATGAAGCAATCCGTGACATCAGTCAGGGGCAAAAGTAAGGGTTCGGAGCACGACACATGCTCCGGACCCTTTTTTGATCATGTGCAAAATATGACATTTGTCATGAGGGAGAGTGACGCAGGTAATATAACTTTATGATATTTGTCAGCAAAAGCCATGACAAACGTTAGGTGTGGCCAAAACGCATATTTTCTATAATTCAACCATAGCAGAATGATGATGAGAAATGATTGAACGCAAGTTTGTGATTTGGAAAGGAGAAAAGCAGTGAGACATGTTTTGCTGGTAAGTCATGGTGAGTTTGCACCGGGACTTCATAAGGCACTTGAGATGCTTGCCGGCGAAAGAGAAGATCTGATGTCCGTAAGCCTTAAAAACGGAATGGGACAGGATGAATTTGCAGATGAGGTAAGGAATCTTCTGAAAGCAGTAAAGGCAGATGACGAACTTATTGTATTCGCAGATATCATCGGTGGTTCTCCGCTTACAACGACAGCAGATGTTGCTTCGGAACTGGGAATTTTAGGAAACACAAGGATGATCGGTGGAATGAATCTGCCGCTGGTACTCACAACGCTCGTTGAAGATGAGGGCGTAAATGATGAAATAATCGAGAATGCCAGAGAGCAGATCAAAGAGTTTCGCATCGAAGCATCGGTTGATGACGACGAGATTTAAGGAATATACGGTGTAACTGTTTGAGCAGGCATTACGTAAAGCAATTTTTGGAGGTATGAAATGTCAATATCATTTGTAAGAGTAGACGACCGTATGATTCATGGTCAGACCGTAACCCGCTGGTCACTGGAGTATCCTTGTGACGGACTTATCGCAGTAAATGATGCTGCAGCAAATAACACAGTATTAAAGGCTGCATACAAGGGCGCCAGCGACAAGAAGACTTTCGTATGGACAATGGAGCATTTCAAAGAGAAGTGCCAGAAGGTAATTGAGTCTGATACAAGGTATTTCCTTATCACCAAGAATCCGGTGGATATGGCAAAGATCCTTGTAGATCAGGGCTTTAAGCCGTCTGATGTAAAGACTGTTATCATTGGTCCCTGCAACGATCGTCCGGGTGCAACAAAGCTCGGAAATAACCAGTCTATCACTCAGGAAGAGGCTGAGGCACTGGAGAAGATCATGCAGGCAGGCTATGAAGTAGAGTTTGCACTGGTTAAGGAAGAAGCGATCGGAAACTGGAAGAAGTTCCGTGGACAGTTTGGATTTAACTAAGTTGAGATTAAACTAAACAGGAGAGAAAAAAATGACTATTAGTTGGTTACAGGCAATTATCCTTGGTCTTTTTGCCTGCCTGTCCAGTATGCCTGGACTCGGAGGCACATCATTTGGTAACTACACACTTGGTAGACCGCTTATCGGTGGTCTGATCTGCGGTATCGTACTTGGAGATATACCTACAGGTATCATGGTAGGTACAGCGATGCAGATCGTTTATATCGCACTTGTAACACCGGGTGGAACAGTTTCTGCCGACGTTCGTGCAGTATCTTACATCGGTATCCCGCTTGCAATGCTCGCTCTTAAGAGCTACGGTCTTGAGGCTGGTTCTGCAGATGGTATCGCACTTGCAACATCTTTCGGTACAATGGTTGGTACTGTCGGAACAGTTCTTTTCTACGGTACAGCTACAATGAACCTTGTATGGCAGCATCTTGGATGGAAGTTTGTTGATAACAGAGAGTACGACAAGCTTTATCTCGTAGACATGGTTTTCCCTTGGGTTTCTCATCTTGTATTCTCCATGCTTCCCACAGTTATAATGTGTAAGCTCGGAGCACCTGTTGTAGAAGCTATCAAGAATTACCTCCCGATGGATGGTATCCCGATGAAGACTCTCTTCACAGTAGGAGCACTCCTTCCCTGTGTCGGAATTGCGATCCTCTTAAAGCAGATCGTAAGAAGCGTACTCGACTTCGTTCCGTATCTTATGGGCTTCACTCTTGCAGCATCACTTGGACTTAACCTGGTTGCTTCAACTGTAGTAGCAGCAATGTTCGCTATAGTGATCTTCCAGCTCAAGATGCTGAGACTTCAGCAGGCAAAAGTAGCTTCGGCAGGACCGGCAGCGGTCAGCGCAGATGATGACGACGAGGAGGATATCTGACAATGGCACAGGAAAAAAAGATTTCAAAGCAGGCATTAAGTAAATCCTTCCATAACTGGTTCTATGGAAATCTGACCTGTTTCTCACAGGAGCACATGCAGACATTCGGTTATCTCTGCTCCATGCTCCCTATCACAAAGGAACTTTACAAAGATGATCCGGACAAGATGGCAGAGGCTATGGATACTTACCGTGCATTCTTCAACACAGAGCCTCAGCTCGGTGCAGTCATCGTCGGTGTAACAGCCGGTCTTGAGGAAGCTCGTGCAAACGGACAGGAAGACGTAGATGCAGAGACTATCAACGGTCTTCGTGCAGGTCTTATGGGACCTATCGCCGGAATCGGTGATTCCCTCGTAGTAGGTACTGTTATCCCGATCCTTCTCGGTATCGCACTTGGTATGTCAACAGGCGGAAGCCCGCTTGGAGCTATCTTCTACATCATCGCATGGAACCTCTTCGCATACTTCGGAATGAAGTTCCTTTACTTCAAGGGCTACGAGATGGGAACTAAGGCAGTTGAAATCCTTGTAGGTGAAGTTGGTGATGCTATCCGTACATCAGTTACGACCCTTGGCGGTATAGTCATAGGTGCGGTAACGGCTTCCTGGGTAAGCGTAAAGACAAGCTTCCAGCTCCTTAACAGTGCAGGCGAGCCGTACATGGTTCTTCAGGAGAAACTTGATTCCGTATTCCCGGGACTTCTGACAGTTATTTTTGTAATCTTCTGCTGGTATATGATGGCAAAGAAGAAGGTTACACCGATCAAGGTAATGCTTCTTCTGGTAGTTATCGCATTTGTAGGTGTACTTATCGGATTCTTCAATCCGGGTCTGTCCTACTAAAAAATGGAAATGACAAAAAGATCAGTATTGCTCGATGAAGCAACAAAACAAATGAAAGCGCTGAAAACAATAGGTCACTGGCGTAGTATCGCAGTGATGATATCAACGATCAGCATTGCACTCACCTATACAGGATTTGCCTCCCGTCCGGTGAATATGATCGCCGCAGTGGCCGGCATCATGCTTCTGATCATTTCAGCTCTTTCAGCTATGGTAATGACCATCGGTATCCGCTCCGGCCGCATGAATGTTGAAAAGATTCTGGCCGCCGCGGAGGTTCAAAAATAATCAGATAAATACCTCTTTCAAGAGAGTCATCACAGTTCGCTGTGGTGGCTCTTTTTACGATTTTTTTTTGTGATAAGTGACGGACGAGCGCAGGAGCAGTATCATACACGCAAACACATCGCCTCGTTGTCAGCGCTCCGCCGCCTATCTTCAGGTGCTTCGGCAACTCGGGTATTTTGCTCCATGCGCTTCGCGCGGAGCACAAAATACCCTCCGTCCTGATGGACATTGCGTGACGAGAAAAAAGAGCCTGCTGGGATTGCAGCAGACCCTTAGGAATAACCTGATCTGAGAAAATTACGGTCACTGTAAAGCGTTGCCGAACGAGTCTTTGAAACTTCCGGTAGCGATTCTTATGATGTCAAAACATTACTTTTAACGTTAATGCAAAATTTGATCAGGATTATCAAAATGGATTAGTTTCGGATAAATATGTTGAAGGAGTATGGAGCGATACCGGTTTGGCAGAGATTTCTCTGGCTCCAAAGGAGAAAATTTCATATAAAAAGATTGTTTTTTCATCAAAAAATGCGGGCTGTGATACCAAAATGGATAGAAATCTTCCGAAGATAGAATTTGAGACAATAAAATGTATATAAAGGTGTTATGTATAATAAAAGCGACGATGAACCAAGAAAACCAGGTATCATCGCCGCTTTAATAGTATTTATTCCGCAAGTGCTTCGCGGCCGTAGGCATCTGCAGCGATCATTGCGTTATAAACGCTCTCTGCGGTAACCTCGAAAGGCATGTTGTGGAGAGTATCATTATCTGCGCAGGCAGCTTCTGCAACAGGCATCAGATGCGCTCGGCTTATATCTGTGATGCCGAGCTCTGCGAATGTTACCGGAAGTCCTACGCTTGTCATCCAGGCGAGAATATCAGCAAGTTCTTCCTCAGGAATATTCTCGAGAACAAGCTGTGTCAGAGCACCAAAGTTTACCTTTTCTCCATGCTGCATGTGATGGCACTCCGGCAGAACAGTGAGACCATTGTGAATCGCATGAGCTCCTGCGAGACCTCCGGATTCAAAGCCGATGCCGGACAGAAGAGTATTTGCCTCAATTATCTTTTCGACAGCTTTTGTGCAGGCACCTGCTTCCAGAGCAGCCTTAGCCTTATATCCCTCGGTGATCAGTGTATCATAGCAAAGTCTGGCAATCCCAAGCGCAGCGACACCAACCTGTCCACCGGCACAGGTTGTAGCACCTGATGCAGCGCAGGCACGTGCCTCAAAGTATGTAGCCATTGCATCACCCATTCCTGACACTGTGAGACGTACAGGACTCTTTGCAATGATATCGGTATCCATCATAACGAGATTTGGATTTGCAGGAAGGAAAAGATACTCTTCAAAAACTCCCTCATCAGAATAGATTACAGAAAGTGCTGAGCACGGAGCATCTGTAGATGCGATGGTAGGACATATTATTACGGGAGTGCCGCAGTAGTATGCAACAGCTTTTGCTGTATCAAAAATTTTACCGCCGCCTACGCCGATCACTACATCACACGACTTTTCTTTAACAATATCATTCAGGCGATTTATCTCATTCTTAGAACATTCGCCGTGAAACTCTTCAAAGATCACTTCAGCAGACGAAGCAGCGAAACTATTCTCAATCTGCTTACCCTGTCTCTTTATACCACCCGCGGAGATCAGGCAAAGTGCTTTTTTACCGTATTTCTCAGTATAACCCCCAATTTTATCCATTTCTCCTGCACCCTGCACATAGCGGGATGGGGAGATAAAAATATTAGCCATTTGTACCCTCCTTCAGACTCTAATGTGTATGACAATATGATATTAAAATCGTTAATATTTTGTCAATTATCGAATGTATCTAAATCTGTACATGTGTTTTTGGATAAATTTTTAAGAGATTAGAGAAGATTCTTTTATTTATACGGATATATGATTTTAATTTCAAATTAAGAGTTGTAAAATACTGTAAATAAATTAAAAAGGAGAGGGTATTTATGAAAATTAAAATGTTTCTTTTGATGCTGGCAGCGACCGTTTCAATCGGATTTTGCCAGAATGTTTCTGCTTCTGAATTGAGTAACTATGAAGTCATTTCAGACAGTAATGATAGATATCATTACTCTGCGGATGAAGGCGACATAGCCTCTTTAGAGGAGCCAGATACAGATTCCAACCTTCCGAAGCTCACAAGTCCTGTTAATCTTCAGTGGCATAAATCTTTAAATGACTGCACAATCAACGGAGTTTCTTATTTTGAAATTCCAAAGGATGGGATTTATCAGGGGAATTTTATTATAAGCATTTATAGGGATGGAGAATCTGAACCGGTTACGGTTAATTATTGGAGTGATGATGGAATAAATCTTGAAGACGGTGGAAAATTTATTTCGATCGACCCTTTTATAAGGCATTTAGAAAAATTTGAAAGTGGTGACTATTATTTTACTATAGAACTAACAGGGGATGGGATAAACTATTCTAACAGTGACATAGTAAAATCGGATCTGTTTACATACGTGAAGGCAGATAAAGTACTTCCTGCTCCTATAAATCTCAGATGGGACTATCCGTATATTCACGCAAATTATGCCAGTGGTTTATATGGAACATACTGTCTTGAGTATTATTATTCGGATGTCGAGACAGATGACATGAGTAAGTGTACAAGTATAGGGGGATCATGGTGTACAACTGCTACTTCGAGTGAAAGTGATGGAAGTGTGGAAATTTCCGGCTCGGATCTTAATAGCAACTACGGATATAAGTGGCTTCAGCAGCACGGTGATGGATATTACTACTTCAGAGTTAAAAATCTGTCATTTAATATTCTTGAATACCAGAACAGTGAATGGTCTGAATTAAGTCCTGCGTTCAGACTGACAGATTTAGTTGAACGTACAGATGAAAAAATTGACGAAATAACATCTAATGATAGAAATGAAGTAAGGGCGGCACTTGAAGCTATAGGAACTAATAATCTTTGGACTTCTATGGCTGCGGATACAAACGGAGATGGAACCGTAAAGAAGATAGAAGCGCTTGAGGAAAAATTCGGAGGAAAAGCAGAAGTAAATGTAGATTCTGCGGTTGCTGCTAATTTTGACAAGAGTGGTATTTCTATAATAGGTGCAAACCTTAATGGTGATGGCGGAGCAAGTCTTACAATAGGTGCTCCCAATGACAATAATCATGAGATTCCGCCTCAGTATAAAAATTCACTTACTTTCTCAATGAATCTTACCGGTGTTGACGATTCATCAGACCTTAAAGTTCCGGTACAGGTAATTCTTCCGGTTCCGAGCAACATGAATAAAGATTTCCTGAAGATACTTCATTATCTGCATACAGGTGGAACAGAAGAAATAAGCCCGTATATATTCGAAAAAGACGGAGTAGAATATGCAAAATTTGTTTTAACCAGTTTCAGTGACTTTGCCTTTGTTGAGCGAGATGAAAACAATAACGAAGACAATGGTGGAGACAACAACGGAGACAATGGCGGAAACAAGGATAACGGAAACAGCACCAGTTCAAATACAATAAATAATGATCCGAAGGAATTTTCATTTGATGAAAAAGGAAGTTTTAAGATCGGATATTGTCACAAAATTGCTTTTTATGGAAAGAGCAAGCTTACAGAAAAATCCTTTGGTGAAATGAAGGTTTCTTATAACGGAATCGAATATACCGTTTCTAAGGTAAAGGTTAATAAAAAGAATAAGAAAATTCAGATAAAGGAGCTTTCAGGTGCCGACAAGAGCATTTCAAAGGAAATAATGAAGGCAACTAAAGGAAATGATGGATTAAGCTTCGTGGTTGATCCATATAATGTTACAGAAACAGATACTGTAACCGTTAAAAAGAAGGGCAATGGAACAGTAAAATCCGTTAAGGTTAAGATTAACGGAAAAGACTATAAAGCCAAAAAAGACGAATGGGAATATGACAGTGCTTCAAAAATAATAAAGTTCAAGGGAAGCAACCTGTCAGGAACACATTCAGCCTAAACTAAAATTGCCGTAAAAACTAAAACGATTTCATTCATCAGATGCCATTCTGAGCGCAGCGAAGAATCTTCTATAGAGCCTTCACTTCGTTCAGGATGGCAAATTTGTTATCTTGTTTGGAAAATAAAATTGCGATGTCCAACAGGACGAGCACAGGGCAGTATCATACTAAGCGAACGATTCGAGCCGAGGCCGGAAGCGCGAGCATTGCTCAGGTGCGAGAGGCACTGTTTGAGGGTATTTTGTGCTCCGCGCTAAACGCATGGGAGCAAAATACCCGAGTTGCCGAAGTACCTGAAGATAGGCGGCGGAGCGCTGACAACGAGGCGACGTGTTCGCGTGTATGATACTGTCCCTGTGATCGTCCGTCACATTTCATTGAAAAAAGTAATGGATAAGTACCTAAAATGTTCGATATAAAAATGGAGGACTCGGTAAAATAGAAACTAACAAAAAAGACACAGGATCAATTTAATTTCAAGGGAGAAAATCCATCAGGAGAATACAATGGACACAACAATTTATGCACCAAAAAATGAGAAAGACCAAATAAAATTTCGGCGCTGTTGCGATACATTAGCAATAAGCGGCGGAATGGTCATCGCGCTATCCGTATGGGATATCATCAAGCTCATTATAGGATTGTTCCTTGGCGAAGAAGCAACTATCCAGAAGGTCAGAACAGCTGTCACTGAAGCAAGCAATGAAGTCATAGGCACCGGCTATGAGAAAATGATAGGTGTAGTCATATGGATAATGTTTTGGCTGGTGATCCTGGCAGTCTCTGCGGTAATACTTATATATCACCTGTATATCGGATTAAACGCCATGAAAGAAGGGCATAGGACGGAAACGAAAAGAAAACGGCTCTATCTCGTGCTGTCCTTTATAAGTGCAGTATTAAATGGATGTTTGATAATTTTGGGCATATTCGGATTCTTCAGTACAAAGAGTGCAAACGGAAGTATCGGACTGGCGGCTGCTCTGATCGAGTTAACGACATTCTTAAACTATGTATTTATCTTGTACACGGCATTAACTATCAGAAAGCTGGAAAGTAAATATTTATAAACCAAAAGGTTATGAACAGTTAGGCTTGAGAAGGCAGAAAGGATATAAGGATGACGATTTGGCAGAGACTTAGAAAAATACTCTGGGGAATGTTAATGATCCTGATAGGGTTGGCTTTGATACTCTTTGGAGAAGAAGCTTATATGGTTATCATAGGTATCTTTTCACTCACGTTGGAGATCATGGGACTTCGTATGCTGTGGTTTTATTTCAGGATGGCGCGTCACATGGTCGGCGGACGAAACATCCTGTTCCGGGGAATATTGTTCTTTGACTTTGGGGTGTTTACGGGATCGCTTGCATGGGTTCCGCGTATGTATGTATTGATGTATCTTGCTGGCACATTGATCTTCTCAGGAGTCGTGGATCTATTAAATGCCAGGCAGGCAAGAGCGATAGAAAGCTCCTGGAAGTTAAAAACATTTCAGGGCGGTTGTAAAGAAGTGATAGCGGCAGGTTGTTTAATCTTCATGCGGAGCGGTGCAAGAGTAGTTTATATTTATGCAATCGGATTTATTTTTTCAGCAATCATGAATATCATAAATTCATTCCGCCGCACTCAGGTGATCACTATAGATTAGGGGGAAAAATGCAGGGGGATTTTCACTATTATGCAACATACTGCGCAGCTGTACTGGCAGGATACGATCATAAAAACAGTGTAGATATATGTCATGCAGCTCAGTTGGTAGATTACTGCTCGAAGTTATGGATAAAAAAAGTCGGAGGACCATTAGGCGCTGCGACGACCCAGCTTCAGACAGAACTTTTGGATGCAAGGACGGATCCGATCGGACTTTGCGACATTACTCGTATATGGTCTACTTTTCATTTTTTACCCAGGGATCTTTATGCTGACATAAAAAAAGGTTCAAAAAACTATAAGGATAAATACCGTCTGATCTGCGGACCGAATGGAGATCTGTTGGTAGATACTGTGAAACTTGCAGGAAATAAAGGACTACAGGCTGCTGGCATTGCCATGCACGTTCTGGCAGATACCTGGGCTCACACATATTTTGCGGGAACTCCGAGTTTGGTTATCAATAACACTAACTGGCATTTCTTTGAACTGTTTCCCGGGGACGGAGAGGAACCTGAGCGGAGAAAGATCACGTTTTCTCATAATCCTTCCGCGTCTGAGAATGTTGATAAGCCGGTGTACGTCGGAAGCATATATCAAGCATCAGAAAATTCCATCATGAATCTGGGTCACGGGAGAGCAGGTCACCTGCCTGATTACAGCTTTATCCGTTACGTCTACCTGCCGGCATGGGGCGGTTACAAAGAAATCGTTAAGGACAATCCACATGACTATGAGTGTGCATTTTCTCAAATGGTCTATGCGATGTTGTATCTTCAAGGTAAAAAAGAGGATTTTCAGAAAGAAACCTATGCCACAGACGAAATAGCACCACATATAGATACGATCCAAGAGATCATCGCAAAGCGCCAGGTTGACGCATCAGATGACTGGAAGGCATTCGGTGAGAGTCTTTCAGGAGAAAAAATCCCGGATTTCGACATGGATGAACACGTTGCAGAATACATGGGCAGTGATAAAAAATCCGATACTTATCTCGGTAAATTCTTTCAGGCTGCATTATCACAAAAACAAATGGTATCCACTCGCATCATGGAATCCGGAAGTCGCCTTGCGGGATGGGATATGCGGCTGATAAAAAAGTAAGTTGGTACATGTACAAAAATCTGCTATCATAATTCAAAGAATCCATAAGACTTATGCTTGAGCCTGCCGAAGACAAAAATAATGTATCTTCATTACAGGCTATGATTACGAGTGCTATTGACTTTATTTCAGCATTGTGTTACGGTCAAAACGTTGTTAAAAAAACAACGAACGGATGGTATTCCTGGCGGGAACTATACCGAACAGACTCTTTTTGTGATCACCTATTGATTGATAAGGAACAGCATCGCGTCATCTCTAAAGATAAAGAGGAGCGTGATACGATGAAAATAGGTTTTATTGGAGCAGGAAAAGTTGGCTGTACTCTTGGGAAATTTTTTACTGAGGGCGGGATTCGTATGACCGGTTATTATAGCAGGCATATAGAGTCGGCAAAGGCAGCGGCGGATTTTACAGGTACTTGTTGTTATGATGAACTTTCCAGACTGGTTCATGATAGTGACGCGATATTTATAACTGTTCCGGATGGTACGATCACAAGTATTTACAAAGAGCTAATTAAGTTCGACATAAGAGGAAAACAGATCTGTCATTGCAGTGGATCAATATCCGCAGGAGAAGCATTTCCTGATGCTGCAGAGACCGGTGCGTTAGTCTATTCTATACATCCGTTATTTCCCATTAGTGATAAGTTTACAACTTACAGGGAATTAACGGATGCATTTTTTTGTCTGGAAGGAGACGAAAAATGTGTAAATGAATGGAAAGAACGTCTTGAATTAATGGGGGCAAAAACTCAGGTGATAAACCCGAAAGATAAGGTCAGTTATCACGCAGGCTGCGCTATGGCAAGTAATCTTGTCTGTGCACTGCTCCATGAAAGCATCGGTTTACTTAAGGAGTGTGGTTTCAGTGAAACGGGAGCAAGAAAAGCCCTGGCACCATTGATACGCAGCAATATAGGACATATCCTTACTGACGGACCGGTAAAGGCACTTACAGGACCTGTGGAGAGAAATGATATCGGTACGGTCCGTAAACACATCGACTGTTTTCGCACAAATGCAGAAAAAGAGCTTTACTGTACGGTTTCTTCAGATCTTATTCAGATAGCCAGAGAAAAACATCCTGATACTGACTTTTCCGAAATGGAAAATGTATTACGGGAGGAACTTGTAAATGAGTAAGAATACTGTTGCAACACTTGCTGCGATGAAGAAGAACGGTGAAAAGATCTCACAGGTAACATGCTATGACTATTCTACAGCACGCCTTGTAGACGCAGCCGGGATCAACATGATCCTTGTAGGAGATAGCCTTGGAATGGTGATGCAGGGTTATAAGGACACACTTCCGGTAACTGTAGATGAGATGATCGTATATGGCAGAAGCGTTGTAAGAGGATGTGAGAACACTTTTGTCTGTGTGGATATGCCATTTATGAGCTATCAGGTTTCCCCTGAGCAGGCACTTCAAAACGCAGGCAGGATCATGAAGGAAACAGGCTGCAGTGCTGTTAAGCTCGAGGGCGGCAAAGATATCGCACCTGCTATCCGCCTGATCACAAATGCAGGAATTCCGGTTGTTGCTCACATTGGTATGACGCCTCAGTCGGTAAATGCTTTTGGTGGTTTCAAGGTACAGGGAAAGGGTGAAGCAAACGCACGTCGCGTCCTTGAGGATGCTCTTGCAGTACAGGAAGCCGGAGCATTTGCAGTGACACTGGAATGTGTTCCGCCGAAGCTTGCAGCGCTTATCACAAAAAAGTTGGACATTATCACAATAGGTATCGGAGCCAGCAGCTGTTGCGATGCGCAGGTTCTGGTATATCAGGATATGCTTGGTATGTCAGGAGACTATGTCCCTAAATTCGTAAAGAGATTTGCAAATGTCGGAGAGCAGATGAAAGAAGCTTTTAAAGCATACGATGCGGAAGTAAAGGCTGGAACTTTCCCGACACCGGATCAGACCTATAGTAAGAGTGACTGTTCAGACGAGTTTTTAAGCAAACTCGATGCTGAATACTAAAGTAAAGGTAAAACAAACGATATCATAATTAAAACAGGAGCCGGAGGCAATGTAACTCTCAAGGCTCCTGTTTTTTGACTTACAGGAAAATCCGTTGGAATTCCTTCGGGTTAAAAATACGCGCAAAAAAAGAATAGCTTTGAATTGGTGAAGCTCTCGCCGCCGCATCTCTGCTATTCTTTTCTTCAGTCCGATAAGCCAAGTCCGATGAAGCTCTCGCCGTCTTACCTTTGCTTTATCTTTCTGTTTGTTGGTGATTTAATAATAACCTATACAAAGGTGAAAATCAAGTATAAAAGTATATACAATTTATAAAAAATATAATGAATGACAAAAATAAATGTGCAAAACTTATATGTGTCAGAAAAAATAAAAGCTGAAGCAGGGCATTTATCATAATGTTAAAAGATTTATATAAAACAAAAAAGAAAAATGATATAACAACCATCAATATATTTGTATTATACAAGTACAGTTGAAATAAAAGGGGCAAAAGTACTTTTAACGTTAAAGTTCATACGTTACGTGAGCAAGCTGAAAGCGAGGGAACAGTAAACCTTTTGACTCTTACATAATTAAAATAATAACCACAAACATTTATAGAGGAGGAAAAATCATGCAGTATTATGTTTCGGCATCAGCATTCCGAAGTGGATGCGGCACAAAAGAGAGTCCGTTCAAGACAATCTCTGAGGCAGCAAGGCTGGCAAAACCGGGGGATGAGGTGCTTGTAGCACCGGGTATTTACAGAGAATATGTAAATCCAAAGAATGCCGGAACAGAGGAGAACAGGATAGTATATCGTTCCGAGAAAAAGGGTGAAGCTATAATAACAGGAGCAGAAGAAATAAAAAACTGGAAACAGTTTGATGGTGATGTATGGTGTGTAAGGATTCCGAACGGACTGTTCAATGATTACAATCCATATACGGTTCCTGTAGCAGGCGACTGGTACTTTGCTCCGATACCGGTTCATACAGGAGAAGTATTCCTGAATGATAAGGCAATGTACGAGGTGATGGATCTCGAAAAGGTAAAAAAGCCGGAAGTGAACCGTCAGTCATGGGATCCGGAAGCAACAGTATATACCTGGTACACAGAGCAGGATAAAGATGCGACTGTCATATATGCAAATTTTCAAGGCAAAGATCCTAATAAAGAAAAGGTTGAGATAAATGTTCGTCAGAACTGCTTTATGCCGTCAGAAAATGATATAGGTTATATCACGGTTTCCGGATTTAAGATCTGCAAGGCAGCTACACAGTGGGCGCCTCCGACAGCTTATCAGGATGGTATGATCGGACCGCACTGGTCAAAGGGATGGATCATCGAAGACTGTGAGATCTCCGATTCCAGATGCAGTGGTATTTCTCTTGGTAAATATCTGCAGCCGGAAAATAACAATAAGTGGACGACAAAGTTCTTAAAGGATGGAACCCAGACTGAGCGTGACAACATCATGCAGGCACAGTATGAAGGCTGGACAAAGGAACGTATCGGATCACATATAGTAAGACGTTGTGAGATACATGACTGCGGACAGACCGGAATTGTAGGACATCTTGGCGGAGTCTTCTCTATCATCGAGGACAACCATATTCATCACATCAACAACAAGCAGGATCTTGCAGGTGCAGAGATCGGTGGTATAAAGATGCATGCGGCTATAGATGTGATCTACAGGAGAAACCACATTCATCACTGCACAAGAGGACTCTGGCTTGACTGGCAGGCACAGGGAACGAGAGTTACTCAAAACCTTTTCCATGATAATGTGCCTCCTAAGGGAACTGACATCACACCGCTCCTTGGACTTGGCGAAGATATCTTTATCGAGGTTTCACACGGCCCGACGCTGATCGATAACAATCTGCTTCTTAGTGAATGTTCTGCGAGAGTTAGTACTCAGGGTATTGCATTCGTTCATAACCTCATTGCAGGATCCTTTACCTGGGTTGGAGATGGTGTAAATAATGGAACCGTTAAACAGATGTCACCTAGATATACACCGTATCATGTACCTCACCGCACAGAGGTTGCAGGTTTCATGACGATCCTTCACGGCGACGTTAGATTCTACAACAATATCTTCGTTCAGCAGGATGTGGTTCAGGACTATGTAGATCATGCAAAGCAGTATGAGACAACTTCTCAGTACAATATGACTGTCGGCACAAAGCCATATGACGGTTATCCGACAGCAGAGAAATATTTCAGTCAGTTCACAGGCTGGGATATAGAAATAGAGCACAACAGAGATCCGTACTATGAACATCTTCCGGTTTATACAGGCGGAAATGTATATTTCAACGGAGCAGAACCTTGCGATACAGAGAAAGATGCCTATGTTGACAACGAGCACAAGGTAACACTGAAGCTCGAAACAAACGGTGCAAAAGCAAAGCTCGTAACAAATCTCTACGACTACCTGCCGGAGTGTGCTACAGAGACAGTTTCAACAGCACTTCTGGGACAGGCATTTGAGTCGGAAGAAAAGTTTGAGAATCCTGACGGAAGTCCCATTGTTTTCAATGAGGATTACTTCGGAAATCACCGTGCAGTAAATCCTCAGTTTGGACCTTTTGAAGCAGTACCCACAGATAAAACAGAATTATTCTAAAAAACAGATATGCCGTTTATGGAAAAGCTGTTTTAATCCCACGACATATCAAGGCTGTCTTTAGCAAAATCATCAGGCGTGAATCGCTCTCGGTACTCCCGGGGCGTCATGCCTGTTTCTTTTTTAAATTCCCTGCATAAATGACTCTGCGAAGAAAATCCAAGATAGGTTGCGATCTTGATATATGAATACTGTGAATAGGTCAGGAGATTTTTTATGAGCCGGATCTTTTCTCTGAGTATGTAGTTTTTAAGAGTGATATGTTCCTGTTTTTTGAAAAGTGCGGAGAGATAATTTGCTTCCAGTCCGATCGCTTCAGCAATTTCTTGTACAGTTATCTTTCCGTGTAAATGAGCATTTACATAGTCCTTGCATCGTGAGATATTTTTATTTTCGGCAGCAGACTCAGCAGCGACAGACTGATCTTTTATCTCACGGACCAGGCTGCAATACTGAAATTCTGCATTTCTATATATCTGACGCACTGTGGCTACGTCATGGCACTGTTCCATTTTTTGTATTGAAATATCACTTATATAAAAAGCCTGTTCGTAGTGAAGTCCTCCTCGGATCGCTGCACGGCTGGCAATAGTGATAGTAACGATTCCTATATTGATCTCCTGTCGAAGAGGATCAAAACCCACTTTGCCAAGTCGGCCTGTAAAATCTTCAGAAAGAACCTTCCTTAGTCCTTCAAGATCCCCCGTTTCGATACAGTGTCCCTCACGAACTTCATGGTTATAAGGATTATGGACAAATCCATCCTCGGCACGTGTAAAAGAAGACATAGTAAGAGCATGGGGGATACTTTTATAGGTGGATTCATCAACGCAGTTTTTGTCAAGGATGTCTGACTCGCTGTAGTAGGGAGCTTCCTCACTACCGTCACGTCTCTCGTTTACGAGCAGTAGGATAGTGGAAATAAAAAAGTCAAATGAACACAGCGGGACAGATTTCACCCAATAGTCAAAATCCTCCGGCGCATCAGTAGCATTCAGTGTATTTAGGGAAAAAATGTGCTTGTAAAAAACAGGAGTGTTAAAACGTACGGGGCCTACGAGTACATAGTCATCGTGACGTCGGAGAATACAATAGGAAAAAAGCTCATCAATAGAAAAAATAAGAGGACGGTTTTTTGACAGGTCGTAAATCTTATTCCATGAAATAAGCGGTGTGCTTACAAAAGAATCGGAAAAATCTATAATTGACCCCACAGAAACAGGTTCTTTACGGGGATCGGAAGCGTTGATTATTCGCACAAGAGTATGGAGTTCCGACGATGCATAATATAATGGATAATCAGAATGAATAGACAAAAATGTGTACCTCCTAAAAGTTGCATTGTTGTATAGATAAAAAGCACACAACAAAGAAATGTGCAATAAAGAACAGATTAGTGATATAAGCATGATAGCATTTTTTTTATACTATTAACAACAGTTGTGATGAATGAATCACACATTAGGGAAAGAGTTACCAAATATTTAAGGAGGATGTATGAAAAAGAAGGTTATTGCAGCGATCATGGCGGCAGCCATGGTAGTAACATCTCTTACCGCATGTGGTGGTAAGAAACCGACAGTTCCGGCAGATGCGGCAGGCTCAGCAGAGGCAGGCGCGGTAGAATCAGGTGCATCTGATGCAGCAGCACCGGCAGCTTCCACAGGTGATGACAAGACAATTAGCTTTTGGAATATCGCAACAGATGAACCGGATAAGACTATCTGGAGTTACGCAGTAGATCAGTACAACGCAAATGATTCAGCAACATCCGGCTATACGATCGATCAGGTAGCGACAGTTAATGATCAGTATAAACAGAAACTCTCCGTGGCAATGAGCGCAGGCGAGTGTCCTGATGTATATCTTCACTGGACAGGCGGTCCGATGAGAGAGTATATCAAGTCAGGATATGCACAGGATATCACAGCGATCGTTGACGAGCTGGGACTTCGTGATAAATATAATGAAGCTGCTCTTGAGCAGTGTACAGTAGATGGAAAAATCTACGCACTTCCTGTAAAGAACCAGTCAGTTGCAGTTGTATTCTATGACAAGGCACTGTGGAAAGACAAAGGATATGAGATTCCGAAGACAATTGATGAACTGGAAGCGCTCTGCGACAAGATGAAAGCTGATGGAATTACACCTTTCGCTCTTGCAAACAGCGCACAGTGGACAGGATCCATGTATTACTGCTATCTCGTAGCACGTTACGGCGGATCAGAAGTGATCACAGATGCTTACAATCAGAGCGGTTCTCTTGTTAATGATGCTACCAAGTATGCCGGCGACAAGATCAGCGAATGGGTTACAAAGGGATACTTCCCTGAGGGTGTAAACTCTCTTTCTCCTGATAACGGCGAAGACCGTGCACTCCTTTATCAGGGCGCAGGTATGATGCTTCACGGCTCATGGCAGGTTGCTTCCATTAAGTCAGAAAATCCGGATTTTTATGAGAATCTTGGTGCTTTCCCGTTCCCTCAGGTTTCTGACTCATCAGCAGATCAGACAGCAGTTCTTGGAACACTTGGAGATAACTTCCTGTCATTCAACTGCACAGGCGACAAGCTTAAGGAAGCTGTAAAGATGGCTGCTTATTATGCATCGGATGAGTGGAAGCAGCTCGATATCGACAACGGAAATCTTCCTCCTCTGAAGGGCGCTACATCAGAAGAACCTGCATGGAAAGACATTATCGGAATAATCGAAAATGCATCTTCCGTACAGCTCTGGTGGGATCAGTACTTACCGTCATCAGTAGCAGAGGTACATAAGTCCTCAACACAGAAACTTTTCGACAACTCCGAATCCTCAGAGGATGTAGCAAAGGAGCAGCAGGACGCTCTTGATGAGTATTTCTCAGAAAACAGCGGTTCTTGATAAAAGATAAGAGGTAACTATTCAGTCCTGCACTGTCGATTTCAGGCGGTGCAGGATTTTTGTTAGATGAGGTGTAGGATGAAAGGTAGTACAACGCTTGCAAAAAGAAGACAGAGAGCATCAGCAATTTGTGCGGCTGTATTTCTGACTCCGGTAATCATATTGATGCTGGTATACTTTGTATATCCGATCATTGCCACATTTGCGAACAGTCTTACCAGGTGGAATGGTATTTCTCCGGAAAAGATCTTTGTGGGTTCGTATAACTGGAACAAGCTGATCCATGATGCGAAGTTCTGGAAGGCATTCGGAAACAATATAAAAGTAATGGCAATTTCTCTTATAGTTCAGATGCCCATAGGTATCCTGCTTGCAACATTTCTGGATGCAGGAGGAAAGAAATTCAATATATTCAAAATAATATGGTTTCTTCCGTTACTAATGAGCTCTGTTGCAGTAGGTTATCTGTTCCACTATGCACTGGCTACGAACAGTGGTATTTTTACGGCAATATCGGAGCTTTTTGGTGGTGGAAAGGTTGACCTTCTGGGAAATCAGGGAACGGCTCTTTATGCTGTAATAGGCGTTATCTGCTGGCAGTTCATCCCTTTCTATATGGTCTACTATATGGCTGGGTATTCCAGTATAGATGAATCACTGTACGAAGCTGCGATCGTAGACGGAGCAACACGTACGCAGTATGTGACAAAAATTGCACTTCCGATGCTGGTTCCAACAATAAAGAGCGCGATAGTCCTGTCGATTACAGGCTCTCTCAAGTATTTTGACCTGGTATACGTAATGACAGGCGGCGGTCCGGGTGAGTCCACAGAACTCATGGCGACATATATGTATAAAGAGTCATTCAGTAAGTACAACATGGGATATGGTTCATCCATTGCGGGAGGAATGTTTATCCTGATCACATTGATCGCAGGTGTGACGATGTATGTCATGAACCGGAAAAAGGAGGACTGATATGGCAAAGAAAAATACAGCCGGAGAGTCCGGAAAGAAAAATTACGGGGCATGGATCGCAGCGGTAGTGCTGTCAGTATTCTGGATGCTCGTGACATTTGTTCCGTTTTCATTCATGGTCATGACCGGCTTTAAGCAAAAGATTGAGACCATCATGTACGGAGCGTTCCATATGCCGGAGAAATTTTATCCGGACAATTATAAAGGTGTCATTACAGATCCTACATTTTGGACATATTTCAGAAACAGTGTGATCGTACTTATAATTTCACTGATAATCCTGTTATTCATCTCAGCGTGTGCAGCATATCCGTTATCGAGGTTCAAGTTCAAGCTTCGCGGTCCGATATATTTCCTGATCGTTGCTGCAATGTCTGTACCGATGCATGTTACATTGATTCCGGTATTTAATATGACGATCAACATGGGACTCTATGATACTATATGGGCTTTGATCCCTACCAATGTTGCCTTTGCGACACCGATATCTGTGTTTATCCTTACAGGTTTCATGGAAGGAATACCAAAAGAGCTGGAAGAAGCGGCAGATATTGATGGCTGTGGCAGATTCGGTAGATTTTTCAAAGTAATACTTCCGCTCTCTACACCGGGACTTTCAACACTTGCAATTTATAACGGTGTAAATATGTGGAATGAATTCATATTCGCATTTACGCTGACACAGTCAGAGAGCAACAGGACGCTTCCGTTGGCACTTTGGAACTATCAGGGTCAGTATTCATCAAATACAGCCATGATAATGGCATGTCTTACACTATCAGTACTTCCGATGATAATCCTGTTTATCTTTATGCAGGAGAAACTCGTAAAGGGAATGATGGCAGGAGCAGTAAAAGGATAAAAAATGCGTACAAAAAATGGTGGTGTCCGAAAAGACATCACCATTTTTAGGCTTTATTTTAATTAGAAAACATATACGCGACAGTGATCTTTGTTCCCTTTGAAGTTTCGGTAAGTTCGCTTGAAATACCGATCTTGGTAAATTTATCAAATACCATATTGTCGTAATGAGCAGGAGAGGCTACCAGATTGTCAAACATTGTATCGGCGGCTTTCTCCTGATTTTTGTCGCTGCCATCATAATTAGGATATGTTACGCTTGAAAGATTTTCGCCTCTCCAGAGAGTAGGATCGATCATTTCGGTCCCCTGCTCTCCGTTAGGGCGTTCGTGGCTCCATTTCTCAGCAGCCTCAGTTGATCTGGTGTCTGCGATAGTGTTTAGCTTGCTGTCTATGACCAGAGCTTTCAGACCCTTGGATTCTCTTAGTTCATTTATTTCAGCAAGAAGCCTGTCATTCATTTGAGTGGTTTTTAGTCGTGAATCACGTCCGGCAAAGATCACCGGTGAAAACAAACCCAAAATTGCGCATGATACTAAAACGAACGTGAAAAAAAGCGCCAGCAGATTCTTAAATGCATGTTTCGTCATTTCGTTACCCTCTTCGCTTATCCTTACAGATTTTTCCCCATTAGTATATCGGCAGGTTGATTATTATTCTTTAGATATGCTTGCCAATTAATTGTACATAGGTTGAAGCCGGATTTGTAGTGATTTTGACGAATTTATAAAATATTATGTTTTTCTAAAATATATCTGAAAGGGATTATACCAAAAGTCTTAATATAAAGAATATTAAACGTGATAGTTTTTATTTAGACCGTAGGTATTCCTGTAGGAAGAAGGCGTTTGACCTGTGCAGTTTCTGAAGGCGTTGGAGAATCCCTGACTGTCGGAAAATCCAAGTTCCATAGCTATTACACCTACGGGGGTATCACTTTCGGAGAGTCTGGCCTTGGCAAGAATCATTTTTTCTCTCATAATATACTGCTTTATCGAGAGACCGCTTCTATGCTTAAAGAATGTTGTGATATATTTTGCATTGAATCCAAGGTGGTCGGCTATCTCATTTACTTTTAGATTATCATGGATACGCCAGGAGACATAGTCCAGTATATCGGTATAGAGCTGATCGTTCCCCTGATCTTTTGAAATATCTGTTTCTGTAAGATAAAGCTGTGAATAAAGTTCATTCAAGATCAGGTTGATGTAGCAGCTGTTGAGATTGATATTCCGGTAGCGCCTGTCGCAATCCAATAATTGTTTCATAAGTATTAGTATGCGATCCAATGATGGTACCTTTCCATATTTGGGAAGTACAAATTTTTTTGAACCGATATCAAATGGGAGATGCGGCTTTGTGTTGTCATTGTAGATAATGGGATCGTTTTTGTTGTCATTATATGAAAAGTGGAACCAGTAAAATTCACATAAGGACGTCTTGTATCCGTACTGGTGACAAGGCGGGCAGCACAGCATCCATTCACCCTCATGAAGTTCATATTTTTTGTTGTTTTCTGCGATATATAGAGTCCCCTTTGTCATTACGATGAATTCAAAATCAAGGAGCATTCTTGACATATGGATCCATTCACGGTTCGGAGCAATGAATTTACCGACAATGGAGGATACAAAATTTTGATCTGAGTCAAATTCGGCGTAGTTCATGTGGCTTAAAGTCATCTCCTTCGTACAATCTGTCGAGCATATTGCACATGTATATGACAATATTATATTTCATTGTGGTCATGTTGTACATAAAATAACATACATCTTCGATACAAAACAAACCTTTTCACAATCTTTCGGACCAATTCCCACAACCTTTTCAAACAAAAAAGAACCTGAGCATATACTAGTTTGTTCAAAATGTATTTATATTTAAACTTGTAACAAACAAATTTACCTTAGGGAGGGTATTGCAAATGCGCAAAAGGAGTTACAAGAAAAGGAGAGCGGCGACATTGCTTTTGAGTGCAGCTATGGTCGCAACATCGATTCCGGGAACGCCTGTCATGGCAGCTGAAACGGAGAAAACGAATTCTAACGTGATCTATAACGTAGATTGCGGAGATATCGATCCGACTACGCCGCCGACTGATGGACCGCTTGGAACCAGAAATTCAGTGACAGACCAGATCTATGGCAAGGATGAAAAGACCGGATACAGTTGGGGAATTCTTGACAAGGAAGTAGGAGATGGTTCCACTAACGGAAAATGCAGTGCTGGAGGTGTTTCGACCGCATGGACATGGCCGTATGAATATGCGAAGACAGATCAGACCTCTAGAACTTCTACAAACAGATATACTAAAAACCAATATGAAAGCAAGATCGAGACTCGTCATTTGTCATATGGGTTCGAGGTTGAAAACGGTGATTATCTTGTAGAAGTGGGATTTACGGATCCGTGGAGATGTTCTCAGTCGCCTACTCTTTATGCAAATAAAGGACAGGAGGATGAGGTTCTTATCAAGAAAGATATAAATGTAGCTGGCGGAGAAACAAGCGTCACTGCAAATGTAGAAGTTACTGATGGTAATCTTACAATAGATGCCGTTGGTGAAGGGGAAAGCAACAAAGCCATTAATATGACTTATATCTCCATAAAGAAGGGTGATATTGATTCGGTTCTTGAGGCAGATGCGGCTGCTATTAAGCTTCCGAGCGTAGCATATTCAGATATCACACTTCCTTCAAAGGGAGAAGCGGGCTCAGAGATCACATGGAAGTCTGCTGCTGAAGATGTGATCACATCTGACGGAAAAGTTCAAAGAATGGACGTTGAGGCGCATATTATACTTACGGCCACTCTTACCTATGAGGACAAGACGATCACAAGAGATTTCATTATAACTGTTCCGGCAATCGGTGTAGAGGCAGGTTACAAAGAAACAGCACTTGATAAAGTAACTGTTACTGATGAATACTTTGACGAAGCTCTTGAGCTTGATGTCAGAAATATGCTGAAGATCGATGCAGACAGACTCCTTGCAGGATTCCGCGAGACCGCAGAATATGCATCAGGAGAAACAGATACATCAAAGATCAAAGCTTTCATGAAGAATAAGGAGCGTTACGGCGGCAGCTGGGAGAATGGACTGATCGGAGGACATACACTTGGTCACTATATGTCAGCTCTTGCTACAGCTTCTGTAAATCCCGGACTTGATGAGTCTGAGAGAGCGAAGGTTTGTGAAAGACTTGATTATCTCGTAAAATCACTGAAAGAATGTCAGGATCTTACAAAGGGAACTGAGTACGAGGGTTATATCTTTGGTGCAGCACTTCCGAATGATAACTTCAAGAAAGATCTTGATCTGCAGTTTGACAATGTTGAGCAGGGCAAAGCAGGTATTTTCGATCAGGCATGGGTTCCGTGGTACACAATGCACAAGATCCTTGCGGGACTTGTGGATGCATATAAGTTTGAAGGAAATGAGGAGGCGCTTGAAGTTGCAGAAAATCTGGGTACGTGGGTAGCAAAAAGAGCTAACAAATGGAATGACGGCACAAAACGTACTGTATTAAGCATTGAGTATGGCGGAATGAATGATGTTCTTTACGAACTGTACAAGTATTCCAATGCTGATAATCGTGAGGACATCAAGAAAGCTGCTCATCAGTTTGATCAGGTTGATCTTTTCGAGGCTGTAAAAGCTGACAAGACAAACATACTGAATAATAAGCATGCAAATACAACTATCCCGAAGTTCCTCGGTGCTCTTAACCGCTATGAGGTAGATAATGGCGAGACAGACTATCTGGAATATGCAGAGGCATTCTGGCAGATGGTTGTTGATAAGCATACCTATATCACAGGCGGAAATAGTGAAGATGAGCATTTCGGCGCAGACAGTGTTCTGAATAAAGAGCGTACAAATTGCAATAACGAGACTTGCAATACCTACAACATGCTTAAGCTCAGCCGTAAGCTTTTCAGGATCACAGGCGACAAGAAGTATGCGGATTACTATGAGAATACTCTTATCAATGCGATCATGTCTTCTCAGGAGCATAAGGATGGAATGACAATGTACTTCCAGCCTATGGCTACAGGTTACAGAAAAGTGTACAGCTCTCTTGATCAGCATTTCTGGTGCTGCACAGGAACAGGTTATGAAAACTTCACCAAGCTTGATGACAGCATTTACTTCCTTGATGGTGATGATGTCATTGTAAATCTGTATCTTGCATCTGAGATGAAGGGTGATGGTTATACACTGACTCAGAAGGGAAGCCTCGCAGACGGTGAGACAATGACCTTCAAGGTTGACGGAAAGATAAAGGGTAACCTTCGTCTCCGTATACCTGACTGGACAGATGAAAAGGATGTTAAGGTTTATTTCGGAGATAAAAAATATTCATCTAAGGCAAGTAATGGATATATCGTGATCCCGAATAGCGGTCTTAAGGACGGCACAGAGTTTACTGTAACACTTCCTATGCATCTGGCAGCATATAATCTTCCGGATGGTGAGAACACATATGCATTCAAGTATGGTCCGTTTGTACTTAGCGCAGGACTCGGAGCATCAGACACTGCTACCGGCGGACACGGAATGAATGTAAAGGTTCCTACACAAAAGGCTGTTGCCAGCGATACTATAGGTATCACCGCAGTAGAATCCGTTAAGGACTTCATTGATAATATCGATAAGTACCTGGTAAAAGATGAGAATTCTATGAGCTTTACACTGAAGGGAACTTCTGTATCCTATACCTTTACTCCGCACTATACACAGGATGAGCAGAGTTATGGTATCTATTGGACATATTTCGTAGATGCAGACGGACGTGCTTCCGATGAAGTTATTTCTCAGAAAAATAACGACAGAGAGAGCAGAACACTTGTCAGCAGAGTTGAGCAGGTAGGTCGCGGACAGTATGAGAACCAGTATGTATTAAAGGATGGCAAGGCATGCGGACTCATAGACAAGAATGGTACATCGATCGGTGAGGATGCTCCTAACCTTACAAGAAAAGCTGCAGCAGGTGATTCCTTCGGATACATCATGGAGGCTGCAAAGGACGAAGACAATTATCTACTTGTTACATATCCGAAGAGTGAAGACGGCAAGTTTATAAAGATATCTGTAGGTGATACAGAGATAGCTTCTGAAAAGCTTGATTCTGCTAAGGCAAAGGTTACAAACCGTACACTTGCAGAAGCTGATCAGGACGATTATTATCAGGTTTTTTACACTATTCCGAAGAGTGCTGTAGAAAAGAATGCTCGTAATATAGAGATCAATGATGACGGAAAGATAAAGACAATATCCGTGATCGATGTGACATTTGGCGCACCGAAAGATGACTACTCAGCAAAGATCGCAAAGAGTGTGGCTCTTTACAAAGCATATAATGCAAAGAATGAGCTTAAGAGTGTAACTATCGATGGAAAGCAGTATAAGCCTGATGAGAAGAATGTAATTACCGTAGTTACGAAGGATGGCGATGTTTCCGCAAAGTTTGATATTGAAGATGAAGCAGGATATATCGAGCTTGATGGAAAGGCTTTTGATGAGAAGGAAGAGAGGAAGCTTCAGGCAAATGGCGGACTTACTGAGTACAACGTTCGCGTATATGCGGAAGATTTCGAGACTTACACAGACTACACATTGAGACTCACAAAGGACTTCACAGGAGTTAATCTTGAAGACAGCCTTGTAAAGTCAGTTACATTTGATGACGAAGCACCGAGGGCCATTGTGAAGTCAATGACAGAGTACAATAATCCTAACTACGTATACAAGGATGGTATCTTTGATAAGGCTCTGAAGATGGATGGAAACTGGGGCCTTGAGATCCTTGATGATGCGTCCGTACTTGGTACAGATTACAGTATCAGTGCATGGATCAGCCCTGAATCTGTTGGTGGACAGTATGATCCGATCTTTGCAGGCGGTACATTCAGCCCTGAGTACTGGCTCAATCTGACAACAAACGGCAGGATCTGGTCTCATGACAATAAAGGATATGTAAATAACGACGGAACAGGTGCCTACAAGAAGGGCGAGTGGCAAAACCTTGTACTCACTGTTGATCAGGACGAGGACGGAAATGATTATGCTGAGGGTCGTCTGTATCTGAACGGTAAACTGATCCAGGAGGGTAATGTTGCCCGTGATATTATGCTCCAGAAGAAGGGTAAGTTGTACTTCGGTGTAAATATCTGGGATAGAATTTACTCAGGTATGGTAGATGATATCAACCTCTTTAACAGAGCTCTTACAGACACAGAAGTAGCTGCAATTTCCGCTAAAGCAGTTTACTCAGGAGATCTTGTAGTAGAAGAGGCTGAGGATCCTACACCGGCTGAACCCACTACACCGGCTGAACCCACTACACCGG
>KL370804.1:59624-76282 GCA_000701625.1 Lachnospiraceae bacterium MC2017
TACACCGGATGAACCCATTACACCGGATGAACCGGTTGAGCCGTCTAACCCGACCACGCCGGAGACTCCTGTAGTTCCGGAAGTAAAGTCTGAGAAAGTAACTGTTGGTGATTACACAGTGTCTTATCCGGCAGAGATTACTTTCAGCGGAAAGAAGGCAGCATTCGCTTCAGGTGATGTAAAGATCACAGATGCAGAAGGACATGCAGTTTCCTACAAGAGCATAAAGATTTCGAATGATACAAAGGTCGGCAAGACAACCTTCAAGATCGTTAAGCCTGAGATCACAGATAAGAAGGCTGCAAAGCTTGTAAAGAACAAGAAGTTTGAAGTTACTATCAAAGCATATGAAGTAACAAAGTCTGACAAGGTAGTGGTTAAGGCAAAGAAGAATGGAAAGATCAAGTCTGTGACTGTAAATGGAATAAAGCTTAAGAAAAAGGAATATTCCGGAACAGCAACAGAGCTTACATTCAGTGGAAGATTCAGCGGAAGCTGGAAAGCAGAGTAATAAACAAGATTAATAAACTCCTAAAAAGTTTTGCAGGCAAACACCGGTATGCGGTACCGATGCCAGCCTGCAAAGGGAGGATATTGATTTATATGAAAAAGGGATTGCCTTTTGCGGAAAGGTGATCCCTTTTTCAGCATAAGGATTAGAAATGATGTAAGGGTCAAAAGTAAATTTTGCCCCTTACTGATGTCACGGATTGGTTACTGTTCACTCGCTTCCAGCTCGCTCACGTAACGGATTTTGACCTTTTGACCCTGACATCTTAGAAATTATTGTGAATATCAAAGATAGGGCAGCCGTATTTATCCCAAAGGACTTTCATGCGGTAAGTATGGCGGTTTGGATCATAGAGAGGATCTCCTTCGATCTCGTCATACTGGCGCGCGTGATATATAACAACATCGGTCTCGCTGCCATCATTTTCTGTGATAGTAGTAAAAGAATTATGACCGGGGCCAAGAATACCCATGTTCATATCAGTGCTGAGCACAGGAAGGCGTGATTTAGTCCATGCGTGAGGATTAAGTATCTCGTCATCTTCAGATATGGACAGCAGACCTACGGCGTAGCAGATGCCTGTGGAACTTGCAGAGTAGGTCATAAAGATCTTTCCGTTATGCCGGATGATGCCCGGACCTTCATTAACCCAGAAACCAATGCGTTCCCAGTCAAAGTCCGGAGCGGTGAGTAAAGTCTGAGGAGTTTTTAATTTTGTTGCAGATTCCATTTCGGCAATGTACAGATTTGATATTTTCTTGCGTATATTTACTTTTTCTGCCCAGATCGCATACCAGTGACCTTTATTTTCAAAAACAGTCATATCGAGAGAGAAGTCGTTAAAAGAAAACTCATCTTCATCACATCTCTGCATCTGACCGCATTCTTCCCATTCGTCAGTCATAGGATCTGATCCCTTACAATGCAGGACATAGGGACGAAGAGCCCATATGTCATCCACATCGCTTGCGGCAAAGTAGATATACCATTCGCCAAAGACCTTGTGAATTTCAGGAGCCCAGATATGTTGGCTCATGATCCCCTTGTCGTGTTTTTTCCAGATAGTCTTTTCGTCAGAATCTTTCAAACCGTCGAGTGTTTCGCTTCGTCTCAGAATGATCTCGTCATATGCAGGAACAGAAGCGGTGAATAAATATCTGCCTTCATCGTCCCGTGTTACATAAGGATCGGCTCTTTGAGAGATAAAGGGCTCGTTATATTGTGTCTTTTTGAAATTAAGCTGGTTCATGTTTTTTCCTATAAAAATTTATTTTGATGGATTCCTTGTTTTACCTGACATCATATTGTATCTGTCGTGTTTATATTGTTTTATTAGCGATTGGCAGCAGAAGCGTGCTCACGGTACTGCCTGCATGCATCATCTTCCTGTTCGGATGGAGTCGGTGTTATAGGACTATAATTTATCTTTACATCAATGTCCTGATTGTAATTTCCAAAGGAATGGCCGAAGATAGTGAGGCCGCCAATATGCTCTGCTTCATCCGGAACGGCCAGACGGAATTTGAGCAGACTCTTATCGGTCAGCATAAATTCATCTATCGTTATGTCTGATTTCTTTAATCCGTCGATAAAAGTTCCCGTTTTAGTTATCTGCAGCATCTTTAAGAGACCGTATTGGTTCCAGTTTCTAAACCACCAGTCGGGTGTTAGTGCTCCGCGGACGACACCAAAATCACCGGGGCTTGTCCACTGTGCAACTTCGACATCATTAAGATAAAAAGATATGTCAGAGGGCCAGTTTTCATTAAATCCAGGGGCTTCGCTTGATATCTCAAATGAAAAAGTTATTTCGTCAACCTTATTTCCAAAAGGAATGAAATTCGGAATGGCATATTCTACATAACCCTTTGTAAACCAGAGGATGTCTGCATCAAATCTTTCGTTGGAAGCAAAATATCTGACATCGTCAACTTCGCCGATTACGTGTGAGGAACTTGCAAGTCCGCAGGTGGGAGAGACATTACAGTCAGAATAATGACCTATTTTTACAGAAGTGTGATAAATATTTTCATCCTGAGTTGGTGGAGTAAGTTCTATAAGTATTTTATCCTGATTAACAGAGCAGATCTTCTGATTACCGTGACCTGAGGGCTCATTGGAGGTGCTTACAAGACCGCACTCCTCGAGCTTTTTTATGTGGGCCGTAAGCGCTCCGTTAGTTATATTGAGCTCTGTTGCCAGCTCGTTCATATTCATGTGGTTATTGTTATCCAGTAGTATTTCGATGATCTTGACCCGTACGTCAGATCCGAGAGCCTTAAATATTTCAAGCCCTTCTCCTATGGAATTAATATGAAGCATAGAGTCTCCCCTCTCATTGAAAAAATAGTTACTTTAGAAAAGTCTAAAATAAAAGTTCGCTTTATCGTGCTAATCTAATAATAAACTAAAATAATTTGTTTATGTCTATATTTTTATCACATAATTTTAGAAAAATCAAAAGTATATTTGATAAATCTAAAATAAACGTTGACATGTGGGGATAACGATTGTATATTATGACTATGAGAACGCGGTTAAATCTGAAAAGCGATGTTCAACTTGTATAGTCATACTTGATAAAACTAAAAGAATACAAGAAAAACTAAAAAAGTTGATTTAAACAATTTGATGTCAGGGTCAAAAGGTCAAAATCCGATTGTGCTTGCACAAAGAGGATTGAGACCTTGGGACCCGCAAAACACGAAAAATTTACTTTTGACCCTTACATCACAATTTCAGAAAAACCTAAAGCTACTACTCAAGATTTGGAATTCTTAAGGAGGGTACATTATGAAAAGAAAGTTCCTTAGCACGTTGATGGCAGGTGCTTTGGCAGCCTCTATGCTTACAGGCTGTGCAAGTGCTGCTGCGACAGATGGTGAGGCAGCTCCGGCAACTGATGATGCAGGAGTTGAGGCAGAAGCAGGTACAGAAGCAGAGGCTTCCGCAGAGGCAGTTACAACAGAAGGAGATCCGAATGGTACACACATGGAAATGTGGTCTTTCGTAGAAGCACACAATACTTTCTATGCAAAGATGCTTCAGAAGTGGAATGAGGAAAATCCTGACAGAACTATCGAAATTACATTTACTACATATCCTTATGCTGATATGCATCAGAAACTCCTGATGTCACTTCAGGGCGGTGAGGGTGCACCGGATCTCTGTGATGTAGAGATGGGCCAGGTTCCGAATATCTATGAAGGACTTGATACATGGCTTCAGCCGCTGGATGACGCAATGGCACCTTACGCAGCAGACATGCTGACATCCAGACTCGATGCTTACAAGGGATCTGATGGCAAGCAGTACGGCGCACCGTTCCATGTTGGTGCAACAGTTATGTACTACAACCTGAAGGCTATGGAAGATGCAGGTCTTTCTCAGGCTGACATCGATGCAGTAGAGACATGGGATGACTGGAAGGCACTTGGAAAGAAGTATCTGGATGCTATCGGAAATCCGGACGGAAAATACTGGACATCTGTTGATACAGGCGGATGCGACTGGCAGTGGATCGCAATGGCTGAGTACGGCGAAGATTGGACAGGCGGATTTGACAACAAGGCAAATGTAGAGCTTCAGTCTGTAAAGAAGATGTGCCAGTTTGAGCAGGATATGCTTAACGAAGGCATTGCAGAGGTTTCACCTGACGGACATGTTGACCTCGAGGCAGGCTATCAGAATATCCTTGATCATAATATCGTAGCTTTCCCGAAGGCAATGTGGTACATGTCCAGATTTACAAATTATATGCCTGAGGAAGCAGGCAACTGGTACATCGCAAAGTGTCCGGTATTTGAAAAAGGACAGAATTGCTCCGTAGGTATCGGCGGAACAGGTACAGTTGTTACAAAGCAGTCATCCGATCCGGAACTTGCAGCAGATTTCCTCTGCTTCGCAAAGATGTCTCCCGAGGGAGAAAATGTTATCTGGCAGGATCTCGGATTTGATGTATGTAATACATCTCTCTGGACAGATGATGCTTTCGCACATGACGACAGCAACCAGTACAATAAGTTCTTCCGCAACTATCCGTATGATGTACTTGCATCTATAAAGGATCAGATCGGAACAGTTATGACAGTATCCATTTCTCCTACGATCAATGAGTATATGTGCAACACAACTCTTAATGAGATGTTTGAGGATGGAATGAGTGTAGATGACGCACTTGCTGAAGCACAGGGCGCGATCGAACTGGAAGAGTAAACGGAAGGGATGCCCGAGGACCCTTGGGTCTGCAGGGCATCCTGTTTTATTTAAGGGATGAGCCGACTGGCTGTCCGGAAGAGGAAATACGCTTTATGAAGAAAAAAGGCAGTTTTTTATATTCGCAGAAGGCAGCACCTTTTGTATTTGTGCTTCCCTTTGTTATTACATTTATAATCTTCTGGGTATATCCGCTGATCTCAGCATTTGTAATGTCTACGCAGAATATCGGGGCCGTATCCAGAGAATTTATCGGATTTAAAAATTATGCGAAACTGTTAAAAGATAATGTATTCCATCAGGCTGTTGCGAATAGTTTTGAGTACATGGTTCTCACCTGCGCACTGCTTATACCGTTTCCTATGCTGTATGCGGTATTGCTTGATGGCAAACTTGTTAAGGGTAAAGGCATATGGAAAGCGCTGATGTATGTTCCGGCGCTTACATCTGTAGTTATTTCCGGTACTTTGTTTCGTCTGATGTTTACTGAGTACAGAACAGGTCAGATGAATGTACTGCTGGCTCTTATCGGACTTCCGGCATTTAAATGGCTGAAAGTTAAATGGACTTCGGAAATTGCATTGCTGGTACTTTGCTGCTGGAGATGGACCGGTGTAAACACACTGTACTTTATGTCAGGTCTCAAATCTATAGATAAGGGACTTTACGAAGCCGGTTCGATCGATGGCGCAAACAAATGGCAGATGTTCAGATATATAACGATCCCGCTTTTGAAACCTACCACTATTTACGTACTTACGATCTCAATCTATGCAGGTCTCTCTATGTTCCTTGAGTCATTTATGCTGTGGGCAGGAAATGATTCACCGAAAAATATCGGACTTACAATTGTTGGATACCTGTATAAGAGAGGAATCCAGAAAAATGATATGGGTTATGCCTGCGCAGTAGGTGTAGTTCTTCTCGTACTTGCAATGATAATCAACTTTACACAGTTGATCATTAACGGTCAGTTCAAGAAGGAGGAAAAATAAAATGGCAGAAGTTACAGCAATGGCTCCTTCAAGAGAAGTTGAAGAAAAAAATGTAAATAAGACTGTAAAGAATGTTGCAACAGTTGTTTGCACGGGATTCTTTTTATTCTTAAGTTTGATCCTGGTGTATCCGCTTTTCTGCGGACTGATCGCATCATTCCGTCCGGGAAGGGAACTTATAAGACGTGGACTTGCACTCAATCTGGATCCGTCAGAAATATCGTTAAATAACTATTTATATCTGTTTTCAAATAATGCAGATTCAAAGAAATACTGGATGTGGTTCAAGAATTCGATGGTTCTGACACTTGTTACAGTATTTCTCACACTCATCGTATGTTACTTTGTGTCATACGGCGTAACGATGTATAAGACAAAGCTTGGCTCTGTGATCTATATCCTTGTCATTGCGACAATGATGGTTCCTTTTGAAATCCTTATGATGCCGCTTTATCAGGAAATGATCGATATCAAGCTTGTTGATACCATGGGAGGTGTTATATTACCGGGACTCTGCGCAGCAAGTACTATTTTCTTTTTCCATCAGTATATGATCTCGCTTCCAAAGGATCTTTTGGACGCAGGCCGTATCGATGGTGCAAATGAGTACTATATAGCAGTTCGCATTATGATGCCGATCTGCAAGCCTGCATTTTCTGCAATGGCGATCCTTTGCGCAATGGGTTCTTGGAATAATATGCTCTGGCCGTTGATGGTATTTAGAAGCGCAAGCAAATTTACACTTACGATCGGACTTAATACACTGCTTACACCGTATGGAAATAACTATGATGTCCTGATCGCAGGTTCTATGCTGGCTATCGTTCCTATCATGGCAGTATTCCTTGTGTTCCAGAGATATATCATCGATGGTATCACTACAGGTGCCGTGAAAGGCTAAAATGCAGGAGAAGATATTATGGCAGAAATTACAAAGATGGTAGTTGACAAAGACTACGTGATATCAAAAATAGATGACCGTATCTACGGTTCTTTCATAGAGCATCTTGGACGTGCAGTATATAACGGTATTTACCAGCCGGGACATCCTGCAGCTGACGAAATGGGATTTAGAAAAGATGTGATCGAGCTTGTAAAAGAGCTGAACGTTCCGATAGTACGCTATCCCGGAGGAAACTTTGTCAGCAATTTCCGTTGGGAAGATTCAGTAGGACCGAGAGAAGATCGCAGGACGAGACTTGATCTTGCATGGAGAACACTCGAGCCAAATGAGATTGGCATAAACGAATTTACAAAGTGGGCAAAAAAAGCAGATACGGACATCATGATGGCTGTAAACTTAGGAACTCGCGGAACAGCCGATGCACTGAATCTCCTTGAGTACTGTAACCTTGATACACCGAGCTATTATGCAGATCTCCGCCGTAAGCACGGTGATAAGGATCCTTATAATATCAAGCTCTGGTGCATGGGTAACGAGATGGACGGTCCGTGGCAGATGGGACATAAGACAGCTACAGAATACGGACGCCTCGCAGCAGAAACAGCAAAGGCAATGAAAGCGATGGATCGTTCCATCGAGACAGTTGTCTGCGGATCATCATTTGTAGGTATGCCGACATTCGGAAGCTGGGAAGCCGGTGTTCTTGATGAAGCTTATGACTACGTGGATTATGTATCACTCCACCAGTATTGGGGCAATCAAAAGAATGACACAGCAGATTTCTTCGCAGTGACCGATGATCTGGAATTTTTCTTAAGAAGTGTCATAGCTGCCTGCGATTTTGTAAAGGGCAAAAAGCACAGCAATAAAACTATAAATCTGTCATTTGATGAATGGAATGTATGGTATCACTCAAATGATCAGGATAATGCGGATATGGAAAATATGCCGTGGCGTCTGCATCCGCATCTCCTTGAGGATCACTATACTTATGAGGATGCTATAGTTGACGGTCTTGCGCTTATTAAGTTCCTTCAGCACTCAGATCGCGTAAAGGTTGCATGTCTTGCACAGCTTGTAAATGTCATAGCTCCCATCATGACAGAGGATGATGGTCCTGCATGGAGACAGACTATTTTTTATCCTTTCTATCTGGTATCAAAGTACGGACGCGGTTATGCGCTCCAGCCTGTGATAAAGGGTGGAGATCATGCGACAAGCACACATGATCATGTATCTGATATAGAAGCAGTTTCTGTTTACGATCCTGAAAAAGAGAGAATAGCGATATTTGCAGTAAACAGAAACGTAGACGAAAACGTAACTTTTGAAGTTGATCTTCGCGGATTTGAGGGCTTTGAAGTAGCAGAGTTTTCTGCATTGGAAGGTACAGATATGAAGGCTGTAAATTCTGCAGCAGTAGAAAATGTAAAGCCTATACACAGAAACGACGCAAAGCTTGATAACGGAGTGCTTTCTGCAGTTCTTAAGCCTGCTTCATTTAATGTACTGGTTTTGGAAAAAGGAAGAGATTGATGGCTAGACTCGTAATAAACAGAAAGAAAACCTTGGGACACATCAATCCTGAGATACAGGGACAATTTTCTGAGCATCTGGGACGCGGTATCTATGAAGGAATATATGTAAAAGAGGATTCCGGTATACCAAATAAAAACGGCATGCGGACTGACGTTGTCGAGGCACTTAAAAAAGTAAAAGTACCTCTCCTCAGATGGCCCGGCGGATGTTTTGCGGATGAATATCATTGGAAAGATGGTATAGGTCCGAAAGAACAGAGAAAAAAGATCGTAAACACAAACTGGGGCGGCGTCACAGAGGACAACAGCTTCGGAACACATGAGTTCTTTGAACTTACAGATCAGCTTGGATGCAAGACATATGTAAATGGAAATGTAGGCTCAGGCACAGTTCAGGAAATGTCTGAGTGGATAGAATATATGACTTTTGACGGAGTATCTCCCATGGCAGAGCTTCGTAAAAAGAATGGACATGAAAAGGCATGGAAGGTTGACTACTTTGGAGTAGGAAACGAGAACTGGGGCTGCGGCGGAAACATGACTCCTGAGTATTATGCTAATCTTTACCGCCATTACCAGACCTTTGTCCGCCAGTATGATCCGCAAAATCCTATAAAAAAGGTATGCGGAGGTCCAAATGTGGCAGATACATTCTGGACAGAAGGGGTTCTTTCAACTTGCTTCAAAGCCCCTTCTCCGGACTTTCTGCATGGCTTCATGGACGGTCTGAGCCTGCATTATTATGTACATCCGGGTGGATGGGAGAATAAGGGCAGTGCCACTGACTTTGATATACCGATGTACTATCAGTCAATGAAAAAGGCACTTTATATCGAAGACCTTATAAATCTGCACGGTGAGATCCTTGATAAATACGATCCTGAGAAAAAGATCGGCATGATCGTAGATGAATGGGGGGAGTGGTGTGATGTAGAGCCTGGCACAAATCCGGGATTCCTCTATCAGCAAAATACCATGAGAGATGCTCTTATCGCAGCTGTATCGTTAAATATCTTCAATAATCACTGCGACCGCGTAAAGATGGCATGTCTTGCTCAGATGGTTAATGTCATTCAGTCTCTTATCCTTACGGAAGGTGACCGGATGATCCTGACACCAACCTATCACGTATTTGATATGTATAAGGAGCATCAGGACGGAGAGCTTCTCGACAGCACACTTACAGGAAATGAAATTGTCGGAACTGTAGACAATCCTGTACCGGCATTGCAGTACTCTGTATCTGAAAAAGACGGAGTAATAACGCTCACGATCGCAAATATGGATCTTGAAAACGATTATCCATTGAGCGTTGAGATCGATGGGGAAAAAGTGAAGGATACATCTGCATATATTCTGACAGGTGATGTTCACGATAAGAATACATTTGAAGAACCGGAGAACGTAGTAAAGAAGGAGTTCGATGGTGTAAGAATAAACGGAAACAGCGCAGAATTTACGATCCCGAAATGCAGTATCATATCTGTTCAGATGTAAAGGGTTTCTTTGTCTTGAAGGAGAAGTTAAAAATGAACGTCAAGGAAGTAACTGCTGATCCGAGAAACAGGTGCTATCGCTGTCTTCTTGAAGAAATCGATCCTGCGTCGTACGAACGCGATATCAAAAGAGTGCTTAATATGATGTCTCCGGGAGAAAAGGTGCAGGATCATATTTACGAGATGCGTCTCGATACCTGCCGTGCTTGTGAATACCTGAATAATGGCACCTGTACTGCCTGTGGATGTTTTGTAGAACTTCGTGCAGCAGTACATAGCAGCAGATGTCCGTATAAAAACTGGTGACAATACAAGATGTTTTTAAAATAATACACAAATATTCAGATTTTGAATTATGACTTATAAACAAGGAGCGCGATTTTACGCGCTCCTTTTGCTGTCTTATGAGGAAATGACAAAGTTGCCTTTTACCCTTATCTCCTACATTCCCGTGTTATTCAGCAACAAAGACTATTGCCTGGGACTATACTCAGGAACGACCATACAAGAGACGTAGGCGAGAAAGCTTTCGGCAATCTCAAAGAACGTCTGAATTGCAGACGTATGCTGACATCTTCTGAGCTGGCATTGGAAGGAAAACTCTTTGTAGAGTTTGTCGCGCAGTGGGTGAAGTCCTGAAAAAACAGGAAATGCTGTATAGTGCATTAGGCATTAGCCGAAGGTCGGAGCTGTTTGTTTAGTGCGTAATAATTGACGAGATGTTCTCAAGTCTGGTGTAACTTGTTATCGGCGATTATTTATAGAAACAAAATCCTGATGCTCGCCGACATATTTTGTTGCAGGACGCATGATACGTCCGTCATAGAGCTTGTTTTCGATATTGTGAGCAACCCATCCGGAAACCCTTGCAATAGCAAAGAGCGGAGTGTAGAGATCTACAGGAATACCGAGCATTTCATAAGCAAATCCTGAATAGAAGTCAACATTTGTCGGAAGTGCACGTCCCTTCTTCTCGGCGGTTATCTCGTGGACCGTATCTTCAAAGAGCTTGTAGAAGTTATACTTGTCCTCACATTTCTTTTCGATAGCAAGCTTACGTGCGAGTTCACGAAGGATTTCAGCTCTCGGATCTGAAATAGTATAAACAGCATGACCGAAACCGTAGATCAGACCGGATTTATCGTACATTTTTTTGTTCAAGAGATCTTTAACGACCTTAACGACTTTGTCCTTATCTTTTGTATAACCGATCTTATTAATAACAGTTTCCATCATCTGGGCAACGGAGATATTTGCGCCGCCGTGTTTTGGTCCCTTAAGAGCGCCGAGAGAACCACAGATAGCAGAGTAGAGATCTGTGCCTGTAGATCCGATAACGACATCAGTAAATGCAGAATTGTTTCCACCGCCGTGATCCGCATGGATAACAAGTATCGCGTCGAGAAGGCTTGCCTCACGTTCGGTGAACTTTCCGTCGGGACGGAGAAGCTGCAGGATATTCTCTGCGATAGAAAGATTTTTATCGGAGTAGTGGATCACGAGACTCTTACGGAATCTTTCATGCATTTTTGCCTGATAGGAATAGCATGCGAGAGACGGGAACTTAGCAATCAGGTTAAGTCCTTTTCTCAGAGTTTCATAGACCTCTACATTATCCGGATCGTCATCGTAGTTATACAGAGAAAGAGTAAGTGTCTGAAGACGGTTCATCAGATTATTGGAAGGAGCTCTGAGGATCTCATTTACAAGAAACTTATCCGGAAAATCATAGCGAAGTGCAAGAGTCTTCTTAAAATCGTCCAGCTGCTGAGTTGTCGGAAGAAAGCCAAAGAGAAGAAGGAAGCTTGTCTCTTCAAACCCGAAGTTGCCCTGACGGTTATTTATGAGATCCCGGATGCTATATCCTCTGTACAGCAGATCACCTTCGCAGGGAACAACTTTGCCGTCTTTATCCATCTGGTATCCGACTACATCGGAAACTCTTGTCAGCCCTACACGTACTCCGGTTCCGTCATCATTACGAAGTCCTTTCTTTACATTATATTTAGTAAATAGTTCATTCGGGATATCCGTATAATTAGATGACTGTCCGAAGTATCTGGCCAGTATATAATCGTCATGATAAGTAGTGCGTTCGATCATGGATGCTCCTTCTCTATAAATATCGAATGTTTGTTATGGATGACACCAGTCGGATTTTTCTTTTTGACCTTGTCATTAGCATATGTTGAGAATAATAATAATCACGCACTTTAACAAAGTCAAGTGATAAAGTACGGGTCAATCATAAAATCCGTCATTATCGTTGTTTTCCTGATTCTCGCTATTATCTTGAACGTTATCACTCTTCTCGGAATTAAGAATCTCCATCATTTCGGAAACCATCTCTTCATCCTTCAAACGGAAAAGGATCTCAACACGTCTGGAAGCATCTTCATCGATTTTTCCGTCATCGTCATATACAGGATCGCTGTATGAACTTCCGCCTACAGAAACGACAGAACGCATATTTTCCAGAGCTTTCTCGTCCAGTACCTTGCTGTCATCACCGAGACAGTATTCTGCAACAGAGTAGGCTCTCTTTTGAGAAAGATCCAGATTATACAGGTATGTACCGTTCTGATCCGTATGTCCCTGAATTATTATTTCTGAAATATAATCCTTGTATTTGTCACTGAGGAGGACACTTGCATAACGAGGCAGAAATTCATCCAGAAACTCTGTTCCGCCCTCTTTCAAAGCGTCTTTATTGTACTCAAAAAGGATGTTTGAATTAAAAGTGATCGCACCGGTCTGGGCATCTACTTCGACTTCCAGATCCGAATCATCAAATTCTTCCTTAAGAGCTTTTACAAGCTCTGTTCTTACACCGATGATACTGTCGAGTTTTTCCTGCTGTGAATCCATCAAGGCTTGCAATTCACCGAGGAGCTTTGACTGCTGATTCAGCTTATCTTCTTGAGATGCAAGTTTTTCTTCCTGTGCGATAAGAGCTTTTTGCTGGTCATCAAGTAATGCCCGCTGAGACGAAACTGTCAACTTTTCCTGGTCAAGCTCATTAGACTGAACCAGCAGTTCTTTCTCTTTTCCAAGGAGTTCATCCTGCTTCTGATCAAAAATGATATTTGAATGAAGCGCGCTGAGAGCAATGATCAAAACGAAGCACAGGAGCAGTCCGGCCATCATATCTGAGTAGGAGAGCCAATAGGTTGTCTCCTCGTCATGTTTTCTTCGGAATAATTTAGACATGGCTTACCTTCTTCCGTTCTGTGCCTTGTTATGAAGTTCCAGTGTCAGATGATCAACAGTATTTGTGAGGTCGTTAACTGCCTCAGCAGCACGGACACATGCATTATTCAGATTATCAGTCGCTCCTGAAACATCACCGGGGAGCTTCAGTACAGCCTTTCTCATTGATTCCAGCATAGTTTCCTGTTCACGGAGTTTTGCAGCGAGGATGCTGGAGGCATTGTCCAGTGCTTTATTATATTTCTTCAGTGAATCGATAGACTTCTGTTCTTCTGTCAGATGTTCTGTATTTGCCTGTGAAAGAGATGTGAGAACTGCCATATTTCCGGCAAGCTGTTCCATAACACTCTTAATATCTTTTGTATAGGTGTCAAGAGACCTTGCGATAGCAGAAGTTTCCTGCTCGATGATCTTGAAGTTGGCAGCCTCGGATTCGGTAGCCTTCAGGATAGAGTGCATCTGACGGGCATTCTCCTGCTGGGTCATGTAGGTCTGATCGATAGTATCCTTGAGATTTGTGAAGGAATTTTCGAGAGACTTATCCAATTCTTTGATGAAGCGGTCAACAACTGTAGAAAGAGCATCGAGCTGATTTCTCGTAGCCATGTTAGCAAAGCTTGTGATAGTGCGGTCGAAACGTTCAAATTCAGGAGTCATTACTTCATGCAGGCTGTCAAAGAACTGAGGGCCGAGAGAACCGGCGAGTGCATTAATGGCAGTAGCCTGCTGCTTCTGAAGTTCAATGAGACGGTTCAGACCGTCATTCTCAGTATCGGGCAGGACGTATTTTTTATAAGTAACAAGAAAATCATGAACGGCAGTTTCTGCCTCATCGATCTTTCGCTTAAAGGCATAGTTAAATACCAGAGAGAAGATCATTCCATATATTGAAGTATGGAAAGCAACTTTGATGCCGTCCATAAGAGGAGTGATGCTGTTAGTGATCTCTGCTGTTGAACCGGTATTGAAGCTCTGTAGTCCGAGTGAAAGTCCTATAAATGTTCCGAGGATTCCGAGACCTGTCATGGCACCGGAAACCTGATTCAGCATGTTTCTGTGCATCAGTTCATCGGTGAGTTCAGGATTGATATAGTCTTCAATGCCGCATTTGTAATAGGGCTTATCACTGTTTTCTATACGTGTAACTTCATCGCAGTAATCACTGAACTGTTCTTTTAGTACATCATTTTCAAAAAAGGCGTCTTTGGTCTTTCTATATTTATTCCATAAAAAACCGTTGGAATTTTCAGCATCTCTTCGAATTTCAGAGGTGACACGTCTGAGATCGTAAATGACACTGTTGGTCGGGAAAAAGCTGTTTTTCTCACAATTAATAAAGATGATAGCAACGATTATGAACATGATGATATTCACTGCGATGCTGGCAATGTTTTCTTTCTGGTCTGTAAGAAGGTTCAGATACAGGCAAAGCAGTATCATTGCGATATAAGTGATCGTTAAAAGCCATTCATACCATTTTCTGTTGCGCATAGGTTATTACCCCCGAATAATATTTGGGAATTTAATGATGACAGGGTCAAAAGTCCTATTGATACTTACATCATTTATTTATATCCCATTAAAAATGTTAGTGTGTACAGCGGAAATATGCCCGCTTCTGTGATTCTATCACATCTATTTTTACATAGGGTCATATTCATAAAAAATACAAAAAAATGTAAAAAAATGTGAAAAATATGTGTATACGTCTTCTTTTAAGGCTCGATAAAGCTTCAAAACATATTCTTTTGCTCAGTAGTTATTTTTATTCATTTTAAAGTGAGGGAAAGATGAAAAAACGTCTCTATGTGTTATTGGCTCTGGGAGTTATGACGGCAGTGCTGATTACTGGCTGTGCTTCTTCCGCAAACAATACAGCAAATGTAGCAACAGAAAGTACTGCGGCGTCTGAATCAGGCTCAAATGAAGAAAAAAACGAAGATAAGGGTGAAGCTTCGGAGATACCGACAGGAAATCAGCAGGAATGATCTATGACTACAATACAACCAGCGGATGGAGCATTCCCTCGTCCGTAACCAGTATTGATGATCAGGCATTCCTTTCTAGCGCAGGAACATTTTATGGGTAAAGCGGTTCTGCGGCAGAAAACTTTGCAGAGGGGGATAGTTCCCGTGTTTTCACAAGCTATGACGAAGATAATTCTGTGAAGTTTACTATTGCTGCAGGAGAAAACGGATATATCCAGCCGAACGGAACATACACACTCCCATCGGATCAAATGAATCGTGGGTGTATTGTTATAACTCCAGCTTGAAATCTTATCTGGATGCAGGACTGACCTCGGCATCAGGTGGATATATATTTGTAAATAACTGTGATATATCCGGCGTAATGGGTATGAAAACCCGAGGCGGCAGCGGATCAGGAAATACAGAAGAAACCGGCATTCATGTATATAACAGCCGCATACAGGCAGAGTACGATGATGAGGAGATGCAGTCCGTATATGATGTAGCATCACCAGATAAATGGGATGAGTCTATTCTGGATCAGATAAAGGGGCTGGGAGCTACTGCTATAAATCAGCTGAATATATTCCTCGATAAGGCAAATGATCCGGCATTTATTGAAGATTCACTTACATGGTGGTTTACTGATAAGTCCAAGACACCGGGGTATTCCGGAGGAAACAAGTTCGCGGTAATATATGCTGAAAACTCTTCAACCCCTATCACAGTGGAGGCAACACAGCTAAAGAATAAGAACTATGAAGACTATGGTGATTCTTCCAGTTTATCTAAAGGACAGACAGCGGCAGATAATCTCCTTGTTTCGGTCGAGGGATCAGGTGCTGCAAATATCACTTTCACTGATGAAAATTCATCTACTAAGTGGGATAAGACTGGGGAAGAGGATGGAACATGTGAGATGAATGGTGACTTCTATATAGGAGAGTATTCATCAAATGAGTCAGGTTCACCTGATATTGGAACAGGAGCCAACTCGCTTACAGCAGCTTTCATTAATTCTGAATGGGAAGGAACCATACTATATGGAGACGACACCGGTAAAGCAGATCTCACATTTGATTCCGACTCAACATGGACGGTTACTTCTGATACTTCAGTTAATCATATAGAAGTAGAAGATATTAACAGCATAAAGTCTGATAAGAAGGTGACCATTACATACGCAGAGTCTGATTCGATCACACCCGGAACCTATGGAAATGTAACCTTTGTACAGGCGGAATAATGTCAATATGACCCAAATATCCTGGGGAGCGCGGCGATATCAGCGCTTCCTATGGATACATAAATGCTGTTGAGGCAAACAATATCGAAAAAATTTAAGAGAATGTAATAGGCAAAAATGCCGTATTTACGGGGAAAACAAGAGGTTTGAGGGATGGAATATTTGTTTTTTAAAACAAAATTTGAAAAAAATTAAAAAAAGGTGTTGACGTGAGTATAAAGGTGGTGCTATTATAACACCTGTCGCCGCGAGCGGCAGCGAACAAAACAGCTCGCAAGCCCAGTAACCAAGCGGTCTGACAGAACTGAACCTTGACAAACAAACAGCAATGCAACCCTGAAAATTCAAATGAGAAATTTCAGAAATGCAAAAAATAAACTCTGGATCAGAGAGATCTGATTCACAGTAAATAACGGTAATTAAGAAACGCGAAGCGAAAGCTAGCTTGTCTTGAAAACCGGATCAAACTTTTTTCGAGAGTTCGATCCTGGCTCAGGATGAACGCTGGCGGCGTGCCTAACACATGCAAGTCGAGCGGGCCTGATTAAGTGAATAGCTTGCTATGAACTTATG
>JNJK01000019.1 GCA_000701625.1 Lachnospiraceae bacterium MC2017
CTGATAAAGGGAAGTCCGGCAACGCCTTCGATAGTTGCGTTTATAACATATATGAAGTACCTAAACGCGGTTCCACTGTATCGGCAGGAAAAGAGCTTTTTGCAGGATGGGGCAAAGATTCCACGAGCCACTATGTCTAACTGGATCATAACCTGTGCTGATAAATATTTCCGACCTGTTTACAAAAGGTTACATCATTACCTGATGGACAGGATATTGATCTGTATGGATGAGACTCCGTGTCAGGTTCTTAAAGAGAAAGGAAAGACACCACAGTCTAAATCCTATATGTGGCTGTATTGCACTGGAAACGATGGACTTCCTCCCATCGCGATGTATGAATATCAGCCATCAAGGCATGGAGAACATGCTAAAGAATTCCTAAGGGAATTCAAAGGAAAGTATGCCGTATGTGACGGATATCAGGGATATAATAAACTCTCTGAAAAAATCACAAGATGCGGTTGCCTTGCTCATGTTCGGAGGAAATGGGCAGATGCAATCCCGGCTGCCAGAAAAAAGGCAGGCTCGAACGGGACAGCTATTCAGGCAGAAATCGGATTTGATTTCTGCAACCAGCTCTTTGAGAAAGAGAGAGAGTTGAGTGGGACAGATGATCCCGAACGAAGAAAACAGATACGGGAAAAAGAAGAACCTGATATCTGGGAAAAATTTTGGAAATGGCTTGATACGATCCATGCCTCTGACGGAAGCCGTCTGGGCAAGGCTGTTAATTATACCCAAAACCAAAAGCCATATCTTATGAATTATTTGCTGGATAAACGTATCCCGATTTCTAATAATTTCGCCGAGAACAGCGCTCGTCCTTATGCTGTCGGAAGGAAGAACTTTCTGTTCCATAACTCTACCGACGGAGCCGAAACCAGTGCTATTATATACAGCCTGGTTGAAAGTGCAAAACGAAACAATCTGAATGTGCTGAAATATCTGGAAACGGTGTTGATCGAAATGATGGACTACAACAATGAGCCCGAAAACATTGATGCATTGATGCCATGGACAGATAAAATGAAAACAGCTTGCTCTACAGACCAGAAAAATGACGATGAAAAATGAAAGCGAAATGCATTTCCGAGGATTTCTACCCGGTGTAATACATTTCGCTTACTGTTAAAAGTTGAAAAAGTTTGAAAAGTTTGTAATCTTTTTCAACTTTTCAAACATTTCTTTCACTATTTGAATTATCTATGAAAGAAGAACAGATTTCTATGTACGGACTATGAAGCGTTTACGTAGCCCCCGGAAATGAAGCCTTTCATAATCCCGGCTTTTTGCGTCCTTATCTGACGGCTCCTCTTACATTAAAAAAGGATCACAGATACTTCCTGCAATCCCTGAAATAAAAATGCCGCAATTCTTTTGAACTACGGCTGAATATCTATCTTCAATTTTGATACTACCTTGCGCCTGAAAGGGGTAGCCGCCGACAGGCGGCGCAGGGGCGGAAGCCCCTGAGATGACCGCAGGACCCCTCGGAGAGCGCAATTTACATAGGAGCGAAGCGACTAAGTATAATTGCGCCCTCAACAAATTGAGGGACACTTATGTTTGTTAAGGCAACAACCCTTCAATCTACACTACCTTTATTTCTTCTCATGCGTTCGTAAATAATCCGTGATATCATTTACTTTGATAAATTTAGCCATATCCCTGTCAGAGATTTCAACACCAAATTCATTTTCAAAATCCATTACAATGGAAACAACATCAAAAGAAGTCAAATCCAGATCTGCTTCCAGTGCCGAGTCTTCTGTAACCGGTTTTTCAGTGTATTTTTCAAGAATAGCTTTAACCCGTTCAAACACAATCACACCTCCAAATATCCTGTTTTTATCAGATAACCGAAATACTTCTTAAGGTATTCCTTATCTATTTCTTTCCATCTAAATCCAATCAGGTCAAGATACTGTTCTGTAAATCCATTTTCTATATGTATGTTGCTTTCATATACAAGATGCTCATTTTCATCCATATCATTGATGAATGTTTCAAATATATGTTCCATCCCCGCTTCCTTCAGGGTTTCCCTCAATGCTTCTGCAAATTCATTCCCTGTCACGACGCTGACATTAAATCCCAATTCATTTACACATCGTATCAGATAGCTCAAATATACTTTTTGTGTACTGTTTATGTGGAATACTGTCTGGTTCTCATTAAAATGGCGAACGACGGTCATTAAAGCCCTCGCCGCCTCGTCAACTGGCGTGAATTCCGTATAAATATCCGATAGGTAATCCGGGATTTTCTTGATCTCAAGTATTGATTTTATACGTTTGACAAAAGCATTGGTTTCAACATTTTTCTGAAAAACCCCATCTTTCCGCCGGCTTGTCAGATTTCCCATCCTCATTATATTAGCTTTAAGACCATCTACCATGGCTTCCAAAACTGCTTTTTCTGCTTCAAATTTACTTCTGGCATATACATTGTCCAAAGGCTGTCCTATGAATAGATCTTTTTCAAAAAAGTGCTTTTCATCTTCACATACATAACCGTCAAATTCATCTACAAAAGTATTACCAGACACACTGAGTGTAGAAATATGGATTAACTTCGCACTGGATTTTTTGCAGAAATCTATTAATTTTTTCGTGGTATTGACATTAGCTTCTTCAAAATACTTATATGAACCATAGTGCTTAACACTTGCTGCGGAATTGATAACCGTATCGATTGATGAGATAAGCAGGTCATATTCTTTTTTCAACAGTCCAAACTCATCCTTTTGCAAATCCCCACATAGTACCTTTATTCTTTCATCGACAAGGTACTTCTCACCAAAATAAAACCCCAGTATTTCCTCTAAACGTCTTCTACTGTCAGATTCATCTTTTCCACGTATAATGCAATATGCTTTTCCCGCATCATTATCAAGATACTCCGCAAGAATATGTATTCCGAGGAATCCCGTTGCGCCTGCAAGAAGAATATTTCCAATCATCTTTCTTTCCGGCTTTTCCATATACTCTAATGTGTTTTTTACGAGTATCTTGTCGATATTCTCAAAATCACTATAAATATATTCTTTATGTTTTTTATCACCGTTTTTTATTAATTCTGCAAGCAATCTGACAGTAGGGTAGTCAAAAACACTTTGTATCCCTATATATATCCCTTCATTATGTGCTTTTGTTACAAACCCTATCGCACCAAGGCTATCTCCTCCCATTTCAAAGAAATCATCATCTCGTCCGATTCTTTCAATTCCTAATACCTGACACATAAGAGCAGCCAGCTTTTTTTCCATATTCCCCTCAGGTCTAGTAAAGGAAACATGTCTTTCAATATGCTCCATGTCTATTTCCGGCAACGCCTTACGATTAATTTTCCCACTTGATGTCAGCGGCATTTCATCAATATGTTTAATAAAATGGGGTATCATGTATTTGGGAAGGTGTTTTCCAATTTCAAGGCGAATATCTTTATCGCGAATCTCTTTCCCGGTATAGAATGCACAGATCAATTGTTTTCCTTCTTTGTTTTTGCGCACGACCACAGCTGCCTGCACGATTTCCGGAAGAATCATCAGGGCATTCTCGATCTCTCCGAGCTCAATCCTAAGCCCCCTTATTTTTACCTGAAAATCATTTCTTCCTACATAAATAATGTTTCCATCCTCACGCCAATATGCCAAATCGCCGGTTTTATAAAGCTTACCGTCTCCAAACGGATTATCGACAAATTTCTCTGCTGTAAGACCGGGACGGTTCAGATATCCGGCACCAGTACCTTCCCCTGCAATACACAGTTCTCCTGTTACACCTATTGGCACAGGAGAAAGATATTTATCAAGAATATAGATCTGTGTATTTGCTATGGGTTTGCCAATATTTATGTCATTTTCTGACAGTTTCCCATATGAAACGCCGCAGGTAGTTTCGGTTGGACCATAACCATTATATATTGCTGCATCGGTATATTGTCGAAGTTTTGTTAAGAGCCCAACAGGGAACTGCTCAGCGCCAACCATAATAACCTTGAATTTATCCAGAAAACTCTTACAGAATCTTTCATTTTCCATGAAGATTTCCAATTTGGTCGGCGTAATTACTAATCCGCACTTTTCATCAATACAATCCAAAGCCGAATCAATATCATATATTTGCTTATCATCAAGCAATATGATAGACTTCCCATTTAACAACGGTAAAAATGTCTCCTGAAGGGATATATCGAATGCAATAGAATTACAGCAGATTACCTTCTCGCAAAGCCGTATGAATTCAGTTTGGAAGTAATTCATCTCATTATCACTACAGAAATTCACCACATTCCCATGCGTGATCAAAACTCCTTTTGGCATTCCTGTTGTACCGGAGGTATAAATGCAATAGCATATATCTTCCTGTCGGATGTCAATCTCTGGATTATCTGTTTCATTGGATCCGATTGCAGTAGTGATATTATCATCAGTTATAACAACCTTGGCCCTACTATCCTTAACGATATATTTCATCCGTTCTACCGGGCAATCCTGACCTATCGGTAAATATGCGCCACCGGCCTTTAGGATGCCAAGCATCACAGAAAACAGATTGCTATTTCTGGAAAGACGAAAAGCAACTATATCTCCCCTTGTTACCCCCTGGTCAATAAGATAATGGGCAATTCTGTTAGCCTGAACATTTAACTCCGCATATGTTAGTGTTCTGTCACAGGCAATTACCGCTATATTATTTGGATTCTCCAATACTTGTTTCTCGAACAGCTTATGAACACTACATTCCTTATGGTATCCCACATGGGTATTATTAAACTCATACAGTATTTTCATTCGGTCCTGGTTTACTAAAACAGAAATGTCCTTTATAAGTATATTCTCAGAAAGCATCTGTTTAAGAGCCGTAAGATAACCCTGAACAAAACGCCGTATAGAGTTTTCCCTGTACAGGTCAGTGCAGTATTCAACCATAAGTACTGTTTTACCAATTCCGGGCATTAAGTTAAAGGTAAAATCATATTTAGAACCTGTTATCGGTATTGGAAGAAGCTCCACATTATAATCTCCAAATTGAACCTCTGTCATTTCCTCACTCTGATATGCAAACATGACATCAAACAAAGGATTCCTTGCTGTCTGTTTAATGTTAAGCTTTTTTATGAGTTCACCATATGGATAGCTTTGGTGTGAAATTGCATCGGCACAGGTTAAACTTACGTTTTTTAGGTATGCTTCCACGGACATATCACCGGACGGACAACTGCGTATAGCAAGCGTATTCACAAACATTCCTATCGTATCAAGAAATTTTCCAGATCTTCCACTAACCGGTATTCCTGCTATTATGTCTTCGCTGCCTGAAAATTTAGACAGAAATACAAAGAATCCACACAAATAGAATACAAACGGAGTTATCCCCATTTTCCTGCTTGCTCTTATTATTCTTTCGTGCAGACCATCATCAAGCGTTTCATATATAACATCCCCGCAAAAGGTCTGTTTCTTCCTGCGTCTAAAGTCCGTATTCAAGGATAATTCCGGTAAATCATCAGAAAATACAGAGAGCCAATAATCTTCATCCTCTGGCAGATACTTTTCCGATATGGCAAAGTGACGGTATTGGACAGCAGAATACTCCGGATCACGTTCCATATAGTATTCATTCAGATCTTTCAATAATATGTTCATAGATCCGCCATCTGCTATTATATGGTGAACATCAAGCATTATGGTTTCTTCATAGTATCCTATTCGGAACAATGGTGATTCTGATAAGTCAAAAGGACGGATAAAATCGGAAATATCATCATTTTTACGCTGAATTACCTTACATATCGCATGGTCTTCAACAATCTGTATGAGTTTTCCATCCCTGTTCTCAAAATGTGTTCTTAGGCTTTCATGCCGTCCGATCAGTTTATCCACTGCTCTTTGAAGTCTTAAAGCGTCTATTTTTTTTACCCTGAAGACATAGGGTATATTGTAAAGCGTAGAATCTTCAGCTATTATCTGCGCCGTGTATATTCTTTTCTGGGCCTCAGTTGCCGGAAATGCCTTCCCCTCAAATCCATTCCCTTTATTTGCTTCCTGCTCATCTATATGCTCTAATATCTCTGATAATTCTTTGATACTTCCATTTTTTAATATCGCTTCAATACTTATTCTGTAACAGAGCCGTTCCAGTTCTGCAACCAATGAAATAGCCGCAAGTGAATCGCCGCCTATATCTATAAAGCTGTCAAGGGTACTGACTTTCTTAATATTCAACACTTTTTCGATGGCTTCTACAAGGATTTTTTCTTTTTCCGTTTCTGGTGGAACAAATTCGATATCAGTTTTATCCTGTGATAAGTCAACATTTGGCAATGCCTTCCGATTGATCTTTCCGCTGGCTGTAAGCGGCATGGACTCCAGATGTATAACTATATGTGGAACCATGTACTTTGGGAGATATTCACGGATCCTTGCCCTGATCTCTTTGGCAGGATATTCATGTCCTGTATAAAAGGCACATATCAATTGTCTGTCTTCAGGGGTTTTTCTGACAACTACTGCCGCCTGTGAAATATGATCGATTCTTTCGATACAATTCTCAATCTCTCCAAGCTCAATCCGGAGCCCCCTTATTTTTACCTGATCATCCTTTCTTCCAACATATACAATGTTTCCATCCTCACGCCAGTATGCTAAATCTCCCGTTTTATATAGCTTACCTTTACCAAATGGATTATCTATAAATTTTTCTGCTGTAGTATCTGGTCTATTTAGATATCCCGCCCCTACTCCATCTCCAGCAATACATAATTCCCCAACTATTCCTACGGGCATTAAATTCGTATATTTATCAGTAATATAGACTTTTACGTTTGAAATAGGTTTTCCTATTGTGTACTCTTTGTTCAAATCATCAATAGTAGTAGTAGTAATAACATGGGTTTCTGCTGGTCCATATTGATTTTCAAAAGTGAGGTCACCTAATTTCCGACGTGAATATAGTTTAAGAATAGTATCACCAACAGAAAACTTTTCACCTGCTAATACAATTACCTTTAATGCACCAACAAGAGATTTTGTCAACTCATAATTATCAGTAATCAGTTCTAAATAGGTGGGTGTCGAATAAAAAACATCAACCTTGTAACTTGTAATCTCTTTTATTACCTCGCTGGCTTTTGTAGTCTTTCTATCTGGAAGTATCACACCACTATATCCGTTTAATAATGCAGTGAATATCTCCTGCGAAGCAACATCAAAAGTGATTTCGGTTGAAAACGCAATCCGTCTGCATTTTCTTATGTTTTTGTATAATTCAAGATTTGTAACAAGATTGACAATGCCTCGATGTCTCAAAAGTGTTCCCTTAGGAACACCAGTACTTCCTGATGTATAGATGCAATAACATAAATCAGTACTATTTATTTCTACATTAGGCTCATCTATTATGTCAGAAATATACCCATCTATTGAATCATCTTTCAAGTAAATCTTAGCGTCACTGTCTTTAAGAATTAATTCTATTCTCTCTTTCGGATAGTCTTTATCTATAGGTAGATATGCGGCTCCAGCCTTAAGTATTGCAAATATGGTAGCTATTAGCTTACTGTTCCTCGTCAATGCAAATGCAACTATATCCCCTTTTTTCACACCTTTCCTAATGAGACCATGCGCTATTCTGTTCGAGAGTTCATTCAATTCCCTATATGTAAGTGATTTTTCCGAATCAATTACAGCCATTCTGTTTGGTGTTCTTCTGGCTTGTAATTCAAACAGTTGGTGAACACACATATTATTGGCATAGTCTTTTTGCGTATCATTAAAAACAGTTAGCAGTTTTATCTTTTCACTACTTGATATAATATTTAATTCGGATAATCCCTTAGTATCATTAGAAATTACATCCGACAAAAGCGAAATAATACGCTCATGTAACAAATCAATATCCTTTTCATTATACTTTCGTATTTGATAGTCATATTGAATATCAAATAATCCATCTCTGTCCCTGTCATCAATATGAATTTGAATGCTTTCCATTTGCATCCCACTGTGATACCACTGACTGTCAAAAGCATCCGTGGATTCAATAGAAGCATTCTGAAAACTTATCAGCACATCATATAACCTCTCTTGAAATCCAAATGCCATTCGTATATCTTTAAGAACATCATCATAGTTGTATTTCTGATGCCGAAACAAAACATACGAAGCTTTTTTTATCTCTTCAATGTTTTCAGCAAATGTCTTCCCGTAGTCCAGTTCAATTAACATCGGTACAGTATTGACAAACATTCCTGCTGTATTTTTCTCACATATCCCGGTACGGTTCAAGACTGCTGTTCCCACAAAGAATTTTTCCGTATTCATTTTTATCCTGCTGAAATAAACAGATAAGACACCTAAAAATAGAAGATATTCCGATACTTTATGTTCTGCAGCATAAGCCTTTATCTTCAATGTGTCTTTTTTTGATATGGTATAACTCTTTCTTGCGGATGCAAAATCCTTATCAGTACTGTCTGAAAAATATGTCACTTCTTCACAGCGCTTAAAAATATCCCTGAAATAGTCCCGGTCGCTTTCATATCTCTCACTTCTTAAATATTTCTCTTCTTTTTTTGCATATTCTTTGTACGAAAAGGCTTTTGGCTCTATACCGTTAATCAGTTTTACAAATTGTGACCCGATAAGGGATAATGACCACGCATCCCCGATTATATGATGCTGTTTCACAAGTATTCCATAATGATTCCGCATCCGAAATGCCTTTATTTCACAGAGGGTTCCGTATAAATTCAATGGTTCCTTGGCATACTTTATGGCATACTGTTCAAGTCCATCTTTTCCGGAAAAATGCAAAACTTCTATATCTCGGTCATAATAGTCCTCAAACTCCTGCATTGTTCCATCTTTTGTTTCTATTAACCTTGTCCTTAAGGCATCATTTATTCTGAGCAGACTATTAGCCGCATTCCTCAAAGCCTCGTCATTTTTCTTGCCCTCTATGACGATACTTGCGCATAGAATTGATATGGATCCTCCAGCATATTTATCCATATCATATATCAGCTTTTGAGGTTTTGTTAATGGAATCATTTATTCTCCTCCTTTTAAGCTCCCAAAACCAGTGTTACTGCCACAGGTTCTATCAATGAACTTAAACTATACCGTTTGAATGTATTCAAATGCTTTGATGTAAATTTTCTTAAGAAAATATAAACCAGCAGTAATCATAAAAACTGTTACGATTCCGAACGCTATAATTTTTTTCAGAGTATTACCTTTCATTGATGGAATCTCCTCAGCCATTCATTGCCTCTTAATTTTCTGGGTCGTTGTTTTAGCAAATGCGTTTTCTCTAAACACAACCTTTTGGATTCTCTTGTAATTGGGAAGTTCTTTATTTAGATTATCAATCGACTCCTTTATTCCAGCATGGTTCTCAGAATAAATTTCAGCTTCAATCATTCCGTTTTTCTCTGAAACCACTACCTCCAAGACTCCCTCAATGTGAAGCAACCTTTCCTCCAATTCTTCCGGCGATACATTCTTTCCGTTGCTTAATATGATCAGATTCTTTTTTCTGCCTGTAATAAATACAAATCCATCCGAATCTATATATCCAAGATCCCCGGTTCTGAACCATCCATCTGTGAATGACTCTTTTGTAGACACATCATCTTCATAATAGCCCTTCATAACGATTTCTCCCCTAACACAGATTTCATTATCTATTACAGAAACATCGCAGTCAGAAAGCGGCAATCCAACACTTCCCGCCCTGCTGTACTTATTCCGGTTTACAGCTACAACAGGAGAGCATTCAGTAATCCCATATCCATTCAGGACTTGAATTCCTATATTTGTAAGACCATCAATATATCTTTGATCAATAGCTGCTCCCCCCGTTACTATCAGATCAAGATTGCCTCCGAACTGATCAAGGATGGATTTAAAAAACACCCGTCTTAAATCAACCCCACAATTCAATAAAAAACTGCTAATTGCTACAAGAACCTTTAGGATACGATCCTTCTTCTGTTCTTTTGCTTTCTTCCATATGTTTTTATATATGGTTTCCACATACAATGGCACTAAAAACATGTTCTGGGGTTTATATTTCAATATATCCGAAGTAAATGACCGTAGATTTTTATTAATACAAATCGGCACCCTGTAAACAAGCATTGCCAGAACACTGGTTGTAAATGCAAATGTATGATGCAGCGGCAATGTAAGCATTGATGTCCCTTTAATCCACACATTCTTACATGCACTGACAGCATCAATCATCAGGCTTTTCTGTGTCAACATTACACCTTTAGGCTTACCAGTTGTTCCTGACGTGTATATTATGGAACATACAGCATTCTCATCAGTTACAAACTCTTGAATATCATCATGTATACTTCGATATTTCAATAACACTTCAGGAATGTCTTTTATGTTGAGGTTCCTTTTAATATATTCTTTTCCTTTCAATATGCTGGCTATATCATCATAGATACCTGAATGCACGAGTATCTCTGTCTCGCATTGCCTTAGGAGAATTCCAATTTCATCTTCCGAAAGCTCCTTATCTATGGGCACTATAATATTTGAACTTATTACGACAGCAAAATAACTGAGAATCCAGAAATAACTGTTTTCGCCAAGTACTGCTATTTTTGTGTTCTTAAATCCCTGTTCTTCGATATATGATGCCAATGCAAGTACATCCCTTAGGAAATCTCCATAAGTAACTGAAACCATTTTCTTGTTATCAGTATATTGAAATGCAATTCCTTCAGGATTACTGTTTTTACATCCCATTAGTAGACCATGAAAACTATTTATATATGTGTGATTATAAAGTGGATATTCCCTATTCAGCATAATTCTTGCTCTTTCCAATAAGCATTCCAGTTAAAGATAATGCTCCTCCAATAACTGATAGCACAACCGTTGCGACCAAACCTGTGTTTTCTTGCATCCATTCATAAAATGACAAAAAGATATCAAATCCACATATATACGCATTTCTTACACTTCCTGCAAAACAAAATGCATTCGTTCCTTCTCCTTCATTTCTAAAGGTTGCCCCCACTCCTGTTTCATAATAATCCGAATTCATATTGCTAAAATCATCGTTTACCACTCTGGGCTTATTCTCTATCTTCAAGCATTCAATACTTTGATTTACTATTTTTCTTTCCTTCTGATTATGAGATGATATATAACTAATAGTTCCATCACCATGCGAATATACATACTGTTCATTCATAAAAGTCATATCAAATGTATTATTTTCAGGGATCAACATCATGATATAGTTTTCATTTCCACTATACCTATGTGAAATACCTATTCTCTTATAATAAGAATCATCGTCCAAGCCAGGCTTCCCACGATAAACAATTTCGCAAGATGATATACTTGTTTTAGTCCCATTTGTTGTTTCTAATTCTGCCAAATTATCACCAAATTCGATTAAAATGTGTTTGCAGTTATAGAATTCTGCCTCACTTGCTTTATTCTGTTTCACAACCATACGATAATAGTTTTCAGAGGGATTTAACACGACTGATGAAATATTAACCCCAACAAATTCTTTGTTTGTCTCTGCCGCCGTAAAAACAATGGGATTATCAATATCAATATTTTGGACAACCACATAGGAAGGTCCATTTTCAACATTTATTTTGTTCACATCAGAGTATTCCTCACCATCCGACCATACACTATATCTTCCATCAATGGTGAAATAATAATCATCAAAGAGAAAAATCGATAATTGTGATGTCCCATGTATTTCTGTTCTTACTTCATCACATGAGACTGATAGATTTTTTATATTATTCATGTCAACTGAAATATTACGATCAAGGCAAATAAAAAGACAATACAATATCATAAGAATCAAAATAAGTAACAGCACCAAATTTAATAAAAAATATTTCCATATCTCCTTCATGGGATAACTCCTCATTATTCAACAAATACTATTAAAATCGTACTTTCCTAACAGTAAAACGATGAGGATTCTCTGGTGTTGTTCATGATAGTCATCTTTCGTAACGGAAGTAGCAAACTAATTCCCATCCACTATTTCTCCCAAAAAACCAATATGCATAAAGGTCGCAATAAGTGTTTCTGTTTCTTATTCGTAAAAGTGTACTTTTTTGAACGGCAAATATTTTTGAAATTGAACCCCCAAAAAAACACAAAATAAGCGGTATTTACTTTACTATTATGAAAAAAGGACGATATATAAATAAGATCTAAAAAAGTACACTTTTATAGATGCCTCAGAGGTTTAGTCCATCATTTTTTGATACTTTTTTGCCTTGTACCAGTAGGTCGATACCGGCATATCCAACTCTCTTGCAGCATCCTTTGTAGATATCTCCCCTGCTTTCCACTTTTCATGAACTTTATAAAAATCAGACGGCAGAGGTAGTCGCGGTCTGCCAAGCTTAACTCCTCTCGCTTTTGCCGCCGCAATTCCCTCTGCCTGTCTCTGATGGATCATTCGATATTCATTTTCTGCTATATATGAAAGAAGAGTTAAGATGAGATCACTGATAAAAGTGCCGAGTAAGCTTTTTTCTTTCCTCGTATCCAGTATTGGCATATCTATCACTACAATATCTGCACCTTTTTCCTTAGTTATTATCCTCCATTGATCACATAGCTCCCGATAGTTCCGCCCCAGTCTGTCGATAGATTTTATGTACAGCACCGTATTTTTCCTTAATTTTCCGATCAGTTTCTTATATTGTGGTCTCTCCATGTCTTTCCCTGAGAGTTTGTCTATGAATATATTCTCCTTTGGTACTCCCATTTCCAGCAATGCAGCTATTTGCCTGTCTTCGTGCTGCTCCCTTGTCGATACTCGAACATAACCGTATACTTTCTGATCTTTTCTCATAATTTGTCCTTTCTAAAAAAATATATCGCAACAGCATTTATACGATACGTCCTAAACCCGCTCTCCGTGTGTATTTTATGCCTTCTTTATGGTATGATTTTTAAGGAAATGCTGGTTTACGGATGCGTTTCAATCTTTATTAAAGGAACTTTATCTATGTTAAAAAAAATCCACCGGCTTTCGCCGGAAATCTTAATCTTACTGAGTTTTGCACTTGTAATCTTAACAGGAGCTCTGCTCCTCATGCTTCCCTTTGCGACCTATGCTCCGGGGTGCGCCGACTTCAGAGATACTCTTTTCACTGCCGTCAGTGCTACCTGCGTGGTGGGGCTCATCGTTAAAGACACGGCTACTACGTGGACATGGTTCGGTCAGGCAGTGATCCTCACGATGATACAGATCGGTGGCATGGGATTCATCACTGTAACCATCCTCTTTGCCATCATCTCTGGCAGAAAGATCGGCCTCTTTCACCGAATCCTTATGAAAAACTCCATCTCTGCGCCGCAGCTTGGCGGGATCATACGTCTTACCGGATTTATCCTGAAAGCAGTGCTCGTTATAGAGGGTATCGCAGCTGTCCTGATGATGCCCTTCTTCATCTCAAATTTCGGGCTTAAGGGCATCTGGTACGCGATTTTTCACTCGATCTCGGCTTTCTGTAATGCAGGCTTTGACCTCTTCGGTACGAGAGAAAACTATAGCTCCTTAACAACCTGTGCTTTTGACCCGCTGATAAATATAGTGATCATGCTGCTTATCATCATCGGTGGTATCGGATTTATGACCTGGGATGATGTGATGAAGTACAAGCTGAAATTCCGCAAGTATCACTTGCAGAGCAAACTTGCGATCCTGACTTCCGCACTTCTCATCATCCTGCCTGCTGCTTTTTATTTCTGCTATGAATTTACACGGACAACATGGGGAGATCTGACTCTCTCTGAGCGTATCTATGCTTCGATCTTTCAGGCTGTAACGCCCAGAACCGCAGGATTTAATACCGTGGATCTCTCAGCCATGACACCGGTATCACGCGCTATCATGATGGTACTCATGCTGATCGGAGGAAGCCCCGGATCTACTGCCGGAGGTCTGAAAACTACAACCATAGCAGTCCTCCTTCTCGGTATGATCGCTTCATTCGCTAAAAAGGAAAATATCGAGATCCTGGGACGGCGCATAACTGACAGCACAGTTCGATATGCATCCACTATCTTTCTGATGTACGTGACTCTTTTTTCTGTGGGCGGCTGTATCATAAGCGTCGCAGATCATGTGTCATTAAGCCGGAGCCTTTTTGAGTCTGCATCAGCTATCGGAACTGTCGGACTCACTCTTGGTCTCACACCGGGTCTCGGGATGGTCTCACGTACCGTCCTTGTGATCCTTATGTATCTCGGACGTGTCGGCCCGCTGACTCTGGTTTACGCATCACACGCAAGCCGTGTACAGAATATTTCAAAAATGCCTGTAGAAAATATAAATGTAGGTTAAATAGAAGGGAAAATAAATATGAAATCCGTACTTATCGCAGGTCTTGGAACCTTTGGAAAATATGCAGCACGAAAAATGATGGAGCTGGACAACGAGGTCATGGTAGTCGATATCGACGAAAATGATATTAATGAGATAATGCCTTTTGTAACCAGCGCGATCATCGGTGACTCGACTAATGAAGAATTTATCCGCTCTCTTGGTCCAGAGAATTATGATATATGTGTCGTAGCGATCGGTGAAAATTTTGAAGCATCCCTTGAGACGACTGCTCTTCTTAAGGACCTCGGTGCTTCTACCGTCATCTCTCTTGCCAACAGCGATGCTCAGGCAAAGCTCCTTAAAAAAATAGGAGCTGACGAAGTCGTTTATCCCGACCGTCAGCTCGCTGAATGGACTGCTATTACTTATAGTTCTACGAATGTATTTGATTATATCCGTCTTAACGACGATTACGCTATCTATGAGCTTTCAGTTCCTGAAAAATGGATCGGTAAAAACCTTATCGAGCTGAACGTACGACAGAAATACCATGTCAGCATCCTCGCACTGAAAACTGGTGACTCACTGGATATGACCATCGATCCCACCCGTCCCTTTAAGCCCGGCAACCGCGTGCTGGTACTTGGTAAAGAAAAAGAGATCCGCACAACATTTAAGAGTGTTATGAAATAATTTTTCAATATTACATCTGTATCCTCTTAGAAATTTCAATTCCCTCCGGTGTTGCTGCCAGGCCGCCACGGCCTGTTTCTCTGACCTCAGACGGCATATTTCTGCCGATAGACTTCATTGCATCTATAACCTGATCCGGAGGGATCTTACTCATGATGCCGGACATCGCCATATCAGCGCTCGTCACGGCATTTACTGCACCGATGACATTTCTCTTTACACAGGGTACTTCCACGAGCCCTGCTACCGGATCACACGCGAGTCCCAGTAATCCCTTAAGCGCCAGCACTGCTGCATGTGAGATAACCTCAGCATCCGCTCCCTGCAGATACGCGAGACCGCCCGCTGCCATTGCCGATGCGGAACCGATCTCTGCCTGGCATCCGCCCTCAGCTCCCGCAAGAGATGCTCTCTCGGCTATCACTCCGCCTATGCCGGCAACTACATACAGTGCTTCCACCATCTTTTCTTCTGAATAGCCCTTTTCCTCCTGTACCGCAGTCAGAACCGCAGGAACTACACCACAGGAACCGGCTGTCGGCGCAGCTACTATACGCTTCATGCAGGCATTTGACTCTGCGACCATGAGCGCTCTTTCCATTATCATACCGATGAGATCACCGGCTAAGAGCTCTCCATCACACCTTCTCTTATGAACCTTTGCTCCCTCTGTTCCCACAAGTCCACTGGCAGAGCAGAGCTTCGCATCATATGACTTTACCGATTCTACCATCGCCTGATACATTCGGCGCATTTTTTCAAAAGATTCCTCCGGTGAGATATTGCTCTCACGGCAGTCATCTTCCTGTACTATCTTCCAGAAAGGAATCCCTTTCTCTTCTGATTTTTTTATTATCATTTCCAATGACTGAAACATAATTTACTCCTTAAATGCCGGCAGATTCCAGCGATAGATGGCTGCCAGTGTCCGTATCAGTACTACAACGATGATCCCGATAAGTGAAGCTGCAACTTTATATCCGCTCTGAATGATAAAACAATAAATAACCGCGCCGAGGATCGCCGCCAGTGCGTATACGTGCTTCCTCATGACCATCGGCATCTGACACGCAAGAACGTCGCGAAGGATTCCTCCACCAACGCCTGTTAATGTTCCGACAAATACACACAAGAAAAACTTATCTCCGAATCCCTGATCAATTGCTGCCTGAGCTCCTACTACCACAAACACTCCGAGTCCGATACTATCCGCTATATTCAGTATCCAGGAATCCTCCGCAGGCATTTTCTTTTTTTTGTATTCCAGGATAAAAACCAAGGTCGAAGTGATAAAAGCAACCAATACATAGATCGGATCTTCAAACATTGCAGGGGGTGTGACACCGAGGATCAGATCACGAATGACACCTCCGCCGCAGGCTGTGGCGCATCCGAGCACAACTGCGCCAAAATAATCCATGTACCGTGACTTTGCTACGAAAACACCTGAGATTGCAAAAGCGATGACGCCTATCATCTCCATCACAAACAAGAGAACCGATACGTTCATTTCTGTCCTCCGTTTGTTCCGCTGTAATAGGTGACTTTTACGATACCCTCCAGATTTTTGAGCCACTGGATACCCTCTTCCGGAACAGGCTGGTCACACTCAAGTACCATTACGGCACTTCCACCCCTGTGTGAACGATAGAGCTGCATGGTAGCCACATTTACAGACTTATGCTGGAGCATGGATGTCACCTCTGCAATATGCCCCGGCTGATCAAGATTATGTACGATGAGTGTCGGATAATCTCCACTGAAATTAGTTGTAAGACCATCCAGCTGATTTATCATGATGCGTCCGCCGCCTACACTCGATGCGGTGATTTCCAGTTTTCTCCCTGATGCGCCGGTAAGGATCAGCCGTACAGAATTCGGATGTGCATCTTCTCCCAGATCGATGCTTCCAAAAGTCACCTTCATGCCTGCATCCTCAGCATACTTAAAGCTTTCCGGGATACGCGCATCATCTACGCTCATATTTAATAAACCGGCAACTATAGCGCGATCCGTACCATGCCCTTTTCCGGTTGCCAGAAATGATCCATGAAAAAGTATCCGCGCTTCTTTTATTTCTTCTCCAAGCAGCTTTCGGCTGACCAGACCGATCCTGACAGCGCCGGCAGTATGCGAGCTTGACGGTCCGACCATGACCGGTCCTACGATATCAAATAAGTTCATTATCAACGACCTCACAAAAACAGCAAAGACCGCCACAACTGTGACGGTCTTTGTGAACAGTTTATTTCGATATTATAACGCAAGTTTATACAGGCGAAAAGAAATTTTTAGTAATGTATCTCTACCGATCCCATCGAAGCACTTATTGTTATATCTCCGGCATTTCCGGTCTTTGTATAATCACTGCCTACAGTATTTCCGTTTATCATGACTGATCCCATATCTGCACTACAGTCAAAGCTATAATCCTCCAGACTTTTCGCTGATAACAGCTCTACACGTCCCATGTCAGCGCTCGCATCAAGTTCTTTGAAAGAGACATTCTTAAGCTCGGTATTTCCCATGTCTGTATCAACAGTAAGCTCATTTGCTTCCGCTCCGTCGCAGGTGATACTGCCCATATCAAGATTCATTGTGATAGCTTCGGCTTTGATTCCCTTTATATCGACACTTCCCATATCTGCATTCAGGTCGATACCTGTCATTTTTTTGTCTTTAGGGAGAGAAATCGTAAGTATTGATTCCACATTTGACGGCTTTGAGATCTTTAAGGGCTTCTGCTTCACGCTGAATTCTCCGTTTGTCACATTGATCTCAGGCTTAAGTCGCTCACTTCCGTCGTAGGCTACCAGAATACCCTCTCCATCGTAGGTATTTAATATGACACTCAGGCAATCCACTTCGATAGTTGCAAACTCGGCAGGCGGATATTTCTGCTCAAAAGTGATGATCTTGTCCTTTCCGTAACTAAAAAACGGAAAATTGAACTTCGTGTATCTATTAACATATGGTCCTACATGATAAATGGTTCCAAAGATGATGCATAGAACAGTAATTATAGTAAGTACTGTAAGGTAGACTTTCTTCATTTTGTTATACCTCCTCTCTGAAATTCTTTTTTACAAGGGAGTGGATCACTCCTGCAACAGGCCATATTATCCATGTAATGAGCCAGTCAAACGTCAAAAAGCTCCATATGAGATATACACATCTGACTGTCGGCCAGTAGACTGACATGATGTTGGCTATTGTTTCATTAGAATAAACAACTTCCCTTGATTTCGTACTTTCGTAATTACCTGCTACAGTTTTTTGATCATTAAGTCCTAAGAGTGTTGTGTATGCCTTATCTTTTCCTAGAGAAAAAATGATAAGCATTACTCCGATTCCAACCATTAGAAACATAATGCAAGGCATCACGTTGTCTGCGAGATACGATGATTCCACTAAAGCATCCGATATAGACACCGGTATCAGCCACAGGATGCACAGAAGGACGCCAATTATGAAGTGCAAGGTCTTTGTCGAATTATTAAGTTTCTGTGCCTTATATAGTTCATCTGCTGTCTGATAATCTATGCTGCAGGGATATCTTTTTAGAAAACTCCAGTTTTTCATTTTTGACGCAGAGTAGATAAATAACGCAACTGCGATCGCTATAGAGCCAAAGAAAGCCGCTCCGCCGAGTGCATCTTCAAGCTGCTCCGGCACCGCATCTTCAAACAGTGACGGCAACGCAGGACTTATGATACAAAAAAATACACCAAGACCTGTCAGAAAAGCGCAGTGACTGTTTTCTACCACATACTGCTGTGCCTCCTCTTTCGATACATGACGTCTTTCGATCCCCTGCGGATGCTCCACCACATTTGAGATGCCAAGAGAATCTGCGATCTCATTCAGATTTCCAAATTCGGATATTACGATGCCGATCGCCTCATTTTCTTTCTTCCCTTCCTCGATGAGAGAAGTGTACTTGTCCTCCATCATCTGAAACAGCTCGGATTTAGCACGCTGCACTTCAGGTGTATTTGGAAGATTTGCAAACATATTTTCAAGATAGTTTCTCAGTGCTTCCATAATAATAGTCTCTCCTTCTCCGCTGCCTTACTTCCTGATAAATCGCTCTATAACATCCTTTGTGAGCTTCCACTCTTCACACTTTTCCATGTAATACTGCATTCCTGCATCGGTTATCCTGTAATAAGTCCGTTTTTTCCCATTCTCTGCGACCTGCGCGTAGGACTCAATATAACCGTTTTTCTCCATTCGGTTAAACGCAGAATATAACGTTGTTTCCTTTATCGTGTACTTGTCTTCACTCAGCGCCTTTATCTTTTTGGAAATCTCGTATCCATAGGATGGCGCTTCTGACAAAAGAAACAGGATGATCGTGTCATTATATCCGCGGATGATATCACTGCTTATCTCAACCATTCATATTGACCCGCCTTTCATCTAGTTTCAGATGATACCTTATTTATCGTTGTAACGACTGTCGTACTACGTCTGTCGAAGTAAATATACTACGACAGACAAAGTATGTCAACAGCATCCTTGCATTTTTTTGCACAAGAAAAAAGGCGTATCGCCCCTTCCGACAATACGCTTTTTTCCCCCGCTCTTTATATCTTTCCTTCAATGATTTTTTACGATAACTCCAATATCTTCTTTATTTACTTACGAGCGTAGACTTTGCGTTAAGCGCAATCTGTTCGAGGTTAATACCACTCTTCTCGATTTCCTCTCCAAGGATAGTAAATCTCTTGATATACTTCCTCAGATCAGAACTAAGATCTGTATAAATGCTTGTCAGCTGCTCAGCAGGACCGCCTGTAAAGCCGTTCTTCTCCATGTTTTCAACAGATGTATCTGTTTTCTTCAGCAGGGTGCTAAGCTCTATTGCAAGGTTCTGCATGTCCTTACCGCACTTCTTGATCTCTGCAGGATTACCCTTTACACTATTTGCCATTTTTACTCCTTTTCTCCTCAGACAAAGCTGTTGTACGACTTTTTACCTGCATTCTCAGCCTCATGAAAGTTATCTGATACCTGCTGTCCCCACTTGGCGATGTTTCCGATAGACTGATCGATCTCACCAAGCTCCTTATTAACCTTGAGAAGAATCGGAAGAGCTGCTTTTGCCTCCTCACCATCCCAGTCCTGAAGAATATCGTAGATCTTCTTTACGTCCTGTGCGATTTCTGAGTAGTATTTCGCATACTTTTTAAGTTTGCTGCACTCTGTTTCGATCACGTCGAAATTTATACCTGCCTTATCTGACACATTTTCCTCTTTCCGGACTTTTCCCCTAAGTCCGTTCATTTTTGCCCACATTAAGCGTTTTCATTATTCTACGATCTGAGCTTTGATCCTTCTAACCGAACTTCCGTCTACAAAGATTGCGTCACCCGGTGCATTATCTTTCTTTATTGAGCGGATCTGGCTCGTTGACAGCTCGATAAACTGCATATCTTCTGCGTTTCTAAAGGCGATATGTCTCTTTGTATCAACAAGCGTCCGAACTGCTTTCGGTGCTCTGAATGACGGCTCTTCCTCCGGAACATTTGAAAAAAGTACACTTACACCATAATCCCTGTACTGAGACATTATGCGGTCGAGTTTCTCTGCTATCTCATCTTCATCCATAAGTACTTTGATGCCAAAGGATGCGTTTACGATAAGTACGAGGAGTGGTTCCTGACTCAGATCTGTAGCAGGATACGATGCTATTCGGCTGTATCGCTCAACCAAAATGTCATTTATTTCACCGAGCATATGCGAGAACGCTTCCGCCTCGATGGCATAACACGTCGTACAATCCATCTCCTCCGCAAAAGAAAGTTCTCTCGTAACGTCATCATAAATATAAAGCTTTGCATTAAATGTATCCGTACTTTCACCCATATGACGTACGAGCGATGCAACAAAGCCCTTTCGTCCGAGTTCCTCAGAACCTGATATCGTAAGGATATTATTCTTTCTGATATCAATCCATACAGGCTCTGCATCCTGGTAATTGATACCTGCAAGGATCTTGTTATTTTCGATCTTTGTAGTTCCAAAAGATTCTTCGATGTACAGATCCGTTACTTTTTCCGGAACGACAGGAACACGGACTGCACGCATTCCGGCGTATTTTTCATTACATTCCTGTACAAAGGCTCTCATCTCCTCGATCCTATCGATTTCCTTCTCCGCACTAAATGCCAGATATGTCTGGAACTCCTTGATCTCCTTATCTATCTTCAAAATCCCGCGTCCCGGAGTATTGTCAGGCTTTATCGGACATCTGCCGAGGAGTGATCCGTACTCGGCATCATCATTACAGTGCAGCGCTATCAGCTGACCGAAGTTACTTATGAGCTTATATCCAAAACCATTATTCTGCTGGTTTGTAATGAGGAACGATATTCCGTTAGAAACACCCTCTCTTACAATATTTATTATCTGTTCCTCATCATCTGAGTAGGTGGATCGAAGTGCCGCGTAGTTCTCTATTACAACTATTATCTGCGGCATGTCATCAAATCCTGCTTCGCGGTATGCGCTAAAGGAGCTTAGCCCCATTTCGGACAGCTTGTCCTTTCTCTCATCCAGTATCTTCTGCAGCATCTGGATCAAGTGATGGAATGTATCATCTTCAGACAGTGTCACTACACCGCCCACAAAGCTCAGCCTGCTTAAGTTTTTAAGGATCATTGATGCAAAGTCGCAGATATAGATATTTACATCCTTCGGCGTATATCTCTCCGCGATTCCACGGATAACGGTCTGTACAAAGTTTGTCTTTCCGCTGAGCGCTGAACCCATAAGGAGCACATGACTCTTTGTGAAGTTCAGGCTGTATTCATTCTGTTCCTGTCTGGACGGATCATCATAGATACCGATAGGAATGATGATATCCGTAACAGACTCATCCCTTTTACCCTTCGGGCAGGGGATGACCGGAGATAATGGCGGCAGACATATATCCGGGAGTTTAGCGATGTTATTTTTCTCGCAGTACTCATGGATATAATCTACAAGTGCATCGAGCTGCGATTCTCCGCCGGCTTTTCCACTGTTTTTCTGCTTATAGATAACCTGACGGCGTCCTGCCAGATCCACTACATCTATCTCAAATTTCTTCCGGCTGTCCGTACTGTCAAAACGCGCCGGTGCTCCTGAGTACGCAGTCTGGAAGAGCTTAAAGATCTCGTTGTTTCCAACCTGAAGGTATGCCCGACCTGGTTCTTTGATCTCCGCTGCGAGAGGCGAATGAAGTACTTCATTACTGTCGCTCTTATCCTGTACCTTCAGACATAGCTTAAACTTTGAGTTACTCCAGATCTGATCATTTACCACACCGGAGGGTTTCTGCGTCGCAAGTATCAAATGTACACCGAGGCTTCGTCCGATACGGGCGGTACTGATGAGCTCTTTCATGAAATCCGGCTGCTCACTCTTAAGCTCCGCAAACTCATCGACTACAAGGATCAGATGCGGAAGCGGTACTTCTGCCTTTCCTGTCTTAAATAAACGTATATAGTCATCGATATGGTTTACATCATATTTCGCAAAGAGTCTCTGCCTCTTCATTAGTTCCGCACGGATAGACATAAGCGAACGATTTATCTCTTTCCCGTCGATATTCGTGATCGCTCCGTTAAGGTGCGGCAGATTTCTGAACTGGTTCGCCATACCTCCCCCCTTAAAGTCGATGATGATGATACCGACTTCATAGGGATGAAATCTGGTAGACAGTGACAACAGATATGACTGGAGCGTCTCACTCTTACCGGAGCCTGTAGTACCTGCCACGAGTCCGTGGGGTCCATGGAATTTTTCATGGATATCAAGCGCAACTACATCCCCAGCTGCATCCACACCAAACGGCGCTGCCATGCTTTCGTATATCTTGGACTCTGCCCACATCTTTCCGAGATCCAGATCATAGGCGCTCATGATACCAAGAAGCTCAAAAAGCGTGATATTTTTTGTAAGTGTACTCGCAAGACTCACTTCATCTACATATACCGGAGCCAGCTTCAGTGCTGCCCTCGCCGCGCTTTCCTGACTTATATGCGGATATGTGAAGTACTGCTTATGATTGCCGTCATTTATCTCCTGCACATAGCCTTCGTTTCTGTCAGGCGACAGGAATATCCTCTCCGTGCAGGCAGGATGCAGGCGCTCTTCATATTCTTCAAAAAAGATAAAGTTAAATCCCAGATCCGACGCCTTCTCTACATAGTTCATGAGAGGATGTGAAGCTATTCCCTCCGGTCTGAATACCAGTACTACAAAAGTCGTGTCGTACACTGTATCTGAACTGTTTTTTTCCTTTTTTGCACTTTCCCTGTCAGACAGAATAGAATACAGAAAATCAAGCTCAGTCTTTATAGACTGGGCATCATACATAAAGAGCCGTACTCCGCTCTTATCCTCCGTCATATTTTGAAACCATCGCGCCCAGGAAAAGAGCTTTATATCGCTCTCTCCCATTACCATTACCATCTTTACCTCATGATAAAAATGCTGGGCTGCTATCTGAACCATTATGTTTTTCGCCATCTGATAGAGCTTTGTCCTGTTTCCGATAAAACCTACGGCATTCTGCTCCCGGAGTTTTATCACTACAGGCATATTGTCGATCTCACGATATTTCTCCGCAAGCTCGACCGGCGCATTCATAAACGCATCTTCCGTGACAAAAGATTCCTGTTTTTTTACGTCAGGCTGACATCCGCTTGTCATGCGGCCTTTCCCTATACGGATATTTAAGAAATCTTCATCAGAACTGCGCTTTTCAAAAAGCCTCATATCAAATCGGTCGATCATCTGCAGTTCTTCTTCCAGTGATGTATTTATGAGTTCGGATGTAACCTGCTCTTCATCTCTGAGCTCGATGATCTCATTTTCTTTATTGGTAAGGTACTCTCCGTACAGCGCTTCCCGCTTTTCATTTTTTTCTTTTGCTTTCTTCTTTGTGCGCAGATAGGTGAGGACTGATACTACCGCACCTACGAACATCATTCCCACAAAGTAGATGATGTAACCGCCGCCTCCAATTCCCACTCTAAAGAATATCATCAGTGCGAGCATGGCAAACATCGGGAGCAGCGTTAGCAGAAGATTATTCTCCGGAAGCTCCTGCCTTTTTTCCGGCGGTAAGATCTCCGGTTTCTTTTCCGGCATGACATATTTTTGTCTGGCACTTAAGACAAACTTTGGATACTCAAGGCTGTTGCCGGAGTGCTTCACTTCCTCCGTGATCATTTCTGTACGGAGATTTTTATTTTTCGAAGTGTAGATCTTTCCATCGTTATAGTAAAAGATCACGTTTCCAAGAGAAAAGAAGTCGTGCGTACTGATCCTGACCTCCGGTTTTCTCGTCATGAAGCCGTTCACTCCCACACCAAAACGGATACCGGCAGTCCCGATGAGAAGTCCTTTTTCATCGGTTGTCACCTTTACAGAACAGTCTTTAAGCGTCTCATCCGGGATATAGATCGCGTCGTTTTCCATTCCTCCTATGGTAAAAGCAGTACTTGTCGGCGTGATCATCAGATCGTAATTATCCTGGACCATGCTGAAATCATAGGAGAAATCAATAAACAAAAAAGCACTGTCCATGCCGTTATATAAGATCGCCAGATGATCTCCAGGTGTCATGCGTCGCACATATTCATCTATCCCCTTGCCCGTTCGAAAGCAGATACCGCCCTCAGCAGACGCAGTGAAGATCTCCCTTGTTCTGGTGATCTTTATCTCAAAATCTGCATAAAACTTTTCACGTACAAACTGTATCCTGTCATCCTTACGGGTACCGATCGTTATCTCGTTAAAATCCGGCTTCAGACTGACTTCCTGATACATGTTGCTGCCATAGATAGTTATTTTATAATTCATCATTCGCAGCATCCTTCTTTCCGCGATCAAATATCACTCTTGTGCCATCATGTATCCCAAAGTCTTCCAGCAGACTGTCTCCTCTTAAAAGTCCGATGGGATTTTCGCTCCTCATATAGCATTCCACCGGATCATTCATATCGATCCTGAGTCCAAACCCCTGATTTAATGCATATATCATCTCATTTGCAGTGATGTCGAGCGGCAGATCCAGGTCACACTCCCTGTCACCTGTGCTGAATATCACTGTAGCTCTGCTCTTTTTCATCCTCTATCCTCATTTTTGTTACTGTTCCGAGTATTATATAAATCACACCTAGTCAGTATAGCAGAAAAAAATGGGCGTATTGTTCTTATTCAAAACAATACGCCTCATCTTTATGTAATCCCTCAATTTTCTTTATCAATACCAGCCTGCCGCTCTCATGGCGAGCACTACTACTTCAAGCGCTGTAAATGCTACCATCGCTCCCCAGATCTGGAGCTTTGTAAACGGGAGTCTCAGTATCTTTACCGCAGCTCCTGCAACAACTCTCTGGAGCACGACGCCTAACCCAAACACCATGCACCATACCAGTGAATAAAAAATCAGAAAAGCAGCTGTATTCATAAAAAATCTCTCCTTACGATAATCCCCTGTACATATCCCCAGCAGCCGACAGTCCCCACTGCCAGCTGCTGAATGAATGTCTCTCTCAGTTCCTTTCAGATGATTCTGAAAAGTACTTCCTCTCTCTGTATAAATTATAGCAACTACCTTCTCATAAAAAATGCCCTCAACACCACTTTTTTGTGTTGAGAGCCACTTTTTCTTTGATAACGCATGTTATACTGTATAAATCACGTACAATGTACAGTATTTTGTGTGCATAACACAAAATACTGTATTCAATTGTCTTTCATTCGTTTCCTGCTCGTTTACGTATAAACTATAACATTCACACTACTGCCTGAGCAGTTTTCTTCATTATGTTTTCCATCCTGATCTTTTCCAATGTCATCTGTTCCTCTGTCTCTTTCACGTATTCACAGACAGGGAAACGGATGGAAAAGTCCTGCTCTTCGAGATAGTTAGCCTTTTTCGCGTCATATCTGGAGCAGACTATATATCCATCGCCATGAAAATCTCTTAAGTTTTCATTTAAGAGTCTGAGTCTCCTGGATGAATACTCTGACTGATCTGCTATGAGTACCAGATACTCCGCTGCATTCATGCAGGCAATCTCATCCTCTCCCGCACTTCCCGGCAGCTCTACCACAATGTCATCATAGTCATTTCTGCGAACCAGTGCGGTTACAAAATCCATTATCTTTTCAAGAGTGATCTCACTTGACATCAGGAGATGCTCAGAAGGAGGCAGATAGTCAAATCCCTGCTTTCCGGCATTCACAAGAATTTCCTCTGCCGCTGCCCCCGGATCCGCTGACAGAAGCACTGCCATCTTTCCCTGCATATACACAGCATCCGTCAGATAATACCCAAAGTCCTGCATAGATTCTGTATTTATATAGAGTGTCCTCTGTCCGTTCTCCGCCAGCGCAGATGCTATACCGAGGCTCATCAGTGTCTTTCCGCAGCCGCCTCCTACGGAAGACGTGTAGATCACGTGGGTAGATTTCTTCCTGACAGCAACTTCTTCCCTTACGGTAAATTCAACATCCGCGAGTCGAACACGGTCTCCATCATGCACCGGTACTGCCTCCTGTCCGACGAGCATCCGGTCATTTAAGTAAGTATGATTTTTGCTGCCAAGATCCGTTATATAATATTCCTCTCCCTGACGAAAAAGCTTGCAGTGCCTCCTGCTTATGGCACTTGAAACATTGATAACACCATCACACTGAGGATTTTTTCCGATCACAAATTCCGTTTTTTTTACGTAGAAAACAAAGGAACCAAGTATACCACTGTAGTGAAACTCCAGAATTTTTGAGTTTCTGTCCTGCTCTTCCCGGGCAGCTGAAATATGTGATTCAGGTATATTTTTTTTCACTGCGTAAACCTTTCTAAATACGTCTGCAAGCAGAAATCCCCATTAAATCAAAGACTTGTCCGATGACAGCAGAACGGTGTTCTCCGGAAGGATATCCGTCTCGTCATCCCTTCCATCAATAAGCAGCACAGTCTCGTCGGGATCATCATTGGCCTTAGGAATTCCTAAGCATGGGAAATCACTGGCACTATTCATACCTCTCATGTGCCTGCGTATCTCCCTTTTCATAGCCCGACCCGTGATATTCCGTATGATATGCGGAATCCTCAGTGCAAAACATAGTATGACTGTTAACACTAGGAAACACACGCCTATTATCAGGCAAAGCATAGACGCTTTATTTAATTGTGTTAGATACTCAGTTCCTGTCATTATCTATATAACCATTATAATTTCACGTCTCGTCACGCAGCACACACACGTCCACATTTAGAAACTTTTCGAGCTTCTCCTGAACCTCGTCTTTTATGCGTTTCATGACTCTTCTGCGCTGGACTTCGTCGTCTATATCTTTGTACTGTCCTTCATCATTATATGCGGGCACGCTGAAAACGCCAAGTATCAATGTTTTTCCATCAACTACTACCGTTCCGTCATTTTTAGTCTGAATCTCTATCCTTGCCCTTGAGTTCTCGGGTGCAGATGCCAAAACTCTCTTATAAGAGTTTTTAACGATCATTCCTGCCCTGCGTATCAGAGCAACATTTTCTTTATCCACGAGGCACATAGAAAGTGTACGTTTCTCCATTTCCGAAAGTCTCTCGATATGTATAAAATTTCCTATGTAAAAATGATCGGTCCCATTATAGGAAAACTTCTGATAAAAGCTCCGATGATCGTACGAAAGCGACATCCATCCCTTGGCATTCATGCGATGATTCAGAAAATTCAGCCCTGTTCCCGCTGAAATATATCCGAAAAAGAGATATCCGTAAAAAAACTGCAGCTGCATAAATCGTTCTGACATCACCAGACGTTCCTCCGGCAGATAATCACCTTTGCTCTGCAGGAGCTGTTTTAATTCAGATAATTCCGGACTCCGACTTCGTTCATAATCCTGCCAGAATCTATTTATCATTTTTCTCTAGTTTCCTCAAACTCCAATGATGTTGGGGATCAAAAGTACTTTTGCCCCTGTCATGATCAATGTCTATTCAAGCGAAATTGCTCCCAATGCTACAGATTCATCCGGTATTTCTATGTCAAAGATAACACGGAGCCAGTCCGTATATTCCTTTTCTCCCTGATCTGAATATACGTCTGATCCTGCCATCGATGTTTCCCGACTTCCCTGTACTGTGTTTTCCATGAAAGTTTCATTACTTTCCACCATATCCAGCAGAGAATCAGGATCATATTTCTTATAAATATCTTCCGCAAATGAAAGAAAATCCTGCAAACGTTTCTGCGTCTTTTTTATGATGCACCTGTTTCCGGATTCTCTCCATCCGCACAGCTCGTCAAATGCATCATAAACTCTTTCCGCATGGGGCACAGTAAATGAGCCATAGGACGAAAGTACGCTATTCAGGAATTTCGCAGTGTCTGAAACAGCATCCGCACTCTCCCTGTACTCCTCTGCGTCTTTGGTAAACTCTTTGCAGAGCTCATTCAGCACTTCTTCGGAGATCACAGCATTTCGCTTTTCCGGCATTCTCTCCAAAAATGCTGTCTCTATCTCTGCCATGCATTCAGCTGTTGAGCGAGCCGCTTCCTGCAATTTCCTAAGCTCTCGGAGTTTCCCTTCCACTGCTTCCTTTGCAGCTTCCGCCTCTTCACCCTGAAAAGCATCAGAAGACAGAAATGCCGCAAACGCACTGTTTCCATCTTCGTTTTCACTGTATCTGCGAAGAGCCTCCACACTCTCATGCAGATACTGCTCATTTTCTTTATTATTCCAGAATGACATATCCCGGTATTCTGAATTATCAGCCCTCACTGCTCTCTACCCCCATCATAGCCTTCTGGCAGCTCTCGATCTCCTGACGTATCTTATTTGCAGCAGCTTCCGTCTCCAGTAAAAGTGTTTCCACATCCCCGTCTACGGATTTCATCTGTGTGATGAGATTTTCTCTGTCATCTTCTGCCTGCTCCTCATAATTTCCGGTCCACTGCCCATCTCTCGTCAGATCCTTATTTGTATTATCAGTCCGGATCCTGACCATTCTCTCCTTTTCTTCAGTAAGGATATCCTGCGCTTTCTTAAGCATTAAAAGTAGCGAATTTAAGTGCTCTATATGCTTTATGCGCCCCGCGTTTGTGGAAATGTCCATTGTATCTTCCTCTATATATGATGTAAGTATATCTGATGCTGCCATTTCCCACCTCATTAAAATCTGTATGGAACAGCCTCTGCTTCTTCATACCTCTGTGCAGATGCTTTGAGTGTCGGAATCAGTTCATTATCAATATCATCACGATACTCTGCTGTAAGTTCTGCGATCCTCCGATTTACCCTCGCGAGCTTTTTCATAATATCATTTCCGGTCTTCGGCTCCGGAGTCGGTTCCTTAACTACAGTGATCGAATCACTGATCCTCTGCATTAACTGCCCATATTCTGTTTTTTCTAGATAAACCTTACTCATGCTTTCCCCCAATATCCGTTTCAATCCTTAAAAACATTACTAACAGACTTTTCCGCAAGTATTATGCTGTCCTCAAGCTCTTTTACTTCATCCTTTATCTTATCATCATTAGTATCCGATAGATCTTTTTTTATGTGCTCCTTTATTCCCTGCAGGAGTTCTGTCATCTCATCCTCTGTGACACCGTCATCTCTAAACTCCGATGCACAGTCATATATCCTTCCCACAGTCTGTCTATAAACCATCACTGCTGTAGTCGGATTATCTTCTGCTGTGATATTTCCGCTCGCCACGGCTTTAAGATCATTAAAATAATCCCTGTAACTCGCCTTTACATCTCCGGCTCTGTCCTTCTCGCCTATCTCTGTATAGTACTCAGAAATATTCATGAGCCGTCTCGCACGCTCCGCCTTATTCTTCTCAAGAGACTCGCTTTTTTGTGCGATATCAAGCCATTTAAGAGCCTTTCCCGGATTACCGACACCATTATAATCATAAAAATATGCAATCCCATATTTATATGCAACTTCCGCAGCCTCTTCCGGATCATACATCAGGAGATCCTCATACGCCTCCCCCTCCTCATTTTCAGAGATCAGCAGTGTTCTAAATTCCTCGTCTTCCTCTGATGAAAATTCATCGTCTGCGAGATAAACCTGATCCAGAAGCTTTATCCACGGTTCCGCTGAATCCGGATGCATTTTGATCGCTTCCTTATATCCTGCCTGCCTGTCCTCAGGATTTTCCGCGACACGTGCGTCATCAATATATTTTTTATAATAACTCTCTCTAAGAGAAATTTCCTGCATTTTAAGAATCCCTCCAAATGCGAGGAATCCCATTGCCGCTGCCAGAGAAATAGAAAAAATAATGAGCTTTAATTTCTGTCTCTTCTTAAATTCCTGATTCAGCTCTTCATAATGTTCCAGCGCATACCAGACCTCAGCGCATGACTGATATCTTTCTGCCGGATCAGGTCTCGTACATTTCCGGATGATATTTTCAAGCCCCTCCGAAAGAGCAGGATCTATCTCCCTTATAGGTCTCATCTCATAGGGCGGATCTGCCGGATTCTTGCCTGTGACCAGATGATACAGGGTCGCCCCCAGGCAGTAGATATCTGTTCTGGCATCTGTTTGTCCCTGTCCTCCAAACTGTTCCGGTGCGGCATAACCTCTCGTTCCGAGCCAGGTAGTATCACCCTCATTTTCTTCTTTATATTCTCTCGCAGTACCAAAGTCAATAAGTTTTATCTGACCATTTGGCTGGATCATGATATTTCCCGGCTTCATATCCCTATAGATAACCGGGGGCTTCTGCGCATGCAAATAACTCAGCACATCGCAGAGCTGCTTTGCCCATGAAATGACATATTCCTCCGGCTGTGCGCCATAGTCATCGATAACTCTTTTCAGAGTGTTTCCCTCGATATAATCCATGACGATCAGGAAACGTCCGTCTTCATCTATCACATCAGCGATTCCCGGGAGATATGGGTGTTTCAGTAATCTCAGTATCTCTATCTCAGAACGGAGGCTCTCCCTCAGCACATCATAATCTCTGACATTTTCACGGCGGATCTCCTTGATCGCCCACTGGCGGTTAGCTCTCTCATTCATTCCGAGATAGACTGTACTCATGCCGCCCTCGCCGATCTTATTCAGGATTTTATATTTTCCTCCAACTACCGATCCGATCTCAAGCATTTCTAAATTCAAACTCCTCGTTTGCGATGCGGATTACGTCTCCATCTCTGACCCTGCGTTCTTCTCCCGAATTTACACGGCTTCCATTGAGGAAAGTCCCGTTAGTGGAGTGCATATCCTCGATATAGACACCGTCTCCCTTGCTCTTAAGCGCAGCATGGATACGACTCACCGAACTATTGTCACTAATACAGTAATCAACATGCTGACTATCCTTACCTATACGAAAGATTTTTTTGCTGATCACTACATTTTCTCCACTTCTCTTGCGAATAAGCGTACCGGTAGCTACAGCCACCTGCACGGAATCCTCTCCAAGGATAGAAGTCTCATCTCCGGTCTCTGGCATGAGCACTTTTGTCTCCGCTTCTCCAGCTTCCTCGGTTACGGGATTCTGCATATTTTTTACCTGCTTAGCTATATTCTTTTTTCTCTCTTCTGTATTCTTCCTGCGCTTCCCGGCTATTTCCTGGTTATTTCCACTGCGCATCAGCATTACGATCAAAATAATGATCACTACCATTAAAAGCAATACTATCCCGCAAAGGATTGCAAAAAATAAAGTCAGCATTCCAAAACCTCCGACTATACATTTCCCGAAAGGACGACCCTGCCTTTTTCCGGCAGCGATCGTCCTTCTTCCCATCAGGACTCCTGTCCTGTACTATATGTTCTTTTATAAAGCATAAATGCAAGTACTGCCAAGAGGAGCAGTACTGCGCCAAGTGCGATATAAACCATGTTTACAATGGTGCCGCCCCTGTCCTCTTCTTCCTGACTTATCACATCTATCAGGTTATTAATAGGACTCGTGTTGGAACGCCTTTCATCGACTATGCCATTGTCTGTAGTAACAACGACGTTTGCATACTTCTTTATCAGCACATTTCCTGCCTGGTCAGTCGCTCTGAGCTCTACTGTCCTCGGCTCTTTGTCCTCTGTCAGTACAAATTTCTCTCTGCCATCCGCTTCCTTAAGTTCATCTACATCATATGAAACCAGTTCTTCACCATCCACATATACAGACGCATTCTTAATTGACAGATTATCCTTTGCATCGAAAACTACGTTATGCGTCTTTCCCTTATACGTTCCGTTTTTTCTAAGACCGCTCACGGCTATGCTCGGAGCTGTTCCATCTACGGCAAATTTAACCTGATTTCCGCATGATCCATTATCCATACGGTTCTCTGCCAGATCTTCTGTATAGATCTCAACCGCATAATTGCCGTCTTCCCTAAAGTTTGACTTTGCGATGGTATACACATAAGAGTGCCATGAACCTTCATTTGAGGCTTCTATTGTATAATCCCTGTCTTTCTTAAGTACAGCGATCTTTCCATCTTTACTTCTGGAAACATCTCTCCACTCGATCGGATCCACATTTACCTCAGTGATAGTGATGACCGGCGGTTTTCTCGTATAGTATTTATCAACCAGCGCCTCTGTATCATCAGACAGCATAAAGGTCGATCCAAAACGGTTTACGGAAAATTTTAGTGTTTCCTCTGATGTATTTCCTGCAAGATCACATATCTGCACCTCCAGTGTATATACATCATCCATTTCCTTTGTCTCCGCAAAGTTATCGTATTTTATAAGGAATCCGTTCGATATGGCTTCTCTCTGATAAACCGGATGTATTTCACCGTTTTTTGTGCCTTTGATCGTTATCTTCTGATCTTCAGGATTCATATTCAGATCAGAAAAACTGATTATCGGAGCAACTCTGCCTTTATTTGCAGAATGATCTTCTACACCTGTTATTTTAAGAACAGGTACAGTCGTATCGATCACGAAACGACCGGATGTTACTTCATCAGATTCATTTCCTGCCTTATCGGTTGCCTGCACCTTAAATCCATAATCGCCGTCTTTATCAACGCTCAGAACGGCTGTAGCGGTACCGTTTTTTTCATCGACAGTCCAGTGTCCTAACTTCGGAAGTTCATCCGAATGCCATTCAGCAATTCCCCCCATGGTCTCAATTGTAACTCCATCAGGGTCAAAGTTCGCATCCTTTACAGTTATGGTCGCCTGTCGATCAGATGCGTAGTAATATTCGTTTTTAGGCTCTGCTCCGGAAAACTCTATGGATACCTTCGGGGCTGTCTTATCAATGATCAGTGTACCATATTCCGCCTTTTCAGTCTTTCTCCCTGCCATATCTTCCGCTGCCAGAGAGACCTGATATTTTCCGTCCTTACTGAAAGTTAGTTTGTTATAGATGCTCTTTCCGTCTTCTGCGGTATTCCAGCCTTCGGCAGAAGCTCCCTCAGCATTAAGTTCCGTGAGTTCTGCGTTCATATGACCGTCAGCATCACTTACAACTGCCTCAGCTCTGATGGTCTCATTATAAATACCGTCCTGCGCCGCGTCTTCTCCATTTTCTCTTTCAAACGTCATGGATACTTGCGGTTCACTATGGTCTGCAGCGACTTTTTTTGACTCGGACTTACCGGTATCATTCATTACATCAGTTACACTATAGCTAATGTCATGGACTGTCCCTTCATCACTGGCGACATCTATTCCCTTATAGACCAGTTCCCTGCTCCCAATATTCCATTCTCCTGCGGCGGAAATGTTCTTTTCACTGCCACCATCTTTCTTCGTAAGCCTGGCTGCATCTTTAGAATATCCGTCTATGGCTCCGCCCGTTACTGATACATCAGACTTTACATCTCCGCGGTAATAGGTCACATCTCCATAGGTTTTTCCGTCGTTCTTTTCCCCATTATCTTCGCCATAAAATTTACTTTTTACCGCGATTCCCTCAGAAGTCACTCGAAGAGTATAATCGTCTGCGATCGTTTCCTGCCCCGGCATCAGCTTGGTCGCTTTAATGGAGAGGTGGTATTCACCGGTATCAATATCTGAAAGTATGATACTTCCCGGGCCCATCCGCCTTCCGGTTTCCTTGTCCAGATCCGGGATCATCACCTTAAACTTATCGTAACTTTTCCCCGGAAAACCTGTGACTGGTGTATCTTCACTTACCGTCGCGGAAATAGATGCCAGATAGTCATTTTTTGCACTTATGATCAGGCTTTTACCCTTTTTCATATACAGATGATTCTCTATACCATGATTCTCCTCGGGAACAATTTCTACCTGACTCTCATCAAAGTGCCAGACGGAGGGGTCTCCCTCATTGGGATCACCGGACCATGTAACCTGTCCCAAAGGTTTATTAGTCTCCTCATCTCTCAGATAGCTATATCCCCTGATATTCGTCAGTTTGACATCTGTAGCAGTTGTATCATTAATAGCATAATTACCTGATATAGATTCTATAAATTTTCCCTTTGCTATATCAAACGAATGTCCATTTCCGTTGGCTGATATTGTTCCGCTTCCCTCTTTACAGGTAAAATCTATTAGGAAATAAAAATCCTTAGCTATGTCCAGATCACCGACCTTATCCTTATCACATTCAATGTCGATGTTTGCCTTTTTTACATAAATATGATTTTTTTCCGATCCGAAGTGAATTATTTTATTATCTGATATTCCATCACTTGTCCCAAATTCCCCGGTTACTTTTAATGTGAATCCTGCCTCTATCTCATATGTAGGAGTTCTGTTCTCACTAGGTGTTTCATTTTCACTAGGGGTCTCGTTTCCACTGGGAGTTTCATTTTCACTCGGTGTCTCGTTTCCGCTAGGAGTTTCGTTTCCACTAGGTGTTTCATTTCCACTCGGGGTTTCGTTTCCATTAGGAGTTTCGTCATCATCTCCATCATCATCAGAATCAAATACAGCTCCGCTTCCGTTATCAACTACAGTTAACCCCTCCATCACAGGATTAACTGAAACATCTACCGTCGGTATCGTTTCTGTTGGTGCCGATTCTGTCGGAGCTGTTTCCGTTGGAGCTATTTCTGTAGATTCAGATTCAGTTGGTGCAGCTTCCGTCGGTGCTGATTCCGTCGGCTCAGATTCAGACGGAGTTTCTTCACTCGGTTCTACTTCATCTGTTGGTTTATCCACGTCATCATCTTTCTCCCCATCTTCTCCGACTTCCGTGGCTTCTTCTGCGTATGTAATGTTCAGACTATACGGAACTGTAGTCTGAAGTATTAGTATCGCTGACAGCAAAACCGTAATTACCTTAATTCTGTGCTTGATCATTTCTAACTCTCTCCCTGCGCTATACATCCCTCTCAGGGCATATAATCCCATTTCTTGACTGTTAAAGTATACCAACAAACTATAGAAAATGAAATGCACCTTGTACTTCTGAAAAAACATTTTCGTTTGTATGTTATGATAAAGATAGTTATTTTTACTATTCTTTACCAATCTTGTTTACATAACTTTATTTACATAATTCTTTTGGAGGTTTCTATGGATTTAAGGACACTTAATCCCGGCGACATTGTTCGCCATTTTAAGAGAGAGACAGTCGATCCGGACTCTACTAAATATCTGTACCGCATCATCGGAACCGCTACTCACAGTGAGACTCGTGAGCCTGTAATGGTATATCAGGCGCTTTACGATGATTTCGGCATGTACGTCCGCCCTTATGAAATGTTTATGAGTGAAGTGGATCATGAGAAATATCCGGATATCAAACAAAAATACCGCTTTGAAAAAACCGAGCTTACGGAGTCCGAGATCACAAAGATTGGAAATCCCGCCAAACCTCAGATGACAGAGGGTGCACAAATGCTTGACCGCATGAATAAATCCCACTATGAAGTCACTGGCTGGGCTTTGGATTTCTTTAATTTCTGCCCTGATGATCATGTGCTTGATATAGGCTGCGGCGGGGGAATGACTCTGAAACGCATATCAGAGAAAGTCCCGGAGGGACACCTCACCGGCGTGGATTACTCTCCTGTATCCGTCGAAAAGTCCAGTGAGACAAATAAAGACGATATCGCCTCCGGTAAAATGGAGATCCTTGAAGCATCTGTTTCCGCTCTTCCACTGCCGGATGATTCCTTTGACCGCATCATTACCGTCGAGAGCTTTTACTTCTGGCCGGAACCTGTACACGATCTATCGGAAGTTCGCCGCGTCCTGAAACCCGGAGGACAGTTCCTGCTCGTTGCTGACATTTACGGCAGTTATGATCTTGATGAGAAAACACGTAAGAATATACGTGATATGGAACTCCTTAACCCGACACCTGATGAATTTGTAGATCTTTTCAGAAGCGCCGGTTTCACTGCTGTGACAGTCCACCTGAACGAAGGCACCAGCTGGATCGCAGTTGAAGGAAGAGTTTGAAAACTATAAAGTATGGAATGAGAAATAAAGGACTGCCGCATCTATTCATTGCGGCAGCCCCTTAAAACCATTAACCGATCCTTGTACTATAAGTGTATTTTTCGCTAATTATTCAAGAATTCTTAATTCATCAACGTCCACGTGTTTTATCTTTAACATATTTAATTGATAATCCATCCGGACCTGTCCAGTAATCGGCCGAGTTAACAGTGATTATTCCCTTCGTCCTGTCAAAATCAACTTGATGAACCCCTGTACCGAAGCTGTCCTTTTTACCATTCGTGATCGATATTGGTGGTAAACGTAATCTGTATTTCCCACTTTCTCCCATAATCTCAGGTGTTATTTTTCTATTTTCTGAATTTGAATTATTGTATTTTACATACTCATTTGTAAGTCTTTTAGGATATATGATTATAGGAAGCGCCTGACTGTCCCATCCTCTTTTTTTAGCTACTTTTGTAAGTCTTTTTAACTTTCTTTGTACCTTTTTTGCTGCCTTTTTTTCTTCTTTACTACTATCCGGTGGTGATACTTTTTTTATTTGTATAGCGGCGTTAGAAATCGTTGGAAATGGTCCCTGATTTGGTTCCGCATTTTTTAACTGTACGATTTTATAGCTAGTTACCCTATACGTTTTTCCGGTATTATTATCCAAAACGGAAGCAAAAATTTTTTTCGCTTTAAAACTGGTCTTACTCGGTATTTTCGTATAATACGTGACAGTATAGTCTCCTATAACCGTATTTACCGAGGCAGTAGGATAATTTAAAGCCATTCCGTCATCTTCTACTCTCCATACGGTATATTTATTATCTTTAGAATATGTTCTTTTTACTAAGGTTAGACCATTTTCAAGCTCGAATGAAATATTTTTGCTATCTATCGCTATTTGCTTAGCGTTACCTTTCTTCACCAAAGTTTGCACCATTATATCAATATAACTTGTACCACTGTCCTCATCTTTTACAAGATTGCCTTTTTTCACACTAATGGTAATTTTATTATCACTCATGATGTAATGATATTCTTTTTCTTCATCCGTGAATGAACCCATTTCAATCTTTAATGATCCTGAGCTTAAAGTCCCGGAAAACTTAACCTCCAATCCCGGTGTATAACAGAAATATAAGGGCTTAAACTCTAAATCTGGTATTTTTCCGAACATTTCCGGATTGATCAGATTTATCGTGCTCTTTGTATTTGAATCAGTGTCCGAAGGCTCAGTAAATACAGCATCAACCGATGTGCTGTCTGAGGCCTCAAAGATCCAACCTTTGCCTGATGCACTATTTTCTTTATCCTCGCTCTGAAAATATGACCTTGACATTTCAATATCAGTTTGATCGAAATCGGTATCATAACTATCTAAAGTTTCAATATTTTCAGATGAATTCTGAGAAAAAACATTTTCTTCCTCAACGCTATATAAATCTGCTGCAAATGGAGTCACATTAAATGTAAGTCCCATCGAAAGCGAAAGAAGCAGCGACAGCAGTCTCTTCCCTCTAAATTTCCTCCTGCTAATCATATTTTCCGTTACTGAAAACTTATAAAAAGTTATAAACTTTTATGTTTCATTCCTACTTCATTGTGTCTGCTTTTGTGGTATTGCTACACACTACTTACATTTGATGTAACACTCCATAGGCGTAAATTCCGAATTAACGTATCCGTACACATTTACATCCACGTTTAATTGTTAAGATGCAAATTGTTCTCCATAAGCTTTTAGATTCAATGCAGCCTGGAAATCTCTGTCAATGACATTTCCACATTTACATCTATAAATCCTGTCAGATAACTTCAAGTCTTTTTTGATATTTCCACAACAGCTACAAAGCTTTGATGATGGATAAAACCTGTCAGCTACAATAAGCTGAATGCCGCTATCATTACATTTGTATTCAAGTTGCTTTCTGAGCTCGAAAAATCCCTGATTCTGAACCGCTTTGGATAAATGCCTGTTCTTCATCATTCCACTAACATTTAAGTCCTCGATACATATAAATCTTGGTTTTCGATTTACAATCTCGGATGTGGTCTGATTCAGATAATTCTTACGGATATTTGTTAATCTGTGATTTACTACAAGCAAAAGTCTCTCGTTTTTAACTATATTATTAGTTTTACAGTATTTTCCTTTCTTTTTATTCTTGTTACTAAGTTTCACAAATCCATTTTTTATGTTTATCTCATTGTTTTTATTTATAGTATCTTTGTTATTCGTAAGATACTTACGAGACACGCTCCGCTGTAATCTGCGTTTGCGTTTCTCCAATTTCCTGACTTTAGCAGATTTGTTAATGTTCTTATACTTGTTAGTATCAGAACATATCACTAAATCCTTAATTCCTAAGTCTATGCCGATTCCATCGTCAGAAAGGTTTTCCTTACAGTCTGGAAATTCCACGCATACACTGATCCACCAGTTCAGTCCATCAAAGGATACTCTTGGGTTCATGTATTTAACGTCTGTGGGGATACGCCCGTGCTCTGCAAGCCTCACCCAGTTAAGCTTTTGCTTGTTGGTTTTTTTACTTGAAGAAAAGCCTTCAAACTTGACATGGGTTTCGCTGAACTTAATCTTGATGTTGTCCTGATAGAATTTCGGCATGGATCTCTTTTTAGACTTAAACCTTGGATATTGCTGCAAGCCTTTGAAAAAGTTCCTGTACGCAGTACAGGCATCTTTAATTGCTTGTTTAGTTACATTATTTGAAATATTGAGCAACCATGCGTATTCATCTGAATTTCTAAGGCGGGTAAAGTCTTTTCTCAGTTCTGAATCAGAAATGAATTTGCCGCCTTTATCATGGTTGTCTTTTTCTCTGGCTAAAGCCCAATTATAAGCAAATCTTGAAGCACCAGCATACTGAAACATCTTAGTGTTTTGCACGTTGTTTGGCACTAACATTACTTTTATGGCTTTTACCATCAGCATTTTCCTCCTCAATTAATTCCTTAACAAGCTTTTTAGCTTTATTTGCTCGCTTACCCTGGAGCTTACAACTGAAAACTGTGATAATCTGTACCAGATCCTCAACAAGTTCCTGCTGTTCGGATTTTTCGGTATTATCAATTATTTCAATTTCGCAGTTATAAAGCGAAGCTATATATTCAACCAGCTCAAAACCAAATCTTAAAAGCCTATCTTTATACAAAATGACAACCTTTTCTACCTGATTTTGAGATATACGCTTTATCAGTTCCTGAAGTCCTTTTTTCTTGTAATTTATACCAGAACCAATATCACTAATTATCTCAAACGGCTGTCCTTTTGCCATAAGATATGTTTTTACATTGCCTATCTGTCGTTCTAAATCGTCTTTCTGCTTGTTGCTTGAAACCCGACAATAACCAATGACCATGCGGTTTTTTGGCTTTACGTTCATCACTTGGTTAAGCTGTTCATCTGAATAATATCTGTAACCACTTGTTGTAGTATGATGAGGATAAAGCTTTCCGTTTGCATCCCAATTACGCAATGTTTGCGCCGATACGCCTAAGATTTTTGAAAATTCATGAATAGAATAATATTTACTCAAAGCATTAGCTCCTTTCAATAATATCCTAAAATATAAACTTATCAAATCCAACACACAATTATAGAGTTTTATAAGTTATTATTAGCTGTTAAAAGCCTCTCTTTCTTAGTCACATTACCTTTAGGAATATCCGAAGGATACAGAATATAACCAATTTTCTTCTGATTTTTGTTGGCTTAAGCGTAAATTTTTTTATTTTTACGACACAGGAACCTAAATCCTGCATGTCTACCAATTCCATCACTAGTGCATAGGGCTGAAGTCCCAGTGCAACCTAGAACTTCACACCCATTGTTTAATAGAGGAACATCGTATTAATACTTTACCATTCCGTTAAAATTGCCGGAGAATGTTATTTCATTATAATAATTACGTTCCCACATATCCTTTGGTACAGACTTGGAATAAATCTTTCCGTTCTTTGGATTTTTGAACAAAACAGAAATTTTCTTTATATCTCCCTCTTTATTCTGTTTTAAAATAACATCTCCATCCTGAGAATATTGTGATTTATCAGTCACAATGTTTTTAATAGTCACAGGCTTTATCTTGAATCCAGGCATAGACATACCCTTGAAACATCTACTACTACGTTTATCTCCCTTAAGTTTCTTAAACTGTACATAAGCTACACCTACATTTTTAGCGTTTTTGGCTTTTATTTTAATATCGTTTCCAGTGTAGCTTTGTCCCCTGTATTCAATATAGAGCCCATAATCCTCAGCTTTATTATGATTCTTACCGTTATACGAAAGACTCCTAATTTTAGATGTATCATAATAAATTGCACCGTAGTTGATTTTCCACAAGAGCTTATAAGAAGTGTGTGGCTCATTCTCAGGAATAGTAGTATCCTCGGGATCAGGAGTATCTTCATTATCGTCGTTGTTGTTTTCGGGATTATAATTATAATAATAGTTGTCACTAACAGTCAGACCACAATTATCAATTCCCTCAATAGCCTTCCATTGCTCCTCGCTTCCCGCATAGTATACAGAATATTTGTAATCCTCATGTTCGAAAGCATTTTCACTTATTCGCTTTATGCTCAAAGGAATATATACGCTTCTTCCTCCTCTTCCTTCAAATTCTCCTCCATCAAATGTTTCTTCACCAATTTCTTCCACACCATCACTAATATCAATATTTCTTAGATTATCACAATCCTTAAATGCCTCATCCGGCAGCTTTTTAATGTTCCCAGGAATCGAAACTTCTATTAACTGTTCCCATTCGGCAAATGCACCTTTAACAATTCTTGTAACATTATGGCTTACACCGAATTCAGATGGTATATGAAAACGTGTTCTGTTTCTTTCGCTTTCATCTTCATATCCCGTCAAAACTACTTCATCTTCATCATTAACTACATAATAGTAGCGTACCTCATCAGCCCTACCCAAATGCACATACTCACATATTGCAGTGCCTTTTTTCAGTGTTTCAATTTTTTCTTCATACTTCCCGTCCAACCAACAAGTATAGTCATCCTCTGGGAGGCTTATCTCAACCTCCGACTCATTTATGAGTTTTTTCGAATGCAGCGAATTTTCAAATATGCTATCATCAATTTCCGTAACGCTGGATGGAATGACTATTTCTTTACATTCACACAGGTCAAAAGCAGTTGTAAGTTCCGTAACATTATCGCTTATTTTCAGCTGTCTGCACTTAAGCTGTCCCAGGTAATCCAGGCTGCCTGTAACCGTCAAAACATCAACCATGCAGCCTTTAAATGCATTATGTCCAACTTCTTCCAAACTGGATGGAATTGTCAGTTCATTAACTGATATAGAATTATTTCCATTAACACCAGATTCATTAAATGCATCCTCGCCTATACTTTTCAAACCTTCCTGTAATACTATTCTATTTATGCTTGTACATCTTTGAAAAGCACTCGTCCCAATGCTTTCTAAATTGCCCGGAAACGCTATCTCTTCTAATGATTGACATCCACTAAAAGCACTCGTCCCAATGCTTTCTAAATTGCCCGGAAACGCTATTTCTTCTAATGATTGACATCCACTAAAAGCATAATTACCTATAACCAGCTTATCATCATTTTCATCTGATAAGAAATCAACCTTCTTTAATCTATAACAGTCACAAAACGCATAATCAAAAATCTTCGTAACTCCTTTAGGAATCGTTATTTCTTCTAGATTCGGGCAATCTATTCTACCTATTGATTTCGCAGTTGAAGGAAATGACACGGTCGTCACTGAATCGTTTCTAAGACCTATATAGTACATTTCAGTGATTCCCTCTGAAAAAACGACTTTTTTCAGACTCGTACATCCAATAAATGTAATATCCTGCATTTCCTCCAAACCTGCCGGAAGCACAATCTCCTCTAATTCACTGCATTCATAAAAAACACCATCATTATCGTTATCACCTCTACCAGCAATACTTGTAACCTTATATTCATTAGCGTTATATGAAATGCTTTCAGGAATTTCCAGTTTACCTGCCGGTTCATCAACATAACCTGTAAGACATGCTATATTCTCATCAGTTGCCAGAGTATATTTAAGGTTTCCTATCGTTATTGTATCGCCACCATAATAATGAAGTTGATAAATATCATCGACACTGCCGTATTCTGACTGGATATCTGATATCATCTTACTCGTATCGGTTACATTCTCCTGTGCTGTAACCGGTACATTGATTGATGAAATCAGCATTGTAATCGCAAAAAGAAATGCAATTCTTTTAGCACGTTTCGTTTTCATCTTTTACCTCCTTGCAAAGTCCCTGCGTTCTTTATTCAAACAATCCATATATTCTATAAGCTGTTTCCAATGTATTTTTTAACAATCAGCACCACCCGTTGGACGGATGGTGCTGATTTCTCAATATACAATTTTTCGGAATACTATCTTTTAGCCAGTGACTTTAATTTTTGTTGTATATTTCTTCTTGGATGAGCTGCTTCCTTCACCGTAAACTGCAATTATCTTTGCATTACCTTTTTTGTGAAGTGTAATCTTTCCATTTGCATCCACTGAAGCTACGGAACTATTGCTTGACTGCCATGAAGTCGGTGCATAGGTGGTCTTGCTCAGGTATGAATATGCATCAAGACTGCTGCCTGCAGTCGCTGTGACTTTCTTCTCCATTTCAGGCTTCTGCACATAAATATGAACCGGGTTGCCCACTTTCTGCCAGCTTCCGCCTTTTACTTTCTGCTCAAGGCTGATATTAATCTCTCCGCTCTTCTTAGGCTTTAAGACGCCTTTTTTGTTTATACCTGCAATCTTTTTGTTGTCTACAACATAGCGGTGCTTCGCTGATGCATCGTATCCGTTGGCACTTACAAGTCCGTCAAGCTTTGTCTTAATGTCAACGCTCTTTACTACGACTACGGTTTTGGATTTATCTGCATTAAACACCCACTTTGCATTTCCTGCTGATACACTTCCTGCACCCATTCCGCTGGCATCTGTATCATGCGCCTCAGAATAAGGATCGGCAAAATCCTTTCTCTCATTGTTTGCCGGCTGATCCGGAGTGTTGGGGGTGTCTGGCATATCCGGTGTATCCGGAGTGTCTGGAGTATCCGGGGTGTCCGGAGTATCCGGGGTGTCTGGTGTATCCGGTGTGTCAGGCGTATCCGGTGTGTCAGGCGTATCCGGTGTATCCGGGGTGTCTGGTGTATCCGGGGTATCTGGTGTATCCGGCGTGTCTGGTGTATCCGGGGTATCTGGCGTGTCCGGTTCAAAAGGATTAGACTCTGTAAAGTCACCATTCTTATCCTTGTTTATTACGATACTTGTATCACCGGTCATTGGCATATACGAATATTCATTCCCATCCTTGTCATAAAATATTTCAGGAAGTTTCATTGAATTCGTTGAAACGACATACTTAGGCGTTACAGTTTTTGTTAAATTTTCACAATTTTTGAAATCATCACCATCATCGTCAGATCCAACATTTTTCATAGTTGTACCGCTTAAATTAAGATATTTAAGACTGTTGCACCCAGAAAACATGCCATCAACCTTATAAATCTCTGTTTCCTTCCAGCTGCTGAAATCCGCATACTCAAGCGATGTACATCCCCAAAACAAACCTTCGCACCTTACACTTTTGACATCCCAATTACTAAGGTCCACTTTTTTTATAAAGCTTCGATTCGCAAATGCATATTCAAGATTAATACTGCTAGAAGCCTTTAGATTACTCAAATTTACTGTTTCAAGTGCATCTTCAGAAACTGTCTTCGATAAACCAAACATACAGTCCATTGAATATAAATCAGGGGCATTTATTCCCTCCATGTTAACACTCTTTAATGCAGGGCAATCATAAAACATATACCTTATATTCCTAACACTTGACATATAAGGTGCTATGGCACTAAGGTCAGCTGTTTTAAGTTCCTTGCAGTTACTAAACATACTATCCATGTGTTCAGCCCGACTCACATCAAAAGTTTTCGGGTCAAATTCCACATGTTCAAGATTAGATTCCAAAAACATCGAATTCATATTTGTAGGGTGGAAATTCTGAGGCCATTTTATATTTCTTGTATCTTTTATTCCTGAACGCCAAAACATCCGTTCGAGATTTGTTATTTCCGATGCGTCAACACGGGACATATCAATATACTCGAGCGGCATATAAGCAAACATAGAACCAACTCGGTTATGATCATCTGCTTTACATTTTGGCAATATCAGTTTTTTCGTAGAACTCATCCACTCAGGCCTATAGTCAATTCTAAATCTCACTGGTTTCGTTGATGGAAATTCCACATCTCCCAAATCGATTTCTTCTACATCACGACAGCTAATCTCAACCTCTCTATAACTATTAGACGTATAACTCCCTCTATCTGTAAACTCCACCTTTCCGATTTTAAGCTTTTTCACTTTAAACCTGTCATCTATGTAAAGTCCAGATTCAAATACGACACCGTCTTCAATCATCAAACTGTCTGCAGTACAAGTAAGCCGCAAACCTTGCGAAACCAGTACGCGCATTCCGTTAATGGTGGCCGGAATTACAACTTTTTCTTTATTTGAACCTATGTATCTATCTAACTCATAGTATTCATCGTTCCCAAGTTCATCTTTAAGTGTATAATAATGCCAGTCACTCAGCTCACGGCCGCCGACTTCTTCTTCCTCCTTTACCTGCAGTTCATTTTCAGCTATATGATTTTCATCACTATTTTCGACCGATGCATTTACTGTAATTTCTCTACTTCCATCTTCTGTTTCAGCCTTTGCGGCATATGCAGGACTCAGGGAAGTTGTAAACACTGACACTGCAGTCAATATCGCCGCCATCATTCCATATCGTTTCCTTAACATTTTTATCCCTTTCATATTTTTATTAAAAAATATTTTCCCACGATAATTTCGTTATTTTATTCCAGCTTCTTTTTCATATTTTTCTAATAAATAGTCAACCGCATATTTTTGTAAAATAAGCGAATTCACATTCTTTTTGTAGGTTTGTAAAAGGATTACTTCTATCACAATCGTCGTTATGCTCATTGTAATAAAAACAACGACACACCCTATAACCATTGCCTTTATAAATTCAACGTCTTTTAAATTTTCTACTAATATAGTTGTAATCAAAGAAACCGCGGCAAATCCTAACGAAACAATTGAAATAAATAACGTAAAATTATCATTAGGATTATTCAATTTGTTTTTTATTATTTTTGATTCTATGGAAGCTTTTTCATATAGCAAGCCAGTATAATCATCTTTATATTTTTTATTAAGCTCTTTTATCAAATCATCCATACATTCTATAACTCGCTTCATATTTGTTTTTAAACAACAAAAGATATCCTTGTACATAACAAAAATGCACAAGGATATCTTATCCTTCTCCTAAAATATTTATTTGTACCAAAAACTAAAAGACAATCAGAGTTTCTCTTCTCTTCTCTTCTCTTCTCTTCTCTTCTCTTCTCTTCTCTTCTCTTCTCTTCTCTTCTCTTCTCTTCTCTTCTCTTCTCTTCTCTTACAATTATCGCGTTAAACTGCATAAAGTGCAACCTCTTTAAGCAATAAAATATGTTCATTCCTTGTGAACACAGAATGTTCACAAATAAGTGTACAGTGTACATTCTGTATTTACAAGACCTGATTTGTCTTTTATTCAATGCATATTGTTAAGGTATTACTGTTTTTATGCTATGATACTTTCTGAATCAATTGTCGTAAGTGTTTAAAAAATGATAATCAGAAACACGCATTTCCTTCGGATTACGTGCGAAAGTTTTCAATGAGTAAACAACCGAGGTTATTATGCAGAAAATTGGGATTGGTTATGAAAACTATAAAAGAATTATCGACGATGATTGTTATTACGTTGATAAAACCATGCTTGTAAATGATTTGTTAAAAAAAGGAGGAATGGTTAATCTCTTTACCAGACCAAGACGTTTTGGAAAAACTCTTACCCTGTCCATGCTCAGGACATTTTTTGAGTTAGAGTATGACCGCAACGGAAATATTATTGATAAAAAGCCTTATTTTGCCGGCAAAAAAGTGATGCAGTGTGATGAATCTACTCTTTCCAAAATGGGACGCTATCCTGTGATCTCACTGTCACTAAAGCCTGCAAAACAGCCTGATTTTCGCAGTGCTTTTATGAAATTAAGGGAAGAGATCATCTATGAATTCAGCAGACATTCCTACTTGGAAAATTCGAGTATACTCAGTGAAGAAAATAAAGATACTTTTAGAAAAATATTAAATGGATACTCTATTTGGAGTAATAAAGTAGAAAACATCAGCGACAAAAATGAACTAAAGGAAGCCTTCCTCGACGAGGTATCCAAATACTCTACCTCTATAAAAACCTTATCAAGCCTCCTTGAAAAACATCATAGTGAAAAGGTAGTCATCCTTCTTGATGAATACGATGTACCGCTTGAAAACGCTTATTACAACGGATTTTACAAAGAAATGGTAGACTTTATCCGCTCTCTTTTTGAATCCGCCTTAAAGACCAATGATTCGCTGGAAATTGCCGTAGTTACCGGCTGCCTCAGGATCAGTAAGGAAAGTATTTTTACAGGACTTAATAACTTTACGGTGAACTCTGTAATTGACAGGCAATTCAGTGAATCTTTTGGTTTTACCAACGACGAGGTTTCTGATATACTCGAAAGCTACGACTTATCACAAAAATTCGATGAAGTTAAGGATTGGTACGATGGTTATCTTTTCGGAGAAAATGAAGTATATAACCCATGGAGCGTCATGAAATATGTATATGATCACCGTGATTACCCAAACGCCCTTGCGAAACCATATTGGTCAAACACCTCGTCAAATTCTATTGTAAAAGATCTGATAAAAAATGCAGATGATACCACACGCAAAGAACTGGATTTGCTTATAAATGGCGGCACGGTTGAGAAACGGGTTCACGAGGATATCACCTACGATGATATTTATGCTGAACCTGATAATCTGTGGAATTTTCTGTTCTTCACAGGTTATATGAGAAAAGTTTCCGAGCGGAAAGTCGGTAATGACATTTTTATGACTATGAAAATCCCAAATCGCGAGATAGCATCTATATATGACCATCAGGTAAGACTTTGGTTCGAAAATGCCGTCAGATCTACCGACCTTACAGACTTTCAAAAGGCTGTTACCAGCGGGGATACCGAAAAAATGGAAACTTTCCTTAACGATCTACTCGAAAAGACTATAAGCACTTTCGACAGTTCAGAAAGCTTCTACCATGGTCTCATGCTCTCGCTGCTATACAGTGTTCCGCGATATGTACCAAAGTCCAATCGTGAAAGCGGTGACGGACGGCCTGACATCATCCTTTACCCCGACAGACCTAAGGATCCCGCCTATATTTTTGAATTTAAGGCACGGAAAAAATTCAACGAAATGGATGCCGGACTTGAAGAAGCTCTGACGCAGATAAAAGAAAAAAACTATGCAGATGGCATATTAGAAGACGGCTACATCGGCTCCCACGCCTATGGGATATGCTTCTGTAAAAAAAGCTGTATTGTAGGATATATGGAATGAGTGACGGCACATGAATATTTAGGAACACTAAGGGACGGGGTTATATGGTCATTTCTATGACCTATTAACCCCGTCCCTAATGGTTTCATCGTTGCGATTCTTCGCCTTATTGAACCTGTTTGTTTAATCTGTACAGTTGAAAATCTGTCTCTCCGACACTTCCGTTTTCCATGATCTTCTCAGGCTGAAAACCGTAGCCTGAAAGCCAGTTTTTCTCATCATCGGAAATATCATTTTTCCACATCAGATAATAGTTTTTTCCCTCTTCAAAATCACTGTAGCCTGCGGAAACATCACTTATACAGGTCAGATCAGGAAAATAATACTCAAATATCGTCCACCCTATGAAAGTATTGTTTGTCAATACGACATCTCCCGGATGTATATTTTCTTTAACCTTCTGACAAGCTTCTGTACATCTCAGATCCTTATATTTTTCAGTTTTAACAGTATTGATATATGCCGGTATACATACCATCAATGTTATCGCTGACAGTATAATAGTGTATTCCATTTTTCTTTTTGTCTTTGATACAGCAATACATAAAGCAAGGCAAAAAACAATGGCCGAAGGGTATAAGTACCTAAGTAAATATACCGGTCTGTACACCGCAGATATAATCAACCCGAAAGCAATTGTAACCAGTGACGAAAGCAGCAATGGAAGCAGCCTGAAATTGTCCTTTGACCTTATAAAGGCTGCTGCAGATAAAACCAGGGTTGTTACGAACATAAAAAATGAATAAAAAAGCTTATCTGCGGAGAACAGATAAAGAATACTCCCTAAAAACCTCGGCGCGCTTTTAAGCCAGAAATCATTGGTGACCTGTCTGGCCGTCTGAAGCATGGTCATAAACCAAGGCATATATCCTATTACAGTAATCAAACATACCAATATAACTTTTTTCCAACTCAGCTTTTTTCTCACAGCCAGGAATATCAATGCCAGATAGAAAACAGCTACTGAAATCACACAATAGTAATGAGTGTATGCAGCTCCAAGTGATGCAATAACAAAAATCACATAATTTTTTTTGCTTTCTTTATCTTCCATGATGCAAAGAAAAGCATATGCCGAGATCAGCATTAATAGAGCGCCCAGCTCATACATCCTTACTTCCATAATATATGTCTTCGAATGATCCAGAAGCGAAGCAAGTATATTGAACAAAAACGCCGTTTCTTTTCCAAAAGAGTTATATATCAAGGTGCAGGAAAAAATCAGAATGAGCACATATGGGATGAACGCAGTCAGATGAAATACCCAGCCATGACTTCCAAACAGACCGTATATTATCTTAGCGAACATATAATAAAAAGGTGGATGCACATCCTCTGCAGTGGCTTTGATCATCGCTCCTAGTCCAAGCTTCATCAGACGTATAGAAAAGCCTTCATCTCCCCAAAAGGAATTATCAAACAGCCTGACAAAATTAAGAATGCACAGCACAGCTGCTTCAACTGCAACTACTATCCTCCATTGCAGATCTGTAAGTTGGATCAGCTCCTTCTTCTCTTCTACCTTTTTTCTCTTTATCCTTTGCTTTTTCTTCTTCATTTCCGATCTTCTCCTACTATCATATCAAGAGGGCACCTAAGGCCATTTTTTGCAAAAGCTCAATTGCTCTCTCATTCTATGTACCAAATTCCTTTGTATTGTATAGCTCTTCAAATTTCCTCTGTATATTTGAAGCGATACATTCCCTTTCCTTTCCCAGTAACTGTTATCACGGCACCCATTTCTTTAAGCTTTGTAAGAAGATTTCTTGCAGTTCTTTCTGAACAATCAAGAATTTTCACAATATAGGAAGAACCGAATATCTGATTTACCTCTACCTGATTATATATATTCCGTAAGTTTAAAATAGTAGGTTCGTTATATCCTTTATTCGAATACATCTGCATAAAAGATTGTTCTGATAACTTAATCGGCAGATTTTTGAGTTCATCATTGCCGTTTATGACTGAATCGGTAGATTTAGCTGTATCAATCGGCAACTTTTGATCCAAATCAGCAACTTTGGGCATATCAATCGGCAACGTTTGATAGGCCGCGCTCTTTATCGTCGTTTTAAGTATAAAGGTATTGTTATCAAACACAGGATCAGGAAGACCGATAGCTTCCAGCTCCTCGCACATACGATCCACACCTTCTCCATATTCCTTGACATAATCAAAATCCTTAAGGAAAGCAGCTATTTTCGGATTTCTTGAAAAATGTGTATAACGTATGTTTTCTTTTTTTACCATTCCTGCAAAAGTACCAGGACTATCTACTTCGAGGCGATCATCAAACATTTTTATCTGTATGTCAGTACCCTTTATACCATAATCACGGTGAGTTACAGCATTAACTACAATCTCAGTACGTACAAATTCACTGTACTCTTCCTCCGTGACAAAAATACCATCATGGCCAAGATACGTCTTTTCTTTCATTTGTATCTTTATGTATTCAACAGCCTTCTCCACCTGGTCAAGAATGCGTCCTTCAAAGATAACATCCTTAACAACGTTCATGTTCTTACCAACTTTTGCTTCTGTACCATCATATCTGATAAACCTTATAAACGCTCGTGGAAAGTAATCCTGTGGATTTTTACCAAACAGTAATATAGCTGCTACAGAAATTCTTTCCTTTCCATCTTTTACAGTAATGAATTTTTTGTTTTCTCTAAGATATTCCTCAGGTGATTTAGAATACCTTATCTTCTTGCAGTAATCTCTAACAAAATCAAGATCTAAATCTTCAATTGTAGCATCAGCAACCGGTTCATCCTCATAATAGCGGACTCCTTTTGCATACATCAAAGCCATACGATCTTCAAAATTAAGCTTTTTGCTTTTATCACCTACACGGATAAATGCATCATCTGCCTGATTAGCGTGAAACTGTGGACTTGCTTCAATATGCATTAAAAGGACATGGTCTGGCTTACCCTCGCTATTAATGCATTCCACCATTTCCGTAGTTACTGGAATTGTTGGATTACAAAAATCTATCGGTGTACGTAGAATCTCATTTAACTGCTCTGTATAATAATCTACGCCTTCTATTCGGCGGTGTTTATCAGATATACCAATGGCTACGGTTCCACCATCAGCATTTGCAAAGGCGCAAAGAGTATCTGATAAATCAGCAGGTTTTATGTGAATACTTTTTCTATCAAAGATCTGTTTTTCTTCTTTAGCTAACACTTCTTCTATTGTCATTATCTCTGCTTCTCCTTCTTGTTTTCTGTTGATATGACACATCTGAAGGTAAAGAAGGCTCCCAGGCATATTAATGAAAAAATTCCCAAAGGTAATGCTCACTACTCTGTAAGAGATATCTATCTTGTCCCTGAGGCTGTAGAAATCATTAAGAAAGCTCACGAGATTAACCCTGATGGGGAATATCTCTTTATGTGCCATGGTAGAACCATCAACAATGATACATTTAATGAACGTCTTAGGAAATACTGTAATGATGCAGGTGTTCCTTACAAGTCCAGCCACAAGTTACGTTTCACTGTTGCATCAACATTGAAGTCTGCAGGAGTAGAAACTGCATATTTTCAGAAAACTTTAGGACACTCAAATAGAGCTATGACGGAGCATTATATCAATGAAACAGTGGAAGAACCTAAGAATATTGAAGATCAGCTCATGAATGCATTAAGCATCCGCTAAATAAATATACATGTTTTATGTATATCATTGTATGCAATTCAAATCATTCAAATGCTGATGTCTTCTGACTTTTACCAAAATTGTACTGATTTGTACCAAATGTATCAAATAAAGAAAGAGGCTGCAAACTCAGATAAAATCTAAGCTTACAGCCATACACATTACTGCCGGCGACCAGAATCGAACTGGCACGGGTATCACTACCCACGGGATTTTAAGTCCCGGGCGTCTGCCTATTCCGCCACGCCGGCTCCTTTATCATGTTTGACACCGGTCTCCTAAGATAACCGCTGTATTAATCCAGTCAGCCATCCCAGCTTGTGTCAAACACCAATTAATATAGCATAACACACAAAAATGTGCAATAAAAACTTAAGTTTTTTCCACTATTTATCGGCCTTTTATCCGCATCTTTCCTCTGCGACCTCTTCTTCGCTCCCAGATAGGATGCATCTCTTTTTCCGTAAGTTTTTTATCACCATAACTTGCCTTAGCTATGATGGCACTCGTCGGCGGCAGAGACAGATGCAGCTTTCCTCCATGTACCGGAATATTATACGGTTCAGTTGTAAAAGACTGATCCGTAGACAACATTACGCGCTTCAGCACGCTTTCTGCCGGTATGCCTGTTCTCCATACATCGAGATCTATATCTTCTCTATGATTATTATTATTAACGGCGATCACACTGACATTGTGCCTGTTAAACCGTGCGTATGCGATCACTCCTGTCTTTCCTGCGAGTCTCATGAGACTTCCTGTCCTGAGCTCAGGATTTTCCTTGTGAATTCGGATACATGCTCTGTGGAAATCAAAAAGCTCCACATCCTGATCGTCCCACGGAAACGGTCTGCGGTTATCGGGATCAGTGAAACCGCACATTCCTACTTCATCACCATAGTAAATGGTCGGACATCCGACCCAGGTCATCTGTATTACTACCGCTTCCCTCATGACCGCTTTGTTAACACCCTTTTCCGCATCCTCTGGTCCATATGCTCCGAGTCTGCCTGCCAGATGGTTGGTTCTCGTTAAAAACCTCGAATGATCATGATTTGATAACTCATTCATAGCAGAAAAAAGTGATGATATCGGCATACGGGCACTACAGAAGATCATGCTTGACCAAAATGCATCCGGATTATTCAGCAGGTCTTCTCTATACTCATCGGAATGCTTCTGCATGCCGGTAAGAAACCAGGTTACCGGTTCCATAAAGGCGTCATAGTTCATGATAGAATCCCATTCGCCGTGCCCCAGCCACTGCGAAGGATCTCCATAATGCTCCGCCAGGATCACTGCTTCGGGATTTGCTTTTTTAACTGCCTGTCTGAAAAACTTCCAGAATTGATGGTTAAACGCCGGCGAATGTCCGAGATCCGCTGCCACATCGAGACGCCATCCGTCTGCATTATACGGAGGGGACACCCATTTAGCTGCGATCCGGAGAATATATTCACAAAGTCTGCTCGAGTTTTCATAATTAAGCTTTGGCAGCGTTTCATGTCCCCACCAGCCATCATAGGTTGGATTTTCCGGCCATGCTGTCTCATCCGAAAAGTCAAAGAAGTCCACATACGGGCTGTACTCAGATACGTAAGCTCCGCTGTCATAATCTTTCTGACCTTCATAGATTTCTTCACGATCGAGCCACTTATTAAAGGAACCACAATGGTTAAATACACCATCGATAATGACTTTTATACCAACCTTATGACATTCTTCTACAAGGTGCGCAAAAAGTTTATTACTTGCTTCCAGATTTTTTTTGCTGGTCACTCGTCTGATATAGCGTGACGCATCTTTATTTTCCGTGCTTCCGCTATTAAGCAGATCTCCACCGTCATCTATAATGACACCGAGATGAGGATCTATATGATCGTAATCCTGTATATCATATTTATGGTTTGACGGTGAAACGAATAATGGATTGAAATAAATGACTTCTACACCGAGTTCCTGCAGATACGGCAGCTTTTTTAATACTCCTGCAAGATCTCCACCGTAGAAACGCCGTACATCCATTGTACTCACAGGGCTGTTCCACTCTTCCACATGCTCAGAATAACCTCCGAGGTAATAGTATTCCCTGTTTAAAACATCATTTGAAGGATCGCCATTATAAAATCTGTCAGTATAGATCTGGTATATTACAGCGCCTTTACTCCAGTCCGGAGTATGAATACCGGGAACTACAGTAAACTTCACGAGGCTGTTATCATCCTTTTTCACACCTCGCTGGTCAAAAAATACACGAACCCGCCCGGATATTATCTCAAAGTAGTAGTAAAGTATCTCTCCACCGATCTCCATCTGCGCTTCGTGATACTCAAATTCACCAACTATTCCTGACGTCTTCATGGGGATACGTTTTTCTCCCGACACCAGATATACACGATCTACATTATCTGCTGCCGTGCGAAAACGGAATGTGACCTGTGTATAAGGCTCCGGATCAGGTGGAGACACAAAGTTCTCCGTTGGATCCGCGTAAAGTGCCTTATAGTCAAATATAGGCCGCATCCCTATCATATATTTTAGTATTTGAAGATTTGATCCAAATTCACTCTGAAAATCCAATATTTATCCTCGATTCCCTCTTTATAGCCGGCTATCCAATAAAAATATTTCCCTCTTAAATATAAGTACACTTTATACCATAAAAAGTTCTATTAAAAATACTGCGGTACATGCTCCTGCCGCAACAGTGAGGAGACTCTTCCTCATATATGCGAGGAGCAGTGCTACCACAAAGCCTGCCGCTGCCGACCAGATATTTTTTGTAGCATAAAAAATTGCAGGTACGGTCATCGCAGATAATGTAGCATAGGGCACATAGTATAAAAAAGATCTGATAAAAGGACTTTTTATTTCCTTACGGATAAGAGTCAGCGGAAGCGCTCTGATAAGATAGGTCACAACTGCCATTACCAGGATATAGATATATACGTTATTCACAGCAGGCTCCTTCCTCTGCATCATCTACAGGGAATAATACCGCTGCGACTCCTGCTGAAACCACGGTTACAATAATGATCCTAAATCCTGATGAGATCGTATTTAATACCGGCGCGAATGTAAATACCGATGACAGGAGTACCGCTGCCAGTGCTGTGATCATTATATTTTTATCATCTCTCGCCGTCGGGATCACGATTGCAATAAACATTCCATACAATGCAACTCCGAGAGCACTTATAAGTCCTGCCGGCAATATTTCTCCGGAATATGCTCCGAGAAATGTTCCAAGCGTCCATCCAAGCATTGCTATTAGTATTGCTCCTGCGGAATAAGCAGGTTCCAGCATACCGGGACGTGCTGCACTTATTCCAAATACTTCATCTGTCATTCCGAATGCGATTCCGAGTCGTTTCAAGGTCGATACTTCCGGTGACAGCTTCTGTGAAATGGCCGCGCTCATGAGCATATATCGCAAATTTATGATAAACTGCACACCTGCCATTTCTAAAAAACTCCCACTAGCCGCGATTATACCCAGACCGGCAAACTGACCGGCACTTGTAAGATTGGTAAGCGAGATCAATGTTGACTGAAATACTGACAATCCTGTTGAGACAGCCTGTATTCCAAATGCAAACGAAACCGCAAGATACCCAAGACATATGGGAAGTCCGTCTTTTAAGCCTTCCCGGAATGCATTTCTTTTCTGTGACATTTTAGCCTCTACTTAGTACTTCTTTAATTCATCCTCTGAGTCATCATTTGTTTTTTCGATACTCAATATTTTTATATCATATCCATAGTCATCTCTGACTTCCACATGGCAAACATCTCCCTCTTTATGCCCCATCAGGGCTTTTCCTATAGGAGATTCGATGCTTATATAGTTTTTCAGAGAGTTTCCGCGGATACTGGTAACGATCTTGTATCGCTCTGTCGAATGATCATCCATAAATTCCACATTTACGAAGTTATTCATTCCTACTTCGTCCTCTGCGGATTTATCAGTCACGATCGTTGCCGTACGGAGCATACGCTCCAGATACCTTATCCGACCTTCATTTTCATTCTTAGCCTTTTTAGCTGCATAGTACTCAAAGTTCTCGCTCAGATCCCCCTGTGCTCTTGCTTCCTGTACTTCTGCTATGAGTGCCGGACGTTTATTCAGCTTACGATCCTCGATCTCAGCTTCTATCTTTCTTACATCGCTCTCCGTAAGCTCTGCTCTTCCTTTTTGCATGTATGATTTCTCCTTCTCAAGCTGCAAATGCAGTTATTTTTAGCAATTCATCAATGCAATTCGTTAAAGCGTAAATATTATAATATCACACTATTTCAAGAAATGCACAACAACCACCGCGTTTTCCCTCAGTAGCCCTGTGAGAGAAAAGCACTTCCGGATTTTCCATAGTACAGAGGTCACTTACATATATGTTTTCTGCCAAAACACCGGCTCTCTGCATATTAAACATGTTTGCCAGATGAAGATCCAGCATGTATTTTCCCGGAGTATTTATCTTTGTACGGATCACCTTTGTATCATACTTTCTTCTGAATACTGATGCTACGTCATCTCCGACTTCATAACATCTGCCGCATATACCAGGTCCGATCACTGCTGTCAGTTCTTCCGGATCTGTCTTATATGCACTGTTCATCTCGCGGATGACTGCAGCTGCAATATTATCGACCGTTCCTCTCCATCCTGCATGTGCAAGTCCGATAGCCTTATGGACCGGATCCACAAAATAAAGCGGTATGCAGTCAGCATGTCCTGTTACCAACACTACACCGGGGTCATTTGTGACGAGAGCGTCTACATCATGAAAATCCCTTTCCCTTATGATACCCATACCACATCTGGTATGATCTACCCTCATAACTGTGGATGTATGAGTCTGCTGGGCATATATCATATTTTCGGCAGGCATCTCCATCGCCTCACCGATACGCTTAAAATTTTCTACTATATTTTCGGGTTTATCTCCACGATTGTGGGCGAGATTCATAGATTTGAAAATGTCTTCACTTACTCCACCATCTCTGGTCGAAAAGCCGTTTCTGAGCCATTTCATGTTTTCAAAGGGCTTAAATGTGAGATAGGGTACGCCGTTTTTCCCTGTCTTTGCCTCAGTTATCCTGCTACGTCCCTCGATAAAATTCAGTACCATTGTTTCTCCTTCTCTCTAAACTCAGTTCAAAAAAGTTAGCCCTTTATGTATTGTCAGATATACGACCCACTTCGTTCATTATAGATGGTATAAAGTAAAATCGCCAGTCCGGGAAGACTGGCGATTTTGGAGAAGGTATTTCTTTCTTATGGGGTATAGTTGTTAAACTATATCATGTATTGGGGGGTACAGCTATAATATAGCACTGCCCAATAAAATCAACAAGAAGTATACTCCACAAATTTTACAAAAGCGTCACTCATTTTTTGGTAAAAATGACGATTTATAATCCAAATACCTCACTCATTGGATCTGTTGAACCACTATCAGATTCATTGAAAAGTGCCTCAAACTCGTCCTTTGTAAGTTTTTCTTTCTTTAAGAGTTCCTCTGCGCAACGGATCAGAACATCCTTATGCTCTTCGATCATTTTCTTTGCTCTTTCATAGCAGCTGTCAAGGATCGAACGTACTTCCTTATCAATTTCTCCCGCCACTTCCTCAGAATGATCCTTTGGATGAGCCATATCACGGCCTATGAATACTTCGCCGTCATCATCATCATAGCTTACGAGACCGAGGCGGTTACTCATACCGTATTTCTTTACCATAGCTCTAGCTGTTCTGGACGCTACTTTGAGATCCTGTGAAGCGCCTGTTGTTATATCATCACAGAAAAGTTCCTCAGCGACACGTCCGCCAAGATCAGCTGTTATTTCATCCAGCATCTTTCCTCTGGTGATAAACTCTTCATCTTTCTCCGGAAGAGGCATTGTATATCCTGCTGCACTTACACCTGTAGGTATGATCGAGATTGAATAAACCGGACCAACATCCTTTAAGAGGTGGAAAAGTATCGCATGTCCTGACTCGTGATAAGCTGTTATACGCTTATCTCTTTCACTTACGACCTTACTCTTCTTCTCGGCTCCGATACCAACCTTGATAAATGCCTTCTGGATATCTCCCTGTTTGATAAATCTGCGGTCTTCCTTTGCTGCCTCGATCGCAGCCTCATTAAGGAGGTTTTCGAGATCAGCTCCGGTAAATCCGGTCGTTGTCTGAGCGATGTGTTTCAGGTTTACATCATCTCCGAGCGGCTTATTCTTTGCGTGTACTCCGAGTATTTCCTCTCTGCCCTTTACATCCGGTCTGCCTACTGCTACCTTACGGTCGAAACGACCCGGACGCATGATAGCGGGATCGAGGATATCTACACGGTTTGTAGCAGCCATTACGATGATTCCTTCATTAACTCCGAATCCATCCATCTCTACGAGGAGCTGGTTCAGAGTCTGCTCTCTTTCATCGTGTCCGCCACCGAGACCTGTTCCACGGCGTCTTGCCACCGCATCGATCTCATCGATGAATACGATACAAGGTGCATTTTTCTTTGCTTCAGAAAAAAGATCACGCACTCGTGATGCACCGACACCTACAAACATTTCAACGAAATCAGAACCCGAGATCGAGAAGAACGGTACTCCCGCTTCTCCTGCTACGGCCTTTGCAAGCAGAGTTTTTCCTGTTCCGGGAGGTCCTACGAGCAGTACACCCTTAGGAATACGAGCTCCGACAGATATGTATTTCTTCGGACTTTTAAGGAAATCTACTATTTCTTCCAGATCCTCTTTTTCTTCTTCCAGACCGGCAACATCTCCAAATGTTACTTTGATGTCACCTGCCATGGTCTTTATCGCTCTGCTCTTTCCGAAATTCATCATCTTTCCGCCGCCGGAATTATTTGACTGCGTATTCATCAGAGCGATCACCACAAATACTACTGCAAATGCCAGCAGTATTGGAAGTGCATAGGCAAAAAACCAGTTTTCTCTCGATACTTCTGCTGAAGTATACAGTGGAAATGCGGTTTTCAGCTCATTCTCAACTTCGGTGATATCCGACACGTAAAGTGTCTTTGTTACCCCTGTCTTGAGCGTTACCTGTACAGCTCCCGTCGGTGTTTCCGAATATGGGTGCAGTTCTATCGACGCGATCTTATTACCCTCATTCAGATCCTGTTCAAACTGCGCATAGCTGTAGTTTTCATTGTCACGCCATCTGTTTGTCATCGTAAATACCAGCAGCAGTACTGCCAGAATGATCAGTAGATATACGATGATATTTCTGTTATTCGACTTGCTCAATCAGTCCCCTCCTGTAATATGCGCCGGCTCGTTACTCTCCGTCCGGTGTTACAACCCCAATGTAGGGAAGATTTCTATATCTTTCTGCATAATCCAGACCATATCCAACGATAAATTCATCCGGAATTACAAATCCATTATAATCCATTTTCACTTCTGTAACACGGCGATCCGGCTTGTCGAGAAGTGTGCAGAGCTTAAGTGTCTCCGGTCCTCTGTGCTGAAGGATCTCCAGTAGATAGTGCATTGTACGTCCTGTATCGATTATATCTTCTACAACAATGACATTCTTTCCGCGAATAGGCTCATCGAGATCCTGTATGATCTTTACTACACCACTGGAAACAGTTTCGTTTCCATAGCTGGATACACGCATAAATTCCATCTGAACCGGCACAGTAATGCGCTTTGCCAGCTCACATGCAAATACGGACGCACCCTTTAAGATACAGATAAGGGTTACTTCCTTGCCTTCGTATTCCTTACTGATCTGAGCTCCAAGTTCCTTAATTCGATCGGTGATCTGCTCCTCAGTAAACATGACATTGATCTTATCAGCCATTTTTCTTACTCACTTTCCAAACTTTCCTAGTTGCACCTGTTATCTTATACGCTTCACTCATGCGGATTCCGGGTATCCATATTATCTCAGATCCGTCTGTTAAAAGAATCATCCTGTCTCTTTCAGTTGCCGGTACCTTTTTTTCAATAAAAATATCCTTTATCTTTCTGTGTCCGCCTCGTATCGCTATACGATCTCCGGGCAGCCTGGTTCGTAAAACTACAGTACCTTTGATTTTATCATAATCGAACCATTTAGTATATGAATCAACCGGTATAACTGATGGATTTTTCTCAATTTCAAGGCATTTTTCTGCACTTATGGATTCTGTCTCAAAAAACCAACATTCTCCGTTTTCTATGTATATTTTCCCGTTTTCGGGTACAGAGATTACCTTATTTCCACTGTCTTTCCAATTTTTACTGTCTTTTTGAATATTTTTTTCAAATATCAGTTTATCAAATTCTTTCCTTACTCTGACATCATACGGCAGATCTATTCCTTTTCCGCTCTGACCATCCATCAGTTCCATTGCGTCCTTAACATGAACTGCTGTTATGTCTTTTTCAGAGCCTGCTGTGACAGCTATGCAATGCTTTATAACATACTCACACAGTATCCCCGGATGTATGTTTCCAAGAGACAATACTGTGCATCCCTCAGTTTCCCGGACATTTTCTCTATAAACTTCATCTGCCTTTTCAGCTATAAAATCCTCCGCCGCGCGAAGCCTTTCGGCTGTTTCCGCCAAATGGACCGCCGCTCCGGGATTTATTTTTTCTGCTTCCGGCAGTATCACATTTCTAATCCTGTTTCTAGATATCTCGACATCCTGGTTTGTTGCATCTGTCCGCCATTTTATATATCGGCTTTTACAATACTCTTCTATTTCTGCCCGTGTAAATCCCAATAACGGTCTTATTATCTTATCCCGCACGGGACGTATAGCTCCGGCGCCTTTTAGCCCACTTCCACGAAATAATTGAAAAAGCATGGTTTCCGCCACATCATCCGCATGATGAGCTACCGCGATCCTGTCAGCTCCGCTTTTTTCAAATGCTTCATATCTGACAAGCCTTCCTGCTTCTTCTTCCGTAAGGTGCTTTTCTCTGGCGAGTTTTGGTATGTCGCTTTTAACAACATCACACGGAATACCCATTTCTTTACATATGCTGACTACATATTTTTCATCTTCGTCAGCCTCTTCACCGCGTATCCCATGGTTTACATGTATTACCTTCAGCTTAAACTCAAGTTTTTCCTGCAATTCTGAAAGCAAAAAAAGGAGGCACATTGAATCTGCTCCTCCTGAAACACCGGCGACCACTACGTCGCCGGACGATATCATATTATGCGTGCGTATAAACCGCTCTGCCTTTTCACTTTTTGTCATCCGGCTTAAATATTATTTCTCCATCATGAACAAGCCCAAGTTTATCTTCGGCAACTTCCTCCGCAAATTTCTTGGTCTTTGTATACTTAGATAATTCCTTAAGTTCTTCTGTTCGCTTATTTTCAGCATCTATCTGTGACTGCAGTTCCGCTGCCTGCGCCACATAGTCATTTTGTTTCTGAGTGAGCCTGACTCCATCTATGGCCACTACCGTAAGGAGCATGGTTACAACAGCAGTAATAAGTACACAGGCCATCTTATTCTGTTTTTTTCTTTTATAAGCCGGTACTTTCCTGCTCATTTTATCCCCTTTCCCCATATCGATATAGACATTTAAATAATACATAAATTATCAGACAAAATCAATCGTTTGTTTGAATATTGTGCACAAAATTTTATTGACAAAGGGGTGATCTTAAACATACTCAAACAGCTTTTCAGCGTCTTCTTTTCTTACTGTTTCCTCGACAGCAAGAACTCTGACCTTTACTGTTTTGTTTCCAAAGGTAATCTCTATTATATCCCCGGGTTTAACATCTGTCCCTGCCTTTGCCTGTCTTTCATTTATCGTTACACGTCCTGCATCACAAGCCTCATTTGCTACGCTGCGTCGCTTGATCAGTCTCGAAACCTTTAAGTATTTATCAAGTCTCATTTCATTACCCTCCATTCTTGTTAACAATATGCCAAATATTATAGAAATTCCAACGGAATTTCCTATAAGTTAAAAAAGGAGATGACCTTCAGGCCACCTCCTCATATCATTTAATATTATGTAAACAATAATTATTTCTTGTTTACGAGATCCTTCAGAGCCTTACCAGCCTTGAACTTCGGAGCCTTTGAAGCCGGAATCTTCATAACTTCGCCGCTCTGCGGATTTCTTCCTTCTCTTGCTGCTCTCTTGGATACTTCAAAAGTACCGAAACCAACGAGCTGAACTTTGTCACCCTTCTTGAGCTGTGCAGATACTGTCTCTGTAAAAGCCTTTACAGCAGCCTCGGCATCCTTCTTAGATAAACCTGCCTTATCAGCAATAGCAGCTACTAACTCTGTCTTGTTCATTTTGAACTCCTCCTCTTACTTGAGTTTTCGGATTTTTGGACGATGTTACAATCGCTAATCATATTTATATACGTTTTATTGAACATTGTCAAGGAAAAACCCTTATTTTACGCGGAAAATCACACTTTTAAAGACATTTTTAACATAAAATAAAGAATCTCACTCAGCTGAGGAATCATAAATAACTCTAGTTATTATTTCCCCAGGTTATTTATGCGTCCTGTAAACAGGATAAGCCCATTCTCTTTATCCCTTATAACAAATACAAATGGACGATCTACTATGAAATCCACTTCGTCCTCAGGCATCTGGATACTTGTAATACCAAGCGTCACTTCTGTTACCGCTGCTGCTCTGCTTCCTTCCTCATCAACTTCTAACTTTGCCTGATGAGCTATGTCAGAGATATACATCTTGTCCGCAAGTCCTGTGAAATCAGCACTGTCAGAAAATGCTGCATCCATTCCCCATGACTTAAATATTTCCGACAGATTATTAAATTTCGCATCCATAGAGAATTTTGGAAGTCTAAAAGTTCCAAGCTTTGCTTCATCAGCATTATCCAACGCATCAAGGATCTCATCAGCTTTTGCGGGATCAAATACATCATTGATCGTCTTGCTTTCATCTGCTGACATCATTATATCCATTTCAAGATTTCCATCCGAGTATGGTACTGCAAGTGCCGTTATTCCGTCTTTATCAGCCAGATACGACATATTTTTACCACTCAGCTTCATCATCTTTTCAGTGGTATCTCCGTTTATACCATGGAATTCTCCATCAACCGTATCCTCGGCCTTGAACTTGTTCTTCCACTCGCCATAGAAATAAATGGCATTCATTATATCCGCAAATGTATCTTCTGTCACAGACGAATCATAATTATCAATAAATCCGTCGGTGTTGTCACTAACCCAGTCCTTTATCGTTTCTTTTGATTTTTCAAGATCTCCCTGAAAATCAAGCTGGCCTGAAAATCCCTCAAAATATTTTGTTGCAGGCTCAAAGAAATCTGTCTTTGATGAATCTGAAAGAACCAACTGATCACTCAGCCATATTGCATTTGCAGAACGGAAATATGTTGTATCAGATTCCTTGTTTTTCGCCAGATAACTCATCATTTCCTGACGAAACGCCTCTGGATCATCTATATGCAGAGCCTTTTCTATCTGCTCCTTCGTTTCTCCCTTTGCAGCGAGATCAGTAAGTCCCATAGCAGATACTATACTAAACGGTGAATAAAAAACATTTTTATCCTGTCCTTCATAAAGATAGAGATCCCAATTCACAAGATTAACGGATGTTTTAAGGCTCGACCATCCATCTGTATTGATCGAGTCACTTACAGGCTGTATCTCCACAGTTTCCTTTACCTCCTCTGTAGCCTCAGCCGGAGCCTCTGTACTCTCAGCTTCTTCTGTCATGCTTTCCGGGCTCTCAGAAGGTATTTCAGCGCTTTCGGATGACTCCTGTGAACTTTCGGTTGGTTTATTTTCAACAACAGATGCGCCCTTATCCGTACAGCCTCCAAGCATCCCTGTTAAAAAGATCCCTGCCATTATCCCTGATAACCACCTTTTTTTCATATCATGTCCTCCTATTTTAGAAGTGCCTGATAAATATCCCTTTTGGAAACACCCCTGTCTTTTGCTGCGGCTTTCATGGCCTCTTTTTTGTCCATCCCCTGATTTATATATCTCTGTACATGATCCTCGATAGAGAGATTTTCATACTCAGCCTGTGCTTCAGCCTCTTTTTCCTCCCTGCTTTTTCCTTCTATCACCAGCACATATTCTCCTCTGGGAGAATTTTCCTCATAATATGCTATAGCCGACGATATCGTCGTCCTCTGGATTTCCTCATGCTTTTTTGTAAGCTCTCTGCAAAGGGCGATCTTTCTGTCTCCAAGTACTTCATACAGATCTGAAAGTGTTGCCTTCAGATGATGCGGTGCCTCGTAAAGTACCATCGTTCGCATTTCTTCTTTTATTTCTGACAGGATATACTTTCTTTCTTTTTTATCCTGTGATAAAAATCCCTCAAAAGAAAATCTTCTGGTGGATAGTCCGGAGAGCGTAAGCGCAGTGATCACCGCAGATGCTCCTGGTAGTGAAGTTACCGGTATTCCAACTTCTGCACATTTACTTACCAATACTTCTCCGGGATCGGATATTGCCGGTGTCCCTGCATCCGTGATAAGTGCTATATTTTTCCCATCCATAAGGATTTGGATCAGTTCATCCGCCTTATCATATTTATTAAACTCATGATAACTCGTCATCGGCACATGAATATCAAAATGACTCATGAGTTTCATACTGTTTCTGGTATCTTCTGCAGCGATCAGATCAGCATTCTTCAAGCACTCCACCACACGTGGTGTCATATCATTCAGATTTCCGATCGGTGTCGCACATAGAAAAAGCGTTCCGCTCATATATTCCTTTCCTGTAATGTATCATATCGGGTTTAAGATTCTATTATTATTTCTTTAAAAATGATGTAAGGTTCAAAACTACATATGATCAATATCCATAAGTTTCAAGAATCTCTTTTGTGTACTTTCCGTTTTCATCATATATGATCAAAGGCTTTTCTACCGTGATCCTCGGTTTACCTCCCCGTCTTCCCTCTATAAGTACCATTGACGGTTCTTTTTCCATATTGGGATACACAAGTCTCATACGCTTAGGCTCTAATTTATATTTCTGCATCACAGAAAAAATTTCTGCCAGTCTGAACGGACGATGGACCATATAAAATGCTCCGCCCGGCTTTACCAGCGTAGCCGCTGCCTTTACCACATCTTCCAGTGTACAAAGGATCTCATGTCTGGCTATCGCTCTCGGAGCCTCAGGATTTACGAGACCATGTCCGCCTGTCATATAGGGTGGATTACTTACAATAGTATCAAAAGAAGCAGCGCTGAAAATATTCGCTGCCTCCCGGATATCACCCTGAACAATATCAATTTTTTCAGTAAGGTTATTATGGATAACGCTTCGACGTGCCATATCTGCACTCTCTGGCTGGACTTCAAGACCGGTAAAATGAGAACCGGAAGTCTTTGCAGAAAGGAGTATTGGTATTATTCCTGTTCCGGTCCCAAGATCCAGTACAGTTCCCCCTTCGGGAACTCCGGCAAAGCCTGACAGAAGAACTGCATCCATGCCAAAGCAAAATCTTGCCGGATTCTGAATTATCTCATACCCGTTTCTTTGGAGATCATCAAAGCGCTCGCCCTCTTTAAGCGGTACATCAGTCAGACTGCTCACTATGTCTCTCCTCACTGTTTTTTCCATTATTTACGTTGTTTCCATTCTGATTGCCACGATAATTACGATTCTGACCGCCACGGTTATTATTTCGACCATCTTTGCGATTTTGATTATCAAAATTCTTCCGGTTATTATCCCTATGACTCTGATTATTGTGGTTTCTCTGGCTATTACGGTTCTGACCCTGATTATTGCGGTCTTCACCCTTTACATTTCGCTTATTATCTTTGTTTCTGTCCGGATTCCTGTCAGTTTTCTGAATATTCTTTTTATTCTGGCGCTCTTCCTTAACAGTTTTTTCGTATTCTTCCTGCTCAAGTCTTTCAAGAGCCTCAGACTGAGCCTCTTCTTCCCTTTCTTCAGCAGTCTTTTTCTTTGGCTGATTATTGTTCTTTTTCGGTTTCTTTGCAAGGAAAGTGAGTTCAGATGCATGATACTCACGGATTTCCTTTTCATCACCGTTATCGAAAAGAACCTTTACAAGCTGGCGAAGTACATTTATAGATGCAACCGATCCCTCGTCTCCCTCAGGTGATGCAACGATGTCTCCAAGTCCCGGCAAATTCTTATTTAGATATTCATATGTTTCCTCTTCATTTTTCAGGCAACACATGAGTCTTCCGCAAACACCGGAAATCTTTGTAGGATTCAGAGACAGATTCTGCTCTTTTGCCATCTTTATTGATACCGGAGAGAAATCTCCTAAATAGCTATGACAGCACAGCACTCTGCCACAGGGTCCATATCCTCCAAGTATCTTTGTCTCATCACGAACACCGATCTGACGTAGTTCGATCCTTGTTCGAAATACACTTGCAAGATCCTTTACCAGTTCGCGGAAATCTACTCTTCCATCAGCTGTGAAATAGAAGAGAAGCTTATTATTATCAAAAGTATACTCTGCATCTATGAGCTTCATTTCAAGATCATGCTTCCTGATCTTTTCCTTACAGATCCGAAATGCCTCTCTTTCACGCTCTTTATTTTTCTGTACAGTTTTTTCATCTTCATCAGTAGCTATACGGATCACTGTTTTCAAAGGAGATACGATATTTTCTTCTTCAATCTCCATGATATCCGATACTACTCTTCCATACTCCACGCCACGTGCCGTTTCTACGATGACGTGATCACCTTTTTTTATATCATATTCACCCGGCGCGAAATAATAAACCTTTCCTGCCGTCTGGAATCTGACACTGATTACCTTAACCATTTTTTCAGGTTCCTTTCATCTGTAAAAAGAGGAGCTCCATTGCAAGCTCAAAATTAACATTAGAATCTATTCTTCTTACCGTCTGCTGTATCAGTAAGATAATCTTATTCAACATCTCGAAAGAATAATTATCTGCCTGACGGCTGATCTCTCTCTCATCTTCTCCGTTGATCAGCTGCTCACTGTTTCCTCCGGATTTTATCAGCAGTACATCTCTATACCATATTAGCATCAGATTCAGGAGATCATTTTTCCGATCTTTCCACTTCGCAGATTCCCTTGCTGCTTCTGCAATCTGAACCTCATCCATAGCAGAAATCCGCGTAAGTACCTCATGCGTTTCCTTCCACAGTTCCAAAAATTCCTCACTGGAAGACAAAAGTATGGCTTTTCCGGGATTTCCTTGCGCAAAAATAGTCGCAAGCTGAGCCTGATAATCTGATATCTGATACTTTTCAGTCAGCATTTTATCTATCAGATCATTACTAACAGCCCGCATACTTAAGCATATGGATCTGGATATCAAAGTTGATAGCAGCATCGCTTTATTATCGCATAAAAGCATGATCACTGCATAAGATGGTGGTTCCTCAAGAGTTTTCAGCAGAGCATTTTGTGCCTGAGGATTCATTAGCTGAGCATCTGGTATTATGTAAACTTTCTTTTTCCCACTATAAGGTTTTATCTGAACATCGTTTACGACCTGCTCTCTTATTTCATTAACACTTATCACATTTGGTTTTTCATGGACCACTGTGATTATATCAGGATTATTCCCACTCTCTGCCATTTTGCATGAATGACATTCTCCACAGGGTTCTTCCCCTCCCTTTTCACAAAGGAGTGCCTTAGAAAAAATCCTGGCGATCATTTTCTTTCCTGTGCCCTTTTCCCCATCAAAGAGATAGGCATGAGCTACCTGATTATTTGAGAGAGCACCTTTCAGGTATTCGATAATTTCTTTCTGTCCAATTATATCATGAAATGATGACATCACTCGTTACATGAGAAGGTCGATCAACAGTCCTTCTATCTCTCCTATCTTCCCAAGTATTACGATATTATCCTTTTCCTCCTTAAGAAGTTCTTCTGCAAGACTGTCAAGATTTTGATCAATAAGCCTGATAATACCGTATACCCTGTGTCTTCCCCGTCTATCCAAAAAGTTTTCTCTCTTAAATTCGTGAGACCTGTTCAGCACTTCATTCATAAAGTCCTTGATCAGCTTTCGATAACGGCGCATATCACGGATATCTTTCCGTTTTTTTATACTGTTTCCCTGCATCGTGATCTCGTTCATTATGGATGTCAGCCGTTCCTGAAGATCTTTTTCCTCAATATGACTGATCAAAGCAAAACGAAAATCATCTCCCGATGTGCCTTGCGGCTTTTGCGCTCCCTCGACCTGGGCAGCCTTTTGGAGCTGCTGCACCCTTATGTCTGTATCCATACCCCGGCTCCCCTTTCATCCCTCGGGTTTTTTACTATCCCCTCGCTCTTATGTAGTCAGAGATACTTTTCTCACATTCTTTCAGATCATCATTCTGAAAGCGATCCGTGATCCCGGCTTCACTGAGTTTTTCCTCAGAAAAATCATCGCAGTCAGCAACAAATCTGCGGCACATTTCCTTATACTGAGGCTCTTCCCTACCGCTTTCCCTCTCAATAGCACGTAGAAGTCTTTTTTTATCGTCACACTCTACATAAAGTGGTACTACCTTTTTTTCAAGAGTACTATTTTCAAAGAATTTTCTTATCGAACAGAATGACTCTATCGTACCTATCAGTAAAATGTCTTCTGTTTCCATAAAGCTATCATCTATAGCCGTAAAATAGTACCATGGACCGTATACTGTCTGATAACATCTCTCTTCCATGACCTTACCTTCATTTTTCATTTCACGGAAGTGATCTTCTGTTACAAAATGATACTGAACACCCTCTTTTTCCCCATCTCTCATCGGACGGGTAGTACAGGCTGTCACGGTTCTAAGTTTAAGTGAAGGATCTCTCATTAACTCACGATACAGAGTATCCTTTCCCGAAGAACTTTTTCCAATCAATATATATATGCTGTTCACTGCATTTTTCCACCTTATGTTTTACTATCATTTTACACAAGAAAACTCACCATTATCGACGCCAATAATGGTTATCCCTTGTTCTATCATTTTCTCCACCTTTTTTATGATTTCCTCTGTAATCACCTCTCCGGGAACTACTATAGGAATATCAGGAGGATATGCATATATATAATCAGCCGCAGTTTTTCCTGCTGAATTTCTAAAAACAATTTTTTCATTATCTGCCGTCATGGCATCATATATTCTCACTTATTTTCTCCAATGCATTATAGAGACGCGCCAAGCCTTCTTCGGAGTCCATAAATGTCGTCATTAAGAGACAATATCTTCCAAGTGCCATCTCCGGCTGAATATGATATTCCTCTCTTAACATATCATAAAGTCCCCTGCCTGTCATGTCTCCTGCTGAAACAACAAGCTTTGTCGGATCATAGCCATATATTTCATTATTACCTATGATCTCACTCCCAATGATTTTGATATTATTTCTATGCGCTGCCATATCACGAATTCTTTTTAACTCATTATCAAGAATCTTAAATCGTTTCTGGCTTTCTTTTTCGATAATATCCATACATCTATCAGCACCAGCCATAAAAACATATGAAGGACTTGAAGTCTGGTATATCGAATAATATCTCTCAAATAAATATTGATCTACAAGATTTCCGTTTATAAGTACCATCGCTGTCTGGGTAAATGACGGAAGAGTTTTATGTAAACTCTCAATCACAATATCCGCGCCCTCTTTAGATGCATCCGGACAATTCCATTCATTGACAAACGGCTCATACAAGCCAAAGTGCGCTCCATGTGCACTGTCTACTATCAAAGGAACATTAAACGAATGACATATATCTGCTATTTTTCTGATATCAGATACACAGCCCTCATATGTCGGAGAAGGAATAAATACTGCTCGTATTCCTTTTGTTGTATTTAATGCCTCTCCTATCTTTTCCGGAGAAAAACCACCATTAATTCCCCATTCTTTTATCTCATCAGGATAAATATATTCGACATCCAATTCTCTTATGTATGCTGCATTATAGGCGCTCTTATGACTATTCCTTGCCATAAGGATCTTAGCTCCTCTGGGAACAGTTGCAGAAATCGCTGATAATATTCCTGATGAAGAACCATTTACCAAAAAGTACACTTTATCTCCACCAAAAATCTTCTGCATTCTTTCTTGCAGCTCTTTTATAATTCCTTGAGGATGATGCATATTATCGAAATTGTCTATTTCCGTAATATCCAGCTGAAATGCTCCCTTAAGAAGAGTATCATCAACATTTCTTTTATGTCCCGGCATATGAAACGGATAATAATCAGACTGTGAAAGCTCTTTTAGCTCTTTATACATTTCTAAAATTCCTTTTTCTACGTCTCTTATTCATCCCGTTTCTCATAGTGAGCGTCTCCATAAGAGAGCAGTATTTATCTGCCATAGTCACGATCCAGGCTTCCCTGCATCCTGGAACAGCCGTGAGATTTAGCGGAAACATATGCTTTACTATGATATCTCTTTCTATTTCGTTAAGTTCATAATCCCTACTGGCATTTTTTAGCGCAGTTCGCGCATGTGTAAATCCGTGAAATCCATTTTTTATAGAATACTTTAAGGTTGTCTCATGCCAGTCATACAAAAAATAATCGTGAAGCAGTGCACCTCTTACCAGCTCACGCTCATGGCAGTTTATATTATATTTTTTCATCCAGTCAGCTATTCTGAGTCCTGTTTCCGCAACCCGCATGCTATGCTCCATGACACTTACATTTCCATGCTGCATATAAGTTGCAAGCGTTGCGTATGTCTCATGATTCAAAATATCTGCACCATAATTTCTGATTCTTTCTTCCATCTTTTTATCCTTATACAGCAACAGGCAGCTGATCTCCAGCTGCCTGTTTTTAATTCTATAGTAAATCCAATTGAATTCCTATAAGATTAAAAATGCACTACGTGCATTGGGATGCGACGTGCGCGGAGAATCCGGGAAAGTCGGATTCTTTTTTCTCATATATCAATCACTGCTCCGTATTTGCTGTGTCACCTTCTACAACAGCACTATCTGCCGCTGGTTCTCCTGTCGTTCCATCTGCTGAAGGGATCAATCCGGACTCCAATAACTGCTGTAAAAGCTGCTGCTGTTTTTCTTCCTCTGTAAGTTCCGGTTTCGGTGCTGACTGAACACCTCCGTAAACTATAACCGCTTCTCCCTTTTCAACATAATCATAAATCTCTGCAGCCTTTGCTGTAGGAAGATTTATGCATCCATGTGATCCGTTTGTGAGATAAATATCTCCACCAAACTTATTTCTCCAACTTGCATCGTGCAGACCAATATTTTTATTAAACGGCATCCAATACTTTACCGGCGAAGAATAACCTTCACCTACAAGCGTGGCATCTCTCTCTTTATAAGTAATGGAATATGTTCCATCCGGTGTAAATCTGCTTGCTGTTGCCTTTCCTGATACACAATCAGTCTGAACTACAAGCTCGCCATCCTTATAAACATATACTCTCTGATTATCAAGATCCGCTTCTACATAGCTATTTCCGATATCAGAATCACCATACTGCTTTGCTTCAGCAAAATAAACCGGCTTAAATTCACCGCTTTGTCCGGAGATTATAGCATCGATAAGGGCTTGTGTTGTGCTTGGACGGTCTGTCCACCAACCATAATCACCTCCTGATACCGTGATAGTCTTTCCAGATGTAGTCTTAAACTCACGGCTGATACCAAAAGTATCATGTGCTCTTGCCAAGGAATCAACATATTCCTTAACCAATGCAGAATTCATGCTGACGCTTGTTCCATCAACATCGAGCCACTCACCGATCTTATTACCATCTATTACTTCTGTTTCATCACCAAACGAAATAGTAAGCTTAACCTTTACATACTGATTAAGGTTCGTCATCAGTTTATTTAAAGTCTCATCATCAGATGTGATCTTCGGTTTTTCATAACATCCTTCAGCATCCAGATCTAAAATGTCTGCCAAAGAGATAACCGCATTTTCAGCAGCTGTCAAAACCTTGCTCTCAATCAGGGTTGTTCCCTGATCCTCCGGGATTATTGTATAACCGCCATCCTGATATTCACTGAGTTCTGCATCAACAGGAGCTTTTTCATCATTAAAGATCCCTGTCGCTTTGAGTGCCTCCTTAAGAGCATTTTCATCATACTGAACCACTGATTCAGCCTCTAACTCAGTTTTCTTAAAGAAGCTAACCGGCCAGGCAAAAGCATTTTGATCTTCCAACAGATTTTCAAGCGTTCCGTCAAATACAGGATTGAGATTTATGGCAGACGCCGTGATATTTCCTCCTGTCTCATTTCTACCCACAACCTGAAGTACATATCCATTGGACTCTTCAGTGATCATATTCTCAACACTTGCAACGCTTTTTCCCACAACGTCCATTCCGTTTATTTTTGTACCAAAACAAAAATGACCTAAGAAAAATAACGCTCCTCCAAGATAAATAATTACCAGCAGTGCAACTATGGCAATTACTATTCTGTTACCATTTTGTCCCTTTTTCTTATGAGCACTCATTTACTTTTCCTCTTCCTGAGCTCGCCTTGCTTCATATTGATCGATCAAATACTGATATTTCCCCATATTCATCTCAATAATAGACCTTATTCTCTCAGTGTCAAATAATTTTCCTCTGGTTATAAGTCTTATCTTTTCATAGTATTCATGCAGATCCTTATCTTTTATCTCATTTCGATCAAACCATATGGAGGCACGATAACCATGAGGAACCTCTCTCCTAAGATGACCAACTCTCCAATTATCATCATAATTGGCCGGAAGTTTTGATAGAAACGGATCTCCCAAGGCATATGTATCATTTAAATACAGATCATGGTTGTAATATACCAGTATTCCAGCAGCATTTTCAATAATACCACCATTCAATCCGTTCTCACGTAAGTCCTCAGTCGCCTCATTATTCCACGTATCTGGTATACAAAGTCTTCCTGTCCTTACCAATGAAACAACATTATTATACAGTCCGGTTGTGTTGAAATAGTATTCTCTTTCATCAGAAATCTGTGAACTGTAATTATGTCCCATTAAATATTGAGATCCCACAGTTCTTCCAAAAGTCGCTGCAAACACTACCGAAATAATAACTGTCGCATTAAACACAGTACGAAGCTGTCTCATAACTTTGAAATTCGACTTCTCATTGTTCTGTATTATCATAAATAATGCAACAGCCACAAATAGCATATTCGTAAAATGGCGCCCCATCATAAAATCACCACCAATACGAACTACATATATTCCGTATATAGCAAGCCCGGATGCCACCAATATATATTTTATACGCTTACTGAAAAGAGTCAGTATAACAACTGCTACCGGAACGATCACAACAACCAGATCATCCAGAGCCGTGTAAAACGCGTACAGTAAACCTCTCTTTAGATACTGTATCATTGGTATAGATGTTCCGAGTTTTACATAAGCAGGATTTGGGAATGGAAAACCAAAATAAAATGTAGCAAAGGCTTCCCATAAAATAAACGGCAAAAGACCTAAAATTCCCAGTCCAACAGCCTGTATAAAGCTGACATTCTCCCTCTTAAACAAGTACACCCATACGATTACAGGAATAAATAATAGTACCTCATCCATTCTTGCCATTGCAAGCAATGAAAATACCACTGCCATTTTCAACATAGATGATGCACTATATGTTTCTTGTTTTGCAAGAATTTCGAGAAACAATGCACTTAAAAAGAATAAAAGACTATTTTCAAGCCCCGATGTAGTATAACTGATAAATGCCTGACTCCCGGTAAGTGCCAGAAATCCGATAAGAACCTGTTCTTTTGTTTTGCAAAACTTATACGCCAGAATATAATACGCACCTGTCGAAAGCAAGGTACACACCAATAACGACGTAAAATACATTTCCCGTGTAATAAAATATGCTGCAGCTATTATTAATGAAAATAAAGGACATGTAGAAGCTGTGGATCTTTCTCCTATGTTATATACAAAACCATGACCTTCCACAAGATTACGTGACATAACATAACCATGATATGCGTCATCCGATTGCCATGCCAAGGCAATGACTATCAGGATAAAACCTATCATCGTGAAAAATCTCCACTTATCAATCTCAGTAGATGGACAGAATATCTTCTTTAAAATAGATGCTCTTGAAAATTTATTTTTTTTCATAATACCTTGATTATATTCTATCTGATAAGAATTCGCTTTTTTCACTATCATTTTCCCAAAATCTTATCTTTGCTAAGAAAACGATTATGCCAGGCAGTCTTAAAATACTTGAAATTTGCCCAGAAAGAGTTTTGGGATACTCCCTCTGTCCTCGCCGCCCAGTGTGCCGGTATTTCCTGAAATTTCACTCCGAGCCTCAGCGGTTTAAGTGCAGTTTCAAGGAAGAACGGATGCTTTAGTTCCTCCCATTTTATTTTTTTCATAAGATCTGTCGGAAAAATCCTATATGCGTAAGTCAGATCCGACAATCCCGTAAAGTAAAAGAATCCTATCGCTCTTTCAAAAATAAGATTACAAACAAGTTTTACTTTATTATAATGCTCAAATCCGCCACCCTTCTTCCATCGGGTAGCTGTTATTATCCAATTAGGATGTTTCTTTGCCCGCTCAATAAACTGGCTTATTATATGAGGATCTGTCTCAAGATCAGATGACATCATTACCACATGTGAACCTTTTGCAAGTTTAATTCCTTCACGAATAGCACCTCCTACAAAAGGTAATTTCTGATCATGAATGTAAATCGATATCTTATCACTATAATCAGCAACTAACTTTTCTGCTGTTTTTCGCGATTCATCTGTCGTCCTATCACAAAGAAGTAAAATAAACTCTGCAAGATCTTCGTGATCACACGTAGAAGCGATAATATCAACAGTTTCTTTTAGTGAATACGTTTCATCCATTGCCGGAAGAAGTATTGTTACATTTCTAAATTTTGAAGGCATCAGATTCTGGACTCCCAATCTGCAAAAACATCCTCAAGGGTCTTTCTCATAGAAAACTCTCTTTTGTATCCAAGTGCTTTTATTTTTGAATCATCTCCAAGCAAAAGCGGCTCATCAGCTACACGAAACAGTTTTTCATCTGAAACGACCTTTACATCTACTCCTAAAATATCAATAAGCATATCTAATATTTCCTGAATCTGATATGCTTTTCCATTACAAATATTATAAGGCTCTCCGGAAATGCCCTTATCCATAAGAATCCTCATAGCCTTAACACCATCTCTAACGTCAATATAATCTCTATAGGTAGTAAGATTTCCTACATGTATTTCCGGCTCAAGTCGACCAGCCTTAATAAGAGCTAACTGTCTGGCAAAATTTTGAATTGCTGTTGCCGGAGGATGTCCTGTTCCAACATGAATAAACATCCTAGGAAGAAATACCTTCATACCATAATTCAAAGCATACTGGCGGCCTAAATTCTCAGTACCAACCTTTGAAACTCCATATGGCGTATGTGGCTTTAATAATCTTTCTTCTTTAAGCGGGCAATCTTCCTCTCTTATATTTCCGTACTCAGCACTTGAACATGCAAGCAATATTTTTGCCTCGGGAACTACTTCCTTCGCACAAAAAAGAACATTGAGAGTACCAATATAATTTGTCTGATGCGTTATATATTCTAAATTCCAGGAATCTCCATTAAATGCCTGTGCCGCCATATGAATTATGACATCGGGTTTAATCTCCTTCATTACACGCATCAATCCATCGCGTTCAAGAATATCGCATCTGATTATTGATTTATCTGGAACAGCTGCCATTCTACTTGATGCAGAATTTCTAGCCAAACCGTATACTTCAGCACCCTCATCAATATAACTTTTCATAAAATGGGAACCAACCATTCCGGTTCCGCCTAATACCAGTACTTTCATGATTCCTCTCAATCAAATTAAGACATTGCCCGGTACATTTTAACAACATTATTACACTATGACAAGTTATGAAAAAAGGGACTGTCAAACGACAGTCCCTTATTCGTGCCCAAAGTCGGAATCGAACCAACGACACGAGGATTTTCAGTCCTCTGCTCTACCAACTGAGCTATCTGGGCATTCCTAATCATCTTTGATGATCGTCTTATTGTAGATTAAAATCTTCCAATAAATAGCGGGGACAGGATTTGAACCTGTGACCTTCGGGTTATGAGCCCGACGAGCTTCCAGACTGCTCCACCCCGCGTCATCGCACATCTCTGTGCCGCACATCCGGTGTACTCAATAGTAAGATGTAAAATGGGTGGTGGTGGATTCGAACCACCGAAGCAATCGCAGCAGATTTACAGTCTGTCCCCTTTGGCCACTCGGGAAACCACCCATAT
>JNJK01000020.1 GCA_000701625.1 Lachnospiraceae bacterium MC2017
GTTCAAATTACCCATGAGCTTCTGCTATAGAAATTAAGCATTGCTCATAACTAACTATACCTCTTTTATCCATCTACGAGAAGTCAAAAAAGAACTTCTTATAGGTTTGTTAAAGTTACCCTTTTTCATGAATACTACGCTTCTTGAACAGGTTTATACTATAATTATTCTCATTTTGAACAGTTCCATTTATGTAATCTCTTAGATCAACGCCTAAGTGTACAGTTTTTCAAAGTACAATTACCTATTTGCTATGATTGTCCCCTAAAGTAAATGACATTGCGAGTGAACAGTAACCCAAGAGATAAGAACGATCGTGTATTGCGTATATGAATTGCAAATATGCAAGGCAATTGTTATACTTATTTATATGCATAACATGATATTCGAATGGGACGAAAATAAAGAGCAGGTGAATATAAAAAAACACGGTTTAGATTTTTCAACAGCAGCTCGTGTTTTTTACGATGTGAATCGAATCGAAGTATATGATGACGTTCATAGTATCAATGAAGATCGATATCGGACAATTGGGACTATAAACGGACATCTTACTATAGTTACAGTTTCATATACTATGAGAGAAAATGAAACAGTCATCAGATTAATATCTGCACGACTCGCTGAACCTTTGGAAAAGGAGGTATATTACAATGGCATTGATCAGAAAAACTATTGATGTATCGCAACCATTAACTTCGAATCAATTGGATATGTTAAAAAAAGCCAAACAATTGCCTAAATCTTACGATGAAGACAATCCTCCTCTTTCCCCAGACGAACTCTTAAAATTTAAGAGAGTCTCAGAAATGATAGAAGAGGAAAAATCAAAGACAAGAAAGCAGAATATAACTCTTCGTTTATCACCAAGTACTGTAAAAAAAGCGAAGTCTTTAGGTAAAGGTTATACCAGCCTGCTTGCTAAAATTATCGAAACAGCCTTGGATAATCCGGAGCTCATTGAATCAATGATAAAATAAACGTATGCAAGATGTGGTAGATTCTTTCGAGCAGTAAAATTTAAAAACATTCCAAATAAAAGCAATATTTTGCCTTTATTCGGAATTTTTTGATGTTTTTAGCTGATTTTCTCCAAATAACTCAAAATTTTGCAAGAGATTACCCGTCCCTCTTGGTTCATAATAACTTTCCGCTCCGTCTGTAGGGATCGAGGATCGCTGCTGTTCTATAGGGCATGATCGGATGGTCTGCGAGCATATTTACCATGAATCTTGCAAAGCGCTCCAAACCACTGAATCTGCGCTTGTCTACCCATGCCATATAGTCATAAACATTGGTATATTTATAGGCATGTCGGCCTGCTGCGAGTAACATCATGCATTCAATCTGATTCTTTCCTCCGGTCAGAGCCTGAGCCACGCGGTCTGCGGAATATTCCCTTGCACGTGAGAGCAACGGCATCAGGACATACGGGCCTATAACCGGAATAAAATTCACGAAAGTATTCCAAAATGTGTAATAAAGCTGTACATGATGAAGATAAGCATGACCAAATTCATGAGCCATTACAAAGAAGATCGTGTCAAAATCTTTGTGCTCCATATATGCAATATCTACGATCTCGGCATTTAGCTGAATAAATACGCGTCCGGGAATCCAGCAGGTAAAGGCGTTCAGCTGTCCATTCATCTGCTGCACATATACTTCCGGAGGTTTGCGCCATCCGAGGAGATATGAATATTCGAGTACTTTTGCGTAGATTTCGGGATAATTATTTTCGGAGACACGGATGCTGTAGGACATCTGATCGGCATATACCTTATACAGCATTACGAGATAGGTGATTAAAAAAACGACTAAGGCACCGATACCTCCTACAATGCTGAGGATAAATAAGATTATGCCAATGACAACAGCAATCCCCGGTGAACTGTTAGCTCCTGATTCTTCGAGCAGTTTTTTTAGATCTTCCAAAAGGTTGGTTTCGGATGCTAACTGATGCAGGAGATACCATATGCCAAAGAATCCTGCAATAATAGTGATGGCATAAAGCGGTATTTCCTTAACGTGTCTGGTTCTTCTTATATCTGACTGTACGCCTTGCGGTGTAAAAAACATTTCTCTCTGATCCATAGTTATACTCCCCAATTATATTATTTAGTATGTAGCTATTACAGATAATCCTGTCATCATAACAATATTAGCACAATTAATTGTAAAGTGACCGGATCAATAGAGGCGGCAGTTCCACGGGAAGAATAAGCAGTGTTAATGCAAAGTATGTGTTTGACACATTACGGTGAAGGCAGTAGTTCTTCAAAGAAAAAATATAAGACAGCACTAAAGGTAAGTTCATAATAATAAACCAGAGGGACGTGGTCAGGTTTATATACCTGTAACCACATCCCTCTGGCTCATTTCCCCCTCATCATCACACTCTCACAAAGTGTATCTGTCTTGCCTGGTATTCTCCTTTGAAGTCACGAACCGGATATCCTGCGTTCATGAGCTGACTTCCTGTGTAGATCATACCGCTTGTCTCATCACGGTAAGAAGCATCCTCATCCAGCCCCTCAAGGTTAACATAACGAGATCCAAGATTTCCATGCACATTCAGAGTCACGAGATTTAAGAGTGCCTCTGACTTATCTTCTGCAACAAACATCCATGCAGCGAGGAGCGCATCTGCCTCCTGCGGATTTGTTAATCTATACATATCTCCTGTATGGATCACATGGCGATATTTCTTAAAGAGCGCTATCTGCTCTGTAACCTCATGCTTCTCCTCATCAGAAAGAAGTCCGAGATTCAGCTCGTAACCAAATGAACCTGACATGGCCACGGTTCCACGTGTATTAAATGGTGTCACACGTCCGGTCTGGTGATTCGGTACTGCAGATACATGCGCGCCTACTGTCACAGACGGATATCCAAAGGATGTACCATATTGTATATGTATTCTCTCAATAGCATCAGTATTGTCACTGCACCAGATCTGCGGTGTATAGCAGAGCATTCCGGCATCAAAGCGTCCACCGCCTCCGCTGCATCCTTCTATCAGAAGCTCAGGGTATCTATTACGTAATCTTTCTAATAAATCATAAACACCAAGTACATATCTGTGCGCCACCTCTCCCTGACGGTCAGACGGCAGCTCTGCACTATAAAAGTCTGCGATACTTCTGTTAAAATCCCACTTTACATAAATGATGTTTGCGTTATCCAGAACTTCACGCATCATTTCAAAAATATGGTCTACAACTTCTTTTCTTGAGAAATCGAGAATAAGCTCGTGACGTCCACGGATCATTGGCTTATTCGGTATCTTAAATACCCAGTCGGGATGTGCGCGGTAAAGATCACTATCCTCTGAAACCGCTTCCGGCTCAAACCAGAGACCAAATTTCATATCGAGAGCGTTTACACGGTCTGCAACGTCCTTCATGGTTCCCTTAAGCTTCTTTTCATTTACGACCCAGTCTCCGAGTCCGGACAGATCATCTTCGCGCTTTCCGAACCAGCCGTCATCGAGAACCATCATCTCAACGCCAAGCTCTTTCGCCTGTGCAGCGATATCGACGATCTTATCTCCGTCAAATGTAAAGTAAGTCGCTTCCCAGTTATTTATAAGGATCGGACGTTCCTTATCTCTCCATGCACCGCGGCAGATATGTTTACGTAAAAATCTGTGAATACGACGGCTAAGAAGACCGAGACCACTTTCGGAATATGTCATCACAGCTTCCGGTGCGGTGAAGGTCTCTCCGCTATGAAGGATCCACTCAAAACCTTCCTCCGGAAGTCCAGCTGTCAGGCGAACCATCTCATTCTGATCTTTTTCTGCATCGATCAGGAAATTTCCGCTATATACAAAATGCACGCCCACAGCTTCGCCGTGCTTTTCATCCGCATCAGGCGTCATAAGGATCGCAAATGGATTAAACTGGTGGCTGGATCCGCCTCGTCCCGAATAAGCTGCGATCTTTGCGTGACCTACACGCATCCTGTCGGGCTGACGCTCAAATTCATGACGTCCATGGAAATACATTACATCCCTGTCTCCCGGCATGCAGTCGAGATTCAGCGACTGGACTTTTTCAAGCTTAACTTCATTACTTCCTTCATTTGTCACAAGAACAGATCTTGTGATCACATCGTTTTCCGGGAAAACTCCGTAAAGAAGATCTACCTTTAATCCAAGATCTTTATCCTGAAGTGTAACCTTCAGTGTCTGAACCCCTTCTCCTGATGCATCGTCTGTATATGACGAAGGCAGATTTTCCAATTCATATTTACCGTCTGCGATCTCTGCAGAAACAAAACGAAGATCAACTCCGTCAGCACCGGTATTTCCCTTTGCGCGGAAGCATACACTTCTGTAGTCTCCGCTTCCGTAGAAAGGATATTCCTGCGGCTGTGCATCGAGGGAATAAACTCTCTCCATTCCTGCAATGTCCGGATTTCCGGAAAAACCGTGGTCTAAAAATGTCAGCAGATACTCTGCTGAACCGATGATCTTTTTTCCATAATAAAGGTGCAGGAGATATCCCTTTTTATCTGCGAGCATCTGATACGAAGTATGAGCGGTCTCTATAGTGATAAGACCGCTGTTTTTATCATAAGTGATAGCCATTATGTTGATTCCCTTTCTACAAGTGATACCTTGAGAATATTTTTTTCAGGAACAACCTGTCCGTTATTCTCTCGAATTATCATATCTACGCCCAGCTCTGCCATTTCCGTGATAGGCTGGTGGATCGTGGTGATCATAGGTGTTGTATTTCCGGCGATCATAGTGTCATCAAATCCGATGATCTTTATCCTGCCCGGAACATCCATCCCCAGCTTCCTGCAAACCTGGATCGTCTGCGCCGCTATGATATCAGAACTACAGAAAATCCCGTCCGTTTCTGGATTCTCTTTCAGAGCTTTTTCAATATATTTGTGATATTCCATATTCTGGAAAGATTCCAGTCCGTTATGAATGATGTTTACACTTACACCATTTGTACTGCACACATCACGGAAGCCGTCTTCACGTTCATCTGCCGGCATGGCATTTCTGTCCACGCTTCCAAGCATGATGAGATGCCGGCATCCTTTATTTATAAGATGCTCTGCGGCGATAGATCCTCCGGCATAGTTGTCACAAAGCACACAACTGGTGCCTCCCTCAATAAATCTCTCTATAGTAACTACCGGGATATTTATCGCTTTTACCTGTTCCGGTCGTACATTTGAACTGAAAAGCAGGACTCCCGCAAGCTGACTGTTTTCACATAGCTCAAGTATCTGCTTCTCCCGCTCATTATTTCCTGCGGAACTGCTGATAAATACCGATAGATTTTTTTCTGCTGCAACTTTTTCTATCTCACTTATCATCTGGGCAAAGTATGGATGCACTATATGCGGTACTATGACGCCTATTGCATCAGCCCGCCCTTTTGACAGCGTTCTTGCAACGGTATTCGGACGATATGCCAGTTTTTCCATTGCATCATTTACTTTTTTTCGGGTTTTCTCGCTTATATAACCACGATTATTTAATACGCGCGATACTGTTTCTACCGCTACGTTGGCTTCCCTTGCCACATCTTTTAACGTAGTTGCCATCATCCGGCTCCATTTCTAAATCTCCCCTCACACAGGCCAAATTCTCCCGGCGATACGGAAGCATGTGCTTCTCTTACAGTCTATGAGCCGGGTGCGTCATTCATCCGACACTGCCCGGCTCATTATACATTCTTTATTTTTACGATTCTATGTACAATACGTCAGAACTCATTCACATTTTTCAGTCAAAATGTACAAGTTCATGTAACAAGTTAACCCCTGCTGCTATAACTGTTTATAAGCGTCATGCCCCCACAGCATTTTCCCCATATGCTTATAAGCAGTAAATCTATGTAATCCAACTATAAATACTCCCCATGTATTTATCACTATTATTTTAATACCTTCTCCTGCAACAGAGGATTAACGGATCGTTATTACTTAACAGCTCCGGCAACCATACCTGCGATGATCTGCTTCTGTAAGAAGAAGTAGAGGATCAGGATAGGAAGCAGTGTGAGCACGAGCGCTGCCATGATAAGACCATAATCAGAGCTGTATGTTCCGTAGAATGAGTAAGTGGAAAGCGGCAGTGTGAAAAGAGGCTTCTTTCCAAGAACCAGACTCGGAAGCAGGTAGTCATTCCAGAACTGCATTGCATTCAGGATGACAAGTGTAGCTGTTGTAGGCTTAAGGAGCGGGAAAACGATCATACGGAATGTCTGGAACTTTCCGCAGCCGTCGATGTATGCAGCTTCTTCAAGAGATCTCGGCACACCACTCTTTAAGAATCCATTGTACATGAATACTGACATACTCATTGCAAATCCTGTGTGCATGAATATCAGTGAAAGTCTATGATTCAGCATGTTCAGCTGTGCTCCGTAGATGGAAACCAGCGGGATCATGATCGACTGGAAAGGAATGATCATGGATGCGATCATCATTGCAAAAATAATCTTTCCTATAAGTGAATTTGATCTAACAATATAGTAAGCAACCATTGCTGAAAGAGTGATAACAAGAAGGGTTGAAAGTCCTGTGATGAACAGGGAATTTCCAAATGCCTTCAGGAACTCCATCTGCTTAAATGCTTTTACATAGTTCTCAATTCCAAATCCGCCTGCGCCTACGAGAGCGAACGGATTCTTGATGATATCACGCTTCTCCTTAAAGGAGTTGATGATAACCATTGCAAATGGCACCAGATAGAACAGTGCTGCGATTATAAGGAGCGCAAAAGTTGCGATATTGATGATAACTCTTCTTACGCCACCGATCTGATTTGTATCAAGAGAATTTTTCTGAACTGCCATTATGCTTCAACCTCCCTCTTCTTTCCGAGGTAAACCTGGATACCGGAAATAATAGCAACTACTGCAAAGAGGAATACTGCCTCTGCCTGACCGATACCATACTTACGAGCTGTGAACGCTTTCTCATATACGTGCATGGCAACGAGTCTTGTGCTGCCGTAAGGTTCACCACCTGTCAATGTCAGGTTGATATCGTAAACCATGAATGCTCTTGAAAGAGTAAGGAAGATACAGATAACGAATGAAGGAACCATCAGCGGAAGGATGATATCTCTCATTCTTGCCCATCCTGTAGCTCCGTCGATAGAAGCTGCCTCCAGAACATCCTCAGAAATTCCTGTAAATCCTGCGATATAGATAAGCATCATGTATCCGGAAAGCTGCCAAACTGTAACGATTACCAGTGTCCAGAAAGCTTTATTCGGATCAGCGAGCCAGGACTTTGACATAAATGCGATTCCTGCGCCTTTACCCATCTGAACCAGAACTCTTGAGAATACGAACTGCCAGATAAATCCGAGTACGACACCACCGATCAGGTTAGGAGTGAAGAAACCTGCACGGAAGAAGTTCTGGCCGGCAAGAATCCTGCCGGAAAGCAGATAACCAAAAATGAAACCAACAATATTGACCAAAAGTACTGACAGGAAAACATACTTAAGAGTCAGGACCATCGATGTCCAGAAATCCACGTCCTTAAGGAGCGCGGCATAATTTTCAAAACCAACAATATTTTTAATGGCACCGACACCGTTCCAGTCGGTGAATGTCAGATAAAAACCATATATAAACGGAACGATTACGACACAAAGAAAGATAAATGTGCCCGGAAATGCGAACATAAAGAAACTTTTTATTTTATCACCGGTTGTACGTCCAAGAGAATCCATACGATCCACCCTTTCAGATTAGCTGATGTCCGAAATCTTAATTCGGATAACTCCCTACAAAACCTTCTTTTAGATAAGGATGGGTGGGTATTACCCCACCCATCCGGGATATCCGCAAGGTATCAATTCGGATTTCCCATATTTTTTCAGAACTTAGTTCTGTGCTGCCCAGTAATCAGCAACTTCCTTAGCAAGACCTGCTCTGTCTGTCTGGCCTGCAACATACTTCTGCATAGAAGCACCTACTACTGACCAGTGATCGGAAGGAGCTACGAAAGAAGAAGCATATGTGTGGCCTTCGTTCATCTTAGCAACAATATCACGAGAAAGCGGATCAAGAGGAGCTACAGTATTGTTGCTGCAAGCCGGGATAACTGCACAGCCTTCAACAAGACCCTTCTGACCAGACTCAGAGTTTACAAGCCAATCGATGAATGCAAGAGCTGCCTGCTGCTGCTCAGGTGTAGACTGCTTACTGTCAACCATGAGCTGCTTTGTAGGAGATGCCTGCATGGATGTATTTGCAATATCAGATGTATCATTGCCAAGTACGAACGGGATGAAGCCATACTCATCATCTGTGGATGCGCCTGAATCAGCGAGGTTCGGCCAAGCCCAGTTACCATTCGGCCAGAATGCTGCGTCACCGTCTACAAGGTGCATAGGATCCTCATCATAGATTGCTCCGAGCGGATCTTCCTTGTTGTAGTTGTACTCCATGATAACGTCCATTGTGTCAACGAACTGATTGAATCTCTCGTAATCCTCAACCTTCTGAGAACCATCCTTAAGAGCTGCCATGATCTTGTCAGCACCTGCTGTTGTTCCATCATATGTATCGTAGATGTAACCGAGCTGGTGAGCACCGAGTGACCAGTCTTCCTTAGAAAGAACTACCGGATTCTCCATGCCTGCTGCACGAAGCTTCTCACAGATTGCCTTGAAGGAATCAAGAGAGTTGATTGTGGAAGGATCGAACTCTTCTCCAAGAGCATCTTCGATTGCCTTCTTGCTGTAGATGATGCCGCGACCCTCTACGCAGAACGGGAAGCTGTAAACCTTTCCGTTTACCTTTGTTGTCATGCTGTCGCAGTACTGGATCCAATCCTGATCGGAAAGGTCAAGACCGTACTCCTCTGCAAGACCGATAACGTCTGTTGTATCAAGAATAGCCATTGTCGGAGCTGTTCCGGACTGATACATGGAAGTAATCTTTGTATAAGGAACCTCACCTGTACCACAAGCCATAACCTCAAGGTTGATGCCTGTCTCGTCTGTGAATGTTGTAGCCAGATCCTCAAGTGCTGTCTGGATCTCACCCTTGGAATTAAGAAGTGTGATCGACTGACCTGCGAGGGCAGATGTATCAATTGTTGTTCCTGTTGCTCCGCCAGCCTCAGTTGCTGCTGAAGAAGCGCTCTCGCTGCCTGCTGCCTCTGATGCAGGAGCTGCCTCAGATGATCCTGCTGCAGATCCGGAATTTGAGCTGCCGCATCCTGCGAGCATTCCAGTTGCCATTGTTGCTGTCAGAAGTACAGCTGCCAGCTTCTTAAGATTTTTTCTCATTTGAAATTTCCTCCCGCGGCTCTTCGCCGCTAAACACACATACACCGAACTTGAACAACTTGCACATGTTCGTGTCTCAGTGATGCAAATATATCATTATGTCTAACATGTGTCAACCGATTGACATATAATTCGTCATAATATGCAATATTAGGAGTCGATTTTTGTGAATTTTTTCGGCATATTTGGCATTTATATGTCTGTCATCCGTTTGACCGTCAAGCGATTGACATATTGTATGTCATCTTATACACATTGCACAGCAAATAAATTTGCACCGCTGTTCCTTTTGTACACCCCATATTTCGGTCATTTTCCACAATATGTTAAGAGCTGTATCAACATTTATGACATACTTATGTCATCCCTTCGGTTAAAATCGCAAGATTTTACCCCTGCCTATGTGCATGAGCACAACACATTTTTAAACCACTTACACCTACTCACACAGCATTTTTTCTTATTAGAATTCCAACGGCTTTTCCTAAAAATAAAAACAGGTCCGTGCACTGATTCTTTTATCATTGCACAGACCTGTTTCTGTCTTATCGTTATTTATTATGAAGTAATTACGTAGCTTACGCCTCTTCGATAGAGTAGCTGTAATCAGCAAAATCTGCCTTAAGGGTAGCTGTATGACCGTTATTCTTCCAGGTCATCTCCATCTTTGTGCCCTCTGTGTTTACAGAGAACTCTGCATCAAAGCCGAATGCAGGATTTGTATTACGGAAACGGAGAAGCTCAAGCTGCTTCTGAACAACCGGCCATGTAAGTCTCTCTGCCATGTCTTCCGGAGAAAGGTTTGTACGGTTGATCTCCTTATGACCTGCAGCACCTGCGCGCTTAACAGCCTCGTGATCGTTCTTTCCTGCAAAGAGGTCAAGATACCATACCTGCGGCTTACCAGGCATGAACATCTGGATAGCACGTGCAAGGAGCATCTTCTGATCATCATCACCAAGTGCGCTGTAATATGTAGCATTTACCTGGTAATACATGTTCTTCTTACCATGAAGATCCTTTACCAGACCACCGCGATCAACTGTAACCTTGATAAGGTTCTGGATCTCTTCCTCGGGAAGAAGTCCCTTAAGGTCAAGAAGCGGGATACCATCGTGGCAGCCAAGCATATTGACTACACGGATCTTTTTATCGATCATCTCCTGAGCCCAACGAGCAAGATCCGCACCGCTCTTCTTTTCCATAGCATCGATAAGAAGTCCAGGAAGGAAGAAATCATATGTCATGTATCCTGCCTTGGCAACAGTCTCATATGTACCCTCGCCATAGCTTGCATGAATCTCCGGGAGAAGCTCAACACCGTACTTATCAGCAAGTTTTCTAACCTTCTCAAGTACATCCCATGTATCAGGCTCGTTTAAGAAGTTCTTCTTGCCAGGTTCTTTAGGTGCATACGCAAAAGCATCCAGACGAACAATCTTTGCGCCGTACTCAGAAAGAGCCTTGAGAGTATTCTCATAATGCTCCCAAACGAGGGGAGATTTGATATTGAGGTCCATCTGACCCAGATACTTTCTGTGTGACTCAAGATAGTCGATAACAGCATCCTTGCAATCCTCGTATCCAGTGAAGTCCATCTCTGCCGGAGTCTTGCCCTCATCAAGAGCCGCATTGATCTTTGCTGCGAGCTTCTCGGCAGTAAGATACTGGATTCCTGTAGCTCCCACAAGATCGATCGCATCCGGTCTCATGTACTTAACTTCCTGATAGAAAGTGTTCCAGTACGGAACATCCTTGCCGTCCGGCATACGAACCATAAGGATCGGAAGTCCCGGCTTACGGAAGAACATATCCTTGATGTACTTATCATCCGGCTGGATGTATCCTTCAGGAGTCATCTCTCCGCATCCTTCCCAAAACTTATTCCAGTTAATGAAGAAGTCAGCATACTTAGAGTTCTCACCGTTCTTAAGAAGATCCTGGAACTGGGGAGAAAGAACGGAAGCATGATTCAGGATGAAATCAAGCTTAAGGTTCATTCCAAGTGCACGAAGACGATCAAGATCTTCCTTTTCGGCCATCTCACGATTGATGGAATAGTCAATAACAGAGAAACCTCTGTCAAGGTCTGTATTGAAAATACTCGGAAGGATATAGAAGGACTGGAATACGTCCTTCAGCTCATCCTTCTCAAGAAGAGTAACTACATCGTCAAGTCTGCCTCCCATGCTGTCAGGATAAGCATTGAGCATAGGTCCGTTATCTGTATAATTCTTTGCCATGATCAATTCTGTCCTTTCATGAGGTTCTGATACTCTTCCTGGCTGAGAAGCTCACCGCTCTTAGCGCAGATGATCTTTGCCTTATGAGCCTGAGAAGCAAGCTTATCCTGTTCGATCTCAAGTACCATTGTTGTGAATGCGCTGTCTGTCTTACCATCACGGTTTCTTGCACGACGGTGAGCAAGTGTCTCCTCCGGTGTGCTGTTAAGGAGAACCGGCACATCAACACCCTTCAGACAGTCATTATTACCATGTGTCCACTCAATGATAAGAACCTGCTTGTCAGAGAAATCAACGTTCTCATACCAAAGAGCGCTCTCATCACGGCCCATACGACGAAGCCAGATCTTGTCTGCACCGCTCTTGAACGCGTCGATAATAGCGGAAACCTCATCAAAATCTGTTTCGTTTTCTGTTCCGAGATATCCCTCAAGCCCCTTGCGGCCAGCCTCAAGATAAGACTGGAACCATGCATTATCTGCTGCATGAGCCTTATCTGCGTCAGTGTCTTCCTGCTGCCACTTCTGGATCTCTGCGAATCTCTCTGCTGTGAAATCACCTGCATCTACCATTCCACGGATAGCGCTCTCACGGAAGATGTGAAGTCTCTCAGCATCGTTATACATAGGAATACGATGAGGATAGTTATCTCCGGAAAGGATATAAGCCTTTACGCCTTCCTCACCAAGCATATATGAAAGAACAGAAGCAATCTCAGACTTACCTACACCTGATCCACCACAAACAGCGATAACTGCTCTCTGATACGGATTTGCCTTAAGCACAGGAACCAGTTCCTTTGCAAGTTCAGGGAAGATCACGCCAGCCTTCTTGATATGATCCTCTCCGATCTCGATCTTGTCGCCCGGCATATCACCGTGAGGAATGTTCTCGGGTACAGCCGGAGCTGTCCAGTTTGTGAGTGCCTCGAGTGTTGCAGCTGCGTCAGATGCTGCTCCTGCGATCTTAGTATATACAGAATTCATGTAAATCCTTCCTTTCTTCTGCATCAGTTTCTTTTCTGATATCGGCATTATTCGAACAATACCATATCTTTTTGGCAGAAAAAATCTGAAACGTTTCACAACGTAAATATAAATTCCCGCCTGCTAAAAATCAGATGGAGATAAGGCTAGCATACTTTTACATATATGTAAAGTGCGATTTTTAACACAATTATTGTAGAATTCATGCGTTTTTTCCGAATTGTTTTCCGAATATTCTTTTGTATATTTTCATTGAACGAAAGCCGAAAATCATGCTACAATTTATGGCTGTGACATATAACGTTTCAACAGTTTACAGAATTAAGAAAGGAGTCCCCTTTGGCAACGATCAAAGATGTCGCAAAAGATGCCGGCGTTTCACTTGGAACCGCTTCCAAAGTCATAAACGGTATCCATGTAAGTGACAATTACCGAGAGAGAGTAGAAGCCTCTATAAAGAAACTTAATTACCACGTAAATCTCAATGCCAGAGGGCTGAAAGCGCAGCAGACAAACGATATCGCCGTTATCGTTCCGACTCTCCTTAATCCACTTTTTCCTCCCATGCTGGATACTATCGAGCAGGAGCTCGCCCGTCATGGAAAACGCATGCTTATATGCATCTCAAGAAATGATACGAATAAGATACGTCATTATCTCGAAATGGCAAAAAACAGCCGTGTTGACGGTATCTTTGGTGTAACTTATTCAAGGATAGATCCTATCCTTACCGAAAATATGCCGATTGTTTCATTTGACCGACATTTTGGACATGAAACTCCCTGTGTTTCCAGTGACAACTATGCCGGGGGAGTTATGGCTGCGCGTATTCTGCACGAAAAAGGCAGCAAAAATCTTCTCTGTTTCTGGACAGGAGCGGACTATGACTGTGAACCGATTCATAGAATTGACGGCTTTCGCGACTACTGCTCACAAAATAAAATTTCCTATAATATCCTGAGCTATATGGATTACAATCAGGTAGATACCGGCTTCATGGTCGCATCTTCCGATGCTTACAGCGAACTTATTAAAACCACGGTCGACAACAATCTACGTGACGACCACTTTATATATGATGGAATTTTTACGAGTTCTGACCACGTAGCATGGCTTTTTATGCGCGAATTACAATCACGCGGCATAAATGTTCCCGAAGATGTACAGATCATCGGATTTGATGGTGTTCCTATAAGCGGATCCGGCCTTCCTTTGGTGTCCAGTATCCGTCAGCCGGTCGCGGACATTGCAAAAACAGGCATCAATCTGCTGCTTAACCTCATCGAAAGTGGTCACGCCGAAAGTGCTACCGATTTGCCTGTTTCATTTACAGAAGGCTGTACCACCAGAAAATAAGATAAATAATGTTATATTTTTAATACGATTCCATGTTTAAAAAATCTTAAGAATTGCCATTCCGTGCAGAATCCGCACCGGAATGGCTTTTTCTTTGTTATTATCGATCAAATGACAATATAAACCGTTTTTATCATGTTTTGTTATTGCGTTTTTACATTTTTTTGTCGATAATAGATTTAGGCTTTCATCTAAATATCTGTTTATAATTGTTAAATTTTCGTGAAACTTTGTTGAATTTGAAGAATTTGTACTTCACGGACGGATGTTTTGATGTTAGTATGTAGTGCGACGCGTGGGGTTAAGTTCCACATTAAAACATCTATATTAAAGAGAGCGAGGTAAAAATTTTGAGAAGAGACTGGAAAAAGGTACTTTCAGTTGTGCTTGCCGCTTCTATGGCACTCACAATGAATACCGTGGCATTCGCTGGTACAACAACTGACAACGGTACAGCGATCGAGACAGAGGTTACTGATACAAATGATGAAGTTGCTGTAGCTATTAAAGAGGCAGAAGCTTCTACATATGCAGCTTCTGATAACACAACACTTTCAAGCAACGCATCTAAGTTCCTTCGTAAGTTTACAAAGCAGACTGTAAGCGGAACAAAGGTTATCTGGGAGGACGTTGATTACAATTATAGTAAAGATTACGTTCCCGGAATGGCTACCTTATCAGCATGCAAGATCGATGGCGTGACAGATGGTTCCAAGCAGCTGTATCTCTTCTACGAATACTTCGATAGCAATCCGTGGTATGACAGCAGAACACGTGCATGGGACGGTTCTTACTATAATTCCTCAAAGTCCAAGTACACTAAGCCGCAGTCAGGAACAGCTTCTGTTTCCAAGTCTGTATCTGTAGATGCAGCTCTTGTATGGGTTGATGAGACAGCTAATACTTATACAAAGGTTGAGGGTGTTCGTGTTAAGAAGGTAACTTTCAAGAATGCAAAGAACGCATCAAAGGATCTCAGCGGTAACGAACTTACAGAGAATCCGAAGTACAAGAACAGCTTCCTTCGTATTACTCTTAATGTAAACAAGAACACAGCTAACCTTTCAAACGCTCAGGTTAAGACTATCACTAAGTTCCTCAGCAAGAACGAAGATTCAAAGTTTGACTTTGGTATCCTTAGAAGAAGCCTTTCAACAAACAATGCACAGGGTGTTGCACAGGGTTCACAGGGTATCTACAGCTCACTGAAGATTAAATCTTCCAGCCTCACTATCAAGAACCTTCAGATGAGACTTCGTTTCCTCAATGCAAATTCCGGAGAGGACGGAGAAGCATCCAACACATATCAGGATAAGCTCATCAAGATCACTCTTCCTAAGAAGACTGGTTCTACTGGTAAAGCCATTGCTGAAAAGAAGATTACTTACGGCGCTTATGTAGTATCATTCAGCAAGAAGAGCGGCACTGTTGTTCTTAAGGGTGTAAATAACTTTGAGGGCGAGGCAGTCCTTACAACAAATTCACCGTACGGAACATTTAGCGTTGAGTAATAAAAAACCAATAATGTAAAACGGAGCAGCTCGATTATTGCGAGCTGCTCTTTTAATTTACTTATATGAATTCCAACGTATTTCCGATAAGTTAAAAAAATCACCTCTCCTGTTTTCAAAACAAGAGAGGTGATTTTTCATGAACTACTTGCTGTTATCTTGAATGTCGTATAGCCTACATAGCCAATATATTTGTTTCTGCCAAATACTATTACCTGCGCTGTCGCAGTTCCGCTGGAAGATCCTGTATTGTTGTTATAGTGACAGTACAGGTTCCCCTTCGGTATTACCTTTCCATAAAGAGTTACTCTCGGCTTTGGTTTCAACGCATCTCCGGTGTACTTATATTCGCTCGGATTCATCTTTATCACAGCATCGGTTGTGATACGTATAGGATTTACGATAAAGTACGCTGTCGTCTTACCTGTGTAGCTTCCCTTTCCCTTTATCACCACCTGAGCAAGACCGGGGTTCTTGCCCTTTCTGTACGATACCTTATAATCCGTATCCTTTGTAAGAGTGTTTCCTGTTGAATTATCTGAAACAATTACAGTTGGCTGATATTTTTTACTCTTTTCATAGTTTACACGCTGCACTGTGTCCCATGCATCTCCGGTATCCGAATCAATCAGGGTCACGGTGACAGATTTATCTGATATAGCTTTCTTTGTTGTTGAAGTCTTGATCACATTTCCATTTTTGTCTTTTTTGGGTGCGTTTGCAATCTTAAAACTCTTTTTAACTGAATTTCTAAATGCTCCCGCTCCGGTTATAAGGATTGAAGCCTTACTGCCCGCTTTATTGACTATTTCAACGGAACCCACTGTATAGTCCAAACCTTTTACAAGCTTTACATAATGCCCTGTCTCAGGAACCCTGTACATGACGACGACATTATTCTGCTCATAGGATCCACTGCTATCATATTCCTGCGCATTAACTCCATATATCTTGCACCTGGAAATATTAATCTGTGTGGAAACGATCTTAAACTCCTCAGATATTTCTCCGGAAAATACGTCTGGTTGCTTCGTGACATTTCCGCTGCTGTCAACTGTTCCGCCTCGAACAACTACAGCACCGATTCCGGCCTCCTTATGGTTTACATAAGTCGTTGTATAGTGATCCGGTGTGACGATACAGTTCTCAGATTCTCCCTTTTTGTTTGTAACGCTTACCATTATACGCGGAGTCGGATTGATATTATTTCCGGTGTAATACCATACATACTTTGAAAGCTCTACCTTGATCTTTGTCTGATCTACAAGTGACGGCCGCTCAACCACGTCCGTATACATCTTTATACGTGGTGTTATTCCCTCATAGTAATTTTTTTCATAATATTTTACCTGATACTTAGCCGCCTTATTTTTTGTACTATTCGTAGGTGTACCATCTTCCTGATCAGGATCAATATCCGATCTAAGCGCCCAGTTTCCACTTATAAGCTTTCCTGTTGACGGATTATTAAGGTAACTCTCACCATAAACAGCAAACGGTCTAAATTCTATCGACTTATCAGCGCTCTTGGACCTCTTATCTACGAATGCCTTAAAGGCGTTTCCATCAGATCTCTTTACACTAACAGCTACCCGATCATCTCTTAAAAGCAGGATCGGATGCTCCAGTTCGATCGTATGATATCCTGTATACGGTATCTTTACTGTCTGAGTCTCTATCGGATATTGGTTAAGATATGTCGCATTACTGTTGTAATAATAAACGCCAATCTCGTACGTTCCCGCATCACCGACTCCGACGCCTACTGCACGGAGGATTTCGGCCTGATCAGCTCCTCCACCCTGCTGTCCTGCTTCACCGGCAGTAAATACCGCATATGCCCGCTTTGTACTATACGTCTCATTAGAATTTGTTCCGTCATATCCGTACTGATAATCATAGTTATCAGCATCATCAAATTCATACGCTACCGCTATTCTTGTACTATCCTTGTATTCAAATGCAGCATCGTACTGTGATATCCAAAAATATTTTTGGTAAGTACCGTTACTTGCCTTATATGATGATTTAGCCAGAAATGCACCGTTTCCGCTGGGTTTTGTTCCGTTATAAGCAAACAGATCTGCCTTTATATCAGGATCCCAACCAATAAGCTGAACCGTGTAGTTAGGTGCCGTAACAGAATTATTATAATAATGATAGCCGTAATTACCCGTTCCGCCTGAGGCCCTGACCGCTGCCATACCATCTTCTGTTATGTAAACCTGCAATCCAACCGATCCCGTCTGCTTGATAAGCTTACAAATAGAACTCTTATCACTATTAGGAATCCAGTATGCATTTCTTAAATGTGCTTCGGTATCACTTTCATCAAATTTTTGCAGTTCATCCGTATTACCATAATTCAGCGCCAGACTTGATGACTTTGGTCCCTGCCAACGTGCCAGTTCAAACGTTGTATACGCCAGATTTCCTCCTGCAGCATCTAAGTTATCTCCCGCATCGGTTTCAGCAATGATCTGCTCTTTATCTGAACTTGAATTAGTACTAAGAATACTTGAATTAGTACTAAGTATGCTTATATCTCTATATCTTGTGTCCAGTGCATCAACTCCACTGTAATACGTAAGCCCCGAGCGATCAGTTCTTATGGGATTAAAGAATTGACGAACTAAGTGTTTTGGACTATAGGCTGTGAATTTATCCTTTGTAGTCTCTGTCTGGAGCATCCGGGATGTCTCTGCCATTCCCATCGCCGTATATGCCCAACAGTTATTTGAATCCCCAAAGTCTTCTGGATCAAGGACATATTTTTCTGAACTATATGCTGCCGGCATTGTAAACGAAGCATTCAGTTCATACTTATCCGAAAAATCAAAGGTCGCCTCGATATTTCCACCGATGACGTTTTCCGATGTGGATTCTCCTTCTTCTGAATTAACTACTGTCGTATCATCACTGATGGTTTCAGTAACTGCTTCATTATCTATAAACATATCTGTGGACTCATTCGGAGTTTCTTCAAGCAGCTCTCCAAGGTCATTATACTGCGGCTCCCCGGAAACACCACTCTCCGTACTTCCATCCCGAGATGAATCATTCTCAGAAGATTCCTCCACAACCGACATAGTAGAAACACTCTGCGCATACATCGTCACGGGATGCGCAGATGTTACTATCGCAGCCGCCATTATTATCGCCATAAATCTTCTGAACCGCTTAAACATAAAAAATCCAAAATCCTTCCCGCCTTATAGCTTTAATGTAAATACCAGATTTGTATATTTGTTCGCCGGAGCACCTAATGCATGTACTTTATACTGCAATTTATAGGTTTTCCCCGTCCTTAATTTATTTTTATCTACTGTAAATAATACTTTTGCCGCCTGTCCATATTCATCCACCATCCATTCTGCCAAAACTGCATCTGACGGTACTTTTCCAGACTTTACTTCCTGTATACCCCTGGGATCGATCTTTGCAAAGGTATTTCCGGCGACAAAAACCTCTTTATAGCATACACCTTTATTATCGGAAATACTTTGAGAAATACTTAAATTTTTACCACCTGCTAATTTAATAATCAACTTTGAGCTACTTCCGGCAAACTTTATTTGCGCCGTTTTGGTAAAAGTTTCCGCATCCTGCCGCGGTTCTTGAAGTGTCATTTTTAATGATGCCGTTTTAACCCCATTTTGAATATCCGTTCCCGAAAGTGCCGATATATAAATGTCTGTAATAGCCTGACTATCCGGATCGGACACTGTCGTAAGCGCATACTTTCCCTGCATTGAATCCGGAAGTTCAACGTTTTTTAAAACATATCCACTATTTTGTATTGTGGGAACATAATGAAGCGCGGTGGATGCTCTCTGTATAGTATCTATCCGGCTTCCTGCCTTTTTTAAGAGACACACTTTCGGATCTGACGATGCAACTTTAACTGTAAAAGTCCTCGGAACAGCTTTAAAAGTATTATAGTCTGCGTACCCAATCCAAAGTTTAATCTTAAAACTTTTAATCTGTTTTGTCTTCCCTTTTGCAGATTTCACTGCAGTATTCCCCAAAGATACCCGTACAGTGTTTTCATTGTCCAGTGAAACACGGATTCCTGACGGGATAGAAGCCTTATATTTCTCCGAGTTTAGGGGCATTATCACTGCACCGGACACAGATGGCGCATTAAGCGCAAAATCCCCGTGTATTGTTTTACTGAGTACGATCATCTTCTTCTGAAAGCCTGCCAGTGCGTATTTCTTTTCGATTTTAACTCTTAGCTTCAGCGGTTTCAATTTATCTCCGCTGTTTCTTTCTATGGGAGTGATCGTGTAAAGATATGTACCTTTTGACGCACCATTGTCTATAGACACTGTTATATGAATTGCAGGTAGTCCATTATAGGACACAAGCTCATCTGCGCTAATACTAATGTCATTCTGAGCATCATTAAGCCCTTCAAGCAAATAATTCCCGCTCAGATTAAATACGACCCAGGTGTCAGCAACATCACTATTTCTGCTGCCGTTTAGCTTTAATGTCTTACTTGTAAGACGAGCTGTCCTTTCAGAAAAATTCGAGGAAAGTGATACCGTTGACGCACTGACACTGCATGTATCAGCTCCCTTAACGTTTCCCGGCAAAAAAAGATTCGACAAAAGAGCCGCGCATATAATTATAAGCGCGAGCCTTGCATTTCTCCCCTGTATTCTGTTCATGGCAAACCCCTTTACCAGTTACGGTGTTACTATTCACTCGCTTTCAGCTCGCTCACGTAACGACTGTAACCTTTACCATTCCCTTTTTCCCCTTCAATTTCATTGTCGCACCCTCTGACAATTACTGCAAATAAAAAATTTAAATATAACAAAACCTGGCTCTGAATATCGTTCAGACCCCGGAACCCCCACGTCACATGAAAGGTTCTGCTTAGTGCTGCTTCGTTCCCGACCTGACACGGTTCACAGATTTCCATTGCGTGGGACCGGAGCCTGAACAATACTCAGAGCCAGGCCCGATACTTTAGAGATTATATAAGCTTGTCCTGATATTGTCAACATTTTCAAGATCATCCGTTAGGCATTAGCGTTGCCTTAACCTTTTCATACTGTTCCTGTAGCTTATAGAACATATCAAGAGCTTCTTTTCCCTTTTCATCTACCTTTGCCATGATCTCATCATAGTTATTGACATATGCCATGACAACTTTTCTATTAAATTTATTGTGATTCATCTCATCAGTAATAATATTTATCGTTGCTTCCTTACTCTTCGCCTTTCTGAAAGGTCTGTCACTGGTAAGTATGCTTGCCCGGTCTGCAAGCTGCAGAACTTTTGCCAGGAGATTCGTATCCGGTGCCTCTAAGTGATTAGGGTATCCCGAACCATCCAGCCTTTCATGATGCGTACTCACCAGTTTTACAACTTCAGGATGCACACAATCCTTTAAGATAAATTCCGCTATGAGCACGTGCCTCTGGTACAGAGTTATCTCTTCTTCCGTAAGCTTCCTCGTAGGTTCCGCGATTTCCCGAGGGACAGATGCCATACCGATATCATGAAGAAGTGCTCCGTAATACAAGTATTCCATTTCTTCTTCGCTGAATTCACCGATCTTTCGTGCAATTTCTTCTGCAATGATCATTGAAGAAATAGTACTTACTACTCCGGAAGTGTCCTTGAAGCCCGAAATAAATACGAGCAATTTAATGAACATCTTCTTTTCTTCTTCATTAAATATCAGTTTATCAAACAGATCCTCCAGTTCCGGCTTAAAGGCGTCCTCTCCTTCACTGAATTTATCAAGGATATCATATTTTTTTAGAGCAAGATCCAATACATCTAGCGTCATTCTGGAAAATTTCTTTCCCTCATGATCTCGTAAACGCGTAGAAGTAAACTTATTGCCGAGTGCATTATGGAAAAGATCAAATCTCCCAGCTGCGTAGATAAACTGCGCTACTTCCATTCCGTCAAACTTGACCTTTGGAAGCTTCTGATAATCAATATGACTGTATAGAAATACTTTTGAACGATCACCGATAGGTGACACATATTTCATAAAGAGATAGCCATAGATAGAGTGCGGCATGGGATGGGCTACATCAAAGTTCAGCATGTCCTTCCCGGCTTCGACCTTGAACGCACCTATATCGTGGATCGTCGCCAAAAAGGCATACTCCGCCCGTTCATAGTCTTCATAACCGCCACGGACCTCCAACATCTTTGATACAATGTAACCGACGCGGATGCCATGACAAATAAGACGCTTATCACACATCCTAAGCGCCGCAATGATCATCCTGCAGATGTCTCTGGCTGTTACAATCTCCTCCATCCGGTTACCCCTCATAGCCTCGCCTTCAGGACTTCTCCATTTCTTCCTTTACTTCCGGAAGAACTGTTTCTTTGTAAAGATCAAATGTGATCGTTACCTTAAAAAGATCTCCATCGAGATATATACGAAAATCTCCGCCCTGAAGTCTCGTCAGATTTTCCGCAATAGAAAGTCCTAATCCCGAACCCTCTGTTGAACGACTTACATCCCCTCTGATAAATCGCTCTGTGAGCTCTGACGCATCAATGTTCAATGCCTGTTTTGAGATATTTTTCAATGAAAAAACAGCTTTCCCATCATCTTCCCTAAGGTCTGCATATACTCTTGTTTCAGGCATCGCATACTTTGCAACATTATTATATATATTATCGAGCACACGGAAAAGACGCCGTCCGTCCGCACTGATATATAACTCTTTATCCGGAACCGTTGTTACCAGTTCCAATTTATTCTTTTCAAATCTTTCCCAGATCTCACCCTCCATCTGGGAGATCATCATTCCAAGACCGAGTTTTGTCATTTCCAGACTGATATTTCCCGATTCGATCTTTGAAGCTTCAACCAGATCTTCCGTAAGAGTCTTGAGTCTGGACGACTTCTGCTCGAGGATACGGAGATATTCCTGCGCCTGTGGTTCCTTAAGATTCAGACGCTTCATGAGATCCACATAGTTGATGATACTGGTCAGCGGTGTCTTTATATCATGCGAAACATTAGTAATGAGATCTGCCCGGAGCTTCTCCGTCTTGATCTTCGACTTCATCGCCTTCTTAAGTCCATCGCTCATGGTATTAATAGCATTGGCAAGCTGTGCATTATCGGCACTCATAAATGAAGCATTGATCCCTTCTTCGAGATTACCCTCACTCATCTCCTGCACGCCATGTATGATCCTGCGCCTCTGCATTGCATGATTCATAAAGATGATCATGACCACAACATCTATTGCAACGAGGATCAACCACCATATCAGCTCATCCGTATCATATGCACTATATATCAGAACAGCATTAGCTGCGATAAAAAGGACAAACCCTATCAGTATCTCTATAAGTACCACCACACCGTTTTGCATAATGGTACCGCTCTCTGATATATATTTGCATTTTTTTAAAAACCAGTTAAGGAAACTATCCTCATAGAGCGTTCCTGCCTTTATCCTCCGGACAAGGCTTAAATATCCCATAATGAAGATCAGCATTAAAACAGCTGTCCCTATTCCTGCAACCGCTACTGAGACTTCAGGGATCCGTCTGTATTTATACACATATTGGATAAGGTAATTTGAGCCTCCAAGCACTATCACCCCAAAGAATATGGCGGATATTTCAGTTTTTACCCTGTCGCATCCAAGGATCTGCGGTGTTTCCTCCGGGTCAAGCGTCTTTTTCCCTGCTGTTACTGTAAGAAGCGCCAGTATTCCGAGAGATAGCAGCAGTAAAAATCCCGATAGCATCACACACGCCTGCATACGTGGTCTGTATTCGTAGTAATTGTCACATGCGGCCTTAAACGAATCCATGACAGGATAATCTGTATCTATCGCAAATTCGATATAATAATTCCCATCAAAGTCATCGGCATATTTTGTAATAAGATTATAGAGATATGCGTCAGTAACGCGCATATTACTCTCGTATTCCAATGTCCTGGAGTCGAGTATCAGGTATTTTCCATAAGTTTTAATAGTATCATCTTCCTGAAACTCAGCCTTATCAATATTGGAATATGTATTTTTATCGGCATAGTTTTCTACAAAGAATCGTACATTTGTCTTAGAATATTTTAACTCTGTGGATAATTCTTTATAGTCCTGCTCATCTTCCCCGATCTTTAATAGTGTTGACTCGAGAAGGCCTAAGAGATCCGACTGGGTATAGTTACTTCCGGCATAGTCAAATAATGTCCTGCCTCTTGCAGGATAGTACTCCTCCGTGAGTATTATATCGTCATTTTCTCCGCTAAAATTTCCCTGATCGTAAATTTTTGGCATTTCTGATGATGCATTTACCACATCACCGTCTTTGTATTTATATACCAGTCCCTTACGACTCCACCTTATCAGATCCTCAAGATAATAACCTACGCTGCTTTTCTGCCTTCCGGAAATATTTCCCTCATTAATATATTCTGCAAGGTCAACTATTTTTCTACCGTAAAATTTGCCATTTCTCTCAAAATTGCTTTTCAGACGGCTGTTTTTTACTATATTATCGAGTTTTTCCTGAACCATGTTTTTGAAGACATCCGAGCTCTCAAATTCGGATCCCTGCATCAGCACAGTCATATCCTGCCTCTCTACACGGCTTAGGGAAAGTGCCAGAACCGTCAATATCAGAGCCGCACCCACTACAAAAAGCTCGCAGCAGAGTATAAGTATGGCCTTACGGCTGTCAGTTAACAGATGCTTTTTATCAATTCTGTTTTTCAATCTTATAACCTACGCCCCATACCACCTTCAGATATCTCGGATCCTTCGGATTGATCTCAATCTTCTCACGGATATGTCTGATGTGGACTGCTACTGTGTTATCAGCTCCTACCGACTGCTCATTCCAGATACTTTCATAAATCTGATCGATGGAAAATACTTTTCCTGCGTTCTTTACAAGTAGAAGAAGAATATTGTATTCGATTGGAGTGAGCCGGACTTTTTCTCCGTCTACTTCTACAGTCTTATCGTCATCGTTCATCGTAAGTCCGCCGACAGTATAGAGATTTCCGCCCTCCTCTGCTATATTTCCGAGTTTTGTATATCTGCGGAGCTGGCTCTTTACTCTCGCTACCAGTTCTAACGGATTAAATGGCTTTGATAAGTAGTCATCAGCACCTACGTTTAGACCGAGGATCTTATCCGAATCCTCTGTCTTTGCCGATAAAAAGATAACCGGAATAGAACTTGTCTTTCTGAGTTCCAGCACTGCATGTATGCCATCCATTACCGGCATCATTACATCAATGACGAGCAGATGGATCTCGTTCTCCGAAATAACCTTCAGTGCTTCCTCTCCGTCATAGGCTTTGTAGACTTTATATCCTTCCTGCGAAAGATATATGTCTACCGCATCTACTATCTCTTTATCATCATCACAAATCAGTATATTCATACTCTGCCTTTCTATTTCTGTTATGTCACCATCTGCTTATAATATAAATTTCATCGGAGTGAAAGTGATCCCCTGTGATTCCTGTACACCATCCGTATCTGTAAAGCCCATTCTGTGATAGAACTCTATTGCATACGGTGATGAATTTACAGTGACGTGAGTCTGTCCTTCCTTCTCCAGCAGATAGTCACAGAGGTAACGCATTAGACCGGAGGCTATGCCCTTATGCTGCCACGCCTCATCCACAAACAGGAGTGAGATATGATTTCCGCTTCTTACGGATATCATCCCAACGATCTTACGTCCTTCAAAGCATCCGAACACTCTGTATACGCCCTGCCGAAACATCATATACAGCGTGTCATCTGTTATAAAATCCTGAAAATTACGTATTCCCTCCGGCGAATAAAACTCTGTTTCAAACCGCAGAAATACTCGCCATACCATAGCCATGGTATCGCTCCATTCTTCATCCTGTATAGGTCTTATCACAAGACCATCACGTTCCCTCATCTCAATCAATTTCCGAAAAGTCCCTTAAAGAAATCTCCTATTGATTTCACAACCCCTGCAAAAAATGACTTGACTACACCACCTGCGATCTTTGACTTATTCTTTTCGATAAGATCCTTTAGATTATCAGCAGTAATATTGTCTCCCATGCTTTCATAAAGGTCTGCTGCCTGATCCAGAAGCGTATTGTAATCAAGTCCAAGTTCATTGATTTTTACCATGACGTCAACGATCCTGTTTAACTGATCGTCAGTAAGAGAAATATTCGTACCATTCTGAGCATTATAGTCTTCTATTCCCTTTTTGACCGCTGCCTCGATGTCTTCTCTGGTATCAAGCTTTGAGGCTGCGATCTCTGCCTTGATAAATGCAACGAGTTTCTCGACATCTTCCTTATCAGCCCCCTGAATGGCCTGCTCCAGCTCCCCGGTGGTTACCAGTTCATTCAAAGACGTATCGAGAGCATTCTCGTTTACTTCTGTATCGGTCATTTTTGCGTAAGCCTTCAGTGCTCCGATAAGAGCTGCTGTTCCTGACATCGGAAAAGGCGCAGCCACAATAATGTCTGCATCGGTAACTCCGGCTGTTGCCAGAGCATTTTTATACATCCCTTCCGTGCAATAATTTATATTAGCTGTCGTCACCTGTATTCCGTGACCTTTTTCTGCAGGTTTCACCAGAACCGAAGACAGAGACTTTGTTCCAATAAGTGAAGAACTGATGTAGCTGTCAAGATACTGATGCTCCTCTGCATTTGTTACTGTTACTACGCTATAACCGGATATATCTGTTCCTGTCAGTCCCATAAAACCGAGCACAGTTGCCTGCTGCTCTGTTGTGAGGTTCTGTCCCATAGCGAGATACGGTTGTGACTGATTCTGTGTCTCTCCCGGATCAAGCGGTGTCGCTGCGTCAGGGGTCGTATCCTGTGTTTCATCTCCCCATGTGATCGGTGTCACTTCCTGCGCATAAGTGCATACAGGCGTAAACACCAGTGCCGTTGCTAGTACGAGTGAAACTAATTTTTTCATAATAAAAACTGATCCTCCCGCCGGATTACCGGCGAATTATGTCACTTACCCTTCTCCATTCCATGTTCCTCCATGAAATGGATGATGTCTGTAAAGGAATTGAAACGATCCTTATCGTGATATACTTCGTGGCGGCTTCCGGAATAAAGCTTTACGCTAACATCCTTTAGTCCCGCATTTCGGTAGAACTGTGCAGATTTTTCCACACCATCTCCAAAATCTCCAACCGGATCATCTTTTCCTGATAAAAATAAAAGCGGAAGCTCCTTCGGAATTGCAGAAGCTCTTCTAAGATCTTCTGACCGATAAACAAGTTCGATCAGATCATTGTAGGCACCTATCGTAAATTCATTACCTCTTAAGGGATCTTTAGCAAATTCATCCCTTATCTCAGGTCTGCTGCAGGTCCAGCCTAAAGGACGTTCCGATGCCGGCATCTTGTCGCTATACTGCTTCAGGATAAGAGCAGTGAGAAGCGCGCTGTGTCCATGCCAGCCTTTTATCTTCCCAAGGAATTTTGAAATGATCCGTCCTTCCTTTACCTCCAGCATCGTACGCCATCCGGTTCCCATAAGGATTGCTCCGCGGATACCTCTGCCGTACATGTTTATGTAGTTCCTTATGATAAAGGAACCCATACTGTGTCCCATAACAAAGAGCGGGATACCAGGGTATTCCGTCTCAATGGTCTTCTTCAATCTGTGAACATCCCGGACAAGTACGGTCGCGCCGTCCCTGTCCGTGAAATATCCCTGTTCACCCTGGGATTCTGCGGTATGACCATGCCCTAAATGGTCAAGACCTGCCACAAGGATCCCTTCTCCCTCCAAAAATTCGCACATCTCATGATAGCGACCGAAATACTCATTCATTCCGTGAGCAACTATCAAAATTGCCCTTATTTTTCCCTTCGGAACGGCTTTCTCGCAGTGTATCTGTGTCTTCCCGTCACGGGAATCGATCGTAAATACCTCTGGTTTATACATAATCTCCCACCTTCCGGCGCTCGGAAAGGTTACTGTTCACCCGCTTTCAGCTCGTCCACGTGTGAACTGTAACCCGAAAAGACCTATGTGACCGCCCTATACGCTCTCTTATCTTTTACTCGATCGATGCTCCGGTTCCGATCGCATCACTTCCTGGTGTCATAAGTGCCAGATTGCCCTCTGCATCCTCAGCACACAGAAGCATTCCACAAGATTCAAGTCCTGCCATCTTTCTCGGTGCAAGATTGGTAACAGCCATGACTTTCATGCCGATGAGTTTCTCCGGCTCTGGATAATACTTTCGGATACCGGAAAGAATCTGCCTCTCTTCCTCTCCAATTTGAACCTTGAAGCACAGAAGCTTCTCCGAATTTTCAACGAGAGATGCTTCCTTTATGACTCCCACGCGAAACTCACACTTTGCAAAGTCATCATATACGATGTTTTCCTTATTCTGGGCCTTTTTAAGATCCATCTTTACTTCGGGAGCCTTTGCCTTCTTCGCCTTTTTCTCGGCTTTCTTTTCTTCCTTCTTTGCGGGATAAAGCTTTTCGACTTCTTTCATGATATCTTCCGGCTTTGCTCTGAGGAAAAGAGTTTCCGGATCCTCTGTAACCTTTGTTCCGCTTGCGAAACGTCCCGCCTTATCGCAATCATCCATTGCAGGCTTTACAGTATTTAACTGAGCAAGGATCTTTGCGCTTGTCTCCGGAAGAAATGCCTCGAGGAGAGTTGCACCGATCGTAATAGAATCTGCAAGATTATAAAGGGCTGTTGAAAGTCTGTCCTTCTTATCCTCTTCCTTTGCAAGGATCCACGGAGTTGTCTCATCAATGTACTTATTGCATCTCTTAAAGAGGTTAAAGATATGTGTGAGCGCATCTGCTACATGCAGGCCTTCCATATCCTTCTCTATCTGAGCCTTTGTTCCGAGTACTACTGCATGAAGATCGTCATCTACAGGCTCTGAAACGCCCTTATTCTCAAGCACACCTCCAAAGTACTGGTTACTCATGGAAATCGTTCTCTTTACAAGGTTTCCAAGAGTATTGGCAAGATCAGAATTAAAACGCTCTACAAGGAGATCCCATGAAATGACACCATCTGTCTCAAAAGGCATTTCATGCAGTACAAAGTAACGTACGGCATCTACACCAAATATTTTGACAAGGTCATCTGCGTAGATAACATTTCCCTTGGATTTACTCATCTTTCCATCTTCCTGGAGAAGCCAGGGATGACCGAATACCTGCTTTGGAAGCGGCTCACCCAGTGCCATCAGGAAAATAGGCCAGTAAATTGTATGGAATCTCACGATATCCTTTCCGATAAGGTGCAGATCTGCCGGCCAGTACTTCTTATAAAGGTCGCCGTGATTTCCATCTGTGTCATATCCAACACCGGTAATATAGTTTACGAGAGCATCAAGCCATACGTATGTTACGTGCTTCGGATCAAAAGGAACCTGAATTCCCCACTTGAAGCTGGTTCTTGATACGCAGAGATCCTGCAGTCCCGGCTTCAGGAAGTTATTGATCATCTCATTCTTTCTCTGAACCGGCTGGATGAACTCCGGATGACTCTCGATATGCTCTATGAGCTTATCCGCATACTTACTCATCTTAAAGAAATAAGCTTCCTCATGAGCAGGCGTTACCGGGCGTCCGCAGTCTGGACACTTTCCGTCTACGAGCTGGCTCTTTGTCCAAAAGGATTCACAGGGTGTACAGTACATTCCCTCATAAGATCCCTTATAGATGTCCCCCTGCTCGTAAAGCTTTGTAAAGATCTTCTGAACCTGCTTTTCGTGATCTTCGTCTGTTGTACGGATAAAGCGGTCATAGCTGGTATTCATGAGATCCCAGATCCTCTTTATCTCTGCTGCTGTCTTATCTACATATTCTTTAGGTGTAACACCTGCTGCAGCGGCTTTCTCCTCGATCTTCTGACCATGTTCATCTGTACCGGTCTGAAAATGTACGTCATACCCCTCCTGTCTCTTGAAGCGGGCGATTGCGTCTGCAAGGACGATCTCATAAGTATTTCCGATATGAGGCTTGCCGGATGCATAGGCGATAGCTGTTGTGATGTAATAAGGTTTTCCGTTTGCTGACATTATTCTTCCTTTCTATCCGTACTCCGCTCTGCCCCCTGCAGAAAGCGGCGGATTGCCGGCTTATGGTGCCGGAAAATGTGATACACTATCGGTGCTGCTTAAAAAATGCCGATAGTTGTTTTAAAGGTAGCACAAGTGTAAAACAGGGTCAAGGAAAGCGCATAGAAGAAACGCGGATTTTCGCCTTTCATAAGATTTTCTTAATGATTGTTTACATTTTTATACATTGATAAAAGGAGTCACATTTATGGCAGATCAGTTTTCAAGAACATCTCTTTTATTAGGGCAGGAAAATATAAATAAATTAAAGGCATCCCACATATGTCTCTTTGGATGCGGCGGAGTAGGAGGTTTTGCTGCCGAAGCGCTTGCCAGAAGCGGAGTAGGTACATTTGACCTCGTAGATAATGATGTAGTAAGTCTAACAAACCTAAACCGTCAGATAATCGCGACTCATAAAAGCATAGGCAGAAAAAAAACGACACTTCTCGCAGAAAGGATCCATGAGATAAACCCGGATGCAGTTGTAAATGAGCACGAATGCTTCTTTCTTCCGGAAAATGCTGATCAGTTTGATTTCACAAAGTACGACTATGTGATCGATGCGGTAGATACAGTGACCGCCAAGCTCACGATCATCATGAAATGCAAAGAAGCGAATGTTCCGGTTATAAGCAGCATGGGAGCCGGCAACAAGCTTGATCCCACAAAGTTCCGCATAACGGATATCTACAAAACTGAAATGGATCCTCTTGCAAAGGTCATGCGTAAGGAACTGAAAAAAAGAGGTGTCAAAGATCTCAAAGTGCTTTTTTCTACAGAAAAAGCCCGGCAGCCAATGGAACCTGCCGACGAACCACTCCCTGAGGGTCGTCGCGCGATCCCGGGATCCGTTGCATGGGTTCCATCCGTTGCCGGACTGATCATTGGTGGAGAAGTGATAAAAGACCTCACTCACTATTCTATTTCTCTCTAATACTTATACCTAATTCTTTATGCAGCCGCCGTTTTTCTGTGTACATCCTCTCATCTGCGAGCATGTAGACGTCATGCGCGGCTGCACTTTCATTATCTATCTCATGTCTAAAAGCAAATCCCGCTGCCGCGCTGCATGGATAATCACCACTTTTTAATCTGATCTTTCTTGTGAGTTCATATATATCGCGTATAAAAGCTTTTACCTTATCCTCATCTGTTCCATGAAGAAATACCACAAATTCATCTCCGCCGACACGGCAGATCGGAAAATCCTCTCCGATCACGCTGCTAAGAACCTCAGAAAATTGTTTTATGTACTGATCTCCCTCCAAATGTCCGAAGCGGTCATTTACTTCCTTAAGACCATTGAGATCCAGGCTCATGAGACAATAATCATCACTCTTTTTATTAAGCTCCTCCATAAAAATCTCGCTGCGTGACCGATTGTACAATCCTGTAAGCGCATCCTCATAGGCAAGCCTCTCCAGATCCCCGTACTCCTGATTTCTCGCATAGGATTCCGTGATATACAAAAGATATGTCAAAAGGTGCGCCATGAGAAACAGCATTCCTCCCGACGGAAATACTCCTGTCGGCAGAAAATCCAGCATGATAATACCATTTCGAGCCATATTATAGATGATCATCCCCACCATTAAAAATTGACTCATTACGGCCAGACCACCAAGCTGAACGATTCCGACAATCGGAAGCCGCTTTGTTATGAGATCCTTTACAAATATTACGTTTACCAGTAAGATCGCCATCCCTGACAGTACATGATAAAACGTGAGTGTCCGGTTCATATGGATCCCATACACAAAATGCAGGAATATCAATCCTACAGATATGGCCGATATTACACCTCCAATGCTATATAACAGCTTTTTATGCCTTGAAATATTATGGATTGAGAAAAGTAACGCTACCGTAAACGGAACCAGCAGATACAACGATATATATTCCATGTACGTGGCATACTTAGCATCCATAAAGAAAAACAGCACATTATAAAATGTAAGCGTATAGACACCATAATCCATTGCCATAAATGCCGCAAAAAGCTGCTCTTTCATTTCCGGTACACTCGGAAGGAACACCAGTGTCACTGCTGCAAAAGCTACACCGAAAACAACCAGAAAGATGCCTGACATTATCGGAAAGAGATTTGTATGCATAAATCCGGTTTCCACATCAATATGCTTTCCTATCCATGGACTATCCATGGAAGTAAAAGGATCATCCTCGCATACATAGAGCATTATCCTTAATTTCTTTCCTGCACTATTGTTGGGCAGACTGATCAGCTTCTGTGCGCATCCTACAAATTTTTTAGTGCCGACCCTCTCCATCTCGTACTCAGATATCTGCTCATCATCTACAAAAACGCTAAATGCACTGTATTTTGTCATCAGTAAAAGCGTTGGAAATTCCTGGTTCGCAGTCTCCGGGAGGTCAATAGATAATTCCATCTTATCGCCTTTTTTATACGGTCCCGGGACTATTTTTCCTATCTGATGCAGGTCTACATCTTCATACACGTAACCGTTGTATATAACTTCCCAACCGTTTCTTACCTGTTTAACCTTTGTATAATCGATCCTGTCACCTACTATCAGGACATATGCTATATGTATAAGGATAAAAAGCACCGCCATGGCAGTTACGATCCTCATAGCTTTATACATGACGACCACCTCCTGCCCTGTGATGTTCTTCCTTCATTTTGTACATACGGCTGTCTGCTTCCATATAAATCCGGTGGGCATTTCCATTGATCTCACGACTGTTGCACATGCCCCATGACACCCCATACTGAAGTTTTTCATCCTGTTCGTTATATTCCCTGATATGCCGTTCCATTGCGGTTAAATAAAGTGACGCCATACCGGTCTTTTCCTCTGACAAAAGGATCAGAAATTCATCCCCGCCCATTCGTCCGATAAGAGATGCTCCGGGGAAGCTATTCTTAAGGATCTCAGCAAATCCCTTCAATAATCGGTCTCCATATATGTGACCGTATTTATCATTTGTTGCCTTTAAGCCATCCAGATCCATGCTGATGATCACATAAGGCTTTCTTGACTGATCTGCCTTATCCATCTGTCTCTCACAATATGCTCTGTTTGATAACCCTGTCAAAGCATCTTCGTAAGCCATACCTTCAAGTTTTTTTCTTGTTGACGCCTCATTTATATGGTCTATGCAGTGAAAGAAATAATTACAAAGAAGACAGGTAACAAATATCATGGCACCTATCGTTATAAAACTAATAGAAGAATAAACCTCTCCACTCCCCGACAAAAACTTCATGTAGTTAAACCGCAGGATATCGACTATCCCGCAAAAAACAAACACCATCATGCCGGTAAGCAGGATATTTACGGAATATGCTCCATACAGCATTGTGACATTTTTTGAACGGCGCTCTCTTGCAAGGATGTTCCGAATGATCGCCCACAGGGTAAATAATCCCTGTGGTATTACGATTATATGATACGGTGTTACAAAAGAATCCACATATGAGATCCCCAAACAATGATAGACAAATGCCAGTACGGCAAACGCAAAATCTATCACCACGATCAATATCAAAATCTTATTTAGGATCCCTCGTTCCTTAAGATCCTCTCGTATAAAATTAAGCGTGATCGGTGCGATCAGATAAAGAGCAACATACTCTATAATAGTTGTCACATACGCATCGCTGACAAAATAATAGATTACATCGTTATAGCAAAGTATATATACTCCAAGTACTATAGATACCAGCGCATAATAAAGAACCAGATAGTCCGTCTCTCCGGAGTAAAAAATTACCGGAAGCAATATGATAAGGCACATGCCTAAAAACACCAGCGTCGTACCTACGACAAGCGGTAATCTGTTTCTTTGCAGCAAAAAATACCCAAGGTCTGTCCTTGAGCCAAAATAAACCTCCGATAATCCGGAAAACGCGTCATCTGCCCCCGGTGTCACTACGATACGAAGCATCTTTCCTGCGTAAAATTCAGGCAAAGAAATGTAATTGATATGCTTCGGGATCATTTTCCCTACATCTGCATACTCATGTCCGTAAGAATAAATCTTTTCCCCTGCGACATATACATCGACGGAAGACAAGACACTACGAAACGCAACACATGCAGAATTCACTTTTATGTATGGAAGTGACTTTGAAAGCGTCACCGACTGGTTTTTCTTTGCCCGTCCAAACTTTGAATCCCCAAGTTTTACGTCTGACCTGTTCGTTCCGAGGTAAGACATATTCCACCCCCGGTCGAGTACCAGAAGTTTTTCCTGGAGCTTTGTATTAAAGGTCTTTCCGCCTGCCACTGACAAAAAAAGAAACAACAAGAGCAGTGGAAAAATCATCATATAAACTTTCTGATTTTTAACACGATTCATCCAAGTCTCCAGACCAATAGATAACAACAGTTACTAAACACAGTAACCAAAAACATCACTTGTTTTTCTCTAATTATACAGTACTTTGTACAAACAATCTAAATTGTACTGAAAAAAATACTTATTCAGTTGATATTTCCATTCGATACGTCTATTATAGGTGACAAACGTCGATGCTTTATCGCACTGACGCAAACATGTAAACGCAGAGTAGGTTTTGGAGCGTTGATAAGCACTTTTATGAAGTGCTTCCACAGTGCCCCGTGTACAGGGAGTTGACACAGGGACGAAAGGCAATTTCGCCTGCGATTCCACGACCGCATCCCGCTGCTGCATTCGGAATTTTACCTCCAGATGCGGTATCAGGTTACGCTGCACGCAAAGGAGGTTTTTTTATGTCTAATTTACGTAACACAAAAGTTTTAACCGCCGCTGCGCTGCTTACAGCGATCGGCATCATTGCCGGATTCTTTAAGATTCCGATCACAAACCTTATCGAGATCCGTTTCTCATCTATCCCCATTGCCGCTGCCGGCGCATTATTCGGTCCCGGTATAGCTGCCATTGTCGGTATCCTTACTGACATCGGGGGATTCATCGTAAAGCCCACCGGTCCGTATTTCCCCGGTTTCACCATTTCGAGCGCAGTCAGCGGTCTGATCTACGGTATCATGCTGCACCGGAAGGATAATAGTCAGTCTGCCTACTCTACAAAGAGTTTTATTATCCGTATAATCGCAGCTGAACTTATCAATGCTGTTGTCGTGAGCCTCCTTCTCAATTCGCTCTGGCTCTCTATCCTGTACGGAAAGGGATTTATCGCGTCCATTACAGCCCGCGCACTTAAGACCTTTATCATGATCCCGGTCAATGTAATACTGCTCACAGCTATTCTTAAACCGGTATCACGTTTTTCTATTAATAGTTCTGCCCCTAAGGAATCGCTCTGATAGGCATTTCCTAAATCAGCTTCACCAAAATGAAAGGATCGTATTCATGAATTACCAGGAAACAATGGATTATATAAACAGTATTCCATTTTTCTCACCTACAAGTATCGTAAACGGAACCGAACCCTATAATCTCGTTAGCATTACGGAGCTCCTTCATCGTCTTGGAGATCCTCAGAACAATCTTCGTTTTGTACATATTGCAGGAACAAACGGAAAAGGTTCAACGTCCGCTTTTCTGAACACGATCCTTCGTGAAGCAGGGTACAGGGTCGGTTTCTACACATCTCCCTATCTCGTACGTTACACCGAGCGGGTACAGATCGGCTGGAAAGAAAACGGAACTCTCATAGAAAGGGAAATATCAGAAGACGACCTCTCCCGCCTCGCAACCCGAGTTCGTGAAGCAGCCGAGTCAATGAAGATCGACAATATCCAGTATCCTTCACAGTTTGAGATCACAACAGCCATTTCTTTCCTCTATTTCCTTGAGAAAGAATGCGATATCGTGGTACTCGAAGTAGGACTCGGAGGCAGACTCGATGCCACAAATGTGATTCCTTCATCCGAGCTTTCAGTCATTACGACAATAAGTCTGGACCATACAATGATACTCGGCGATACGCTGCCTGAGATAGCTACGGAAAAAGCCGGGATAATAAAAGAAAACGGTGATGTACTCGTATATCCTGCAGATGATGATGTTCTGCACGTATTTAGAAATGCGGCTGCCGGACACAGGGCGAATCTCACCATTGCCTCACTTCCTGAAGATGTGAAGGAAAAGAATCTCGACGGTCAGACTTTTGATCTGACCCTTCCGAACTCATCGGATAAATGGAATGATCTGCACATAAGTCTCCTCGGCAGATATCAGATAAACAATGCTTCTATTGCATTGCAGGCATCTCTCCTTCTCCGAAAGAAAGGGTGGAACATCAGTGATAATGATATCCGCCGTGGTCTTTCCCTTACAGAATGGCCTGGTCGTTTCGAGCTTCTTCATCGTTCTCCCGCCGTTTTGGTTGACGGCAGCCACAATGAAGAAGGAACTATCGTTTTAAGAATGAGCCTTGAGCAGTATTTTCCCGGGCAAAAAGTGATCTTTGTTGCAGGTGTTCTTAGCGACAAAGACTACTCACAGATGATGGATCATGTCCTTCCGATCGCAAAGACATTTTTCACCGTCACTCCTGATTCTCCAAGGGCCCTTTCTGCTGAAGATCTCGCTTCCTTCCTTAAAGAAAAAGGTGCAGAGGCGATTCCCTGCACTTCTATTGATGAGGCAGTAAAAGCCGCCCTTAACAGAGCGGCTGATACTGATGTGATATGTATTTTTGGTTCTCTCTACTACGTTGGAGTCGTAAGAGAAATCCTTAAGTAAATGTTTACTTTTCTTCCCAGTTAAGGCGATGCAGATTTCCATTCTGCATAAGCCCTGGGAAGTTATTTTGTCTAAGCGCCTCATAAAGGACTATAGCGACTGAATTGCAAAGGTTTAGTGATCTGCAGTTTTCCATCATTGGTATCCTGATACACGTATCCTCGTGATCTACAAGGATCTCCTCCGGTATTCCGCCGCTTTCCTTACCAAACATGATAAAATCATCCGGTGAAAATTTTACATCACTATAACACTGATGCGCCTTTGTTGTAGCATACCATATCTTTGATCCGGGATGTTTCTGAAGAAAATCCTCATAACTTACATATCTTGTCACATCTACCTGATGCCAATAATCCATACCGGCTCTTTTAAGATGCTTATCATCGAGAAAAAAACCTAAAGGCTCGATGAGATGCAGGCTTGCTCCTGCATTCAGACATGTCCGTCCGATATTTCCCGTGTTAAATGGTATCTCGGGTTCGTGAAGAATGATCCCGGGCATAGCTTGTACTTCCTTCCTACTTATTCGTTTTTATATCTTCTTCCCAGTGTTTCTCAAACATAAATACATCAGATTTCTGCATGATCTTTACTGAGCCTGTGTCCAGATATGTTCCCGCTTCCATCGCCGTTTCAGCAGTACTCATAGCCTTTTTCAGACCATTTGCGTATCCAAAACCTATAAAACAGCTGACTAAAAGAACTACCAGCTCGACTAAGAATGAAAAACCATCGCTTCCACCAAATATAGCGATAAGTGCCTGCGCTATCAAAAAACATATAAGTGACGTTAAAAGAAGATATTTCCAGTATTTACCCATATCAACCGGAAGTTTTCCTGATATCTTTCCAGTCTGCCCATTCATGGCAAAACTGTACTTTACATCCTGAAACTTAGTCGTGAGCATCCACACCGGAAACATGGCATATTCGATTTTATCGCTGTTAAATCTTACTGTATGGTCCTTATGATTTACAGAATCATATCCTTTTACCGTGCGTTCCAGTTCGGATACGACGCTGTTTTCCACTCTGACATTTATGCGTTCCTGCACTTCCTCCGCAGAAACATCATATCTGTTTGCGAGATAGCCTGAGAAATACGCGTCATCATATTCCACCAGATCTTTATAATCAAACGGCTCAAGTCCGTCCATGTATTCGTCATCCATGGCTTTTGATCCATCTGCCGGAATACGATTAAACTGCATCTTTCCGTGACGATGCGCAAGGTAATGCTTTTCTTTTGTATAACGCTTATTTCCGCTTTCACGACTCTCAGTATTTATACCTTCAAAGCTTGCATCACCCTCTGCCTCACAACTCATGAGCCAGAATGGAACATACACGCCCTGTATCTCCTTCATACGGTTTCCATCAGCAAATCCGTTAGGAAGCAGCTTCTTTCCCTTGTAGAAATTTTTCAGTGCTGCCTCAGCGCGCTCCCTATTGAGCTTAAACGGGATCATTACATCCGGTCTGTACATGCCGTCAAATGCATGCGGCACAACGGCCTTATTTCCACAATACGGACACTCCGTCGCTCCAAGAGACTCATCAGCAATGATCTCAGCGCCGCATGACGGACACAGAAAGCCTTCCATCTTTCCGTTTTCATCACGGATAAGATCCTGCGTAGGTTCAGTCCAGGTCATGTCAGACGACTCTGCGGAAATTTTTTCAGCCGCTTCTGCTGCCTTTACCTGTTCCATATTGAACGTACTGTTGCAATAATCACAGGTAAGGCCCGCCGATTCGCCTTTATAGGAGATCGGCGCGCCACAGGCCGGACATTTAAAATTTATAATGTCAGACATTCAATCTGTTCCTTTCTGCATGATTTTAGTTATATCACGGCTTCGGATGTCCGCAGTTAGTACAGAACTTACCCTCATTCTTTGTACCACAGTCAGGGCAGAACCAGTCAGCCTTTACCGGCTGCTCCGGCTTCTTTGTTCCGCATCCGGAGCAGAAATTGGTTGTATTTTCCTGACCACAGGTAGGGCAGATCCATCCTCCTGCCGTCGGAGCTGCCTGCTGTGTCGGAGCCTGCTGAGGCTGCACGTTTCCAAAACCTGCGCCATTCGGTGCTCCCTGCTGGGGCTGCATATTTCCGAATCCACCGTTATTAATGGGCTGTGCCTGACCGCCGCCCTGCTGATTCATCGCAAACAGATTTCCAGCATTCATTCCGCCTGCCTGTGCAGCCATGTTCATTCCTGCAAACCCAAACATAGCTCCTGCATGCTCGTTTGACGCTGCTGCCTTCATAGCATCTGCCTGAGCGGATACCAGTGTAGCTGCTGCCATACCCGGATTTCTGTTGATAGCATTCATCTGAGCGGTCTTGATCATCTTCTCATCTTCTTCAGATGCCTTTACTGATGATACGCCAAATGATGCAACGGCAAGACCTCTCTGATTTCTCCACTTTGCAGTAAGAACCTCATTAAGTGCATCCGCGATCTCCTGTGTTGAACCAGGAAGTGCACTATAACGGATACCCTGAGCAGAAAGCTTGCCAAATGCAGGCTGAAGAGCTGTAAGAAGCTCGGTCTTCAGCTGTGAATCAATTTCTGATCGCTCATACTCATCTACTACGTTACCGCAGACATTTGTATAGAAAAGTACCGGATCCACGATCTTGTAGGAATACTCACCAAAACACTTGATAGCGATATCCATATCGAGGCCGATATTCTGATCGATCACACGGAAAGGAACCGGATTAGCTGTTCCGTACTTATTACCGATGATTTCCTTTGTATTAACAAAGTAAACTCTCTGATCCTTCGGGGCATCTCCGCCAAAGGTAAAACGACGTCCTACATTCTTAAAGGACTGTGCGATAGAATCTCCGAGGCTTCCTGAAAATACAGAAGGCTCTGTAGATGTATCGTACACAAACTCACCGGGTTCTGCGCAAACCTCCGCAACTTTACCCTGATCAACGATCAGCATACACTGACCTTCGTTAATAGCGACAACAGATCCATTTGTAATAATGTTGTCCTCGCCCTTTGTGTTGGAAGTCTGACGCTTATTTGACGTCCTCTTTTTTCCCTTTACGACAAGTACACTCTCATCGATGGCGTCACAGTAAAAATACTCTTTCCACTGATCGCCAAGAACACTTCCGGCTGCATTCATTGCTGCTCTGATAAGACCCATAACAAATACCTTCCCTTCGCTTTTTTAGAAAATGACAGTATGATTCCCTGCTCCACTCATTTTCGTTTCTTTTTTGATTTTATCACATACATCTTTATATTTGAACTTTTCAGATGTTCAATTTTACGTCGGTATCTCCTTTACGTATGCGTAATACCCAGCCCTATTTCTTTTTCGTTACAAAGAAACAGGCTCTGCTTTCCGACTTATGGATTATATCAAAAAGACAGAACCTGTTTCTTAAGGTTACGTTAATATTTTATGTAGATTTTTTATGTTAATTATTCAGTCACTTTACTCTGCACACTTTCATGTGTTGAAACAACGGGAGTCTCTGTATTTGAGGCATTATTGATACGTTTAATGCCTGAAGAGACGATAGTAAGATACATTATTCCGAATATCACCCAAATGGCTATAAGAAGTCGCTTTGCAGTCTTTTTCTTATATGGATTTTTTGTCTTTACGGCATGCGTTGCCATGAACGGATAAAATAATAACCACGGTCCTGCAAGAATGATCATCAACGGATTGATCTTTTTACTACCCGCCAGAGCTGCTGCTCCAACGGTACTATAATCTCCGCTGAGTCCTGCCATCACAACCCTCTCAAGCTCGCGATTTTCCGCACGGCTTATGGTCTCGCCCTTTGCCTTACGAAGTCTCTCATCCGCGCCCTTTATCATGATCCTCAGATATTTCTCATAAAGTACACATCCCACATCCACAAGGATAAAGAAAAACAAAGCTATAAGTATTCCAAATATGATCTTTACCGGACCAAGATCCTTTGTTACCAGATCGTTTATGAGACGAAGTACCAGTAACGATGGGATAAAATATGACATTATCGCTCTGCCGGGGTATATTATCGGCGGAAGTTTCTTTGTATTTCTTTCTATTTCTTCCTGTGCCAGTCTTATTGTCTTATCAGTATCACTTTCTTTACGCTCCTTTTTATCCTGTGCTTCCCTTTCAAGCCTAGATATTTCACCCTTTTCAGCTTCAGTAGCTTCTTTTAATTCCCCTGCTTTTACCACATATACAGAGTCGCAGTACTCGCATCTGACATGCCTGCCTCCTACCTTTAGCGCAAGCTTCGCTCCGCAGGCAGGACATTTAATATCGGTATAATTCATTAACGATCTTCCCTGTTTTTTACGTGTGAACATTAACTCTAGGTTACAGTTCACTCGCTTACAGCTCGCTCACGTAACGGATTTTGCCAATTAAATCGCCTCAGGCGATGGGCAAAATCCAATGGCTTTTCATCTTTCTTGGTCGTAAACTCCGCAGCGTAGTGCTCCGTTTACGTGTGAACTGTTACAACTCTAGATCATCATAACATATTTAATCATCTAATTGTATTTTTTTTAATACAAATATATACTAGGGTATTGGATAAAATATTTTTCCTAATAACGCATACATGAGGTTTTTACCTATGAATTTTATCAAAGGACAACTTAAACACCGTCCTTTCCGTTTTTATTCTTTTGGATTTACATTTTTACTTTGGCTTCTTTTCCTTATAATGGCCTTTTTCTCAGAATCTGATACTCCGCTTTCAGGAGCGGATAAAAAGCCGGAACGTGAAGCTTATAATTTTAATCATGACGGGGCAAACATCCACGGCCCCTGTACTGATCTAGATGGACCTAATGCTCCATCGACAGGAAAACTTAATATCCCGACCTTTATCATTTCATTTGCGGATACAGATAATAATCCCGATCTGATGTCAAAAAGCGAGATCAAAGATCTTCTCTTTAACGTAGCAAATGAAAATAGTCTGGCTTACTGGATTTACCGTTCCTCCTACGGGCAGCTGGAAATTGACGGTTCTGTATATTTTTATCAGGCTAAAAAAAATATGCATGATTACGAGGGCATCGAAGACTACGATTACGAGCCTCTCGCTGAAGAAGTAATGGAAGCTTTTGATGACGAGATCGACTTCTCCGATTTTGATTCCGATGACGACGGATATATAGATGCCATGATCTTTAATATCATCGACGCCGATGACTACTTCTACGGTTCACAAAACTCCTGGTACGATGATCCGGATTTTTCAATAGACGGTGTTAAACCCGCAAAGTACATAATCGATGATGCCCAACCCTTAGGCGACGAAAGTGACCGTGAGTATTACGTGCAGGTGGCCGCCCATGAACTAGGGCACTGCATGGGACTTCCTGATCTTTATAAAGTTGGAGAAGATGAAGACTTCGATGCCATGAACGGTATCGCAGGTACTGAAATGATGGACGAAATGGAAGGTGACTTCTCACAGTTTTCAAAACTGATGCTCGGATGGCTTACTGATAATGAAGTTCAAATATGCCGTGAAGACGGAGAGTATACGATTCCTTCAACATCTTTTTCCGGTGGATGCATACTAATACCGAGAGACACTGATCTGGCTGATTCGGAAACGATCTCGTCAGAGTATTTCCTTATCCAATACGATACAGCAAACGGGAATATGGAATCTATTCTGACTCCCAAAACCTGCGGTGTACGTATTCTCCACTGCGAGGCATCCATAGATACAGATGTTTACGGAGAAAGAATTCTTCGCTACGACGTTCAGAGTCCCACCTATGACGAAACTCACAATTCCCAGAGACTTGTTCGTCTGGTAAACGACGGCGAGGGCTATATGAGACGGGGTGATACGGTAGATGCGTCAACTCCGGGTTTTGGCTGGTACAACGATTTCGGAAAAGAAAAGGTCGATCCCGGTATTACAATAACGGTAGAATCCATAAATTCCGAAGAAGCAGTGATCAGCATACATCATTCCGACAAAAGCACTAAAAAATCCGAAGACAGCATCTTTGATGATTTCTTTAATGGAGAATTCTCAAAGCACGACTTCTTTATAAAACCGGGGCTCTTATAAAAATGAGGCATGAGAAATCTTTTGATTTCCCATGCCTCTCTTTTTATTAATAATCTGTATTAAGCGGAACGTCCGGAGAAATCGTTCCTTTATTTGTTCCTGTGTACTGGTCATAGATCGCTACGTGATCGTAGATCGCGCGCCATGCACTGTGAGCATTACCTGTTACACAGATGTAATTCTTTCCATCATCTGATTTTCCGTAACTTGCGGCACAGTTACGTGACTGAACTACAAATCCTGTCTTTGCAGCGATAACTGTTCCATGAGAATCCTTATCCTCTATTCTTCTCAAAAAAAGATTTGAAATCGTAAGTCCGTCCGGATGTTCAGGAGTTTTTGTCGTTACATAAATATGAGTTGACATAACTTCCTGCACAAACTCATTCTCCATAGCTGCCTTTAGGATCATCGCCATATCTTTAACCGTACAATGATTATTTTCATCATAGATACCGATAGGATTCTGGAAATGAGCTGTATCAGAAAGGCCTAGTTCCTCAACCTTTTCATTCATGAGTTCCACAAAATCTGCCATATCAGTAGTACCGGTAGTGTAATATGCAAGTCCCATTGCAGCATCACCGCCGGAAGGAAGAATGGTCCCGTAAAAAAGATCTCTTACTGTAACTTCTTCTCCTATCTGAAATCCTGCTGTACTGCAGTCATTAACATAAGGGTAATCCGTCATGTTTGTAGAGATCGTAACCTTATCATCAAGACTGCTCTCATCTTTCAGATGATCAGCCGCAACCAAAACCGTAAGGATCTTTGTCATAGATGCAGGGCTTATCACTTCATCAGCATTTCTTTCCGCCTCAACATGTCCGGTATCCAGATCTACCAGTACAGAATACTTACTATTTACATAAGTTGTGTCAGTAGACTTTGTATCATCGTCTTCATAAGGCTCATAACCCTTGAAGAAAGGGCCTTCCGGTTCTTCCTCTTTTTCCTCGGTTTCGATCTTTCCCTCATCAGTCTCAATACTTATTGGCTCCGAAGAAACACTTTCAACAGTCTCTGTTTTTTCTGCCGCATCGACTGTACTTCCGCCAAATATCAGCCCGCGGATCATAAAAATACCAACTGCAGCTATGAGCACCACTGCTCCGACACCTGCTGCTATACTTCTCCTCTGGAGCTGCTTCACTCTTTTGTAATAAGCAGATGTGTGATTTTTCTTGTTTCCATGTATATCGATAAAGCTGTCTTTATCAAATTCCTGATTATTATCGTTAAAATTCATACCTGTCCTTTATTAAAACTTAATCCATCCTCGTGCTACATATCTCTATTCAACTCTCGTGATCCTGTTTCGTCCTCGCTGTTTTGACTGATAAAGTGCCTGATCTGCACTTGCGATCGCAGCTTCTATAGCTGTAGGTTCAGTAAATATGGCAACACCACCGCTAAGCGTCATCCTGCGGCTCGTGAAACTAAACTTTTCCTCTGAGAAACGAGCCCTGAGCTCATCCAAAATGAGCCAGCCCTGCATCAGAGATTCCCCATCAAAAACCAGAACGAACTCCTCTCCGCCAAATCTTCCGATCGCCAGAGTATCCGTCTGATAATCCCTTAGCAGTTCTCCAAGAGCTGCTAAAACCAGGTCGCCGTTCTCATGCCCATATGTATCATTAACACTCTTAAAATGATCCAAATCTATTATACCGACCACAACAGGATGTCTTTCAGAAGCGTTACGCATGATCGCGTTAGCTTTTTCAAAAAGATACGCTTTACTGTAAACTCCTGTAAGAAAATCCATTCTGAATTTTTCGCGATAATCAGCCTGTCTCCGGTAAATTTCCCTATTAAATCTCGCAAGTTCGTCATTATATCTCTGCATAATATCCGCCGCGAAGCAGACGAGCAGACATATCAGAACCACTATGATCCCTGTTTCCGCGATAAATACAATATTTTTCGGATTTTCAAAAAAAGCTGCAAGAATCGTAATGACAAGGATCAGTAAATTATACATAAAAAGGTTCTTTTGAATTACCTGATCATGAAATACTGATGCAAATACCATTACAATAGCAGGTGATACCCATAGCGGAGTGAAGTAGCTATGAAATATCGCCATCGTACCGCAAATAGTCATCAAACATGCGCTGACTGTCAGATTTTTCAGGTGACTCGTGAATTTTTCCGAAAGAATCACCTGCCTGGAGCCTATCCAGGCTCCTAAATTGATGAGAAACGGGAGTAATATGCGGACAAGCGGATAAATCACAGGATCCATTCCCTCGAATCCTATGAACCTATCCGAAACATAGAATACTAAATCGATAAAAACGAAGAGCCAGACAAAAATAAAGACTGTACGCAGTACTCTCCGTCTCATATTTGCTTCCAGCTGTTTCATTTACCCCTCTCCCGTCACCAAAAGGGCACCTTAATATCCGCAGCCAAACACTCCGGTTACCTATAAACGATACCCCAGCAGTTTCGCCCTACGAAACACACTTATAGACATTATACAACATAGCTTCTATATGTCATAATAAAATTTAGTAACATTATAACCTTTAGGAGGGTGCACATGAAAACACTTTATCTTGACTGTAGTATGGGTGCTGCCGGAGATATGCTATGCGCAGCTCTTTTGGAACTTCTGCCGGATCGTGACGGTTTTGTAAAAAAACTAAATGACCTGAAAATTCCCGGGGTCGTATACAGACTCGAAAAAGCCGAAAAATGCGGAATCACCGGTTCTCATATGACCGTACTTGTTAACGGTATAGACGAAGCTGATATTAATTTTGACTCCGAGCATCATCATGAGCATGTGCACGAGGATCTGCACGTACATGATCACCACTCACATGATCATCATGACCATCCGGCACATTCTCACCATACTCTTAAAGATATAGAGCATATCGTCAGAGAACATCTTGATCTCCCTTCAACCGTGAGGGACGATATCCTCGACGTCTACAACCTCATCGCCGACGCAGAAAGTCAGGTACATGGAAAACCTATATCAGAAATACATTTTCACGAAGTCGGCACAATGGATGCCATCGCTGACATAACCTCGGTATGCATGCTATTTCACGAGATCGCACCGGATGCGGTGATCGCTTCTCCCATACACGTCGGAAGCGGCTTCGTAAAATGCGCACACGGAACACTCCCAGTCCCCGCTCCTGCAACGGCCCTACTCCTAAAGGGCATCCCCATCTATAGCAGTAATATTGTGGGTGAGCTCTGCACTCCTACAGGTGCTGCTCTCCTTCGCCACTTTGTCACACGATTCGGAGATATGCCGCTCATAACAGTCAAGAGCATCGGATACGGCATGGGCCGTAAAGATTTTTCCCGGGCAAACATCCTCCGTGCTCTGCTCGGAGAAAGTATGGCACCCCCTGAATCAGACAATGATCCGGGAGTACTTGTCCTCTCCTGCAATGTAGACGATATGACCGCCGAAGAAATATCCTTCGCTATGGACCGCCTTTTTGAAGCTGGCGCCAGAGAAGTCTTCACAGTGCCTGTCGGAATGAAAAAATCCCGCCCCGGAACACTGATCGAGGTCATCCTGTCTGTAGAAAAAAAGGCTGAAATAGTAAAAGTTCTCTTCAAACACACCTCAACTATCGGGATCAGAGAAACTCACATGAACCGATACTGCATGAACAGAACAACAGAAAAAATAAACACTCCCATAGGGCAAATACAACAAAAAAGATCAACAGGATTTGGGATAGAAAAAACAAAATACGAATACGACGATCTGGCAAAAATCGCCGCCGAAAAAAATCTCTCACTAAAAGAAATTCGCCAGATCATCCAAGCCGAAACCCAGCAGTAATCTAGCAATAAGCTCAACAAATGCGCGTAGTAAATCTCCTTGTTATAAAGAAGGCAAACACTACGCGCATTTAAATTTCAACTCAAATCCCAGCAAAAGGTACAACCTCAGTACCCATCACCCCCGATTATAATAGATCAATTGATCAAGGAATTATGTCAACAAAGTCACGGCACAGTCCGTATACAGTATACTTTCGTACTTCTTGATTTTGTCTGACTATTCACGCAAACACGTTGCCTCGCACTCTTTTTCACACAATATTTGCGCATCAGTCAGACTTTTTTGCCAAAACCACCGATACATAGCGTCTTTTCGTGCAATTATCACATAATTGCACGAAAACAGCGTAACTGCATAGACAATTAAGGATTACACACTTCACTCAGCCAAAACGTAAGTGCAAGCCACCGCCAAAACGAAAAACAAATCTATTTAATCGAAATCGTATGTCTAAGCAAATACTGTCCGCCTGTCAACAGTTCCGGTTCAACAGAAATACTGCACTCCGATCCGCCAACATTAGCAACCGCATCATTAAGAAAACCACGCTGAGTCGCCTTCTGACGATAAGCAGTATAAAGCTCCTGCATGACAGACTCACCACTGATCACATTATAAAAAGAATAGCTGCCGGTACCGCGACTCTCTATCTGCTTCTTGCAATCAGCATAATACTCGCTGATACTGTTCAATACATCATCTTGATCAATGCCGTACTCCTCAAGAGAAAACATCCTGGAAGCCTCCGCTTCCGCAGCCTCCGCTTCCTCCCTTTCCTTCATGGCCGCAGGCGTAGACACTGCCTCAGCTTCCGCTGCCTGTTCCGCGTGCGTCTGGGCTCTGCTTGCCGCTGCAGCAGCAACAGCCTCCTCAAGAGAACGTGCAGCTTCCCCACTCTGATCAGCCGCATCAGAATTTCCCTCGGAAGCATCAGCTACCTCCAGCGGTTCCTCCAGATTCCTGTACACAGTACCCTCACAAGGCGGCAGGTAAACAGACAGATCCTGTCTCACATGCGTATTCCCGTAGTCAGAATCAGTCTTATTAAAATACGCATACTTTCCCTCGCCGGTATCATCCCATGTCGTATCGACGTTATAGAAACCATCATCCAGGGACACTATATTCCACGCATGACTCTCTCCTGCATAACCCGTGCAGTAATAGGTCGGAATCCCCAGCTGCTGCATGCAGTACTGAAAAGCTCTGGCATAACCCGCACACACAGTAGAATCATTAACCAATGCGCTATATGCACTCTGATTCATCTCAGCCCCTGTACTGTAGCTTACACGATCGATTAACGCATCATGAACATATTTTTCTTTTTCGTAATTGCTGCCGAGACCCGTTGCCCCTGAAACGATCTGCTGCGAGTTAAGCTCAAACTCCGCCTTCGCGTTCGCGAGGTCATCTGCCGTACGGTTAAACTTCAGATTGATCTCCACGCAATTTCCACTATTCCTGAACATTGCAGAATAACCAGTATTCATCCAAAAAAGTTCCGGATGATCATTAACAACAGCCTCAAATGCTGTCTTTAACTCTGCAGAAGACAGATTCTGCTCAACAGGCGTAAAAGCCTTACGTCCAGCATTTGCATTAGCATAAATCTGCCTGTATGTATTCTTTCCTTCATCATCAAGCATCTGGAAAAACGGATAATACGCCGCATCAAAAGTAAGGTCTGAACCGATCTCACCGGGTCCCAGCTCATTCCAAAGGGTTTCGGCCTCACTATCACCAATTTCCTGATTATCAGCCTTGACTCCCTCATATCCGTTCTTTCCGCTAACATCATTCGGAACCCTGACATTAGATGTCGAAGGTGCAACATAATCTGATTCCGGATTTCCAAGCCCTGCACGTCTTGAAGCGCCGCTGTCAGTACTTGCAGTCCTTATAGCCTCTGCATCCTGTTCGTTCCCATTTAACGCAGCATCAGCAACCTGTACCGGATTCATGAGATAATTCTCATCTCCCGGAAAGACCTCTCTCGATGCAAAGTTCTTCGCAGGCACCTCTTTTTTCTCTGTTTCCACAGGATTAACCACAGCCGCGATCTTAGCTGTAAGATCAGGATTAGCAATACAAACCGCAATTGATCCGGTAATTAACAGTAATAAAACCAACAGACCCTTACAAATATTACCAACTACCTTCATGCCTGCATCTCCCTTCTCTTACTTCAGTTCTTCATGAGATTCCAGAAATGTCCTAAATTCCACTTCATCTAACGGCTTAGAGATCAGATACCCTTGAAAATATTTGACTCCAAGGTATTCCAGCATTTTTTTCTGATTCATATTCTCAACGTACTCAGCGACAATGCCCAGATTAAATTTCTCGGCAAGCTTGGCTATAGAAGCAATGATGGTACTGTTATTCGCATGCTCCTGCGCTATATTTCGTGTAAGCGAACCATCAAGCTTTATCGTGTCAAACATTCCAAATTGCAAATACTTTAAGGACGTGTGTCCCATTCCAAAGTCATCGATAAGGAGTTTATATCCCTTGTTTTTCAATGTTTCAAGGCGCTGTAATGCTATCTGCGGTGAAGTGATCGCATCCTGCTCAGTAAGTTCGATCCAAAGCTGTGTCGTCTTTATGCCATGGCATCTCACAACATCATCCAGCATCTCTACCAGATTATCCCTAAGCAGACTGGTCGCCGTAATATTCACAGAAATCTTGAGATCACTATGACTATTACGCTCGAGTTTTCCAAGTTCTTTAGCAGCCTCATTAAATATAAATTCTTCCAGTTCCTCAAGAATCTCGCCCTGCTTAGCGATAGCAATAACAAGCGGCGGATATACAAAACCTACCAGTTCCTGTTTCCATCGGAGCAGTGCCTCCGCACCTATGCACTTACCCTCTATATCGATCTGCGGCTGATAATACATCTGTATATTCTGTTTCTGTTTCAGATCAATAGAAAGGTCATTTATCAGGATCTCCCAGGCTGTACGAAGCCTGTTTGGAAGAGCCAGATGATCAAATACAACGTTTTTTTCTTCACTTTGCTGCAATAATTTTGTAAGTTCAGCAACATCCCTTTGGAAAACATGTTTATCGTATTCATCCGAAAGCTTTACAAACGGTATATATATAAACACATCAAGGACCAGCAGCAGAGTTATGAACACCGGTCCCGTTATGACTCCGAGCTGTCTCGCTGCCTGAACAAAACACGGCAAAATCCAGTCACAGGTATCTACAACCACCGGGAGTAATCCGACCTTTGTAAGCACCCAGTAGATGAAAAAGTTAATAAGCGGGATTGCCATAAACGGTATCGCGTAAATCGGGCTAAATGCTAACGGAACGCCGTATTGCAATATTTCCGAAATATTAAAAATCGCAGGAAGCAAAGAAAATTTCGCAAGCCATTTTTTTCTGGATGATACCGACACAAGCAGGATCGCTATAACGAGCGCAATCCCCATTCCGGCGCCTCCCGCTGATGTAACCATGCCAATGCTGTCACTATTAACTATATTTTTAGGCGTAAGTCCTTCAGATGCCGCATCGATATTTTCCATAAGGAGCGGTTCAAAATAGTTGAAACTGATCTTATTTGTAAGAACCCCGCCATTCATTCCAAGAAGACACAAAAACTGCCGAAGAACTATCAGAAGCACCGCATTTATCTCCTCTGACGCAGCTCTGATAGGAAGTATTTTATTGAAAAAAACATAGAACCCATCGTAAAGACTGTTAATATGCGTCAAAGCGCAGATAAAATAGGTGAATGTAAGGAGCACCGCTCCGATCACCATACACGCAGGTCCGCTTTTTATAGTCCACCACCAGGTCGGATCAACGGTTCTCTGACTTTTCTTCGGGCCGAAAAATTCGTTTTCATACATCCATAAGAACAGGATCGGCGATAATAAACCGCTGATAAACGAAATAAAAACTGTATTTACACCAAGCTGCGCGATTATCTGCCCTTTTTCATGATCGATCACCATAACACCGTAATTCACCATAGAAAGAACCGATGATATCCACGCGAGTTCAATATCCTTGGGACGAACCTCCCGCACATAATAGTGAGACACCGCCGCTGCCACCAGGATGCCTATCAAAGCGTCGGCTGAATTATGAATGATCGACAGATAATGAAGAAAATCCCTTCCTATTTCTCCCCGTAAAAAGAGCTGGTACTGGTGAACCGGAAGTGAGATCATGATACTGGAAAAAGAAGATACCAAAAAAACAGGTATCGAACATATCATTGCCTTTCTTATTGCAACCACTGCCGGAAATCTTAATAATCTGTCATTTATCCTAAATAAAGTTGTTTTTAAACTACTGCTTCTTTCCATCTTATTCCTCAAAAATGTTTAGGAACTTCTTATGTATACAATGTGCATCGTCATTTTATTTTGTTTCTTTTGATATTTAAAGTTTTTTTCCATGTGTTTAATAAAAAATGCATCTATCCCTTTCCTTATTTATATCGACCCGATAAAGTATTTCTATAAGTTGCAGAATGACAGGGTAAAACCCTTTTATCCTTTTCCGACGTTTATAAAGGTGGTAAACATGAGTCATCATGAATCAATTCCTGCATCGCAGGATAAAAATTCTCTAAGAAAGCTGCTGGAATCTGTAAAAAACGGGGAGATTTCTATTGATAATGCAATATTAGAAATGCGTGAAAAACCTTTTGTAGACATCGGTTACGCAAAGGTAGATACTCATCGTAAACTGCGTACCGGTGCTTCAGAAGTGATATATGGTGCAGGAAAAACTGCAGAACAGATTGCAGGTATAATTAATATACTGCGTTCAAATAAGAAAAATTCTGTCCTGATAACCCGTCTCGATAACGAAAAGGCAGAGAAACTATCCTCTCTTATCGGATGCAGATTATATAAGACAGCATATTCAAAGTATGGTACTTCTTTCGATGCTGACTCCAATACCTTTTCCTATTTTACCGATTCAAAGATTGGGATTATCGGAAAACTGCCCGCTCCTGACGGTATAGGTCGAATACTGGTGGCAACAGGTGGAACCAGTGATATCCCTGTTGCGGAGGAGGCTGCACTAACGGCAGAGTTTCATGGTAACGAAGTCATACGCTTATATGACGTCGGCGTTGCGGGGCTTCACCGTCTCCTGTCCAACATTGACGATATAATGGATGCTTCCGTGATCATCGCGGTTGCAGGTATGGAGGGTGCTCTTGCCAGTGTTATCGGTGGTCTTGCCGACTGCCCTGTGATAGCTGTTCCCACAAGTGTTGGCTACGGCGCATCATTTAACGGTATATCCGCTCTTCTATCCATGCTTAATTCCTGCGCCAGCGGTGTATCTGTTGTAAATATCGATAACGGTTTCGGCGCAGGATTTCTTGCAGGAATGATCAATCATCCAAAGAAAAACTAAACACTGACTTAGATCTGTTTTAACAAATTTACCATTTCTATAGCTGATAATGCGCAGTCGTAGCCCTTATTTCCGGCTTTGCTTCCTGCTCTTGCGATGGCCTGCTCAATATTTTCCGTAGTGATCACACCAAAGAGCACCGGCACTCCTGTTTTAAGTCCTACCTGCGCTACTCCCTTTGATACTTCATTACACACATAATCGTAATGGCTTGTATCACCGCGTATAACCGCTCCTACGCAAATAACAGCATCATATTTTCCTGATTCCGCCATCCTGCTCGCAGCTGCAGGTATCTCAAATGCTCCGGGCACCCATGCGCCTGTGATATTCTCCTCAGGAACACCATGACGTACCAAACCGTCTACTGCTCCGTCAAATAGCTTACGCACGATTATTTCATTAAATCTTGAACCGATGATACCGATCCTCATCTCCTTATTTCCAACTACGTTTCCTTCGATTACATTGATCTGTCTCATTTTTTTCTCCTTATTTAAGATTTTTTAATGCCAGATGAATTACACTTCTATTGTTTTGAATATATGCCCCATCTTTTCTTTTTTAGTATGCAGGTACAAAAAATCATACTTTTGAGGTTCAATTTCTATCGGAACCCGCTCTTTTATCTCCAGACCAAAATCGCTGAGTCCATAAACTTTCTCCGGATTATTCGTAAGCAGCCTCAGTGACTTTACCCCGATATTCTTTAAGATCTGCGCTCCAACCCAGTACTCTCGTAGATCCGGCGCAAATCCAAGCTTCACATTTGCCTCTACCGTGTCGTATCCCTGCTCCTGAAGGGCATAAGCTTTTATCTTATTGATAAGTCCTATACCACGTCCCTCCTGCCGCATATACAGAAGGATGCCGCGCCCCTCTTTTTCGATCATTTCCATAGAAGCTTTTAGCTGTAATCCACAGTCACACCTGAGCGAACCAAAAGTATCTCCTGTAAGACATTCAGAGTGAACTCTGCACAGTACTTCTTCGCCGTTTCCAATATCTCCCTTCACAAGCGCTACATGATGTTCACCGGTAATATCATTTATAAATCCAAGCATCCTGAATTCACCATATTGCGTCGGAAGTGCCGCTTCAGCCTCTCTTACCACATGTTCTTCATGGATTCTTATATAGTCCTGCAGATCGTGAATTGTTATAAACTTAAGGTCATACTTATCTGCCAGATCCCAAAGTTCCGGCGTCCGCATCATCGTGCCATCTTCTGCCATGATCTCACAACATACTCCCGCCTGCTTGAGCCCTGCGAGCCTCATTAGATCAACCGTTGCTTCAGTATGACCGTTACGCACAAGCACACCACCGCGCCTTGCAACTAATGGAAATACATGTCCCGGACGACGAAAGTCCTCTGGCCGGCTTTCACCACTAACCAGTTCTCTCATTGTAAATCCACGTTCTTCTGCAGATATTCCAGTCGTAGTATCCACATGATCTACTGAAACAGTAAATGCCGTTCCGTGATTATCCGTGTTTTCTGCTGTCATTGGAGGAAGACCCTTTTCTGCGGCGACCTCAATACTCATTGGCGTACAGATCAGTCCCTTCCCGTGGACTGCCATGAAATTAATGTTTTCTTTTGTAGCAAATTCTGCCGCACAAATGAGATCTCCTTCATTCTCTCTGTCAGGATCATCTGTAACTAGGATGATCTTTCCGGCTTTAAGCGCCTCTATTGCTTCTTCTATCGCATTAAACTCTCTATTCATACCGTTTCTCCTTTTTCTCGTTCATCATAATAATGCTCTGAGGCTCTCCATTGTGAGCCCGCTTCCGCTATTTTCCTGCTCTTCGCTATCCTTTTTCATATACCCCATAAGTTTCTCTACATACTTACCGACAACATCTGTTTCGAGATTTACGGCATCCCCCGTTTTTTTGTCCGAGAGGATGGTCTCTCTTCTGGTATGCGGTATTACTGATACGGCAAATTCATTTTTTTGTACATCTGCAACCGTGAGTGATATTCCGTCTATCGCAATAGACCCTTTTTCTACGATATGCTTCAGTATTTCATCTCCTGCCTTTATCCTGTACCAGACTGCATTTTCTTCTGTTTTTATAGAACATATAGTACCTGTTCCATCTATGTGACCAGATACTATATGTCCGCCAAATCTCCCGTCTGCTGCCATAGCACGTTCCAGGTTGACACGATGCCCCGCTGTGCTCTGTAAAAGACTGCTCCTTCTCACAGTTTCTGCCATTACGTCTGCTGAGAAACTATCCCCTGTCATAGATACCACTGTGAGACAGATACCATTCACGGCAATACTATCTCCTATTTTTGTTCCTTCAAGGACTTTCTTGGCTCGTATTTTTATATTTCCGGAATTTCCTGTGAAATTGATCCTTTCGACAATTCCGGTCTCCTCTATGATTCCTGTGAACAATTGATTTCCTCCATTTATCATTAAGGCCCTTTAGGATTTAGCCGGTACGGCTGTGATCATCAGGTCATCGCCTGTTTTCTTTACATCTTTCCAGATAAACCGCTTCGCTTCCGACGGCTGATCTACCCCGATACCCTCTACCGGTGTCTTCGCCTGTCCTCCAAAAACCTTAGGCGCAAGAAAGATCCTCATCTCCTGGACAAGTTCATCTTTCAGCATACTTTCGTTAAGGGTTCCGCCGCCTTCCAGAAGTATCCCATCTATCCCTTTTTTTCCCAGGGCAGCCAAGGATGCTTTAAGGTCCACATGCGTTCCGCCATTCGATGGATAGTTAAGGATCTTTACTCCCTTATTAAGCAAAACGCTGATTTTTTCCCTTACCTTCTTCTCCTTATCAGGAACATCCTTTATCGTGATCTCCCCTTTTTTTATTAGAGGATCTGCTGTTATAACGATGGTTTCTATGTCTTTTGCTGTATTTACGAGTTTTGAACTTTCCGGTATACGAAGCCTGCTGTCACAGACTATCCGTATAGGATTTCTGCCACCCTCCATACGACAGTTAAGCATCGGATCATCTGCAATCACAGTTCCTATCCCGACCATTATTCCCTTATATTCGTTTCGTAATCTCTGAACTTCCGCTCTGGATTCTTCACCGGAAACATAACGCGATGCTCCTGTTTTTGCCGCGATCTTTCCATCCATAGTCATAGCGAACTTCATTAACACATATGGATTTTTCTTAGTAATATAGTGCATAAACACCGGATTGATAGCATCACATTCCTCTCTCAAAAATCCTTCGATCACCTCTATCCCGGCTTCTTTCAGGATTTTCACACCGCCTCCGTTGACTACCGGATTCGGATCTTCAGATCCTATGATCACTCTCTTTATCCCGCTTTCTATGATCGCTTCCGTACACGGCGGCTGTTTTCCTGTATGACAACAGGGTTCCAGTGTCACGTATATGTCCGCTCCCTTAACAGATTCCTTCGCATTTTTTAAGGCATTTCTTTCCGCATGCAGTTCCCCATATCTCTCATGCCAGCCTTCGCCTATTATTTTTCCGTCTTTAACGATCACTGCCCCTACAAGCGGGTTTGGATTGACCTTTCCGATTCCCAGCTTCGCCAGCTCTATAGCCCGTCGCATATATTTTTCTTCCATGTATATTCTCCAACTATTTTTGAAATATAACTATTCCAACGGAATTTCCAATAAGTTAAAAAACGCCCTGCAGAAAATCTGCAGGGCGTCAAAAAATCTCATCCATTCTGTTGCTTGCAGGCTTTTACCTGTCTTCCTAAAAGAAAACCCTGCTGAAAAATATCAGCAGGGCATTGTTCGCAACAAAAATATAAACATACATCATCTTCTTCCATCCAGACTTTACTGTCGGTACCGGAATCACACCGGTTCATGCCTCTCGGCTCGCGGACTTTACCGCCGGTAGGGAATTACACCCTGCCCTGAAGATCTTTTTAAGTTGCATTAATATTAATGCATAAAGTCTTTACCTGTCAATGACAAAAAATTGTATTCTTCTTTATTTTTCCTCCAGGAACTCAATAAACTCATCCTCAGGGATTGGTTTTGAGAAATAATAACCCTGCAGGTATTCCACTCCATGCTCTTCGAGGATTTTTGCCTGGTTCTCGTCTTCTACGCCTTCTGCCAGAACCTGCATACCATATCCTTTCATGAAGGAAACACAGAAGTCCAGCATCTTTATATTTTCAGGTCGCTCGGGATCAAGACAATTCCATACAAACTCCTTATCAAGCTTGATTATATGGAACTTCATCTTAAGGATCTCATTTAAGTTTGAATACCCTGAACCAAAATCATCAAGCGCAAAAGTACTTCCAATCTCCTGAAGAGCAAACATATTCTGCAGCGCTGTACCATCATCATTAATATATGCCGTTTCCGTAATCTCAAAGCTTATATTTGATGGTGATATCTTGTGCTCAGCCATATGCCTGCGAAGTCGCTGGGCTGTTCCCGCATCCATGATCTCATTTCCTGATAAATTTACCTCGATATACTGTATCCCGTATTCCCTAAGATTTCCTCTGAGGTAAAAACCACACACTTCATCAAATACAAAATCGTCAATTTCCTGTACAATTCCGATTTCTTCTGCGATCGGAATAAACACCTCCGGAGAAATAAAACCAAGCGTCGGATTTTTCTTTAGTCTTACAAGTGCTTCCGCAGAAATTATCCTTTTATCATTTACGGAGTAGATCGGCTGGTAATAAACTTCAAACTCTCGCTTTTCCGACGCTTTCCTGACAATATCCTCGACCATTGCCCTGTACAGCATCTTATCGATAACCCTGTTGTCGATCCTTATCTCCTTTTCAGAGCTATTAAATGCATATTCCAGGCTCACATAATCCAATACCCTGAGTGCCATCTCAAAATCACCGGCATAGTTGGGAATTTCAAGTAGAGCCAGCGTATGCTGGAGATTATGTAAACTTTCATCCGGATTTACCATGACCATATTTCTGTACCGCTCCACATCATCTTCTGTGCGGACGATGGTACACAGGCTATGATCATTCAGCATATATATGTTTTCCCGATTCTTCTGGCTTATGAAAGCAGCGACACGGTCCAGTCTGTCACGGATATGCATTCTCTCTTTTCCATACAGATTTGTAGAGCGGTTAGTTATGATAAATATCAGTATATACCTGTGCTGTCTTTTTCTGTATGCTTCCATCAATACCTGCACAAGCGCGTAGCGGTTCATTACATAGAGCATATTTTTTTTCATATACTCTCTGGGATTTTCCGATGAAATATACAGAAACAGCATGAGAAGCATGCTTCCAATCTTTGGTATCGCGATCTCTACATATTTCGCCGCTGTCCAGGAGGATAACATCCAGGTCAGGATACCTATGATGATCACCTGATTTTCTCCCGAATGAAATCTGTAGGAATGTGTCGCCACCAGTGCAATCGTGATTATCATATATACAAAGCACAGGTAATAGGTGAACTCCACTGCCGGACCATAATGCCACGCATTTCCGGCTTCAGAAACACGCCGTTCGATCGGCATCAAAAGAACGACAGCATACCCTAGCGCGAGAGGAATATTCTTTATTATCACCTTCGCCGGAGAATCTACTCTGTCTCCCCAGATCCTGGTCCAAATATACATAAAAAGGGAATATATCGCCGTAAGGAGCGTAAGCATACATAGCCGCTGCATGAAATCATCCATCGGTGAATTCATCTCAAAAACCGTATGCTCCCCCATCGCCTGCAATATCTCAAGAACGATATTTGCTGTCACAAATATCATCAGACATTTAAAAAATCGCGTAGACATCAGCGGAAGATTTCTACGTTGTATGAACATGACATCCAGACTGATCACTACGATCAGACAAACTACAGATATCTGAAGCTGCGCAAAACTCATATATCCTCTCCTGCCCATTAAATGGAAGTATGTTATCATTATTTATATATTTATCGGCTGATTGTCATGTCAGCTTCACCTGTCCTGAAAGGAAATAATTATGTCTGAAATGAATGAACTTTTCTATAAAAATCCGTATCTTACTTCCTTCGATGCAATAGTTACCTCATGTGAAACCGTAAAAAAAGGCTACGAGATCACTCTTTCCGATACCTGTTTCTATCCGGAAGGCGGTGGACAGCCAGCAGATTTAGGAACTTTGAACGGTATCTCCGTTCTGGATGTTCAGAGAAAAAAGGACGGCACGATCGTTCATCTCACCGATACTCCCTTCGAAACAGGTCTCACTGTACATGGTGAGATTGACTGGCCGCACCGCTTCTCCCTCATGCAGAACCACTCCGGCGAGCATATTGTTTCCGGCCTGATCCACAAAAAATTCGGTTATGACAATGTCGGTTATCATATGAGTGATGTGATAACTCTCGACCTTTCCGGGCCCCTTACCTGGGATGAACTTATGGAAATAGAAAGAGAAACAAATCAGGTCATCTGGGATAACAGACCTATAAACATCATCTATCCTTCAGATGCCGAAATAGAAAATCTTGATTATCGCAGCAAAAAAGAACTGAGTGGTAAGATCCGCATCGTAGAGATCCCGGATGCAGACCTTTGTGCCTGCTGCGGAACACATGTATATAGAACCGGAGAGATCGGGCTCGTTAAATTTCTCTCCATGATCAACTATAAAGGCGGTGTTCGTATAGAAATGGTTGCCGGAGACCTCGCCCTAAAAGACTATGACAGAAAACTTAGCTCAAACCAAGTGATCCAGCGACTCCTTTGTCTTAAACCCGACGAAATTGCCGAAGGTGTAAAAAAAATATTAGATGAATCACAGAATAAAGACCTAAAGATCGCTGCTATCAATAAGAAATATAATGAATTAAAGATAGCATCATTGCCTAACGATCAGAAAATACTATTAGATTTCGAAGATGATCTAAACGGGATTGAACTTCGCAAATTTTGCGACAGCCTTAAAAATTCCGGAAAAGCTTCTATTTCCGCTGTTTTCTGTGTATCAAACGCAAATACAGATGGAGAGCCCCCCGCAATATCCTATTGCATCGGAAGTTCAGGACCTGACCTAAAAAAAATTTCAAAAGAATTAAATACTGAATTTAACGGCAAAGGCGGCGGAAGTTCTGAAATGATCCAAGGTACTTTCTATACAGATAGAAAAAAGCTGGAGGCTGAGTTTTCGACATTCCTTAAGAACCTTTTATCTTTGTAATTTGCTTTTATAGAAGATTATATTGTTATATTTTTCCCAATTACCATTTTACGTAAAGCACCGTTTTATTTATAATGTTTTTAGAACTAAATTTTGTACATACCGTACTAAGTAATTATGTTCATACACACATTTTTAACATGAGAGAGGAGTAACAATGGAAATTTTTCTTGTATTTTTTGTTCTTTTCGTAATCGTTCTGTGTCTGTTCTTTACCAACATCCGTATCGTTCCCCAGGCACACGCTTTCGTTATCGAGCGTCTTGGTGTTTACTGCCAGACATGGGGGGCCGGACTCCACGTAAAGATCCCTTTTATCGATCGCATCGCCCGCAAGGTAAATATGAAGGAGCAGGTAGCTGATTTCGCTCCGCAGCCCGTTATTACAAAGGATAACGTTACCATGCGTATCGACTCAGTCGTATACTTCATGATCTTCGAGCCCAAGCTCTTTGCTTACGGCGTAGAAAATCCGATAATGGCTATGGAGAACCTTACAGCTACAACTCTTAGAAATATCATCGGTGATATGACACTTGATGATACTCTTACAAGCCGTGAGCGTATCAACAGTCAGATGCTCGCTGCCATAGATGCTGCCACTGATCCTTGGGGAATCAAGGTAAACCGTGTCGAGGTAAAGAACATCGATCCTCCGGCAGCTATTAAAGAAGCCATGGAAAAGCAGATGAAGGCTGAGCGTGATAAGCGTGCAGAGATCCTTACTTCCGAAGGTCATAAGCAGTCCATGATCCTTGAGGCACAGGGTAAGAAAGAATCCGCCGTTCTCAATGCAGAAGCTGAGAAGCAGGCTACTATCCTTCGCGCTGAAGCTGTTAAGGAAAAAGAGATCAAGGAAGCTGAAGGTAAGGCTCAAGCTATTCTGGCGCTTCGTAAAGCAGAAGCTGATGGTCTTAAGGCACTTAAGGATGCAGCCGCTGATGATGCAGTTTTGAAGCTTCGTGCCCTTGATGCATTTGCAAAGGCAGCTGACGGACAGGCCACAAAGATCATCATCCCGAGTGAGATCCAAGGTATCGCAGGTCTCGCAGAAGGTATCACTTCCGTTGTAAAGCATAAGGATTAAGGAGCAAAATTATGGAAGTACTCTTTGCCATTGCGTATATAGTGATCATTGTTGCAGCTATCGTAATTAACAAGAAAAAGAAAGAGGCCCAGAAAAATAAAGGCGTAAGTCCTGTTAACCAAAAGCAATATGTTACCCGTTCCGATGACGGACATCGGGTTCCGCGTGCACAGGATCTTACCTGTGAAAAACAGTATGGTCATAAACATACAACAATTGATGGAACTGCGCCGCGCTACATAGTTCATGAAGAACCGGAGCAGGGATATGTGATCTTAAACGGTGTAAAAAGACGCATAAAAGATTTAAAGGACTTCTAACAAACATATTCATTTGCTCAAAGAGCTGTGAAAAACGAGAAATCGTCTTTCACAGCTCTATTTTTTCCCTTTGTTCCGTGTTTGATACGAAAAATCCCTTTTTTCATCAACCTCCACAGCCGACATATATTTAAATTTGAGTTGCTGTTTGTCAGTAACAGTTTCCGGAACGCATATTATAGATGATCTGCGTTTAGAAATGGGGGTACCATGAAGAAATTTTATTCGGCACACAAGCCATATATTCTGGCCACTATCATGCTGGTCTGTGTTTGTGCATTCCTGTTTATGATCCAATTCACAATTAATTCTTCAAATTCAACACTGAAGGCAGTGTCCTATTCCGAATTTAAGGAAATGGTAAATGCGGGTAAAATAGATACCATTCGTTACCAGTCCGGTGACAATGACATGTATTTCTATCTGCTTGATGACAAGGATGCCGGAGTAGACCGCACACTCTACCGCACTATTTATCCCGATTATGAAAGTTTTAAGAAAGAAATGCTGGATAAAGGGATAAATATGCAGATAACACCCTCCGTTTCCGCAGGATCTTTCTGGTGGATATGGGTTATCATACTTTTCTTAATAATCTTTGCCATTATGCGAAATAATACAAATACCGGCAAAATTATGAACATGGGAAATCATCTCAGCAACCCTTTCTCCGACGATGGAAATAAAGATATAAAAACAGAGGAAAGCAGTGTAAGATTTGCGGATATTGTTGGTCAGGATGAGATCCTTGATGATATCAAGTTTATAACAACACTTATAAAATACCCTGAACGCGGTGAAAAAATGGGTGCAAAAGCTCCTCGAGGCATTCTCTTACAGGGACCTCCCGGAACAGGTAAGACCCTCATTGCGAAAGCTATCGCAGGTGAAGCCAATGTTGCTTTCATCTACGCGAATGCCAGCTCCTTTATGGAAATGTACGTAGGTGTAGGTGCAAAGCGTGTCCGTCAGCTTTTCTCGGAAGCACGGAAAAAATCACCTTGCGTAGTTTTTATCGATGAGATAGATTCTATTGGAGGAAGCCGTAATGCACAGGGTCGAAATTCCGAGGATGATAAGACCGTAAATGCACTACTCCAGGAAATGGACGGTTTTAAATCCCGTGACGGTATCTTCGTTATCGCAGCTACAAATAATGCTGACTCTCTCGATAAGGCACTTGTACGTGCCGGACGATTTGACCGTCAGATCACGGTAAATCCTCCGAGAAATTGGGAAGTTAGGCGTCAGCTCTATAAGATGTATCTACAGGACGCACCTCTCGGTGACGATGTAAGCCTCTCTGCTATCGCAAAAGAAACCGCAGGTTTCACCGGTGCAGATATAGCCGCTGCCTGTAATGAAGCAAAAGTCATCGCCATCATGAAGGATCAGGCATACATCGATACTGCATGTTTGGAAGAAGCTATTGATAAAAAGATATTTAAAGGAAATCGCGCAAAGGATCAGCATAAGAGAGAGCACGATCGTGAGATCGTTGCTTATCACGAAGCAGGTCATGCAGTAATGACCTACCTCTGCGGACAGCCTATTGCCCGGGCAAGCATCCAGTCTACTATCAGTGGTGTTGGCGGCGTTGTTTTTCAGGAGGAGCCCGATACTTCTTTCCAAACAGAGGAATCTCTCCGTCAGCAGGTCATGATCTGCTATGCCGGACGCGCCAGTGAAAGCATAAAGTTCAAGGATGTGACCACAGGAGCAAGTAACGACATCACTCAGGCAACCAAGATCATGTCAGGCTATATCGAGCACTATGGCTTTAATCCAGATTTCGGAATGGTCGATATGTGCGTCCTCCAGCAGAATAGATTTGTAGATAGTTCAGAAATAACAAACCGTATCTCTGCTATGTCAAAGATGCTTTATGAAGATTGCAGGAAGCTTCTTGAAAAAAACTACGATAAAGTAGAAAACCTCGCTCAGGCACTTCTTGAACAGGAATCCATGAGCGGTGACGAGATCATGAAGATCATAGATAATTAATCCTATAAATTAATGATCAAAAAAGATCCGACGGAGTTCAATAACTAACCGTCGGATCTTTTTTACTTATAGAAATTCCATTGGAATCCGTCAAAGCCGGATTCTAAATTCATTAGATATGTGAAGTAATGATTTTGATCTTTCCCGTAATTTTCAGCTCTTTAACATCTGCGGGTGCAATAAAATGATCACCCATAGATACTGGCTCACCATTAACTGTTCCGCTGCCTTCCAGCACGTTTACGGTCAGAAATCTGTCATCTTTTTTAATGAGCACCGGCTCAGCGTCGCTCTCTATCTCCCACTTCTGCACTTCAAAAAGCGGGCATGAAACAAGTATCTGACTTGTATAGCCGTGCCCTGTGATAACCTCGTTCTCGGTCTTTTCATCGATATGCGGGCAATTTATAACATCAATGCTCTTATCCAGATGGAGCTCTCTCGGTTTTCCATCCTGCAATCTTCCATAATCATAAAGTCTGTATGTCAGATTACTGTTCTGCTGGATCTCAAGAATGATCGTACCGCTCCTTATTGCATGAACCGTACCTGATGGAATAAAGAAAAAATCACCTTTATGTATTGGTCGTACCTTCAGCAGATCATCCCATTTTCCTTCATTGATCAGATTTTTAAGCTCATCTCTGGTCTTAGCATGATGACCTATTACGATATCCGCATTATCATCACAGTCAACCACATACCAGCATTCTGTTTTTCCGACATCATTTTCATTAACTCTAGCATACTCATCATCCGGATGAACCTGTACGCTTAAGTGATCATGAGCATCTATGAGTTTTATTAAAAGCGGAAAATCCTCACCTTCGATATTTCCAAAGAGTTCTCTGTGCTCATCCCACAGTTCTTTAAGGGTCTTTCCCTTAAATTCTCCTTTTGTTACTATGCTCTTACCTTCAGGGCGGTCACTCACAACCCATGCTTCTCCCGTGTGATCACCGCTTGTTTCATATCCATATCTGTCATGAAGGGCGGTTCCACCCCATATTACTTCCCTGCAAAAGGGTTTCATAAAAAGCAATTCACTCATTACTAACTATCCTAACTAAGCTCATATCATATGAGCAGAAAATGACATATTTTGATGCTTAAATCTTATTATATAATTATTATTTCACTCCGTACAGAACCTTTACGAGTTCAGAATCTTTATCGAGGATGATAGTCTTATCTGCTTTTCCGGAAAGAGATTTCTTTAATGCATCAAGGCTTCTCTTATAGTTATAGAAATCTGCTTTTTCAGGAGTGTTATAGACTTGCTGGAGAGTCTGCATATATTGCTCTTCTCCTTCCGCCTCAAGCACAGCAGCTTTTTTCTTAGCATCAGACTTCTTGATTGTCACATCACGATCAGTCTCATTCTGGATCTTCTTTGCTTCAGAATTACCCTGTGCCTGATAAGATGCTGCAATGTTGCTTCTCTCAGAGATCATTCTATCGTAAACTGCCTGCTTATTATCATCAGGAAGATCAAGGGATTTAATAGCAGCCTTAACTATCACGATTCCATATCCGCCTACGTCAGAATTAGCATCCTCCGTGATCATGCTTGTAAGTTTTTCTCCACGGGCTGCAATTATTCCATCCTGTGACAGAGATGAAATAATGGTCTTTGTAGAGTTATAAACAGCAACTCCTGCTCTGTCCTGTGCACTGCTGGTAGATCCGTTTAGAGTCTGCATAAATTTTACAGGATCGGACACTTTCCAAAGAATATAGTCATCTGCGATCATGGATTTCTTATCCTGTGTGATTACATCAGACGGACTTATATCGTAGAGCTGAAGGCTCTTTGGAACAGTTGCTACTGTCTGTATAAACGGAGCCTTTACTCTGAGTCCCGGAGTGTCTGCAGTAGCTACGATCTTACCAAACTGTATTACTACTGCGTACTGGTCCTGCGCCACATAATATGTACATGAAAACCACGCAGCCACAGCAATTATCAATGCTATTACACAAATTGTTATCCTCTTCATCAGTTTGCCTCCCCTGCAGTGTTCTCATCAGTGTTTTCTGCTGTCTGCGATGTATCAGATGCTGCACTGTCAGATGCCGATACTGCACCTGCATTTGCATAAAAGCTGTCCAGTGGAAGCATCTTCTGTGTACCTCCATCATCGATTATCACCTTGAGATTAGGAAGGATATCTTCCATTGTTTCATAAAACATACGTTGTTTTGTGATAAGAGGATACTTCTGATATTCCTCAAAGGTCTTTTGGAACTTCGCTGCATCTCCTTCTGCTTCGTTGATCCGGGATTCCTTCGCAGCTTCAGCAGCCTGGATTATTTTATCAGCCTCAGCTTCCGCTGCCGGGATCTGCTCAGACTGATATTTCTTTGCATTATTAACCGCTGTTTCAGCACCCTGTTTTGCAGTTTCCACAGATTTGAAAGCCTGCATGACTTCAGCCGTAGGAGGTTCTGCATCCTGCATAGAGATATTTACGACCTGTATTCCGATATCGTTTAGTGAAAGAGCTTCATTAAGTCTCTCACGTACTTCAGACTGAATCTGACTCTTTCCTGTAGTAATTACATCATCAACAGAAAACTTTACGACAGTGGATCGGATGCACTCCTGCGCCGTATTCTTAAGTATTGCCTCCGGATTAGATGCAGCGTAGAGATACTTTACCGGATCAGACACTCTGTATTCCATGTAAAAATCGACATTTACAAAGTTAAAATCCGAAGTGATCATGATAGCTTCGCTGTCTACCGTTGCTGTCTCTGAATTTGTATCAGCCTTTGCTTCTGCGGAATCAACTGTCACATATCCTATCGGCATGCCGTGAGTAGTAGTATCCACCAGATGAACTGCCTGTAAGAAAGGAACCTTAAAGTAAAGCCCGGCTCCATCAACCCTCAAAACCTGACCAAACTGTGTCACAACAGCCTGTTCCTGCTCATTAACCCTGTAAAAAGAACCAAACGCAATATTCAAAATGATGATCGCGAGGATCACTCCGAATAAAACTGCCTTGATCTTCCCGAAAGATGGTTTTTCGACATTTTTTTGTTCATAAGTATTTGGCCCTGTTTTTTTCCAAATGTTCATTTTTTTCTCCCTATAAATTTTACTCTCAGCCGATTCTCTGCAGTTTCCCATGCTGTACGGCTTGTTTTTTACCGATAGTATTCCGGCTAAAATGAAGTATATCATACAGAAATGAGGATTCTTCTAAAGATTCTATTAATTTCATCGACCTGTTACCCCGTCCCTCTTGGTTCATTATTAATACTGCCCAAAGAGCATTTTTAGGTATAATATGGTGATGTTGAAGTCAAAAGAAAACATCATAAATCCAAGGAGGCATTTATTTTGAATAATAGGATTGAACGTGTTCTTAGTAATATGAAAGATCATGGATTATCACAGCTTATTGTGTCAGATCCGAAAAGTATTAAGTATCTTACAGGAATTGAGATCGAACCCTATGAAAGACTATTTGCATTTTTAATTAAAGAAGATGGAAACCACGTTTTTTTCCTGAATAATCTTTTCACTGTACCAAAAACTACGTTTGAAGAGGTCTGGTTCAGTGATACCGATGATTCTATCGGAATGATCGCTGAAAAGCTGTCCGGCGGCACGCTGGGAATTGATAAGACATGGGCAGCACGTTTCCTGATCCCTCTCATGGAACGACGATCCGATGTGAAAATGGTCCTCGGTTCAGACTGCGTAGATGACAGCCGTGCTATCAAAGACGATACTGAAATCTCTATAATGAAAAAGGCATCTGAGATCAACGACACCGTGATGCATAAGGCTTTGGATTTTATCAAAGAAGGTATGACAGAAAAACAGGTTGCAGATTTTATAGACGCTCAGTTTATCAAAGAAGGTGCAACCGGAAGCAGCTTCACTACCATCGTTTCATTCGCTGAAAACGGTGCCGATCCTCATCATGAACCAGATAATACAATTTTGAAAAAAGGTGATGCTATCGTCATCGATCAGGGTTGTATGTATGAAGGATATGCATCAGATATGACAAGAAGCGTTGTATGCGGCGAGCCTTCTGACTCTGAGTATAAAAAAGTGCATGAGCTTGTCCGTCAGGCAAACGAAAAGGCAGAAAGCATCATAAAGCCCGGCGTTAAGCTCTGTGATATTGATGCTGCAGCAAGAGATCTTATCACAGAAGCAGGTTATGGAGTGTATTTTAATCACAGACTCGGTCATTTTATCGGACAGACAGACCACGAACAGGGCGATGTCAGCAGCATAAATCAGAACACCGTAAAACCAGGCATGATCTTTTCAATCGAGCCCGGAATCTACCTTCCCGGCAGATTTGGTGTTCGGATCGAAGATCTGGTTCTCGTAACAGAAACTGGCTGCGAAGTACTGAACCATGAAAGTAAACATTTCAAATCTGTTGGACACTGACCACTTAAAAAAGTTATAGTAAGTTATAGTTTATTTATATAGTTTTAGAGAGTTTTAGTTTTCTGGATCAAGGAGGAGAAAATGCTGGTAACTATCAAAAATGATCTGATCAAGGCAGAAATCGACACTTTCGGAGCTGAGCTTAAGAGTGTCGTAAAAGATGGCAGAGAATACATGTGGAATGCGGATCCGGCTTACTGGAAGAGAACTTCACCTGTACTTTTCCCATTTGTTGGAGGAGTTGTCGGCTCTAAATACACTTACGAAAATAAGACTTATCTTATGTCTCAGCACGGCTTCGCCCGTGATATGGAGTTTGAGATTCTCTCACAGGATGAGACATCCGCATCATTTATCCTTAAATCAACCGAAGATACTCTTAAGAAATATCCGTTTACTTTTGAGCTTATCCTGTCTTACAAGCTCGACGGAAAACGCCTGACCCTTGGCTGGACTGTAAAGAACACTAACGATAAGACCATGTTCTATGCTATTGGAGCACATCCGGCATTTAATATTATTGTTGCCGATGATGGAACCATGTCAGGAAACTATCTGAAATTTGATACAAAGAAGCAGATGGTTGTTCGTAAGTTTGCTGATGGTCTCGTACAGAACGGAACATACCTCGTTCAGCCGGACGAGGACGGATGCCTGGCTCTTGACGGTCATACTTTTGATAATGGTGTCCTCATCATGGAAAATGATCAGGCTCACAGCGTGGCACTCACTGACAGCAATAAAAAGCCATACGTAACACTGGAATTTGATGCCCCTCTTTTCGGTATCTGGTCACCAGAAAAGAAAAATGCACCGTTTGTATGCTTAGAACCGTGGTTCGGTCGTGCCGATGCAGCAGACTTCACCGGAGACCTCACCGAGCGTGAATACGAGCAGTCTGTAGAAGCAAATGGTACAAAAGACTATAGTTATACAATGATCTTTGACTGATTACCATATCAATTATTAAGCAAACCCCGACGCTGATTTTCAGACGCCGGGGTTTGTTTCCATACTTATTTATTTTCTTTCCATCTATTTGACAGGAAATAAAGAATAGCAGACCATGTTATGAACGGAAGATAAACACCATTGTCGTCTTTTCCGGATTCAAGTATCCTCTCGGCATCGGCGGCTGTAAGGAGATGGAATCCATTAAAGAGCTCTGTTCCTTCTGCTCCTGTCTGTGTAAGTGCACTCGTATCATCTAAATGGATAACCGCACATACTACAGCATTATTTTCGTCTGTAAAACCGGGAGTCATAAAAGCCATATGTGTTAGTTCAAAAATGCGATCTCCCTCTTTAACATCCAGACCTGTTTCTTCCTTGATCTCGCGCTTCATAGTTGCAATAACCGGTTCCGGCTCATCAAAATCTCTTCTGTCCATGAGTCCCGCCGGAACTCCCATGACATATCGGCCTATAGGATAACGATATTCCTCACAGGTAAGTAGTCTCGGCTCCTCTCCCGGTGTTTCTATTATCAAAAAGCAGGATACCGCATCCGGAAGCGCTTTACTCAATTCCTCAGGGGTCTTAACTGCGATGATATCATCCCTGTCACGCCTCGTCGCATCAAAATAATGCTTTCCTTCTGCATAATTAAGATCAAATACTTTGATAAATTTCTTATTCAAAAGTTCAACAGCGTGTTCTTTTTTTATCACAGGTTCTCTCATGTTCTTATTTCCCTCCTCTGCTAATATCAGCCAGAAATCAGCTTATCTTAGTATAATTTTTTTAACATCATATTTTCAAATTTAGCTGCCCACTCTTTATCGCGATAAAAAATGATAGCCTCCTGATATTCATCAGTAGTATAATACAGTCTTTTCTTCAATCCCCTTTTGCTGATCAATTTATTCAACTGCTCTACCGCATGCATATCAAACCAGTCTGCATTATCCTTGAGATTCAGTTCATAAGACTCACCATCCCAGTCAAATGTGACATGCCTTCCGCCTAAAACTCCATCACTTTCTTTTATATTCGTAAAATCCAGTTCTCCGTCTCCTATATACTTTACTCCGTTAAGGAAATCCGTGTACATATTGGAAACATCAAAAACCTCTACATCAAAACTATAGACTGTCTTATTTTTTGGGGTCATTGTACATGTGTCAAAATCATAATCCGGTGCTCCTGCCCATGACAACATTGTACCTACTACACTGTATACTACATCATCAGCTGTTTCTGCCCGATCTTTATCTATTGTATCTATTATATCGTCGCTTATTCCACTAATACCGAGCTCTTTTAGATTTTCCGCAAGCTCTGTTGTTGAACGTATCTCTGATGAAGCGACTTCCATTCCTTCCCCCATGAATTCGTCTCCCCCACTTCTATGAAAAATAAGATCGCTAAATGTAAACAAAACTAAAGAAACTAATACTACTCCCAGATATTTATTCATCTTTCCTCCCTGCTCGTTCCTTGTGTGTACCAAATTAAATTGTATCATTTTTCGTTCATTTTTGCGTCTTTAGCCCAAAATCAAGTGTTAATACCGTAACCTACGTGCTATTATGTTATGGTCATTGGGATTTTTCCCTAAAATACGTCATTTAAGGAGACTTACAAATCACATGAGCGAAAAAAAATCAATCGTGCTTTTTTCGATCATGTCCGGTGTTCCTGGTGCAGGAATGATCATGCTCGCTATGGTTCTTACTTCAGTAGGACTTCCTGTAGATGGTATCGCTCTTGTAGCAGGTGTTGACCGTATTTTTGATATGGGACGTACTACACTTAATATCACAGGCGACGCATCCTGTGCTATCATCGTGTCAAAGATGATACATAAAAAATAAGTTGGATTAAAGAGAGAGAGAGGGCCGCCAGCATTGGAGTTTACTGACGGCCTTAGGGGAGAGAATTTATTTATATGAGCAAAAGCTGTTTGCTTCTGACAAGTATTATTCTATCAACCTTCTATGTCTAAATTGTATCCATTTTCAAAAGAATAAATTTTTTAAATCTGAAGAATTTCTTAAGATACAATTCTGTATAATTAACATGGTGACAGGGGCAAAAGTAAAAAATCCGTATCATTAGTAACTGCGAGGATATGATCTTATGAATGAAACCACACCTATTATAAGTATCTATCATATTTCAGAGTTATATTTATATGAATATTATGTAAACCAAAATAACTATTCTATTAGTGACACTGACCTTGCATCTCCTCACATTATGGAAGCAGAGCGCCTTGAAAAAGGTAATAATCCAGGACGTGCACTTACTGAATGGTTAGCGGCTCATAAAGAAAATCCTGTAAATACGCAAATATACGAGGGCATGATCCGATGCAGTATGCTTCTTCAAAATAATCACAAAGTTTTGGAGTACACAAAGGAGATTTATAAATTTTGTTGTACTCGTTCAGAGCTTGCCTTCTTTTACAGAAGTCTTGGATGGTATTATCTCGAAACCTATAAGCCCGAACTATCAGCATCACTTTACCGATACAGCACTTTCTTCTATCCCAGTGAACAGGCAGAGGAAGAAATAAAGTATCTGGAAAAGGCTATGAAAAAGCAACTAGTTTCCGATAACATTTCATCAATTCAAAAAACTATTGCTGATGCAGATATCCCTGTATCACCTGATAAGATAACCCTTGCGCTTCTCCTTCGTGCCGGTGAAGAAGCAGAATCACGCTCATTATTTAGTCAGGCTATGGATTGCTACAAAATGCTCTTTGATCTGACCCAGGATCAGGAAATAGCCGACAGGATTGATCACCTTGAGCATTACTTATAAAGGGAAAACTAATTAATAGGAATTCCAACATATTTTCATACAAGCTAAAAAGAGATACTTCGGACTATTCAATCCGAAGTATCTCTTTATCATTTTTAAGAGAGATAAGTTATGTAGTTTAAGAAGTTATTCCAAATGTTACTTGCCTTCAATCGCAATGAGCTTCTTATTTTCAACCTTTTCATGTTCCTCTCTTTTTGGAACACTCATAGTCAGGATGCCATCCTCAAACTTTGCATGGATATCATTCTCCGATACATCCTCACCTACATAGAAGGTTCTGCTGCAGCGACCCATGTAACGCTCCCGGCGTACGTACTTGCCATTCTTATCTTTCTCATCATTACTGGTATTATGTTCAGCATTGATGGTCAGATAACCGTCCTTAAGTTCTGCATGCAGCTCTTCTTTCTTATATCCCGGAAGCTCGATGGACAGTTCATAGTTCGCTCCGTTATCCTTCACATCTGTCTGCATCATTGTCGATACATCCGGTCTCAGCATATTGCGGAATGTAGACGGAAAATCAAAGAAGTCATTCATGAACTGATCCTCAAAGTTATCACAAAAAATACTCGGTACTAACATAATCAAAACCTCCTTACATTTTAGCGGATGTTTTTCGCAAGTCCGTAGATTCTTATTAAGACATTTTGCTCTTGAACTCCGGATTGAATCTCTTTTTAAGTTCCTTTCCTTTGTTCAACTATGTTATAGCACCGAGTTTAGCACTCGTCAACAGAGAGTGCTAACATTTTATAAATACTTTATATATTTTATTTCTTGTTTATTTTGGCTTTATGACAGCGACAGGGTCATCCTTCTAGTAATCCCGCGGAATATGCGAGTAGCCCCGCAACTGTTTTTGCATCCTGCTGTTTTCCTGCATAAATATCGTGAAGCGCATCTTTTAATTCGATCTCAATAACTTTTATTTCTTCAGCTTCATCAAGATTTTGTTCTGCTTTTTTCACCAGATTTTCTGCAAGATAGATGTCAGTAAACTCATCACACCATGCCACAGCAGTCCTTATCCGACTTAAAAATGTCCATTTTTCTGCCATATAACCGGTTTCTTCCAGAAGTTCTCTTTTTGCAGTTTCGATGCCATCTTCATTTTCTGTATCTCTTGCTCCTGCCGGAAGTTCAATGGTCTCTTCTCCGATAGCAGGTCGGAACTGTCGTATCATCAATATGTTCCCATCAGGAAGAACCGGGACCACACATGCTCCCCCACCTTTTTTATGATGGATAAAGTCCCAATCCTGTATAACACCATCAGGAAGCAGAACCTTGTCTTTACAAAAATCCACCACAGCCCCTTCATATACAGTTTTTCTATCAAGTCTTTTTAATCTATGTTTCATACTTATTCTTTTTTTGAACTATTTCAAAGTGCGTGATCCACATCATTTTTTCTGTATTCCAGGTATTTTCTAAATACTGGTCTTATCGGATCAGATATTTCTTCCATTTTAGGAAATTCCTTCATGGAGAAAAATCTTAATTCTTCCAGTTCTTCATCCTGTTTACATAACTCTCCATGGTATTTTCTGCAGATATAAATGATCTCAACATTATAGACTTCATCGCCATTTGGATAAGTATAATGGGTTTCTTCCCCGGAATTTATCATAAATAATTCGATCTCATCTGCTATTAGTCCGGTTTCTTCATAAAGTTCACGCTTAGCGCACTCTTCTATTGTTTCTCCAAACTCAATAGAACCTCCTGCGTAGCCCCATTTATGATTATCCGTCCTGCGTCCCAGTAGTACATCTCTATTTTCGTTCTCTATGATTATGCTTCCGGCACATTGAAGCAAAGGGTCATGTCCAACCTTTTCTCGAAGTGCCATTATATATCCGGCCATTTTCGTATCCTTCTCTAGTTAATCTTCAGTTCTCTTTTTCCGGTAAAATTCCCGGTTCCGGTTATGATGATACTGCTATTGCTCATTGATGTCACGCTGTAGGAAGCACTTTTTCCCGATGATTTTAGAGCGATCTTTTTCCCGATTCCGTTTATGTATTTTAAATCTTTTATCCGAACGGCACCACTATTCATGATATGTACCGAACTATACGAGAGCTCCGCAGACGATATATCACAAGGATTAATCGTAAAATAGCATTTTTCATTCTTTACTGCCGTTTTTTCGGTTCTTGTAAAGTTTTTCCCATTCAAGAGGATTACAAAATACGGTTTTTTTGAACTATTTCCGGCATTGGCATTTTTGTTATTTTTATATTTTATTTTGTAATTCGATGCTGGAATATCCTCACCGTTACAAGACACTGTTATTTTTATATCCGCTGCCTGGTTTACTGTTTCTTTCCCTGCTGAAGAAACGTGCTTTCTGCCATCATAGGATACCGTAGATGAATAAGTTATGATGAATTTTTTTGTTCCAACATTTATTATTGTTTGAGTATTGTTTTCAGTGTTTATTATTGTTTTTCTTTCTGAATCTCCTTCCGAGCCTTCTTCTGATCCCTCGGTGCTTTCTTCGGTGTTTTCTTCTGTGCTTTCTTCCGTATTTTCTTCCGTACTTTCTTCTGTATTTTCTTCTGTGCTTTCTTCGGTACTTTCTTCCGAACTTTCCTCTGTGCTTTCCCCTGTGCTTTCTTCCGTACTTTCCTCTGTACTTTCTTCGGTGTCTTCTTCTAAATTATTGACATAATCCAACGCCTTTTCAACATCAAGTCCGCCGGTTACACTATGAGTACCATAGTTATAGGTTATGTCACTTACTGTACTCAATATAGCTTTTCGAACAGCATCTACTCTTTTTTCACCGGTTACTTTTATTTTGTCCGTTCCCAATATTAGTGCCGCTGTCGCTGAAACCATCGGTGTTGCCTGAGATGTACCATTTTTTACAGCAAAACTATTGTTTAATGAATCCGAAAGGACCGACGTCTCTGCTGTATTCCCCTTTCCACCTGGGGCAGCGAGTTCTACCCAGTCTCCGTAATTTGAATAATTGGCAAGTTCATCGGATGATAAAGACGCAGCAACGGAGATTACCTTATCGAATGCTGCCGGATAATGTTTTCTATTGACACTATTATTTCCCGCTGCGCCAACGCATACTATTCCATTTTTAACCGCTTTATCTATGATTTCTTCAAGTGCATCTGATTTTCCATATGTTCCAAAGCTCATGTTTATAACATCTACGTCATAGTCAATTGCCTGTTGAATTGATTTTAACATGCTGCTTGAAGATAAACTTCCCTTTGAATTTGCCGCCTTTATTATGTACAGATCCACTTCCGGTGCGATTCCCGTAATACCATCACCGTCATCATCCGCACCTATTATTCCTGCTACATGAGTACCATGACTATGATCGTCTTCACCCGTCGTATTGGATGAACCATCTATAACACAGGTGCTCTCTTTGATATTCGCTTCCAGATCACTATGATCCAGATCCGCTCCCGTATCGATCACGGCGACCTTTACACCATTTCCGGACTGAGTCTTTACATTAGAAGCGTTAATTTTGTCTTTATACCATTGATATTGTGAGTAATCCTCACTATCAATGTTTCCATCCATTTCAAAAGTATCGATCTCTGCAATATAATTAGGTTCGATCGCAGTTTCAATGGAATCGATCTTTGCTGCATCAGTAATAACTTCATCAATATCTTTATCAAATTTTAAGGTTGCGACACCGTATTCAAAGTCTATCAGTTCACCACCATACTGCTCTGCAACGTCTTCTGCTTCCTTCCTTGTTTCCGCCAGAAAAACTGCCTCTTTTTCTATATAATCTTTACCTGCTTTTAAGTTATCAAGCTCATCAAGTTCCTGCTGCAATACATCCTGCACATTGTATTCAGCACTTTCTTCAATCATTTCATCGTAAACGATTTCTGCAATTTCTCCTGCATATGTCGCGATAGGAAGCCCCATCAAAATTAAAACCATTATTATTGAAATGGATCTACATCTTTTCATCAGAATCTCCTATAAGGGTGGAAAGTAAAAAAGCATAGCCTCGTCATCTTATACCAAAAGTATATCGGTAATAACTTAGCTATGCTACAATCACGTATGATGTTTATTAAATTATACGTTTTTAATTCTTATTGTTTATCTTTGCTATGATCTCTTCTGCTTTCTTACTTCCCTTTCTCGCAGCGTAACTGCTCCACTTAAGAGCTTTTTCGTAATTCGGCTTTCCGCCAAATTTCCCCTTCAGGTAACCCTCTCCAAGTTTTTCAGCTGCCTCTATACTACCGCCGATTGCCTTATCTATAAGCTTAATTAATTCATCTGAAGCCATTTTTTCTCCTTAACACGATCATGTTTCACATACAATCAATTATCTGGAGTGAACTACCCATCACCTAAAGGTAATGGGCTTCTAAGAACCAAATGGCTCTATTTAAGAAGTTTGATATTTAAGTCTCCACCTAACAAGTTAGGCAATCCTTATTCTTACAGGCGTGTCCACTCCGCCTCTACCGTATAGGATACTGAGATCCACAACGCTACTTTTACGCATTATATTTAATGCCCCATTAATATCGGCATTAAATTTAATCCCACTGGCAGTCTTGTACATTCCACGATGTATCCTGTTACCACTGAACTGATATTCCTTTGGGTTATCATCATTGTAAACAGGGATATCATCTTTATCCCAGAATGATGCCTTTGATGTATAGCTTTCTTCCTGTTCAACATATGTAAT
>KL370805.1:0-2314 GCA_000701625.1 Lachnospiraceae bacterium MC2017
CCTCCCCACAACTGTTTTTTTAATTCAGGATGTTTCATAAACAGCCATCGTGCCGTATTTCCCTTTAGGATCTTTATCATATCTGAAGGAAAAAACTGCGGTTTGCAGTCTACGAGAATATGTATATGATCCGGCATAACTTCCATTGCAAGTATTGAAAAGGAATACTCCTTTGCCAGCACATTAAGATATCCCTTAATATCATCATCAATACCATTGGAAAGAACTTTTTTCCGATATTTGGTACACCATACAATGTGATACTGTAAAGAATATACATAACCTCTACCATATGTAAGTTCGGAATAATTTGTATTATAAATAGCTTTATCCATGTAACTATTATACCATATGTGGGCATAAAGAAAAAGAAGCGGTGGCTAACTCACGACTAAAGTCACGAGAATGCGCCGCCGCAGTTATTCAATATAATTAAAACACTACCACCCATGGTAGAGTCAAGAAAAAGAAGGATTTCCCATGTTTTTTTTCTGATAACAAAAGATTATATACCAGTGCATCCACCTATACAGCCCTTATTTCTTAACCCCTTTTCTATCTGATTCCTTTTCCACAGATTTCTTTTCTTCCACTGGTTTTAATTCAGTCTTTTCAGGCTCTTTCTTTTTCTGTTCAGGCGTCATTATAACCTTATCTCCTTCAACCTTAGCTCCACCACAAACAGCACCCATAAGGAAAAGACTCTTCAACATTTCCTCACTGACCTCTTTTCAGTCATTTCTACGACACCCTTACCATCATAAAGCTCATAACCAAGACTTCTATTTCCGAGATACAGACTATTGATAACAAATAATTTACACATAAAATTTTCTCACTTCCTGTGCCTCAAGCACTTAACCTGTTTTTTCTTACAAACACACTGTAACGCTGGGATTGCGATTTAAATAGACGTGATGATGCACAGGGTTTATGGCATAAAATTAGGGAGAATGTAGACATTAACTACATTCTCCCTGATATTCACCATACTGTACTCAATTAAGAAAAAGGTTATGAATTATGCTTAAACAGCAAATTTAAACCATACTTTTCTGAAAGTTTTTTCTTCCTATCTGCTTATCTATTAGCAAAACGATTTACAAGCTTTTTCTAGCTTTTTAAAATCATTTGTCCTTTTTGCCAATGGCGTATTGTCTCCATTAATAAGCTTATGCTTATAAACTATATCAGCATTCTTTATAATTCGATTCTTCTGCCTGCTTATTTCACGGCTCTCCGACTGTAACAAATACTTGTAATGCTGATCCTTAGTTCCCTTTATATCAACAAGTGTATACATTCCTTCCGGAACAGGTATCATGTTGTTTATATTGATTACAGCATAATCCTTGATTTTAATAAAATCTACGCCTTCTGACATTTTCTTATGTTTTGGCTTAAATGATGATAACGGTGCAAAATATTTCAAGCCATTGATTTCCAAAATAACACCAATGTATTTTCTTGAAGCCTTCTCCCCATCAGAATAATAGATGTGTTCTTGATATGCAGATAAATATTTCACATATTTTGAATCTACCTCGTATAGCTTTAAATCTCTCATACTTCTCCTTAAACATAAAAACAGGGACAAGAAACTTGTCCCTGCTGTTAACTCGCTCATTTATAAGGCTGTGCATCACCTGCTTATAACTTGCTCACTTATAAGGCTGTGCATCACCTGCTTATAACTTGCTCATTTATAAGGCTGTGCATCACCTACTTAACTTTAGTATACATTAATCTAGATCGGTTTCAAGTGACAAATTACACAAATTTACCATGTGTTTCTACACCTATCAGTGCTGTACCTGCCAGCGTCTCTAACGCACGTTCTTTTCAAGTTATTCGCCCTTTATTTGATGCACCATTTGCCTGAACTACACCCGGTATTGTTCCTTCCCAATTGCTATAAATTTCATCCACAGTAGCTTCCTCCTGTAGGGTAACGTCATTAACTTTTTTGGAATACGCCGTAAAAATTAGGAGGATTATTTGAAGAAATTTTGTTAAAAACTGCTTTTCTTGCTCTACTTCACAGCACCTTTATTTTTAAGAGCTCTTTCAGCAGTTTCAGCAGCTTTTTCAGCGATTTACAGCAGATTCATCAGAATTTCATCGGATAACAGGCTTTAGACATGAATTTAGAATTTTTCATCAGTTTGTCATCAGAAAAAGACAACAAAAAAGCCCTGACTCACCGGAACCCCAGTGAAATCAAGGCATTAAAAGAGCGATAGACGGGATTCGAACCCGCGGTCTCCACCTTGGCAAGGTGGCGCTTTACCAGCTAAGCTACTATCGCATTTGT
>KL370805.1:2439-73961 GCA_000701625.1 Lachnospiraceae bacterium MC2017
AGAGCGATAGACGGGATTCGAACCCGCGGTCTCCACCTTGGCAAGGTGGCGCTTTACCAGCTAAGCTACTATCGCATTCAATTTATACGCGCTGTTTTTTCAACGCGCATGTAACAATATACACGTTCTACGGGTTTCTGTCAACGTTTTTTGCATACTTTTTAAAACATTTTTATTCTGATCGGAAAAAAGCCTGTATTTATACCTCAAGTACCGTCTGTAACTCCGAAAAACTACTAATCTCCGCATCCGCTCCCTGCGTTTTACCAAAGCCATACTTTGCATATATAAACGGAACTCCGGCTTTTTCAGAAGCGATCCGATCTCCATCTGTATCACCCACGTATACCGGATTTTTCAGAAAGTTTCTCTCTACAACACTTCTGATATTATCAGCTTTTCCATTTCCTGTATTTCCATAACACTCTATATCAGTGATATATGGGTGCAGACCGAGTTTATCTTCCACGAGTTCAATATATCCGGACTGACAGTTACTCACTATAAATACCGGTACCTTTTCAGAAAGACTTTTTATTGTATCCACCACACCATCATAATCTATATGACAAGGATCGTTTTGAAGTTCTTCATGCTCATATTTGCAGCAGAGCTCCATTAGATCATCTTTTTTCTCCTTAGCCTCTCCTTCGAAAAGGACATCAGTAATCTCTTCCATGGTCTTTCCGAAAAGCTGCTTAAGCACAGGTGATGTCACTTCTACATCAGGTCTGCCAAGTTCTACAACGGCCTTTGTCCAGGCAGTTGCAACTATTCCTGTAGAATCCCATATTGTTCCGTCTACGTCCAGGATCACTCCGTCTGTCTGCATCTCATTAACCTTTCTAAGTAACTTTGTAACACACACAACGTCATCTAGTTTCTATCATCAGTCAAGTTGAAATGATATCACAGACATAGCAAAAAGAAAATATTTAAAAAATTAGAGGACATCTCGCGGAATAATCACTTCACGCTTGATGTCCTCTAATACCGTGATTCATCTGTACATCCCATTGGACTGTACCTCCTACATCTGCCTCCATGATGCGGATTCTGTAATTTATCAGATCTCTGAACGGTTATCTCTGTGTCTTCTCAATAAGACTTCTTCATCATTTGATTTTCTCTCCGCCCGATATCTGCATCTGGAATGCTTCTATGCTATAAAGATGAATTGTTACTATTCAATTTTGATGATCAGTACCTTCTGACCCAGGCCTATCGATCAGAATGTTCACTTGGAAATTTAGTTATCCGGTGGTCTCAACTCCTTCTTATTTTGTAATCCGAGTTTCTACTACACCTTTCCAGTTAAGCATTTGTCCTACCTCCGGGCGATTGCCCGTTTGTTAGTCTTGCCTCTCTTTCTTTGTTGTTGAGTGAAGTATATCGCATCCGGACGAATATGTCAATACACTTTTTGTGTTTTATTTCTTTTTTATATTCACATTTTATATTTATGTTATATTGTCTGACAATAACACAATTTTACAACTTAGCATCGCAAACACCATGACGTAGAAATCAGTACTACATTGTTACGACGCCATTTTTGTGCTAAAATTTTCGGACAGAAAGGAAACATTTTAATATGAAAAAAGTCGCTATCGTCACTGACACTAACAGTGGAATGACAATCGCTGAGGGAGAGAAAAAGGGTATCTTTGTTCTTCCTATGCCGGTCATCATTAATGATAAGGAATATCTCGACAACGTCAATCTGACTCATGACGAGTTTTACAATTTCCTCGCTCAGGATGCTGTGGTTCATACCTCACAGCCTGCTGCCGGAGATGTTATGGAACTCTGGGACAAGATTTTCGACGAGGGATACGATGAAATTGTTCATATTCCAATGTCCAGCGGTCTTTCCGGTTCATGCGCCAACGCAAGCGTTTACGCAAATGAATATGATGGAAAAGTCTTTGTCGTTAACAACCAGCGTATCTCCGTTACATTACGCCAGTCCGCAGTAGACGCAAAGACTCTCGCTGATGCCGGCAGATCCGCAGAAGAGATCAAAAATATTCTGGAGGAGACAAAGTTTGATTCCAGTATCTACATCACTCTCGATACTCTTGAGTATCTGAAAAAGGGTGGTCGTATCACTCCTGCCGCAGCAGCGTTTGCTAAGATCCTGAATCTAAAGCCCATTCTCCAGATTCAGGGAGAAAAGCTCGATGCTTTCTCAAAATGCAGAGGCATTAAGCAGGCAAAGTCAATTATGATCAAAGCTGTGAAGAATGATATTGATACACGTTTTGGCGGATATAACCCTGAGAATCCCAATGTATGGATCCAGATGGCATACTCTCAGAACCGTGAGGCAGCCGAGGAATTCGCAAAAGATGTCCGAGATGCATTCCCTAACTGCAAGCTCCATATCGATCCGCTTCCGCTCAGTATCGCCTGCCACATCGGACCAGGCTCACTTGCTCTTGCATGCTCAAAGGTTGTTCCGGGCGGCGTATCCTATGCTGACGCAGATTAAAACATAATCCATTTTTGAGCCCTGTGCCTTTGGCACAGAGCTCTTTTTTGTTCTTAAACTCTCTCCATGTACTAGATTTAATAATCTTCATATTCTTATGAAAACAATTCGCTCAACCGATAAAGAAAAAGGAGTGTTCTACTTATGAGTTTTGTTTTCACAAGGAGACGGAGTATGGCAAAAAAGAATTCAAACGTAGCTAAAACTGAGAAACGCAAGAATTATATGGGGTTATCTTACCTTATCCTGTCCCGGGTTATCCCCGTCCTGATGATCATTGTATTTGTATGCTTTTTTATCATTTATAAAAATATCAAGACAAGCTATACAAACCAGATCGTCGACCGTATGAACAGCGAATGCGGCAGTGTTACAAACAAAGTAGAAGTCTGGAGTAATGAGGCACGAGCTATCCTGAACACCATTGCCGATCAGCTGCAGGGACATTTTCTGGGAGATAATAACAATTATGCAGCCTACATGCAGCAGCATCATACAGACGTGATAACAGGAAGTGATGGTGTATACCTGATATATAACGATGAGTATGGCACAACCGTTTCTTATGCCGGAAATGAAAGGTTTCCGGACTATCTTACAGAAGACTGGTTTCAGTTTGGTCTGAAGTGTGATGAAGCAGCATTTGATAAGTGCTCATTCTACGACGAGGATGGCGTTACCGATTATACAGTTACATGCGCAAAAAACATCAAGGATGTCGGCGGAAATGTAATCGGAATGGCTGCAACGGATCTTACATTTTCTTCTATACGTGGAACTATTGCCGAAGAAAGCGAAAAGCTCAATGCTTCTTTCCTTCTTATCGATGATAAGAGCGGTATGGTTATCGCAGCAAGTGAAGATGAATATGCGGGACTTACCCTGCAGGATGCCACAGATCCGTTCCTTAAGGATCTTCTCACAAACTTTGACAAAAATACCTCCAATAAGATCGTGAAGACCTCACAGGGTAAATATGTACTGACCATTAGCAATGTAGGCAATACCGAATGGTATCTGATGCTTTATGAAGATTACAACACTGCATACGGTGCCCTTACCAGACTGCTCTTTATACTTAATATTGCTGCTTTAGTCATTTTCTGCGGCATAGCTTTGTCAGTAGGTCTGACTGTAAGTCGCAAGATGAAGCAGCTAAAGAGGGCTACAAGCGATATAATAGAGATATCTAAAGGTAATCTCACTCTTAACTTTGACACGCACCATAAAGGACTTGATAATGAAATCACCGATATCAATACGAGCCTTCATGATTACATCATAAAGATGAATTCTATCATCTCTGATGTACGTTCTACTGCAGAAGGACTTAACACACACTCGACAGAATTTAATGAACTCGCAACCGGTATGAACGAGTCTACCCTGACAGAGAAAAACTCGCTTGAAGATCTTTCATCCGAAATGCAGAATATCAACGACTCCATACAAAACCTTTCCGCTGATTCCGAGCATCTGTCAAGGATAGCAGAAGAAACTGCTGATTCCAGCAGCGACGCAAAGAACTACATGGAAACTGTTCGGAGTGATTCCGAAGAAACTGCGGATAACCTTAATAAGGTAACCGAGAAGATGCATGTTGCCCAAAGTTCCATTAATGAACTCGTATCCCATGTTTCGGATGTAGAAAGCTCTGCTGAGCAGATATCGTCCATTACATCGGTTATTAAGGGTATTGCTTCACAGACCAATCTCCTGTCCCTCAATGCGTCTATCGAGGCCGCAAGAGCCGGAGAAGCCGGACGAGGATTCGCCGTTGTTGCGGAAGAGATCAAACAGCTCGCGGATACAAGTAATGAAAATGCCGGCATGATCGAGAATCTGGTAAGCAATATTTCCGACCTGATGTCAAAAACAGGTTCTGCTACACGTAAGAGTGCTGAAGATATAGCTATGGGTGTGGAGATCCTCGAAACCATTGTTGAATCCTACAGCAATACAGTTGTACAGGTTCAGGCTACGAGCGAGCGTATAAATAAGATGCTTGAAAATGCACAGAAGGTAGATGAAATTTCCGGAAGAATGGCAGAGGCTACTACTGTTCAGGCAAAGGGAACCGAAACTATTTTAATGAGTGCCCGTGAGATCGAGAATATGGTTGCTGAAGCTCAGAGTCAGAGTGCCAAGCTTCAGGAAGGCGCCGAGTATCTTAAAGAAATATCCGATTCTCTGCAGAAGCAGATGGAATTCTTTAAGGTTCAATGATAAGCTTTTCATTTCAAATCTTTTTATTAGTAAACCATCAGGGACAGGAGAAATTCTCCTGTCCCTGATCTGTTACCTCCAAAGGTATATGTTCAATTAAGATCCTGACCGGTTTCCCAACCGGCTCCACCTGTTTCAGTTCCGATATCCGGTGTTGTCGGTATATCAGGAGTTGTCGGTACTACCGGTGTTGTTGGTACTACCGGTGTTGTCGGTACTACCGGTGTTGTTGGTACTACCGGTGTTGTCGGTACCACCGGTGTTGTAATATCCTGCGTGTTCGGGGTTGTCTCTGTTACAGGTTTTGTTTCCGTATCAGATTTTTTCTTTTTCTGCTCTTCTGTATCCTTGTTTTTTACAGCTTCCCCGCCAGATGCCGTATCAATCTCAGCAGGATCTGTGATATAGGCAGCATCCGAGTCTGAAGCAAGCACTGCATGACTCTCAAGGAAATCTACCCACTGCTGCATATACTGCTGCTTAATGTGAACTCCGTCTGATGAATATTCAGCCGGAAGATTACCTTCATCATCAGAGAATACCTGATTGATATTCAGATATACCACATGCTCATTATCCGCTATCTCCTTCAGAAGCTCGTTTCTGGCATCTATATTTGCATTGCCGTAAAGCGGTGCCGATTCGCCCTTTGCCTTGGTCACATGGATGATATCCTGCACATATATCACAGCATTTGGCTGATAATACTTCAGCATATCTATCATCCTGTAATACGCATTTGCAAACATCTCATCATTGCCCCAGCCCATCTCATTCAGACCGAGCATCAGATATATTTTTTTATAGTGATCAGTATCCGCTGCCATAGCTTCTTCCAACGTAAGTTTTCCGAGAACCGTGTCTATAAATTTATCCGTGAATACTTTATTAACAGAATAGCCCTTTTCAGCATAGACATTTATCCCCTGAAGCCCCGAGTAAAGCGCAAATCCCTTTGTTCTGGAATCTCCTATAAATAGCGTGTCTCCGTTTGTGAGATAACCATCTGTAACCCTGTAAAAGCCATCATTCTCACCGCAAAAAGATGTATCTCCCTCTGCCAGTTCCTGCTTTTTACCGGCATCTGACTTTTCTGATCTATCGCCGGAAACTGTTCCCGATCCATCGATCACTACACCCGCACTCTCATCTTCGACAGTTTTTCTCGCATCATTAGATGATATCTTCTCTGCGATACTTGAGTCCGGTACATACTCCGTAGGCTTATATTCCTTGGAATAGTCCACTTCCTTCGTCTTCGAAATAAACGCCGTAAACCTCGCCTCCAGGTCGTGAACAGCGGATGCGACTTCTATCGTGTCAGTACTCGCAACAGTAACATTTGATTTTACTTTCCCTGTCTGTAACAGGAAACCATATACGAAAACGGACATTACAGATAAAAACAGCAGTATCATATATGGACAATTCTTTAATTTCTTCATTTTTAACCCAGTTCTAAAATCCGATCACGGTATCTTTTATCAAAACCTGAAATACAGGAACGGATTATAAATCTCTTTTGTAAGCAGATAAACCGAATACCAAAATACGGCAAACATAAAAGAGATCACAAGTACATTGCCTCTGTGCTTTTTATACCAATCAGAAAAGATCGGTGTAGCAAATACAACACCAACTGCCATCAGACCGCCATAACTCTTCGCATATTCCAGGAAATCTGTTCCGGGATTAAGCGTAAACATCCTTGTTATATACACCACCGCTTCCTGAAGTGACGGCGATGCAAAAAGCACCCAGCCTATCATTACACAAAGAAGAGTATAAATACGTGAAAAGAACTGTAACTGGTCCAATACTTTTTTAAGAAAAAGCCTTTCGATAGAAAGGATCACAAAATAATACAATCCCCAAAGGACAAAATTCCAGTCTGCCCCATGCCAGAAGCCTGTGACCACCCATACTACCAGCATATTTAAGTATGTCCGCACAGCTCCATTTCTGTTACCACCAAGTGGTATATAGATGTAATTCCTGAACCAGTCTGTCATGGTTATATGCCAGCGCTTCCAAAAATCAGACACAGAATTTGCTATATACGGGAAATTAAAGTTCTGAGGGAATTTAAATCCCATCATTTCTCCCAGACCTATAGCCATAAGAGAATAACCGCTGAAATCAAAATACAACTGCAGCGTATATGCGGCAATTCCAAGCCAGGCAAACAGCGTGGATATGTTTTCAAAGCCGGCTTCTCCACAGGCACTCCATACGTTTCCTATATTATTTGCGAGGATGACCTTTGAACCAAGCCCCAATGTAAATGACATAAGACCCTTTTCGATGCCTTCAAGCGTTATTTCTCTCTCTTTAAGAGCCTCTGCCACGTTTTTATAAACAACTATAGGTCCTGCTATCAGCTGAGGAAACATAACAAGATACGTTCCAACGTTTAATATCGAATTCTCAACTTCAATATTTCCCTTATATACATCGATAACATAGGACATTATCTGGAATGTATAAAAGCTGATACCAAGCGGAAGCGTGATCTTTGGTATCGGTACTGCCGTACCTGCAAACATATTTACATTTGTGAGAATAAAACCGGTATATTTGAAAAATATCAGCATTCCCACATCATATAAAAGTATCAGCGCAAGACAGATCCTCCTCTCACGTATCCGATACTGCCTGTCATACATAGCCATAAATTTTGTCGAATAAAAATTTACTATGATCGACAATAGCACAAGCACTGTATATTTCGGCTCTCCCCAGGCATAAAAAATCATGCTCCCGATAAAGAGAACAAGATTTTTCAGCGGTCGCGGGACTATATAATAGACCAGCAAAAATACCGGAAGAAACCGAAAAAGAAATATCAACGAGCTGAAAACCATATATTTTCCTTACTAAGCAAAAAATTGCACAACTTTCGACTATCATTCATTTCGGATAGCTGCCAGCGGACTAAGCTCCATTGCCCGCTTCGAAGGGAAGTAACCGGCCGCCATACCAACAAGAACAGCAAACGCAAATCCCATAAGCATGAGCCAGACAGGTGTAACCGAAGTTTTTTCTGCGGTTACCGCATTAATTATAAGTGACGCGATAAAGCTGATAAGATCGCCTATTATACCACCAAGCGCACCTATCATTGTCGCTTCCAGAAGGAACATTCCTCTTATATCCGAAAGATTGCATCCAAGCACTTTCATGACGCCGATCTCCTTAGTTCGTTCATAAATCGACATCATCATGGTATTTGCAATTCCTATAGCCGCAACAAGAAGAGACACACAACCGATACCGCCAAGCATTGCCTGCTGGGATCTTGCCTGTTTCTGTGTCTCCTCAATCCATTCGTAATTACTCTCTACAGAATAACCCATATCCCCGATTTCTTTCTGCAGATCAAGTACGTGATCAACACTATCTGCACGTACATAAATCTGATTATAAAACAACTGACGATATGGTGAACCATTTTTTTTGACCGGCTGACCCGGTATCGCCTTATTACGATACTCTTTTTTGAGAACTTTTTCCAGCGCATTTATATCGCAATATACGCTCCAGCTATAGTCTCTGTAGTCATCATTTGTATTTCCGTACAAAACTCCGGCAGTAGGTATCAGATATTTCTTTGGTGGTGCCGTAGGTTTATTTTCCGCAGAGCCGCCATCCTCAGAATACCCGTCGGATCCGCCTCTAAGAGAATTATAGGCATCTGTATCAAACACCGTAAACATCGGGTCTTTCATAAGATCTATATCCGGAAGCACATTTGTATCCCAGTAACTCTGTCCCGTTGCATAGTTGGAAAACTCCTGAAGATACATGTTTCCGTATATAAATTTCAACTGGTCGCCTTCTTTTGGAAAGTCGCCTTCGTTAAATTTCCACTTCATGCTCTTTAATGCTTCGAGCGTATAACCATACCCCTCATAGCAAAAACTCTCATAGGCTCCCGTTCTCATTACACACTGAAACGTAAGAACAGGAGATGCTATTTCCACGTGATCGAGTTTTTTAATATTAGCCACTGTTTCATCCGACAGTTTCCCGTCTGTGGGATTACTTTTTTTACCCTGATCCGATGCTCCTCCGGACGAGTTACCGTTCCCCTCTCTGACCGTGATGGTAGTAAGACCACCATACTGTTCGATCATGGCCATGGACTGTTCTCTAAGTCCCAGACCAAGAGAAACCATGACAACGATCGACGCGATACCTATAACTACTCCCAGGATAGTAAGTATCGTCCTTAACTTTCTGCGGATCAAAGACTTCCACGAATATCGGAAAAGATCACTGATCGTCATTCTTTTCTTCCTCTGTTGTTTCCTCTGCGAGTTCTCTTAATTCCGCTTCTTCTTTTGCCTTCTTTTTCTTCTTTCTGATCTTAAAGAACACAGTAAATATTATAACTATGACTACGATAGATCCGACCGCGATCATAAGATTTCTTACTATCGGATTCATCCCTGGCTGCTCTTCTTCCTCTTCCGTATAGCCAAAGTCGTCTTCCATATATTCAGAAACAAAGAGATTTATCTCCTTTGTTTCCTGTGTTACATTTCCGGATTCATCCTCATAGGAAATAGTACAGGGGATAACTCCGTCATCTTCTGTAGGGGCTACTCCCGTAACCATTACATCCACATTTCCCGTTCCACCGGACTCTATGGCACCGACAAATGTCAGCGTCGGCTCTACTGAAGGTGCATTTATACTCACGCTTACATTGTAAAGCTTTGTCTTTCCTGTATTGTAAATGCTGAACATTACGTCAGACTGATCTCCGACATTGATACTTGACGGTTCTACAGTTGCTGAACTTGTGTCAAATCTCGCTGGCTGATGAACAGGGATAGACACATTTGCTTCGCCCTCGTATGGGTTTGCTTCATCATCCTCGTACTTCATCTTTATGTCCATAACATAAGGTTTCTGCTCGAGATCAGCCTTCGCTGTAAACTCCATAGAAAGATTTGTCTCACCACCTGCAGGTATCGAGTTTACATAGAAACTGTTAGCACCGGATGTCGGAAGAAATGCGGCATACGAGCTTGCTTCATCTTTTCCCGTTACCGTTCCGGTAAGATCCAGTTCCATATTGTCGACTGCTGTCCTGTTTGATGTATTTTTCATAGTAAGGGTCAGCAGGAATTTTTCACCGGCTTTTACGCTTTCCGGTTCTGTTTTAAAGCCTGTGACGATCACACGTGGAGTAGAGAGTTTTGTATCTTTCTCGTACCCGTCCGTCGTACCATACTTTGGCAGACCGACTGTTTTTACATATGTGGAAATCGTGCAGTTATGCACTTCACAAAGAGGATCAGTATATGTTATCTGATAATCCAGTCTGTAATATCCACTCTTTACATTATCCCTTGTACGGAAGGTCCATACGCAATTTTGTACACGCTTGTTTCTGTCAGGCTGTTCTTTCTCACCCACAAGTGTCTCTATCTTTTCTGTAAATCCGGTAGAATCAATTTCAAAAGGGAATTCATCCGTGCTGCTGGAAAGAACCGGTGTCACGATGACATCACGTACGTTGTAGTCATACATATTTACAAGCGGCAATACGACATAGAGTGCCTCTCCATGAGTCGCGACAGGAGTTACCCATGTAGCTGCCGGAACGATATACGGGTTTGTCGATGTTGCCTGACCGTACTGGCTACTGTCTCCTGATGAAGATGAATTATCGGATGAATCAGTGTTAGATGATGAGTCTGAATTGCCCGAATCCGATGAACCTGATGAATTATTTATCAACAGACCGGGGGCTGATCCGTTGATCTCTGCATATGCCTTTACAGTACTTCCTGCCCCAAATGTCATTAGCACCGCTGATAAAGTCACTCCTGCGGCAATTCGTACAATTTTCTCCCTCAAGTTGTTTTTCATTGTTCTGCATCCTCTATTTTTCTACCGTCTTTTATACGGATTATCCTGTCCGCATATGAAGCCAGCTCATTATCGTGTGTGACCATGACCAGGGTCTGTTTCCTGTCATGAACCAGTCCCTGCATAAGTTTCAGTACCTCTCCCGTAGTTACCGAATCAAGGTTTCCCGTAGGTTCATCCGCAAAGATGATCTCCGGATTAACAACCAGTGCTCTTGCGATTCCCACTCGCTGCTGCTGACCACCGGACATTTCTGTCGGCTTATGATCCATGAATCGCGATAATCCTACGAGTTTCAGAGTCTTTATAGCCGCTTTTCTGCGGACTTCCGGAGAAATACCGCGAAACACAAGCGGAAATTCTGTATTTTCTATTGCGTTGAGTGTAGGCATCAGATTATATGCCTGAAAGATAAAACCGATATGATCCCGTCTAAAACGAACAAGTTCCTGCTCATTATAGGTTTCGATATGTTCTCCTGCGATCACTATCTCCCCACGGGTCGGCTTTTCAAGACCTGCCAGCATATTTAGCAGTGTTGATTTTCCCGAGCCGGATGTACCGACTATTGCGACAAATTCGCCCTTATAAATGTCAAAGCTCACGCCATTCAGAGCGCGTACCCGCTCATCACCAAGCTTATAGATCTTGTAAAGATCACGAACAGTAATAACTGTCGTTTTGGTCTCCTGCATTACTCCCCCGATATATGAAGATGGCAGAGCCAATTGCATGAGCTTCATCAAAAGCAAAGCAATTCGTGCCATCAGTTAATTTGAAATAATAAAATCACTGTGCCACAGATGAGTATAGCACAGTGATTATATTAACGATACTTATGTTTTATTAATATTTCCTTAGAATTGCGTGAGCTTCATAAGAAGCGATGCAATTCGTGTCATAATCAAAGCCTTATATTAACGGATATTTGTCAGTAAGGCTCTTTACGATGGCGCGTGCCTCTGAAACCTTATCCTTTCCTCCAAGTACTACGAGGGAGATTGCCTCTGCAACCTTGTCGCAATCTTCTTCATTAAATCCACGCGTTGTTACAGCCGGTGTTCCGAGACGGATACCACTTGTTACAAACGGCTTCTGAGGATCATTCGGGATAGTGTTCTTATTTGCAGTGATATGCGCTTCATCGAGAAGTGCTTCTACCTCTTTACCAGTAAGTCCCTGCGGAACCAGATTTAAAAGCATCAGATGATTGTCTGTACCACCTGAAACGATGGAAAGTCCACGCTTCATGAGACCTTCGCTCAGTGCCTTAGCGTTCTTTACAACATTTTCTGCATAAGTCTTAAACTCAGGCTGAAGTGCTTCTTTAAGGCAAACTGCCTTACCTGCAATAACATGCATCAGAGGACCACCCTGAATTCCCGGGAATACAGCTTTATTAAACTTAAACTTATCTGCTGCTTCCTGGCTTGAAAGGATAAGTCCGCCTCTCGGTCCGCGGAGAGTTTTATGTGTTGTAGTAGTAACCACATCAGCGATACCTACAGGTGAAGGATGTACACCAGCTGCTACAAGGCCTGCGATGTGAGCCATATCTACCATGAGATATGCCCCTACTTCATCAGCAATTTCACGGAACTTCTTAAAATCGATCGTGCGGGCATATGCAGATGCACCGGCAATGATCATCTTTGGATGACACTCGTGAGCGATCTCACGAACCTTATCATAATCGATGAATCCGTCTGCATTTACACCATAAGGCACACAGTTAAAATATGAACCGGAGAAATTTACCGGTGAACCATGAGACAGATGTCCGCCCTGATCAAGGTTCATTCCCATATATGTGTCACCGGGCTTCATCATTGCAAAGAACACCGCCATGTTTGCCTGTGCTCCGGAATGAGGCTGCACATTTGCATATTCACAATGGAATAACTCCTTTGCTCTCTCACGTGCAAGCTCCTCAACTACGTCTACACAACCACATCCGCCATAGTATCTGTGTCCCGGGTATCCTTCAGCATACTTATTTGTAAGCGGACTTCCCATAGCTGCCATAACAGCCTTGCTTGTCCAGTTTTCAGATGCTATAAGCTCGATATGACTATCCTGTCTTTCTTCTTCCTGCACGATCGCATCTGCGATTTCCGGATCAACGGCTCTGATGTCGTCTAATGAGTACATTTTTTTCCTCCTACTCAAATCTGATGCCGGTTTTGCCCGACCGAAAGCCCCTTCATCAACGCGAGCAGGCTTTCATTCATTACAGCGTTAAACAACTAAAATTATAACATATAATTATTTATTTTTGAACAATTTCTTAATCTATTGAAGTGTCATTTCCATTATGCTAAAATTCTGATTTCAAGGAGACTAAAACTTATGAAGGCTTTTGTAAAAAGATACTCGCATGGTTTTCTAGCGCTTGCGTACCTTTTTTTGTTTTATCTTCCATGGTTCACGCTACTGGAAAATCAAGTTACCAGAAACTATCATATAATCCATATGGCAGCGGATGATCTGATCCCGTTCTGTGAATACTTCATTGTTCCTTACCTTCTCTGGTTTTTCTACATCGCCGGAGTTGTCGCATATATGATATTCACAAATAAAAAGGATTACTATCGCACCATCACGTTCTTATTTATAGGAATGACCATATTCCTGCTGATATCGACGTTTTATCCAAATGGATGCCAGCTTCGTCCCGTTGTATTTCCACGGAACAATATTTTTACCCAGCTGGTTCTCGGACTTTACCATACCGACACACCGACGAATCTGTTTCCCAGTATTCATGTTTATAATTCTCTCGGAGCACATTTCGCCATCATCCATTCAGAGAAACTAAGCAAGAACAGATTTGTGCGCAATGGATCTCTTATCCTTTGTATCTCGATAATACTTGCCACAATGTTCCTTAAGCAGCATTCCATCTTCGATGTTGCGAGCGCATTTATTATGGCTACGGTAATGTTCCTGCTCGTATATGTGATCGACTACAAAGCTGTATTTACCCGTCTCAGAACTGTTCGCGAAGGACGCGCCCAGAACGAAGGCGAGATCGGATAATAAAAATGACACCTTTCCATTAATTTGGTCAGGTGTCATTTTTTATTCATTAATTAAATCCTACAAACCAGTGCGCAAGCTTATAACCTCCGACAGTTATCTTTCTTCCGGATCTGCCGGGAAGATTTACCGCACGTCCAAGTAATCCATGACGGATCTTTAAGTAGAGCATCAAATTCTTATCTTTCAGATACTCCCAAAGCGCGGCTTTCTTCTCAAGCGCCTCCTCCGTATTTGCACGTATTAGCATTACCGAAGAGATGGTCATCATGATATCAAGGTAACTCAGCATGTATTTTCTAAGTTTTCTATTGGGAATATTTCGACCGGCCATGTAATCGATCATGAGCTTATTTACGCGAATTTGCTGATCAACCCGGCTGATCATTACTTTTTCATTAACTGACTGATCATCTCTGCCTATGAAGTAACGATAGAAATTTACATTGAGATAGTAGATTGTCCTCACATACGGAAGTGGCTCAAATACAAAGATATTATCCACGTAAAAAGTATGTTTAGGTAGTTCAAGACCACATTCCCTGAGAAGTGATGTGCGGTATATCACCGAGTGCATGAGCAGGTACTGTCCCTTGTGAAAATGGCGTACACCATCCCATGTTACCATCTCATTAGAAGGAAGCGCAAAACGATATGTCATAACCTTTTTATGTTTTGCTCCCTGCTTCTCATATACAAAGTTGCATACCATAAGATCAAGAACCGTATCCCCCCGAACGATCCCGGAAAGTGTTTCAAGCACTCTCTTATAGGCATCCCCATCTACCCAGTCATCCGAATCAACTACTTTAAAGTACATACCCGAAGCATTTCGAATACCAGTATTTACTGCTTCTCCGTGTCCGCCATTTTTCTGATGGATCGCTTTGCAGATACCCGGATATTTCTTTTCATATTCATCGGCGATCTCTGCTGTTTTATCTGTGGAGCCGTCATCAACTATCAGGATCTCAACCTCTTCCCCACCAGGCAAAAGCGAATCTATACAGTGACGCATATATGCCTCTGAATTATAGCAAGGCACGGCAAATGACAGTAATTTCATCTTAATTCTTTTCCTTTCGTCAATTTCTAAGACGGCTTCCCTCAAATCTTACCGTCATAAGAAGATACTCCCTAAGCTCCGCATAACGGTCAGCTATATCTCCCTGTCTGATCTCAGTATCCAACGAAACAGCTATCGCATCTATGGTTTCATTTGTGAGACGTGTTCTGATCTTCTCCAATACATCCAGCTTTTCTTCCGGACCATCTGCATCGAGGAATCTCAATAATTCAGAAGAAATCTCACCATCTTCCTGAGAATTATTTGATGATACGTTACTTAAAGAATCTTTCTGGCCAACAGTATCGCTTACTTGCGCGATTGATGCGGTCTCAGGCTCAGTGCTTCCGCTCTCGATCTTTTCAAATCGATATTTTGCCTTTACTTCCGGATGCTTATTATGATCGACCTTTTTCATAAAGTCAGTCAGAGGGCATGCAAGCGCCTTTCCCTCTCCGCCGGCCGGTATATATACAACAAGTTCTTCATACGTCTCTGTATGGCGCGCTCTTGCAAGGATCTCATACTCAACGCCGTCTATATCACGATATAATTCACCTCGTTTTGGAGTTTCACGCATATCAAACCTCTCTTTCTTTGACTGTTATTTACCTCTCCCGGAATATTTAATTATCACAAGTTCAACGCTCAGCTTGTCTGTGATCTTTCCTGTCTTCACATCTTCTTCCGCATTCACACAGTCCTGTAAAGCTCTCTTCAGGCTTTCTGAAGTATACCCTGATGCAGTACTCACATATTTTTTTACAAAAAACGGAGGTATCTTTACAGTCTTTGCTATCTCTCCGTATGCCGCTCTTTTTTCAGTAAGAGCTTTTACCTGCAGTAATATATTAAATTCTCTGGCTATCAGGAAAAGTATCCTCATTGGAGGTTCTTTTAAGAGAAGAAGATCATAGTATATATCCAACGCTTTCTTCTGCATCCCGTTGGCTATTGCTTCTACCATATCAAAGATGGAATTGGTTATCTGAAGAGTGCAGATACTGTCTACGTCTTCATCTTCGATAATATCCCGATCTCCGACATAGGCAACGAGCTTCTCTATCTCATTTTTAAGATTTACCATATCAGTACCGCAACGACCCAGAATGCGCTCTACCGTAGACCCCCTGATTTTTTTACTCTCATCCTTTAAGAGCCTTGCGATCCAAACCTTAAGATCTGCTTCTTTTTGAACTCCGCATTCCTCAACATGTCCATTTTTCTGAACAGCCTTGTACATACGGCTTCGCTTATCAACCTCTGTTTCGTTAAAGACAAACACCGTTCCTTCGGGGATCTCCGACATGTAGTCCACGATCTTGTCATCAGCTGCCCCTTTGAAAAGTCCGCTGCCATCCACAACAATAAGCCGCCTCGGTGCCATGAACGGCATCGTTTCTCCCAGATCAATGAGAGAAGCGATGTTTATGTCCTTCCCCGAAAAGAAGGCCGTATTCATGGTATCACCCGGCGGCGTTACAGCATCAATAAGCTTATTCCTATATTGCTCTCTTAGATAAGCCTCTTCTCCGCAAAGAAGATAGACTCTCCTGAAGTCCATATTTTTTATGTCCTGTACGACCTCATTCATAAGAATAATCATCGCATAGCTTCAAATTATCGTCAAGCTATTTCATGCTATGTTTACTCCTCCATTTCCCTGTCAACCGGCATTTTTATGATTTCTTTTTTCCAAAGGATATATACAGAAACAGCTGAAAGAAGCAGTATCATCACTCCACCGACAACAATACCTGCGACAGATTTCTTTTCTGTTTTCACATCAACCTGATCGAAGTCTATATTATCGAGCTCATCTTCCGTATCTTCAAAATATCCGTCCTTTGAAAAACTCTCATCATCACTACTATCTGTGTAATAAACTGTGGTATTTATGACATTTTCGGATAATCTCGTTTCGTCTTCTTCATTCTCCCCGTCTAAAAAAGAATACGGTATCTTATTACTGGACTCTGTAAGCCGCCTTTTCCCGAAGCTGTTTTCTTCTTCCGTATATGAAGAGCTTCCGGTATCACCTACGATTATTTTTTTACGTTTTTTCTTTTCTTCCTTTTTTTCAGGCGAAGTTGTTACTATTTTTCCGGTCTTTCCCTGTTTATGGTCCTGTTCTGTATTTTTTTCGCTTTTAGCTGTTACGGGAACAACTATCATCCGATCATGTCCATTTTCTTTCCCTCCTTTATAATTTTCTCTTATCCTCTCTCTGTCCTTCTCTCTTTTCTTCCCTCTTTCCTTATTATTTTCTCTTTCCATCTCTTGCTCATTCTCATGCTCTTTTTCCTTCTCTTGACCCTTCTGATCTCCTTTCTCTTTTTCTTTCTCTTGACCCTTCTGATCTCCCTTCTCTTTTTCTTTCTCTTGTCCCTTCTGATCTTCCTTCACCTGTTCTTTCTCTTGTTCCTTCTCCTGACCCTTCTGATCTTCCTTCTCTTGTTCTTTCTCTTGCTCCTTCTCTTGTTCCTTTTGATCTTCTTTCTTGATCTTCACGACCTTCATAGCCTTTGATGCACGGTTATGGAGTGCATCCTCAGCCAAAAACGTATACTCTCCGTTTCTGTCTATAGTAATTTCTTTACACACACTTTTTTGTCCATCAGAGGTTTCTTGAAGTATTAACGGAGCTCCGGCATCATCATTTTGCCATGAAAGTTCTGTAATTCCGGCGCCTTTGTCCTCCGCTTTTATTTCCAGCTTCATTATTCCATTCTTTGTATCATTTTCCTTTTCGGTGATGGTTATTACAGGTGCTTCACGATCGATTCCCCTAACTTCTGCCTGTCCATCCACAATATTTCCTGCCGCATCCCTAATACTGAAAAATACGATTCCATCTGACTCAACGTGATATGTGTTACTCTCCTGCCAATCATTTTCGTTAAAAGAATATGCTTTTTCTGCAAGTCCCGATGGACCGACATCTTCCGCTTCGATAATGACCACGGCACCTGTTCCATATTCTCCTGCCTTATCTTCAAGTTCGACTTTCTTCTCCTTTATTACAGGCACATCTATGTCTATCGTATTTTCTTCCACCACGATATCACTTACATAATCTTCCTCATTTTCTTCCATCTCAATTTCACTTATATAATTTTCCGTATTTTCTTCGACCTCAATATCACTTACATAATCTTCTGTATCATCTGCTCTGACTCCCATCGGAAGTACCGTTGTTATCACAAGAGTCCCTATTAGTACTGATATTGCTTTTTTCTTTGCACTGCTATTTTTTCTCATAAGACTTGATCTCCATTTTTTCTCCATCTGTATTAACGGTTATCGCACCGCTTTCAATGGTTGTAACAATTTTTGTATGTATCCTGTTTAACCGCTCAATAGTATCTCTGTGCGGGTGTCCGTAAGTATTATTTTCACCAGCCGAGATAAGAGCAACCGCAGGATGCAGCTCATCTAACAGTTCATCAGGTGTTGAGTTTTTTGAACCGTGATGAGCAACCTTAAGTATTGAAACCGGACCTTCTTTATCTAATTTCCGAATGATCCGGCTTTCACCATCACCCTGGATATCACCCGTGAACAATGCTTTGAACTTTCTGTACTTTAATTCCAATACAACAGAATATTCATTAACATCTTCTGCCCGAAAGTCTTTTCCGGGATGGATACACAGGATTTCTGTTTCTCCATCTCTAAAACACTGTCCATCTGATATCTTAAGCACTTCTGCTCCGGCTTTCTGCGCCTCAGATTCAATAGTTCTGTATGCATCTCCTGTATCTTTAATATCCGGCATGACAAAGTATTTTATCGGAAGTCTCTCTTCCGGTGGCATCTCAAACATTTCCTCAAATCCTGATATATGATCCTTATCCGGATGTGTCATTATGCAATAGTCGATCCTATGGAGGCCCATTGATTTCATTGCCGGAATCACCCGGTACCTTGCGATTTCTTTTTCCGTGGTACTCCCGCAATCGATAAGATAAGTCGTTCCTGCAGATGTCCGGACAAGGATACTGTCTCCCTGCCCTATATCGAACATCGTTATCGTAAGTCCGCTTACCGGTTTCAAAACGAGCATCATCACAGATAATGCCAAAATCAACAGACCTGTGATATTTTTTACTGCCGCATATTCTTTTTTCTTTAATCCTTTTACCGATGTACCTGTAAGCACCAGCAAAAGAACCAGATAATAAATGATCACCTTTTTCATGGATGGACGTCCTGCTATAAAAACGCCTCCCGGTATGGTGTCGCATATTCTGCACCCCGTTTCATATATTCGCAGGATGATCCTGCAGCTTAGTACAAATGGAAAAACCGGAAACCATGAAACGGTTCCGAGTAACGCCAGCAAGATTGCTGACACGATAAGCAATCCCATGAGAGGGATCATTAATAGATTTAATGGTATGGATGTAAGTGGGATCTGATAAAAGAAGTATAAAACTATAGGAAGTGTAAAGATCTGAATAGATAAACTTACCGATATCGAAGACAACAGTTTTCCTATCAAACCGTCTTTTTTCGGAAAATAATTCTCAAGCCAGGGATTTACCATACATATCCCGAGAACCGCGCCAAAAGAAAGCATGAATCCTGCATCATACACAATAAGCGGATTTAATAATAAAATCAGGATAAGTGATGCCGAAAGAGCACTTAACATATCATAAGTACGGTTTGCAATATCAGCTCCTAAGCATACAAGAAACATGGTAAGCGCTCTCAAAACCGATATACCGCCCCCTGTCAGCTCTGCGTAAAAAATAACAAGTGCCGCCGTCAGCATTACGGATATTATCGAACCCGCGTGATATTTTTTCAAAAGACGGTATGTTCCGTATCCCAGGATAGATATATGAAGCCCGGAAATGCTCAACGCATGTGCAAGTCCGTTTCTTTGATACAGACCTCTCATCTCGTCCGTAAGTGAAGTCCTGTCTCCGAGGATCATGGCTTTTAAAATACCTGCTTCATTCTCAGGAAGATTAGTATCAAAGACCAAAAGCATCCTTTCTTTAAGCCTTTGGATAGTGTCTCTTAGAATACTTCCATGTCCTGTTCTCCGCTGTACTTTTGCGTTAAATATGCAAAAATCTGTACCATGAATATAGTAATACCTTCGCATATCAAATTCGCCGGGATTACTTGCTTCTGAAAAATTCTCTGCTTTCCCGCAAACTTCTATTTTTTCCCCGATCATCGGAAGTTCTTCATAACTTGCTTTTTCAAGCCAGACCTGAACTCCTGCGTATTTTTGTAATTTCTGATTTTTATCATTGCCTGAATAGGCGTGATCTGTCATATAGGCATCTGCTAAACGCAGAACATAAGAATTGTTTTTGTACTGTCTGTCAGTCAGTACTCCTGTCATAGTAATATTTGCATCAGTACCCGCCGGAGGGTCTTTTAACCCTACCGGCCGGAGACACATAAAGAATAACGTGAAGATGAGTACCAGGCATCCCATCCACGCCATAGGTCTTTTCAAAATCAACTGCCCTTTCTTTTTATCAAGTCTACATTTCTGGAATAAACCTTATCCAGCGGAAATTCCCCTCTTAACGTTCCCTCGGTTTTTCCATTTATTGAAATCTGTACCTCGTGAATTCCAGGCAGTTCTGTCAGTGAATTAACTATAGAATATAAAACCACTTCTTCCGTAACATCTACCGGTTTATCTGTAATACTGGTGTCCAGGCTCACATAGCATATACCATCCTTAACATTGATGGTATTCATCTTGGTATCCGGCGAGATCGTCGGATATGCTGACTTATTTTTCGGTCCTTCGATCAGTTTTTCCATCACCAGCTTTTCCATTGATACATTTGCACTGAATACCACTTCTTCACTAACGCGAACGAGAAGCGTTCCTGTAGTATCAGCAAAGTAAAGATGGATCGTTCCCTTATTATATGAACTTATCTCATCTCCGGCATTATCTATAAATGTCCTGTCAGTCATAGAACCGACTTCTTCTCCCGTCGAAGTAAGAAGCGGTGCATCTGCAACAGTAAAGCAAACGCTCCTCACATCTTTCAACTGACACAAGGTATGCACAACCGCTGCTCTGAACAGTACTTCAGTAGGTCTTGCCAGCATCGTATAATCTGTATCAAAATTCAGTACCAGCTGACCATTATCTAAATGGTAATTTAGGAGTGTGACCTCATCTCCCATGGTCTTTTTTAGCAGAACACTGTCCGGATCAGTCATAAGAGCATCCAAAAGATCCTCTACTCCGGCATTTTCCGAGATCGACTTTCTGGTTTCGCTTTCTATCTGATTTCCATCTTTATTTACGTAATATACCGAAAATCCATTAGGCGGCGCCTCTGTTTCATGAGTCCCTTTCCTGTCTCCCGATACAAAGATTCCAACTATCACCAGCATCAGTATTACCAATGCTATCCCCAATATCTTTTTTCTGTCGTTTTTTTCTATCCGCATCCTTTTTCCCCTCTGCAGTATGTGATTACTGCACATATTTCAGCGGAATCATAACTGTAAATGTGGTTCCCTCGCCTTCTATACTCGTTGCCTTTATAGATCCGCGATGCAGAAGTATAGCATTTCTGGTTATGGCAAGTCCAAGGCCTGTTCCTCCTATTTCCCTTGAATGAGACTTATCTACTCTGTAAAACCTCTCATAGATATGATCAAGAGAGTCCTCAGGAATACCTATTCCCGAATCAGAAACCAGCAATGTAAAAAACTGATGATCTGCATCGAGATTTACACGAACCCATCCACCGCTCTTATTATATTTGACGGCATTTTCAACGAGATTACTTATAGCCAGCGAGAGCTTTACCTGATCTACCTCTGCACTGACAGCCCTGCCACTCTCAAAAACGATGTCCACCTGATTTTTTGCAGCGATCGGACGCAAACGTTTCAATATCTTTTCAAGCATATCATTTATATCCGTCATCGCCACATTTGGAAGCCCTGCCGTACGATCCATTTTTACAAGCGACAAAAGATCCGTGATTATCTGATTCTCACGATCAACTTCTTCCGTGATATCACTCATAAATTCCTTGTAAGTCTCTACAGGCACGTCTTCCGCACTCTGAATCGAATCCGCCAGTACTTTCATAGAGGCAAGGGGCGTTTTTAATTCATGAGACACATTTGAAACAAATTCTTCACGGGAATCATCCAGCTTTTTTAACCTCTCCATTAGATCGTTAAACGCATCCATAATAGCTTCGGTTTCCGTGTAATCAGGAATCGAAACCGCTTCCGACTCGAATCCCTGCTGTACTGAATTGATGGCCCTTGTGATCCTCTTAAAAGGACGAACGAGTAAAGCTGAAAGCATTGATGACAGCATAAATATCAGCACTGTGGCAGTTATTATGATGATCGTTGCCTTTCTCCTAAGTATGTCTACACTATCTTTTATGGAATCTGTAGAAGCACTGGCAAACATTACTCCCGAAGTAATACCACTCTCAGCGTTTCTTACCGGTACAGTAAATTCAATATACCTTTTTTCGTCATCATAGGTCGATGAACTGGTTCCATTCATATAACAGTCAATGATCTCTTTTGAGATCATCGTCTTTCCGACTGACATATTGTAAGTATCAGATATTACGCTAAAATCCTGATCCATGACCATGATCCGACCATCATAAAACCCTGACAACTGCTCTAATTCAGCATTCAGGGTTTCATCTTCAGGATTAAGCATATACCCGGATGTATCAAGGTGATCTGCCAGAATACGGCATTGATTTATGGCTTCTGTCGTCCTGACAGAAACCGCTCTGCTTCTGTAATTTAAGATGATACTCTCAGATAGAATGATGCATGGTATGAAACCTACCAGCATCAAAAGAAAAAAGATACGAAACTGCAGGCTCTTTAAGAACCTGGCTTGACTTATGATAAATGAAATTACTGTCTTCATTCTTTATGCCTGAAAATAGTAGCCTACACCCCATTTTGTGTGGACATAGCGCGGATTACTGGGGCTTTCCTCGATTTTTTCCCTAAGTCGTCTGATATGTACATCTACTGTACGCTCGTCACCGGGATAATCCTTTCCCCATATGATACTTAAAAGATCTTCTCTTGAATAAACCTTATTGGGATTTTCAGCCAGAAGTTCGAGAACATCAAATTCCTTTGCTGTAAGATTTATCTCACGTGCGGAAACATATGCGCGTCTGCTCTCAAGATCCAGCTTCAGATCACCTTTTTCAATAATCCTTGGCTTTTCTTTCTTTTCAGAACCACGCTCCGCACGGCGCATGATAGCCTTGATACGAGCCTTTACTTCCAGGATGTTGAAAGGTTTTGTAATATAATCATCTGCTCCGTACTCAAGTCCAAGGATCTTATCCATATCATCGCCCTTGGCTGTCAGCATTATTATCGGAACATCAGAAAATTCACGTATCTCCTGGCATGCTTCAAAACCGCTGAGTTTCGGAAGCATCACATCAAGGAGGATAATATCATATTTGGATTCACGTGCAAGGCGCACCGCTTCTTCTCCATCATAGGCAGCATCCACAGACATATCATCCTGCTTCAGACTGAAAGCGATTCCTTTTACGATATTCTTTTCATCATCAACTACCAGTACTTTTCTTCCCATAAAGAGCTGCCCTTTTTTCAGGATACCCTGATACTATCCCTGATCCTGCTGAAGAGTCCTTCCTTAATACCGCTCACGTTCATGATGTCTTCTATCGTCTTAAAGCTGCCGTGTTCTTCCCGCCATGCTATTATAGCCTGTGCGCGAGATGATCCTATTCCTGTGATCGTAGTAAGTTCCGCCTCATCCGCAGTGTTAATATTAACTCTTGAATCCGCTTTGTCGCCGGATGGATTAATTCCTTCGTTTTCTGATGCTTCCTCATCATGAGTGAGCACCCGTATGAGCTGACCGTCGTTCAGTTTCTCCGCCTGATTCAGGGAACTATCAGACGCATCAGCTGTCATTCCGCCGGCAAGTTTTAACACCTCAAAAAGCCGTGTTCCTTCCGGGACTTCATAGACCCCGGGATTCTGCACGGCTCCGCAGAGATAAACAAAGATCATCTGCCGATTTTCTTCCGTATCCTGTGTTTCACTGATTTCTTCCGAAGCCTCGAATGAATCAGATGATTCAACCGGATATAGAATGTTTTCTTCTTTTCCGCAGCCTGCTGATAAGAGGCTCAGAAACAGGATTGATAAAACCACTCCGACAGATCTTCCATAAATTTTCATTTTTAACTCCTGACTGCATTTCTGTCAGGCGTCCCCAAAGCAAACTCATTTTATACTGTTCAGAGTTAAAACGCAACAGGGATTTAACATTTTTGTAAAATTTTCGTAAGAATACCCACCAGACTGTCAATGTGCTCTTTTTCAATGATAAGTGGCGGAACAAGACGAAGCACATTACTGCCTGCTGTAATAATAAGGGCTCCTTCTTCCTGTGCTTTTGTAACAATTTCTCCTGCAGGGATATTTAATTCCAACGCCTGCATAAATCCCTTTCCGCGACGTTCTTTTACAACAGGAAATTTTTCCTTAAGTTCATCCAGTTTTTCTTCAAGATAAGGAGTAAGCTCTTTTACATGTCCTGTGATATTCTTCTCACGGAACTGTCTTAAAACCTCAAGAACTGCCGCACATGCAAAAGGATTTCCTCCGTAGGTCGATCCGTGATCTCCCGGGACGAGGGATTTTTCCGCAACTCTCTCTGTCATAAGGAATGCACCAACCGGAACACCACACCCAAGAGCCTTCGCTGTAGTCATAATATCCGGCTTTATACCATATTCTTCAAAAGCAAACATGCTGCCTGTACGTCCCATTCCACACTGTATCTCATCAAGTATCAACAGGATATCCTTTTCATCACAGAGTTCACGAACACCCTTTAAAAATGCCGGATCTGCAGGATATATTCCGCCTTCTCCCTGAACAGTCTCCATTATGATCGCACAGGTCTTTTCATTTACCAGATCTTTAACACTCTGAAGTTCATTATATTTTGCAAAACGAATATGACCTATACCTGTTCCGAATGCTTCTCTGTAATGGGAATTACCCGTTACTGAAAGAGCTCCCATACTGCGTCCGTGAAAGGAATGCTCCATTGCAATGATCTCATAATCTTCTGCCGGCGCTTTTGTGTACGCATATTTTAACGCTGACTTGATCGCACCCTCGATTGCCTCTGTTCCGCTGTTTGTAAAGAAAACCCTGTCCATTCCGGACACACTGCAGAGTTCTTTTGCTGCTTCTACCGCAGGAACGTTGTAGTAAAGGTTACTTGTATGGATGATCTTGTCGATCTGTGCCTTTATTGCATCATTATATTCCTTATCGTTATAGCCTAATGCAAATACAGCGATGCCTGCCGCAAAATCAAGATATTTTTTTCCGTCAACATCCGTAAGATATACGCCATCTCCATGATCAAGTACGATCTTAAACCGGTTATAGGTGTGAAGAAGATTCTTTTCTCCTTCTTCTATATATTTTTCTGAAAGACTCATTTTCATTCTCCTTCTTCCACCATTGCTGTTCCGATACCTTTATCTGTAAAGATCTCGAGGAGCAGGCAGTGAAGCACACGTCCGTCAAGAATATGTACATTATGTACTCCACCATGTATTGCATCGATACAATTTCCGAGCTTCGGGATCATTCCTCCGCCAATGAATCCCTCATCCAGAAGAGACTGTGCCTCTGATGCTGTTAATCTGGAAATAAATGACGACTTGTCATTTATATCTTTATATAAGCCTTCAATGTCTGTTAAAAACGCAAGCTTTTCCGCCTTTACTGCCTTTGCGATTGCGCAGGCCGCATCGTCGGCATTGATATTGTAGGTATGATAATTCTCATCCATTCCAATGGGAGCCACGATCGGCAGGAAGTCTTTTTCCAGAAGATCATGGATTATCTTAGGATCAACTTCCGTTACTTCTCCTACATATCCTATATCTTCTCCATTGGAGAGTTTTTTCTTTACCTTTAAGAGACCGCCGTCTTTTCCACTGATACCGATAGCCTTTACACCGAGAGACTCTACCAGCTGTACGAGGCACTTATTTACTTTGTTTAAGACCATCTCGGCAATTTCCATGGTATCCTCGTCTGTAACACGGAGACCATTTATAAATTTCGGCTCCATGCCGGCTTTTTCTACCCAGCGGCTTATTTCTTTTCCGCCACCATGCACGATTATCGGTTTGAATCCAACGAGTTTTAAGAGTGTTACGTCTTTTATCACGTTTGTCCTAAGTTCATCACTTGTCATGGCAGATCCGCCATATTTTACAACAATTATCTTCCTGTTAAATTTCTGTATATAGGGTAATGCTTCGATAAGAACTCCTGCCTTATCCTGTATTTTCTGCATTGATATGTCCATTTTTTTACCTTTCTGATCTATCTGTGCCAGTCTATGTATGAAGATCTGAATCAAATATCAAGATCTGTAATCCGCATTGATCTTTACATAATCGTATGTAAGATCACATCCCCATGCTGTAGCAGACTCGTCACCCATCTTCATATCGGCAGTCACATGCACTGTCTTTTCGGAAAGAATCTTTGTAGCTTCCTCTTCGCTGTAGTCCACTGCCTTTCCATCCTTGAAGATGAGCATCTTTCCTGCATCACTTCCAAACCAGAGCTCAATATGATCAGGATCAAAGGTAACTCCGGAATATCCCAGCGCGCAGAGGATCCTTCCCCAGTTTGCGTCATGACCATAGATCGCAGCCTTTGTAAGAGATGAAGTGATCACCGACTTTGCAAGGGTCCTTGCATGCTCTTTCGTATCAGCATTAACTACCTCTACTTCAAAAAGTGCTGTTGCGCCTTCTCCATCTCCTGCCATTTCCTTTGCAAGTGTCGTATTCACATAATTCAGAGCTTTTCTAAAAGCCTCATAATCTGCATTTTTCTCTGTGATTTCCGTATTTCCCGCTTCACCGTTTGCAAGGCAGAGATAGGTATCATTTGTGGACGTATCTCCATCTACCGAGATCATATTGAAAGTATCCGGTATATCACCTGATACAGCATCTCTTAACAGATCACCAGTGATGTTAATGTCTGTTGTCACATAGGCAAGCATGGTGCACATATTCGGATGGATCATTCCCGAACCCTTTGCCATTCCTCCTACAGTCACAGTTTTTCCGCCTATTTCAAATTGAACGGCAACCTGCTTTGAGTGCGTATCTGTAGTCATGATAGCCTCTGCAGCCAGTGTTCCTGCATCAATGCTGTCATCAAGCGACGGAACCAGCTTTTCAACGCCTTCCTTTATCTTGTCCATTCTAAGCTGCATTCCGATAACACCTGTGGAACCAACCAGAACCGTATCCTCCGGAATATTAAGAAGAGCACCTGCGACCTTGGCTGTTTCAGCACAGTATGCCATGCCTTCCTCACCTGTACACGCATTTGCGATCCCGGAATTAACTACAACTGCCTGCGCTATACCCTTTCCGCGTACGATATCCCTGTCCCAGATCACCGGAGCCGCTTTTACTATATTTGTTGTAAAAGTTCCCGCAGCTTTACAGGGTGTAACGGAATAGATCATCGCCATATCTTTTCTATTTTGATACTTTATTCCGGCTTCGACTCCCGCTGCCTTAAAACCCTTTGCTGCAGTAACACCGCCATCTATGATCTTCATATCCCAGTCCTTTCCGTATATTTCCTAACTCAGGAATTGAAACTCTCAATATTTTCTGTATTTAAGGTGAAATCGTAATAATTAAGATCCTGTCTCTGTGTCCACCCGATTTCTTTCCAAAAAGCATTTCCAACATCGTTTTTTGTAAATGCTATGAGTGCCACTTTGTTGATCTTCTCTTTTTTTAGTGCTCTCATGGCCATTACGACCATCTCTCTGCCGATACCACGCATACGGTATCCTTCCTTTACGCATACATGATAGAAAGTTGCCCGCCTTCCGTCATGTCCGCAAAGAAGTGCTCCAACTATCTGTCCATCTTCCACGGCTACGATGGATGTCGCCGGATTTCTCTCCAAAAATTTCTGTACACCTTCGCGGCTGTCATCGATAGACCTGATCGAAAATCCCTTTATAGACATCCAGAGCTCATATACGCCATCGTAGTCATTTATTGTCATTGTCCTGATCATTACTTCTTCCTTATGGTACCATCGGCACGGACTTCAATCCTTCCGTCTCATCAAATCCAAACATCAGATTCATGTTCTGAACAGCCTGTCCCGCTGCTCCTTTTACGAGATTGTCGAGTGCACCCATCATTACAACGCGGTTGGTTCTCTCATCAACCTTGAAATTTACATCCACAAAATTGCTGCCTTCTGTAAATCTGGTCTCCGGTGTCTGCCCATCATTCAGCACACGTACAAAAAACTCATCTTTGTAATACTTGTTATATGCATTTCTGATATCCTCTTCTGTCACACCTTCTTTCAGAGTTGCGGTCTCTGTAGCAAGGATTCCTCTGTTCATGGGAACCAGATGGGGTGTGAAATTGATCATGATCGGATCACCGTATGCATAGGAAAGCTGTTCTTCTATCTCAGGTGTATGTCTGTGCGTTGTAACTCCATACGCCTTTGCACTTTCATTTACTTCACAGAAAAGATTTGCTACCTTTGCGCCCCGGCCCGCTCCCGATACACCTGAAAGAGCATTGATTATCAATGTATCCGGATCTATCAAATGTTCTTTTACAAGAGGATACGCTGTAAGGATAGAACAGGTGGTATAGCATCCCGGATTTGCAAGAAGTCTTGTATTCTTTATCTTCTCTCTGTTTACCTCGCAAAGTCCGTATACAGCTTTCTGTATCAGTTCCGGAGATTTATGTTCTATGTGATACCATTTCTCATATGTAAATACGTCTCTTATACGGTAGTCTGCTGAAAGATCGATAAACTTAGTCTTCTCAAGGATCTCATTTGTAAGAACACTTGAAAGATATCCCTGCGGAGTTGCAGTAAATACCACATCCACGCTATCCGCAAGTTCTGCGAGTTCTTTTCCGCTGCACTCCATATCCAGAACTTCAAAATAGTTTCTATATATATCAGCAAATTTCTGACCGGCAAAGCTTCGGGACACCAGCCATTTGATCTCTATATCCTTATGATTAAGAAGCAGGCGGATTATTTCATTTCCTGCATATCCTGTTGCACCGATTATTCCAACTTTTACCATAGCTGATTTCCTTTCAGTACTTATCTAATAAGTAAAACTTATGTGATGTTACCCACATTGACCAAACCATTTTTTATTTTAGTTCAGCTTTTAACCCATTACAAGTGTAACGCGTTAACGTGCGATATGCCACCAGGCATTTTTTGTGATGTGCATAAGTATACGTCCGATATGTATATTATGCAACTATTTTATTGATTTTTTGCATATTGTACATCTTTTATGCTTTAAACGTGAATATTTTATACTTGATTGATTTAAATATGCGGTGTATTATCTTCATATGAGTTGCCGACGACACAGCAACAATACCGGCTAACAGGATAAATTACCGCAGCCGGAATTACATTATAAATATACACTGTATATATACAGGCGCCTCCGGCGCAGATTGGAGAAAGATCATGGCAGATAAAGAAAAGGTTATCCTCGCTTATTCCGGTGGACTTGATACTACAACCATCATTCCCTGGCTCAAAGAGAACTACAATTATGATGTAGTTTGCGTCTGCGTAGACTGCGGACAGGAAGAAGAACTTGACGGACTTGAAGAGCGCGCGAAGTCATGCGGCGCTGCTAAGCTTTACATCGAAAATGTAATCGATGAGTTTGCTGATGAATATATCGTTCCCTGTGTACAGGCTCATGCCGTATATGAAAACGAATATCTCCTCGGTACTTCAATGGCTCGTCCACTTATCGCTAAAAAGCTGGTAGAGATCGCACGTAAAGAAAATGCCGTTGCAATCTGCCACGGTGCTACCGGTAAGGGTAACGACCAGATCCGTTTCGAACTCGGTATCAAAGCACTTGCTCCGGATCTTAAGATCATCGCTGCATGGCGTGATCCTCACTGGGATATGGATTCCCGTGAGTCTGAGATCGCATACTGTGAGAAGCACGGCATCCATCTTCCTTTCGATCCTGAGTCTTCCTACAGCCGTGACCGTAACCTCTGGCACATCAGCCACGAAGGCCTGGAACTCGAAGATCCTTCTCAGGGACCTAACTACAAGCATGTCCTCATGCTTAGCAACCGCCCCGAAGATGCACCGGACGAAGCCGAGGAAGTAACAATGACTTTCGAAAAGGGTATCCCGACAAGCATCAACGGTAAGGAAATGAAGGTTTCCGATATCATCCGTACCCTGAACAAGCTCGGCGGAAAGCACGGAATCGGTATCATCGACATCGTAGAGAACCGTGTTGTCGGCATGAAGAGCCGCGGTGTTTACGAGACCCCTGGCGGAACTATCCTCTATGCAGCACATCAGCAGCTCGAGGAGCTCATCCTTGACCGTGAGTGCGCACGTGAGAAAAAGCGTATCAGTGATGAGCTTGCTCAGCTTGTATATGAAGGAAAGTGGTTCACACCTCTTTGTGAAGCTCTCCGCGCATTTGTTTCCGTTACTCAGGAATATGTAACAGGCGAGGTAAAATTCCGTCTTTACAAAGGAAATATCATCAAAGCAGGTGAAACTTCTCCGTATTCCCTGTATAATGAAAGCCTGGCATCCTTTAAGACAGGTGATATGTACGATCATCACGACGCACAGGGCTTTATCACTCTCTTTGGTCTTTCTACCAAGGTACGTGCCCTTAAGCAGCTCGAGATCAAAAAGGACTTAAAGAACGCCAATACCAAATAATACAGGCGGCAGGAAAAAGTAATGCAGACATTTCTAACAGTAATCGGTGTTTATTTCATAGCAGTTAATCTCTGGGGACTTATCCTCATGAGGATCGATAAAAAGCGTGCTGAACGTAATTTTTGGCGTGTCAGTGAATTCGGGCTTTTTATCCCTGCATTCTTTGGCGGTACGGTAGGGTGTCTCTTTGGCATGTACATTTTTCATCACAAAACGAGGCATCCAAAATTCACTATCGGTATGCCTGTGATCCTTTGCCTTCAGGCTGCTCTGGTTTTGGGAGTTGTATTTTTTGCGCCTTATAAAATAACATTTATGTAATTATTATCCCCCGGTTTTTACACCGGGGGATTTTGTATCGGGGGATATATCTATGGCACTTTACATTGCGGTACTGGATGAAAATCCGGCAGACAGAAAACAGGCAGAGCGCCTTTTAACACGTGAGTCTTCACGCAGAAATGAATCAGGTCAGATTATTTATACGGATATTTACGGAAGCGAATCTGCTATGATGCCTTTCGCAGAAAAATATGACATTTTCTTCATCGATGTCATAACTCCACGCGACGGCATGATGGTTGCAGTCACTCTGCGTCAAATGAATATCTCTGTCCCGATAGTCCTCTGTTCAGGTTCTATCCACTATAGTGACAAATACGAAAACACCTTAGATCTTTTATACCGCACAAAGCCACTTCAGGCTCGTGACTATGCATCACTCATTGACTATGCGTTTTCTGCAAAAGAAAATCTACCGGAAAGAGTTGAGCTTAGAAACGAAAACGGAACCCTATATGTTCCCACTGAAGAAATCCTCTATGGACGTGAAATGAACGGTTATGTTGCCGTCGCGCTTAAGGGCGATCGTTCCTTTCACTTTCTCGGAAATCTCTTTGCTTTCGAGAACCTTCTCGAGTCCTCAACTCTTCACTTTCTCGAAACATCAAAAAACACCGTCATAAACATGGCAGAAGTCGTATCCGCTCAGGGAAACAGCTTCCGCATGTCTGACGGTGCCATCATACGTTATTCACTTTTCCGTAAATCCATGATCCAGAAATCCTGGAAAAAATATGCACAGCTGAAAGCTAAATGATCTATTAAAAGGTGGCGATGATACCGCCGTCACATGCATACAAAGATGAGATACCTGCCATATCAATGATACGTGTCTCCTTAAATTTAGCTTTTGCGATATAGAGTGCAGCAACTTCTTCTGCTCTTTTTTCGCAGTTACAGTGAGATATAAATAGAATCCTGTCTTCAGTCGAAGATACCTGCTCAAGGCTATGGGACACCATCTTGTCCAATGCTTTTTTCATACCTCTTGCAATAGCAACCTGCTCGATAATACCGTGATTTCCGATGCAGATCGGCTTTATGCTAAGCGCTGTCGCCGCAAGCGCCTTCATTGTCGAAAGTCGTCCGTTCTTCCTCAGTGCTTCAAGACTCTCCAGAACAAAATATGTCTTCAGATCATCATAAGCGAACTTTTCTGTTTTCTCGACAACCTCTTCAAAGGACAGTCCCTGCTCTACAAGTTCTGCTGCTTTCAAAAGTACCTGCATTTCTCCGCATGATGCTGAATAAGAATTAAAAACATGGATCTTCTTTTTTTCATCCGGATGATCTTCTTCGTACAGCTGCTTTGCAAGCACCGCTGAGTTATATGAACCGGAAAGCTCACTTGAAAGCGTGGTTACAAAGACAATATCCACATCTCCCTCAAACGCACTCATATACTGCTCAGGAGAAGGGCATGAAGATTTAGGACACTTCGGATAAGCTGCGACTTTTTTTAGGAAATCCGCCTGATCAAAGGAAGCATCATCAATTATCACATCATCTCCGACCATTATGGTCAGCGGTACATTCACGCAATCGTGCTCTTTTCTGAAATCCTCCGGAAATTCACAACAGCTGTCCCCTACATATCTGATTTTCATTACATACTCCTCGGTAATCAATAATAGGAAGTCTGGTATTACACGCTCCTATCAAGTAGTTTTCAATACCACATATTATAGCATATGATATATACGCTCACAATACAATTGACAACAGGGTTCCAAGTAAAAATCCGATTGGTTACTGTTCACTCGCTTATAGCTCGCTCCAGTAACAGATTTTGCCAATTAAATCGCCTTCGGCGATGGGCAAAATCATAGTGGTTTTCCTTGGTTATTGGCTGCAATCTCCGCAGCAGAGTGCTCCGATTGCCTCTGAACAGTAACTCCGATTGTACTTGCACAAAGAGGATTTTGTGTCATAAGTTGTTGTATGTCCACAATTCCCGCTGTAAAATATGAGTTATGATTGCACTTACGATTAAAGATATAAAAAAATTTATGAACCTCTTGTTCGCTTCCGATAATCTTGATGCTTGTTTTCTTGAGGAAGCTACTATACGCACCTTTGCAGATTTTTCAATCGACGGACGCTTCAATCCGTCTTTTTTCGGTGATGAAGCAGATGCTGTAGAAAAGACAGAATTAATACGCTGGAAGATGGTCCGTCCTTCCTGTCTGTCACTCATACGCGGACACAATACACCTCTCTATATGAAATTCGTTTTTCATTATGATGTAGATACGCTTCCTGAACTTCCCGGCAGGGACAATGTGAAAGCCCTTTTATTTATGGTTCAGTTCCGTGCCGGTGAACTGACTATTACAACAGGAAGCTCCCAAAAAACTTTCAGCCTCGATAAAGATGCTGATCACTATTGGGATGATTTCCTACGTGAAAAGATCATCTCCTTAGGGATCAGTTTTGACGAATAATTTTTCACAGAAAAGGGATGTTCCCGTGCAAGGAACATCCCTTTTCCTATATCTATCCCACTTCTGTTATCAGAGCTTGAATCCCTTTAATAGATCACCAAGAGAAGTTGTCACAGGTGCTGTTTCAGGGATTTCAACTTCTTCCTCTGCCGCATCTTCTCCTGTATTCTCATTCAAAGCCTTCATGGAAAGTGAGATTTTTCCATCTTTTATACCAGTAACCTTTACTGTTACCTTCTGACCTTCTTTCAGAACTTCACCAGGGCTCTTTAAGCGCTTCTCTGAAATCTGAGAAACATGAAGGAGTCCTATAAGATCATCTCCGATATTTACAAATGCACCATAAGGCTGGATCGTCTCAACTGTTCCTTCTTTTACAGCGCCGACTTTAAGAGCATTAAGTTTCTCATCTTTAGCTTTTTTCTCTGCTTCTTTTAAGAGTGCCTTTGCAGAAAGCACCAGTTTCTTTCTTCCGGAATCAACTGTGATAACTCTGACCTTCAGATCCTTTCCAAGCCATTCGTCCAGATTTTCAACAAAGCTCATTGAGATCTGTGACGCCGGGATAAATCCTCTTAAGTTATCAACGTAAGCTATAAGACCGCCGTTTACAACTCCTCCGATCTTAACTGTTATAGCCTCGCCGCTTTCCTTTAATTCCTTAACCTTTGCCCATGCAAGGTTCTGTTCTGCCTGCTCCTCATCCTCAACCTTACCGGACATTACATCACCGGATTCAAGTTTCTTATAGGATTCATCAAGCTCCTTCTTAAGATCGTCCATAGTTTCCATGTTAAATTTTCTCCTTTTCTTATTTCTTATTTACAGGCATTCTGTCTGTATTGCAGGTAAGATAAACTATCTGGAATCTCTCCGCCATCTTTTCCAATGAACTTATAACCTTATTTACACGGATGTCATCCAGATTATTTAATACATCATCGAGTACCATACAGGGCTTTTCTTCGTTGTAAAGAACATCCACCAGAGCAAATCTCACACATAGTTCTATCAGATCCTGTGTTCCCCTGCTCTGCGAATCAAGTTCCCGCATTTCTCCAAATCCTTCTACCGAAATAGTAAAATCATCCCTTATCTCAACTCTTGGTCCGTCAGGATAAAGCACTCTGTAAAACTCATGAAATCTTTCACGGATAGGGTCAAGATAATTCTGAGTGAGCTCTTCCATGGCTCTTTCAAGTGCTTTCTCCGCTTTCTCAACTAACATAAGCTTTTTAGCGGCGTAATCTTTATCAATTTTCTGCTCTGTGTTTCTTTTTTGAAATTCCTGAACCCTTTCTTCATAAGCTTCAAGATCTTTAATTTCCCTATTCATCCGTTCAAGCCGGTCACGTGCCTCATCGCAGGCTCTTCTCGTTGCATTTTCACGCGTTTCATGGACTTCTTCATCATATTCTCTCTCCTTAAGCCTGTTTGTCCGGTTTATAAGGAGCACTACACCGATGATCAAAAGCACCACACCGACCACTGCCATAGTCGCACCAGTCTGGAAATACCCTTTAACCAGTCTCATAGCAAAGGCACCGCCAAAGACAGCTATAAAAGCCAGAATAAGGATCATCACTCCAAATATCAGCTGAATTATTCTATTTCCCTTTTCTGCGCTGCGCTTCATGAAATTATCGAGTTCTTCCTTCGCCTCGGCAAAGGCCTTCTCTTTTTTACCCAGCTCTTTTTCTATATCCTTAACATTTTCTCTCTTTGACCGGAGTTCTTCTAATTTTCTCTGGACCTCTTCATCCCCGTGAATCTCATTTCTGAATTCATAGGCACCTTTTTCCGATTTCTTTTCAATTTCACGAAGGGATTCTGCTTCATTTTTAAGATCCCTGACCGCTTCTTCATATCTCCTACGATCACCGGATGACCCTGCCAGTTCTCTGAGCCTCTGCCTGATACTTTCTCCATCACCAAGTCTCAGATCATTCTGAAAGATAAATGCACTGCTTCGAAACCCTTCCGAATCAACGCCAAGGATATCTTCTCCGGGATTTGAAAATCTCTCCGTGATATCCTGTCCGGTCTCATCCGTAACAGTACAGGTATCATCTACCTTACTCGTACCAAAATATCTGGTCACAGTGTATCTTCCGCTTGCTGTTTCAAAGGTTATGCTGCCTCCGAACTTTCCACCCTGCCACGGCATATACCGATCCCTGATATTTCCTGAATCTGCAAAATTCATTTCGGGCATACCATACAGCATTGAAAGTATAAATGCGGCAAAAGTTGTTTTACCCCATCCATTCCCTTCATTCAGAGAATTTAGTCCGTCATCCAGGTCACATCGCACATGATGGAGTGTTCCAAAATTTTCTACATTACATGTGAGGATCTTCATTCCTTCTCACCACCTCCCAGTGCGTTTAGTCCTATACGTATGATTTCTTCCCGATCATCCTGTGATTCAGCTGACTCACGAACGATCCGTATAAATTCATCTTTTAATGATGTTCCGATCTTCTGTTCCGTGTTTTCCTGTCTGGTTATCTTTATCGGTCTTGAATAAACAGGTCTTTCCGGTTCTTCTTTAAGTTCTTCTTTAAGTTCTTCTTTTATTTCTTCTTTTGGTTCTTCCTCAGGTTCTTCCGCCGGTTCATCTTTTGAAATCGAGAACGGGTCATCCATAAATTCACGTTCTTCTTTTTTCAGCGGCATGATCCTGGGTATCTCCACCATCCCCGCCTCAGGTTTAGGCAGTTCATCCTGCCTTTCCGGCGCTTCCAGGCAGAAGAAATAAAATTTTTCACCGTATATGCTTCGGATTTCATCCAGCTCATATCTGTCAAAGCTTCTGCCATTGAGTCTGAGTCTCAGGATATCTCTATCTGATGCTTCCGTTTCAGCTATCGTTTTGTCGATCTTTTCCTTTAATTCTTCTCCGTGTTCCTCTCCGACAGTCAGATCCGCCTCCCAAAAGAGACGCTTTGCCGCCTGAACAAATACCGGTTCTATCGTGCTGCCGGATATATCAAGCCTGATAAATCCTCTCGGTCCGCACTCAGGGAAATGTCTTGCTTCCAGTGTACCTGAGTAGCAGTACCGTCCGCGATTACCCAGAGCTCCTTCATCAAGAGCCTCAGATCCGCCGGACGCGAGGTAATCTATATATTTACCCTCCCAGGCGTCAGTATTTATCGGTCCATAGTGCATCACTATATTTAGATCAGTTGCTGAAAGTCTTACGTCTTCCGCACGGTCCGGTGCTGATATCACTACATCACCCTCATAGCGGATCCCGCCGGGTAATTCCGACATATTTTTGAAATTTTTAGGAAACGGACGCATAGCTTCTGTAAATTCATCTCTGCTGTGCCTGCCGCTTATATACAAAAAATCTATTCCCGGATTTCCTGTTATGCATTCTTTTACAATGTTTAACGAATTATCCGGAATCTCTCCGGGCACGAACAGGTTTCCTGTGATCATAATTGCTGTAACGTCATTTTTTACCGCATACCGCACCATCCGAACAAAAGTCAGCAATATTTCGCTGTTTCTTTCTTCGGCTTTTTCCCGCCCCAACGACATTTCCGGTGATGCATTCAGCCGTATATCCGAACAGTGAATTATTTTCATCATACCCTCCATTTCCGTTTTCTATAAGTCTATACACGTCGTGTACAAAACAGCTATATATTACAGCATTAAGGTAATCCTAACAGGAAATAAACTCCCAATGCTGAAACACCAAATGCTGCTATTATCATGCTCAGCACGGTCGTCATTTTCTTTTTCTTTTCAAGCTCTGTAAGGAGCAGCCCTATGTACAGGCTTTCAGGAACTATGAGATATGCTACATACCTAAAGTCTTCTGAGCTGAAATTTGGTACTGAAAATGCAAGTCGTAAATAAAATATCAAACCTGTTGCATAAAGGATCAGCCAGAAGATCCTTATTACCGGATCCTGTAATAATAATTCTTTATCGTTAATTCCTTTATTGTTCATTTTTTTGACAGGCCTTAGTGTATAACGGATAGTTGCCCAAAACGCAACGACCGCCAGCACTGTACCGGTCACAAAAAGGATCCATGCAAAAGGTGTTATATAACGGTTTACCGCACCAAAATCATACTCACCCGTAAGCGATGTTTTTATCATTGCGACAGGCACATTAAACTCATCAAAGGCATTTCCGTTTTTAACCATGCTGGAATAAGGTGAAGTGACACGTATATCAAAGATCCTGGAAATGATCCTATGGTCACCTACAGGCTCTCCAACTTCCGGCATATACATAAGCGGAACCCCAAACAGTATGAGATTTCTAAGTGGGAAAAACAAACCGATTGGAAATGAAATACAACCAAACAGCACGAATTGCTTAAGATAACCAAATGCTTCCTTTTTTCCTGATCTTACAAGCTTCATAAGGAAAAGGAACGCAATAGCAGGAGCAGCCAAGAAACCTGACAATTTTGCCATCATTGCTCCACCAATACAGAATGCTGTCTTAACAATATTTCCATACGTACTCTCATTATACCAACAAATGGCATAAAAAACAGACATAATCAAAAGAGTGAGACAAAGCATATCATTATTAACAGAACCAGACATCAAAATGAATGACGGGTGAAGTGCGATAAGAAATGCTGCAGCCCTAAAGGGCATTCCTGATAACTTCATCTCACGCAGTAGCCTGATACCGAAAAATACAAATATCATACTGTAAATTAGTGTCAATATCTGTATATTTTCGCATGCTTTATCATAGTTAACGCCTATTGCCAGATTGAGCTTAAGCCATACTGCCGAGATGATATGATGTAAAAGAGGCTGAAAAAATCCCCACCTTGTCCTCGGGTCAAAATCCGGAAGTTTAACATTTTCCGCAAGCCACTCTATAAGTGCCGCCTGCCCTATTCCTTTCCCATTATTAAACCCGATGACATCATGCTGCCGCTCCCAGGTCGGCGTATACATTATATAAAAGATCCTTATAACGAAAGCAGTTATAAGCGTTCCGATAAGGATACCGTCTTTCCTCGTCCTCCTGTGTATATAAACCGCCATCATCACTACTGCGATCATTAATAAGATCACCAGTACTCCATATTCTCTCCTGGTAAGATTCATTTACTTCCGTCTCCCATATATATTTTTAACTGATCACCGGTCATTCAGCTATCGTCAGCCCCTTCTCTCTGTTTAATCCAAGAAGCAGACCTACCACTTCACTGTAGCTAACCTTTCCGCTCTCTATACCGTTAATATTGAGAGTTGTATTTATGTAGGTCTCAGTTGCCTTTCTAACAGTATCTGATGACACAACAGCTTTTTTCTCTATCTTGTCCTTTGTTTCTTCCGTGATAAATACGTTATCCTTTTTAACCTGAGATGAAATAGCCGGATGCATCTTGTAAAGCCCATTTTTTCCACCACAGGCCGCCAAAAAATCATTGTCTACATAGTACAATACGCCAAGTATTCCACTATACCTAAAAAACTCATCCTCGGAACCAAGACAGGCAACACACGCTATATAGTTTGCCTCATCCTCCCTTATATACCCCTTTGTATGTGAAAGTTCATGACACATGGTAAACGGCACGTTTATCTCAGTCATCATGGTATTGTAATTTGCTTCCATAGTAAATGGGAAGTAATATCCGCACATATTCTGCTGGCAGAGAAATCCCGATGAATGCAGCGGCTTTGGTATCGAATAGTACCCGCTTAACACCTGATCTTCCTCAGCATATTCTCCCATAGTTTCTCGTGCTTCTTTTTTTAGATCACCTTCATAATGCGGTATACCGTCTTTATCACGCGTCACGACTTTTGAGAGTCGGTTCGCTTCTGTCACCAATGTATCTCTGAGCTCTGCCAGTTCCTCAAAGGTGTAATCTCCATCAGACTTCTCGAATGACTTACCGATCTCAGTACAGTGATACAGTGTAAAACAGGTTATGGTCATTATCAGTGCTGTCACCGCAAAGCCCATCTCAAATACCCGATACAAGCGATCATAATGCGGAAATCTCTGCCTGAGCCTCTCAGTAAGCCCCGGTTCTTTCGCTTTCCTGTTTTTAAGGACGATAGCCTTATGTACAAAAATTATACCATCTCCAACCCATAAAATTAAATTCCACAGGATAAAAAGAAGTGCAGCGAGCAGAACGAGTTCGCCAATAGAGAAAGGAAGCAGATTGCTTATATGTGACATTATGATCTGAAGCACCCTGAAAGGGTATTTTCGTATCCAGTCAGAAAAAGCCGCAGACCTCCACGAGACTGCATTTAGTATTACCGATAGGCATAGTAATACCGTTAGAAGTCCTGTATAGAAAGTCAGCGGCTTTTTATTATTCATATTTTTTGTACCCTCTTCCCCATTATTTAGAAAGAGTATTCCCGTTTAAGAGAAATATACGACTTCTTCCTCTGCAGGTTCTGCTTCTTCAACAGACTTGGCAATGAGAACCGGCGCAGGTTTGTCGTAATTTTTGCTCATGGCAGACTGCACTTCGGCAGTAACTGTCACATATGATTTCTCCTTTAACTTCTTTGCACCCTCAAATCTGCAAGGGAAACCAACAAACTGAATGTCTGCAGCACAGCAGGTCATCGCAAATCTACCCGGTACAAACACATCGGGATTAGAATTTTTCGGATGATAAACCTGCCCCTTGAACTTAACGGTCTTGCCAATGTAGTTATCCATGTTGTCGAACGCATCCAGATACCAGATACCGAAATCATCATCTTCAATCTGGATTTCAGAGGCATTTATGTCGTAAGGGAGTTCTTCCTTTACGTCATTATTCATCGTGCCGTCTGTCATCTCAAAAATAACCTGTGCACGTCTGTTTTTTGCCCTTGCCGTTCTCTTATACATAGCAAGATCCATATCTTCTGTACAACGGTTAAAAAGGATCAGATCCGCATACATGAACTGATTAAGCATCATCATCTTCATGTTTCCGAGATAAGTCTCATAGGTCGCTGCATTAACTGTGGCAATACCTTCTCCAAGAAGCCACTGTGGCGGAAGGGAATCCAGGATACGATCCACATCCCAGGTTCCGTTTGCTTCGAGGATAACACGGTCGGGGCGTACACTCTTGTCGATCTTTGTAAGCGCCTCTTTAGTGAGATCCTCTTCTTCCTCAAATGTATAAACCTTGAATTTGTTCTTTTCGAGGAGTTCTTTGTCGATTTCTTCCATACCTTCTTCGCAGACGATATAGACAGTTTTCATTCCGTCCTCGAACTGTCCCTCTTTCATTGTTTCAATGATAAAACTGGTCTTACCGCTTTCCAGAAAACCGGTAAAAAGATATACAGGGATTTCTCTTTTCTTAAACATATTTTACACCATTTTCCTGCCTAACGGCATCACACTCCGAAGAGTTCTTTAAGCTTTTTTTCATTTATTCCGGAACCGATAACACAGATCCTTCCTGTGTAGTCTGCAGAACCGTGACGAACCTCAAATTCACCCGGAGTAAGATCAAAGTGAAGCCACTCTCCGCCTTCCGGTCTCGGCACATATCCCTTTGCACGAAGCACGATTCCAAACTCCTCATCATGTTCTGCCTTGAGCTTCTCAAGGATAGCTGTGAGTTCTTCCTCAGTAAACTTATGGGATGTCTCTACGCCCCAGCTCTGGAATACTTCATCTGCATCATGATCATGGTGATGATGGCAGCTGCAATTCTCATCATGGCAATGCTCGTGATCATGGTGATGATGCTCATGCTCATCTTCGTCATGATCGTGGTGGTGATGATGCTCATGCTCATCCTCGTCATGATCGTGGTGGTGATGATGCTCGTACTCATCCTCATCATGATCGTGATGGTGATGATGCTCGTGCTCATCCTCATCATGATCGTGGTGATGGTGATGCTCATGCTCTTCCTCATCATGATCGTGGTGATGGTGATGCTCATGCTCTTCATGAGGCTGTGCCATGATCTCAGCTATCAGGGAATCAACAAGTGTATGACCCTTTTCCATGGCAGCGATTATCTGATCACCTGTGATATCTTCCCACGGAGTAGTAATGATAACAGACTCTTTATTATGCTCACGGATAAGCTCCGTAAGTTCATCGAGCTTCTCCTGCTTAAGATTCTGTGAACGGCTGATGATAACAGTTCCTGCTGTCTCAACCTGGTTATTGAAGAACTCACCGAAGTTCTTCATATACATCTTTGCCTTTGTTCCATCAACTACTGTAACCATGCTGTTGATCTTGAGCTCTGCTCCATCCTCGGAGTTTTCTACAGCACGTGCTACATCAGAAAGCTTACCGACACCTGAAGGCTCGATGATGATGCGGTCAGGATGATACTGATCTACCACTTCCTTAAGTGCCTTTCCGAAATCACCTACAAGAGAGCAACAGATGCATCCGGAATTCATCTCAGTTACATTGATCCCTGCATCCTTGAGGAATCCTCCATCAATACCGATCTCACCAAACTCGTTTTCTATAAGTACAACTTTTTGTCCCGCAAAGGACTCAGCTATAAGTTTTTTGATAAGAGTTGTCTTTCCGGCTCCAAGGAAACCGGAAATAATATCTACCTTTGTCATTACATTTCCTCACATTCCGCCTGAAATAATTCAGGCAAATACCGGTCCGGCTTTTATTTTTCAGCCAGGATCTCATCCATAAGTGCATATATATCATCTCTTCCTGCTTTTGATTTTGCAGAAAAAGGAATGATCGTAAGTGTTTCATCCGCTCCCAGATCTGCACGGAGACGACTGTCAGCCTTTCGAAGTTCTGTTTTATTGAGCTTATCAGACTTCGTAGCTATAACGATCGGTCGGAATCCGGCACTACGGATCCAATTATACATCATCATGTCATCTTCCGAAGGCTTTCTCCTGATGTCCAGCAATAAAAAGATCGCCTTTAATGTGGGAGTATCATTGAAATATCCCTCGATCATCGGTCCCCACGAAGAACGGAAATTGATCTTTACTTTTGCATATCCGTAACCTGGGAGATCCACCAGATAAAACTCATTATTAATGTGATAAAAGTTGATCGTCTGTGTCTTTCCAGGCACTTCAGACACTCTTGCATAATTCTTTCTGTTCATAAGAGCATTAATAAGTGAAGATTTTCCCACATTACTCCTGCCTGCAAAAGCAATCTCCGGCTGTCCTGTTCGCGGAAGTTTTTTTGTTGTTACGCCAACTACTGTTTCCAGGTCAACTGTCTTGATTACCATAAATCATTTCCTTCCCGTTTACGCATAAACAGTTTCATTTTTTCTACTTTACAATGGCATAGTTCAGAACCTCTGCCATTTCTTTTACGCATTGTATATCCATTCCCCCGGTGATCTCATCCGATATTTCCAGAAGATCCGGCCGGTTCTTTTCCGGTATGAGTACCGTCTTCATACCTGCATTTTTCGCTGCCAGGAGTTTTTCCTTTAGTCCTCCGATAGGAAGCACCCTTCCTCTCAGAGTTATCTCTCCTGTCATCGCAACATCCGCTCTGACTTTACTGCCGGTCACTGCGCTGAAAAGTGCTGTTGCCATAGTAACACCTGCAGACGGACCGTCCTTCGGAACAGCGCCTTCCGGAATGTGCAGATGAAAATCATGCTTGTGGAAGTAATCATTCTTTACTCCATAATCCGAGCATATGGATCTGACGTAAGAGAGCGCAGCCTGTGCCGACTCTTTCATTACATCGCCAAGCTGTCCGGTAAGCATCATACTGCCCTTTCCTGGCATGGTATTTACCTCGATTTCCAACGTAACTCCACCAACAGCAGTCCACGCAAGACCTCGAACAATTCCCACAGCATCCGTACCTGCCTTATCTTCCGGCAGATACTTTGCCTTACCCAGATACGACTCCAGGTTTTTAGGTGATACGCTGACAGATTTTTTCTCACCGGTATAAACGATCCTCGCGGTTTTCCTGCATATCTCTCCGATGCGTCGTTCCAGCGATCTGACTCCGGATTCTCTGGTATATGACTCGATTATTCCATGTATAGCGGCGTCTGAGATCTTTAGATTAGATGCCTTTAACCCATTCTTCTTAATCTGCTTCTTTATCAGATGATCCTTGGCTATATGAAACTTTTCATTATCCGTATAACTCGAAACCTCAACGACCTCCATACGGTCAAGGAGAGGCGCCGGTATACTCTGTGTCGTATTAGCAGTAGCTATAAACAGCACGTCAGAAAGGTCGATCGGTATCTCAATATAGTGATCTCTGAAAAATTTATTCTGCTCAGAATCAAGTACCTCGAGAAGAGCGGATGCTGTTGCACCCTGATACTCGGAACTAACCTTATCTACTTCATCAAGAAGTACAAGTGGATTGCTGACACCTGCATGTTGAAGTCCTGACGCGATCACTCCGGGCATAGCTCCCACGTATGTCTTTCTATGTCCGCGTATTTCCGCCTCGTCCCTGACACCACCAAGAGCGATACGGATATACTTACGCCCCAAAGCCTTTGCGATAGACTTTGCTATACTCGTTTTTCCTGTTCCCGGAGGTCCTACCAGCAGTATTATAGGACTCTGTCCGCTTTTCGTCAGATTTTTTACCGCCAGAAATTCCAGCATACGCTCCTTGACCTTTTCGAGACCATAATGATCCTTCTCAAGAATCTCCTTTGCATGATCAAGCGATTTATTTTCAACAGACTTTTTATTCCACGGCATCTCCAGCAAAGTCTCGATATAAAGCTGTTCTACGCCGCTCTCTGATGAACCTGACGGAGTATTTCTAAACCTGTCGATCTCCTTACTGATGCGCTGCTTTACTTCATCTGATGCATCGAGCTTCTGACATTCTCTGTCATACTTATCCGCCTCATCCTCGGCACTTTTCTCGCCAAGTTCTTCACGGATATACTGCATCTGCTGCCTCAGGATATAGTCCTTATGATCCTCGTCGACTTTGCCCTGGACCTTTTCTGCAAGCTCACTTCTGATCCTGGCAACTTCTACTTCCTGTCTAAGTATTTCCTTTACTTTCTCATATCTCTCGGAACAAGGCACAGCTTCCAGAACAATCTGTTTTTTATCATATTCAAGTGGCATGTTGGCAATAACTGCATCCATCAGCTCTGACAACACCTTTATCTCTTCAAACTGCTTTCCGAATGCCTTACCTACTCTCGGGAAGAAACTTATAAACTCTGCAAACAGATCCTCAATGTCACGACGCATGGCCTCTGCCTTGACATCTTCAACATCATTCACTTCCGCTTCAGTAAAAGTCTTTAGCTCTACAACCCTGTACTTTTCTTCATCTGCAAATTTTATGAGACGTCCTCGTTCCAGTGTCTCTATCATGATACGGACCACATGTCCCGGCATCTTTATCACCTGTCGGATCTTTGCCAACGTACCAATCTGATGCAGATCATCTTCCTTTAATTCAGTCTCATCCTTCTCTTCTTCCTCTGTCTTTACTGTCGCAAGAAAGATCTCCTGAGAATCCAGCATCGCTGCATTGATCGCTGCAACAGATCTTTCATCTTCCAGATCGAAATGGATAAGGACATTCGGAAGTATTGACATTCCGCTTAGGATCACGCATGGAACTTTTCTGATAATTTCTATTTCATTATTTTCCATATTGTCTCCGCTCACTATACGTCAAAAACGGCAGGATGAAGCGCACGCCTCCTTCCTGCCGTTAAACATCAAGCTAAACTCTCGCCAGCTTTTCTGACTTTTTTCTTTGCGGGTTTCTTTGCCTGTCTCTCACTCTGTTCATAGTGAACGAGTAACGGATTGCTGGCACCTTCAACCGCTTCTTTTGTAACGATGACTTCGCTGATAGACTCATCCGATGGAACACTGTACATAACGTCCATCATAGTCGATTCGAGGATAGAACGAAGTCCTCTCGCACCAGTCTTGCGCGCAAGAGCCTTATCTGCTATCGCCTCAACTGCACCTGTTTCAAAGGTGAGTTTTACATCATCGAGACTAAGAAGCTTTACATACTGCTTTGTAATAGCATTCTTGGGCTCTGTAAGGATGCGAACCAGATCAGCTCTCTCAAGATTATCCAGTGCAACAGTAACCGGAAGACGTCCTACAAGCTCCGGAATAAGACCAAACTTTGTAAGGTCACCCGGAAGAACCTTGTGGAACACGGCTCCGATATTATCCTCGCGCTTCTTGCCTATTTCAGCATTGAAACCGATAGACTTCTGGTCGAGTCGGGTCTCAACGATCTTGTCGAGTCCTTCGAACGCACCACCGCAAACAAAGAGAATATTTGTCGTATCAATCTGAATAAGTTCCTGATGAGGATGCTTTCTTCCGCCCTGCGGAGGAACAGAAGCAACTGTTCCCTCAAGGATCTTCAGCAATGCCTGCTGAACTCCTTCACCTGATACATCACGGGTAATGGAAACATTCTCACCCTTACGTGTGATCTTGTCGATCTCATCAATATAGATAATACCAACCTGTGCACGCTCTATATCATAATCAGCAGCCTGGATCAGCTTGAGAAGAATGTTTTCAACATCTTCACCAACATAACCGGCTTCTGTAAGACTTGTCGCATCAGCAATAGCAAACGGCACGTTAAGCACCTTTGCAAGTGTCTGTGCTAAAAGAGTTTTACCTGAACCTGTAGGACCAAGCATCAGGATATTACTCTTCTGAAGCTCGACCTCATTGTCCTTCGGTGCCATGATCCTCTTATAGTGATTGTAAACTGCCACCGAAAGAACCTTCTTTGCTTCTTCCTGACCTACTACATACTGATCAAGGAAGTCATGAAGTTCTCTGGGCTTCAGCAGATTGATCTGCGAATCATTTGAAAGGATAGGGCTTTCATCCATCTCCTCCTCTATGATATCAGCACAGATTGCAATACACTCATCACAAATATAAGCTCCGTTAGGGCCTGCGATCAGCTTTCTAACCTGATCCTGCGTTTTATTGCAGAAAGAGCATCTGATCTTTCCATCTCCGTTTTTTGCCATATTCCCTCACTTGCTTTTTACATTATCTGTATCAGTCCCGCTTTTCAGCAGCCTCTTCGGCGGCTCTGCGGCTGATAACGATACTATCGATCAGACCATATTCCTTTGCCTCATCTGCTGTCATCCAGTTATCACGCTCAGTGTCCTGTGCGACAGTTTCAAACGGCTTACCGGTATTCTCGGAAAGGATCCTGTTCAGCTTTTCCTTAGTCTTAAGGATCTGTCTTGCAGTGATCTCGATCTCTGTTGCCTGACCTCTTGCTCCGCCTGACGGCTGATGGATCATGATCTCGGCATTAGGAAGAGCGAGACGCTTACCCTTTGCACCACCGGCAAGAAGAAAGGCTCCCATTGATGCAGCCATTCCGATACAAATAGTGGAAACATCGCACTTGATATAGTTCATTGTATCGTAGATAGCCATGCCGGCTGTTACAGATCCGCCCGGGCTATTGATATAAAAATGAATGTCTTTTTCCGGATCTTCTGCTTCAAGGAAAAGCATCTGGGCAACAACAAGACCAGCAGTCTGATCGTTAACCTCATCTCCAAGGAAAATAATACGTTCCTTCAACAGACGGGAATAAATATCAAATGCCCGTTCACCTCTATTGGTTGTTTCTATGACGGTCGGTACTAACATTTCTCAACACACCTTTCTCATTATTTGCACTCTTACAGCAACTGTATAATGGAAGATCCATTATACAGCAGCCTATCATTGTACGCAGGTGGTTAATTATTCAGCAGACTTCTCAGGTGCTGTCTCCTTAGCCTCTGCTACGATCAGATCAACAGCCTTCTGGATAGCGATATCTGTTCTGATATTCTTTGCTTCCTTATCTCCTACGAGATCCTTAAGCTTGTCGATCTCCATCTTATACTGGTCAGCCATCTTCTGAAGCTCGTTGTTGTACTCTTCATCAGTAGCCTCAAGCTTCTCAGCAGCAACAACTGCCTCAAGAACGAGACGGCTGTGAATATTCTTAACTGCCTGATCCTTCATCTGATCTCTGAGTCTGTCAACTGTCATACCTGTGTACTTAAGGTACATATCAAGTGAAAGCCCCTGAGAAGAAAGTCTCATAGCATAGTTCTGAAGAAGCTGATCTGCCTCTGTCTCGATCATTGCATCCGGAATGTCCATCTTGGAATCATCGATGATCGCCTGGATAAGCTGATCTTCCTTCGCAGCCTTAGCATTGTTCTCCTTGCGCTCAGCAAGCTTCTTCTTTGTATCTTCCTTGAACTCGGCAAGAGTCTCAAACTCGGAAACGTCTGAAGCGAACTCATCGTTAAGCTCCGGAAGCTCCTTCTCCTTGATACCCTTAACTGTTACCTTGAATGTAGCAGCCTTGCCTGCAAGAGACTTCTCCTGATAATCCTCAGGGAATGTAACGTTTACTTCTGTCTCATCGCCTGCATTCTTGCCGATCAGCTGATCTTCGAATGTGTCGATGAAGGAATGAGAACCGATCTCAAGGTCGTAGTTCTCGCCCTTACCACCTTCAAATGCTTCACCATCAACAAATCCCTCGAAGTCGATAGTAGCGATATCCTTCTCCTGGATAGCACGACCCTCAACATCTACCATACGGGAATTGTTCTGTCTCTGTCTCTCGATCTCTGCGTCAACTTCCTCATCTGTTACGGAAGTATCTACAGCATCGCACTTAACGCCCTTGTACTTACCAAGCTCAACCTCAGGCTTAAGAGCAACCTCTGCTGTGAAGATGAAAGGCTTTCCGCTCTCGATCTGTGTAACATCGATCTTAGGACGGGAAACGATATCAAGCTCTGTATGCTCCTCAACAGCCTTCTGATATACTTCAGGAATCAGGTCGTTGGCCGCATCTTCAAAGAATACTCCCTTGCCGTACATCTTCTCGATCAGGGCACGGGGTGCCTTACCCTTACGGAATCCCGGAACAGAAATCTTTCCTCTGTTCTTCAGATATGCCTGCTGAACAGCCTTTTCAAAATCCTCTGCAGCTGCCTCGATGGTAAGCTTTGCCATGTTGTGGTCCAGTTTTTCAACCTGTAAACTCATTTTAATTCCTAACCTCCAGTTTATAATGTAAAAAATGAGTCGCGTATTTCGCGATTCGATGCGCGACTCATGATATCAGCGCGCACTATCAGTCATAACCAAGGTAGTATAACACAGCAGAAATCAAATATCCAGTTAAAAACCAGTTAAAAAACTGTAAACAATATATACATTTTCCACAATTTTATCTGACTAAGGCACTATACATAAATCCCTGAAATTAATACTGAATCTGTGCCAGGATCTCATCTGCTTTCTCCTGTCCGAGAAGCTGCGCACAATTTGCTGCCGCAAACTCTATGGATGCACCCATACCTCTTGATGTAACAAATCTTCCGTCTGTGACAGCTTTTTCCTCCGGATGATACTCCGCACCCTCAAGGAACTTCTCATTTCCGGGGTAACAGGTTGCCTTCTTTCCGTTAAGGAATCCCAGCTTTCCGATTACTCTCGGTGCCGCACAGATAGCGGAGATAAATTTCTCTGCCTTATTTGCCTTTATAAGGATATCTCTGAGCTTATCGCTCTGTTCCAGATTCTCTGTTCCGACTCCGCCGCCAGGCAGGATGAACATATCGACATCATCATACTTAAGCTCATTCATCATCATGTCAGCTTCTATCGGGATACCGTGTGAGCCCATGATCTCCGTGCTGTCCATTATTGAAACAGTGATGAGATCAACACCTGCACGTCTTAAAAAATCTACTGTGGTGAGACCCTCGATCTCTTCAAATCCGTCTGCAAGAAATACTACTGCCTTTTTTTCCATGATAACCCTCCTCGTAGTTTATAGCTTCCAGTTTTCATCTGTTGCCATGACTGCATTTTTGTATCTGCGGTCAAAGGAAACATCCTCTCCGAACCAATCCGGTCCTGTAAACGCAAGAGCTTCTTCCTCTGACTGAAATTCAACTTCCGCAAGGATCAAAGGCGCTATATCGCCTTCAAATATATCCAGCTCGATCTTCAGCGAATTTTCTATAGGGATCACATACCTTTTTTTGGTTATGAGCCTGCCATCCCTTTTTTCTCTTAAATGAATGTAGGATTTCTCATCAAGCGGCAGATTGTATTCTTCATGCGAGATATCGTTATTTCCCGGTGTATTGCGGGCCGCCTTGTAGGTGAGATAAAAGTGATCGTTCTCCTTACGCACCCTGACCGTCGGAGATGACGAAAGATATGCCTGCTCTATTTCCAGACATTCATAGTCGTCCAATTCAAAAGGGACTTCCTTTACCAGCCACTTACGCTCAATTTCACGATTTTCCATTTTTTCTCCATGTTTTAAAATGAATATAGGAAAGACCGATTTTCCAGTCTTTCCTAAGTATACTCTCATCTACTCTATGCAACAAATTAAAAAAGCAAAAATTTTCAGTTTAATTTCCTGACTGATTCTCTTTCTACCAGATGAGCCTGACAGATCTTATGCTTGTGTGCACCGTGTCCGTCTATGATACCAAAAAGGATATCTACCGTCTCCTTTGCCATCTCCTTCACCGGCTGTCCCATAGTAGTCAGGGCAGGACATGAAAATTTTCCAGCTTCCACTCCGTCAAATCCCACTAAGGACACGTCATCAGGAACTTTTATGCCTGCTTCGTAAAAAGCCCTGATCGCTCCTAGTGCCAAAGTATCTGATACGGCAAAAAGTGCAGTAAACGGTACCTTTTTAGCCAGGAACTGCTTTGTAACCTCATACCCGTTTTCCATCGAATAGTCTTCTATATCAGGTCTCATAAACATTACCAGCTCAGGATCGAACGTGATGCCATTATCCTCAAGTGCTTTTTTATAACCGCGCAATCTCAACTTACCTATGCTTTCATCATCGGTTTTAGCTGAGATCATGGCAATCCTCTTATGACCGTTTTTTATAAGGTACTCTGTCATCTTATAACCTTCCTCCATATCGGCTACCGATACCGAGGAATACTCATCTTCACTGATATCTTCAGGCTGCGAACCTGCTGTACTAAGGATGAAAGGAACATCAAGCTCCTTAAGTTTACTTACACGGTTTTCAAAATCTCCTCCGAGGAAGATGATTCCGCGGAGTCTTTTTTCCTTTACAAGTTCAAGTGCGATGTCTACTTCGTCCTGGTCAAAATGAACACGTTCAAGCGCCATAGCATATCCATGACGCTTAATTTCCTTTTCCAATAACTGGATCATTTCTATGAGGAAAGTATTTGTAAGGCCCTTTATCAAAACAGCAATGACCCTTGATTCCTGTCTTTTAAGATTTCTTGCACTGTTATTGGGAATATAATTATTATCCGCAATGCATTGCAGTATTTTTTCTTTTGTTTCCGGATTTATGTCCGGATGATTATTTATAGCTCTGGATACCGTGCTGACACCCACTCCGCACATCCTGGCTATATCTCTTATATTCACAGAATTCATCAGGCCGTTACTCTTCCTTCCCCCGTAAAAAGCGGGGCTTGCACGCCCCGCCCTTAAGTTTCTTGTAGCTTTTCAGAACTATCCGGTTTCTGAAAAGTTATAGTTTCTTATCTGTTTCTGGCATACAGCTTTACATATTCGGCTATACGTTTCCTGATCTTCTTTGAAAAAGCGCTCTTACGCATGCGCCATTCCCAGTTTTTGCCAAGGGTAGATGGTGTATTGATACGAGCTTCTCCACCAAGTCCGAGGAAATCCTGCATAGGTATGATACAGATATCGGACACGCATGCAAACGCGGCTCTTATGAATTTCCAGGGGATCTCCGACTCCGGAACCCCCTTTAGATCCATGTACTTCTCAGCAAATCTGCGGTCTGCTGTGCAGATAGATCTGTACCACCCGAGAACAGTATCATTGTCATGAGTTCCTGTATAGACCACCGAATTATGTTCATAATTATGCGGCAGATAGTCAGACTCATCTCTGGAATCAAATGCAAATTCCAGTATCTTCATACCGGGATACCCTGTCCTCTTAACGAGCCTGCGCACAGAAGGCGTCAGGAATCCCAGATCCTCAGCGATAACTTCACGTTCTCCGAGCTGCTTTTTCATCTCTGCAAAAAGCTCATAGCCCGGTCCCTTCTTCCACTTTCCGCCTCTGGCATCCTTTGCAGGATAAGGAATGGAATAATATGCGTCAAAACCTCGGAAGTGATCTATACGAACGATATCATAAAGCTCAAAACACTTCTTTAAGCGCTTCATCCACCATTCAAAGCCGGTTTCTTTATGGTAATCCCAGTCGTAAAGAGGATTTCCCCAAAGCTGTCCTGTTGCGGAAAATCCATCAGGCGGGCAGCCTGCAACAGCCTTTGGCTCCAGATTTTCATCAAACTGGAACATTTCCGGATGAGCCCACGCATCTGCGCTATCCATGGCTACGTAGATCGGAATATCACCGATAAGACGTATACCCTTTTCATTAGCGTATTCTTTCAGTGCTTTCCATTCTTCTGCAAATTCAAACTGCTGAAACTCGTAAAATACGATCTCTTTTGCAAACTGTTCACGCGCTTCGGAAAGTGCCTTTTCTTCCCGGCGTCTTATTGGCTCATCCCATTTGAGCCAGCTAAGTCCGTCAAAGGAATTTTTGACTGCCATGTATAAAGCATAATCTTCGATCCAAAAAGCATTTTCTTTAACAAAAGCCTTAAAATCAGCCGATTTTTCTATATTACTTTTTTCAAAAGCTTTTTTCAACACCTTAAAGCGGGAAGTATAGATTTTTCCGTAATCTACACGATCTTTGTTCTTTCCGAAGTCATATTCGGCGATCTCCGTCTTTGTGAGCCACTTTTTTTCTACCAGCCGGTCCAGATCGATAAAATATGGATTTCCCGCAAAGGTTGAAAAAGAAGAATACGGGCTGTCACCATAGCTCGTAGGACCGAGAGGCAGAAGCTGCCACATGTTGAGCCCCGACTCTGCCACATTGTCTACAAATTCATATGCTTCCTTTGAGAAGCTGCCGATACCGTACTCAGATGGTAGCGATGAGATCGGCATTAATACACCTGCGCTTCTTTTCATAATTAATTACCCCTTTACTGCTCCGGCAACTACACCCTCGATGATATATTTCTGGCAGAAAAGATAGAGAAGGATTACAGGGATGATCGTGATAACGATACATGCCATCATCGGAGCCATCTGTACGCTTCCGTAACTTCCGCGGAAATACTGGATATCCATGGGAATAGTCCTGTACTTCTTGATATCAAGTACCAGTGTCGGCAGGAGGTAGTCGTTCCATACCCACATGGTTTCGAGGATTGCAGTAGAAATTGTTGTCGGTTTAGTTATCGGCATAACTACGCGAAAAAACATCTGTATCGGACTACATCCGTCGATCATTGCTGCTTCTTCAATTTCAAGAGGCATGGATTTCATAAATCCGGTAAACATAAATACAGCAAGACCTGCACCGAAGCCCAGATAGATTATGCAGATATTAAAAGGTGTGTTGAGCTTTAATGTATCTGCTGTCTTTGCCAGGGTAAACATTACCATCTGGAAAGGAACGACCATTGAAAAGATGCAAAGGTAATACATTGCCTTTGATGCCAGTGTATTTACTCTGGAGATATACCATGCGCACATTGAGCAGCAAAGGATTATAAGTACAACTGATGATACCGTGATGAAAAGGCTGTACAGGAAAGATGAAAGGAAATCCATCTTTGTGACGCCGTATATATAGTTAGCGATGCCTGCAAATGTCTCTGATGTCGGGAGCTTAAATGCTGTATTTGTTGATATTGCAGACTCGATCTTAAGCGAATTTGTTACGATCAGAAATATCGGATAAACATATACGAGACAGATCAGCGCAAATACTACTGACAGGATCATATTTATTATCCGTGTCTTTTTCGATTCCTGCTTTTTTTCCATATTTACAACTGCCATTATGCCTGAACCTCCTTTGTTCTGGTAGCTCTGAGCTGGATCAGAGCGATGACTACAACCAGCAGGAAGAATACTACTGCCTTAGCCTGACCTATTCCCTTCCACTGACCACCGGAACGGGCATAGAAGGTATCATAGATATTAAGTGCGAGCATCTGTGACTTCTTTGCAGGTTCACCGCCTGTGAGTGACAGGTTCTGGTCAAAGAGCTTAAAGGAGTTTGTAAGTGTAAGGAAAGTACAGATAGTTACACTCGGCATTACCATAGGGATCTTGATCTTTGTAAGAATCTGCCAGGGTGTTGCTCCATCGATCTCAGCAGCTTCGATGAGATCCGGACTTACATTCTGAAGTCCTGCGATATAGATGATCATCATATATCCGATCTGCTGCCATCCCATGAGGATCAGGAGGCCTGCAAAACCGGCCTTTTCATTAAGCGCAAGGAGCGGAAGTCCCCAGTTTGAAAGGAGGCCGTCCAAAAGGATCTGCCAGATATATCCAAGTACGATTCCACCGATGAGGTTTGGCATAAAGAAGATCGTACGGAAAATATTGGTTCCCTTGATACCGCGTGTGAGAAGTACTGCAATCAGGAATGCTATCACATTGATGAGTACTGTGGATGCTAATGTGAATAGCGCAGTGAACCAAAAAGCATGTACAAATGTACTGTCTGAAAAAACTCTTGTATAGTTTGAAATACCAACAAATTTTACTTTGTTAACGGTATTGAATTTGCAGAATGAAAGGTAAATTCCCCAGATAAACGGCCATAAGAAGCCTATTGTGAATGCGATAAGTGTCGGTAATAAAAACACCGGCCAGTATTTTCTGACTGATTTCTCCATGTGGCTTTCCGCCTTTCTAACTTACATGACAATGTGTAACTTGTAACTTTGCAATCCATCTATTTTATTTATCGGAAACGGTTCCGAAAATATTCAGTGATATGGGCAGGCTTTTTTATTGCCTGCCCATTTTTTATTCCCGCTTTTGATGTCATTTTCCCGACATCTTTTATCATTTATTCGTTAGCAAGTGAATACTCTGTAGCCCAGTTGTCAACGAATGCTGTCTTTACATCATCCCAGCTGCCGGTTCCTGCTGCATATGCTGTAAGTGCAGAACCAAGTGTATTCTTCCACTCTTCAGAAGGCATTGTTGTGAAGTTCCATGATACCGGTTTCTTGCCTGCTGCTGTGTTGTCTGCATCCTGCTTTACGAATACGTTAGGAGATGCCTCTGCTGTCTTGAACGGGATTGTAAAGCCCATATCCTCAGCCATTGTCTTTGTGCCTTCTTCGCTTGTTACGCACCAGTTCATGAATGCGAGTGTTGCAGCGATATCTTCTTCTGATGCCTCAGAGTTTACACACCAGTAGTTCTCTGTTCCTGTGCAGAGACCCTGATTTGCCTCATCGCCTACTCCTATATAAATAGGAAGCATTGTGATCTCGTCATCGGAGAACTTCTCAGACAGGCTGCTGTACTCCCAGGAACCGTTCTGATAGAATACTGCCTTTCCATCAAGGAACTCATTTCTTGCGTCATCTGCTGTCTTTGCGGAGAGTTCCTTAGGATCGCATGTTGAATTATTGATGTAAAGATCAAAGATATTCTTGTAGTTATCGAGGTATGTACCCTTGATTGCCTCTGTGGAGCTGATGCCATCTGCCTGATATTCAAAGTAGATAGGAAGGTTTGCAAGGTGTGTCTTGAATCTCCAGTCTGATGAGGAATCCATACCTGTTGATGCGAATGCTGAGAATCCAAGCTCATCCTTACGAGCTGTGATATCTTCTGCTGCCTTTTTCAGATCATCGAATGACTGGATCGTGTCTACTGAGTATCCTGCTTCCTCGAGAAGCTTCTTATTTGTGATGATACCGTAGGACTCGATAACGTATGCAACACCACGTGTTACACCGTCTGCATCTTTAAGTGCGTAGTCATCGCTTGTGAGTCCCTTTGTGATCTCTGCATCAGAGAGATCGTAGCAGTAGTCTACCCAGTTATTGAGACCTACAGGTCCGTTTACCTGGAACATTGTCGGTGCTTCGCTCTTTGCGATCTCAGACTGAAGTGTTGTCTCGTACTCACCGCTTGCTGCTGTTACTACAGTTACCGGAACTCCTGTCTCTGCTGTATAGTCTGCTGCGAGCTTCTGCCACTGCTCATCTGCTTCCGGCTTGAAATTTAAGTAATAAACTTTTCCCTCGCCTGCGTTTGCTGCCGGTGCTGCTGCCTCAGATGCTCCTGCTTCTGCAGCTGTGTCTGCACCTGCCTCAGATGCTCCTGCTTCTGCAGCTGTGTCTGCACCTGCCTCAGATGCCGTTGCGTCTCCACCTGCCGGTGCTTCTGTCTTGCTTCCACATCCTGCAAGCATTGTTGCGAGCATTGCTGTACTAAGTAATACACTTACAACTTTCTTTTTCATTTTCTCCCTTGTCCTTTCTGTATTGATAATGATACAATTTGGAATCGTTGTCGGTATCGTTGTCGGTAACGTTTCCGAACTCTTGAAAAGAATATAGCACCGCAATCTTTTTATTGCAATGCTATATTGCACTTTTCGTTTATAATCCCAAATTTGGTTATTAGTTTTTGTTTAAATTATCTATACCGATGTTTTCCATTGTTGTTTAGTAATCAGCGGTATATACATTTTCGACGATTTACTTAGACGAAGGTATATGTGCTGCCAATGTCATTGCGAGGGATGTGATCGGCATACTCTGAAGGATTACATGTCCGGGGCCTGTGACGACTGTGTTAAAGAGGCCTTCTCCACCGAAGAGCACGTTCTTTATTCCTTTTACTGTTACTACATCCATGGAACAGCTTGCTGACATTGCTGCGAGGTATCCTGTGTCGATTATCTTTTTTTCACCGGGCTGCAGGTCATATTCGTGTGCGCTTCCGTCGATCTCGAGGAATACTATTCCCTGCCCTGAGTACTTTCTCATGAGGAATCCTTCACCGCCAAAGAAGCCTGTTCCGACTTTTTTCTGAAAGAATACTTCGGAATTGATATTTCCAAAGGATGCGAGGTATGCTCCTTTCTGGATCACGAGCGACCTTTCGGGTGTTACTTCTACTGCTCTTATTGAGCCCGGCATCTTGGCGGCGAATGCTATTTCTCCTCCGCGGCTTGCTGTGTAATGGTTCATGAACGCGCTTTCATTTGTCATCATTCGACCGAACATCTTACCGAGTCCGCCGCCTTCTGTGACCATTTCTATTCCTTCATCCATCCAACTCATTGCGCCGGCTTCACAGGATATTGTTTCTCCTGCATTTAATGCGACTCTTACTATCGGCAGGTTTTCGCCATCGATTCTGTACTGCATGTATACCCTCCTTTATTTCACTGTTTTATCCGTACATACTTCCCTGGGATACGGATTTTGGCTTTCTGCGAGTTATAGAGATTATATCATGGACATCACTTTTTTTGAGCGGGGGTTTTACAAAAAATTGTACAGAAAATGATACGATACATTGTCGGTTTATCATGGTGGCTAAACCGTACGATTTCTCACAGGGGCAGTATCATACACGCTCGCACTTTGCCTCAGTTGAAGCGCTCCGCCGCCTATCTTCAGGTGCCTCGGCTTCGAATTGCTCGCTTTGTATGATACTGCCCCTGTGAGAAATCTGGGATTCGTTGTGGCACAGTAGAATCGGCTTTGCCGGATTCTCTGCGCAAGCGCGGCTCCGCTATGCGATCGCGCAAGATGAGAACAGTCTCCTCCCACACGGTGTATATAAAAACTTCCCGAACTGCAGATATTGACACAGTTCGGGAAGCTTTTTAATTCTGATACTTCTTAATTATTACTGGAAGAATGACATATCCTGATTGAGCTTGTCGGATATTACCTTGAGGGAGTCGGCACTTCCTGCTAGTGTTGTTACTGTTGCGGACAACTGCTCTACTGCTGCTCCTGTGGTCTGTGCTGATGCAGCGTTTTCTTCACTGACTGCAGACAGTGAGGTCATTGCGTCTGCTACGATACCGTTTGCACTTACACATCCTTCTACAGCTTCATCGATCGTCTTTACTCTCTTAACGGTATTCTCGATATCATCGATCATTCCCTTTACACTATCAACTGTTGTATTGATGATCTCCTGCTGCTGTTCATTTTCTTTTCTTACTGCATCTGCCATCTCAACTGCCGAACTGGATTCTGACAGGAGCACATCCATTTCTGCTCTGATAGCGCTTGCGAGATTCTTTGAGTTATCTGCAAGATTACTGATTTCTTCTGCTACTACTGCAAATCCGCGTCCTGCCTCACCTGCACGGGCTGCCTCGATGGAAGCATTGAGTGACAACAGGTTTGTCTGTGTCGCGATAGACGCGATCTCCTCGACCTTCGAGTTGATATTTTCTACTGCAACACCTGTCGCACCAACCTTTTCGGAAATCTGGCTGATGCTCTCACTCATCTTTTCACTACTCTTTTGGAGTGAACCTAAGTTGTCGGAAGAAACGGTACTTGCCTTCTGCATATCTACCGTAAGTTCTGTAAGTCTTCTGGTATTGTGCTGAACCTTACCGTTTGCTTCGCTGATCTTCTCGACATTTTCTGTGACATTCTGGATCTCATCAGCCTGCTGAGCAGCTCCGGAAGAAATTTCCTGAACAGCATTTGCTACGCTCTCTGCGGTCTGTGAGATCTGATTAGCAGTCTCTGCCACATCCTCCGATGAGTTATTAACCTCATGCGTAGAAATCTTGATATTACTTATAATTTCACTTAACGTACCTATAACAGAATTTGTATTATTTATTATCTCTCCAAATTCATCCTTACGATCCGTATATTTTTCAATAGGAGCGAACACACCTATTGCAAGGTGGCTTATACAATCGTTCAGTAAGTGAAGCGGATTCGTGAAAGAATTTGCCATTGTAAAGGAAATACCGATCGCCATGATCAGCAGCAAGATACCGATACTGACCGTCAGCCATGCACTCTTACGGGCAGCTGATGTTGTCTGGTTGTAGTCCATCGCTGCAACTACTGTCCACCCTGTGGTATCGTCCTTCTTGTAGCCTACTATGACTTTTCTTCCGTCAGCATTTCCAATATATTTTCCGCTCTCCTGACCCTGAGTGATGAAACCGGAGCTGCTGTAATTAGCTGCTTCTTCATCTACCGGTATTTCATATCCGGAATGGGCTATAAGATCTGCCTTTCTATCGACGATAAATGCTTCTTCTCCAACTGATGAATCAACTGCTCCCGAAAGGAACCCATGCAGGAAAGATAGATCGTAGGACTTCTGAACAACACCGATAACTTCTTTATCTTCTAAGTCCTTTATCGGAATAGCCAAAACAACGATCTTTAACCCTGTAGATCTCGATACAAGTACTTCCGAAATAACTTCTTTACCGGTCATAGCCTCTTTAAAAAAGTCACGGTCGCCGACTTCAACCAGTGTTCCAGATGTCCTGACTATCTGCTGACCTGTCGCATCCTCAACGATGATGTCATTGCCATCGCCGAGATGATCATTAAGGGTTATCAGATACTTCTGAACAGCATCAATATCTTTATGATCAGGGTCAAGAAGCAGTTCCTTCACTTGTTTACTGTGTGATATGGATTCCATCATGCGCACATTTTGAATAAATATAGCTTCAAACTCATTTTCCACTATCTGCGCAAGCTGATATCCTTTGACCTGCGCATCAGCTATATCTCTGGACATAGCGCTCCTATAGCTTATCGTCAGAGAAATAAGCATGGGAACTACGCATATCAGCATCATCACTGCGATCAATCGCGTTTTTACACTGTTCATAAATGTAACCGATGATCTTTTGGACTTTTCCTTAGCCATAAAAACCTCCTGGTACCCCAATTCCAAAGTTGAAAAAAAACAAAAAATTGATATTCCCCAATTTTTTCATCGGCTGATCGAACGTATCACATAAGAGAGGGCTACAAAGAAAATTGTTCAAAAATAAAACCTAAAAACACCTCATACATAATTATGTACATCTAAATTTTTGAATCTCTAAGGCCGATAAATAATATCGTTGAATATAACGAAATGGGGAGGAAATTAATGACACAACTTAAAAAATCACGTCTTTTTATCTTTTTCTTAGTGTTCTGTCTCATCTTTTCACTTGCAGGATGCGCTTCTGCTAACACACCAAAACAAGCCTCTGAATCAACTGAAACTGCAGTGACAGAGAGTGCGTCTGACACCTCATCAACTGTTGCTTTGTCTACTGCGTCCGAAGCAGCAAGTGTGACAGACGATACAAGCGAAAATGACACATCCCAACATTCCGAGAAAAACGGTGACATCATGATCCTATACACCAGCGATGTTCACTGCGGAGTTAGTCAAGGCTTTGGTTATGCAGGACTTTATGAAGTACGTAAATCTCTCGAAGCGCAGGGCTATACTACGATCCTTGTAGATGACGGCGATTCGATCCAGGGCGAAGCCATGGGAACTCTCACAAAAGGTGAGGCAAATATAAAACTTATGAATGCTGTCGGCTACGATGTGTGTATCCCCGGTAATCACGAGTTTGACTATGGCGCAGACCATTTTTTGAATCTCTCAGATCAGGCTAAATTTACGTATATCAGCTGCAACCTAAATAAAGATGGTGAACCGGTACTTCCGGCATATAAGATCATAGAAGCTGCCGGAAAAAAGATCGGTTTTGTTGGTATCACAACACCCGAATCCCTTACCACATCAAATCCTATTCATTTTCAGGATGAAAACGGTAAGACTGTGTACGGATTTTTGCAGGATGATGACGGAACCGGCGTATATAACGCAGTACAAAAAGCCGTTGATGATGCACGTGCCGATGGCGCTGATTATATTTATGTTCTGGCTCATGTCGGTATGGAAGAAACCGTACATCCATGGACATATGCCGATATCATCTCGCATACCACAGGGATCGACGTATTCCTCGACGGCCACAGCCATGACACCGAGCAGGTGGTCATGAAAAATGCGGAAGGAAAAGATGTGATCCGTTCTGCTGTCGGCACAAAAATGAATTGCATCGGTCATAGTCTTATTACAGAAGATGGTATAGGCGAAACCGATATATGGAGCTGGCCAAATGATATAGATGCACCTACTCTTTTAGGACTTGAAAATGAAATGACACCTAAAATAGAAGAAGTACGCGCAGAGCTTGACGAGATTCTTTCTAAAGAAGTGGCTAATATTGACTTTGAGATCACAATCAATGATCCGGTAGAAAAAGATACCAGCGGCAATCCGATCAGAATGATCAGAAGGGCCGAGACAAATATGGGAGACCTCTGTGCAGATGCTGCCCGCGTTGCTGCCGATGCTGATATCGGAATAATAAACGGCGGCGGTGTTCGTGCAGGACTCCCTAAGGGCAAGATAACATACGAAGATATCATAGGCGTTTATCCCTATAACAATGCAGTTTGTTTGATCGAAGTAACCGGTCAGCAGATTCTGGATGCTCTGGAATGGGGAGCTCGCGGTGTTCCTGAAGAAAATGGTTCTTTCCTGCATGTGTCAGGTATTACCTACGAAATAAACTCAACCATTGACTCTCCATGCACATCAAACAGTGATGGAATGATGACCGGAATTTCCGGTAAACGAAGAGTTTCTAATGTTTTGTACGATGGAAAACCTATCGATCCAAACGCAAAATTCCGCGTGGCAGGTTCTGACTTTGTCCTGCTGCAAAATGGTGACGGTACGACAGCTTTTGATGGTGCCAAAGTCATAGACGAAGAGGCTACGATCGATAACCAGGCACTTATCTCATATATCACGAATACTCTTGAAGGAAAGTTAGACGCGTATTCAGACCCTTACGGTCAGGGACGGATCGTCATCAAAGAATAAAAAATTCACCAGGGGGAAAACCAATGAGTAAAAAATTTAAGTCACTTTGTATCACAATATCAGCAATAATGATCCTCACAGGCTGCCGAAGCTCAGCACCTGCAGCAGATGCCACACAGAGCACGACCGCTGCCGAAGTAGTAGAAAACATTGCTGATGTCGAGGTTCAGGACACCGCTGAAACCACTGAAGCAAACGCAGCATCCGAAAGTACCGCATCCGACGAATCACCTGAAAGTTTACTTGTAGAGGGCGCGGTTCCCGTAACATGGGAACCCTCATCCGAACACCTGATCATAGAGACCGACGAAGCGAAAGAACTCTATGACCGCATAAAATCCGAAGACTATCCGTCACTTGAGGAGCTTAAAACCCACCCTGTGATCGCTCAGATCGATTCTCTTTCTGCGTACTATATCGCACTTTACGGAAAGACTTCCGAGATCGATACTCCAGAACGTGACCAGATTCGCGAAGATGTCTTAAATGAATTTCTCGCAATAGGCTCTGCCAGAACCGAGAGCACAGATCCGGACACAGGACGCACAAAATATGTTTACGACGGACCTCTTAAGAAAAACTTTGAGATGGAACTGGTACTTGGCCTTCCCGCTTCCGGCAAATCCACCAGAGTTACCGATCCTGACAGCGAAGAATCACAGTCTTTCATCCTTGACTGCGATGTAATAAAGGAACTGATACCGGAATATAAGGAATCTCACGGATGTGCTGCTGACGCCGTTCACATGGAAAGCGTTATGATCATGGACAAGGCAATAAAAACCTTTACTGAAGGTGAGCTGAAAGGAACCAACGTGATCATCCCGCTGGTTGCCGCTGATTACGCTTCCCTTATGGAAACCTATATCAAACCTTTTGAGGACGCAGGATATAACGTAAGAGCAAAGTTCGTTCCATGTGAAGTAAATGTCAGTATGGCACGAAACGTAGCAAGAGAGCTGGAAACAGGCCGGATCATCAACAGTGCTGTTGTTTTCTCCTTTGGTACAAAACCTGAAGAAGTCTATGATAAACTCGCTCCTATGATCAACAAAAAGGGAATACCTTACGGCTATGACGAGGAAGAAGAGGAAGAACTCGAAAACGCAGCATAATTCATACAAACCGATGATTTTGTGATAAAAAGTCCTGCGGCTGATAAAAGACCGCAGGACTTTTTATCACAAACTCTTACATCATTAGATGTAATAAACATAGTTTTCTTTTCTGCGCGCAGGCTCTTTAGCCGGCTCTGCTGCGTATCCAAGTGCACAGTGACCTATTCCCTCATACTCATCTTCGATTCCTAGTTTTTTCAGGATATCCTTTCCGAAATCGGACTCAAATTCTTCCTTTGCTCTATGAATCCAGATACTTGCTACCCCAAGGCTCTCGGCAGCATTCATGAGATTTCCCATTACGAGCGAGCCGTCATACATGTAGGTTCTAACATCCTTCTTTGCCAACACGATCAGGATAACGGGAGCTCCGTAAAATGGATCAAAACTCTCCTGCCAGCCACCTATCTTTCTATTTTCCTCAGAAATCTCATCACGAAGTTTTTTATCAGTTACCGCTATGATGATCGGACTCTGCTTTCCCATACCGGTTGCAGCATAGGTGCCTGCTTTAAGGATTGCCTTCAGATCCTCATCCTTTACCATGTCCGGCTTGAAATTTCTGCAGCTTCTTCTGGATTCCAATACTTTCAGGGTTTCGTTCATTTTTTGTCCTCCTGGTTCACAAATTCCTAGCAAACAACTATTATTTCCATACTTGAAGTATCGCCTTTTTCTATATTGTAGTCAAGGGATATTGTTCGAACAAGGTTGATGATCAGCGAAAGGCAGCCGATATAAAATAGTGGATACTAATGACGAAACTAAAAATGAGGAGGAGTAAATTATGTCAAACTTAGAAACAATCATAGGTGTCATATTGGCCGGATTAGCAGTGTATGTTTCAATCCTTGTTGCCTGGTACATAATAATGGCTGTGGCTAACTGGAAGATATTTACAAAGGCAGGTGAAGCCGGCTGGAAATCCCTGATCCCGTTTCTTAATACATATGTGATCTTCAAGATTGCTTGGAAAGGAAGCATGTTCTGGGCAATGATAGGATCACTTTTACTAGGAAGTATTTTGACAAGCATTGCAGGAGAAGACGGCGGATTCCTTGCAATACTTGGTGCTGTTCTAGTTTTAGCCAGTTCAGTTATCGATATTATATCCGTGCACAAACTTTCAAAGTCATTCGGTCATGGTCTTTTATTTACATTAGGACTTATTTTCTTCAGTCCGATATTTACACTGATCTTGGGCTTAGGAAAATCACAGTATATCGGACCGAATGGCGGTGAAGAGATGCCTTGATGATTTTATGATGACAGGGACAAAAGTACTTTTGTCCCCAACATCATATTCTTGCTTTGAAGACGGCACCACCGGAGTTGTAATGTGAAAATGAGATGAAGTATAAAACCGGGATGACGGACAAGACCGTCATCCCGGTTTTTTATGCTACTATCTCCTGTTAAAAGGAATTTTTATTATTACTGGATTTTAAGCCTTACTTTGTACTGTGCTGCGCCTTTGCCATTACCATAGATTATGCTTATCCTCGTTGTTCCGGTCTTGTTAACTGTTATGAGTCCTGTGTTACTGTCAATGCTTGCAACTGAAGGCCTGGAAGATTTATATGACATCGGTTTATTTACCATCTTATTCGTGATAAAACTTTCCGCATATACTTTGTCTCCTACCTTCAGATTTGTCACCTTCTTAGGCAGATCAGGCATTTCAGAAGTTAAAGTCTGCTCTTCTATCTTCGACCAGCTTCCACGCTTTACTTTTCTATAAAGAGCTACCGTTGCTGTACCGACTTTCTTGACCCTGATCTTTCCCTTTCTGCTCACGGTCATGATCTTTCTCTGAGACCTATCCTCAACCCTGAACTTATACTTGTAGCCCGACTCACCATATTTGCTGAATAAATTACTGATATTCGACTTATTCTTTACGACCAGGATCAGTCCGGTTTCAGACTGTTTTTTATCCGTGCCGGGTTCAACTGTCGGATCAACTGTCGAATCACTGTAGAGTAATGCATATGTTGAAAATCTATCTGTTTCAAAGGTAATGTCATCACCATCGACTGTTGTATCAAGTATATCGGTTTCACCATCATGTACCCTCGCTATATAATACTTTCTATCAGTCGAAAGACTCCTTCTATTATCAGACTGTGACGCTTCTTCCATATCCATATCATTCGAAAGAGAATCACCTCTAAACTGCTCAGGGATGTTTATTCTTACAAGTATCTTATTACTATTCAGATTGCTGATAAGCTCCGGTTCATTATCATCTATCTGCATATAAAGCGATAGATCAAGATACTGTGCGATTATTGCATTTGAATTATCCTTTGCCGTATCCTCTATTTTCTTTTTATCATCTTCAGGCACGGATTCATCAGCATTTTCAACCTTAAGATATACAAGTAGTGTCGATCCGTTTTTAACTTTATTAATGATTTCAGAACTCTCACCAAAGAAGCTGCTTATCATGTCCGGTGTAAGATTTTCAATCTTTCCTACAATAGCATCTCTATTTATTCTGACCTCTGTTCTGACAAATCCATTACCAACAGCCCTGTGTTCTTCCTCTATAACTGTTTCCTTACCCTTTTCATTCGTCACAACCTTTGTACTTGTTGATTTATCATCACCCTCTCCATTAAGTTTCATAAATACTGTATACTCAGTATTTTCATCAAGGTCCGTGAACACTCCTTCAGCGGTCCATTCATCCGGATAATCATCACTATCACTAATTCCATATACATAGCCTTCAACTGTTTCCACCGCTATCATGTCAGATGAAATAGTCTTTATAACAGGCTTTCTAATATATTTATCGCCTTCTTTGATTGTCAGGATTCCTGTTGCATAAGTTACTTTATAATTTCCCTGTTCTTCATCTCCGAAAGGTGTAATGGTATATTTTCCTAAAGAATTTCCTGTCTCACGCTCTATTTCATATTCTACCGTATCAGTTCCGACAAGCCCTGTTACTGTAGCCGTAAGTTCAGGTTCAGGATCACCTATCTCTATCTCTTTATCATCTGCCTTGACTGTAATGCTCTTTCTAATGACTTTAACTGTATAACTCTCAGTTGCAGCTGTATATGCGTCGGTCTCTGCTGCCGTCGCAGTAATGACAGCTTCACCGATTTTTTTGATAGTAACTTTTCCCGTGCTGTCAACATCAGCCACATCTTTACCGTCAGTAACCTCATAAGTCACGGCTGTCTTTGCTCCGCTCAAAGCGTTTGTAAAAGCTGCGTCACCATAAGTCTTACTTACATTGTCAGATGCAAATTCAAGTGTCTGGTTTTCCTTGTCTGTAATTGTAACCGTAATAGTCTTTGAGGTTTCATAATAATGTCCATCCCCGCCAACTGAAACCTGAACCTCAACTTCACCGGCTTTATTTCCTGATTTAAACTCACCGGTTTCCGGATTCACTGTGCATCCCAGATCTTCTGCACTAACGATTGAATAGCTGACTTCTCCTCCAGCATCCTTCGTATCAACATTTTTTGATAAGTCAACAGTACGTCCGCCCTTGGTAACTGTTGCAGTTGTTTCGACCACTGCCGGGTTGTCTGCCCTGTCCACCTTTACCGTAAGCAACATTTCTTCCGTCTCATAAAGAGCTGTATTTCCAGGAGTATAGATCGCAGTAAAACTCTGCTCGCCGGTTGCAGTTATCTTTGTGGAAGGAGTTTTCCATGACCACTTTGCAGGCAGTTCTACCGTAGAAAGGGTATCTCCATACCTTGCTACCAATGTGTTCGTTGGTTCGGAACAATCCGGTTTCGCCTTGTCTATCGTATATTCTACCGTTGCAGTCTTTTCTTCGACAGTTATGCTTGCTGTGTATGTTCCCGGCACTGTAGGAGGAGTTGCTGTTTCATTATACGTTGTACTTCCTCTTCCAGCATATTTTATAGATGACTGGACAATATTGAGACCGGTTTCTGAATTAAAATCATCAAGTCCCGATAAAGTAGCAGATGCAGAACCCGCACCACCATAAACAGTTCTCGCCGGTTTCTCTATTTTTAAGGTTGTCTTATACCCATCTTCAGCCAACGGACATCCGCTGGTGTTTCCGCAGGTTGCAGTAATGGTATCCCCAGCAGATGAATAAGTAAAAGCGTGTTCGTGTAATGTATCAAATAACACTTCTTTATAGCTACATACCTCTCCGTCATCGCTCGTGCAACTTTCGATTACAGTTCCTTCATCTTCCGTATTATTCCATCCAAGACCCTTTACTTCATTTTTAACCTTAGAACCTATTGCTCTAGTAGTTCCAGATGCCTTTACATAAGTATTAGACTTGATAGTTGTTGAAGGTTTGCCCCAAATCCCATACTTATTCCATCCGGTTGTTGCAGTCGATTTTCCTATTACCTTACCACCATTAATAATTATGGGAGCATCACCCCAAGCGTTATATTCCCCTCCTACACCAAAACTGTTATAGCTACTTGAACCTGCATCTCCTGCTATCCCGGTCAGTTCACCACCATTAATGGTAATTCCACTTCCACCGTAAGCGCCATAGCTATACGACTCTGTTGCCGAATTACCTTCTGCCCGGATGACTCCACCATTAACTGTTAGTATATTTCCTGCCCAGATTCCAACACTTGATGTTGCCTCACCAGCGGTTGCATTAATTGTTCCTCCGTTGATGGTAATGCTATTACTATATGAGCATATAGCCTCGCTGCCACTTGTGCTTGCTTCTCCTCCAGTTACAGTAAGTTCTCCATCTCCATTAATAATAAGGTTAGGGCTACTAAATATTGCCCATACATGATCCCCATCTACTCCTGATGTATCAGTATGTGTTATTGTATTTGTTCCAATAAGTTTAATTGTAAAGTCACCTGAACCAACATATCCAATTGCACTTCTTGCCTCTCTAGTTGGATCTGGCAGTGACTGACATCCACTTCCTGAATAAGAAAAATTATTAAGCGTCAGAGTATTAGTTTCAGGATTGTAGCTGGCTGTACCAGAATATATACCGTTCGGATCATCTTCTGCATGATTTGCAGTTATATCATCTTTATTTGCGGAAGTAGCCTGTATTGCTCCGACATACAAGTCATAATTTTCAGTATCTGCATACGCCGTCAAAGTTGTTCCAGGCATCAGGCCAAATATCATGCTGACAGTTAAAAGACCGCCCAGCATTTTTTTCACTAGTCTTTTCTTATCTTGCATATATACCTCTTTCTTCATAGATATAGACCCCTGTTTATATCTGAAAAAATTTTCTGCACTCTATCTATATTCTATTCAAACATGCATACAAAATTTCATAGAACAAATAATCCGACTTTGTCGGATTCTCCGCGCAAGCGCGGGAGCCGTAGGCTCTTCCTATCCGCGCGCGTCGCATCACAATGCACGTAGTGCATTTTTTGACTTATTGGAATTCCAACGGATTTTCCTATAAGTTAAAAAAACGCCATATTAAGAGGATAATAAATTATCCTCTTAATATGGCGTTTTATCCGCTCTCAGTAAATTCAATCTTTATCTTAAAATAGGCACAATTAACCGTTTCGTTTCGTTTCGTTTCGTTTCGTTTCGTTTCGTTTCGTTTCGTTTCGTTTCGTTTCCAGCATGATTTCTTCTGCCATATCTGTCAAGCCCTTTCTTTTCCGAATCATCTAAATCTCTTTTCCAACAAATCCAACTGATTATTATTTCGGAAGATTCTTTTCAAAACTCAACAGCATTCTTCAATTTTTACCACACTGTAAAGACGTATTTCCATCCTTTATTGCGCCATACCTGCTGACAAAATAATTATTCATATAGACCTCGCCCTTACGAATGCCATCTGCAGTCTTAAAATCAGAAAGTGCATAATGAATACTGTTACCAGTCTCATCTTCTCTCTCTACGAATTTTATCTCGGTTCTTTACAGCCTCTTCAACAAGTGCTATAGTCGAAAAGCCTCAGTTTCTTACATAAGAGGTGTCTTGAGCATTTCGCTCACAAAATTCCCTTATACAATATTTTCAATATAAATAATTTATCGAAAAACGGCTGCACATAGCATCTTATTAAACGCCTCTATGTACAGTTATTGAGACACTCGTCACCAAATGATAGTATTAGAGAAAGGCAACATAATTAATGACCGAACAGAAAAAGAGAACCAAGAAACCCTTTGATGAACTCACCATCACTGATAACTATATGTTTCAGACGGTGATGGCGGATCCAAAGTATGTACGACCATTGCTGGAAATGGTCCTCAAAAAGAAAATCCGCAAGATAGAGGTGCTTACATCAGAGAAAACCGTCGAGACCGGTTATGATTCCAGAGGAATCCGCATGGATGTATATGTGGAAGATGACGAGAACACGGTCTATGATGTAGAAATGCAGGCATCCAAAAGAAGATTCCTAGGTAAGAGGTTTAGGTATTATCAAAGTTCGATAGATGTCGATATCGTAAATAAAGGTGATGACTATGGTGTTCTCAAGGAAAGTTTTATCATCTTTATTACAACATATGACCCTTTCGGTAAAAGCTGGTATATGTATCCCTTTGAAACAATATGTAGCTGGGACAGCAGCATAAAGATGAAAGACCACGCAAAAAGGATCATCCTTAATACCAAGGGAACAAAAGATAAAGAAGGTCACGAAGTAAGCGATGAGATCAAAGATATGCTGTCCTACATGGACGGAAATGCACCAGAATCCGATTACGCTAAGATGCTTGATAATGCGGTGAAAAAGGTTAAAGGAAATCAAGAGAGGAGGAATGAGTATATGAACTTAAACGTGTTTGCAACAGATGAACGAGTGTTGGGTAAATACAGTAAAGTTGTTGAACTAATCCGCGACAGTAACGAATTAGTATCTGATGAAATCCTAGTCAAGCTTTTGAAAATCACTCCTGATTTCCTGCGCTGCGTTCGTGAAGCCATCGAAAAGCACCCAGATTGGGACGACGAAGACATAGCAGATTACGCCATTTCAGAGACTGAGTGCGATTGATCAAAAAAACATAGCAAAACGGACGGGAACTCTCCCGTCCGCATTATTTAATTAATCTTCTATCATTTCCACTCATTTGCCAAAAGCTTTAATATAATATTCTTCATTCTTCAGTAACGAAGGAACGAACGAGCCTCATTTGCAATGATATCTATCTCATTCATCATGGATGTATAACTAGCAGAAGATGCAACTTTTTTATTTCCAGTCTATCGTATATAGTCCGCCACCTTATCTTCCCAATACTCATAGTCTCACCGCCCAAAAATCCCCCGAACCGCAGTCATTCTGCAGTCCGGGGGACTTTTATCATATGGACAATGTGTTTATATGTTTTATGCTTCTTCAGCGATAGCTGCCTGTGCTGTTCTGCAAACCTACGACACTTCTTACAATCCCTAAAAAGGCTCTATCTCCTATTGGGATTTCGCATTCAGCTATACAAATCATCTAATGTTAGCAATGATACCTTCTCAGCATCAGCGTTCTCAACAACCCACTTAGAAAAGCCTGACAAAGAAAAATACATATACTGAACTTCCTCGAATTTTCTATCAATGAGCCCCTTTCTGTTCATCAGTTCTTCATAAACTGGCTTATCTATCTGTTCATTTTTGAACTTGCACTCTCCAAGAATTGCCTTCTTTCCAATTTCATCAATTCCAACAACATCAATATCCGTTGGAATACGATCATGTCCCATCCCCCACCATTTTCCTACATTTGTAGTCATACATTTCAGCTTTCCATCTAGCCCGTGTGAAAGAACGTAATATCTACACATATCTTCAAAAATCTCACCCATGAAATCATGCAAATTGTTCTTCACGTACATATTATAGTAAACTTCTCCGCGGTTCATCTCGATGGCCGCACGCCCCTTAGGTATGAATTTATACCAAAACCGATACATGCCATCAACGATTTCATAGTTAACCTTCTTTTTGTTCTTTTCATCCGTTATGGCGAAAACTTTTGCCAAAACTCCAACTGTAGTAAGATTCTTTATCGTATATGAAACCGCAGCGGTCGACTCATGTACTTTGTCAGCAATTTCATTTACTTTATTTGCTCCACCTGAGCACGCCTCAATCACTGTATTGTATGTGTTGACCGTTCGAAACTCTTGCATAAGCAAATTATATGGTTCTTCATAGAGGTAACCGGATGGTTTAAAAAAATTATTAATTAGATTATCATCTAACGAAACAGAGTCATCAAAAAGTGTTAAGTATTTTGCGACTCCTCCAGTTACACCAAATACAACAGCCTTTTCCTCATTATTGTATTTAGGCACGAATTTAGCAGAATCTAGATAATCAAATGGTTTTAAAAAAATTTGATTATCACGTCTGCCAAACAGTGGGCTCTTTTCACTCAAGATCTTTTTCTCCATAAAACTAATTGCAGAGCCACTAATAATAAGATATATATTTTTCTTACTAAGAATTGAATCAATCGCACCTTGAAATCTTGATAGAAAAGACTCGTCCACTTCGGCAATATATGGTATTTCATCCAAAGCGATTACAGTTTTTTCATCCTTACAACTATTACCTACAAACTTAAAGAAGCCTTCCAAATCCGAAAACTCTACACCTTCCATCTCTGGTACGATATCAGAAATGAATTGTGCACTCCACTTTTTAACATTATCTTCTAAGCTAGATTTTGCTGCTATATAATATGACGCTCTCTTATCCTTAATAAATTCTGTGATAAGGGTAGATTTACCTATACGTCTGCGACCATAAATAACAGTCATTTGGAAACCTGGCTGATTATATGTTTCCTCCAGCACACTCATTTCATGTTTTCTTCCTATAAACATACTTATTCCTCCCGCCAAATATTCTCTTTACTAAAACTGTTTTTACCAAAATATGTTTTACTAAAAATAATTTTAGCATAGCATCCATAGATGTCAATGGATACTCCTATCCACTTATATATAAATGAGGGTCCGAAGACCCTCTGCTCCGGTATAGTTGATGGCAACGATTCCTGTCCATCTGGAACAATCTGAACAGGAACAACTTCTTGCTTTCTAAACCTGGTATGATTTGGAATCTCATATGACTTTTTCTTCAATTTCCTGATGTATCTATAAAGAGCGGTTTGACTGATTCCATTAGCAGCACACCAATCTTTATCAGTCATACCGCTAGTACGACATCTTTGGATTGCTTCAAACAATTCATCATCAGACTTAAAAAGAGCTTTGGGCATCGAATCTCCTTCCTTGGCACATTGGAAGTAAATTTTTCCAACGTTTAG
>JNJK01000023.1:0-69273 GCA_000701625.1 Lachnospiraceae bacterium MC2017
GAAGTGACATTTGAGAACTATACGGGTGTCGGAGATCCTGCCGCAATAACATTTACGACAAATGGAGTTTTATCAAATCCAGGTCCATTTGGTGAGTGTCCGCAGTTATTATCAATAACCCTTTCAAATCAATGTCAGAACCTTTCGTATAGGTTTGCATATAATTCTGCAAAACTGAAAACTGTGGCATGGCCAAATGAGCTTAAGACCATAGGAACAGAAGCATTTAGAGGAGATACAGCTCTTGAGACAGGTAACCTGTCAAATACAGCTCTGACATCAATTGGAATCAGCGCTTTTAATAATTGCTCCGCTCTTCATAATGTGTCTTTCCCTGATACCCTTGTGACGATAGGTGATTCTGCGTTCAATGGGGCAGGACTTGGAACAAGCAGTGAATATGGAGAATTAATCATTCCGTCAAATGTTGAAACAATTGGTGCTTACGCTTTTGCAAAGTGTTTGTACCTTGAAAAAGTGGAATTTGGACCTGATAACGGATATGTAAATCCTATGTCATTGGGATCAGGATTATTCAAAAACTGCGGTCATCTTCTAAAAATAACGCTTTCTGAGCGTATTACGACTATTCCGGATAGTTTTGCATCTGAATGCACTGAACTTGCACATGTTGTAATTCCGAACAGTGTAACTTCTATCGGACAAAATGCGTTTTATTTAAGCAAACTGAATTTTTCATCTGAGCTGTATGACATAATAGTAGATTCATCAAATTCGGTTGTTAGTAATTATGACTGGGCAGGAGATAACAGAAAGCTGTCGGATTCGGTTGTAGTTTCTATTACCTTAAATAAATCTGAGACAGAGCTTGAAGTAGGAGACAGAGAAACACTCACAGCAACAGTAAAGATGTATCCGGAAAATGCAGCAAAGCCGGATGTTACCTGGAGCAGTGATAATTCAAATGTTGTAACAGTAGATAATGGCTTAATTGAGGCAAAGATAACCGGAAGCACAAATATCAAAGCTTCTACAAGCAGAGGAAACAGATCTGCATCCTGTGCAGTTACAGTCGTAGAGGAAGGATCATTAACAAATTGTACGGTTACATTTGACAGCAGAGGAGGTTCAGCAGTTGAATCCCAGACTGTGGGAAGGGGTGCGACAGCTTCAAGGCCAACAGATCCTACGAGATCAGGATACACATTTGCAGGTTGGTTTACAGATGCATCCTGCACAACAAGTTTTGATTTTAGCACACCTATTACGTCAGGGATCACGCTTTATGCCAAGTGGAATTCGGAAGGCGGCGGAGAAGATACAGATGGCTTTGTACTGGGAATAAATAATAATAACTGGTCCCACAGTAATGGAGCCAGAGGAGGTTTCGCCGGAAAGACAAATTATAAGTTCAATTCTGAAGAATATTACAAAGCTCTTATAAAGGATGAAGAATCCTATGTGTCCAGCAGTGTCAGAAAATATATGACTAACTCATGGGGAGGATCATGCTACGGAATTGCATCAACCATGGGATTGTTATATGAAGGAATTCATAGTATAGGTCAGTACTCAAGTAGTGGAGCTTCGGATTATTTCCATCTTGATAAACCTGTGAATGATAATAAATTCATGGATGCAATAACTTATTATCAGGTATCTCAATTAGTACGTTATATTAAGAGCCATGGAACTTATACTAACGGCATTGGGGGCGGAGAGTCCCTAAGCGATTTCCTAAGGAACCTCTGTGAGGCAACAAAGGATAACAACGTTGTTCTACTTGCGTATTCCGGTGGAGATATGCAGGGCGGACATGCTATCCTTGCAGTGAACAGTGAAGATAATTCTGATGGAAGCCATTTGGTGAAGCTGTATGATATGAATTCTTATAACTCAAACGGTGGGGAATTCATTTCTATGAGCATTTCTTCAGATTATGGAAGTTTTAGATTTGAAGATGGGAACGGTAATATAATTAACGAAACAAATTACAAGCGACTTGAGTATGGTGACTGGAGCAGGATGAAGCTGTTTTCTGATTATATGACGGACTCTTCAGAAATATCTGAATCGGTGGTTTCTATGGCAGATGGACATGCGATCATTTCCATAAAGAATGATACAAAGATTACAAATGCTGAGGGAAAGAGTATTTCCTATGAATCGGGGCAGCTTTCGGGAAATATGATCGTGTATGATGTCAATTCAATAGATGCAGATGACTTATCAAGAATTGATTTGGAAGTGGATGACAGCGATTACTTTGTTTTAGAAGGCAACTCACAGGATGTGTCAGTAGGAAGTTCAAGAGGTTATATGTCTGTTGAGGGAAGTGGATTTGACGGTGTAACTCTTTCCTATGATGATGGAGTGAAGATGGATGGAACAGATTATACATTCAAGGTCTTTGTTCAGACTGATAATGTCATTGAAGGCAATGAAAAAGGTTTGGCATCCATTGAAGGAAGAAGTACCGGTGAGTCCACTATTACCAGAGATGGAAACAATGTGAGAGCTGTGACTAATGGATCATTTTCCGATATTGTGACTACAAATTATGTAGGAATCAATACGGCAGAAGAAAGAATTTCCGGTGATGTTACAGAAGTTTCTGTTGATACGACACGTTCCACTGATGGAAATGATCCGGATGATAATGGCGGTGGAAATAATAGCGGAAATGGCAGTAATGAGTCTGCAATAACTGTTTCTGACAATAAACCCATGGATTATGTAGTGGAAACAAGGGATAGTTATAAGATCGGATATTGCAGCAGTGTACCTTTCTGGGGTAAATCAAAGCCTTCACCGGAGTATTTTGGTAAGATTACTGTTTCTGTGAATGACGTCACTTATGAAGCAACAAAGATCAAGATAAATAAGAAAAAGAAGCTGATTCAGATTATTGGTCTTAATGGAGCAGATAAAGCAACTGTAAAGGCTGTAAAGAAGGCGACAAAGGGAAATAGTGGTCTTAGCTTCAATGTTAATCCGTACTATGTTAAATACACAGATGATGTTACGGTAAAGAAAAAGAAGAGCGGAGCGATAAGTTCTGTGAAGATCAGTATCAATGGTAAAGATTACAAAGCGAAGAAAAACGAATGGAGTGCAAATGACTCAGGTCTGATCACTTTCACGGGTGAGAATCTTAATGGAAGTTATCAGTCAAAATAACCATTCTTAAGAACGGAACGGCGTAGCCAATAGCATTTATATGACCGGAAGTGAGCGATTACTTCCGGTCATATTTTTTATGCTTCAAGCCATATGTAGACCAATTTCTGATACCCGGTAAATTTGGAGTTGAAGGATAAAGGGGCATATATTATCAAGCCGGGTTCTGCGATCGAAAGATTCTCTTTGGGATTGTCATTAACGAAAAAACAGAGCAGTGCATAATCACACTGCTCCGTCGAGACTCAGATAAAATGTAAATCCATCTTTACTGATCACGTATTCACTTTCTGATGCTTCAGATTTATCGTTGTCTTTAAGGATCCTATACTCACTGATACGTCGCTCCGATCCGTCAATGATAACCCTGGGCTTTCCCATCACTTCCAGAAGATCATAATCCATTGCACGAAGAAAACGTGAAATATGAACGCCGTCCCACTCCGGATGCAGCAAGCCGTCTGCCGGTACGTCCTTTGCATAGCGGATCAAACGCCCCTCGCTTACCGGCTGAACCACTCCCTGTTTATCCGGTATTGATGATAGTGGCAATAGCTCTTTTAATGCACTGACAGCTTCTCTATTAAGGAGTTTCAAAAGTTTTAGAGAAGTTGTCTCATCCGTAACCGGTACAGATTTTTGCACGAGTATGTTTCCGCTGTCCGTTCCTGCATCTATCCTGTGCCAGGTTATCCCCGCTTCCGTATCGCCATCATAAATCGTCCATGCTTCGGCATTTCTGCCCGGATGCGCAGGCAGCAAAGCATGATGAAGATTTACCATCGTAAAATTATCTTTAGCAACGATATCTGCCGGGATCAGATATGGATTATTCACCGAAAATAAAATAGCGTATTCCGTTTCTTCCCGCAGTATTCCAAATAATTCCTGCTTGCTTCCGGTTTTTGCATGATATTTTTCAGCTCTATGCAGATCTGATGGTGTATGACCTGTTTCCAAAATTTTCATCGGAAGTGCCGAAGAATCTTTTTTCACAAGATTCGCACACTGATACATAAGTCCAGATGATCCCATGAAATAGACTTTTTTAAGCACATTCATTTCCACTGTCCTCATCCTGTACTGCCATTTCAAGAAGTTTCTTTCTATCAATCTTACCATGCGCTGTCAGAGGAAGCCTTACATAATAAATAAATTTTTGAGGGAACATGTACTTTGGAACCTTAGCTGAAAGTACTTTTATGATCTCATCACGACCTTCCTGCCCTTCATAGCAGCAGATTATCTTCTCATTTTCCTGATCATATACACAACAGCATCTTTCAACATTCGGTGCCGCATTTATATTTCGTTCGATTTCCTGCAGCTCTATTCTATGCCCAAAATGTTTTATCTGGAAATCCTTTCTGGCAACATAGCAGAGCTCACCATTCTCATCATACCGCGCGAGATCTCCCGTCCTGTAGATCCTGTTTCCGAATCCTGTAAGGAAAGGATTTTGAGGAAAAGCCTCTTCAGTTTTTTCGGACATATTCCAGTATCCGAGAGCCAGACCAGTTCCCTCTACGCAAAGTTCACCTGCCACATTAGGCTTATTGATCTTTTTTCCATCTTCATCCATAAGAAAAACTCTGGTATTTCGAAACGCTCTTCCAATTGGGATGATCTCATCATCAGCAAAATGGCGCTTCACTTCATAATATGTACAATTGCAGGTTATTTCTGTCGGACCATACAGATTTACAAAACGAGCAAACGGAAAATGCTCCTGCCAATAAGTAAGCGTATGAACAGGCATTACTTCTCCGGAAAACATAAGATAACGGAGATTTATCCGATTTTCAGACCTATTTTCACCAAATACATCAAATCTGGAGATTATATTAGCTGCTGATACAGCCCAGATAAGCGTATTTATTCCTCTTTCAGATAAATACTCTGCCATCATTCCGGGCATTGCAAACATTTTCTTCGGAATGATATGGATAGTTCCTCCAACCGCAAGAGAATTGTAAATATCTTTTACAGATACATCAAAATCAAAAGGTGCCTGATTGCCGAATACACAATCTTCGTCAAAGTCGAAGGCATCTTTAAACGCATCTGTAAGATCTAATACAGATTTATGAGAGATGAGTACTCCCTTTGGTACACCGGTAGATCCGGAAGTAAAAATCGTGTAAAGAGGATCCGTATCTATAGAATCTTCACGGATTTCATCCAGCACATCTGCTTCCGCTACGGAATTATCCAATATATCTGCTATACGAACCGCACCTTCAACATCTTTTCCTCTTCTACGCGTATCTATGATGCACACAGGATCGAGACTGTTTATGATGCTGTTTCTCCTGTCTTCCGGAAAATCCGGCCCGATCGATGCATAAAAATTACCACTGTACAGGATTCCGAAAAATGCGATAAGTGTCTCAACATTTCTATCGATCAAAACCGCTGCCGCACGATTTCTTTCTCCACAAGATCTGTTTTTTGCGATCCATGTCCCGACTTTCTTTGCCTCCGACACAAGCTCTGTGTATGAAAGGCTTCTCTTTTCATCTGAAATAGCGATCTTTTCCGGATATTTTGCAGCTGACTCCTCTAATAGACACAGTACACTTTCTCGCATGTTGATCTCCTGCTGTATAAGCTATTGTTTATAATAATATAATCTATGGGTAATACTCAATTCTATAATACTCATATATCAGGATTCGTCAAGACCGAAAAGATGCACGTACCTCCTGATCACGCACCAAATTTTATACAAAACACAATGTACGATCGCCCCTAAGACAAGCCGATAAACAATGTGAAAACAATCATTGTACCTGTGTACAGATAGGAGAAGCCATGGACGTCTCTCTCAAAAATTGTAAAGAATGTGGCCATATATTTCAGTATCCGGGGTTCGGTGACCGGATCTGTCCGGATTGCAAAAAAATAGAAGACCGCGCATTCCAGCGAGTAAAAGATTTTCTGTTTGACTATCCCGGGGCAACACTATACATTACGGCAGAAACCTGTGAAGTCACTCCGGACAGGATAAGAAAGTGGCTTAGGGAAGAAAGACTGCAGTATGTGGAAATAACCGGTACGGGGTTAACGTGCGATCATTGCGGCAAACCTCTCACATCCGGTAGATTCTGTGCGGACTGTAAATACAGATTTGCAAAAGAAGCAGGAACTGCAAGAGATTATACGGAAAAAGCCCAGAAGGAAGCGGAAAAAGAAAAAGAAATGGGAACCGGATCCAAAATGTTTTTCCTCGGAAGAGGAAGAAGAGGCAGGTAGGGGTATATGTACAAAAATATGTTACGTACCTGCCGTATACCAATTAACATATTTGCATAGAAATGTTGTTTTAAATGTAAAAATGACTTGCTTTTAAAAAATAATGGTATTGTTTAAAAAGACTAAAATATTTAAGCGTTGTATGCATTAACTTGATTAGTTGTGCATATAACGCTTGTTTTTGCACAAAATTATATACAATATTACCCTTGGCGCATTGCTCCATATAGAAGGATTTGTTAAGATTGTCTTAAGATTCGTACATGCATTGTCTGATAGTTGTCTGTTTGAGGGAGAAAAAGCATACAAAGAGGTGCGTACGAGTTGCAATCTTATGGGAGGTCTTTTTATGGGAAGAAGGACAAAGAAACTGATGGTTCTGCTTCTGTCGGGGGCGATGACGGTATCACCGCTCGGTACGGCAGTCGGTGCAGCAAATGTACTGGCATCGGAAAAGAAGCCGGGAGAGGAAACAAAGGAGGAAAAAACTACCGAAGGAACAACTGAAAAAACATCAGAGGAAAATGCTTCCATTATAGCAGAATTTAACTTTGATGATGAAGCTGGTTTCAAGGGTGCAGGTGCAGTAGCAAAACCGCAGAATGGTTATGAACTCACAGAAGATGCCGTAAGCGGAAAAGCACTGAAGCTCGATGTAAATGAGAAACAGTGGCTCGATGTAAAGGGCGAAGACGGAAAGAACGTACTTAGCGGTAAGGATGAATTAACCGTTAATTATTGGGTAAAAGCAGAGAATACAGCTGATGCATATCAGGGGTGGACATTCTATGCAGCATCAAAAGAGCATGCGAAGCCCGAACATCCTAATGAAAAGTATCTTGCGATAATCGACACAAAGAAGAGTATCGAAGTACAGAGATGGAATAATGATAACGGCAGAAAGCCTACTATCAAATCGGAAGATGATTATTCCGGATGGAAGATGGTTACCATCACAGAAAGCAAAGATACATCCAAGCTCTATGTGAATGGAGAGCTTAAGGGCACACTTGAAGGTCAGCCGGAACTTTCAAAGAGCATCGGCGGAGACGACGGTGTTTTCCAGATCGGTAAAGCAAACTGGGATGACGGTGAGTTCCTGAATGCGACACTGGATAATTATAAAGTGTATTCGGGAGTACTTTCTGAGGAAAAGATAGCTGATCTTTATGCAAAGGAAAAGGCTCAGCTTGATGAGACTCAGAAGGCACTTAAGGAAAAAGAGGAAGAAGAAAATAATCTTACGGATGAAGAGCGCGTAGCAGCTGATGTGAAGGCACTTGAGATTCCGAATGCAGATGATATCCGCGGAAACATCTATCTCGCAGAGACAGGAGAAAAGGGCTCAAAGATCACATGGAAGTCCTCTGATGCGGAAGTGATCTCTGATAAGGATAAAGGTGAGAAAAAGGCTGGTGTCGTAAACCGTCAGGATAAGGACACAAATGTAAAGCTCACAGCTACAGTTACCTACGGTGAAGTAACAGATACAAAGGAAATCGAGGTTACTGTAAGGAAGGCTGTTGAAAAGAAAAAGACTACACACTATCTTTTCGCAAACTTTAAGGGCGAAGGCTTATCAGATGGAGAGCAGATCTATTTCGATGACAGTGAAGATGGTCTTCACTGGAATGCTCTCAATAATGGCAAGCCCGTTTTCGAGTCAAAGTATGGTGAAAAGGGGCTTAGAGATCCTTTCATCATCCGTTCCCCTGAGGGAGATAAATTCTACATCATTGCAACTGACTTAAAGATCCATGGAAACGGAAACTGGGGACGAGCTGTTGACAGCGGCAGTAAGTACATCGAGGTATTCGAGTCTACGGATCTCGTAAACTGGACAAATCAGCGCCATGTAAGAGTTTCCATAGATGATGCAGGATGTACATGGGCTCCGGAAGCTTTCTATGATGAAGAAAGAGGCGAATACTTCGTATTCTGGGCTTCTCACGTAAATGGACGTCACCATATCTACTACTGCACAACACGTGATTTCTATAATTTCTCTGAGACAAAAGAGTGGATCACACTCAAGAATAAAGACGGAGAAGTTACGGACATTATTGATACAACCATCAATTCCGAAAAAGATGAGAATGGAAAGATCACTTATTACAGAATGTCCAAGGTAGAGGCCGGCGATAACGGTATAATTGACGAGGGCGATCCGAAGGGCGGAAAGTTTGAGATGATCGAGAAGTCCGATTCCCTCTACGGAAACTGGACAAGAGTAAAGTCAAAGTACCTTAACGATCAGGTTCATGTTGAAGGCGGCACAATGTTCCGCTTCAATGATGACGACGCTGATGCAGAGCATAAGTGGTGCCTGCTCCTTGATAACTACGGTGGAATCGGATATTATCCGTCATACACAAATGATCTTGCAAGTGGTGAGTTTACAAGATATGACTCTGATGAGTATAAGTTCACAACAAGACTTCGTCACGGAACAGTAATCCAGATCACTGATGAAGAATACGAAGCACTTGGCAAGAAGTACGGCAGAACCGTTGAAGAAGAAAAAGAAGAATATAAGCAGACAGAACCCACAAAGCTTGTTGCAGAGTATTCTCTTGAAAATGCGGAGTCTGTAGCAGACGGAACAGTGCTCAAGAACTCAGCAGAAAATGGAAACAATGCTGTTATCAAGGGTACAGGTGCGAAAGTAAAGAACGGCGCTCTTTTTCTTCCCGGTGGTTCTTATGACAGTGGAAAAGCATATGTAGAACTTCCTGCAGAAATGTTTAAGGGACAGGATTTCCTGACAATGTCTCTCTGGCTCAAGAATGAGACAGGTGCCGGCGATTACTGTGCTATGTACATGGGAGAAGATTCCAGCAAGTGGAATACCAGTGGACAGCCGGGACTTTACCACATCCTGAATCCATGCAATCCGAGTGGATATTTCAAGTCAGTAATGACAAAGTCAAGAAGTGACGTTTCACCCTGGTCAAATGAAACAGGTGTATCTTCAACAAAGACAGATTCTGACTGGCATCTTTATACAACAGTTATTTCCGGAAACCGCATCACAGGCTACTATGATGGCAAGAAGGTTCACAGTGAGTCAACTGATGACATGACTGTTACAGGCTTCGGAGATGCACTTGCAGCATATATCGGAAGATCAGGCTACAAGGGTGACAAGCTCTATAAGGGCGGCGTATTTGATGTAAAGATTTATCAGGGTGCTCTTACAGCAAAAGAAGTTGAAGAACTTTACGACGAAAGTAAAGACAAGATTCCTACAGAAACAGAAGAGGAAGAAACATATGTAGCACCTACATCTGATGTAAAGGCAACAGATGTAAAGGCAGATGAGATAAAGGATCTCACAGTAAAACAGGGCGAAGTTGTAAAGCTTGATACAAATGCAAAGATTACTTTCTCTGACGGCAGCACGAAGGATGATGCAAAGGTTGTATGGTACGACGAAAATGGTAATAAGGTAACAAGTACAGAGGGAATGAGTGTTGGTACTCATAAGCTTACAGGTAAGCTTTCCTACTTTGGAAACCCTGTAATCCCTCAGAGAGCAGATCCGTATGTGATCTACAATGAGAAAGACGGTTACTATTACTTCACTTCTTCATGGCCGGCATATCACAACGTAGATGGTGGTTACGACAGGCTGGCACTCAGAAGGAGTAAGACACTTGAGGGTCTTGCTGATGAAAAAGACAGTATCATCTGGGAGGCATCAGGAAACGCAGAGCTCAGCCATCATATCTGGGCACCTGAGCTGCACAAGATAAACGGAACATGGTACATGTTCTTTGCAGGTCAGTCTGACAAGAGCAGTGTATGGTCCATCCGTCCGTATATCCTGAAGTGCAAGAATGACAAGGATCTCCTTAATCCTGCATCATGGGAAGCACCGAAGCGCATGACAAAGGCAGACGGAACTTACAAAGATGCATTTGACGAGTTCTCGCTCGATATGACCACATTTAATGTGGATGGTACTGACTATGTAGTATGGGCATATAAGCCTAACAGCGGACAGACTTCGATCCTTAAAATAGCAAAGCTTGATTCCGAAGATCCTTCGAAGCTTGCATCAGATCCGGTTATCCTTACTGAGCCTGAATACAGCTGGGAAAAGAACGGTTCTCAGGAAATTGATGAAGGACCTGGTGTCCTCATGAAGGATAACAATATCTACCTGACATTCTCCGGCTCCACAACAGGACCTGAGTACTGCATGGGTATGCTCAGCACCACAAAGGATAAGTATCTCCTTAATCCTGATTCATGGAAGAAGGCTCCGAAGGCAGTTCTTGAGACAAAGGATCTCGATAAGGAGTATGGCCCGGGTCATAACAACTTCACTACTGATAAGGATGGCAACGTAATACTTGTTTATCATTCAAGAGATGAAAAGTGCTACAACGATCAGTGTGAATGGGCAAGCGCTCAGCCGCTTTACGATCCCTGCAGAAATGCAAACCTTGCTTATGTAAGATGGGCAAAGGACGGTCGTCCGGTATTTAACAATACTGAGGCAAAGGAAACAGCAGGTCTTTCTGAGGATCAGAAGACCTACAGCATGACAGTAACAGTAGGTACTAACGATGACAGAGTAAAGGCTGATGCAGAAGCGCTCGAGATTGTTGATGAAAAGAATATCCGTGGAAATATCTATCTTCCTGAGACAGGAAAGAACGGATCAAAAATCACATGGGAGTCATCCGACACTTCTGTAGTAACAGATAAGGCAGAAGGAAAGGTTGCAGCAGGTAAAGTAACACGTAAGGATAAGGATACAGAGGTTGAGCTTACAGCGACCGTTACTTACGGCGATGCAAAAGAAATCCGTGAATTTACAGTAAATGTTAAGGCAGCTCCTGCTGAAAAAGAAACAACAGATTATATCTTTGCTCACTTCACAGGAAGCGAGAGCAATCCGCAGGAAGAGCAGATCTACTTCTCTGATAGTAAGGATGGATATAACTGGACAGCACTGAATGATGGCCTTCCGGTTATCACATCTTCTCTTGGTGAAAAGGGACTTCGTGATCCGTTTATCATCAGAAGCGCAGATGGAGACAGATTCTATCTCCTGGCAACAGATCTTTCCATCAATCTCAACGGTGGAAATGACAGGTGGAACAGAGCAGCAACAAGAGGAAGTAAGTCGCTCATGATCTGGGAATCTGATGACCTCGTAAACTGGAGTAATCAGAGAATGATCAGAGTAGCTACAGATGATTCCGGCTGTGCATGGGCGCCTGAAGCTGCATACAACGAAGAGACAGGGGAGTATTACGTATACTGGTCATCTGATGTGAATGGTATAAAGCACGTTTACTATGCAAAGACTCGCGACTTCGTGAATTTCTCAGATCCGGAAATCTGGATCAGTAAGAAAAATAAGGACGGCAAGGATATCAGCACTATCGATACTTCTGTATGTCCTGTAACTGAGAACGGAAAGACAGTTTACTTCAGACTTACAAAGGTTGAGAGCACAGGAAGCACCGATCTTCGTATGGAGGACACAGATCCTGCAAAGGGAACGTACGAATTCCTTGAAAAGGCAGAGTCACTTGACGGACCTTGGACAAGAATTCAGTCTGACTTCCTTACAAAGAACACAGGTGTTGAAGGCGGTACTATCTTTAAGCTTAACGGCGAGGATAAGTGGGTACTTCTCCTTGATAAGTACAGTACAGGTGCAGGATATTATCCGGCAGTGACAGATGATCTTAACAGCGGTGAGTTTACAAAGCTTGATGACTATTCATTCCCTGCAACAATGAGACACGGTACAGCAATGCCGATCACTGCAGAGGAGAAGAAAGCTATCGAAGATAAGTGGCCTGCAGAAAAGGAAAATGAGAACCCTGACACAACTCTTAATGAGGCTGCGATCGCACACTTCTCATTTGATGATGAGGAGAATGGCTTTACAGGAAAGGGAGCAGCAGCTGTATCACATAACGGTTTTGAGCTTACAGATGGTCATACCGGAAAGGCTCTGACGCTGAACAGCAGTAAGGAACAGTGGCTGAATCTCACAAAGAAGGATGGTTCATCACTTCTCACAGGTGAGGAAGAGATCACTATTAACTACTGGAGTAAGACAAAGAAGGACGGAACAACAAAGTGGAGCTTCTATGCTGCACCGAGTGACAAGGCTCAGAGCTCAAACCATGAGACATACCTTGGTGTTATCGATCCGATCAGAAATAACAGCCTTGTAGTAGAGAGATACAACAATAACGGTGGCAGACCGAGCAATGCACAGACAACCGGCCAGAAGAACGACGAGTGGAAGATGGTAACCGTTGTAGAGTCAAAGCACAATTCAAAGCTCTACATCAACGGTAAGCAGGTTTCAAGCGTTGGAAGTATCTATGACCTGAAGGATATCTTTGGTGAGAACGGTATCGTACAGATCGGTAAGGCAAACTGGGGAAGCGGTGAGTACTTCACAGGTTCTCTTGATGAATTTACTATCTTTAACAGAACACTGAATACCAAGGAAATCGAACAGCTGTATAACGGTGAAGTTGAGTTTACTGAAATAACACCGGATGATCCGACACCGACACCTGAACCGGATGATCCGACACCTGGACCGTCACAGGAAGAACCTACACAGGAAGAGCCTACACAGGAAGAGCCGACACAGGAAGAGCCGACACAGGAAGAACCTACACAGGAAGAGCCGACACAGGAAGAACCTGCACAGGAAGAGCCGACACAGGAAGAACCTGCACAGGAAGAGCCTACGCAGGAAGAGCCTGCACAGGAAGAGCCTACACAGGAAGAGCCTACACAGGAAGAGCCTGCACAGGAAGAACCTGCACAGGATGACCCGACACCGGCACCTGCACCGGCACCTGCACCGGAGAATCCGAGTGGTTCAGAGACACAGAACAATGCACCGAAGGTTCTTACCGGAAAGATTCTTGATGAGAACTCTGACAATGTAGTTCTCGTAAAGAGCAAGGGATTCAAGATCCAGCCTTCTTTCAAGGTAAAGAAATATGTACTTGATAAGGCTGAGAAGAAGATCATGAAGGTTTCTAAGTCCGGAAAGATCACTATCAAGAAGACCGGTACAGTTACACTTGAGATCATCGGAAAGAATGGTGAAAAGAAGGAATTAACACTTTATGCTGAGTGCCCGGCACTTAAGAAGACAACAGTGACAAGCACAAAGTCATTTAACGTATCAGAGCTGCTGACAGGTACTACATATGCAGTGCCGACTTCTTACAGTTCATCTAAGAAAAATGTGGCTGAGATAAGTGACAGCGGTGTTATCACAGTTAAGAAGAGCGGATCTACGAAGATCACAGTGAAGTTTGGTGATTCAGTGGTTCGCGCAACGCTCAAAGTAAAGCTTCCGTAATGCAGTGCATCAAAGAAGACTAACACGTAATAAAAGTAAATCATGTGAATAAGCCGGGAGGGCTGTACTTTCATAATCGAGAGTACAGCCCTCTTTTAACTTGCAGGAAAGACGCGTAAAAAATACAAAATCATATATGTTACTACGACCTAAATCTGCCGATAAAGATACATATAATTACGTGTGGCAGTTTTCGCAGCAGGGGAGCACTTAAATGAAACTGGATAATATTAATATAAGTATATATATCCTATCTGATTCTATAGAACTTGAGGATAGTCTGAAGTCCGTGCTGCCGATCGAAGGCACAGATTGCCGGATTCGGACAGTAGGCTCCTGCGATGACATAAAGTGTGATAAAGAAAGCATAGTCATTTTAATATCGACATCATTAGAGGATATAGAAAAGTACAGAGAAAATGAGAGTAAGTGCTACAGATATTATCCGGTATATATAGAAAACATAACTGATGAACGTGAGATACCTGATTTCATCGCTGCACTGTGGCCGAAAGAAGAAAGTCGTGAAGCCAGAAACTTTAGAATTAAAAAGCTTATTAAACTTATAAAAACAGAAGTATATGAGTGGATCTATAACACATATTTATATACTACGATCGATAACATTCCGGAACTTGTGTGGGTTAAGGATAAAAAGGGAACGCATTTACTTGTAAATAAAACTTTTGCCCGGACGGTTCATAAGGAGCGCGAAGATATAGAAGGCAGAGGGCATGATTATATATGGGATATTACGCCGGAAGAGTTTGAGTCCGGTGAGTTTGTGTGTCTTGAGTCCGAAAACGAGGTTATGACGGCAAAAAAGACAATGGTATTCGAAGAACCGGTTAAGACTAAGGATGGGATGATGCATTTCATCACTTATAAGTCACCGATCTTCAATAAGCATAATGATGTGATCGGAACGGTGGGAGTGGCACATAACGTGACGGATTTCAGTAATCTTGGTATTCAGCTGTCACTTCTTATTGCAAATATCCCGTTTCCACTGCTTATATGTACCAATGATTGGGAGACCATGCAGGTCAATTCGTATTTTCAGTAGGCTTTCCATATGGATGGAGTTGATCTGGCACTGTTTGATTACAGGAAGTGGAAGAAGGAAAAACTCACAGCGGTTTCAGAAGAAAAAACTAATGAAAAGAAGCACACTGTAAGTCAGGAATTTACAACTGAGGTTGATGGTGAGGAGCATATTTATGTAGTCATCGAACAGGAGATCAGAGATTATTTCTTTAACAGTGCAGGATATTTTGTTCTTCTCCATGATGTGACAATGGAACGGAATTATGAAAAGAAGATACTGCAGGCTGCAAACACTGATCCGCTTACGGGGCTTTATAACAGGAGATTCTTTTACAATTATATGCAGGAACTTCAAGGCAGATCGTTGACCCTCCTGTATATGGATCTCGATCATTTTAAGGAAATTAATGATAGTTTTGGACATAACAGAGGAGATGATGTTCTGCGTCGTACTGCAAAAGCGATATGTGAAATATTCCCGCAGGGAACGGCATTTAGGCTTGGGGGAGATGAATTTGCACTGATAATCGATGGGATTCCCGATGAAGAGGAATTACAGGCTCAGTGCGATAAAATGGTCTATTCCGTAAAGGATATGTTCCGCTCGACTGACAGCCGGATCTCCGTAAGTATAGGCAGGGTTTCGACGGAAGGCAAAGATATGGATATAGACAGTCTGATACACGAGGGTGATGCAAAAATGTATTCCATTAAGCAGGAGCATCATAAAGAATCCGGTGGAAGGAAAAGGTGAGGAGGAAAAAATGCTACTTAAGGTTACATGTATTTCAGAAGATGGAACAAACGGGATCGAGATCTGCACACTTTATGGAATAAGGTTTAATAAGCAGGGGTTTGCAGTACTTTCTACAGAGCATGAGAAACATGATTACCTTGTGCCTATGAAAGAAGACGCGTTTGATATACTCTGTAAATCTTATATCGAATGCGCAAAAAAAGACGCAAAAGTAGTTGAGCTTATAGGCGGATCGGTCTATCGCCTTCGTAAAAATGCAATGTTCCTTGAAAAAGTTGATTCGAAGTATGAATTTAAGCCACTTTAACAGTTGTAAAAAAATGATATAAAATATGTGAAAAGGAGGATGAAAAGTGGAGAAATCAAGAAGGATATATGATGCCATTGCAGTAGTGGCATTTGTAGTGGTTTTGTTGGCTGTGGCATTTATCAAGCCCGTGTATAATCCCAACAAGCAGGCGGAAGAGTTTGCAAACGCAGAGGGAGCATACACTCCGGGTACTTACAATGCCGAAGCGGATGGCTTTGGCGGCAAAGTTTCGCTTGAGCTTACTGTAGGTGATAACGGCGGTATTACAAATGCTGTTATTACAGGAGATGGTGAGACTCCGGATGTCGGAGGAGCAGCGATCCCCGAACTGGCAAATCAGATACTTGCTGCACAGAGTGCGGAGATTGATGGAGTATCAGGTGCAACTGTTACAAGTACAGCAGTAAAGGAAGCACTTGCGGCTGCTATTGCTGAGGCAGGCGGTCAGGAAGTGGAAACAGGTCCACAGGCAGCTGACGGAAATCTGTTCATTCCGGGTACTTATACAGCTTCTGCAAAAGGTTTTGGAGGCGATGTAGAGGTTGAAGTTGCAGTTCAGGAGAACAGTATTGACTCTGTTAAAGTGACAGGAGATCATGAGACCGAAAATATAGGTACATTTGCTGTATCAATGCTTCCGGACAAGATTCTGGCAGCACAGAGTGTAAATGTAGATGCTATTTCCGGTGCAACGGTTACAAGTAAGGCTATCTTACGTGCATTACAGGATGCTCTAAAGCAGGCAGGATGCGATATCAGCAAGCTTCCTGAGGCTGAAGCAGTGGATGCAAATGCACCTAAGAGCGAGGAAACAGTAGATGCAGATATCTGTATCGTCGGTGCCGGCGGTGCAGGTATGACAGCTGCGATCAAAGCAACTGAAAATGGAAAGAAAGTAGTTCTGCTTGAAATGATGCCATATGCCGGAGGTAATACGACCAAGGCTACAGGTGGTATGAATGCAGCGGAAACACATTATCAGAAGGAACAGGGAATAGAAGATTCTGTTGAAACTTTCATTGAGGATACAATGGAGGGCGGACATCAGATCAATAACCGTGATCTGGTTACTATTATGGCTGAGAAGTCTGCAGCTGCCATCGATTGGCTGGATTCCATCGGAGCGCCTCTTCCGAAGGTAAGTTTCTCAGGCGGTGCTACAAATCAGCGTATCCATGCTCCGGAGGATGGTTCCGGTGTAGGAGCTTTCCTTGTAACAAGATTTTTGAATAAGATGGATGAACTTGGTATCAATGTTATGTATGAGACCAAGGCAACGCACCTCATATTTGATAATGGCGCTGTTGTTGGTGTAAAGGCTGAAGGAAAAACAGCTAACTACACTATTAATGCAAAAGCGGTGATCCTTGCTACAGGCGGATTTGGAAACAATCAGGAAATGATAGTGAAGTATCGCTCTGACCTCAAGGGTACGGTTTCTACCAGTGCTCCTGGTGCGATGGGAGACGGTATCGTAATGGCTGAAGAAGTCGGCGCAGATCTCGTTGACATTGACCAGATCCAGCTGCATCCGACAGTTGAGCAGGGAACTTCGATGCTTATCACAGAGAGCGTTCGTGGTGACGGAGCTATCCTTGTAAATCAGGAAGGTAAGAGATTTACAAACGAACTGCTTACAAGAGATAAGGTATCTGCAGCAGAACTCGAGCAGACAGGCGGATATGCATATATTATCTTTGATCAGAGATTAAGAGATGGTCTTAAGGCTATTGAGAAGTATGTATCTACCGGCATCACAGTTCAGGGTGATACGATCGAAGATCTCGCAGGACAGATAGATGTAGATCCGGCAACATTGGCTGAAACCCTTGATACATGGAATAAGGCAGTTGCTGCTAAGAAGGATGCAGAGTTTGAGCGTGACACAGGAATGGATAATGACCTTAGTGTAGCTCCGTACTATGCGATCAAGATCGCGCCCGGTATCCACCATACCATGGGCGGTGTAAAGATCGACACTAAGGCACAGGTTATTGATAAGAGCGGAAATCCTATTCCGGGTCTCTTTGCAGCCGGTGAGGTTACAGGTGGAGTTCATGGCGGAAACCGTCTTGGAGGAAATGCTGTAGCTGATATCGTTATATTCGGTGGCATAGCAAGTGACAGTGCAATAGAATATTGTGATAAGTGATTCAGGATTAAAAGGTGCAAAAAATTGTGCCTTTGACTGATGGTACGATGTACAGACAAGGACAGGTTTGGTATGATCATTACTGAACTGTCCTTGTTTTTTAACTTAAGGAAAAAACTTTTTGTCATTTGTTCATGTCATAATTTTATTTTTAAGAAGAGGATCGAATGGGAAAAGAAAATAACGTATTTAAATTACACAGTGAATACAAACCTACAGGTGATCAGCCGCAGGCCATCGAGAAACTGGTGAAAGGATTTCAGGATGGAAACCAGTGTGAGACTCTGGTGGGGGTTACCGGTTCCGGAAAGACTTTTACGATGGCAAATGTGATAGCTGCGCTAAACAAACCTACGCTCGTCATATCCCATAACAAAACTCTGGCAGGTCAGCTTTATAGCGAATTTAAGGAGTTTTTTCCTGAAAATGCAGTAGAGTATTTTGTATCCTACTACGATTATTATCAGCCGGAAGCCTATGTACCATCGACGGATACATATATTGAAAAAGATTCATCGATAAATGACAATATTGATAAGCTGAGGCTCGCTGCTACAGCTGCTCTTTCCGAAAGACGTGATGTTATAGTTGTGGCTTCTGTTTCATGTATTTATGGACTGGGATCACCGGATGATTATCTTGCAATGATCGTGTCGCTCCGCCCGGGACAGGAGAAGGACAGGGATGATGTCATCCATGAGCTCATAGGAATACAGTACACAAGAAATGACATGGATTTTCATCGTGGAACCTTCCGTGTGCATGGTGATGTACTTGAGATTTTTCCTGCGGAAGAAGATGAAACGGCTATCCGCGTAGAGTTTTTTGGCGATGAGATAGACAGGATCGTTACGATTGATGTTCTTACTGGAGAACCAAAGGAAGAACTGAGACAGGTTTCTATCTTCCCTGCATCTCATTATGTAATGCCTAAAGAAAAAATGGAGGCTGGGATCGCCCGCATCGAAAAAGAACTGGAAGAAAGGGTGAAGTTTTTCCGTTCGGAGGATAAGCTCATAGAAGCACAGAGGATTTCAGAGAGAACCCGTTTTGACATGGAGATGCTCAGAGAGACCGGTTTCTGCAGCGGTATCGAAAACTACACAGGTCCCATGTCGGGTATGCCGGAAGGAACCCCTCCGACTACTCTTATGGATTTCTTTCCGGATGATTTTCTGATAATAGTTGATGAGTCTCATATCTCTATTCCACAGATCGGAGGTATGTTTAACGGAAATCTCTCCAGAAAGAATACTCTGGTGGAATATGGTTTCCGTTTACCGAGTGCGAAAGATAACCGGCCGCTTTCTTTTGATGAATTTGAGCAGCATATAAATCAGATTTTATTTGTGTCAGCAACTCCTGCTGATTATGAAAAGGAACATGAACTGCTGCGTGCAGAACAGCTGATAAGACCGACAGGTCTTCTGGATCCGCTTATCGATGTTCGTCCGACGGCAGGTCAGATCGATGATCTGGTGCAGGAGATAAATTCAGAAATAGAAAAGAAAAATAAAATACTGGTTACGACGCTTACGAAAAAAATGGCAGAGCAGCTTACGGATTATTTAAGAGAGATCGGTATACGGGTGCGTTACCTTCATTCTGATATTGATACGTTGGAAAGAGCCGAGATAATACGTGATATGCGTTTGGATGTTTTTGATGTATTAGTCGGGATCAACCTTCTCCGTGAGGGACTGGACATTCCGGAGATTTCACTGGTGGCGATACTTGATGCGGATAAAGAAGGATTTTTGAGATCTGCGACATCTCTTATCCAGACCGTAGGACGTGCTGCGAGAAATTCAGAGGGACATGTTATCATGTACGCGGATTCCATAACTGATTCCATGAGGATATGCCTTGACGAGACAGCCAGAAGACGCGAGATCCAGCAGAAGTATAATGAAGATCATGGAATTACACCTCAGACTATAAAGAAAGCAGTTCGTGACCTTATTTCGCTTACAAAGTCTGTAGCAAAGAGCGAGTATGAGTTTAAGAAAGATCCTGAATCTATGGACAAGAAGGAACTTGAGGAACTCATAAAGAAGGTAGAAAAGAAGATGAAAGCTGCAGCAGCGGAACTTGATTTTGAAACGGCAGCGGAACTCAGAGACAAGATGATGGAACTCAGAGAGAATCTGAATTCGTTCACGTGATGACATGGTCAAAAGTCACATTAACTAAAATTTAGGTTCCTTGTTTATGTAATAATGTCCTTGACGTATATTTTGTGACCTTTATAATAAAAAAGGCTGTGCAAAATGGGGAAATACAAAAAACAGCCGAAAGGGAAACAAAATGGAAATGCTTTCAGTGGTCGTTCCGACCTTTAATGAAAAGGGCAACGTAGAGAATCTGGTAAGGCAGATCGGTGATGCCCTCAAGGGAATTGAATACGAAATAGTTTTTATTGATGATAGTACAGATGAGACGCCGGAGGTTCTTCAGAAGCTTTCGGAAGAAAATGACCGTGTCCGCTATGAGCACAGAGTTAATGAGAGCGGACTTGCTACGGCAGTTATCAGAGGGTTCCGTATAGCAAAGGGTGATTTTCTTGCATGTATGGATGCAGATCTGCAGCATCCGCCCGCAATCCTTCGCCCTATGTATGCAGCACTTCGTTCAGGTGCAGATTTTTGTATACCCAGCAGATTGATTCCCGGTGGAGATGACGGAGGTCTTAACTGGTACAGGAAATTTGTATCCGGCACAGCCAGATGGATTGGAAAGATCGCACTTCCGTGTCTCAGAAAAGTGAGTGATCCGACTTCCGGCCTTTTTATGTTCCGCAAGGAATGTATTGCGAGGGCTGACCTTAGACCGGTTGGATGGAAGATCATGATCGAAGTACTGGCAATGAGTGAGTACAGCTCGATCATTGAGATTCCATACGCTTTCCAGAATCGTACCAGTGGAGAGTCAAAGCTCAGCTCAAAGGTAACGATGCAGTATCTTCAGCAGGTATTGGCACTGATCTTCCGCGCAAGTAAGAGAGGTGGCATCACAGTAACACGCTGGACAAATTCCTATACGGAAAACATGGTTAAAAAGTTCATAGGTTGATCATCCAAAGCCCTGACGTTTTTACGTTGGGGCTTTTTGTGCAGGTAGTGGCAGCTGGCAGAAGTGAAATGAATGATTTTATGAACTTGATTGTAATGATAGTGTATGTTACTATAACTTACAAACATCTGTTCCGAATATGTATTTGCGTAAACGTGAGTGCAGGTTGTATATGTTTTATTGGAACAATCAGCCGGCAGCACTTAGCAAACGTGCTGTCCGAATAGGAAATTTTCGCAAACTGTCTGAGCCGCTTTCGCGGCGAGTTTTGCGAAAATTTCCGTGTTCATGAGGACAGTGCGTGAGCTTAGTGCCTGTCCGAGCCGTGACAAGAAAACATATACAACCGGCACGTGACTTGGAGACAAAACATGGAAAAAAAAGAAACAACAAAAAACTACAGCCAATTCATAAAAATACGAGGTGCAAAAGCCCATAACCTGAAAGAGATCAACATCGACATCCCACGAAACGAAATGGTAGTCCTGACAGGGCTGTCCGGCTCGGGAAAATCATCCCTGGCATTTGACACTATCTATGCAGAAGGACAGCGAAGGTATATGGAATCATTATCTTCCTATGCAAGGCAGTTCCTCGGACAGATGGAAAAACCGGAGGTGGAGTCAATAAGCGGATTGCCGCCGGCGATTTCCATCGATCAGAAATCAACAAACAGAAACCCGCGTTCAACAGTAGGAACGGTAACGGAAATATATGACTATTTCAGACTGCTGTATGCGAGAGTTGGTATACCTCATTGTCCCGAGTGCGGCAGGGTGATCGAGAAACAGACTGTAGATCAGATGGCAGATCAGATCATGCAGCTACCGGAGAGAACAAAGATCCAGCTTTTGGCTCCGGTAGTACGCGGAAGAAAAGGACGTCATGAAAAAGTCCTCGACAGGGCAAAGAAAAGTGGATACGTCCGTGTACGTATCGATGGAAACATGTACGAACTCACGGAAGAAATCACACTCGATAAAAATATTAAGCATAATATTGAAATCGTAGTTGACCGTCTGGTGGTCAAGCCTGGTATAGAACGTCGTCTAACGGACTCTATAGAAAATGTATTGTCACTTGCAGACGGCCTAATGATGGTAGATGTGATCGATGGAGATACTTTAAATTTTTCAGAGAGTTTTTCATGTCCGGATTGTGGAGTAAGTATAGATGAAATAGAGCCCCGCAGTTTCTCGTTCAATAATCCCTTTGGATATTGTCCGGATTGTATGGGACTTGGATATCATATGGAGTTTGATGAAAACCTTATGATACCTGATAAGTCGCTTTCTTTTAATGAAGGATGCGTACAGGTGCAGGGATGGGCTTCATCAAAAGATGCGGGAAGTTTTACACATGCACTTCTGGAAGCGATGGCAGAATATTATAAGTTCTCGCTTGATACTCCGTATGAGGAACTTTCTGAAAAAGTGCGAAAAGCATTTATATATGGCACAGATGGAGCCGTTATGAAAGTGCATTATAAAGGTCAGAGATCAGAAGGCGTATATGATGTTCCTTTTGAAGGACTTATAAAGAATGTTGAACAGCGTTATCGTGAAACCGGTTCGGATTCTGCTAAGGCAGAGTATGAAAAGTTTATGTGTGTCACACCGTGTCAGTCCTGTGGAGGACAGAGGTTGAAAAAGACATCACTTGCGGTAACTGTTGGTGAAAAAAATATATTTGAAGTAACGAGTCTGCCTATAAGAAAGCTATTGGAATTTATGGATGATCTGAAACTTGATGAGCATAGACAGCTTATCGGCAGACGAATATTAAAAGAAATTCATTCAAGAGTAGAGTTTCTTGTAGAAGTCGGACTTGATTATCTGACTCTTTCCCGGGCTACGGCTTCTTTGTCCGGCGGTGAAGCGCAGCGAATAAGACTTGCGACACAGATAGGATCCGGGCTTGTTGGTGTTGCTTACATATTGGATGAACCCAGTATAGGTCTGCATCAGAGAGATAATGATAAATTACTTAATTCGTTAAAGAAGCTCAGAGATCTCGGAAACACACTGATCGTCGTTGAACATGATGAGGATACGATGCGTCAGGCAGATCAGGTGGTAGATATTGGACCCGGTGCAGGCATGCACGGCGGTGAAGTCGTGGCGCAGGGAACTGCGGAGGAGATAATGAAAGTTCCTGAGTCTATTACCGGCAAGTATCTGTCCGGTGAGCTTACGATACCGGTTCCGGCGGAACGTAGGACTCCGGCGGGATGGATCAGGATCTGCGGCGCAAGAGAGCATAATCTAAAAAATATAAATGTCGATCTTCCACTGGGAATAATGACGGTAGTGACCGGTGTCTCTGGTTCGGGAAAGTCATCACTTATAAATGAAATTCTTTATAAGAGTCTTGCGCATAAGCTAAACCGTGCATTAACTGTGCCGGGGGATCATGACAGGATAGAAGGTGTTTCACAGCTTGATAAGGTTATAGCTATTGACCAGTCACCGATAGGAAGAACTCCCAGGTCAAATCCTGCTACCTACACGGGAGTATTTGATCAGATACGTGATCTGTTTGCAGCAACAGTGGAGGCAAAGGAAAGGGGTTATGCCAAGGGACGTTTTTCTTTTAATGTAAAAGGAGGACGCTGCGAAGCCTGTGCAGGTGACGGAATAGTAAAGATAGAGATGCATTTCCTGCCGGATGTATATGTACCGTGTGAAGTCTGTCATGGACAGAGATATAACAGGGAGACACTGGAAGTTCATTACAAAGGAAAGACAATATTTGAAGTTCTTGATATGACGGTTGAGGAAGCACTTAAATTCTTTGAAAATGTTGAATCGATCAGGCGAAAGATACAGACTTTGTATGATGTCGGGCTGGGATATGTGAAGCTTGGGCAGCCAAGTACTGAGCTTTCGGGTGGTGAGGCTCAGAGAATAAAGCTTGCAACTGAGCTTAGCCGTCGAGGTACGGGAAAGACTATATATATCCTTGATGAGCCTACAACGGGACTTCACTTTGAAGATGTCAGAAAACTGGTGACGATCCTGCGGCGGCTGTCGGAAAGCGGAAATACCGTCATTGTCATCGAGCATAATCTTGATGTTATAAAGTGCGGTGATCATATAGTTGATATGGGGCCGGAAGGCGGTGACGGCGGCGGAACCGTTGTGGCGGAAGGAACTCCGGAAGATGTGGCAAAAATAAAAGCTTCATATACCGGGGCATATATAAAGAGGATGCTGGATCGGGACGGAAGAGCATCTCAGCCTGAAAAAACAGAACATATCATTCCGGAGGACGAAGAAAAAAAGAAGTCTAAGGCTAAAGGCTTTCGCAGATCCGGTCGATAAACATAATGTAAAAACATAGAGTGAAGAAGGAACTTCAGAAAATAACAGAACGTGCATGGATGCAAAAGAGTCTGTGCACGTTCTGCTTTGTTTTAAAAGAGTTCTTTCATATATGATCAAGAGCACATACAAAAGGAAAATTGTTAATAAAATTTTTCTAATTACAAAGAATTTATGAATTAATAAAATTTTATTGTCAAAGCGACGTTTTTGGGTATAATAACAATGTATGCGTAGCTCTATACGCTTTGTTTACTATGCTTTCAATGCGGAATCTGCTCCGCTTTATCATTGTTATTCACTGAAAGGGGAAAACGAAAATGGTCGCTACTGATATTGGAATTGACCTGGGCACTGCAAGTATCCTTGTTTACATTCGGGGTAAGGGCGTTGTCCTGAAAGAACCCTCTGTTGTCGCTTTTGATCGTGACTCTAATAAAATAAGAGCAATCGGCGAGGATGCAAGGCTTATGCTTGGACGTACACCGGGTAACATCGTTGCTGTCCGTCCACTTCGTCAGGGCGTTATTTCAGATTATACCGTTACGGAAAAGATGCTGAAGCACTTTATTGAAAAGGCTGTAGGTAAGAAGATCTGGCGTAAGCCAAGGATCAGTGTCTGTGTACCGAGCGGTGTTACGGAAGTAGAGCAGAAGGCTGTTGAGGATGCTGCATATCAGGCAGGAGCAAGAGATGTGGCAATTATCGAGGAACCTATCGCAGCAGCTATTGGCGCTGGAATTGATATAAGCAAACCTTGCGGAAATATGATCGTTGATATAGGTGGTGGTACATCCGATATCGCGGTCATCTCTCTTGGAGGCACTGTAGTTTCTACATCCATCAAGATCGCCGGAGATGATTTTGATGAGGCTATCGTTCGTTATATGAGAAAGAAGCATAAGCTTCTTATCGGTGAGAGAACAGCTGAGGATTTAAAGATCAAGATCGGTACATGCTTTAAGATGCCGGAAGTAGACTATATGGATGTCCGTGGACGTGATCTTGTAACAGGTCTTCCTAAGACTATAAAGGTTTCCAGCGAAGAGACAGAGGAAGCCCTTCGCGAGACTACTTCACAGATAGTTGAAGCAATCCATGGTGTTTTGGAGAAGACTCCTCCGGAACTGGCAGCGGATATCGCAGACCGTGGAATCGTACTTACAGGAGGCGGAAGCCTCTTAAGAGGTCTTGAAGAACTCATAGCTGACCGTACAGGCATCAATACGATGACTGCAGAGGATCCGATGACAGCAGTAGCGATCGGAACAGGACGGTATGTTGAGTTCCTTGCCGGATATAGAGACGATCTCTCATCATAAATATATGAATATAGGGGGATTGGGATATGGTAAAAGGCTTATACACCGCATACACAGGCATGATCAATGAGCAGCACAGAATGGATACGCTGACGAATAATCTTGCGAATGTGAATACTACGGGATTTAAGAAAGAAGGAACTACATCCCAATCCTTTAGCGATATACTTGCATACGACATAAAGGACAAATCCGAATACTATCTTCCAAAAAGAATGGGAGTTTCAAATCCCGGGGTAAAGATTGGAGAGAATTATACCGATTACTCTATAGGTGCACTTCATGAAACAGACAATACGTTTGATCTGGCACTTTCGGATAAAGGTTTCTTCGAGATAGAATTTACAGATAAAGCGGGAAACACATCCGTAAAATATACAAGGGATGGTTCGTTTACTCTCAATGCGCAGGGAAATCTGGTTACAAAAGACGGAGATTTTGTTCTCGATTCTAATGGTAATCACATTACACTCGATCCAACACAGGAAGTATACATAAATCGTTTTGGACAGATATTCCAAAACAATGCCCAGCAGGCGACGGTTGGTGTGATTGATTTTGAGAACTATGATTACCTTGAGAAATATGGAGAGAATCTTCTTCAGACGGTAGATGGTGCAACAGAAACAGCTGCAAATACACAGGTACTTTCAGGTTATCTGGAACAGTCAAATGTAAATGTGGTAGAGGAAATGGTCAATATGATCGCGATTCAGCGTCAGTATGAGGCGAATCAGCATATGATCAAGACTGTTGACGGTACACTTCAGATTGCGGCTAATGATCTGGGCAGGATCAGCTGATAGGCTGCTAGGCCCGGAGAACCGGCTTTAGAGTTTGGCTTCGTTAGGAGGATTAGTTATGGTACGTTCTTTATGGTCAGCAGCAAGTGGTATGATCGCACAGCAGAATAATGTTGATACGATCGCAAACAATCTGGCTAATGTAAATACGACCGGTTACAAAACCGAGACTAATGAGTTTAAATCACTTCTTTATCAGACGATTCAGACCAGGACAACGACTGCAAATGGTGTAAATAAGCCTATCGGTTCGCAGATCGGTCTGGGCGTTAGAAACTCGTCGATCACATCGCAGTTTACACAGGGTGCTTTCACTGCATCAGATAGTAATACAGCACTGGCCATTAACGGCAAGGGCTTCTTTGGAATTCAGGGCGAAGATGGAACTACATATTACACAAGAAACGGTAATTTTGTATGGGCTCTAAATACCGCCGGAACACTTTCCCTTACGACATCAGATGGACTTCGTGTCCTTAATACAGCAGGTAATCCTATTACGATAGGTGCCAATTATATAGCAGACAAGGTTGCTATCGGTGATGACGGCGTGCTTATGTATCCGGACGATGAGGGTGCGCTTCAGCCTATGAATATTACTATTGGTCTGTGGCAGTTCCAGAATGCAAAAGGACTTGATAAGATTGGAAGCAGCTTATTTGCAGTTACAGGATCTTCGGGAGCTGCGTTAAATGAGAATACCAATAATAATCTGACAAAGTCTGAGATACGTGCTGGTTATCTGGAAGCATCCAATGTTCAGATAGCAAATGAGATGGTTAATCTGATAATCGCACAGAGAGCATATGAGTCTAATTCCAAGGCGATAACAACATCGGATGAGATGATGCAGCTTGCAAATCAGCTTAAGGGCTGATGATGACTGGAGGTGACGATGTATGTCTTCTTTAGGTGAGATCGGAACAAGCTATGCTTCTCAGGTTGCACGGAATGCACTTGATACATCGGCTACAGCCGGGTTAAAGACAGATTATAAAAATTCCTCTGATACGGAATTGCTGGAAGCCTGCAAAAGATTTGAAGAATATTTTATTGAGCAGATCTTTAAGGGGGCACAGAAAACTATAATGAGAGACGAATCGGAGGAATCAGGATCTTCTTCTACTCTCAGGAGTTATTGGGAAGATAATCTTGCACAGGAGATTGCTTCACAGGCTACAGCAACACAGAGTATCGGTCTTGCCCAGCAGATGTTTGAGCAGATGAAACGTAATCAGGGCATGACTATCGAAGAGATTGACGCGAAACGCGCGGAAGAAAAAGAAACAGCAAATAAAGAAACAGCAGCAGAAGTTTAACAGAAAGAATTGGCGGTCAATGACATGGCCGCCATTTTTACGAGTGTACATATTTTGGAATCTATACAGGGCTCGGTTGAGCATATCATTTACAGAAATCCCGATAATGGTTATACGGTTTTGAATTTAGAAACGGAGGATGGAGAAGTTATCCTTGTGGGCATGATACAGGCTGTTGAGGAAGGTATCGAGCTGGAGGCGGAGGGTGACTTTATTTATCATGCGCGCTATGGTGAGCAGTTTAAGGCTGAAAAATGTACCATTCATGAACCAACCGATGCAGAGTCGATCCTTCGTTATCTGGCAGCCGGAAGTATAAGAGGGATAGGACCTGCACTTGCGAAACGCATAGTTAAGAAATTTGGAGAAGAAACGTTCAGGATTATGGAAGAAGAACCGGAAAGGTTATCGGAGATAAAGGGTATCAGCATGAATAAGGCGCAGGATATCGCTGAGTCCTTTGCTGAAAAGAACGGAATCCGCAGAGCTATGATGTTTTTGCAGCAATATGGTATCTCCAATCGCCTTTCTCAAAAAATATATGGAAAATATCGTGAACGTCTGTATACCGTAATTGCTCAGAATCCTTATCAGATGACAGAGGAAGTTGAGGGCGTAGGTTTTAAGACCGCTGATGAGATAGCGCAGAGGGCGGGGATTGACAGACATTCCGATTTCAGGATACGTTCGGGGATCCTGTATGCGCTGACTCTGGCAGAGGGAGAAGGGGATATCTTTCTTCCCAAAGAAAAGCTTTTGCCTGAGGCTGCATCATTGCTTGCGGTTGAACAAGAGGCAGTAGAAGAACAGCTTTCTGATCTAATGATGAACAGAAGGATCGTAGTTAAGAAAAAGGGAGAAGAAAGCAGGATTTATAGAAAATCTCTTTATCAGGTGGAAGCAGAAAGCGCAAAGAAACTTATTGAACTTGATCTGCGTGAGGAATTTCAGGAAAAAGAACTTGAAAGAGATATACAGACAATAGAAGCAAAAAATGATATTACGCTGGCGGATGAACAGCGTCATGCGGTAGAAGAGGCGGTTCAGAACGGTATTTTTATAATGACGGGAGGGCCGGGAACCGGAAAAACCACGACGATCAGAGTTCTTTTGAGATATTTTTTGTCAAAAGGGATGGACGTGATGCTTGCAGCTCCAACAGGACGTGCGGCGAAGCGTCTCACTGAAGCCGCTGGAATGGAAGCACGTACTATCCATCGGATGCTGGAAGTTTCAGGCGGCCCGCAGGAAACTGATCAACAGACGTCCCTCCGGTCATTTGCCCGGAATGAAGAAAATCCGTTGGAGACGGATGTTGTGATAGTTGATGAAATGTCAATGGTTGATATATGGCTCTTCCATGCGCTCTTGTCGGCAATATCTGTTGGAACAAAGCTCATAATGGTAGGGGATGAGCATCAGCTGCCTAGTGTCGGACCAGGTTCTGTACTTAAGGATATTATCGCATCCGGAAGATTTCATGCTATATCACTGAATCGGGTATTTCGTCAGGCGGAACAGAGCGATATTGTAATGAATGCACATGCTGTGCTTTCAGGAAAAGTTCCGGTTATGGATAATAAGAGCAAAGATTTCTTCTTTCTTGATCGGAACGAGGCGGAAAAGATAATCGAGGGTATCATTTATCTTGTTTCAAAAAAGCTTCCGCCGTATGTAAAAGCAGAACCTTCTGAAATTCAGGTTCTGACGCCTATGAGAAAAGGTGTGCTTGGAGTTGAGAATCTTAACCGGTGCCTGCAGGGGGCGCTAAATCCTCCATCGCCTGATAAAGAAGAGATAGATGCCGGAGACGGACTGCTGCGTCTCGGAGATAAGGTCATGCAGACAAAGAATAATTATCAGCAGGAATGGAGTCAGGAAATTGAGGGCAAGACGCTTAAACGGACCGGAACAGGTATATTCAACGGGGACATGGGGACGGTCGTTGAGATAAGTCGTGAAATGGGAACAGTTACGGTTAGATTTGAAGATGGAAGATTGGCGGTTTATCAGCCGGGAAATAGGTCGGAACTGGATCTGGCATACGCGATAACAATACATAAATCACAGGGAAGTGAATATCCGGCTATAGTTATGCCGCTTCTTAGTGGTCCGGAAATGTTGATGAACCGAAATCTTTTTTATACAGGCATAACCAGAGCAAAGAAATGTGTGATGCTTATTGGAAAGAGAAACACGATAGAGCAGATGATAGGTAATACACATGAACAGGTCAGATATACAAGCCTCACGGACAGGATCAAAGAATCGTGCGGCGACATGGCGGGAGAGGGGGGATGGTGATTAAGAACAGGAAAAACAGATGCGGAAATATCGCAGTGAAATTGAACCGGACTCGCGAATTGCTGTTGGATCTCATATATCCCAGAAGATGTCCGGTGTGTGACAGCGTCTTGCCGTTTAGAGGAGGGCTTATCTGTTCGGCCTGTGCCGGTGAACTTGAAGTTGTCAGGGAACCGTCCTGCAGGAAATGTGGGAGAAAGCTTTTTTCGGAAACGGCGGAGTATTGCAGGGACTGTCTTTCGGTTTCGCATACTTTCGACAGGTGCATTTCTGCATTTATTTATAATGATGCCATGCAGGGAGCGATTTTTAAATTTAAGTATGGTAACAGAAAAGAATATGCACAATTTTTTGTACAATCTATGGCGAGGATCGGATGGCGTGAGATAAAAACTATCTGTCCTGATGCTCTGATACCTGTTCCGCTGCATAAAAAGAGGCTTTCGGAGCGTGGATTTAATCAGGCGGAATTACTGGCAAAGGGCTTATCAAAAGAACTTGGGATACCAGTGATAACAGGACTTCTGGAGCGCAGAAAGAACACGGTGCCGCAGAAAATGCTAAGCCGTGAGGCGAGGCGCAAAAATTTGAAAAAGGCTTTTCAGTTAAGTTCTTGTGATGTAAAATTAAAGCGAGTGATTGTCATTGACGATATATATACTACAGGGAGTACTTTAGATGAGATCGCATTTCTGTTAAAAGGGGCAGGAGTGCAGGAAGTCTATGGTTTTACATTATGCTCCGGTATTTCGTTGTGACAGTTGTTGTCAGGTATCTGTATAAGGGAATGAACAGATACGGTGTCTGAAGGTGAGGCAGATTTAGGGAAGATCTGCTTCGGGAAAGTGAGAGGGAAAATATGAATGTAAAGAACTGTAGGAAATGCGGCAGAATTTTTAATTACATAGGAGGACCGGTAATCTGTCAGCAGTGTCAGGAGAAAGCAGAGGAGACTTTCCAGACGGTTAAGGCGTATATTGCGGATAATCCTGGAACTACTCTTGCAGCGACCGCAGAGGCTTGTGAGGTCGAGATCGGACAGATCAAACAGTGGCTCAGAGAAGAGCGTCTTACATTTGAATCACTTGAGGGATCTGAACTCACCTGTGAGAACTGTGGTAAGCCAATTCTTTCCGGACGTTTTTGTGATGAATGTAAGAAAGAAGTTGCAAATGGCTTTGCTGATTCCATTAAGGGACCTGAAGCTCCGGCGCCTGTTAAGAAGGCAGTAGACAGCGGATCAAAGATGAGGTTCCTGAGAAACCGGTAATAACAGCTTATGCTGAATGAAGAAAGAATAAAACTAATGACCAGAATGGCTTCTTTTGAAGAAAATGAAGGAAAGAAGTCCATTTCAATCACAGAGTATTTCCGTAGCGATTATGTTGGCTTTCATATGCTGAAGACTGCGGTGTCGGTTACAATGGCATTTGTGCTGATCGTTGGGGTCCGCTTGTTCTGCCGTCTTGATGAGTTTATTTCCGAGTTTTATGAGACAGATTTTGTTGGTCTGGCGGAAGGATATCTCAGGGAATACCTGGTAGTTCTTCTGATCTACCTGTTGTTTGCATATATTCTGTATTCCTACAGATATACACAGGCACACAGGGATGTCAAAATCTATCAGAAGGCACTGAAAAAGCTTAGATCTCTATATGAAAGACAATAATTATGGCAAATTTACTATTGGTCAGGAACCAGCTTAAGGAGTTTTATGCAAAGTATGAGGTGTTCATAACACCTGCGCTGAGATTCCTGCTGGCACTGATCACCTACACTATTATTAACAAAAACATAGGATATATGGAAGCACTGGACAGCCCGGTGCCGGTCATTGTCATCTCACTGGTCAATTCTATATTGCCGGTAAATGCGATAATGGTCTTTGCAGCGGGCCTTACCGTGCTCCATCTTTATAAGCTTTCACTTGTTTGCGCAGGCGTTGTATTAATGATGTTTGTACTGCTTTTTTTGCTGTACTTCAGATTTTCGCCAAAGGACGGTCTTGGTGTTCTGCTGACACCTCTTGCCTGTGCATTAAACATACCTGCGACGGTGCCTCTTGTTTCCGGGCTCAGAGGAAATATACTGTCGTCCGTATCGGTAGCGTGCGGTGTGATAGTATACTACACTATCGGTTATGTGAAGGATAACAATGCTTCGCTTGCGGGGGCAGATATAGAGTCTGCAGTAAATCAGGTGAGAGTTCTTGTGAATGGGATTATTGGAAACCGGTCAATGAGAGTTACTGTGGCGGCCTTTATGGTTACTGTTATAGTTGTATATCTGATCAGACGATTATCTATAAACCATAGCAGAACCATTGCTCTTGTTACAGGATCTATAGTAAATGTGATCATTTTCCTTGCCGGTGACTTCATATATGATCTTCAGATGAATCTGATATTTCTGATCCTGGGCTCGATCATTTCTTTTGCTATTGCGTTTGTTATCGAGTTTTTCTTCCTTGCGGTAGACTATACCAGAACGGAATATCTGCAATTTGAAGATGATGAATATTACTATTATGTAAAGGCTGTGCCAAAGCTTTCTGTTTCTGCACCTGAAAAAACGGTGAAGAAGATAAGTTCGGCTGGACGAGGCACAGTAGATAGCAGGGTACGTTCTTTTGAACGTTCAGAACGCAGACGGACGGATTCATGACTGGAATCGCTAATTTTGTTGGTTATCTCGAAAAGTTCATATCGTTTGATTCCATACCGAGAATGGTCACAACGGACTATGTGGAAATTCTGATTATTGCATTTCTTATCTACGAAGTACTTGTGTGGATTAAGAATACAAAGGCATGGTCGTTACTCCGCGGAATTGTTGTGATCGTTCTTTTTATTCTGGTAGCTTACGTATTTCAGATGAATACGATCATATGGCTGGTGCGTAACGCATTGAACGTAGCTATTATGGCGGTTGTTGTTATTTTTCAGCCGGAGCTCAGAAAGGCATTGGACATACTTGGAAGAAAGAATATCTTTCGATCCTTCATATCATTTAATGTGTCACCGGGTTCAGGTGAACGTTTTTCAGATAAGACAGTTAATGAGATCATCAAGGCATGTTATGAGATGGGAAGAGCCAGAACCGGGGCATTGATAGTCCTGGCGCAGAATGATGCTCTTGATGAATATGAAAGGACCGGGATCGATCTGGACTCTATCGTTACGAGTCAGCTGCTTATTAATATCTTTGAGCATAATACACCGCTTCATGACGGAGCGGTGATCATCCGGGGTGACAGGATCGTGTCGGCTACATGTTATCTGCCGTTATCAGATAATATGGAGCTTTCAAAGGAACTGGGTACGCGTCATCGTGCAGGCGTTGGTATATCTGAGGTTACGGATTCATTGACACTTATCGTATCCGAAGAAACAGGACGAGTATCAATAGCATACGAGGGTGAGCTGTTTAGAGCGGTTGATGCAGAGTTTGTTCGCACACGTATGACAAAACTTCAGAACAAGGCTCGAAAGACTCCGGAAGAACGGCGCCTCTTTTTCTGGAAAGGGAAGGGCGGTGACCGTTCATGATTCAGACGATGAAAGAGTTTGGAAAAAGACTTGCTTCCAATGCGGGTATAAAGCTGCTTTCACTTCTTATTGCTTTTTTGCTGTGGCTTGTGGTGGTTAGCATAGATAATCCTGTGATGACCCTTCCATTCACTTCTATCCCGGTGACTATCGAAAACGCTGATGTGATGGAAGAGAGCGGAAAAGCCTTTGAGCTTTCGGATTCGAGTCGTATGATATCTATAAGTGTTCGTGCGGAAAGATCAGTCCTTTCGGAATTATCAAGGGATAATTTCAAGGCTACAATAGATATGACTGAATTAGAAGGAAATCGCGTACCTATCGAAGTAAAGGCAACAAGGTATGCTGACAGGATACAGTCCATTACGCCAAGGCAGGAATATGCCAATGTGATGATAGAGGATCTGAAAGAATCACAGTACAAGATCCAGGTAGAGGCAACAGGAGACGTGGCGGATGGATATACTGTAGGCAGTAGATCCCTGACTACAAATGTTGTCAGGGTGTCTGGACCTGAGTCAGTCGTTTCGAAAATCGCTAAGGCTGTTGTGAGAGTCAATGTTTCCGGAATGACAAGTGAGATCCATACGACTGAACCGGTCGTTCTTCTAAATGAAAATGGTGAACCGGTTGATACGTCTGCGCTTACCATGTCAGTAAAGGAGTCTGGTGCAACGGTTGATATCTGGGAGGTTAAGACGGTTTCTCTCACTGCAGCATATACAGGTACACCGGCATCGGGGTATTCTGCTACGGGAAACGTAGAGACATCTGTTAAAACTATAGATATTACAGGTGATTCGAAAACCCTTTCATCTGTTCAGTCGGTTTCGATACCGGAAAGTGCAGTAGATATCACGGGGGCTGCAGGTGATGTAACAGTGACCGTGGATATAAGCAGATATCTGCCGAGTGGAATATATCTCGTTGATTCATCAAAGTCAGAGGTTGCGGTAACGGTTAAACTCGAAGCAGCGCAGAATAAGACGCTTGCAATACCGGTTTCTAACCTGACTTTGGAAAATGTTCCTGAGGGAATGACAGCTTCCTTACAAAATGCTGCAGGAGTGTTTACAGTAGATGTTCAGGGACTAACGTCGGTGCTGAATACACTTGTGCCGGCTGATATTACGGGAACAGCTGATCTTTCCGGTGTATTGCCGGATTCTGAGGGAAATATTACTCCTGAGTTATACGATGCCAACGTTGTACTGAGTCTTCCGGGTGGAGTGACTCAGGGAAGTGCAACAGTTAAAGTGCTGTTGCAGAACAGTGCTGGCGACACGTCTGATAATGGTGACACGGATGGATCAGTTTCTGGTCAGCATGTTGATACAGAAGAAAAAAAGGCTGATGACAGCCAGACTGTAGAAAGTGATTAATTGTAAAAAAAGCCGAATAGAACGGCAGAAGTGTTGAAAGGATTTATTTATTATGGCTAGATTATTTGGAACAGACGGCGTAAGAGGAATTGCTAATACAGAGCTGACCCCTCTTCTTGCGATGCAGCTTGGTGCAGCAGGCGCCTACGTTCTTACTGAGGAACATTCATATCGTCCTACTATAATGGTTGGATGTGATACACGTATATCAGGAGATATGCTTGCAAATGCGCTTATGGCTGGTATTTGTTCAGTCGGAGCAAATGCGGTATATGTGGGTGTAATGCCTACACCGGCGATAGCATATCTTACGAGAAAATATAAGGTTGATGCAGGTGTTGTTATTTCAGCATCGCACAATCCTGTAGAATTTAATGGTATCAAGTTTTTTAATGGCGATGGCTATAAGCTTTCTGATGAAATGGAAGATCGCATAGAAGAGTATATCCGTAACGGAAATAAGGATCTTCCACAGCCTACAGGTTCAGGTGTGGGTAAGATCAAGTACAGAAGAGATGCAAGAGAAGAATATATCAATCATTCCATGAGTCAGATCAGTACAGATCTTACAGGTCTTAAGATCGTTGCTGACTGTGCAGAAGGTGCGTCATATATCACTTCGATCGAGACTCTTCAGGAACTTGGTGCTACGGTTATACCGATCCACACTCAGCCGGATGGTACAAATATAAATAGCAATTGTGGTTCAACACACATGGAAGAACTGTGTGCAAGAGTTGTAATGGAAAAAGCGGATGTCGGACTTGCATTTGACGGTGATGCAGATCGTCTCCTTGCTGTGGATGAAAATGGAAATGTGGTTAATGGTGATGAGATAATGGCTATCATCGGAAATCACATGAAGGAGCAGGGAACACTTAGTGGAAATACTATCGTTGTTACCGTGATGACAAATCTCGGCTTCCTTCTCATGGGAAAAGAAAAGGGAATCCGCGTTGATCAGACTAAGGTTGGAGACCGTTATGTACTTGAGCATATGAGAGAAATCGGTGCATCTCTCGGAGGAGAGCAGTCAGGTCATATCATTTTCTTGAATGAAAACACTACCGGAGATGGTCTTCTCTCAGCACTGCATCTACTGGAGGTGATAAAACTCAGCGGAAAGAAGCTATCTGAACTTGCAAAAGTCATGGAAGTACTGCCGCAGGCTCTTTGTAATGCAAAGGTACCTACACACAAAAAAGATAAGTATCTTGAGTATTCTGAGATCAAAGATGCTATACAGGCTCTTGAAAAGAAGTATGCCGGAGAGGGAAGGATCCTAATTCGTCCTTCGGGTACAGAGCCGCTTGTTCGTGTTATGATCGAGGGTAAGGATCAGAAGGTTATTGATTCAGATGCACAGAAGCTGGCTATGCTGATTGAAAAGACGGTGATATAATTCTGAATTACAAATAATGCATACAGTATACTATGTTTAAATTGCATAAATTGCCGGGAAATGATATAATTTGTTTATAAAATATGTTGAAACTTTCGGCAATAATAGGTGAGTGAAAAAACTATCGCAAACAATCGGACAAAAGCTTGCCTATGATATTAATCGACTGGAGGGAAATGCGATATGGTCAGTCAGAAGGTCGTTATAAAAAATCCGACCGGACTTCACCTTCGCCCTGCAGGAATACTCTGTAAGGAAGCAATGGAGTTCAAATCACTGATTACATTCAGGTTTCGCGAGAATACGGCAAATGCAAAGAGTGTTTTAAGTGTTCTCGGGGCATGTGTGAAATGTGGCGACGAAATTGAGCTTGTCTGTGAAGGCGAAGATGAGGGTGAGGCTCTGAAAAGATTGGTTAGTGCGATCGAGAGCGGACTCGGCGAATAAAACAAAGGGAAAGCGGAGCTGTGATAAAATTCACAGCTCCGCTTTTGACTTACTAGGAAATTCCGCTGGAATTCCGTTGCAATTTCGATGGACGGAAGGGGTTATCGGATAAATGAAATCTTTTTGTCAGGGTTGGAACGATTCCATAAGATACTGATGAGGATAAGTATCAACCAGAAGTACATAGTGAAGTAGATCGGGAAATAGTACTTAAAGTATGATGCCGGTGCAAGGATAAACACGATTATAAAGTGGCCGATAAGTCCTCCTGTCATGAAGAAAGTGAACCATCGTCTGCGTATCAGGCTGTAAAGACACAGCAGGATCAGGATAATATGCGGAATATACAGGTTATATGCAACGGTCTTAACAATGCTTACCATGAATAACGCGAGCCCTTTGATCCCGCCCTGTTCCCACTTAATGTCATAAGGTGTAGCGGCATAATCAAAGGCGCCGATCCTTGTTCTTAGGAGGACATCAGGATTATTTATAAAGATATTTCTGCATCCTTCCGTATAGATCTCGTAATCATCTGTAGTGGCATTTTCAATCTTTCCTGTGTATCCGGGATAGTAGAGGATCAGAACATCTTCATAGTTTATATCACCGATATCGTTATTGATCGCATCAATGGTATCAAGATCAAGGAAATGGGCGACTTTTTCAAGGTCGTCTTTATTTTTTTCGCGGTCAAGCCCGTTTCGCATCATATTTGTAATGGTATAGGCATAAAAAGGACCCATGCGGTTATTAGCCTTGTCGTTCATGCGGTTCGGAAGGATACCGTTTTGGGGAATGGCAACGATATACTGGATGATAAGCGCGGATACCAGCAGAGTTATGGCGCTCTTTTTATTTCTGAGATCCGGATATGTAAGGAATAAAAGTATCGGCAGTATGACCGCAAAGTAAATTCCCTCGGTCCTCCACTGCGTAAGGACTGCACCGAGAAATAGGATCCACAGAAGCTTTGCCCGCGTAACGGATCTTTTCTCAAGCCCATCCATAAGAAGTGTGAAAAGCAAAAACAAATATAACAAAAAGTAGACCGGAATACGGTGCGCCGATGTAGTGTAAGCAAGCACAGGCGGTATCAGAAAAGCCAGATATTGAATAGCGCCGTACTTAACAGAGAGATATTTCGAAAGCCGGTGAACCACATATCCGCAGACTAAGAGCTGGATCGCCACTTTAACAAGGATCGGACCGAACCATGCAGGGATCAGCATCATTGAAATAATGTAGTACCATGTGGTTATGTAGTAAAACCATGTGTAGCTCGCAAGATGAGAAGCTTCCTGAAAGATAAGAGTTTCATCATTTGAAAGAAATCCCACGGGAAGCTTAAAGATCAAAACAGCGATTATCGGGATAAAATAGATAGCAGCATATTTTAAGATACTCAAAGTTTCCGGAGTATGCCGGACTATAGCGCGCCATACAGCAAAAAGCAGTACGAATAGAAGTATCTTGCATGGAAAATAGTTTAATGGTTCTGTCATAGGAGAAACCGCAAATACAAATCTATCCGTTAAGAAAGTGATGATCCAGTGTATAGCCGCAATTATTAGAGATACGCGGTTTTTATAAAAAAAATAAAAAATCGGATTTGGTGAACTGTTGCCGGACATAAAGTGCTCCTTTGATTTTTACAGGAAGAACCTGTTTTGCTAAGAAATAGGATACACTTTATTCGTGTATATTTCTAGTTTAACAAATCGTGACAATCTTGATAAAAGATGGTACAATACCTTAGTTAATCATGGGACAGGAGGCAATAGTGCATCCTGTCATAATAGAGCGGAGGATAAAGCTATCATGAAAACACTGCTGGTTACAGGAAGCAACGGTCAGCTTGGAAGAGCAGTAAACCGTGAATTTGCCGGAAGTACTGAGTATGAGATTTATAATACAGATGTAGCTGAGGGTGAAGGCATCCACGCACTCGATATCACAAACGTGGATCAGGTAATTTCTCTTGCGAAAGAGCTGAAACCCTACGCAATCATAAATTGCGCTGCTTACACAGCGGTTGATGAACAGGAAACAAAAGGGGATCTTGCATATAAGATCAATGCACTTGGCCCCAGGAATCTTGCGATCGCAGCTACAGAAGCGGATTCAAAGCTTGTGCATATTTCTACAGATTATGTATTCCGTGGTGATGGAAATCGCCCTTATACAGAATTTGATACAACTGGACCTGTAAGTATGTATGGAAGAACAAAACTTGCAGGAGAAAATTTTGTACGTGATTTTGCAAAGAGATATTTTACTATCCGTACAGCATGGCTCTATGGAGATGGAAAGAATTTTGTAAAAACAATGCTTAGGCTTAGTGAAAATCATGATGAAGTAAGCGTTGTAAAGGATCAGCTCGGAACACCTACCAGCACAAAGGAGCTTGCAAAGGCAATACATTATCTCATTCCGACGGATAATTATGGTCTGTTCCATGGAACATGTGAAGGAGACACAAACTGGGCTGACTTCACAGAAGAGATATTTAGACTGGCCGGCAAGAATACAAAGGTTAATCATGTTACAACAGAAGAGTATAAAAAGATGAATCCTCAGAGCACTGACAGACCGGCATACTCCATCCTGGATAATTACATGCTGCGTCTCACAGGTGATTTCCGTTTTGCGGACTGGAAGGATGCCATCAGAGATTATATAAACGAATTGCAGTAAAAATGAGCAGCATCGGCTGCCCACAATGAAAGGGAGCTAAAAAGCTTCATTGATGAAAGGAATTTTTATGAGAAACGTTGCGCTTATCACGGGTATTACAGGACAGGACGGTTCCTATCTCGCAGACCTGCTTCTGGAAAAGGGATATGAAGTACATGGTATCATCAGAAGACAGTCTGGTATCAATACAAAAAGAATAGATCATCTCTATTACAATAAAGAACTTAAGGATAAGACATTTTTCCTTCACTATGGAGATATGACTGATTCCAGTAACCTTAACAGACTGATCGAGCAGATCCAGCCTACAGAGATCTATAACCTCGCAGCACAGTCACATGTGGGTGTATCATTCGAGGTTCCTGAGTACACAGCTGAGACAACGGGTATCGGAACACTTCGTATCCTTGACGCTATTAAAAAGAATGGTATTAAGTGCCGATTCTATCAGGCGTCTACATCAGAGCTTTTTGGAGGTATTCCGGATACAGCTCCGCAGTCAGAAAAGACTCCGTTTTATCCGAAGAGCCCGTATGGAGCAGCAAAGCTCTACTCATACTGGATCACAGTAAACTATCGTGAGGCATATGGCCTTTACGCCTGCAACGGTATCCTCTTTAACCATGAGTCACCTCGCCGTGGAGAGACATTCGTTACAAGAAAGATCACACAGGCTGTTTCACATATAGTAAAGGGAGACCAGGATGTTCTTCAGCTTGGAAACCTTAACGCAAAGCGTGACTGGGGCTTCGCAGGCGATTATGTAGAAGGTATGTGGAGAATTCTTCAGCAGGAAAAACCGGGTGACTATGTTCTCGCATCTAACGAGACACATTCGGTTCGTGAGTTTGTTGAAGAAGCATTTAAGGCTGTGGGTATCAATCTTGCATGGAGAGGTACAGGAGTAAACGAAAAGGGTTACGATAAGGTAACAGGAAAGGTTTACGTAGAAGTAAATCCCAAGTACTTCCGTCCTGCAGAGGTTGAACTTCTGTGGGGTGATTCCAGCCGTGCAGAAAAGGAACTTGGTTGGAAGAGAAAGACAGATTTCAAGGGTCTCGTTAAGATGATGATGGATGCGGATATGAAGGAGATCACAGGTCAGACACCGGAAGAATATCTCGCGTCACAGAAAAAGGCTAAATAAAAATGATTGAAAAGAGTGCAAAGATTTACGTAGCAGGTCACCGTGGGCTTGTAGGATCTGCCATTGTCAGAAGCCTTGAGGAAAAAGGCTATACAAACATTATTGGTCGTACACATCATGAACTGGATCTCACGAACCAGGCAGATGTATTTCGCTTTTTTGAAGAAGAGAAGCCGGAGTATGTTGTTCTCGCAGCAGCTCATGTTGGTGGAATAAATGCAAATCAGACATATCCTGCTGATTTCATTTACATAAATTCTATCATTCAGTGCAACGTTATAAAGGCTGCACATGATCATCATGTAAAGAAGCTTCTGTTTCTTGGAAGCTCCTGCATTTATCCCAAGATGGCTCCTCAGCCGATCCCGGAAGATGCGCTTCTGACAGGCCCTCTTGAAACGACAAATGAAGCATATGCTATTGCAAAGATTTCCGGAATGGAAATGTGTAAATTCTTTAAGAGACAGTATGGTGATGACTTTATAAGCTGCATGCCTACAAATCTCTATGGACCGAATGATAATTTTAATCTGGAAACAAGTCATGTAATGCCTGCCATGATCCGTAAATTTGATGATGCAAAGAAGGCAAATGCTGATTTTGTAGAACTTTGGGGCACAGGATCACCGCTTCGTGAATTCCTTTATGTAGATGATATGGCAGATGCATGCGTATATCTTTTAGAGAATTACAGTGGTGAGCAGCATGTGAATATCGGAACAGGAAAAGAGATCACTATCAAGGGGCTTGCAGAGCTTGTAAAGAAAGTTGTGGGCTTTGAAGGTGAGATAAGATGGAATTCCGATATGCCCGATGGAACACCCAGAAAGCTTTGCGATGTTTCAAAGCTTCATTCTATCGGCTGGAAAGAAAAGGTTGATCTTGAAGAAGGTATCCGCAGAGAATATGAGTGGTACCTTTCACAGGATGAAAAGGATCTGAAAAAATGATCGTGAGAATTGTTCTGGTTGTGCTTGGTACGCTTCTGATATTGACATCGGGATTGACGGAAAGACCGTTAGATTCTCTGTGGATTTTGATACGCAGGGCATTTTCCGGTAGAGATGATGAGATTCATACAGTTGAAGCGGCCGGAACAGAGGAGGACCTGTTGGATAATCGGAAAAAATGGAAGATTCTGATCACCGGATATATCATTTTTGCGATATATGCAGTGGTATCCATCGGGGCTATATTTACGCTGAACCGAAAGATCAATACTCTTTATGGCAGTATCACATCCATGGAGAAATCCATGCAGGAGATGCAGGATAAAGCAGAATCGACGGTTTCGGACAATGGAAATTAACAGGACGGATTCATGATACAGCTTCTGATACTGACAGCCCTGATATTTTTGAATTTTATACTTTATGCAGCATTCGGCTCGCTGGTGACCGGACGGTTGAAAGACCGTCCGTTTTCAGCGACCGTTTCTGTTATAACGGGTTTTTTTATTTACTATCTTACTTTTGAATTAATATGTGTTCCCATCATGCTTAAATGGCGTCCGCTCTCTCTTTTGTCAGAGATATGGATGGTGGTTATTGCGGTGGTGCTCATAGCAGCGTTTTTTTTGAATCGCAGGCTCATCGTGCCAAAATTAAAGGAAACAGGGCGATTTCTGACAGAGCATTGGGGCTTTGCATGTGTGGCGTCTGTATTGATACTGGCAGAACTTATCGTGATCATTCATGCATATCAGTTTACGCTTGATGCTGCATTTTATGTGGCTACGGCAACAACTTCTCTTCAGACGGATATGCTGAATATTTATGATCCTTATACGGGAATGTGGCAGGACCATTTTGAGATGCGATACTTTTTTGCGACATATCCCTTGAATGATGCGGTAATGTGCAGACTTACAGGTGTTCATCCTCTTCTATGGACGAAAACTGTAATGGAGGCTGTGACGATCATTATGTCAAATCTTATCTACTACAGGATAGGTAAGAAGCTTTTTAGTAATGATTATAAAAAGACAGCAGTTTTTCTGTTTTTCTGCGGTATTATGAATTTCTTTTTTACAACTATCTATACGGCTTCGGCATTTCTTACGACCAGAACCTATGAGGGAAAAGCAATACTCGGAAATGTTGTAATGCCACTGGTGTTCCTGCTGTATATGAAGCTTTTGGAGGATGACAGGGACAAAAAGACATGGCTTATGCTGTTTGCGGTAGCCACAGGTTCGGCAGTTCTGTCAAATTCGGCAAATATGCTCGTGCCAACAGCAGTAGCTGTATTTACCTTACCTTTGGCGGTGATAAAACGCAGATTTTCAGTACTTGTCAAGGCATTTTTATGCGTATTGCCCTGTCTCATACTGATCCTTCTTTATATTGCTTACGTACGGGGAATGTTTGTTATTTACACATATCCAAGATGATGAGGTGACACCTTGCAGACACTAACGGTTCAGAGCGAAGGTTTTTTTTACGTGCTGAAGTGCGTACTATATTATTGTGGAAGTGGATTTTATCTGGCTCTTTGGGCAGCAGCATCCATTTTTTTTCTTGTAAAAGGGAAAGATAGGGAACGCAGGATTTTTGCATTTCCTGCGCTGATGCTGCTTGTAACGATATTCAATCCGGTAGTTCCGGTAGTGGTCAATCATTTATTTGATATAAATAAAGAATACTACAGATTTTTTTGGATCGCACCTGTCATAGTGACTGTTGCTTATATTGCTGTTGAATTCCTGTATAAGAAAGATCCTGTGGCGCGTATACCTGTTTTTATAGGCATCACTTTGATATTAATGGGGGCAGGAACATACGTATATGCAGATGGTTACATACCGGCGGAGAATTATTACAAGATACCGAATGAGGTTATCGCTGTAAGTCGTGTGATACGTGATAATTCGGAGGTGGACTATCCGGTAGCACTTTGTGACTTTAATATGCAGATGGAGCTCAGGCAATATGATGCCTCGATACTGCTAGCTGCGGACAGAACACAGTATCTTGCGATAATTAACGGTGAAGAACAGGATGACCAGGTTAAAGAACAGAATATATATGTCAACAGACTTCTTAATGTGACCACAAAAAATGTGGCGATACCTAAGGAAAACTTTCTGGAAGCGATGCAGAAAACAAATACGGAATTTATCGTTTTGTCAAAGGAGAGTCCTATGATCTATTATCTAAAAAATGCAGGACTTGCAGAAGTTGGAAGTACAGGGGTCAGAGTTGTGCTTCATTACGATCTTCCGGAAAGACAGAAGATGGAACTCGCGGATTATAAGGAATTTTGGAACTAAAGCTGGAGAAAAGATTGAAACTGACTGTTTTTACACCAACCTATAATCGTGAAAAGCTGCTTCCGAGAGTATATGAAAGTCTCTGTGCTCAGACAGACAGGGACTTTCAGTGGCTTATAGTTGATGACGGTTCGACGGACGATACAGAGAAGCTTGTGAATAGCTGGATAAGTGAGGGCATGCTTTCTATATGCTATCACAAACAGGAAAATGGCGGAAAGATGAGAGCCCACAATACGGGTGTAAAGCTTACGAATACAGAGCTGTTTGTGTGCCTTGATTCTGATGACAGTTTTACATCAACTGCGGTTTCTGATATATTGATGAAGTGGTCAGAAGTGGCTGATAAAGGGGATTGTGGCGGCATTGTTGCCCATAAGGGAGCAGATGAGGCGCATACGCTTTACGATGCTGTGATGCCGGACATATCTTTCAGTACGCTTCAGGGATTGTACAGACATGGATTTAAGGGAGAAACTACACTGGTCTTTAGGACTGAGCTTTTAAAAAAGCATTTGTTCCCGGAAATCCCCGGAGAAAAATATGTTCCGGAAGATGTCGTATATGATGAAATAGACAGAGAGTGCGTATTGGCTGTAATGCCAAAGATACTGACTGTCTGTGAACTGGTAGAGTCGGGACTTACAGACAGGGTAGAGGCGCTTAGGGAAGAAAATCCCACAGGATGGTATCTATATTATGTTAATAGATCGAAATATACCTCCTGGTCGCCATTGAAACTTAAATACATTAGTCACTATCTCAGGTTTAGAGGTGTGGCGGATAGAGAAGTAAGAGATAGAGAATTTCTGCCGGCGGCACTGGCATTGTGCGGAGTGCCGGGAGCATTGGCACTTATGCTTGCCGGAAAGCGATAGTGTGAGATGAAAGCTATTAAATCGACAGATGCGCTGCGGCGCCTATATATGCTGGCTGTTTGTGCAGTCATGATAGCAGTTGATTCAGGAGCTATATTGTATATCCTTAACAGGATCTACAATCTTGAGTTCAGGACACAGCTGTATTTCAGAGGTCATTTATTCGTAATGGCTCTCTATATTGGAGTATTTATTTTCCTCGGAAGGGTATTCGGAGGATTGCTGGTTGGTGTCAGAAAGATCGGGGAAGTGATGTTTTCCTTTGTATTTACGGCATCGTTTACCGGTACGTTTTTTTATTTTGTAGTAATGCTTTTGTCCTATAAGGTACCGAATCCGATACCGGTGCTTATAGTGTTGATCCTTCAGACCGTTTTTTCGGGAATATGGATCTCGGTTATGGGCAGGATCTATCAGAGAATATTCAGACCGTATGATGTTCTCCTTGTCTATAGAGGAAAGTCTATTAGAAAATTTAAAGATAAGCTCGCAACGAGAAGAGATCAGTTTCATATAGCCGAGTCCATAAGTACGGACGAAGGATGGGATAAGGTTACGACGGTTATATCAAAATATAATACGGTAATGCTGTGGGATATCCCGGCAGAAACACGTAATAATGTATTCAAGTATTGCTATGAAAATTCCAAAAGGATATACGTAATGCCGAAGATCTCTGACATTATTCTGAATGGCTCCACACCGGTACATTTATTTGATACACCTCTCTTGCTTACCGAAGGCAATCCTTTGGAATATGAGGAACGTATCATAAAGAGGATAATGGATGTGGTTCTTTCGCTGATCCTTATCATTTTGTCATCCCCTATAATGATCATTACAGCACTCGTCATACATTTTTATGATGGTGGTCCTGTTCTTTATAAGCAGATCAGATGCACAAAAAATGCGAGAGAGTTTGAGATTTATAAATTTCGAAGCATGATAGTAAATGCGGAAAGTGCAGGAGTAGCTGTACTTGCTATGGAAAAAGATCCACGAATCACACCGGTCGGCGCATTTATACGTAAGTGCAGGATAGACGAATTGCCACAGCTCTTTAATGTGCTTAAAGGTGATATGTCATTTGTCGGACCGCGACCAGAGAGACCGGCTTTTATCGAGAAGTACAAGAAATCTATGCCGGAATTTGCTTATCGTATGAAGGTGCGTGCTGGCATAACGGGATATGCACAGCTTTACGGAAAATACAATACGCTTCCGTATGATAAGTTGAAGTTTGATCTTTATTACATTGAACAGTATTCTTTATGGCTTGATATTAAGCTTATGATCCTTACGTGCAAGATATTATTTACAAAGGAAAGCACAGAGGGTACAAGTGAAACGATAACAGCAGGTTCTGAAGGAATTCAGATGGAAAATAAGGAGAAAAACAATCCATGATCTCGGTTGTGATACCGGTTCATAATGCCGGACGCTTTATCTGCGATACCATCCGCTCTGTTATAGCGCAGGAATACAAGGATTGGGAACTGATCCTGGTGAATGATCATTCTGAGGATGACAGTGTTGAAAAGATCAGGTTTTTCATTGAGGAGTATATTGAAAAGGGAGAACCTGACAGGATACGTCTTCTTGATACAGGTGAAAAAAGAGGTGCGGCAAGTGCCAGAAATATTGGAATAGATGCCTCAAGAGGACGTTATATAGCGTTTCTTGATGCAGATGACATATGGGAGCCTGAAAAGCTTAAGAGACAGATGGCTTTTCAGTCAAAGGTAAAGCAGGCGTTCACATTTACTGGGTATGAGTTTGCGGATGAAGACGGGGTTGGAGTTGATAAGATAGTCAGGGTACCGCTTCATATGAATTATCGACAGGCCCTTAAAAATACGACTATTTTTACAAGTACTGTCATATTTGATACGGAACTCATATCAAAAGAACTGATCCATATGCCGGAGGTTCCGAGTGAAGATACGGCAACCTGGTGGAAAGTTCTGAGGAATGGATATGAAGCATGGGGGCTGGATCAGCCTTTGACGCTTTATCGAAGAAGCGGAGGAACATTATCCGCAAATAAAAAAGTGGCAATACAGAGAATTTGGAATCTCTACAGAAAAGTTGAGAGGCTAAGTCTTATAAAGAGCATGTGGTGTTTCGCTTTTTATGCGCTTCATGCAGTGGGAAGAAGGATATGATCCCGAATAATACTGAAAACAAGTTAACGGTTCTGCTTTCTGCAATGAATCTCAAAGGTGACAATATCGCTCATGAGTTAAATATCAGTGGAGATTTGATCATTATTAATCAAAGCGATCATACTGATGATCATATGGGTGGATCGGATACACAGAAGATCAGAATGATAACCGTACCTGAAAGAGGACTTAGTAAAAGCCGGAACAGGGCGCTTAAAGCCGCTGAAGAAGAGGGGGCAGAAATCTGTATTTTCTGTGATAACGATGTACGGTATGTTCATGACTATCAGGAAAAGATACTAGATGCCTTTAAGAGACATCCGGAATCAGATCTGCTTGTTTTCTTTATAGAGAGACCGGAACGATACAGACCGGTTTTTGACAAGGAAAGACAGATGGGAAGATTGTCTACGATGAAGATCTTTTCTCCGGAGGTTGCGTTCAGGTTATCTTCTCTCAGAAAAAAAGAAATCTGCCTTGATGAATTCTTTGGTGCAGGAGCTAAGTATGCTATGGGTGAAGAAAATATCTTTTTATGGGATTGCCTTAAAAAAGGATTAAAGATCACCTATATTCCGGAAAGGATAGCAGGGCTCATACCTAATGAGTCAACCTGGTTTAAGGGATATGACAGGATTTTTTTCAGAAACCGCGGTGCCGGGTATTACAGAATGAGTAGCATACTATGGCCGATTCTCTGTATTCAGTTTGCGGTTAGAAAAAGAAAACTGTTTTGTGGGCAGGTTTCAGTGATGCAGGCGATCAGGTGGATGTTCAGGGGAAAAAGGGAATATGCAGAGGAACAGAATCTTTCTAATAGGCGATGATTATTCCGGAACAGGACCTGCGAATGCAACGCTTGCATTAAAACATGCACTTCCGGCAGATACGTTAACTCTTGTCTCTCGAGAAAAGCTGAAACGGGCTCTTGAGATCCTGTGGAAGATGCCGGAGGCAGGTGTAGCGGTATTTTCAGGCTACTCAAGGCAAAATATTTTTGGAATGAAGATTGCAAGAATATTTCATATACCAAGTATTTATATAATGCATGGATGCGTGGAATATGAAGACAGGATAAACAGGGTTCCTGATGAGGCGATGGCTCGTGATGAACGAAAAATGCTTAATATGGCAGACCTGATCCTGGGAGTTTCAGAGCAGTTTGCAGAGTGGTTAAAGGAGTATTATCCTGAGGAACGCAGGAAAATAGCATTTCTTACAAATGGAGTAAGCTGGGAACAGTTTGAGACAGATGAGAAGGGAAGTGGCGAGGAAAGAAAACAGTTTTCCGTTCTTTCTGTCGGCGGAGGAATGCCAAGGAAGCGAATTGTTCGTATCGCGCAGGCGGTAGCATATTTAAGGGAAAATGGTTTTCCTGATATGTCATTGACTGTTGCAGGAGCAGAAGGTGCGGATTCTTTGGAAATCAGACGATTTTCTTTTGTAAATGATCTGGGCTTGCTGCCGCCTGAAGAAATGCAGTCAGAGTACCGGAAGCATTCTATTTTTGTACAGAACAGTATTTTTGAGACCTTTGGATTGGCACCGCTTGAAGCGCTGCTGTCAGGGGAGGACCTTCTGCTGTCGGATCGGTGCGGAGTTTTATCCGTTCTCTCCGGTTTAGAGGAGAAGGATTTGATTCATGACCCCGATGATCCTGTGGAGATCGCGGAGAAAATACGAGAACTTCTCACAGATGGCAATCACGACCGTCTGATTAATGCAATAGATAAGGAGTCAACTTCATGGAACAGCAGAGCACAGGAACTTCAGAGAATCGTTTTACGCCTTCGATCAGGCAGACGATTCTGAACTGGGCAGCACTTGTGATCCTGATGGTTTTTTATGCCGGAACCTGGACATTTCCAGGTTTTTATCATGTGACGGAAATATATAATACAAGTATAGTATTTGCAGCATTAGCGCTGCTTTTCTTTAACAATATAAATATTATAAAGGCACTAAAAACAGGAGACAGAATGCTGTGGGTCATGGGCGCGACGCTCATGATAGCTCTTTTGAATCTATTTATAATAGGTTCAAATAAGGGATGTTTTCTGATAATAGCGGATTTTTTACTTATCTGGTATCTTGCGCCTCATATAAAGTTCACGGAACTCCAAAAAAAAGTTTCGGCAGTTTTTTTTCTTGTGATGTTTGTATCCTGGTTTTTATATGACAGGGCCTTTTCGTACAATTCAAATACAGGAGCGACAGTTACAGTATTTACCTTTTTCGGGGCGATGATACTTCTTACGTTCCTTACATCAAAGAAGGAAATATACGGATTCTTTATCGTGATCTCAGTAGTACGCGTTGTGACTCTCGTTCTCTGGCATCTTGCAAGAGGTGCGTTTCTGGCACTTTTCCTTTTTCTGATCTTCTTCTATGTTGGAATGAGATTTTTTGTAAAAAGGAAATGGGCATATACATCGCTGGTTTTATTTTCTACGATTGGATCTTTGTTCTTCGTGGCAGTTTATGTTGTCCTTGGAGGAACCGGATTTAATATGAAGCTGCCCTTCTTCTACAAAAATATCTTTTCTGGACGTGAACAGATATGGTATGAGGTATGGGAAATCCTCAGGACACAGATACTTTTTGGAATAGGTTCGGGAAGAAAGCTCAGAAGCTTCTTTGAGTATAATATTCATAATGCTATGTATGACATATTGGCAGTTTACGGCTTGACGGTATTTGTCGGTTCAATGATCCTCATATGGACCAGATTAAAGGAGATGAGACTGATTTTGCAGAAGGGGGCTACGGAAAAGATCTGTGCAGCCTCAGCTTTGTTTGCTATCTTTATCGAGTCATTTATAGACATGGACCTTATGTGGGCTGACTATGCGCCGCTACTGTTGTTCCTGCTGTGCGTTGTATTTAATAGGGAAAATGTGATGGGAAATGGCATCAGGACTGAATTACCGGAGAAAATGAGATGAAAGAAGGAAAGTACCGTTATCTATTTCATAATATGGCGCTTTTTACGGTGAGTTCCTTTGTATCCAAAGTTCTTGTATTTTGCCTGGTTCCATTCTATACATCAGTTCTTACGGAAGCAGAATACGGTGTTGCGGATGTCATGCAGACGACACTGCTGCTTTTAGTGCCGCTTTTATCAGTAAATGCGGGGGAGGCCGCTCTTAGATTTGGTCTTGATCATGTGGAGGATCGTGACAGGATCCTTTTATATGGATTAAAAAAGGTTATCCGTTCGATACTGATAACATCCGGAGTTTCCTTATTATTGGTGATGTATCTCTATACAGGACTTCCGAAGCCGGGATTTATGGCAGGTAGAAACATGCCTCTGTTATTAATCCTTTTCGCTGTGCTGTATATATGTGACAGTTTATATGAGTTTATGCTGCTCTATTGTCAGGGAACAGAGCAGGTTCAGATAATGATCACGGGAAGTGTATCCTGTACACTTCTTGTCATAATGTCAAACCTCTTTTTTCTGCTCGTACTGTCGATGGGGTTACTCGGATATCTGCTGGCGCAGATGATAGCATTTTTAGGATCTTTCCTTATAATGTTTCTCTTAACTGATGGAATATCGGCGATAAAGCAGGCGCTTCAAAGAGAAAAAGCCGGAGAAGGTACGGACTCTCTTGAAAATGAAGTTACGACTTACGGCTCATCAATGCTTTTATACTCTACTGCGAGTTGGGTTAATAATGCTATTGACCGATATTACATAATTTTGATGCTTGGAGCATCGCAGAATGGTCTTTATGGCGCTGCATATAAGATACCTGCGATACTTCAGACTGTTCAGAGGATATTTGCACAGGCGTGGCAAATGTCGGCAGTTAGGGAGTATAAGGGGGCGGACAGAGAAAAGTTTTTCTCCGAAATGTACCGCACCTATGAAGCAGTACTCTTTATGGGATGCGCGGGCATAATATGGCTTCTTAGGATAATTGCCGCTCTTCTCTTTAGAAAAGGGTTTTATGAAGCATGGATACTTGTACCGCCGCTTCTCGTTTCTGTAATCTTTGGTGCACTTGAGGGATTTCTCGGATCCATTGCACTGGCATTCCGTGATGGAAAGAGTATGGGACGTGCAACAGGTGTTGGAGCGGTCGTAAATATAATACTTAATTATTTCGGGATCATGCGGTTCAATACGTTTGGTGCTGCACTTGCTACACTTTGCTCCTATTTTGTGATGTTTGCGCTTGCTTTTGTGTTTGTTCGAAAGCACGTGAAGCTTGAAGTAAAGGTTGTACGTGATATAGGGGCAATCGTGCTCCTTATGATCGAATCGCTTCTCGTGATCTTCAATATGAAAAACTATTTTTGGTGGAATGCAGGAATTGTGTTGCTGCTGCTCTTATCTTTCAGGGGAGAGGCGATGCTTGTCTTGAGAAAGCTGATGCAGAGGAAAAATGCTGACTAAGGAAAAAAGACAGAAAGCTACGGATGTACTTACCGTGCTGATGTTTCTGTGGTTTTATATATCTTCATTTTTGTGGCAGCCGTTTTATGCGGCTGTTTCACCATATGGAACGTTGATCCTGTGTGCGGTACTGGGATTATTGTTTTTGCTGAACTTTAATATAAAGGACAGTCTTGCAGATTTTTGTGTAATGATAGCTGCAGATGCCATAGCTGCCATCAATCTTTTTATACTTCATTCAAACAAGGGCGCTGTTCTGATCATATGGAGTATGACGCTTTTACTGTTTATGTCGGGGCGGATGAGGATTTCTGAAAAAACAAAGAGGATCATTTCAGGTTGTGGCTTTTTATTGGTTATCCCCTGGTATGCGATCGTTCGCTGGGATTATGGCTTTAATATGGCAGGACTTGCATTTCTCGTTTTCTTTATAATGGGAGTGATCTCTCTGGAATATATAAAAAATGACTTTATGTTTGATTATCTGAAATGGGTACAGATGACCTTTTTTGCGGTAACATGTCTATTGCTTATCTGTTATCATGCCCGTTCTATGATAGTGTCCCTTCTTGTATTCGGAGGTATATGGCTGTTGCTGCCTTTGATTTCCGGAAAAATAAAAGTGTTTCGCCTGATAGTAATGCTATTTACGCTCGGAAGCATCGCATTTACAGGGTTATATGCAGCTATCGGAAGGACGGGATTTCAGTTAAAGATACTGTATAAGGATGTGCTGAGCGGTCGCGAAGCGATCTGGTCGGAACTGTGGGAAGCCTTCATTCATCGCCCTTTTACAGGCGTCGGATCTTCTTATGAATTAAAAAGTTTCTTTATATTTGAAGTGCATAATGGGCTTTTTGATATACTTACGGTTCATGGAATAATTGTCTTTCTGCTGTTCTTGTGGCTTTTGTACAGAGCGTTGTTTCGTTATGAGAAGCAGAATTATTCATGGTACCCGGACAGGAGACTGGCTCTTTCAGGAGTTTTTGCGCTGCTTATGGCCTCGTTTTTTGAGAACTGCTTTATAGTTCCGCCGTATAGTGTGGTGTTTTTCTCATTGCTCCTTCTGGCTTATCCCTCTTTTGACTGATATATACGGATTTGCTATAATAACTCGGATTATGGGATTAATTTGTTAGCTGTTCGGTGCAGCCGGAAACGATAGATAAATCATGAAAAAACTTATTGAAAATAAACAATTACTGATTCGCCGTATGGGACTTATCACCTATGATGTTCTTGCGGTCATGGCTTCGTGTGCCCTTGGCATTTTACTTAGATTTGATCTTTCATATGACAAAATGATGTCTACGGCAGGCGGTTATATGTGGCAGGAAAACATATGGCGTTTCCTTCCGATAAACATCATATTGACGATCTTTATATTTAATATTTTTCATCTATATTCCAGCTTATGGACGTATGCCGGTGTACCGGAGATGACATCGACGGTATCGGCGTGCCTCGTCACCAGCATGCTCCAGGCTGCGGGAATGATCTTCTTTCATTTCACGATGCCGAGAAGTTATTATTTCCAGTATGCTTCCGTATTGACCGCGTTGGTACTGGTATCGCGCTTTGCATATCGTCTTTTCAGAACCTTTGTGCAAAAGAGGACAGAAAGTGCCCGCAATAAAAACGTAATGGTGATCGGAGCAGGAGAAGCAGGTAATTCACTTATCCGTGAGATGAATACCAGTAAGTATATACAGAAGAGCGTCATGTGCGTTATAGATGATGACCGTACTAAGATCGGAAATTATATCCATGGCGTAAAGGTAGTCGGCGGCAGAGACGATATTCTGGAGGCTGCAGCGCGGTATGATATCGATGAGATCATTGTTGCCATACCGAGTGCGGCCAGGCAGCAGCTGAAAGAAATACTTGATGTATGTAAAGAAACAAAGTGTGAGTTAAAAACTCTTCCGGGAATATATCAGCTGGTAAATGGTGAGGTAAGCGTGAGCCAGCTAAAAAAGGTAGATGTAGTGGATCTCCTGGGGAGAGAGCCTATACAGGTAGATCTTAATTCCATCATGGCCTATGTTACGGGAAAGGTCGTACTTGTTACAGGTGGCGGAGGTTCTATAGGTTCCGAACTCTGCAGACAGATCGCAACACATCATCCGAAGCAGTTGATAATTTTGGATATCTATGAGAACAGCGCTTATGACATTCAGCAGGAACTTGCGGAGAAGTTCCCGGAACTTAACCTCAAGGTGCTTATCGGTTCTGTACGTAACACCAAGCGTGTAAACGATATTTTTAAGACTTATCGTCCGAATATCGTATATCATGCGGCTGCGCACAAGCATGTTCCTCTCATGGAGGTAAGCCCCAATGAAGCTATCAAAAATAACGTCATGGGAACATGGAAGGTGGCACAGGCTGCTGTAGACAATGATGTAGATAAATTTGTAATGATCTCCACGGATAAGGCTGTGAATCCTACAAATGTAATGGGAGCCACAAAGAGGATCTGTGAGATGATCGTTCAGTCTTATAATCACAGAGGAAAGACCGAGTTTGTTGCGGTTCGTTTCGGAAATGTGCTTGGATCAAACGGTTCTGTAATACCGCTTTTCAAAAAACAGATCGCTGAGGGCGGACCGGTAACCGTGACTGATCCAAGGATCATCCGTTACTTTATGACTATACCGGAAGCCGTTTCCCTGGTACTTCAGGCAGGGGCATATGCGAAGGGCGGAGAGATCTTTATCCTTGATATGGGAGAACCGGTTAAGATACTGGATCTTGCCCGTAACCTTATACGTCTGTCAGGATATGTTCCGGGTGAAGACATTGAAATCAGATTTACAGGACTTCGTCCCGGAGAAAAGCTTTACGAAGAGATGCTCATGAAAGAAGAAGGCATGCAGGATACTCCGAATAAGCTTATTCATATCGGCAAACCTATTGAATTTGATGAAGAGAGTTTTTATCAAAAACTTCATGCGCTGGATAATGCGTCACGTTCAGAGAGGCTTGATGTTCATCGTTGGATAGGAGAACTGGTGCCGACATATAAGTACACTCCGGGAGTATACATACCGGGTGAGACGCATATGGAATTTAAGGATGCTGCGGAAGTTGTGGAAGAAGATGAAAAGCTTCGGACATATAATTTCAAGGATTATCATAAGCCGGTAGACTCTGATGATTGAGGGTTTCTGTCCACTCGTCAACGAAGTATTTTCTGCGGAGTTTACGCTGTGTTTCCGAAAGGTAAAAAGGAATGCTATATAGAAAATATATAAAAAGACTTCTCGACATCATCCTGTCGCTTACAGCGATCATTTGTCTGTCTCCGGTGCTTCTTATCACGGCACTTTTAGTCAGGATAAAACTTGGAAGTCCTGTGATATTCAGGCAGCAGAGGCCGGGACTTAATGGAAAGATATTTGGACTTTGCAAATTTCGGAGTATGACGGATGAAAGAGATGCCGATGGAAATTTACTGCCGGATGAAGTAAGACTTACATCTTTCGGAAAAAAGCTGAGAGCTACATCACTTGATGAACTTCCAGAATTATTCAATATCTTAAAGGGAGAGATGTCTATTGTAGGCCCCAGGCCTCTTTTAGTGCAGTATCTTCCGCTTTACAATGAAGAGCAGAGACATCGTCATGATGTTCTGCCGGGGCTTACGGGACTTGCTCAGGTAAACGGACGTAACGCGATAACCTGGGAAAAGAAATTTGAATATGATGTAGAATATGTGAGAAATCTTTCGTTTCTTATGGATGTAAAGATAATACTCATGACGGTTGGAAAGGTTTTTCACAGAGAAGGAATAAACTCCGAAACATCAGCGACCATGGAATTTTTTACAGGCACGCCTGAGGAACATAAGGAGAAATGAGATGATCAATGTTTTGATTCTGTCTGCCGGACGCAGGGTAGAGCTGATAAATTGTTTTAAGAATGCAAGAGACCGTCTTGGAATAAAGGGAAATATCGTTGCAGCCGACTGCTCAGAACTGGCACCTGCACTGTATTTTGCAGACATTAAGGAAATCGTTCCGAGAATTTCGGAAGGAGAAAAATATATAGATTCGATCATCGATATCTGTAAACGTTCAGATATATCACTCATTGTTCCGACGATCGATACCGAGTTAAGACTTTTATCCGAAAATAAGGACAGGATCGAAAACGAGACTGATGCAAAAGTACTTGTTTCTGATGAAAGAGTCATAAATATCTGTCGTGATAAGAAAAATACGCAGAAATTTCTTGAGGAACATGGTTTCAAGGTTCCGCATATGCTTACTGATGAAGAACTCGATGACAGTGCAGATCTGAAATTTCCACTTTTTATCAAGCCTCTTGACGGAAGCTCATCTATAAATGCCTTTAAGGTAAATGATCAGGAAGAACTTGCGACATATCGTAAGCTTATCGATAAGCCTATCGTGCAGGAATTTATGGAAGGCACTGAGTATACGATAGATGCTTTTCTTGATTTTGATGGAAAACTTATAACACTGGTACCGAGAATACGTATAGCTACCAGAAGCGGAGAGATCGCAAAGGGAGTTATCACACGCGATCAGGACATAATGAAAGATGTCACACGTCTCATGCAGGAATTAAAACCCATCGGACACATCACGGTTCAGTGTATGAAGACAAAGAGAGGCATTGAATATATAGAGATCAACCCACGGTTTGGTGGAGGTGCGCCAATGTCCATAATGGCAGGCGCAGATTCCTGCGAGAATCTATACAGACTTCTTTCAGGAGAAAAGCTTACATACAATGAGAATTTCAGAGATCATCTGACATTCCTTCGATTTGATCAGAGTATCATGCTTAATGAAAAAATGGAGCGGGAGTATGAATACGAAGGCAGTTATTTTTGATCTGGATGATACACTGATCTCCGAGATGGAATATGCAAGAAGCGGATATGCTGCCGTAGCAGAGGCAATTGCAGGAGGAGATACGGCTCTTGCAGGCCTGCTTAATGGGCAGAGTTTCACAGCTGCGGAATTAAACAAGCGTTTTTTAGATCTGTCGGAAGAAAGTACGAAGGAAGTATTCAATCGTTTCCTTCGTTCTGTAGGTGCAGAAGACAGCAGAGAAAATGTAATGGCGCTTGTAAAAGCCTACCGCGATCATAAACCGGAGATCTCTTACCATAAGGATGTAAAAGCCACGCTTAGGGGCTTAAAAGAGAAAGGATTCCGTACAGGAATCCTTTCAGACGGTTATGCCGTAACTCAGAGACGAAAGGTAGAAGCGCTTCGTGCAGAAAAAGATTTTGATGTGATAATCCTCACGGATGAGATCGGAAGAGATGCGTGGAAACCTTCTCTTACAGGATTCAATAAGATTTCGGAAGAACTCGGAGTAGCTCTGGGTGAAATGCTGTACGTTGGAGATAATCCTGAAAAGGACTTTTATATTTCACATATAAGTGATATACGTACTGCGCGTATAACACGAAGTGACGGAGTATACCGGAGCAGGGACTATCGTGAAGGGATCCGTGAGGATTATACGCTTTCATCCCTTACGGATATATTGAAAATTCTGTGAAGGTATTTAGAACAATTAGATTCCGGAACTTATAACAGGGAGAGATTAATAAAATTATGAAAGTATTGTGCCTATTTCAAAAGTTCAGCTTTTCATCATCTACGATCTATCTTGATCTTGTGAATGCTCTGGTGGACAAGGGTCATGAAGTACTGATCGCTGCCGGTACATCAGAGGGGCAGGACGATACAAAACTTGAGGTTCGGGGAAATATCCGCACAGCATATGTAACACTTCCGGATCAGTTTCATGCGGATAAGATCAGAAAGGGACTTATCCAGCTCACGATCGGAAGAAAGATACTTAGTACGGTAAAAAAGTTCTTTTGGCAGGAAAAGATAGATCTGATAATTTATCCTACGCCGCCTATCACGCTTGCCGGCATACTGAAGCCACTTAAAAAGCACTACGGAGCCGTAAACTACCTTATGCTTAAGGATATCTTCCCACAGAATGCGGTGGACTTAAAGATGATGGGAGACGGGGGACTGCTTCACCATTATTTTAGGCGGATGGAGAAAAAACTGTACAGAGATTCTGACAGGATCGGATGTATGTCGGAAGGAAATCTCAAGTATATACGAAGCAATGAGCCTGATATACCGGTGGAAAAACTGGAAATCTTCCCAAATACCGTAAGGATACTTCCTGAAAAACCGGAGCAGGGAACAAGCGGAAAAGTCGTAGACAGACCTGTGACATTTATGTTTGGCGGTAATCTGGGGCGTCCACAGGCGGTGGATTTTCTTTTAGAAGGTATTCGTAGTCTAAAGGATTTTTCGGATGCAAGATTTTTGTTTATAGGCGATGGTACAGAGGCACCGCGAATACAGGAATTTATAGAAAAAGAAAAGCCCGGTAATCTTGTCCTTGAAAAACAGCTTCCGAGGGATGAATATGAAAAAAGATTATCTGATGCGGATATTGGAATCGTATCGTTGAGTCCTGATTTTACGATCCCGAATTATCCATCAAGGATCTTGTCATATATGCAGTTAGGAAAACCGGTATTTGCGGTGACTGACCGTGTTACGGATATACATGCATTAGTTACTTATGAAGCCAGATGCGGCTGGTGGTGCGCGTCTGATGATGTAGAGGGCTTTTGCAATACGGTGAAAAAAATCGTTTCTGAACGGGAACAGTTCAATGAACTTGGTATGAACGGCAGAAACTATCTTGTAGAACATTTTGATGTTTATAGATCCGTAGAATTGCTTGAAAAAGCCATAAGAACGGACATCAGACCATGATTTGTCAGATATAAACCGGTGTTTATAGATGAGGAGGATATTGTGAACGAATCAATTTTTGACGGAAAGACACTGATGATCACCGGAGGAACCGGTTCATTCGGTAATGCGGTATTAAAAAGATTTCTTAATACAGGAATTAAGGAAATCCGTATTTTTTCCAGAGATGAAAAGAAACAGGATGATATGCGTCATCTATATAATAATCCGAAGATCAAATATTATATCGGAAATGTGCGTTCTCTTCAGTCACTTGAGGATGCTATGCATGGCGTAGACTATATTTTTCATGCGGCAGCACTTAAGCAGGTTCCGAGCTGTGAATTCTTCCCTGTGGAAGCAGTAAAGACCAACGTTATCGGTACAGATAACATGCTCACAGCTGCGATCCATGAGGGTGTAAAGAAAGTTGTATGTCTTTCAACCGATAAGGCAGCTTATCCGATCAACGCAATGGGAACAAGTAAGGCTATGATGGAGAAGGTATTTGTAGCAAAGAGCCGTACCATTGAGCCGGAGCATACGCTTATCTGCGGAACACGTTACGGTAATGTAATGTGCTCCAGAGGTTCTGTTATCCCTCTTTTCATCGATCAGATCATGGAGGGCAGACCGATCACTATTACTGAGCCAAAGATGACACGATTCATCATGTCACTGGAAGAAGCAGTAGAGCTGGTTCTTTACGCATTTGAAAATGCGCATACAGGTGACATCATGGTTCAGAAGGCTCCTGCGTGCACGATCGAAGTGCTGGCTGAGGCTGTTAAACAGCTTTTCCATGCAGATGATCATGAGACACGCGTAATAGGTGTTCGTCACGGTGAGAAGATGGCGGAGACACTACTTACCAGCGAAGAATGTGCAAGAGCCATTGATGAAGGAAACTTCTATCGTGTACCGTCTGATAACAGAGATCTGAACTACGATAAGTATTTCATCGAAGGTAATACTGAGAGACCGAAGTTTGATACATTTAATTCTGATAACACAGAGATCCTTGATGTAGAGGGCGTAAAGAAAAAGCTTCTGGAACTTGAGTATATTCACGAGAGACTCAGAGAGGCTGGTTTGGAATAATGAAGATCTTAGTTACAGGAGCAAATGGATTCCTCGGACGTAACCTTGTATGGAACCTTAAGAATGCAGGATATACGGATATTTACGAATATACCCGTGAGTCGTCTGACGAAGATCTGGAAAAATATACAGCAGATTGCGATTTTGTTTTTCATCTCGCCGGTGTGAACCGTCCGAAAGACCCTTCGGAGTTTGTGACAGGTAATGCAGGGCTTACAAAGAGAATATTGGAGCTGCTTGAAAAGTACGAAAATCATGTGCCGGTTCTTTTGTCCTCATCGACACAGGCTGGGCTTAATAATGACTATGGTGCATCAAAGAGAGCGGCAGAGGAAGAGGTCTTTGTATACGGAAAAGAGTATGATGTTCCGGTATATGTCTATCGTTTCCCGAACCTCTTTGGAAAGTGGAGTAAGCCAAATTACAATACAGTAGTCGCGACTTTCTGCCATAATATCGCAAGGGATCTTCCGATCCAGATAAATGATCCTGAGACGATCCTGCATCTGGCATACGTTGATGATGTGGTTGATCAGTTTCTGCGTATACTTAAGACTGGTATAAAGCTTCCGGCAGGAGAATTTGTTACTTTTCCGCCGCGTCTCGTATATGATGTGAAGCTCGGTGATATCGCAAAGTGGATACGTGAATTTAAGGAAAGCCGGGAAAGCCTTCAGGTTCCTGATATGCAGGATCCTTTCAGAAAGAAGCTGTACAGTACTTATCTTAGCTTCCTTCCGACGGACGCATTTTCATATCCGTTGAATATGCACGTGGATAACAGAGGATCTTTTACAGAGTTCCTGAAGAGCCCCGAGCGTGGGCAGGTCAGTGTAAATATCAGTCACCCAGGCATCACAAAGGGACAGCACTGGCACAATTCAAAGAATGAAAAATTCCTTGTAGTAAAGGGACACGGACTGATACAGTTCAGAAAGATCGGCACGGATGAAATAATCGATTATCATGTTTCCGGAGAAAAATTAGAGGTTATCGATATCCCAACTGGATATACGCATAACATCATCAACGAAGGCGATGATGATATGGTAACGATCATGTGGGCAAATGAAGTATTTGACCCGGAGCATCCGGACACTTTTGCAGAGCCGGTTTAAGTCAGATATAAACCAATGTTTATATATGAGGAGCAGTAAAATGAGCAAACTGAAACTAATGACAATACTTGGTACACGCCCGGAGATCATTAGACTCTCAGCAGTTATCAAGTGCGCAGATAAATACTTTGATCATGTTCTCGTTCATACGGGACAGAATTATGATTACACGTTAAACGAGATCTTTTTTAAGGATCTTGATCTCCGCCAGCCTGACTACTATCTGGACAGTGTGGGAAAAGACCTTGGTGAGACTATGGGTAACATCATTGCAAAGTCTTATGCACTTATGCAGGAAATAAAGCCTGATGCACTGCTGATCCTCGGAGATACAAACTCTGCACTTTCAGCAATAAGTGCAAAGAGACTCAAGATCCCGATCTTTCACATGGAAGCCGGAAACAGATGTTGGGACTGGAATGTATCGGAGATGATAAACAGAAAGATCGTAGACCACATCTCTGATATAAATATGCCTTATACAGAGCACTCCAGACGTTATCTTCTCTCAGAGGGAATCGATGGCAAGACGATGTTTGTCACAGGTTCACCGATGAAGGAAGTGTTTAACACTTATAAAGAAAAGATCGAAGCATCAGATGTACTCGAGCGTCTTAATCTGGAAGCCGGTAAGTATATCCTTGTAAGTGCGCATCGTGAGGAGAATATCGACCTCGAAGAGAACTTTATGTCTCTCATGAATGCCATAAACGGAATAGCAGAGAAATATCAGATGCCGGTTATTTATTCCACTCATCCGAGATCAATGCATTTCATCGAGAAGAGGGATTTCAAATTCCATCCACTTGTTCAGAATATGAAGCCTTTCGGATATATGGATTACAATAAGCTTCAGAAAAATGCTTTCTGCGTATTATCTGATTCCGGAACGCTTTCCGAAGAGTCTGCAATGCTTGGTTTCCCGGGAGTACTTATCCGTACATCCACAGAGAGACCGGAGGTACTTGATAAGGGAACTATCGTGATCGGTGGTATAAAACAGGAAGATGTCGAGCAGGCAGTAGAGCTTGCGGTATCGATGTTTGAAAATAAGGAACCTGTTGTAGAAGCAGAAGACTATGCAGACAGCAATGTTTCTGTAAAAGTAGTAAAGATCATCCAGAGCTACGCAAAAATCGTAAACGAAACAGTTTGGCTTAAGCACTGAGTGCCTAAGAGGAGGAACCGGACATGAGGATCGCAGTACTGGATATAGCTGCAAGTAAGACAGGAGCGCTTTCAGTGCTTCAGGATTTTGCGGCATATGTAAAGAAAAATGCAAGTGAACATGAATGGTTCTTCGTGACCGGAGCTGAGGGACTCCTTGAGGAGTCTCCGGATGCTCCGGATTTTCATGTTATTGTGCGTTCGGATGTGAAAAGGTCAAAAATGCACCGGCTGGCTTTTGATTCCGTACATGGTGCGTCATTTTTGGCAGGGCTCGAGCCGGATGTTATTTTATCAATGCAGAATACTCTTCCGAAGGGGACTGAACGCATTAGAAAAACTGATGGCACGAAGGTCAGAACAGTACTCTATGTACATCAGCCTCTCGGATTTCAGGATACAAAGAGGTTTTCATTTATAAAGTCCGGTGAGCGCGAGCTGGCAATGTATCAGTATCTCATTGCATCAAATATTGATAAGTCAGTAAAAATTGCTGATCATGTGATAGTGCAGACAGACTGGATGAAGAGAGCAGTCATGGATAAGGACATGATACCGGAGGAACGCATTTCTGCGGTACTGCCTGACATAGAAGATCTGTCCGGATTCAGAGATCTGTCATTATCATGGAAGAATGGAAATTTCATATTTCCTGCAGGTCCGATATATTACAAAAATCATTCGGCGATACTGAAGGCTTCACGAATCCTCAGAGAAGAAGGTGTGAAAGGGTTTAAGACCGGATTTACACTGGAGCCGTCTGACCTTCCGTGGATAGATGATACGGAAAAAAATGACGAAGCAATAGAGTGGCTCGGCTCACTTCCAAGAGCGGAACTTATGAGACGCTATCAGACGTCGACACTGATCTTTCCGTCATATATTGAGACTTTTGGATATCCGCCGGCAGAAGCGCGTCAGTTTGGAGTACCTGTTTTGGCAGCGGATACACCTTTTACAAGAGAAGTTCTTGATGGATATGCAAATGCGTGGTTTTTTGATCCGTTTAAGCCGGAAGAACTGGCAGATCTCATGAAAAAGGTGATCATAGGTGAGATAAATCCTGTTGAACCAGTATTTACTGCGGATATGGAGTCATCCTGGGGAAAAGTCGTGTCGATCCTCACAGAAACAGAGGGAACAAGATGAAAGAAAAAGCAATGTTTATCATAGGAGAGTGGTATTATCCTGCAATACTGCTCGTATATGTTCTGAGTATGATCTCACTGGATGTGATCCATCCGGGAGTATTTTCTGCTGCATTTATGCTGATATTCTGGGCAGGACTGCTGCTCTTTGGAATTATGAAAAAGGACAGCTTAAAGGCTGTGTCCCAAAAGCTGCCGGCCGTCGATATCATAATGTGCCTCTGGCTTTTGTACAATATTTTGTCGGGGTTATGGACTGTTGCAGGCTCCGGAATGCCGATATCAGTGTATCTTGGAGAACTATTCACAACTGCACTTCCCATGGGATTTTATTTCCTGGGACGTTTCAGTGAGAGCAGAGATGCCTTTCATAGAAATTTTTTATTGTCAGTTGCACTGATAGGTGTGATAGGAATAATTCTTTATGTGGCGGCTCCTTTATTTTATATAAACTATCTTTTTCGGCTGGAATATATTTCACTTCCCGATGCGCCGACAATGAGAGTCAGGATGCATTCTGTTATCGGAAGCACTCTTATGGGATATCTGTCGTCAGCAGCCATGCTGTCAGCAGCGCATTTTTTCATTGCGTCCGAAGGCAGAAAGGGCAAGATAATGTTTTTCTTCTGCGCATTCCTTGCCTTTTTCAGCAATCAGAGAGCTGCTATGGTGGCAGCGATCGTGATAGTTCTCTACATGAATTATCTTGTTTTCTTTACATTTCACATGCTTCCGAAAAAGTTTTTTGCGGCAGAGTGCGGAGTGCTGGCAGCGGGATTTGTAGGACTTATCGTAGTATTTCACAGAGCATTTGAAAAAGTTGCTGCTCGACTCGTGTCTCTTCCGGGAGCGATCGGACAGCGTTCGGATCAGTGGGTTGGAGCCGCAAACAATATGTTTAATAAGTGGCTCGGTAATGGTCTCGGTGCAAACGGTCACAGAGCCATCGGATATACAGAGCATCTAATTGCAGATGGCGGTATCGCAAAGCTTTACGTTGAAATGGGAATCATAGGCACATCATTATTTGTATTTCTGATGCTCCTCATATTAAAAAGAGGTTTTAAGAATCTAAAGAAAACGGCACCGGAAGTAGGTATTATCATAGTGACACTAATGATATCCATTGGTTCAAATATGATGAGTTTCGCATTGGCAGTACCTGTTCTTTACTACGCCATAGGCGCGATAGCACATGAAGCAGAGAGTGGAGAAAAAGCTGAATGAAGATCATAGCAATGTATCTCCCGCAGTATCACTCATTTCCTGAGAATGATGAATGGTGGGGAAAAGGTTACACGGAGTGGACTGCAGTAAAACGTGCAAAGCCGCTCTTTAACGGACATAACCAGCCCGAAGTGCCGTTTGACGGGTATTACGATCTGGTAAATGATCAGCCGGACACTTTTAAGAGACAGGCAGAACTTGCAGAAAAGTACGGAGTCTACGGTTTTTCTATCTATCAGTACTGGTTTAAGGGGCATCAGCTTATGGAAAAGCCGATGGAGATACTATTGTCTCATCCGGAGATAAAGCTTAATTACTGCATAGCATGGGCGAACGAGACCTGGACCCGTACTTGGTACGGACTGCAGGAAAATGTCCTCATGGCGCAGGAATATGGTGATAGAACTGACTGGAAGAGGCACTTTGATTATAATCTCCGTTTTTTCAGGGATCCGCGATACATAAAGGTTGGAAACAGACCGGTTTTTCAGATATACAGGACACACGATATTGAGAAGCTTGCAGAGATGAAAGAGTGCTGGGACAGATGGGCTCGTGAAGCCGGTTTTGACGGCCTTTTCTGGATCGGTGGAAATACAGCACAGCAGTCGGACAGCAGACGTGATCTCATGGACGGCTGGTATGATTTTGAGCCGGGGCGTACCTTAAATCATCATTTCAGTAGGGTGAGGAGATGCAGATATATCCTTGGCACATGTGTGAGACATATTAGGAATATCATCGTGTCAAAGATCACAGGCGGAAATGGACGCATGATAGTCGAGAGACGCATCCCTATAAGGTGGATACTTGACAGCATTGCATCTCGTCCGTATGAAGAAAATGAGTACCCCGGAATCATCGCAAAATGGGACAATACTCCGAGACGTGACTACAAGGGACTGATTTACACCGGCGCATCTCCTGAGGTTTTTGAAAAGACGCTACGCGCATTAAAAAATAAGGTCAGCGGACGGGATTGCGACTTTGTTTTTCTTAATGCATGGAATGAATGGGGCGAAGGCGCCATGGTAGAGCCTACAGAGCGCGATGGATATGCGTGGCTTGAGGCTGTGAAACGTGTACAATCGTAAACATTGAACGCGTTCAGCCATGCAAATTTGCCATTAGCAAAGAGCATGGACGAGATGGACGTACAGGAATGCCGATAATTAAACACATGAAAACAATAAACGATGCAAAAGATATATTAAAAAAATACTACGGTTATGAATCATTCAGGCCGGGGCAGGGAGAGCTTATCGAAGCTGTGATCTCTGGCAGGGACGCGCTTGGCATCATGCCGACGGGAGCCGGAAAATCACTGTGCTTTCAGATACCGGCGCTTCTCGCTGAGGGCATAACCATAGTCATATCGCCATTGATCTCGCTTATGAAAGATCAGGTTGCGTCGCTTAATGCTGCGGGAGTTCATGCAGCGTATCTCAATAGCTCGCTAACAGCCAGACAGTACGAAAAAGCACTTGAGATCGCAAAAACAGGCAGATATAAGCTCATATACGTGGCTCCTGAGAGACTGGATACGCCGAGGTTTCTGGACTTTGCGCTTGATCCTAGAGTAAATATCTCATTTCTTGCAGTTGATGAAGCACACTGCGTATCGCAGTGGGGACAGGATTTCAGACCGAGCTATCTGAAGATCATGGACTTTGTAAAAAAGCTTCCGAAAAGACCGGTTCTCGGCGCATATACGGCGACAGCAACAAGACAGGTTCGTGACGATATAAGAAAGATACTTGAACTAGAAGATCCGAAGTGTATAACAACAGGCTTTGACCGTGATAATCTGTACTTTGCAGTAGAAAAGCCGAAGGATAAGTACGCAGCGCTCAGATTCTATATTCGTGAAAAAGAAGATGCCATGCCGGGACTTTCCGGAATTGTTTACTGTGGAACACGGAAAAATGTGGAAATGGTGACGGAGAGACTTATACAGGACGGATTTTCGGCAGCGGCATATCATGCAGGAATGAGTGAAGAGGACAGAAGCCGTAATCAGGAAGCGTTTATAAACGGTGAAGTGCAGATAATGGTCGCAACAAATGCTTTCGGAATGGGTATTGATAAGCCTGACGTCAGATTCGTGGTGCATTTCAATATGCCAAAAGACATGGAAAGCTATTATCAGGAGGCCGGAAGAGCCGGACGAGACGGTGAAATGGCGGAATGTATGCTTTTTTACAGCGGTCGTGACGTCAAGATGAATGAATACTTCATAAATCTCGATAACGAAAATGAGGACATGACCGAGGAAGAAAAAGAAGTCATCCGTGAACGTGACAGAGAACGTCTGAAAAAGATGACTTTTTACTGCTTCTCAAAGACCTGTCTCAGAGACTACATCCTGAGGTACTTTGGAGAAGTCGGAAAAGCAAAGTGCGATAACTGCTCGGTATGCTTAGGACGTGGAACAGGCGAGTCTCCTAAATATGCGTCAAAAGAAAGAGTCAGACGTGAGCGAAGCATTACGTTCAATATCCCTGAAGGACTGGGAGACGCAGAGTACGATTCAGAGAGAGCAGCGGCTTACAGCGCACAGGCATCAGAGGGAATGTCCAGAAGACAGCGCAAGCAGTCCATGCTTGACAGCATGAGCGGAAGTGACCGTGAGATATTTGATGCACTCCGCGAAGTTCGTACAAAACTCGCAAAAGAGCATCATACACATCCGTACATCATTTTTGCGGATAAGACGCTGGTGCTCATGAGTAAAGCACGACCGCATACCAAAGCAGAAATGCTGGAGATCAGCGGTGTCGGTGAATACAAATACGAAAAATACGGAGAAGAATTCCTGAACGCACTGAATTCGTTTAGGTAATTGTCAAAGATTTTTTTAAGAGAAAGTCGGACCTTATTGTATAAAAGTAGTTCTCACATCTGCGGGTGTTGCAACTTCTTTATTTTGTGAGAGATAGTGACGCCTGCGTGGAGAGGTCATATCATACACGCGGACACGTCGCCTCCGTTGAAGCGCTGCGCCGCCTATCATCAGGTGCTTCGGCAACTCGTGGATTTTGTGCTCATGCGCTCCGCGCGATGAACAAAATCCCCTCAGACAGTGCCTCTCGCACCTGAGCTATGCTCGCGCTTCTGCCTCCGGCTCGAATTGTCCGCTTAGTATGATGTGACCTCCCCACGCGGGCTGGTTACATTGCAAGGCTTGCGAAGACTTTATATAATGAACTCAAGTACTATCCGAAGCTCAGGGTACTGATCATCTATACAGCAGATGTAACGAGAAAACGAACCAAACCAGATCTTGACATGGGCGCCTTTAAGATGCATCTCGAGGAAGCATTTCTGTCAGAGATTGATGGAGATGAGATTTTCGAGAGAGTGAATGAAGGGATTACTTGTTTTTTGTGATAAGGTGATATTAAAACCTTTTGCAGAAAAGATAAGGAGGATGCTTATGAAGACACAAGTAGAGCAGATAATAGAACAGGAAAAACTGGATGCGATAGCTGCTAATGTTGCGGAGAATACAACAATCGTAACAAAGCGTGTATCAGAGAACATTGCAAGGAACTTCCTCAAATCCGGAAGTGCTCCGGAAGAGGTTGCAATAAATACTGGATTATCTCTCCAGGCTGTAATGGAACTGCAGAAGAATCTGTAAGCTGAACGCATGATAAAGACAATAGAATACTTGGGACTATTAACTCCTGATATAAGGTATTAAATGTATCCTTATATTGGGAGTTTTTTGCAAGAGATAACTCAGACCGCCCGGAGGGGTACATCATACTAAGTGAACGAGGCGATGTGTTCACGTGTATGATGTAGCCCTTCGGGCGGTCGTCACTTTGTGTAAAAAACAGTGTTATGAGGCTTTTTCAATTATGCGGAGCACTTATCGAGCCTGATGGAGAGTTATTATGATGGTATGGAGTTACTTTGATTTCATCGCTTCTCTGCATTCTTGGATTCGGGATCTCGCCATGGATTCTGTCATGCCGTATTTGTCCCTGAGTTTCTCGATGATCTTGATATCGGGGATATTATCTTCGAGCTTGTCCTCGATGAAAATTTGGATTCCTCTAGCCTCGCCTCTAGCCTCACCTCTAGCTTCTATGATATCTAATGTTTCGCACATGGTTAGGTTCTCCTTTCCTGCTGCAGACAATATACGGCTGGTTTCTTCGAAACGGTTATCGCCGGTTAAAGCTGTCATGAGTTTCAGAACAGCGTCCGGATGATCCATTTGTTTGTTATCCGGAACATACTCCTGACCTCGGTTGATTTTGTAAAAATAATCCGCGATTATATGGAAGTCGCTCTTAAATTGATCAATCTGATCTCGTGACAGATCTTTGATATTTATTAGATTGATCTTATAATCGCTTACGTAATTTTTCAGACAATCCGGTATGGATATGCAGTTATATAAAGAGCGATTGAGCCAATTGTCTTTTCCAAAGTGAATTACAAGTGTAACAACCGGAACCAGAGGAGGAACGTCTTTCTTTTTCCTTCGACAGTTATCGATTTCGACAAGCTGCTCTTTATACGATGAACCATCATAGCTCAAGACTCTGGCCGGTTCATATTTATCCACAGTGCTCTGATTTTCGAATCCGATCATTGCAATTCTGATTCGGTTATGCTGCCAGATCTTTACGTTATCGCGTTCCTGCTCGTGGATGGTACCATTGATTTTTAACTGTGATTTTGTCCTGGTATTTGATAGTTCGCTTTCATTTACGAGTTGTTTTCCATCAAATAACAGTACATTCATGATGTCGGCAAATACATCATTGTAATCCTCGAGTGTTTTCTCGGTAATGTCCTTTTCGCCCATTGATTACGATATTTCTCCTTCATTTTAACATAATAAAAAAATGGAACAACAGATTTGCTATAAGAACCTTTGTTCTGAGAAAAAGTATAACATATGCACAATGCAAGAACAACTGTTTGGAAACAAATTTTCCTATATTTTTCATAGAATTCCGTTAAGTGAATGACATTGGGTCTGAACTGTAACTAGTGCGCAGTTTGCCTGTAAACTGTAACATTGTGGCTTCTTTACTATCGCTTCATCAAATGATATAATTGACAAAATCTGTTACGTGAGCGAGTGAATAGTAACAGATTTTTAGGGTGAGTATGGAAATGTGGGAAAAGGTATTGCAGTTATGATTAAGCTGACGCATAATCTGAACGAACGAACGAACGAACGAACGAACGAACGAA